>NZ_CVRM01000021.1:2500-5873 GCF_001258055.1 Phaeobacter italicus | reverse complement strand
TTGGTTGCGGGAGTAGGATTTGAACCTACGACCTTCAGGTTATGAGCCTGACGAGCTACCTGGCTGCTCCATCCCGCGGTGTTTGTTGTTTTTGGAATTGTATTGAGGATTTTTCTAGGTTTGGCGGTGACCTACTCTCCCACGCCTTAAGACGCAGTACCATCGGCGCAACAGTGCTTAACTTCCGGGTTCGGGATGGGACCGGGTGTTTCACTTGCGCTATGACCACCAAACCGAGGAAAATCCTCGATTTGTTTATGAGAGATACAATTAGTCGATTTTTGCTTTTGGTTCTTTGTGTTTTCACTGTCTGTTACTGGAACAGATCAAGCCTATCGGGCGATTAGTACCGGTCAACTGAACATGTTACCATGCTTACATCTCCGGCCTATTGACGTGGTGGTCTTCCACGGCCCTCAGGGATACCTTGTTTTGAGGGGGGCTTCCCGCTTAGATGCCTTCAGCGGTTATCCTTTCCGATCATAGCTACCCTGCACTGCTGCTGGCGCAACAACAGGTCCACCAGTGGATCGTTCACCCCGGTCCTCTCGTACTAGGGGCAACTCCTCTCAAGTATCCTACACCCACGGCAGATAGGGACCGAACTGTCTCACGACGTTCTAAACCCAGCTCACGTACCTCTTTAAACGGCGAACAGCCGTACCCTTGGGACCTGCTCCAGCCCCAGGATGAGATGAGCCGACATCGAGGTGCCAAACACTGCCGTCGATATGGACTCTTGGGCAGTATCAGCCTGTTATCCCCGGCGTACCTTTTATCCGTTGAGCGATGGCCCTCCCACTTGGGACCACCGGATCACTATGGCCGACTTTCGTCTCTGCTCGACTTGTCAGTCTCGCAGTCAGGCTGGCTTCTGCCATTGCACTCAACGAGCGATTTCCGACCGCTCTGAGCCAACCTTCGCGCGCCTCCGTTACGCTTTAGGAGGCGACCGCCCCAGTCAAACTACCCGCCACGCAGGGTCCCGGATCCGGATAACGGACCGCGGTTAGACATCAAGAGTGCGAAGGGTGGTATCTCAAGGGAGGCTCCACCGGGACTTGCGTCCCGGCTTCGATGCCTACCACCTATCCTGCACATCACAATCCTGATGCCAGTGCGAAGCTGTAGTAAAGGTGCACGGGGTCTTTCCGTCTAACCGCGGGAAGCCTGCATCTTGACAGGCAATTCAATTTCGCTGAGTCGATGTTGGAGACAGCGGGGAAGTCGTTACGCCATTCGTGCAGGTCGGAACTTACCCGACAAGGAATTTCGCTACCTTAGGACCGTTATAGTTACGGCCGCCGTTTACCTGGGCTTCAATTCGGAGCTCTCACCCCTCCTTTTAACCTTCAGGCACCGGGCAGGCGTCAGACCCTATACGTCGTCTTGCGACTTCGCAGAGCCCTGTGTTTTTAATAAACAGTCGCCACCCCCTGGTTTGTGCCCCCAGTCAATACTTGCGTAGAAACTGGGCCTCCTTCTCGCGAACTTACGGAGGTATTTTGCCGAGTTCCTTCAACATCGTTCTCTCAAGCGCCTTGGTATTCTCTACCAGTCCACCTGTGTCGGTTTAGGGTACGGTCTGATGGAGGGCTATTTCCAGGGACTGCTGAGCAGCCCAGACAATCCGATAAGTCTGAACTACCTTCACAATCCGTCACATCCTCCTGGCCTAGGAATATTAACCTAGTTCCCATCGGCTACGCCTTTCGGCCTCGCCTTAGGGGCCGGCTTACCCTGCTCAGATTAGCTTTAAGCAGGAACCCTTGGACTTTCGGCGAGAGTGTCTCTCACACTCTTTGTCGCTACTCATGTCATCATTCTCGCTAGTGATCTCTCCACGGGATCGCTCACGCGCCCGCTTCATCGAAAGCTTCGTGTCTCCGATGTGTCCTTGGACACTAAGGAGACATGAAGCTATGTCACACTACGCTCTGCTACCATGCACTATGTGCATCCTAAGCTTCGGCTCATGGCTTGAGCCCCGTTACATCTTCGCCGCAGGACGTCTTATTTAGACCAGTGAGCTGTTACGCTATCTTTAAAGGATGGCTGCTTCTAAGCCAACCTCCTGGTTGTTTTGGACATCCCACCTGCTTTCCCACTTAGCCATGAATTAGGGGCCTTAGCTGTAGGTCAGGGTTGTTTCCCTCTCCACTACGGACGTTAGCATCCGCAGTGTGTCTGCCATCTAGTACTCCCGGGTATTCGGAGTTTGGTTAGGATCAGTAAGCCTGTGGGGCCCCATTACCCATCCAGTGCTCTACCCCCCGGGGTATTCGGATGACGCTCTACCTAAATAGATTTCGCAGAGAACCAGCTATCTCCGAGTTTGATTGGCCTTTCACCCCTAGGCACAGCTCATCCCGATCCTTTTCAACGGATGTGGGTTCGGTCCTCCAGTGCATGTTACTGCACCTTCAACCTGGCCATGCCTAGATCACTCGGTTTCGGGTCTGATCCCACGAACTCATTCGCCCTATTAAGACTCGCTTTCGCTGCGCCTACACCTAACGGCTTAAGCTTGCTCGTGAGACCAAGTCGATGACCCATTATACAAAAGGTACGCTGTCAGCCCTCAAGGGGCCTCCAACTGATTGTAGGCGTTCGGTTTCAGGTACTGTTTCACTCCCCTCGTCGGGGTGCTTTTCACCTTTCCCTCACGGTACTGGTTCGCTATCGGTCAGTAAGGAGTACTTAGCCTTCGAAGGTGGTCCTCCGATCTTCAGACAGGATTTCACGTGTCCCGCCCTACTTAATACGTCCTATCATGCTTCATATACGGGGCTATCACCCACTCTGGCTGTGCTTCCCAACACATTCTATTCACACTCAAGGCTCGGCTGGTCCCCGTTCGCTCGCCGCTACTAGGGGAGTATCATATTGATTTCCTTTCCTCCGGGTACTTAGATGTTTCAGTTCCCCGGGTTTGCTCTTAAAACCCTATGTATTCAGGTTTTAAGTACCTGATTAAGCTTATTATTGATAGCGAAGCTAACAATAACAAACTGTCAGGTGGGTTCCCCCATTCGGAGATCCTGGGATCAAAGCCTATTCTCGGCTCCCCCAAGCTTATCGCAGAGTATCACGTCCTTCATCGCCTCTTACTGCCAAGGCATCCACCAAACGCCCTTCTCGCGCTTGATCTGGTCCAGAAAGAGACAGTGAACTGTCATCCGCAGAAGCTGGTAACAAACTGCGGGCTGTTTCTGAACCAAAAGCATACTTTCCCGCTCACTTCGTAAGAAGTGAACATTGGTTCATAAACCTTGCGGAATATGAACCGGGTTAGTGTACTTGACTTGGACAACACTGTGGTTTCAATCCGGCAGACCCTTGCGCGCCCGAGGAAAAGGGCGGATGCAAAGGC
>NZ_CVRM01000020.1 GCF_001258055.1 Phaeobacter italicus | reverse complement strand
GATCAACGAACAGCTTGCCAACTTGCAAATTCGGCGAGTTAACGTGACAACACCCGCCGCGGAGCTCCGCAAGCTCCTTCAAAGACGTGTCTGAAACTGCCTGCTCCAACGTGACGATGCGCGCCTTCAGTTCTTCGAGGCGATCTTTCTGCGCGCGCAGTTTGCGAATGGTTTGTTGCGGGTCCTGCGCCAGGTCTGCACGTAAAGTTTCCAGTCGGCGTGTTTCCTCGCCTGAAAGCTCGCACAACATGTCCAGAACACTTACGTCGGATTTGCCGGACAACGCATTCATGTATTTTCCGGCGGCCGTCGATGCAGACAAACTATGGTTCGAAATCACCAAAGGTGTCTGTGCTGCTATTGCTGCTGCCTTCGCATCCAACCGCGCTTTCAACTGATCACAGAGATCGCCAAGGCTCTCCAAAATGCGCATAGGCAGTGGTGTGTATGCGACGCTGTTTTCGGATTGCACATGCGTGTTGGCGCTGCGGGAGTCGAAAATACTGACCTGCCCCAACTGGCCGTCGCCATCGATTTCAGGTGACCAACGCGCCTCTTGTTCTGCCCCGCCGGCATCGAAGGTGATCAGGGCCGTCTGCGGAGTTTCCGCTGGATCGCTGATATCCGGGTGGATGCTGAACTTCTGATCTCTTGATCGGCAGGCGTGTTTCAACACACGGCAATAGCCGGATTTGCCAGAGCCATTGTCGCCATAGATAATGGTGATGCCTTTAGCGCCAAAGGAGAGTTCTTGGTCGCTGACAAGAGCATTGACCCCGGCAATCTCGGTCATCTTTGTCAGCGACACTGCCTGTTCAGCTGATGCTTCAATTAAGAGGTGGGATTTATCGAGAACAACTGCATCTTCGCGCACGCCAGTGCAGATTTCCTCCAAGCGATCGAGGTCAATGTCATCTACTCCAGTGCCCTGAAACAACTGGCGCAGCGCGTCGCGTTGCCAAAGGTCTCGATCTTCAGACCAGGTCAAAATCTCTCGTAACGCGTCGCTTTGCCGGTAAAGCGCACCACCGTCTTCATTGCTCATAGAACTGTCCTTCCACGCCTTCAAACGCCAGTTCATTCAAGAACTGACGGCGCCAAAACACCTTTTGGTCCGTTTTAGATAGATTGGCTTCCTTGCAGAGGGGTCCCCAAGCTTCGTCAATGATCTTCACCTGCTTGGCAACGATCGCTCTGGCGTCTTCCTCTGAGAGGTGAAAGTCTTTTGCAACGGCTAAGCCGTGCAACAGTTGGCTGCGCCTTTCGCGCCCCATCAGCATGGCTTGTGACGCTTCCCGGCTGTTCCGCGACTGGGGGCAAATGTCATATGCTGGTGTGAGCTTCAGCAGATCGCCGTCCCAGAACGCCGCATGGTTGCGTGCATGATCATCCGTATTGCCAACAAGGATGTTGAAAATCATCCGCGAGAACATCTCACGCAATGTGTCTTTGGGGTCGGTAAATCGCCGCCGGATGATCTCCGCCAGCTCAGTATAACTTGCATGCGCGGCCATAATTTCATCAAGACCAAAAAGCGTCAGCGCGGAGACCAGCATTTTCCGGGACCAACCTGTTTCGAGATGCTCGCGGTCAAAGCGTTCGATCAGAAGGACATCTCGGCCCATTGATTGCTCAAGTTTCACCGGGGCGACGTTTAGACCGACCTCCTGCGCCAGACGCATTGCAATATACTCACCTTTCACCACGCTGTAGGTGTCGCCGGACGACGAAAATTTGGCGATATATTTTCTGTTCCCATCATCGATAAGGGCCTTAGGTCTTGCCCCACCAATGGCAGTGCCGTGCTGCAAGGCCTCGGCCAGCTCGTCAGTCAAAGGGACACCTTTTTCAACGATGTCCGATGCGCGTTGCAGCTCATCCAGAGACGCATTTGACCTTTGACGCGGCACATACTCAGTCGCAGACGCTTGAAAGTCCAAGGCCCCAATCCGGTCTGACCCAGATTCCAACAGGAAACTGATCTCACCCAAGTCGACCATATCCGCATCTTCGCCGCGAATGCCCATCAACCGGTTGATAATGACACGACGCCCCCAGGCATCTGGCGCGCCGTCCCGCAATGCGCTTGCAAACTTCAGAGGTTCGATCGGATCAATCTGACCTTGCTTTAGGGGCAGTTCGGGCAAGTAAAGTGCAACCGCGTCTTTATGCTCCAGATAGGAGCGGCCGTAGTTAAAGACGTAGCGCTCACCCTCCTGCTTGATGAGACCTGCCACGACGGGCTCTGATGCGCCGGGTAGCCAAACCCAGACATAGGCCTGATTGTCCCTCACCCCGTCAGAAGTCATCATTCAACTCCGTTTTGGGTTTACGAATATAGGCTGGCAACAAAGCGATCTTGTCACGCACCTGCGCAATCTGCGGTGCAAGTGATGTGGCGTCAGGCTCAAACAGCGGCACGCCGGTAATGGTTGCGGCTTCAAACACCAGGCCGATGTCAACAACTGGGTCGCCCCGCTCGATCTTTTGTAGTGTGCTGCGGGCAATCCCAACGCGCGCGCTCAAGTCCTTCTCAGACATCCGCCGCTCCTTGCGCGCCAACCGAATACGTTGCCCCAATAAAATCAGCGCTTCCTTTGCAAACTTCGAATATGTGCGTTTCTTGGACATGCGTTTTTCTCCAGTGACCACCCTCGCGGTCATATGGCCCTATGTGACCGTCATGGCGGGCATAGCATAGTTTTGGACATGTTGCAAACTTTGACCGCCGTCGCAGCCACAAAGGCACATGTGACCGTCATAGCAGTCAATAGTGCTCCTTACTCGCGCAGCGCGGCCGGACTGCTTTGGCGAACAACGTCAAAAAACAGTACCTCGCCCCAAACAAAGCTCTGAGAATGCAACACCTTACAATTTCATAACGAAGCAAAATTTGTCATGTCACCATGGCGAGCAATCTAGATGTTGCACCAGGTGGTGCTAAATGGCCGCCTTTAGCCCACGGAGAGCACAGTCTGCGCACTCGCCGCGAACGACAACTTTCCGCGCGCCCTAACAGGCAGGCGATGCCCGCCACCTTATCGAGCAACCAACTTTTCGCCATCCCCCTCTCGCAGCATCGCTTCCATATCGTCCAAGCCATCAACGGCAGAGCGCATCTGCGCTTCATCGACTGCGCTCGCAACCTCCGCATCCGCGACCTGGCCCCCAAAATCCATCTCCATCTGTCGCTGTTCCTCGGCGATAACGTCTTGAACGACGGACGCGGTCTTCTTTGGAACAACATCGGTTAGCCCTGACGATTGGCCATCAGCAGCCTCGCGCGCAGCCTCAACGTCAGTCTCGGATCCGCTTGACCCGTCCGGTGGCGGTGTCATCGGCATGGCGCGCATACTCAACGGCAGATTGCCCTGCTCCCCCCCTCCCCCCAGCTCCGGAAACGGCAACTCGCCCGTCTGTGCCGCATGGATCGCCTTGAACAGCCGGTCGTCAAAATATTGGATCCGCTTCGCGCGGACCGGCATTTGCGCGTCGATGACCATGACGATCTCATCGAGCGGCAGGCGGCGCGCCTCGTCTTCAGGGAGCAAGGAGCTTTCTTCGGTCCGTGTGGATTGGCTACGGCCCTCGAAGGGGTTCTTGCCGATAGACTGCGAGCGCGTAACCACGGTCTTCGTGGTCTTGCCAACCGCCTTGCTCAGCTCCTCGACGGTTTTTTCGTCAGAGGGCGTGAGGTAGAGCTTCACGCCCGCATTCCCCTGCAAGGCGCGGCGGGTGTTCTCGCCATAGATTTCATCGAGGGCGGGGATCGTTTGCGTGACCACGGCCAAATGACCGCGATAGGTGCGCAGGGTCTCGATACTCTCGACCACGATGGGCATCTTGCCCAAACGGTTGAACTCGTCGAGCATGATCATCACGGGCCAGGGTTCATCCGGCCCGGGGTCCTTTTCCTGCATGGCCGACAGAAGATCGGAGAAGAAGAGGCGGATCAGCGGCGCGAGCGGCTTCACCATCAGCGGCTGGACCACGAGATAGACCGAGAAGGGTTTCTTGCGGATCGTCCGGAAATCAAAATCCGAGACAGCCGTCGCCTCATCGATTGCGGGGTTCTGCCATTGATCGAGCCCCGAGGTCATCAGAAGCGAGACGTAGGAGGTCAGCGTGTCATTATTGGTCGAGGCCAGCCGCGTGAAGATCAGCTTGGCCGCCCTATTGTTCACTTCGTGACCTCGCGCGAAGTATTCCTTCTGCTTATTCCCGCCTGACGCGGCGATGCGATAGATCTCGCCCAACGTCGGGCGCCCCCTTTGGAATGCGAGAAGGCCTGCCGCAACGAAAAGGTCGATCCCGCCTTTTAGAAGCCCCTGCACCCGGTCATTGTCATTTTGCAGGAAGAGCGTCGCAAGGAGCTGCAATTCCATCTGCTGGCGCGCGGGGTCGTCCAGTTCGGAGATACGCAAGAGCGGGTTGTAGCGATGGGTACGCCTGCCTTCCCAATCGGTGGGGGCGAAGCGATAGACTTTGTCGCCCTGGGCTGCGCGGTGCCGAGCCGTGGCCTCGAAACACTCGCCCTTTACATCGAGCGTCACAGCGGAGCCTTGCCAGGTCAGCAGGTTCGGGATGACGAAGCCCGTGGTCTTGCCCCGACCGGTGGGCGCCACGATCAGCGCGTGCGGAAAAACCTTCGAGCAGATGTATTTCGCGCGGGATTTTGGAGCGCCGAGTTTGCCGAGGATGAACCCGGTCCCAGGCGCCCCGAAAAACCCGTTGGCTTTCATCTCCCCCGCGCTCTGCCAATGGGTCTTGCCAAAGCGTGTCAGGGCGGACCCTGACAGGGCGAGGCTCAGCATCAGGCCGGCGGCGGCAAAGCTGCCGATGATCAGGTGAATAAGTTGCGCGTCCTCCGGGCGGCGATCGAGGATCGCCATGTAGTTCTGCGCGATATAGGCAAAGTCGATCTCGGCCCCGAAGCCGAGATCCTGGTAGGTCAGCACCGCCGAGGCGATGGTGTAGCCTATGGCGGCGGTAACCAGCGTTACCAGAAAAACGCCGGTGGCGATCCGGGCTTTGCCCATGGCGGCGCTCAATGGACCTGACCCCGCTCAGTTTCGCCATCCATGTCAGCGGTGCGGTGTTTTTCATATTCAGTGTCGGCAAGTTCATCGACCACCTGGCGCAAGGCGTCCGTGTTGGCCGTCGCGGCATCCGATTGCAGATAGACCTTGGCGACATAGAGCCGGTCGAGGCGGTCCTCGAGAACCTTGTCCAGCGCATCGGCATCGCCGGATGTGAGCCGCTCAAGTTGACGGTCATCAAGCACCCGCGCGATCTCGTCGCGAAATGCGTCCCGCTCCGCCTCGGTGTCGAAGGGCGCGGACAACTCCCCCGCCCGCTCATGTTCCAGAGCACGCGTAATCTCGTCTGCAAGGCGGTCGGCACGGTCAGACTGCGGCGCAGTTTCACCGCGGGTGGCTAGACGTTCGTCACGCGTGCCAACCCCAAGCCCCTCGCGCAACTCGTTGTCGCGGCGAACCTGATTGATGGCCTCCGTGTCACGTATCTCGACGACGGCCGCATAGGTCGCGCCAAGCCCGTGGGCGAGGTGGGACGGCATGTCCGGATAGCGCGCGCGCAAGTCATCCGCGACAGCATCTGCAACAGGCGTGCGGACACCGCGTGCCTCCATGATCCGGTCGACCTCGCGGGTGATCTCACTGGCGCGGGCCGCATCGGTTATGGTCTCCCTATAGGGCTCGGACCGGTCGATCACATCGCCGGGGCGTGCGAGCAGGTCCGGGTGTGCCTCGAGATACGCGCGCTGCTCCGCCTCGATCCGGCGCTCTGCCCGCGAGACAACCTCCCAGTCCCGGTCCTCGATCTGCTGCGCTGTCAGGCCCTCGGCCCGCATCTCCTGACGGATTGTCCCTTCCATCGCCTGGACCGCGTCCCGGTGATAATGGAACCGCTCGCTGACCGCTTCCGCTTCCATGACACCATCCCGGCGCAGCACGTTCTCCCGCTCCAAGAGCGTGCCAAGTTCGACATGCACATCGTTGAGAATGTCGCGCGCCTGTTCCAGATCGGCGCGGCGTTCGA
>NZ_CVRM01000019.1 GCF_001258055.1 Phaeobacter italicus | reverse complement strand
AAAATCAAACCTGCAGACTCTCGTCATGAGCGAGGGACCCGCGGGGGGCAGGTCACTTTCAGAGCCTAAAAAGGCTCTGAAAGGTATAGTGTTAGATGAAGATACCATCAGAGAAATTGCTACCAATGATGTTGGTTACTTCGTCTGACTGGAGGAAGTAGGCGAGTGTTTCATCCAAAACATCAAGCCCGCCATTCTCAATATATTCCTGCCAGAACGCTTTTCCTGCAGCATCAGCTTCTCGTCCAAAAATATCCATATAGAAGGCATCCAAGAGAGCGGACGTGTCTGTCAACTTGTCCCCGTACTTCGCATTGAAGCTTTCCGTTCTAACAAATGCTTCCATGACCGAGAATAAGGTGGAAGATCCGGATTCGATTTCGTTCAGCCAAAACCCAAATCCGGCTGCATCAGGAGTACTTACGCCGAGAACAGCATTGTACGCAGTTTTTAGTGCGCCTGCGCCATCCTGAGTGTCTAGGTATAGTGTTCCATCGTCAAACACGATCCGATCAAGGCCGACGAGATTCTGTGTCTCTCCGCCTTCTGATGTGACCGTTACGGTCTCTCCTGTGATGACAATCGACGCATCAGAGTAGGGAAGGGAGAACGTCTGTATCTCGTTACCGTTTGGGTCTACTGTAACCGTCGGAGGGGTGATGACGCCACCGCCACCTGAATTGCCGCCGACACCAGAAAAAGCTGGGATGTCTGACAAGGGGGTACTGTCAGGAAAGCCAGCTACACCTGCATTGAACTCATCAACACCCAATTCAATCAAGATTGGGTTCTGCTCGATGATGGTGAGAGCAGCGTCGAGCTCTGATGTAATAGGAACGTTCAGGCTTGTAATGAGACTGCGCAGTTGCACTGCGATAGACTCTGAGTTGTTGAAAATGCTGGTAGTCAAAGATAGTAGAGGGCGGATGTCGCCAATGGTGAGTTCAAGCACGGTGGTTCCTCTAGTTTAAAGCTCGTGGCTCAAATCATAGTCATCTGTGGTGTAGTCCATGACATCGTAAGGAAGCGCCTGTGAGGTGTGCACCCCCTGTTCAGGGGGTATTGGTGTCACCCGACACGCCGCGAAAATTTAACCACTGCAATGAGAACTGATCGTTTTTTTTCCCAGTGCTGTTAGAATAGACGCCGGAAAGGGCTGCTAAAGGGCCCGCGGATAACAGCCAATGACGAATATGCTAGTGGTTTCGAACAACTCTCGCAGGCCGGCTCTGCCCAAAATGCTGCTTTTGCTAGCTCATAAAGCCCGTGCCATACAGGTAAAGTGTCATCAACATGACCCAACCTCCTCTGAGGAGGTTGGGTCATGTTGATGGTCTATGAAGGGCAATCTATTACGCTCGCGTTCTATGGGAACTCAGGTGCGACGGGGCGTACAGACAGAAACGTATATTTCACCCTGGCAGATACTGCGAACGATGCGGACTATATTCCTGCCAGCTATAACGGCCAAAGCTCATATTACTCAGCTGGTCTGTATGCTTTCAGCGTTACCATAAAGGTGTTGTTTGACGATGTGGTGGAAGGCTTGGAGAATTTCACTGTTGTGCAGTGGGATGAGGTGAACGGCGAGCGTGTCGGCTATGAGGAAATACAAGTTCAAATTATTGATACGACAGGAGCAGTAGCGTTTTTTGACGTCAATGGAAACGGAGCTGCTGAGCACCTCGAAGTGAGCGCGCTTCACGCATCTAATACGTCTCGAGAGTTTCAGTTCGCAGTAGCCGAAACAGGCTGGGAACGAGCAAACTATGACCAGATTATCCAGGCGCTTCAGTCAGCGGAACCAGCTCAGAAAGAGGCTCTTTCTGAGCAATTATCTGAGTTGGCTCGAAGTGATAAGTCTGCTTTTCGACAGGCTCTTCAAGAGACTGTGCCCGATGTATCTAGCACGATGCAGCAGCTAATGCGTGATATCCTGTACGAGGAAAACATCCTGCCTGAGGTTTTGGATGATGCTGCAATCCGCCATACTTTTGAACTGCTAATGGATGGCATGGGGTATTTGGGGCCATATGGGTTTATCTTTGAACAACTTGCGGATGCGGCCAACCGCCTTCCGAATGAAGATTTGGATCTAAGTGGCCTGCAAGCACGTCTCCGGGCCATTGACGAAGTGCGATCAAATACCCTCTTGGACTTGATTGATAACGAAGACGCGTTAGCCGACTCTATAAAATTGGACGAGACCCAGCCGTTCAACGTGGCGAGGCGTGAGAGCACTGATAACGTACCGTTTCTGAAGAGTGGATCCGTCACTCTTCAGTATGCTGAAGCTGGCACCAGGAGCGTAGTGTCCAGAGATACGGCAACGTTGGGAACAGCCGAAAACGATATCTTTGTTTTAGGCCTGCTGAATGGTGGGGCTGTGGTGCATGGTGGTGATGGCGTCGATACATTCTTGATTAGCGCCTCTGTCGATGATTTCGACTTTGTCGGCACCGCAGGTGCACAAGGTCTTTTGGTCTCTTCTGCCGGAGCTGTCCTGCTTGACGGAGTGGAGCGCCTAACCTTCACTGATGGGTCTTTAGCGATTGATGTCGGAGAGGGGCAGAATGCTGGCTCAACTTTTCGTCTGTATCAAGCAGCATTCGATCGCGTGCCCGATCAACTAGGTCTTAGTTTTTGGATCGACGTAATGGACCGCGGCTTCTCGTTGCAAGATATGGCGCAGGCATTTGTTTTATCCGATGAGTTCACCACTGCGTACGGTGCCAATCTGTCAGACAGCGAATTTGTTTCCCAGCTCTATGAGAACGTTTTAGGCCGTGCGGGGGATCCTGCAGGAGTTGAGTTTTGGAATACTGTCTTGAGCAATGGTGCTGCGAGCCGTGCTCAAGTGTTGGCGGGATTTTCTGAAAGCACTGAGAACATTGTTGGTGTTGCCGCAACCATTGAGGATGGATTTGCTTATGGTTGATACCTGAGTTGGCCAGAGGGGGGACTGATGCATTAACTTGTTCGGCGAGCTTGATCGATCTGACCACACGCGTCATGCACTTACCGGGAAGAGCTTTTCGACGAACAGGACCTCGCCTTTAACACCGGGCGGCTTGTCATGGATGTGACCGCGTTTGATGGTTCGGATGGTTTCAATGCCGCTGAGGGTCGCCTTGGCAGACTGCAATGAGCGAAAGCTCTGACGAAACCCCAAGAGGCGCTTCAGCGCGGCGTGGTCGCTTTCGATCCGATTGTTCCGCCACTTACGATCGATATGCGTGATGCTCTCAAACTGTGGGTCGTAACGTCGATTTTCATCCCAGATCACCTTGCGATACGTCGATGTCTTGTCGGTGCAAATCGTGACGGGCCGGTATGGCTCTGCCAGTGACGTTGTGCGAGCCGGCTTGCGCCTGCTTGAAGAGCACGAGACCAAGGTAAAGGCATTGCAAGATGCGTTGATCGCAGGTGAGCAATCCGGCGAGCCGCAGCCGTTCGATTTTGAAGAGTTCAAAGCACGTAAGCGGGCAGAGTTCGGCAACTCCCTTTCATGAGCAGCGTTACGTTCTCACCCGCAGCTATCGCGGACATTGTAAGCGACGTCTGCACCTCACCCTGGATCAGCTTGACGGCATGTAGTTCCAGGGCAGGAGCTCGTCGATCCGGCTGGCGGGATGACCTGCAGCGATGGCCTCAAGGGTGGCCTTGAGGTAAGCGAAGGGCTCGACGCCGTTGATTTTCGCCGTGGCGATGAGCGAAGCGATGCGGCCCCAAGTGCGGCCGCCTTCGTCGTGGCCGGCAAAAAGCGCATTCTTCCTCGTCAATGCGATCGGACGGATCAGGTTTTCGACAGCATTGGAGTCAATCTCGACGCGGCCGTCGCGGAGGAAGGTCTGCAGCCCGTCCCATTGACGATGGATATAGGTCAGCTTCTCTCCGAGGCGTGACTTCGAGGAGATCCGGCAGCGCTGGTTTTGCAGCCATTCTCCGAATGAGGCGACCAGCGGCGCGGTGCGGGCCTGCCGGGCCGACAGCCGCTGGCCGGGACCCATGCCGCGGATCTCACCCTCAATGCGGTAGAGCTCCGCAATCCGGCGCAGTCCCTCGGCGGCGTTCTCTGAGCCGTCGCGGTCGAAGAGCTCCTTCAGCTTCCTGCGGGCATGCGCCCAGCAATGCGCGACGGTGACCGGCGCGCCGCCTTTCCGCGACGGGCGCGTCAGCCGGT
This sequence comes from Phaeobacter italicus, assembly GCF_001258055.1. Classification (GTDB taxonomy): domain Bacteria; phylum Pseudomonadota; class Alphaproteobacteria; order Rhodobacterales; family Rhodobacteraceae; genus Phaeobacter; species Phaeobacter italicus. Next base: position 3,170 of record NZ_CVRM01000019.1, on the reverse strand, counting down.
TATAGCCGGTATAGCCGTCCAGCTGCAGGATGCCATCGAAGCCCTGCAGGATCTGTTCCGCGTTCTGCCCGGCGCGGCCGGGAGCATAGGTGAACACCACACCGGGCGGGTCATCGCCGCCCCATCCGCGGTCGTCCCGGGCCAGCGCCCAGAGATACCCGGTCTTTGTACGGCCGCGGCCCGGGTCCAGAACCGGCGCCGTGGTCTCGTCCATGAATAGCTTGCCCGATCCTTTCAGGTGCTCAGTCAGCCGGTCGACTACGGGACCGAGGTGGAAGGCGGCTGTCCCCACCCAATCGGCGAGCGTGCTGCGGTGCAGGTCGATCCCGGAGCGGGCCAGGATCTGGCTCTGCCGATACAACGGCAAATGGTCCGAGAACTTGCTGACCAGCACATGCGCGATGGCGCCCTCGATCAGGTGCGCGGGAGCTGGTGCCTGGGTGACGCCCTCGGCGCAGGCGCGGCAGGCATACTTGGGCCGGACGGTGACGATGACGCGGATCTGCGCGGGAATAATATCCAGCCGCTCGGTGCGATCCGCGCCGATCCGGTGCATCTCGCCGCACCCGCATGGGCAGTCCAGGCTGTCCGGCTCGATCAGCTTCTCGATCCGCGGCAGGTCCTTGGGCAGATTGCCCCGGTTGCGCCGGACCGCCCGGCGCGGGGACGCTTGCGGCGGAGCCTGTTCGTCCTGCTGGGTCTCGACCTCGGCGACTGCGGCCTCAAGATCCTCGAAGGCCAGCTGCCGCTCGTCCTCGCTCAGTTTCTCCGACCGCTTGCCATGCACAGCCTGGTTCAGCTCGGCAACGAGGTGCTCCAGGCGTTTGTTGGCCTCCCTGAGTGCATCCCGCTCGCGCAGCACCGCCAGAACAGCGTCACGCTAATCTTCAGGAATGGCAGAGAGGTCGATGGGCGGGGCGCTGGACATGGCCGGACCATACCCTGATCGGCACCTCAATGGGCAGGCATTCTGCCCGACCGAGTCACTCTGCCACAGCCGGCCGGCGCGCCTCCAGGGACCGCACCCGCCGCCAGTCCAGCCCGGCAAAAAGCGCCTCAAATTGGGCGCGCTTCAAGGTCATCGCCCCGTCGCTTATGGCAGGCCAGGTGAAGCTGCTCTCCTCCAGCCGCTTGTAGGCCATGACCAAGCCACTGCCGTCCCAGAACAGGATCTTCATCCTGTCCGCCCGCTTGGCCCGGAATACGAAGACCGTGCCCGTGAACGGATCTTCCGCCAGTGCTGACTGCACGAGCGCTGCCAAGCCGTCATGGCCTTTGCGGAAATCCACCGGCTTCGTCGCCACCAGGATCCGGACGCCCTGCGACGGCATCAGCATGGCGAGGTCCCGAGCGCATGCACGATCTCGGCGATCCGGGCTGCGGGCGTGCCGGGTGCCAGCTCAATCCTGACTTCGCCCGAGAGGATCCGGATCACCTCTTCCGATGCCGGAATGTCCGGTTCCTGCGGCGCCTCCGGCACATCGCAGACCACCAGCGGAGCGAAGACCGGTTCATCCAGCTCCGCCGCTGGCAACACCAGCTCCCCCTGCTTCGCCAGCCGGCGCCAAGCCGACAGCTGGTTTGGCAAGACCCCATACCGCGCCGCCACGGCATTCACTGTCGCGCCCGGCTCAAGCGTATCCGCAACGGCCAGCGCCTTCACTGCATCCGGCCACCGCCGGTGACCCGACGCGTAGATCTCGACGCCCAACGATTTGAGAAACGAATTTGTAGCGCACATTGCGAAACGCACTCCCCACTATGAGATGGGTGTGATCTCGCAGGCGAGCCCCGCCCCTACAACGTGGGGTCAGGACACCGTTTACCGGACATTGGTGGAATCTAGGACTACACCGCTGAAACATGGGGAGTGGATCAGGCCGACCGTTACACGGGTGATCAACAATCATTTTGTTCCACTTTGATTGTTTCTCCGGGGTAGCTAAAAATAGGGTATTTTCGTATATTTCCTTGCTAAAGCTTGAAATTAGACCCAGGAAAGTTTCCCAATATAAAGGGGAAAATTTTATATAAATGTAGGTGTATCTTGCCGCTTTTTGGTTTTGTCAGTAGTGAAACTCGTACAGGAGTGCTGGGAGGATCGGTTTCTGGGGAAGCAACAGATAGCTCTCATGATGAAACAGCGATCATTGTTCAGGAGGCTGTTGTTGACACGACTTCACAATCCACGCCAGAGCCCGTAGGGCCAGCGAGTTCCAATTATATCGAAGGTAGTTATCGAGATGATGATCTCTCTGGAACTCCTATAAACGACGTCTTTAACGGGCTTCGAGGTAATGACCGTTTTGAAGGCGGCGAAGGGTGGGATATTGCTAGGTTTTTTGCCATTGAGGATAGCTTTACTATTACTGTCAGTACACAGGGGCTTACAGTCGAAGATAGGCGCCCAGATGGCTTTGGAACGGATGTGTACTCTTCGGTAGAAGAACTGGAGTTTATTTCGCCAGATTACAGCGAGCGCACAGGGTATGTGATCACAGATGGCCTTCTTTCATTGGATTCTAGTTCTATTCAAGAAATTACTGAATTGTACATTGCTTACTTTGGCCGGGCTCCTGATGCTCAGGGTCTGAACTATTGGGCCGATCACTTTGCTAACGGGATGCCAATAGCGCAGATTGCCGCTAACTTTTCGACATCCTTAGAATATCGCGCCACATTTGGAGATGAGCGGAGTGTCGAGCGTTTTGTCGATACCGCATATCTTAATGTGCTTGGCCGCAGTTCGGACCCTACTGGAGCGGCTTTTTGGAGGTCTGCTCTGGAGAGTGGGGGGGTCTCAGAAGAAGAGTTCATTCTCCAACTACTAGGGGGAGTTTCTGCGGGCTCACCTGATAGAAACTATCTCGATCAAAAGCTGGATATCGGTGCATACTTTTCAATCATCAAGGGAATGTCGGACTCGGTAGATGCGAATGCAGCCATGAACCTCTACGATGGTAGTATGGGTTCCATTCGAGCGGCGATATCCTTCATTGATGAGGCTTACGCGGATGCAACCTCTGCTGCAGGTGCTGAGTTTATTGTGCAAGTTGTTGGGGCCATCGATAACCCATTTTCTGAGCTAGCTATTTAGGCTGTAGATGGGCTCTGATTGTTGATTGTCACTGAGAACTGACCCGGTATTTTCACCGAGATTTGACCCACCC
>NZ_CVRM01000018.1 GCF_001258055.1 Phaeobacter italicus | reverse complement strand
CCCTTGCGGGAGGTATCGCGCCCAGGAACTGACGCCCCTTCGCGATACCGGGTTTGCCCCCGGCAAACCGCCAGTAATCTGTCCCCATATCCCGCCCCCCATGAGGCTGGGGATCTGGGGGCAGATCACTGGCAAGCCCGCGCCTCAGAGAGCCGGAGGCTCGCTTCGGGCGGGCTGTCTTTTCCACTCGTATCGCGCCGAGGCGGGGCGCGACCCATAGGGGAAAAGACGGCTGACCCGGAGGCCCATGTTGGGGCATGGGCCGGGGTCAGCAGCGGCGCGCGTCGGTATCGTCTGCGTCACAGGGCGGGGTAGTCGGCATGGCCAGCTACCACCTCTCCGTGAAGACGATCAAACGCAGCGCCGGACGCTCCGCCACGGCGGCGGCGGCCTACCGTGTCGGCGAGCGCATCGAGTGCCAGCGTGAAGGCCGCATCCACGATTACACCCGCAAACAGGGCATCGAGGAGACCTTCATCCTGACCCCGAAAGATGCGCCAGATTGGGCGCAGGACCGCTCCCGCCTCTGGAACGAGGTCGAGGCCAGCGAGACCCGCCGCAACTCCGTCACCGCCCGCGAATGGGAGCTGGCCCTGCCGTCCGAGATCAGCGCCGAGGACAGGTCGCAGATCACCCGTGACTTCGCCCAGGAGCTGGTCAGCCGCTATGGCGTGGCCGTCGATGTGGCGATCCATACGCCGCACCGTGAGGGCGACCAGCGCAACCATCACGCCCATGTGCTGACCAGCACCCGCAAGCTGGAGCCCGAGGGCTTCACAGCCAAGACGCGGGTGCTCGATTCCGCCAAGACCGGCGGTGTCGAGATCGAGCAAATGCGCGGCCTCTGGGCCGAGTTGCAGAACCGCGCGCTGGAGCGGGCAGGGGAGGTGGAGCGCGTCGATCACCGATCACTTGAAGCGCAGCGGGAGGCAGCGCTGGAGCGTGGCGATCAACTCTCAGCCGAGGAACTGGACCGCGATCCGGAGCTGAAGCTGGGGCCAGCGGCCAATTCAATGGAGCGGCGCGCGAAGGTGATGGCTGAGCGCGAGGGGCGGGAGTACGTTCCGGTCACGGAACGCGGGGCTGTCGTTCATGCCGCCCGCCAGGCCCGCGTCGCGTTCCGCGAAATGCGCGAACGGCTGGACATTGCGCGGGAGACCTATGGGGCCGAGCGGGAGGCCGGGCAGGGCCGTGTCTCAGCCGGTCTGGCAGCACTCAGGGCCGCGACGGCGAAAGACCGCGACCGAAATCCTGAAGACTTCCGAGAGCGTCTAGCGCGCGTCGTGGGCCGGTCACGGGACCAGGACGACACGCAGAAACCGGAAGGCCGCAATTATGCGCGGGAGCGGCTGAAAGAGATCATGGAGAAGGACGCGGGCCGCGATGGCCAGGCGGCGGTTCACAAGCTGGATGGTCACAGCGAGTATGACATGGGCGAGGACACAGGGCGCGAGGCGCGCAAGCCGTCCGTCAACGAGCGCTTGAAAGACGTGCTGAACAAGCCGCGCGAAAAGCTGGAGATCGAGGACGAGCGCGACCAGGAGAAGGATCAGGAGGTCGAGAAAGATCGGGACATCGACCGCGATCCGGGCCTCAGTCACTGACGAGGCGATGCGAGGTCGTTTCCCCGTTCTTCATGGGAATGCTCGCTTGTGTGAACCCAATATCGACAAGGAACGAAATAACGCCAGTTGCAGTCTTGAACTCGCGCACTCTGATTGCGTTCTGCGTCACGCGCGTCCTGGCTGTGACAAGGATTTTCTCCTGTCCATCGTTTCCGACCGTCCGCATGATCCATAGACCGTACCAGCTTGGTCCTTTGCGTTCAGGATCGGCTTTACACAGCACTTCGACCGTATGCCCCTCCTCGGCAAGCGCCCGAAGGCCTTGTTCGGTGGTCACGTTGAGTTCGAGTTCAGTCGTTTGGTTCATCGCATAAACTGAGAAAGGAGAGACTGTCTCAGTGTGGCGGAATTCAGCAATGCGTTCAATAGTATATTATTGGAGAGGCATACATTTTCAGATCAGTTGGCTTCGGGCATGTTTGCCCATGATAGCCGGAGACTGTTGCCCGCTCTTTTTTGCAAGTTGGCCCGCTTTACGAGGCGTCCCGAAACTTCAAAGTCATCGTCAATTTTTACGACGAGCAGTTTGCTGAAATGCCTGTCGAGACGCACGCTGGTCTTTTCTTTGCTGTTGATCGGCGAGATTGTTTTGATTTCAACGAAGTCGTTTCCCAATCTACCATCGGAGCCTTGGGCATGGTTCTTGTGAAGTTTGATTCCATACATGATCGCACCGAAAAGTTCACCAATGTCGCCGTAGACGTTGAGGTGCTGTCCAGTATCGCAGAAATAGGCTTCTGCAAGCGTCAGCAGGTCCTGAAAGTACGGGACCAAAGTTGGATCAGCGTTCGGGTATTTCAGGCGTAGTTCAGCCTCGCGCTCAAGTTCAGCGAGACGGCTGTACTTGGTTTCTTCTGGGTCGATAATGCTATCCCAACCAAGCCATTCGCCATCAATCCAAAATGCGTTGTCTGGCCCTAGTACGTCGGCTGTCATTTGAAACTCCTGTCCCAGAACAATACCCTAAGACTTTGAAAAGATTATGACCGCCTTTCGCTTCGGTTCACGCCTTTAAAGCTGATAGAGTTCAGTGATCCCGGCAAGGTGCCGGTCTCGCTTTGAGCGATAGACAGGGCAGGGGATCGACGGGCTGACGCCCGCTCACCCCAACCCTGACCGTTTTCAAATCCTGTTGATCCGCCTGTCATCCCGGCAGGTCCGAGAAAACCGGCAAGCGCCGCCGATGGCGTCGGTTCCGGTCGAGAATTCTGGTTCCTCCCACGCGCAGGCGCGCGGTTCCCTCCCAAATTCACGCCCTCCACCCGGTTGTCACGGCCCCGCCAGGCCGCAGGACGGGCTTTGCCCTTACCTGCTCTGCCCTTCGGAATGCATGGGCATTCCAAAGATCAGAACAGGAAGGCCCGCCCATCGGCGGAAAGGGGAAGAGACCCGGCCCGCGTCACGCGAAGGAGGGTCACAAATGACCGCAGAGAAGTTGGACGTTTATTCCCATGTTACAAATCAGATCATCGCGCAGATCGAGGCGGGGACGCCGCCCTGGCGCAAGCCGTGGACTGGCGGAGGGACAGGAGTCGGTTTGCCGGAACGGTTCAACGGCGAGGCCTATCGGGGTATCAACATCCTGATGCTTTGGGCGACAGCGATGGCCAAGAATTACAGCTCAGCCCGCTGGATGACGTTCAATCAGGCCAAGCAACTTGGGGGCCATGTCCGCAAGGGCGAGAAATCCGCAACCGTGGTGAAATACGGCACCGTCGAGCGCGAGGACGAAAACGGCGAGGAGCGCCAGATCCCCTATGCCAAGGCCTACCGCGTGTTCAACGCTGATCAGATCGAGGGCTTGCCCGCTGAGTTCTACATCCTGCCCGATCCGCCGCGCGATCTTGGCACTGTGGCCGACCCCGAGCTGGAGGCATTTTTTGCCGCGACCGGCGCGCAGATCGACATTACCGAGGAGCCGCGCGCCTACTACAACATCAAGACCGACCGCATCCACATGCCGCCGATTGGCACATTTTACCGGGCGGCTGGGTATTTTGGCACCTTGGCCCATGAGACAATCCACTGGACAGGCGCGACAAAGCGGTTGGACCGTTTGGGCCGGTTCAATGACCGCAAGGCCTACGCGTTCGAGGAGCTGGTCGCGGAGATTGGCAACTGCATGCTTTGCGCACAGATCGGGGTGGAGCCTGAGTTCGACCAGAGCGCAGCCTATGTCGAAGGATGGCTTGAGGCGATGAAGGAAGATAGCCGCGCGATCTTCCGCGCCGCGTCCGAGGCGCAAAAGGCCGTGGATTACATCATGGAGCGCACCGCGCAGGCCGACCGGATGGCCGCCGAGTAACAGCCCGCACCGCCGCAATGATCGAGGCTCCCGTCAGCAGGCGGGGGCCTTCTTTGTGTTTTGACGTGACCCTGGCAAGGGCGGTTTTTGGGTGACCTGTCGGCGGGCAACCTGAAGGCCACCCGCCGACAGGCCCGGCGCTTCGCGCGGACGGGCATTGGATGCCCAAGTACGTGGCGGGTTTTCGAGTGTGGCAGGATACAGGGTTTCCTTGCGCTATGTGGCTTTTGAAGATCCAAGTTCGACGTAGAGGTCCTCAAAAAGCCGTTCATATCTTGCCTTGGCGAAGTCTATGAACCCGTCAAGATCGTCGGGAACGTCACCCAGAGAGTGCAGATCGCAATAATTGGCCCTAGCCTTCTTGCTCTCGAAGTTTTCCTTCAGCCAAGCCTTGGGAAGAGTGGCATTTTTTTCTTTGTTGAGCTGGCCTTCCAAAAGTTGAAGGTTTGCCACTGTGTTTGCCCAATCCTTCATTTCTTCTTGAATTTCATCAGGGAAGCCGCCCTTCGTCAGCTTGCTTGATGTAAAGCGCGAAATTGGGAATACATGATCTACATGAAACTGGTTGTTTAAATCGACGTGAGGGAAGAGCATTGAAAGCAGCAAGAAAGTCCGCTTGTCGCCATAGCTCATGTCTAGCAATTCATACACTTCATCATCGCTGAACGAGAGCTGTTTGCCTCGTTTAGACATGACGGAGGCAAGAGCGGTGGAGGGAAATGCCGTGTCGGGCGTTTTCTTCAGTACATCGCGCAACGCGGTCAACAGGGTGTCTAGACCGCTGCCCCAGATACCAGATGGTTTCAGTAGGGAGCGGAACAACCAGTCCCGTATGGCAGCACGATCCTTCTTATATTTACCTTTGATTTCAAAGCCCTCTGGGCTTTCGATTTTGTACAGGTAGTAAGCAATCGGAAGTAGTGAGCTTTCAGCTCGGAGATTGGCTCCAGACAACCCAAAGCTTGACGCCAGTTGAACGGTGCGAGTGAGGGCAGATCGAATTGCTGGCCAGTTGTCCTGCAGAAGCACCATGTTTTTCTTGGAAAAGTTGTCAACTTTGAAGCCGACGCTGGCGATGTCTGACAGCATCAGACCAGCCTTAAGGACAAAGTCATGGCTGAAGTTGAAACCAGCGCCTATGTCATTCAGCGTATCCACCAATGAATGAATCTCTTCTCTCGCATCCAGTTCTGTCCATTGGGCAACGGCGATGGAAAGCAGCAAGTCGGAGTAACTCAAAATCGTCCCACCAGAGTTGAGGCGGATGAAAATGTTGAGAACACGGTTCAGCTCTTGAGAGGCTTCCTCGTAGTATGCCACATTCGGGTTAGAGCGAATTACCTCAAAGAGGCGATTAAGAGTGGTTCGGGCAGTTTTCCTCTGTTCCTTGTCGAAATCGTATTCTTCTTCAACAAGATCGGGGATCGCAGCCAGACTGGAAAAATCCAGAATTTTTCCGACCTGAAACCAGCATTTTTCCTGATCGTTTTCAGCCGCTTGAGGCTCCAAAAATTTAAACTCGTAGAAAACCCCGTTTTCAGTCTCGCTGCCGTCATGCAGTAGGTTGATGTATAGGTAACGTACCGGGTAAGCCTCCGGGTTTTTCTTGTGCTTTCCCTTGAGCTTCAATCGCATCGACCCGCGTAGACCAATATTCAGAGCGGTGAGGCGTTGTTGTCCGTCGAGTACGGCGGTTACTCCTAGGCCCTTAGGAACCTCTACCTTTGGGCTGTGTACCCCTTTGAATTCATTGTAATTTCGGACGAAATCGTAAAACTGAAATTCAGTTGCTGTTTCAGGCTGAACCTTCCAGAAGAGGAAGGCCCCAAATGGGTAGCCCTGCATCAAGCTGTCAAAAAGGCGCTCGATTTGTTCCGGACGCCACACGAACTCGCGTTGGATGGCGGGTAGGACATAGTTGTTCTTGGAGATTTCATTGACTGCTTTTTCAATCGTTCCGCCGGGGTGATACATGCCCAATACCTTTGATCTATGCGTTGCCTGTTTGGTGATCCTACAAAGCAGGCGGTGGAAGGTCACCTTGAAAGCGCCGGTCCAAAAAGGTCGTTATCGACGGTGACAGAAACGTCTGAGTTTTGGTGGCTTATCTGCATGCACCTCGCCGGATGGACAGCTTAGTACGACATGTGTTGACTACCTTTGCCCGACATCGCTGCCCTGTTCAGGGTGAGGAGGAAGACCGTGCGGCGGGCGTGATCGTCGGATGGGGACAAGAGCCACAGGCGTTGCTATGTGTTGTGCATGGCCTACGATGACGAAATGCGAGACCTCGCCTCAGAGCTTTTTCGTGTCTTTGCGCAGTGCGAGTACTGCCTGAAGGCGACCGGTTATTGCTACGCCGGGCCGGGCAACGCCGCGACTCCAGATTGGACTCGCTTTGCCCGTGAGCTGTCATCCCTGTCTAATGGCGCGGACGCTGATGTTGCGGCGGCGGTTGCCTACATGCTGGAGCGTCCGCCGAAGAAGCAGGTCTATGTGGACGGGGCTCTTCAATGGCGGGACGTGGTGCCCGAGGCAGAGAACGAAAACGACCGCATCCTGCTCTATGTCCGGCGGGTGCGGAACAATCTCTTCCACGGGGGAAAGTTCAACGGACGCTTTTTCGAGCCCGAGCGCAGCCGTGATCTGCTACAGCACTCCGTCACCATCCTCTTCGCCTGCATCTTCAAATCGCAGCCGATGTTAGAAGCCTACGAGCAAAGAACCGACTGAGCAGGCGGTTACGCCCTGCCCGTGCAGGACATAAACGGTCGTTTTTGTCACAAGATGGCAAGTCACCAAAAAACAAGCTGTTGATAAGGACAAAAACCCTCGGCAAAACCTTTGCGGTTTTGGCAGGTTTTTGTCACGATAGGGCATGATCACTGGATATGCCCGCGTCTCGACAGACGATCAAAACCTCGATGCTCAAACCGACGCCCTGAAAGCGGCCGGTGCGGAACGCATCTTCGCAGACAAGATCAGCGGTGTGAGGCGGGATCGCCCCGAGCTCGACGCGCTGCTCGATCAGCTCCGCCCAGGCGATGTGGTGGTCGTTACCAAGTATGACCGGCTCGCCCGATCCCTGCGTGATCTGCTCGATCTGGTGGAAACGATCAAAGATCGCGGCGCAGGCTTCCGTTCCCTGGCTGAAGACATCGACACGACAACGCCGGCCGGCCGGCTCGTCTTCCACGTCTTCGCCTCCATCGCCCAATTCGAACGTGAGCGCATCGCGGAACGCACGAGAGAGGGGCTACAGGCCGCCAAAGCGCGCGGGCGGGTCGGTGGCCGCCCCCCTGCCCTCACAGCCGCCCAGAGGGCCGAAGTGCGCCGCATGCGCGATGATGAACATCGCCACGTCTCCGAGATCGCACGGCTGTTCAAGGTAAGCGAGCGGACGGTGCGACGGGCTTAAGCTACCACCTAAAAGATACTCAAAGTCCGTGGACTCATTGACGTCGACTCAGGCATTTTCGCTTGATGGACGATCATGAATTTATAACGCAATTACAAAAACTTGGCACCACGATTAGGGAGCTACGAAGCGCTAGAGGCTTTTCTCAAGAAAGTTTCGCGGACGCCTGCGGCCTTGATCGAACTTATGTAGGCGGCGTCGAGCGCGGTGAGCGCAATCTGGGCTTTAAGAACCTTCTACGAATTTCCGAAGCGCTTGATGTAGAGCCATCCGAGCTATTGGCTGATATTTCGGCAAAAAGCGGGGGCAAGTGACATGCTCCGCTTTCCCAACCCTGGTTCCACCCTCTCAAACTTTGTGGCGGTCTATGCCGCTGCTTTCAATCGTTTCCGAGGTCAGGTTGTTGATTTAGACAACATTGTACAAGCCACCGTCGAGGCTAACCTGGCCACATCATCGGGACATATGGGCGGTGAGGCAATCGCTCGGTCAACACGTCAAGATCGCAGCCGTGACCCGCTCTACAACCAACTAAAGATGTATGCGGAACTCTTCCGCTCATTGGGGTGGCTTAGGTCAACAGAAGCATCGGCGCTGAACTACACATTCACACTTCTAGGCGAGCAAGTCGTCGCTGCCGGTCGCCAATGGCAACCCCTTCTTGAAGAGACTGTCCTCGGCATTGCCTACCCGAGTCACGTCCTTGACCTCCGCGGCGAGCACTATATCCGACCATTCGCTACGATCCTCAAGACCATGCTTGCTTGCAACGGCGGCCTCTCAAGAGACGAAATGATTGTGGCGCCACTTAGCGCTTCAACAGATCGCTCTCCGGACGCCCTTGCCGCTCTTGCAGCAAAGGTTAATGCCCTGCGCGAAACTCCTGATCACATAAAATCCGCGCTCGAAGAGCTCAAAGAAGAGCGCGGAATCCAGATCAACACCTTGCGCAACTACACCAGGTGGCCGCTTGCTGTTCTCCGCGACCTTGGCTGGACAGAAAAAGACAAAGAGCCTTACCGAAGCAGCAAAAAGACGTTCGAGATTCATCGCTTAACCCCTCATGGGAAAGCCCGTGCATTAAGTCTTTTGGATGCCGTTGATCTCCGAACAGACCAAGTTGACAGTCTCGACTTCAATCAGAAACGGGCGCTTTCCCGCCAGGCACATTTCTCCATGATGGAACGCTCTGGCTTTGATCTGGCGTCTGTAGAAGCCGAATTGCGCGCGGATCGAGAGCTCGTGCATAGCGCCTTGAATGCGCTTCAGGTTCCCATCGAAAAGCCAATACTGTTCTCCCCTTTCCAGTCCCTATCTGTCGCAGACTCATCCTCAATTTTCCCGACCCCTGACGCTTCGCCTGCGGAACGGCACGCTCAAGAAAAATTGGATGGTATCGAAGTTGGCCGTGGCTCAAGAGAGCACTTGTTCGTTGCCCCGAAATATGTCGAAGCTCAAACCGACGACGAAGATGAGGATCTTGCGGGGTTGCGCCGCGAACTTGAAGAGCTTGTTCAGTCCACACCTACCCTAGACGCCGCAGCGACCGTGTTCGCGGAATCTCGCCGTCAAAACACTCAAACGCTGTTCTACCCACTGGTTACACAGCTCTTTCGATTAATGGGCTTTCCAAGCGACTACTCTCGTGCAGGCGTCAATTATCAACGCTGGGACGCCTGCGTTTGGCTCCACGATTTAGCGCTCCCCATTGAGATCAAGTCCCCGACTGAAGAGCTGTTCCTGTCAACAAAGGCCATACGACAAGCTATTGAAAACAAAGTGATACTATTATCGAGAGGTGGGCTCGAAACCCGTCATGAACTCTCCACTCTTGTCGTTGGCTATCAAATACCAAACGAACGAGGCGACATGTCTATGCTTATCGACGATGTTCATGCCGCCTTTGGATTCAAAATCGGAGTTCTCGACCTGAAAACCCTATCTTTTCTTGCTCTCAAAGCAGTTGTTGAAGATGTGTCGGTCGCCGAGGACCAGCTTTCTGAATTGAAAGGATTCCTCAATGTCTGATGTCCTTCGCCACAAGAGAGAACTCGGACGCCAAGGACGGTTGCTTTCACCAGGTGGCACACTGGAATCCATTCACGTTTCACCCAACACCCGATCTGTTTGGCACATGGATGGTGGAAAATCCGGAAACGCTACATGTCTAGGATGTCACGATGCGCCATGCATCGAGCTCAAGGAACAAAATTTCGACCTTGGCGGCGAACTCAGCGCATTTCCAGGTGATCCTTCTCAAGAAGTTTGCCCAGTAAACGCCATTAACTGGAAAGAAGGTGGTGAAACCGTCGAGATCGACAATGAGCGATGCGTCGGCTGTGGCCTTTGTGCATTGCAATGCCCATATGGTGCTATCACACTCAATGTGGATGGCACAGCTAAGGTCGAAACCGACGATCTCGATCACGTCACTGTTCCAGCCGAAACTGGCACAACACACACTCAAGCGAAGAAACAAGGCTCTCTTTCTGCTTCAGGCGGCCACTTCTTAACGAACCTTCCAGAAATTATCGCCGCCCTGAATGATACCCAAACGACTCGGCTTGTTAGGAACATCTTCTTATCCTGTGGGGTAGCCGCAAACATAAGAAGAAAGGGCGACACCAATGTGAGAATGGACGGGTTGCTGAGGTTCCCATCCGGCCAAATTGGTGTGGTTGAAATTGAGACCAGCCCCAACGTACTGGAATCACCAAGAGCTTTGCTAGAAGATATAGCCGTTCTTCATAATCGGTTTGGTGTTCCCATGCCCGAAATTGTGCCGGTCTCGGTGATCAGCTCATTTCCAAACGTGAGAGTGGAGTATTACCAAGTAATTGACGACATCGAGAACGTCCTCGGTATACAGTGCCGATCCCTAACACTCGCTTCGCTCTTCATTCTCGGATGGCATTTTCGATCCCTTGAGAAAATGCCAGATGATCTGTTTACAACCACATCTGGATCAACAGACCTTCTACCATCTCTCAAGGAACTAATACCAGAAATGCCAGACCTAGAGCCCTATCTTGGAGCCTATCGCCCGTTTAAGTAGCCGCTTGGGCGAGGTCTAGGTCAACCTCCCGCAAACGCCCATTGGCGATCTCTACATAATCGCTATTCAGCTCGAAACCGACATGGCCTCGGCCTTCGAGTTTCGCCGCGACACACTCGCTGCCGCTACCTACAAATGGTATAAGCACCGTGTCGCCAGGGTTGGAAAAATGCTTAACTAGCCGTCGAGAGATCGAAAGCGGTTTTTGTGTCGGATGGTCTACCTTTTCATCTCTGAACCTACGACCAGCTAGCACCGGAAAATTCCAGACATCGCCTGCCATCCGACCGTCAGGATGTGGTGTCCAGACCTTACCATTCTTAGTGATCTTGTGCTTCAATCTATCCTGGCTCTTATATGGCTCTCTAACTTCATGATAAATATATTCTTTCTTGGTTTTCGAAAACCAGAGAAGAGGTTCGTAGCATGCATTCAAAGAACGCTTTCCATAGCCAGCAAATCCATTCTCATAGTGCCAAATGATCTGCCGCCGATAGACATATCCGAGCTCATACATGATGCATTGAATCCAGCACTGATGATGATGGATTCCATAGACAAAAATATTTCCTTGATCAGAAAGCACACGGTGCGCCGATGCTAACCACTCGCGCGACCAATCCTTCCACTCAGCTCTCTTCTCGTCCTCTTTGTATACTCCGAAATCTTTGCTCAAGTTGTACGGTGGGTCGGCGATGATAAGGTTGAACGAGCCTTCATCCAGTGCGTTCATGCCTTCTATGCAATCGCCATTTACGATCTTTTCTTCCATCATTTCCCCTTAGCCTTGGCCGAAACGTCTTTCTTCGCGGCTGCTTTCCTGGTTTTTTTAGGTTTCGGTTCAGCCTTCTTTGGCTTCTGAAGGATCAAGATGTATTGGTTGTGGATGTTGGGGACGTAAGAATACGGGTATCCATACGGGAACACTTTCTTGTGTCGCTGATAGAGCACTTTGAGCCCCCGCATCTCCATCCCGACTTTTTCAAGAGAACGAGCAAGATCAGCATGGAACATTATGTAGCGAGATTTATCTCTGAAGTCGCTGACAATGATTGCCATGTACTTTCCAGATTTCAGAGTTCTGGCGCATTCCCCGAAGAGGCGTGTGAGCTCTTCTAGAAATTCTTCATAATCTTCGATCATCGCCAAATCTCGGGGATCGTCCCCGTAGTCTTTTGACAACCCGTTGGCTAGTCTCTCTTGGCGAACCTTATGATCTTCTTTCTTCAGGATCGACCAATAGGGTGGAGATGTGACAACAAAATCTACACTTTCATCTGCAATGGTCGGAAGAACGTCTCGAGCATCTCCTTCAAGAATCCGCTGATCCTCTACCGTTGAAAGCATATCCCCGATTTCAGTGTCCAAGCGCTCACGAGAAAGCTCAGCGAACTGCGGGTTCAGCTCAATCCCTATGCCCTTTCGGCGATCAACTGCACACGCCTTCAGCGTCGATCCAACTCCCACAAAAGGGTCAAGGACAGTCTGACCGCTCTTAGTGAAGTAGCGGATCAAGCGGCCTACATCTGTAAAAGAAAATGGTGCGGGGTGCTGGCGTTCAATCTTGGCATCAGGGTGCCCTGCCCCTAAGCCTCTTTGGTTCCATACTGAAATTGTCTCAACAATCCACTCTTTCGCAGTCAGCTCATTAAGTTTGTTTCGGGGATCGACTTTAGGCTGATCTTCTTTTGCGAGCTCAGCGTCGAGAGCTTCCATAACATCGTCATGCGCAGCGTTTGTAGTTTTCATTATTGTCCTTTCTGCGCTTCACGAAGTGGGAGAAGCGACGGGTTCTTGTTTTCCTGGTAAGCGGAGAGAAACTCTGAAATCGCCTGGCGACCTACCCAAGCGAGCGACACACGATGTGCCTCTGCGATTTTCTGCAAATCGTCGAACTCTTGATCGGTAAGACCGATGGATATGCGGTGATTTTTGCTCATTTTGAACTCTGCCTCACTATGCAGCATTGTGCTGCACTTTGATTCATGTTCATGTCATGTTCTTCCCCATAGGTCAAACTTTCTTAGATAGTTTTACCCTAGCGACCATGACCATGTTCTTGGCTTTGATCGCCAAGGGGTCGAAGAGCCCGGCAGTGAGAAGCGAAATAAATACAACGCGCCAAGACTGTTGCACTATTTGAGTGAGACTGAGTTACTATCGGGCTTTGAGATAGCTTTCCCACATCTGTTCAACGAGTTGTCCTTGCGTGATGCCAAGCCTCTCCGCTTCAACGGCTATAGCCTCTCCTACTTCGGGAAACACTTTAGGGTGAAGTTGCCAAGTTCGTGGGCTGGGTTTGCGCCCAGGCTTCTTGCGGGGGGTACGGTCTAGGAACCCCCTCGCCTCTCCAACCTCATCAACGCGCCGGACATCCTCAACGGTCGTCCCTTTCGGACGGGCTGTCAGCCCCGCAAGCCTATTTGAGCCGCTCATAAACCGCCTCCGTGAATGCCTGAGCGTTTGCCAACGCCTTATCTACCTTGCCACCCGTAACCATTTCCGGGTCGTTCATCATCGCTGTCAGATCGCCCCCATAAGCGAACAGTTCCGAGAACGCAGCGCGCGCTACTAGGGACGGCTCGATCACGTCGATCCCGGCCCCACTGAGCTGTTCTTCCAACTCCTTCTGGACGCGGCTTTTGACGGCTGCGCTGGTCTTGGTCAGCACCACAGCATGCCGGATTGACCGCCCAAGCGCTTCTTCCTCTTCGCGAACCAACGCCAACGCTTCGGAGCCGATCTCCGCGTCCAGCGCTGTCGGCTGCATCGGGACAATCACCAAATCCGCTTGGGAGATGGCGCGACTGACGAGCTGTGAGGCGACCCCTTCGAGGTCCACAATGACGATCTTGCCGTCACCATCCGCGCTCCGGATGGTCGGAACGATCTCTGACCGACCAACATCGCTCTTCAAGGTCACACCGGAAGGCGCGCCATGAGATGCCCACCGGGTAAGAGACTTGTTCGGGTCACAGTCAAGCACCGTGACATCCGCGCCCATGCGGGCGAACTCAGACGCGAGAAGAACGGCGCATGTCGATTTTCCAACCCCACCTTTGGGGCTTGCCATAACGATGACGGGCATTGCTCGATCCTGCCATTTAGTTGTTACCGGTTTTATATCTCATACCAGAAATAAATCCAACACCGGAATTAAATCCATTACCGGTTTTATTTCTATAACCGGTTTTTAATCTCAGGGCCTGCCTCGCTTCTCAAACCACTTTCGGCAGAACCCAATGAAAGCGCGGTCAGCGTTGCGGGGCGGCTCAACACACCAGTCACGCCACTCTCGTTCCAGGAAACGAACGTCCCAACCGGGCGCTGCATTGCGCGCTTCTTCGTAGGTATCGGACTGCAGCGGTGGAATACTGCCTTCAACAAGCTGGGCAGGGGCCATCGTGCCGCGATTAGTGAACACCACCATGTCAGCTTCACCTTCAAAGGTAACATGGTAATCTGGCAAATGGTCATGCTCTGCGAGTTGCCGGATCATCTGCCGAAAGCGCTTCTGTGGGCTTTGCGACCCGGTCTTAAGCAGCAACTTGGCCAGCGTGATACGCCAGGTTTTCTGCTGCCCGCAATGCTTCCGGGCGATCTCGTACACCCGTCTTTCAATGGGCTTGCGCAGGCGGAAGTAGTCCCGGTGGAGAGTCAGTACCTCTTCGTTCCGGATTGCGTTGAAAACCCAGTCTGACAGCTTCACTTCACACCATAAGAGACGCCCGTCCAAACCGTGCTTTCGGCGGATCGAAGAAGCGTCGATCAGGCCAAATCCATCGACTTGCTCTTCATCGCCAGTGACAATGTTTGTCCTGATCCGCGTACCTTCAAGGCGATCAAGGGCATCGAGCAGGGACTGGTATTCCCGGCCACTTGTACCCCGGTTTGTGAAAATCAGCAGCTCTCTGGAGTTAATCCGGACACGGGGCGAAACGGCTTCGCCCTCCTTCAGCTTCGCCATGATTTGGCTGATACAGTAGATCAGAATGTCCTTGTCGTAGATCGTCGCTAAGCCCTTCACACTCGGCGTAATCTGCAGCCACTTATCGCCATTCTCATAGCGCTTGATCGTCGTCTCAGGTTTCTTTGAGAGGGAATAAAACGGATGCTCCATGTGTTGCATGACGTCCTTCAGGACAGCGTCAGCCACATCACAGATGAACAGATCATGTTGCGGATGGCGATCCGGCAGCAGCGGGGCGAGAGCATTCGTGTTATCAGTTACCATGAGTCGACATTCGTGGTTTTAGTTACCGCAGTCAAGATTCGTGTTATCAGTTACCGAAAGCAGGATTTTAGTTACCGAGATTCGTGTTATTAGTTACCGGCTATCAAGAAATTCTATTAGTTTTCAAACCTCTAAGCCTATTTTGAAGCATCGTAACACAGATTCTAACACATATATAACACCCAGCTTCTCAAGCTGAACCGATCACTACCAGCGCATCACCGCTCACCGTTGGTAGAACACACAAGCATCGACACCCGTGGTCGTCGTGGTCCAAGACGCTCCTAGGACAGCGCACATGGAAACGTTGCTGGCTAAGAAACGAGGAAGCGTCACCGTCAGGACAAGAGCCAGAACGACAGCACCCAGACCTAACCATGGAAGACGGCTTTTGAAGCGATCCAGCTTTTGTTCCCGTTCCCAAAGCTGGCGCATGGTGTCCGACTTTGCCTGTTCGGTTTTCCTGAGAACTTCCTGGGTATGGTTGGAGGCCCGGAGCAGATCACCGGCCATCTGACTAACACGGGTCAGGGTGTCGCCGATCCTGCCATCGATGGTTACGCCGACAATCTCACCGTAGTGTTCCGGGTCGGTTTGCTTTTGCGCTGCGAAGGCGGCAGAGCGGGCTTCCGTCGCCGTCTTGTTTACACGGTCGAGCACACGGGTTTGATCGTCCACCCGATCCGAGATGCTGGCGACAGCCGTGGCGAGAAGATCAAGCGTCTCGCGCAGATCATCGTCTGAAAGCGGGGCAGGGGAGGCAGGTGTATCAGACATGGCGAATTGCTTTCAGGTTATCGGGCGTCTGGCGTGAACAGCCCAGCAAATTCAGGATCGGCGTAGTAACGCAGCTTTTGGGCGATAGCGGTGGCCTGCCCCTGAACGCGCAGGAGCTGACGATCCGGGGGAAGCTGCATGATTTCATCGGGAGTCAGCAGATCGCGGCCCGTGAGGTTGTTCGAGAAACTGGGACCGTCACCGGGCTTGAAGCTGTCAGTCTGGAACCCGGCGGTTTCCTGGCCGATCATCTGGCTCAGCCACTTGGCCGTCTCGAAATCATTCACCCCGAAGACCTGTTGCACCCCGGCATTGGCGATGAAGGTGCCTGCACGTTCGCCATAGAGGTCCTTGAGCTGGCTCATGTCCTGCAGGATCGGCCAGAGCTGAAGCCCGTAGCCTGCCATAAGCCCCATGGCGCGCTCTACGGCCTCAAGACGGCCAAGAGCGGCGAATTCATCGAGGAGGAAGAGGGTGGGGGACGAAAGCCTCTGAGATGCGCTTTGAGCGCCTGTGGTGGCCGTCAGGGCCTCAGCGTCCCGTGCAATGTCCTGGAGAGCCTGAGAGACCAGAAGGCGCAGCCAGCGGCTGTAGGCGTCCATCCGGTTCGGTGGCAGCACGAGGAAGACGGAGGTGATCCGGTGGCGCAGATCGGAGAAGGCGAAGTCCGAGCGCGCCAGACACTTCGCGATCCGTGGACTGTCCAGGAAGTGCGTATGGCGTTGCGCGTTTGACAGAACCGAGGCGGCTTCCCGATCCGCCTTGCCAAGGAAGCGGTTGGCTGCGCGGGCGATCAACCCGCCCGCCTCGTCGCTTTCCTGCATCAGCTCCAACAGCGCCCGGAGTTTTTCCGGGGGCAGGGTGAGATATTCCCGGACGGTGGCGAGCGACCGGCGGTCGCGATCTTCGTGGCAGACGCAGAACATGATCAGCCCGCCGAGGATGGCTTTGGCCTCCTCGTTCCAATGCGCCTCCGTCACCTGACCCGGCGGGTCCATGACCAGCGCCTCTGTCAGGGAGGCGGCATCCTCGCTCAGATCGAGGCTGCCCGGGGTCAACCGGTCGAGAGGGTTGTAGGCCGCAGAGGGATGGCCGCTGACCTCAAAGGGATCGAGGACGTGGACCGTTCCGAACCGCCGCCGGGCTTCCCTGGCAATCCGGGCGTTCTCGCCCTTGGGGTCGATCACCAGAACCGAGCGTTCCGCCGCCAGCAGGTTCGGGATCACGGTGCCGACGCCTTTGCCTGCCCGTGTCGGGGCGAGAGTGATCAGATGGGCCGGGCCGTCATAGCGCAAGAGCCGTCCCGTGTGCGGGTTGCGCCCGATCAAAAGACCGGCATCTTCATGTCCTTTGCCCCGCTCCAGCTTCTTCAGTTCTTTCCGGTTCGCAAACCGCGCCGAGCCGTGGCTGTCACCGGTCAGACCGAAATAGGCATCAGCCCCGGAGGCCATGCGCCAGTACTGAAACCCGAAGACAGCGCCTATGAACATGAAGGGACCGAATACCAGCCATTGCCAGGCGCTTTCGCCGGGCGTCTGGTCGAAGAAGGCGAAGATGAATGGCGTGGCCACCAGTGAGCCGAGCATCGCCCCAAAGGCCATCGCTCCGATCAACCAGCCCAACAGGATGGGCGTGACGATCAACCGGCCGAAGAAGCGGAACAGACCCCCGAAGACGAGCATCACGCGCCGCATCAGGGCGCGCCCTCATCGCTTGTGGCAGGGGAGGGGGCGTCCCACTCCGCGAAGGCTTTGCGATCCTGTTCACGGGAGAGGTTGCGGATCAGCCGGTCGAGCATCGCGGCAGCATTGGAATCCCGTTCCGCCAGGTCCATGAGCGCCCCGCCCAGGATCACCTTGCGCCTGGTATCCAGCTTGCGCTGTCTGGTGGCTTCCCGGTTCTTCAGAGCCTGAAGGCGGGCCTTGGCCTGGGCATAGCGTTTCTCGGCGCGTTCAAGCTCAGTCTCGGCCAATTCGGGAATCCACTTCAAAGAAGGCAGGTGTAAAGGTTAGGCTTGCCACAACCAGCGATAGCGCTTACCCGTAGGCCTGTAAAGGACAAGGGCGCACTTATGCAAACTCTCCACCTACGGTTCCGAGCTTTGCGTGCGATCTCCTTGAGGCAGGGCCTCAGCCGATGGCGAACTCCGTCCGACGCAATGCGCGCCGGAATGAAAGGTCCTCCCGGCCTCTCAAACTCTCCAGGGCCAACTTTGGCAGTTGGATCGCGTCCCACAAACTCGCACCAGCGTCTCGCCCAATGCCCCACGGTGGGGGCCGGTCTTACGCTGGCGTCTCCCTTGCGGGAGGTATCGCGCCCAGGAACTGACGCCCCTTCGCGATACCGGGTTT
>NZ_CVRM01000017.1 GCF_001258055.1 Phaeobacter italicus | reverse complement strand
GATCAACGAACAGCTTGCCAACTTGCAAATTCGGCGAGTTAACGTGACAACACCCGTTGGTGGCTGTTGGTGATGCAAATGGGGTGATGGGTATTCTGGAACTGCGCGACCGCATCCGCCCCGACGCCAAGGGAATCGTGGCTCGTCTGCATGCGCAGGGCGTGAAAACCATCGTCATGCTGACGGGCGACAATGAACGCACCGCGCGCGCGGTCGCGACAGAGGTCGGCATCGACGAGGTGCGCGCGGAGCTTCTGCCCGAGGACAAGGTGACGGCCATCGAAGACCTGGTCGAAGCGCACGATATGGTGGCCATGATTGGCGATGGCGTAAACGATGCCCCCGCCATGGCGCGGGCCCACTATGCTATCGCCATGGGCGCGGTTGGTTCCGACGCGGCCATCGAGACGGCGGACATTGCCTTGATGACTGATGACATTGGCAGGGTGCCCTGGCTCATAGGCCATTCCCGCCGTGCGATGTCGATCATCCGTCAAAACATCGCAACCTCGCTGGCAACCAAGGCCGTTTTCGTGGTGGCGACAGCGTTTGGGATGGCATCGATGTGGGGGGCCATTGCCGCAGATGTTGGCGTGTCACTGCTGGTTGTCGCAAATGCGCTCAGGCTGTTAAACGGACACCACGCGGAGACTCCGCCCAAAGGCGGTGACCGCGTCGGCGACAGACTGGCCGAAGGTGCTTTGGCGCACGGCCATTGAACGGGCTGGCACAGCACGCTAGTGTCAAGTTTGAAAAACCTCATGAAAGAGGCATTGAGCAGTGAATTTTCGAGTTACACGTCGCACAATCCTCCTGGGAGCTCTGGCGACAATTCTTTCTGGATGTGCAAACAAATTCCGCACTTACAGGGGGCCGGAGGTGACCCGGGTGCGGGTCTACAAGGGGCAGCGCATGATTGTCCTTGATGGACCAGAGGGTGTTTTGCGCACTATCCCAATGGGCCTTGGCTTTGCGCCTGAGGGTCACAAGCAATTCGAAGGGGACGGGCGCACGCCAGAAGGATCATACGTGATTGACAGGCGAAATCCCGAAAGCCTGTTTCATCTTTCCATCGGGATCTCGTACCCGAACGAGGCGGATATCGCATACGCAAAGGCTCAGGGCCGTTCCCCTGGTGGAGATATTTTCATCCATGGGGGGCCGCGCCCTGGCATTGACCCGACAAACAAGCGCGACTGGACGGCCGGATGCATTGCCGTTTCGGATCGGGAGATAGAAGATATCTATGCAATGGTGAAGAACGGGACACCTATTGATATCTACTCATAACCGAATTTGTCTGGAAACGGTGGCGGCTGTGCTTCTCAAAAAAACTGTTGTCGGTGCGGCAGACTGACAGTTTCAAGGTAGACTGATCAAACCGAAGAACACAGGTAATGAGCAAGATAGGCGAACCCCAGTTCAGTGGGTCTGGCGAACGATGAATGGTAGGGAAAGCTCTTCGAATGGCACTACGAAACTGAAAACGCTGCGAAATCTGAATTTTCCGACCTTCCTTGATCAAAATCGTCACGAAAACCGCTTTTGTAAAACCGAATTTAGACCTTCGAACAGCAGCACAAGAGCGATGATGGCAAGCGTGACAGTTGCAGCTTTGTCGTATTGGAACGAACGCACGTAAGTCTGAACGTACAGACCGATGCCCCCGGCGCCAACGATACCTAAGATCAAGCTTTCGCGGAGGTTCAGTTCAAAGCGGAAGACAGTGTCGCGGAGCACAACTGGTGCCATCTGTGGCCAGATCGCCCACCGCAATAATTGCGCTCGGCTGGCACCTGCGCTTTCCAATGCAGCAAGTGGTGCGGCACCGACATTGTCGATTGCTTCAGCATAGAATTTGGCCAGCATGCCGGTGGCATGAAAAGTGATTGCAAGAATACCGGGCAGTGGGCCCAGCCCGACTGCCCCCACCATCAGCATCGCCACCAAGATCAGCGGAATCGACCGGATCACTGCCAGCAGCGCACGTACCGGGCGCCAGATGGCTGCGGGTACAAGGGTCTCAGACGCAAGTACAGCCAGCCCCGCCGACAGGACGACCGCAAACAGCGTCCCAAGAATGGCGATTCTCAGTGTCTCGGTTAGGCCTGTAAGGACTTCCGGCCAGACAGAAAGGTCCGGTGGTATCATCCGGCCTAGAAATTCTGCTAGCCTCGGACCCGCTCCGGGCAGTTTTTCCAAGCCGATGTCAGCGTTTCCTGCAGCCCACAGCACAGCAAGCCCGAGTACCATCCAAACCAAGATCCGGCTCATCAGCTCACCACCCGCAATCCGTCACCAGGTACTGTTCCATGGTACAAATCGCTGATGTCATCGTTGCCGACCATCGCGGAGGGCTTGTCAAACAGCACCGCGCCCGCGCGCAATCCAACGATACGGTCGGCAAAGCGCCGCGAAAGCTCTGGCTGATGCGAACTGAAGACTACAGCGATGCCGCGATTTCGCGCTGTGTTGGTGATCAGTTCCAGAATGCGTTCGGCGTGGGCTGGATCGAGGTTGCTGACCGGTTCATCCGCCAGTATCAACTCAGGCTCCTGCGCCAGGCAGCGGGCGATGGCCACTCGCTGGCGCTGACCACCTGAAAGCTGATCTGCACGGCGCTGTGCCAACTCCGTTAGGCCGGTGTCCTCCAGCGCGATGGTCGTCTTGAGGTGATCCTGCGCACCGTATCGCCCCCAAAGCGACGGCCAGAGGCGCATTCGCCCCAGCCGCCCGTTCATCGCATTCTGGTAAACGCTCTGCCGGTCAACCAGGGCGAACTCCTGAAAGATGAAGCCAGTCTCTAGCCGGGTTTTTCGTTCTGGTGCCCGATCATTTGGAAGCCGGTTGCCCAGTACCTCAGCCCGACCGCGCCATCCCCGGACCCGCCCATCCAGCAAGGCCAGCAGGGTCGACTTGCCGGCGCCCGAAGGCCCCAGCAAGGCCACACATTCCCCCGGTGCCACCTGCAGCGACACATCCTGCAGGGCCTCAGCGTCGTCAAAGCAATGCGACACAGCATGGAGGGCAAGCGCTTGGGTCATTTTAGATAGCCGTAACGGCGTGCCATCTGCCTGACCCCGTCATAGACCTTGGGATCTGCTGCCACATAGCCGTCTGGGCCGTAGAGATAGGCCAGCAAATACTGGTTCTCAGCCTGGTTCAGGCGCAGCATGGCATCCACGAAGCGGGCCTGCAAGGCCGCATCTAGACCAGGCCGGGCAATGATGGCATGGCTGGGGATCTGCGCGCTTTCGCCCAGCACCCTGACCTCGGCCTGCTGCTCAGGCGTCAGATAAAGATCGGCATACTGGCTGGCACCCGCAGCATCCACTAACCCGTTGGCCATAGCCTGCATTGCCTGCTGATAACCACCGGCAAAGAACTTCTGGCCAAAGAACCGGTCCGCATCGCCTGCATCCGCAACGAGTCCTTCGCGCACAAACAGGTCGAGCGGATAGAGATAGCCGGACTCCGACACCGGATCGGCAAAGGCAATGTCACGGCCCTGCAGGTCGGCCAGCGTCTCGATGCCGCTGTCCTTGCGCACAAACACCCGGCCCGAATAGCTCGGCTGGCCGCGGTAAACCTCGGACAGAAGTGGCACCGCCCCGATCTGGTCTTCTGCCAGCACAAAGGGCAAGGCACCCATGAAGGAGATATCGGCATCACCATTGCGCAATGCCTCAACTGCCGCAGCATGATCAAAGGTAACAAAGCCGGTGACTGGAACCTCCAACTGCTGGGACAGCCAGGCAGTGATCGCCTCGATATCCCCCAACAGCTTCTCTGGGTTTTCTTGCGGAATGAAGGCGAGTTTCAGTGCCTCTTCCGCAGAGGCAGTTGCTGGCACTGTTAGGGCGGCAGCGACAGTGGTCAAAAAGGTACGGCGCGACAGCATCAGAACATCCTCTCATCAATCTCGGCTTGCATGGTTTTGAAAGCGTCCCACTGGAGGCTCGCCTCAGCCCAGTCGCCAGCGGCGCTGGCATCGCCAACTGCCTGAAGAATTGCGGCAAATCGGTAGATTTCTGGCTTAGCGTTTTGATTGATCATAACGCTCGCATCTGCCGCCAGATCCGGTGCAACAGTATCAATCAATACGGCGATGTTCTCCGCATCCCGCATCGGGATCAGTGTGTCCAGCGTCGAAGCAAAAGTGGTAAGCTCTTCCCACGACAGGCGGAACACGCTGTCTCGGCCTTCAAAGCGCTGGTAGGGCTCCTCACCATCTCCTACCGCGCGCAGATAGGCAGTTAAATCGGCGCGCTGTTCCGCATCCAAGCCCAGATCCTTGGTATCGTTGAACCAGTCTACAACCCCCGCTAGGGTCGCCAGCGATCCGTCATGCATGTAGGGCGCGGTGAAGTTGACATTGCGCAATGTGGGCGTTTCGAATGGGGTTGCGGTGCCGCCCGGGAACGGCGGCTCGGCCGAGCCAATGTCATAGGTCTGCCCATCTCGGAAAAACCGGTCCGGGGTGTGGCAGGAGGCGCAGGACCTGTCGCCAAGCCCGGCAAATTCGGTATTGAACAGTACCTCACCGCGTTTCGCAGCCTCAGAGGCCTTGTCAGTCAGCCGCCCGGCCTCGTCTATCTGTGGGTTGGGCAGAAAGTCAAAGGCGCGCAAGTAGGCGACCATCGCATCGAGTTGGAACGGCGTTGGCTCCGCTCCGGCAAACTCGGTCACGATCACATTGCGTACAAAACTGCGCAGGCTCGGCTCGCGCCCATCACGCCCGTAAGGCGCTGTAAAGCGGATGCCTCGCATTGACGGCGTATCCAGGTGATCGTCTTCCCGGTCATTGAACATCGGATTGAAGAAGGAGCTGTCCACATCCATCCCGCCAGCATGGCTAGAGAGGCCGGGGATAAAGAAATCCCGGTTCACATCGGACCGGTTGTGGCAAGTTGAACAGGCAATGCCCAGGTCACGTGCTGGGGAACCAAAGATTTCAGGGCTGTCGAACAGCATGTCGCCATAGGCCACAAGCGGCAGGTTGGCCTCATCCTCGCCAGCCTCTTCAAACTGGAGCACCAGCCGGGGTAGCTCGCGCTGATCAGCAATATTGGAGCCCGGTGGGAGTGTGGCGGGCAACACTACCGGCGTACCGGAGCGCACTGCGCTCTCCGGTGCCGGGGTCAGCTTGCCACGTTCGACAAAAACGGAGGGCAGATAGTTTGTCTCAATGTACTCCACGATAACTTTTTGCGCCTCAGCAAATCGCGCCACATTCGGGTCTTGAGCGCCATTGTTCAAAATACCGGTGCTACCCAGAGAAGAATTCAGAACCAGCCAGGCGCGACCTAGGTCGTGTGCGGCCTGCTTGTCCGCCGCCAGGATGCCGTCCTCGAACGCGCGGTACAAGGCCGCAGACTGCGCAACCTCAAATGCGGCTTCAGGCTGGCCAAGTGTCGCCTCGGCTGCCTCTAGGTGCTGCAGAATACCTTTGGCCAATGCCGTTGTAATGGCAGCAAACAGGGCCTGTCGGTCTTCCGCAGCCAGCGCTGCACGAATGTTCTGGGCGTCGCTATCCGATACCCGTGACAGTGCCTCCACCGCAACTGCGCTGCCGGGTGCCGGAGCAGTCCAATTGTTTTCAATCTTCTCCCAGGGAACGGGTGTCAAGTTCGCCATGAATAGGCTCAGCCGGTAGGCTGCGGCCCGAGGTGCCCAAGGGGCTTCTTCAATGGCAGTGGCCCCCACACTAAGCGGAAGCAGGCCAATCAAGGCAGATGCAATCAGGTGTTTCATGGTTCAGTCTATAATTATTAGCCTTGGCTAAGTTTTGTAGAAAAGTCTATGTCATTGTCAAGGCCCGCGTCGCTGGTGCATACACAATAAGGCGCGGCAAGCAGGGTTCCGCACCAGCAATAGACACCGAGAGCAGAATGACCGATCAGAAACCACAACTATTCGGACGTAAACCTGACGACCAGGTGAGCGGTTTCGAGGCAGCCCGCGCCGCCCGACAAAGCGAAGTTGTGGAGGATTATGTCGAGCTGATCGCGGAGCTGATTCACCAGAACGGTTCAGCGAGGCCCGTGGAGATTGCCGAGCGGCTCGGCGTGACCCAGCCCACTGTGTCCAAGAACCTGACCCGGCTTAAACGCGAGGGCTTCATTGTGCAGGAACCTTACCGATCAATACGCCTAACGGATGCTGGGCGGCGATTGGCCGAGGCTTGTCGAAAGCGGCACCGAATTGTTGTGGAGTTCCTTATCGCCCTGGGTATTTCCAAAGACGTGGCCGAGCACGATGCTGAAGGTATCGAGCATCATGTAAGCGAAGAGACGCTTCGCGTATTCAAGGATTTTTCACAGAGTAAAATGAGCCGATAGCGAGTTGGTTCATGCTATTGCCATTTGCCATAATGATGCGCTCAGGGGAGGATTGCATTCGATCCTGACATGCAAACCATGGCAATGCAGGGGCGCAAGGCCCCTGCGACCGAAGTTCAGTCAAGATCTGAGTTTTGCTCAGGAGCCGTCATCGTCTGCTTGAACGATTAGTTTGGCCTCGACGGGCAAGCCCCCAACCATTAGCGGGCTGTGGCTGTTGCCATTGAGGGAAACTTTTATCTCAACGTCGCCATCCGGCAGTGATGGGAGGTGTATCCAGTTGGCATAAAGGCGCCCCAGCTTTTCGCCGTTGATATAGACATGCGCGTGACCTTCACCAAGTATTTCCTCAGTAGAGGCATTCTCAGGAGAAAATCGGAAGTTTTGCGGTGTCACGTGCAAGTTCCAACCTGCCATCGGATCTTTAATCATCTTGATCGCCACGCTGGGGGCATTGCTGTCGGCCGGTAAGTTAGTGACAGCAGAGTGGTCATGGGCTGCCATCTCCGCATTGCTACCATGTTGAGACGGGTCAGCATGGTCGTGGCTGTCAAAGGTGCTGCCGCTGCCGGCCGCGATCACAAAGCCGACGCCGCCGCCAAAAATCAGCCCGATGGCGAAGAGAGCGAGTGAACGGGACATTTTGTCCTCCTCAATAAATGAAAGCTCCCGCCGGCGGTGACCGGCGGGAAAGCAATAGAGGAAAGGAATCAGGCGGCGGCGTTCGCGCGTTTGCCTTCAGCCTGCCAGAAGTATCCGGCAAAGCTTCCCAGCAACACCCAAGCGGCCATGCCGATGCCAAAGGCTCGGGCGGCAAATAGCGCGCCGATCTCGGTCGGAACCGGGCCAGCGAAGGTGTCGGGTTCAGGCGCACCGACGACGTGAGGCGCTATCAGCAGTCCAGCGGCGATCAGATAGCTCACCAAGTTGCCTCCAAAGGCGATCAACCACATGGCGACGCCAGCTGTGGCAACAGTAGCAGTCCACCATACTTGGCGCACACCGACATCTGCTGCGGCTACGCCTGGCACTTCAGGCGCCAGCGACAAGCCAGGCGCAAAGTGGAAGGCAACAAAGCCAGCCAAGCCCCAAAGCAAACCGGTGCGACCGTTAATCTCACGACCCTGTTGTTCGGCAATCGACATAAGCGCCACAAGGGCCAATGCATAGCCAGTATACGTCAGCATCGTGAAGATGATGCTTAGGCCGTCGCGCACCGGCTCGGCGAACATGCCGGGCAACTCGGGATGCGCAGTCACAGGATCAGCGCCAAAATGCACCAAATCGCCACCCTCATAAAGTTCGGCGTGGAGAAGTACAGGCTGCACGAAATAAAGCTGCAGCAAGGCGGCAATCAGCCCCGCTGCAGCACCAGCGAACAACGCGCTGGTCAGAATACGACTGAACATGGTCTTAGTGGCAGGGAAAGCCAGTTGCGTGGCGCACATCGTGAGCAGCGTCATGCAGGCCAGAAGCTTGAGCATGGCCGGTCACAGTAACAACACCCAAACCCAGAATAAGGGCGAACACTGCGGGCAGAATGGTTGATCCTACAGCGGATGCTTTGATAGCGTTTGTCGTCATTTTAGTCCTCCTTGCCGTCACACCCGACGGCGCAAGTTACGTTCAATATACGGCCGGTCTCCTGACTCGCGGGTCGATGCCGTCTTCCCCCTTCCCAGCACTCTCGCACCAGTGGAAATGGAAGGTAGCTCGCCGCTCACAGTCGCGGGGGCGGTTGAGGTTTCGGTGCCGCGATTTGGTCCACCGTCCTCATTCCCGTTTCAGCTCTAATGCATTTGCACCTTTGAGCACCGTAATGACTGTTTCTGTCCGATTAGGCGGTAGCAGGTCAAGTACGAAACCGGCATGCCTAAGTTCCGCAGCGCCAAATTGATTTGAAATCTGCTGCTGTCAACACTGTACTGAATGCAATAATTCACCGCAGGAGCTACTAATATCGTGGTGCGGGTGGTTTACTGCACATCTGCGGGAATGCGAGCAATAGCCTTGAAACGCAGCTTTCCAAGTGGCCTTGCATCCGCGAAGTTACCGTCTGGGCTTTCCTGATACATCCGGATGAATGTCAGGATGTCCGGCAGGTCTTGAGCAGTTATCTCACCGAAAAGATAAGCAGTCTTGTCGTTCTGTCGGACTGCAAGCGTTTGTGGTCGCATGCAGCCGGACATGCAATCGACGTGCTGCAATTTTGCCTTCACATTCGCTGCCTTTAGCGTTGATACCACTTGATCATACAGGGTTGGATCCGCGTCACGGCAGGTTCGGCATAAAGTAAGCGTTGGTAGGTGCATGCGCCGAGCAAGTCCTTTTTTGAGCAACCTTCTTTATGATTCAATATCTGCGGGTGGTTACTGGTTCGATTTCGAAACTTGGTTTTGTCGCGGTGCCTTTAGAAAAGTCAATACTTGAGCGATCGGCAAGCTCGCCGGAGTAGGCACCTACAATGCCAACATAGATTATTCAGACTTGTGGCACGAGAAATTTTTCTTGTCCGGCAAATCGAGGAAACAGTTGCTCAGGCAAAAAATCCGCCGAATGAAACTTGGGGCAATGTCTTCAATGATCGCCCTCGAAGTGCCTCTGGATCACTGGTACCACCAGCAGTAATCCGGCACCTCCGACAATGAATACGTCTGCCATGTTGAAAGTCGGCCAGTGTGCAGATCCAATGAAAAAATCAAGGAAGTCTGTTACGGCTCCATAATGGATGCGATCAACGACATTGCCGAGCGCGCCACCTATGATCGCCCCATACGCAATCGCTTCTATACTGCTCTCTGTGCGAAGCATCATGATCAGGAGCCAGGCACAAATGATAAGCGCAAGAAGCAAGAGGCCCCACCAGGGGGCGCCACCCAAAAGCCCGAAGGTTACGCCATCATTGCGATGGAACGTGAGATTAAGCCCGGGAAAGACAGCGATCCCGTCTTTTAGGGTATCGGCGCTCGCGACAACCCAGGCTTTTGTTACCTGATCAGTGGCGACGGCGCCGACGACAGCTAGTATGCCGAGTACTTGTGTTTTGTTGACTGTCAACATGTTGCAACGTAACTACTTTGGATACCATTGGCCGGTCTGCGCTGAAGCGGCTGAATAGGTTAGCTAGATTGGGGAAAGGACTTCCATAATTCGGCTCGGTTACCCTGCTGGGTAGCTCGAAAATATTTCGGTCGAGCCGTCTTTCTGGATCAAGAAGACGTCGTAGGCATCGCGTTCGTCTTCCGGCCCCATCCCTGGCGAACCATAGGGCATTCCGGGGACTGCGAGACCGACCGCATCGGGGCGTTCGTTCAGAAGGCGGCGGATGTCGGCTGCAGGCACATGTCCCTCGATCACGTAACCGTCCACGAGCCCAGTGTGACAGGAGACCATGCGCTGCGGCACTCCGTTGTCGAGTTTGAAGCGCACGAGAAGGCCGCCGAACATGTCCTGGCCTATTGGTGCGAAGCCGTTCTCCTCAAGATGATTCATCCAGGACAGACAGCAACCGCATCCATTGGTCTTGCGGACGTCTATTGGGGTTGCCTCCGCGAGGGCCTGCGCCGCCGGTAACAGGGCGAGTGTGATGGCAAGAGCTTGGATCATGCGTCTCATGGGTCAGAGCCTTTCGGTTGTCGTTTCGGCAATGTCGCTGCCGAGGTTTTCATTCAGAAGCGCCCGCGCCTCGACCAGACGCAAAAGCGCGGCTGTATCATCCGCTTCGCTCTCAGCCGCTTCGGCAAGTCTGTCGTCAGAGAGGGGGTCAGTAGGGCGTCCATCCACGAGGACTTCGTAGTGCAGGTTCGGGCCCGTCGCCGTGCCAGTCGCGCCGACGCGACCGATCACATCTCCCGCCGCAACGCGTTGGCCTTGTGCCAGGCCCTCGGGCACAGCGCTGAGATGCGCATAGCGTGTCATTGTGTCTGAGCCGTGGGCGATTTCGACCACGCGACCATAGCCGCCCCGCCAGCCGATGAAGCTGATCCGTCCCGGTGCTGTCGCTTGAACCGGCGTTCCGCTTGCCGTCGCGAAATCGACACCTGTGTGCATCCGGACATTGCCGTAGACCGGGTGCGTACGGCGGCCAAATACCGAGCTTAATCGCGCCCCTTCGACAGGCTGTGCAAAAACGCGGAGAACCGTGCCATTGACGTAAATCGTTGCCCGATCGCTACCGCTTACCGGCCAGACAACTTCATAAAGTGCGCCGCCGATCTCCAGCGATGCAAAGGTAAGTTCCGGCTGACCAATTCTGTCTTCGCCAACACGGGCCTCGCGCCACAGTAGCCGAAGCGTTTCTCCGCCGGTCACCTCACGACGGAAGTCGACGATTCCACCCAGCATCTGTGCCAAATCGACAGCGAAGCGGGCAGGCATCTCGGCTTCTTCCAGCGCGGCAAAAAGCGAGCTGTCGATCACCGCTTCGCCCGCCGATGTTATGAAGTCGGGAGCCGGGGTCACGACCTGCGTGGCCAACTCTTCGCCAAAGATCGCCTCGATCCGCACACCGTCCTCGACGGAGAGCGCGACGCTGCGCGGGCTGCCGTCCATCGTCGAGACAACGGTGACCGAATGCCCAGGCCTAAGTCGCCTCAGATCATATTCCGCGCCGAGGGCCAGAGCGACCTCGGCACGGTCAGTCGCTGAGAGACCTGCTTCTTCAAGAACGGTGTCGAGCGTCTCGCCGGTTGCGATATCGCGTGACCAGTTGGAGAGCGGAGGTTCTATCGTCGGTAAGAGAGTATCGGCGCTCGCAACCTCCAGACGTGGCATGGACTGGAGTGGTATTGCGGGCTCCACACGTGTTTGTGCGACCTGCGGTGTTTCCGTTTCAATAGAAGTGGGAAGCGGGAGTTGAGGTGGCGACCAAGTGGTTGCAGCTGCCAGACCGGGAGGGATCGGATCCTTCGACCAGATGCCCGATATTGCCAACCCGCCCACCGACAGCACCGATACGAATGCGAAACCTGCCGCGATTGTTCTAATTCTCATGTTGCCCCCCAGTTTCTCTATTGAGCGCACGCCGGATTTTCGGCACTGCGAATTCCCTCGGCTCGTGATAGTCGATCATGGTGCTGAACCGGCCTTTCGCGTCGAAAAGGAAAACGCTGGCAGTGTGGTTCATGGTGTAGTCGCCACCTTCGGTCGGCACCCGCCCATAGCGTGCGCGGAAGCCCTGTGCTGCGCGCGCAATTTCCTCTTCCGGGCCAGTCCACCCGCGGATCGACGGATGGAAATAGCCGACATACTCGGCCATTGCCTCGACAGTATCCCGCTCTGGATCGACGGTGATGAACACCACGTTCATTCCCTCCGCCTCTTCGCCCAGGTCATCAAGCCAGCCGGAAATATCCGACAGAGTCGTCGGACAAACGTCCGGGCAATAGGTGAAGCCGAAGAAGACCATTGACGGGCTGCCGATAAGGTTTTCGGGTCCAACCTCGTTACCTTCGTGATCTGTCAGGCGGAATTCCATTTCAGATAGGGCAACCGGGCGCAACCCCGCTTGTTCGGGCGCGCCGGGGCCATCGACCTGCCACCACCCAACAACAAGTGTCAGGATGATCGCCGCGATGCCAGCGAAGGCATACTTGAGGATCGACCGTCGGGTCATTAGCTCTCGGGACCGCGCGCTGCAATACCTAGAATTGGAACCTCGACCACGATCTCACCACCGTCCGAGAAGTCGAGCGTCAAGGAAAAGCTTTCGCCCTTGGCCATCGGTCGCTGCAAGCGCATCAGCATGGCGTGAAGGCCACCCGGTTCCAGAGACACAGATTCACCCGGCGCAATCTCGATCTCGCCTGCAGGTGCCATTGAGCTAACACCATCGGCATTTGTGGATGTCTGGTGAATATCAGGCATCATCGCCAAATCCGTGCGGAGGCCAGTAAGTATCACAGCCTCGTCGCCTGTATTGCGGATTGTCATATACGCGACACCCGGACGGTTTACGCCGATTGACGCGCGCGCCCAGGCATCTTCGACGACAACGTCTTCCGAACCAGCTTCTACCGGGGTCGCTGTGCTTGATGCGAACATGCTTGCGGCCATCAGGCCATAGAGTACTGTCTTCACTTTGCGGTTCCCTTTTTGACCACTAGCTGCCAACTGCAGCTACTTCGGCGTCAACCTGTTGTCTCAATTCGTCCATTCCAAACGGATCTAGCGGCTTGCCATTGATGTAGAACGTTGGGGTCTGGCGAACGCCCATTGTTTCTACGTCCGCTTTGTCCTGATTGACGATTGCCACGATATCGGGTGATTTCATCTGCTCTATCGCAAGTTCGAGATCGAGCCCGGCTCCGGCCGCGATCTTTCCCAGCTTTTGTTGATCAAACGCCCCATGCGCCGCCCACGCGTCTTGATAAGCCATTAGAGCATTTAGCACCTGTTCGAACTTGCCCTGCATCCGGGCCGCTTCTAGCAACTTGACGGCTATATCCGAAATCGGTCCGTGAAACGGAGTGTATCGTATGACAACACGCACGGCTTCGGGATTTTTGTCCAAAATATCTTTTACGACGGGGTGAAATGCGCGACAGGCCTCGCAGGCTGGATCGAGGAACTCAACGATGGTCACGGGGGCTTCAGCGGGCCCCAAAACAGGCGAATATGGTCGCATCAAAGCGTCCGCCAACTCTGGCGCGACAACCGCACGTTCAGATGACGGTTTTGGTTGGTTTACATACCACGCGGCCCCACCAAAACCGGCAGCACCCATTGCGAGAACGGAAATAATCAACCCGCGTCGGTTCATGATTTTTTCTCCTTGAGAGATAGGACTGAAAGCGCACCAATAAGCGCAAATGTAACAACGGCCATCAGCGGAATGGGGATGCCTAACACCAACTGGTTGTCGTCAGTGCAA
The DNA here is from genome assembly GCF_001258055.1 of Phaeobacter italicus. Taxonomy (GTDB): domain Bacteria; phylum Pseudomonadota; class Alphaproteobacteria; order Rhodobacterales; family Rhodobacteraceae; genus Phaeobacter; species Phaeobacter italicus. The sequence continues at coordinate 7,216 of NZ_CVRM01000017.1, read as the reverse complement.
GAGGGCCCCGTCGCAGTACAAGGTTGGACGCGTTCAGGTATGATCCCGACATATAACCCCATATGCCAAGCAGCCACTGCTGCGCCACCAAGTGCGAGTACGACACCGTACCGACCAACACGCGGATCTTGCCACCATAGTCCCAGCCCAAGAATTATCGCCAGTGGAAACATGAAGGCGCGCTGGAACCAGCAAAGAACACAAGGTGTCTGCCCCAGCACTTCGCCAATGAACAGAACAGCAAGCGAGGCGATGAGGGCGATCACCCAAGCCAGCCCGAGGGCAGTTTCTCCGTATAATCGGTTCATTTGGGTCAGAGCCTCTCTCTTAGATCGGTAAGTATCTCTTCGGCAGAGGTGCCATAAGCCCAAGAGTCGGTGAAGCGCGCCTTTGGATCGAAGAGGAATAGATGCGATGTGTGGCCCATTGTGTAGCCATTTGGTGCTGAGGCCTCCTCGATCCGCTCATAGAAGATCGGAAAGGTCTCGGACGTCTCAGCAATCTGCTCCGGCGTGCCGGTCAGCCCAATGATGCCTGCATTGAACAAGGGCACATACTCGGCCAGCGCAGCGGGTGTGTCGCGTTCAGGATCAATCGAGATGAAGATAGGCTGTATTTTCTCTGCATCTGTTCCTAGGTCTTCCATGACGGCGGCAACTTCGGCGAGCGTCGTTGGGCATACATCTGGGCAGTTGGCAAAGCCAAAAAAGACAAGCATCCACCGCCCGGCAAAGTACTCATCCGTCTGCACCAATCCACGATGATCGGTCAGTTCGAAATCGGCGTAAAACGCAGGGTTAGAGGCATTAGCGTCGGTATCGGTCGAAGGTTCGAAATACTGGAATGCCGCAAAGGCAAGAAGCGCTGTGCCTGCCAGACCCCACAATAGTCTCTGAATAACTGAAAGACGCACGTTATTTCGCCCGTTTGATTCTCGGTTTTGAGCCGGTTTGCATCCTCTAGCTACTGTAGGTTCAAGTGGTTTTCTAAAGAGCGCGCCAGAGATCGCCAAAACGTGATTTCCGCGGTTGCGCCATGAGTGAGATAAATCTACATTCACTAGAGGATTAACGGGGTTTCGACATGCTCACAATTGGGACTCTTGCGAAGAGGACCGGCACCAAGGTTCAGACGATCCGCTACTATGAGCAGATTGGATTGATGCCGGAACCTGGTCGGACTGAAGGCGGGCAACGTCGCTATGGTGACGCTGAACTTGATCGCCTCGCATTCATCCGGCACAGCAGACAGTTGGGATTTCCGCTCGACGCGATCCGGGAGTTGCTTGATTTGTCCGACGCGCCGGACCGGCCCTGTCACGAAGCCGATGAGATCGCACGCCGACAATTGAAGCTCGTTGAGCAGAGAATGGAGCGCTTGAAAGCGTTGCGCGCGGAATTGAAACGCATGGTCAAGGAATGTAGTGGCGGCAACGCATCGCAATGCCGCGTCCTTGAAGTGCTAAGAGACCATTCGGAGTGTCTGACCGAGCACGATCAAATTGGGGTGTGAGTGAGCACAGAAAACTATTCGAAGTTTTTGCTTGAACCTACAGCGACTGTAGCAATTATCTCTGTACTCGAAAGATTCGAGGAGCCCCATCGTGGCACATAATGACCCTTTATTGACCGCAACCCCGATCCTGGATTTTGGGGCGGCGCCCATAGCGGAGCTCATCGCTGCAAGGGGTTGGCGTGATCTGTCCGACACCGACAAGATTGGCGCGATCTATGACTATATCCGCAACGAGATCGCCTTCGGCTACAACCGCGCCGACGACATTCCAGCGTCCGAGGTGCTGTCTGATGGCTATGGTCAGTGCAATACGAAGGGCACGCTCCTTATGGCGCTCCTTCGGGGTGTGGGCATAAAGTGCAGAATCCACGGGTTCACGATCCACAAGGGCCTTCAGCGCGGTGTTGTGCCGGAGCTGGTCTACCCGATTGCGCCGGAAGAGATCCTGCATTCGTGGATCGAGGTCGCACTGGACGGCAAGTGGATCAATCTCGAAGGCTTCATTCTCGACAGCGCGTTCCTGAAGGTTCTGCAATCGTCGTTTACCGACCGCGAGAGTCTGTGCGGTTACGGTGCTGGGACGGATTGCCTCAACGCGCCGCCTGTCGAGTGGACAGGGCAGGACACATATATCCAGGATACCGGGATCGTGCAGGATTTCGGAACGTTCGACACGCCCGACGCTTTCTATGCAGAGCATGAGCAGAAATTCGGGCGTTTGCGCGGATGGCTCTATCGGAACATCATCCGGCACTGGATGAATGCGCGTGTGCGGGCCTTCCGCGCAGGCCGTCTGAAACCCGACGCCTCAATTGCGCACCAGCATGAGGGAGAGACCCGTGCCGCATGATCACCATGGTCACAGCCATGCCCATCTGGACCCGTCCAGCGGGGATCGCCGGGTAGCAATTGCGATTTGGGCGAACGGTCTTCTGACGGTTGCGCAGATCGTCGGCGGCATCTTCGCAGGGTCTCTCGCCCTGATCGCGGATGCGCTGCATAACTTCTCGGACATGGCCGCGCTTGTCATTGCCTTTGCGGCCCGCAAGATCGCGCGGCGGCCCGCTGATGAGCGAATGACCTTCGGCTATGGCCGGATCGAGACCGTGGCGGCCTTGATCAACTACACGACGCTGATCGTGATCGGGCTCTATCTGATCTATGAAGGCGGCATGCGCCTTATCGAGCCGCCTGAGGTGAAAGGGTGGACAGTCGTCATCATCGCGGGACTGGCACTGGTGGTTGATGCCCTGACGGCGGGGTTGACCTATTCCATGCAGAAGGGCAGCCAGAACATCCGCGCCTTGTTCCTCCACAACCTCTCCGACGCTTTGGCTTCAGTCGCTGTGATTGTCGGTGGCACGCTGATCATCCTCTATGACATGCGTTGGGTTGATCCTGCGATCACGATTGGTATCGCGCTCTATATTCTGTACCTGGCCTTCGCTGAGATTGGTGGCCCGATCCGGACGCTGATGCTTGGCAGCCCGCCGGACATTGATGGAGGTGACGTGGTGGCCGTTTTGCGCCAAACAGAGGGCGTTAGCGACGTCCACCATGTGCACTTGTGGCAGATGGAAGAGAATGCTCCAGCGCTCGATGCGCATGTCGTCGTCGAAGATGTTGCATGGGGCCAGTTGGAGCAGATCAAGGCAGAGCTAAAGACGCAAATTGGCGCTGAGTTTGGGATTGATCATTCCACGCTGGAATTTGAGCGTAATGAAGCTTGTGACGTCGAGGCGCCGCTGTTTGGACATGACAAGCACCAGATCGAATAGCTTAGGTGATATGCATGATTGATATCTTTGGGGCGGCACCTAGGACGACGTGGAAGCAGACCTTGTTGCTGCTGCAGCGAAAGGGCACTTTGTCCGCGTAGCAGACCTTGGCGCCAAGTGCAGTGAATGACCGCTTCCCGCCCTCTATGACCGTCAGACCATGCCCGCCGCCCTACCGGTGAATTGGCTTTTTGCCACCCTCCTCCTGCAGCATCGCTTCCATATCGTCCAAGCCATCAACGGCAGAGCGCATCTGCGCGTCATCATCCACCCCCACTGTCTCGGCATCCGCGACCAGGCCCTCAAAATCCATCTCCATCTGTCGCTGTTCCTCGGCGATCACAGCTTGAACGACAGGCGCGGTCTTCTTTGGAGCGACATCAGTTTTCCCTGACGGTTTGCCATCAGCAGCCTGGCGTACACCCTCCGCGTCGGCCCCGGGTCCGCTTGACCCGTTCGGTGGCGGTGTCATCGGCATGGCGCGCATACTCGGCGGCAGATTGCCCTGCGGCCCCCCTCCCCCAGGCTGCGGAAACGGCAACTCGCCCGTCTGAGCCGCGTGGATCGCCTTGAACAGCCGATCATCAAAATACTGGATCCGTTTTGCGCGGACCGGCATTTGCGCATCGATCACCATGACGATCTCGTCGAGCGGCAGGCGGCGCGCCTCATCTTCGGGGAGCAGCGAGCTTTCTTCCGTTCGGGTCGACTGGCTGCGGCCCTCGAAGGGGTTCTTGCCGATAGACTGCGAGCGGGTGACCACGGTTTTCGTGGTCTTGCCGACAGCCTTGCTCAGCTCCTCGACGGTTTTTTCGTCGGAGGGCGTCAAGTAGAGCTTTACACCAGCGTTGCCTTGCAGGGCACGGCGGGTGTTCTCACCATAGATTTCATCGAGGGCGGGGATGGTCTGGGTGACCACTGCCAGGTGGCCGCGATAGGTCCGCAGGGTTTCGATGCTCTCGACCACGATGGGCATCTTCCCCAAACGGTTGAACTCGTCGAGCATGATCATCACGGGCCACGGCTCATCCGGCCCGGGGTCCTTTTCCTGCATGGCGGAGAGAAGATCGGAGAAGAAGAGGCGGATCAGGGGCGCCAGTGGCTTCACCATCAACGGCTGGACAACGAGATAGACCGAGAAGGGCTTCTTGCGGATCGTGCGGAAATCAAAGTCCGACACCGCCGTCGCTTCATCAATGGCTGGGTTCTGCCATTGATCGAGCCCCGAGGTCATCAAAAGCGAAACGTAGGAGGTCAGCGTGTCGTTGTTGGTTGAGGCAAGCCGCGTGAAGATCAGCTTGGCGGCCCTGTTCTCCACCTCATGACCCCGTGCGAAATACTCCTTTTGCTTGTTCCCGCCCGAGGCGGCGATGCGGTAGATCTCGCCCAAGGTCGGACGCTTGCGCTGGAAGGCCAAGAGCCCTGCCGCCACGAAGAGATCGATCCCGCCTTTGAGAAGGCCCTGCACCCGGTCATTGTCGCTCTGCAGGAACAGCGTCGCGAGGAGCTGCAATTCCATTTGCTGGCGCGCGGGGTCTTTCAGTTCGAAGATGCGCAGGAGCGGATTGTAGCGATGCGTGCGCTTGCCCTCCCAATCGGTAGGGGCAAAGCGATAGACCTTGTCACCTTGGGCGGCGCGGTGCCGGGCCGTGGCCTCGAAACACTCGCCCTTCACATCGAGCGTCACGGCGGAGCCTTGCCAGGTCAGCAGGTTCGGAATGACAAAGCCCGTGGTCTTGCCGCGACCCGTGGGGGCCACGATCAGCGCGTGTGGGAAGACCTTCGAGCAGATGTACTTCGCGCGGGATTTAGGAGAGCCGAGTTTGCCGAGGATGAACCCGGTCCCGGGGGCCCCGAAGAAGCCATTGGCCTTCATCTCGCGCGCGGTCTGCCAATGGGTCTGGCCAAAGCGTGTCAGGGCGGACCCCGAGAGGGCGAGGCTCAGCATCAGCCCGGCGGCGGCGAAGCTGCCGATGATCAAGTGAATAAGTTGCGCGTCCTCCGGGCGGCGATTGAGGATCGCCATGTAGTTCTGCGCGATATAGGCAAAGTCGATCTCGGCCCCAAACCCGAGATCCTGGTAGGTCAGCACCGCCGAGGCGATGGTATAGCCCATGGCCCCGGTCACCAGCGTCACGAGCAGCACACCCGTAGCGATCCGCGTTTTTCCCATGGCGGCGCTCAATGGACCTGGCCCCGCTCGGTCTCGCCATCCACGTCTGTCGCGCGGTGTTTTTCGTATTCGGCGTCGGCGAGTTCATCGACCACCTGGCGCAAGGCCTCCGTGTTGGCCGTCGCTGCATCGGATTGCAGGTAGACCTTGGCGACATAGAGCCGGTCGAGGCGGTCCTCGAGAACCTTTTCCAGCGCATCGGCATCGCCAGATGTGAGCCTCTCAAGTTGAGGGTCATCCAGCACCCGCGCGATCTCGCCACGGAAGGCGTCCCGCTCCGCCTCGGTCTCGAAGGGGGCGGACAACTCCCCCGCCCGCTCATGGTCCAGAACACGCTTAATCTCGTCTGCAAGGCGGTCGGCACGGTCAAACTGCGGCGCAGTTTCATCGCGGGTTTTGAGGATGTCGTCGCGCGTGCCAGACCCAAGCCCATCGCGCATCTCGGTTTCGCGGCGGACCTGATTAATGGCCTCCGTGTCGCGTATCTCGACGACGGCCGCATAGGTCGCGCCGAGCCCGCGGGCGAGGTGGGACGGCATGTCCGGATAGCGCGCGCGTAAGTCATCCGTGACAGCATCCGCAACAGGTGTGCGGACGTCGCGTCCCTCCATGATCCGGTCGACCTCGCGGGTGATCTCGCTGGCGCGGGCCGCATCGGTGATGGTCTCCCAGTAGGGCTCAGACCGGTCGATCACATCGCATGGACGTGCGAGCAGCTCCGGGTGTGCCTCGAGATACGCGCGCTGCTCCGTCTCGATCCGGCGCTCCGCCCGCGAGACGACCTGCCAATCCCGGTCCTCGATCTGCTGCGTTGTCAGGCCGTCTGCGCGCATCTCCTGACGGATTGTTCCTTCCATCGCCTGCACCGCGTCCTCGTGATAGTGGAACCGCTCGCTGACCGGTTCCGCTTCCACGACCCCATCCCTGCGCAGCACGTTCTCCCGTTCCAAGAGCGTGCCAAGTTCCACATGCACATCGTTGAGAATGTCGCGCGCCTGTTCCAGATCGGCGCGGCGTTCGAGGTTCAGATCGCGCGCCTCGGCCACCTTGGAAAGATCATCGGCGATCCATTGATGTTCAAGCGCTGCATTTGACGCCCCGGTCTCGATCCGGGCCACCACTTCCGATGTGCTGATCCCGGTGCCCCGTAGTGCTACGTCAATGCGCGATCTCAGGTCGGGCTCGGCCAGTCGCTCGCGCTGGCTGGCGTCGATATTGGCTTCGGAATAGATCCCGCCCTCCGAGGGGGTCTCTGACAGCGTGGATGATCGCAATCCGAGCGGCTGCATGTGCTGGACCTGCGTCTGGATCTCGATGAGGCGTTTTTCCAGTAGGGGGCGTTCCGCGTCCGCCTTCTCGGCGATCATGCCCTGTACCCGCGCGAGCTTCTCCGCATAGAGGCTTCTTAGATCCTCGAAACTTTGATCCTCGGCCATGTACACATCTCCTGTTCGGTCCACCTGCCCGCCACGCGCCAGCACCTCGCCCGCGCGGAAGAGGGCTGCGGCGATGTCTTCCCGGGCTTCCCGGGAGGCCTCTGCGGCAAGCGAGTGGTAGACAGTTCTGGTATTGGCGATCTCCGCCAGCGTCCGCGTCAGGTCCTGCCCTACGCGTTCTCGCTCGCGGGGTGCGCGCCCCTCTTCCTTCGCGGCATAAACTTCGCGGGTGGGGGCCGGGTAATGCACAACCCCGCGATCCACCCGCCGCGTGGCTTCCAGCCGCACGCCGTACTTCTCCGCCTCCTCGACCA
>NZ_CVRM01000016.1 GCF_001258055.1 Phaeobacter italicus | reverse complement strand
AATTCTCAGTGACAATTTATAGGGCTACCGGGTCAGTTCTCAGTGACAATCAACAGTTCCAAGCCCCTGAATCTCACTGTTCGGTGGGCTGTGCAGGTGTCATAAAACGGGAGGCTGGGTCGCTATGTCTATACAGGACATCATATTGAATTTCGATTCTTGTCTTGTTATGGTCAGTGTTGAGCAACTCAACTCAACGCAAACAAACTATTGGCTACCAGATGCAAGAATCTGGTAGTTTTTTTGCGTAGATGAAGTCAGAAGCGGCCTAATGTCACTCTGAGACAGACAGGTTTGCCTCAGAGTGACACTGTTTCAGAATGGGTCTGGTTGAGAAACGCGGCGCAACTGCAACTACGTTTATTAGGTTCTCGCGTATACGTCTTCGTATCGGATGATGTCGTCTTCACCGAGGTAGCTACCGGTCTGTACTTCGATAAGCACCATCGGAACTTTCCCAGGATTTTCCATTCTGTGAACAGCCCCAAGCGGAACGTAGATCGATTGGTTTTCAGTTACCAATCGAACTGTATCATCCACAGTGACTTGCGCAGTTCCTTCAACAACAATCCAATGTTCTGAACGGTGGTGATGGCTCTGTAGGGACAAGGCTGCGCCTGGGTTGACATGGATGCGTTTTACTTGAAACCGCTCACCAACAATAAGGCTTTCGAACCACCCCCAAGGGCGATGATCTTTAGGAAACGCTTCGGCTTGTCGCACAGATTTGGCTTTTAACGTAGCCACAGCTTTTTTGACATCTTGCGCATAGGATACATCAGCTACAAGCACAGCATCTGGCATGGCTACAGTAATGATATTCTTAAGGCCAATACCAACAACCTCAAGGCTTTCATCTTCGGAGCGTAGCAAGCTGTCAGTGCAGTCTATGGCACTCGCTCGACCGTGAATGACGACGCCGTCTTGATTTGGTGTGCTTTCACGCCAGACCGCATCCCATCCACCCAGATCGCTCCAGCCCCCCGCATAAGGAACAACGGTGAGATTTTCTGCCCGTTCCATGACAGCATAGTCAATCGAGATGTCTTCGGCACCTGACCAAGCATCGGGGTCAAGTCGCAAAAACCCAAGATCAGGCTTCCCAAGATCTACTGCTGTTTGGACCGGGGGTAACATATGGGGGGCGTGGGCCTTGAATGCCTGGATGATACTCTCAACGGAAAATAAGAAAATACCTGCATTCCACAAAAAGTTGCCTGAACTTACCATCTCTTCGGCAGTGTCAAGATCTGGTTTCTCCACGAACCGTTTCAGATCAATAACCTGAGGCTCAAAGCTTTTGGGCGTGCCTGCAAGCTCAAGATAACCATAGCCGGTTTCTGGACGATCCGGCTTAATTCCGAAGGTAACAAGTTGCCCCGCTCGTGCCGCAGGTTCTGCGGCTGTCACGGCGGAACGAAATGCCTCTGAATCTGGCACAACATGATCAGACGGAGCTACAAGCATTAGCCCATCAGGGTCGCTCTTCTGCAGAAAGAGAGCAGCTGCCAGCACTGCAGGTGCGGTGTTTCGACCTTCCGGCTCGATCAGAATGGTCCCAGGGTCGATTCCGACCTCTGCCATTTGCTGAGTGACGATGAACCTAAAATCAGAGTTGGTGACAACCATTGGAGAGGCAAAGCCTTCTCCGGACAAGCGTTGAGCTGATGATTGAAAAAGCGTGGTGTCCCCGACGAGAGGGGCAAATTGTTTGGGATAGCTTTTTCGCGACAAAGGCCAGAGCCGCGTCCCTGAACCTCCGCATAGCAAAATAGGATGTATCACCTGACGCACTGCCTTTCTAACATAGCTGCGATGAACACCTTGTGATGTCCTCATATAAATCCTGTAAGCTCGCTGTCGTTGAATCAACGATAGCTGTTCAACAGGGCCAGAAGCTGTACTACCTGCTGGATGCTACTTTTGGCAACCGTCGGAACCAAGAGCAGGGTCCTATGAGAGCGCCTAATCACTGTCTGGTAGGTTGCGCCATAGCACAAATGGTTTAAAGACCAATACAGTGTCACGAGACAGGTTGGCAGCACTCTACTAAGTCGATATTTGTTTGTATAAAATGCAATCTTTGCGAAACAGAAGGCTTCTTTGGGGATGAGGAATGGTTCTGTGTTGGAAGTAAATAAACCGACGCCATCATATGAGGTGGCGACTATCCAGATCGGCACCACTTATGCACGCGGCGAAGTCATAGAACGCTGTGGAGCTATGGCAACAGTCCGTGTCAACGAACAGCTTCTTTCAGGAGCTGAGGTCCGGCTGTTGGCAAGCAAACTCACAGTAGTACATGAGTGAAAAGCTAAGCTCCTCTGATTGTAAGAGGATTGGTGGTTGAAGTGGACAGATATTCGAAGACGGTTGCATATCTTAAGGTTCTGCTTCCGTTGGCAGCGCTAGGGCTGTTTTCAACGATATTTTTGTTCTCAAAACCCAAGTCTAGTAATTATGATTATGTTATACCTTTCACGCGTGACGAGATTGTACACAGGTTAAATCGCCGCCAAGCGACAACACCTCTTTACTTCTCGACCACAGCTAATGGGCATGCAGTACGTATCAATGCATCGCAAGCTTACTTAGGAAATGGTCTCACCTTACCAACTGCAGAAAAGGTGACTGGTCAAGTTGATTTCATCGATGGACGCATAATGACCGTTTCTGCAGATAAAGGAACTTTGGAGAATAGTAACAGTCTCGTAACGCTGTCTGGGAATGTTGTGCTGAATTCTGCGGATGGGATAACTGTGCAGACTGAGCATCTTGTGGCAAATCTAGCTGTACTATCTGCACAAAGCGATGTGCCAGTGCGCGCCAGTGGTGCAATTGGTGAGCTCACTTCTGGCAATATGACGATAACTACGAGACAGAGTGATGGGCCTCTGCATATGTTATTCGGCAATGGTGTCCAGCTTACTTACCTCCCCTAATGCTGAGCTACCCCCTGAAATTCGGACACTGGCGTAAGCTACGGTTTGTTGTTTGCTGATCTTCGTCGAGAAGGAGATCAGAGATGTCGAAACGAAAGAAGCATTCGCCAGAGTTCAAGGCGAAAGTGGCGCTTGAGGCGCTTTAGAGTGAGCAAACGACGGCTGAGCTAGGCCAGCCGGTTCGGGGTTCATCCAACGATGATTCACACATGGAAGAAGGCCTTGTTGGAAGGTGCGACGAGCGTTTTCGAACGTGACGGCAATAAGGCTCCTTAGATTGACGAGGAGCAGGTGAAAGAGCTGCATGCCAAGATCGGGGAGTTGGCCGTCGCCAACGTTTTTTTGGCCAGAAAGCCCAAGCCTTTGGGCGTGACGCGAGACGCGGCATGATCGAACCTGACAATCCCGACCTGTCGATATGTAAGCAGTGTAAGCTGCTGTCGATCTCGCGGTCGTCATTCTACTACACGTCCAAAGGCGAGGCGGCGCGGGTTCCTCTACTTCGTGGCAATCATGGACTGGCACACCCGCAAGGTTTTTGTCTTGGCGGATCTCGAACAGGCTGGAGGCCGACTTCTGCCCCTCTCGGCAGATTGCTTCGCAATCGCCTGCCGGGCAATGGTCGAGGCGCTTAACGAGGCCATCCACAAGTTCTGCCCGCCCGAGATAATGAACACGGATCAAGGATCCCAGTTCACGTCCTTTGCCTGGACCGACCGGCTCCGACGATCAGGTGTCCGTATCTCAATGGATGGCAAGGGTCGTTTCCTCGACAACATCTTCGCTGAGTGGCTCTTGCGCTCCTTGAAATGTGAATGCGTCTACTTGCACGCCTAGGAAACCGGATCAGAGGCCAAGGCCGGTGTCGGAAAATGGATCGACTTCTATAACCGAAAGCGCTTCCATTCCGCCTTTGGCGGTAAACCACCAGCCGTGGTCTGTTGGCTGAGAAAAGATGAGAATAAACCCGATCAGCAGGAGCAAAGAGTAGCTTAACTTACGTTGAAACCTGTCCAAACATTGGGGAGTATCTCAAACTATGACACCCCAAGGCTATCTCATTGCGTCTAAATAGGTAGCCAACCGCGTTGTCGCTCATTACACCGCTTCAAAATAGTACCGCAGCGGTCATATTCCAATACACATTTGCTAAGTTGAGATCGCCCAAGACTTAAGGATAACAGATGAAAAAAGCCCTCATCACCGGTGTGACCGGCCAGGATGGTTCCTACCTTGCAGAGTTTCTTCTGGCCAAAGGCTATGAGGTGCATGGGATCAAGCGGCGGGCGTCGTCTTTCAATACGTCGCGTGTGGATCACATCTATCAGGATCCCCATGTCGACAATGCCCGCTTCAAGCTGCACTACGGCGATCTGACCGATACCTCCAACCTTACCCGCCTGCTGAGCGGGATCGAACCCGACGAGGTGTACAACCTTGGCGCCCAGTCCCATGTGGCGGTCAGCTTTGAGGCCCCGGAATACACAGCCGATGTGGACGGCATCGGCACCCTGCGCCTGCTGGAGGCTATCCGCTTCCTCGGCCTTGAGAAAAAGACCCGTTTCTATCAGGCCTCCACTTCGGAACTTTACGGTCTGGTGCAGGAAACCCCGCAGCGCGAGACCACGCCGTTTTATCCGCGCAGCCCTTACGCGGTGGCCAAGCTTTATTCCTACTGGATCACGGTCAATTACCGCGAGGCCTATGGCATGTATGCCTGCAACGGCATTCTCTTCAACCACGAGAGCCCGCGCCGGGGCGAGACCTTTGTGACGCGCAAGATCACCCGCGGCCTTGCCAATATCGCCCAGGGGCTCGAAGACTGTCTATATATGGGCAATATCGATGCGTTGCGCGACTGGGGCCATGCCAAGGATTACGTGCGCATGCAGTGGATGATGCTGCAGCAGGATCAGGCCGAAGATTTCGTGATTGCCACCGGCAAGCAGTATTCCGTGCGTCAGTTCATCCAGTGGTCTGCCGAAGAACTGGGGGTGACGCTGGCGTTTTCGGGCGAGGGCGTAGAGGAAATCGCCACCGTGGCCGCGATCGAGGGCGACAAGGCGCCGACGCTGAAGGTGGGCGATGTGATCTTGCGCATTGATCCGCGCTATTTCCGCCCGGCCGAGGTGGAGACGCTGCTTGGCGATCCGGCCAAGGCCAAGGCACAGCTCGGCTGGGAGCCGGAGATCACCACCCAGGAAATGTGCGCCGAAATGGTGGCCGAAGATCTCAAGACCGCGCGCCGCCATGCGCTCCTGAAAGAACACGGCATGGATCTGCCGGTCAGCGTGGAGACCTGAGGCGATGGTCAAGATCTATGTGGCAGGCCATCGCGGTATGGTGGGCGGCGCTATCCTGCGCCAGTTGCAGGCCCGCCAGGCGGCCGGTGCCGACCTGCAGCTGATCACCCGCACCAGCGCCGAGCTGGATCTGACCGATCAGGCGGCGGTGCAGGCCTTTTTTGCCGCAGAACGCCCCGATCAGGTGGTGCTGGCGGCGGCGCGGGTGGGCGGCATTCATGCCAACAACAGCTATCCGGCGCAGTTCATCTATGAAAATCTGATGATGGCGGCCAATGTGATCCATGCGGCGCATAGCCATGATGTGCAGCGGCTGTTGCAGCTGGGCTCCAGCTGCATCTATCCCAAACACGCCCCTCAGCCGATGGCAGAGGATGCGCTGTTGACTGGCGCGCTGGAGCCCACCAACGAACCCTATGCCATGGCCAAGATTGCAGGCATTAAGCTCTGCGAGAGCTACAACCGGCAGCACGGGCGCGATTACCGTTCGGTGATGCCGACAAATCTTTATGGGCCGGGAGATAATTTCCACCCCGAAAATAGCCATGTGCTACCGGCGCTGATCCGCCGGTTTGATGCGGCGGCGCGGGCCGGTGATGGCTCTGTGGAGATCTGGGGCACTGGCACGCCGCGGCGGGAATTCCTGCATGTGGATGACATGGCAGAGGCGTCTTTGTTTGTGCTGGATCTGGATCAGGAGATCTATCACCGCGAAACCAGTCCGATGCTGAGCCATATCAATGTGGGCTCTGGGCAGGACATCTCTATTCTGCAGCTGGCGCAGATGGTGGCGGATGTGGTGGGCTTCATGGGCGAGATCGTGACCAACCCGGACCAGCCCGATGGCGCGCCCCGCAAGCTGATGGATGTGTCGCGTCTGGCCCGGCTTGGCTGGCAGGCGCGGATTTCGCTGCGGGCAGGCATCGAAGAGACATACCGCTGGTATCTAGAGCAGCCCCAAGATACTCTGCGAGTAAAATAACTTTGAGTGCGGCGAAGTGAGGTTGCGGCCTCTTCCTTCCCCTAGTTTTTGCTTGGGGAAGTGATTGTGTGCCTGCAGGAATTGTGTTTCAAGCTACGCTCAGTTTTTGCCTACAGTCTGTCAGCAGCTTGTGCTTTAGTTTGATTTTGCAGTGAAGCTGGCAAACAGCGGACACTAATAAACGCTTTTTCATTCTTGGTTGGCCTGGCTGAGAAAACAACACTGGACACAGAAGTAGAGACCTAATGTCGAGCCTGAACGTTATGGTAAATCCGCAGATTGTTTTTGATCTCACGGAAGTCCTTTTGGCTTCGACGGGTAAACTGCGGTACTATGGAATTGCGCGCGTGGCTGCCGAAGCAGGTATAGCACTCCGGAAGCTGGATGCGTCTATTCAGTTCGCAGTGTTCTCGCAGGGCCATCGTGGCCTTCTTGAAGTCTTTCCTGAAGTGCTCGAAGACGGCAGTGTGGAGCTGAACGTTCCAGCGGGCATTGGGCAAATTCGCATGCGTAGCCATCACTATAGTAAGTCGGTGGTTAGAGACCTGATCTTGTCAGCAGTTCGACCGCTAATAGATCGAAAAAATAGAGCTACTTGGGACAAGGTTGCCCCCGGCATGCCTGAACTCGACATGACCGGCAAAACACTTGTCACTTGTTCTCGACCCAAAGTGATCACTGAAATCTTGTGCACCATGGCGAAGAGAGGCGTATCATGTGATGTCATTCCTATTCTGCATGACATGATACCATTGCATGATTTTCATCATCAAAGAGCAAGCTTCCCTAAGAATTTTATGGGCGACAACAAGTTCGTGATCGAGAGAGCAAAAGGCCTCTTGTCGGTATCCAAATTTACACGTCAAGAAATTATAGATTTTTCAGAGAACGGCGTGTTGCCTTGCGTACCGGAAATTGTCGCTGTCCCTCTTGTTCATCAGTGCCCGGTAGGAACAGAAACCGTAGAGCAACTTCCTCCCGATACTCCATACATCCTGACCGTTGGATCGATGCTGGGGCGAAAGAACTTAGATGTTGTATTTGAGGCTCTACGTGTATTGCAGCGAACAGGCAGCCCCCTACCGAAGTTGGTTTTGGCTGGAGCCCCCAGAGGGCGAACAAGAACATATGTTGCAAGTGCGGAATGTGACAGCATTCGAGATCTGGTGCTTTTCTATGAGAACCCAAATCAGACAGATCTCGTTGCTCTCTATAAAAACGCTACAGCAGTAGTTATGCCAAGCCGAATGGAAGGATGGGGGCTGCCGGCGGGAGAAGCTCTCTGGTGTGGCACGCCTGCTATATGCTCTACCGCTCCTGTGCTGAAAGAAGTTTGCGGCGATCTTGGCTTGTATTTTGACCCAGATGCAGCCGATGATCTGGCAGAGTACATTCGCCTTTTACTCACAGATTCCGTGTTCTCAACAGAATTGCGCAAGCGCATCGCCGAAAAAAAGTCGGCATTGAGAACTTGGGATGATGTTGCTGAAGATATCGTTGCCGCAGTATCACGCCTCTCGAGATAAACAGCAGTCGCAGTGCAGCCTGCTCCTCCGATGCGTCACTCAGCCCCACAGCCAGACACTGATCTACTTAGTTCAGATATCCGAGCATATCGTTTGTCACATCATCCCAACTGCGCAACCGAGTGCTTTTGATCCGTTGCTCTAGCTCCGCACGTCGAGTCTCATCGACGATCAAGCGTTTACAAGCGTCTCGGATACTATTTATTGAATGAGCATTGCAGTACTCGACCATGTCTCCGCCCACCTCTGTCAGAGAGGAATTTGCGGCGACAACACCTGTTTTCCCGAAACTTAAACCTTCCCCCACCGGCAAGCCCCACCCTTCATATGTGGATACATTCGCTGTAAATTCACAGTTGTGAAAGAGAAATGCTAACTCCTTGTCAGTCGGTTTCTCCGCGATGCTGATCCACCCTTCAAGGTTTCCACTTGCCTTCATCCAATCCAGAAATTCATCAATGTACCATCCTTTTTTTCCCGCGAAAATTAGGCGCGGAGGCTCCACTTGGGGATCCTGGATGAGTTGCTGCCAAGCTTGAGCTAAGCGCCAAATGTTTTTTCGCGTCTCCAGTGTGCCAACGACAAGAACATATGGTGTCTTTGTCATATTCAGAACCGATCTACGCACACCCTTCGTCGCGTTCAATTGAGATCTAAAGTCTGAGGAGGTTCGCCCTACACAATTATCTCCCAATGCTTGGGCCAATGGCACGACATTGATTGGTAAATCGGAGTTAACTTCGCTCAAGAAACGTCGCAAATCTCTCCCGGTGTTCTGAGAGTTTGCAAAATAACGAGAGCAGTAAAGAGTAGATTCTTCTAACCAACGATAGAATGTCTCAGAAAAATCATCCGCAAGGTGTTCTATCGCGACAAGTGGGATCAGATCATGAACCAGTAGATCTATATCAACGCCAAGAGTCTCTTTTACATCAATGAGATGAGCGTTGAAATCTTGTAGCCCCCAAGTCGCACCCAAGATAATCAACCGGTCACTTGGGTTCGCCACCTTTTCCAGGGGAACCCGCTTTTGCATCGATGTAGAAGGAGAGAGCACCGGCTGCGCTGGACAACTTTTTCGAGCCTTTGCTTTCTCAAGCACCCAACGTTCTAGAGTCGAGCCGCGTCTCTCGAAATAACGATGATTTTGCCTGTGCTCTTCCAAATTAGCCCGCAGCCAATGATAAAAATACTTCGTGCGATGATTGCGATACCGGGCAAGAATCTCGGGAACTGCTTGCACCTTGCGAACAGGTCTCCCTAGCAGAGCAGCCGCCAGAAAGTCTGGGTCAAACTCTTCCAGTTCGAGAAGAAAATCAGCATCCATCGCTAGATAGCTATGAGAACCTTTGTCCCACATGCCTATCTTGACGCGCTGAGAGCCAAGCATTCCTACTGCACGCTTAATCACCTCAAGAGCAACGCGCTGTATCCCAGATATCGTAGTCTCATTTTTTATGTAGAGAACGATATCCGTGACATCAAAATAGTAGGTCTGCATCCGATGAAACCCTGTAGGTTTATTTTGCCTCACCTGTACTCAAGGATAAAGGGACAAACAAGCAGCGGCCTCAAAAGTTTGCTTATTCTTCTCTTAGCGATAGAGCGATCGCATCAGTCAAAGGCGACACAAGATAGTTCAAGACACTTCTTTCACCATTTACGATCACAACATCAGCAGGCATCCCTGCTGTAAGACCTTGGCGCATCTCTTCGCTCATATTCTCTTCCGGGACACGGACACGGGCCAGATAATACGGCTCTTCATCACTACGCTCTGGCGTAATGATATCTTGAGAGACACTTTCCACATAGCCCAACACGACGGGTGTCAGTTTTGCTTTGAAAGCTGAGAACCTTACTTCGCTCTCTTGGCCTGGCATAACATTATCAATGTCTAAAGGTGAGACGCGGCTTGCAATAAGCAAATTATCATCAGGAGGAACAATCTCCATGAGAATTTCGCCTGGACGAATGACAGACCCTTCGGTTGTTACACGAATATCTTGTACAACCCCATCACTCGGCGCTCTAATTTCCGTACGGTGGTATATGTCTTGAGCTACCGTAAGGTTTTCACGGATTTCCTTGAGATCAGTTTGAATGTCTCGGAGCTCTCTGTTGGCACGCTCTTTGAACTCTTGTGACAACTTTAGTTGATTGAGCCGAGCCTCTGAAATAGCAACGCCTACCTGAGCTTCATCAGAAATTGCCTCCCCTAAGGAGGCTTCGACTTGGATTAGTGCATCTTTTCGCCCAGTGAGCACGTTGTTTTCAATGACACCGCTCTCCGCGCCGCGGGTCAGGCGTTCAACGAGCTCGCTTTGCAGCTGCAATCTTCGCTCATATGCGTCTTTTTGAAGAGCCAAACCTGCCTTCTGACCTTCAAGCTGCTCAATCCGAAACTGCAGAATTTCCTGCTCAGAGCGAAAGATAGCCAAACGATCTGCAAGAATTGTACTTTGCAGATCGAGCACATTCTTGAGTGCCGACGACGGACTTGATTTTAGGCTCTCAGGGTAATCAATTTCTTCGCTAAGCGCTTGCTCGGCTAAAAGCCGAGCCTCAATTGCCATGGCTTCTTCCAAACGGTTTCGGAAGCGCTCAACATTTGAGCGAGCCTCTACGCTCTCCAGAGTGATGAGAACTTCACCTTGAGAAACACTTTCGGCCTCTTTCACATGGATCGTCTGAATGATCCCACCTTCAAGGTGTTGGACCACCTTACGATTACCTTCAAGCTCGACGACACCTGGTGCCACAGTCGCTGAGTCAATCTGTGCATAAGCCGCCCAACCTCCAAGAACTCCGAAAGTCAGGATTACAATCGTATAGCCAATCCGGCTAAAGTGTTGCGGACTCGAGTATCTTGAAATTTTGTCACGCATTTGGAGGGTGTCCATGTACTCAGTGTGTAGACAGGTCGACGGTCTAGAAACGCCTTTCACGACTGCGTCAAGTCATTCTAGCGAGAGGTGACCGAACTAACGGTTTGCGGATGTGCAGTTTTGGGTGGTTGTGGCTGGAGAAGCTCTTTTGTCGGGACGAACCGTTGGACACTACCTGCATTCAAAATGAGTGTCTTATCGGAGAGCGACAGTAGGTTAGCTTTGTGCGTTGCTACGATGACTGTTCTTCCCATGGCTTTAAGTTGCTCCAGACAGGCAGCCAGCGCTGCTTCGCCTTCACTATCCAAGTTGGAATTAGGCTCATCAAGAACTACGACTGCAGGCAATCTAAAGATAGCTCTCGCAAGCCCAACTCTCTGCCTCTGCCCGCCTGACAGCTGGCTTCCACCATCTCCAACTTCAGTTTGGTAACCGTTACTCAAACCAGAGATCATATCGTGAGCACCTGCCAATTTTGCGGCCGCAACAATCTCTCTGTCTTCAGCGTCTTCTTGGAAGCGAGCAATGTTCTCTGCCACCGTTCCACCGAACAAGCGGATATCTTGAGATAGATATCCCAACGAATGACCAAGCTGTTTGGGGTCCCAGTGTTGAAGATCGGTGCCGTCTAGCGAAACCTTTCCAACTGATGCTCGCGCCACACCTACCAAGTGTCGTATCAAAGTGGATTTACCAGAGCCTGATGCGCCAACCAATGCGAGAACTTCACCTGGGTCAATATCAAAGTTAACCCCCTTCAAGATGGGTTCTTTCACACCAGGTAAAGCGGAGGTCAGCCCCGCAACTGAAACTCTTCCTTTTGGCGATGGCAGCTCTGTTCGATCAGTCTCATCCGGGAGACTATCAAAAAGCTTCTTCAATCGATCATTCGCCTGACGAGCTGCGACAAATTGTTTCCACTGACCAACCGCTTGTTCGACAGGCGCCAGGGCTCTTCCCATAACGATTGATGCTGCGATCATAATCCCGGGAGAGATTTGTTGCTTCATGGCCAAATAGGCGCCGACGCCCAAAATTGCCACTTGCAATGTCATCCGAACAAATTTCGAACATGCAAGCACGATACCAGCGCGGTCGCTTGCCCGCGCTTGTGCAGCCAACATCTCATCGCGCTTCCAAAGCCAGCGATTAAGGAGCTGATCTACCATTCCCATAGCCCGAATAACTTCTGCATTCTGCAGAGTCGCGCCAGCAAAATTGGATGCAGCTGCACCAGCCTGATTTGCATCCTGCAAACTCTGCCGAGTCATGAGCTCGTTGAGCAATGCGAGCGCAAAGATGATCATAGCGCCTACAGTAGAAACCACACCTAACCATGGATGAAAGGCAAAACACAAAATCAAGAACAAAGGAGTCCAAGGAGCATCAAAAAACGATAGAACGCCTTGCCCTGTAATGAAATCTCTAACGCGGTCTGCATCGCTCAGTGCGTTACGTCCCGAAGAGGCAGGGTTAGCGAGCTGCATACGAACCACACGAGAAAAGAGCGGGCTCGCAAGTACTTGATCAAATTGCAAGCCTGCGCGAACCAACATGCGAGAGCGAGTAAATTCTAACAGACCATACGAAACCAATAGCGCAAGAGCGATGATCGAAATCATCACCAAAGTTGTCTCATTCCTGCTAGCCAAGACGCGATCATAAACCTGTAGCATGTACATCGGCCCGACGAACATTAGCAGGTTTACAAAAAAGCTAAACACAACGGTAGCTGCAAGGATTGAGCGATACTTCGCGTAAGCTTGCGTTAGCGAGGAGCCGGATTTTATCAAGATAAGGTCTCCGATCAGAGCTCAAATAAACACACATTACCATGCCATAGGCACCATGTGGTAAACAAGGCGTCGCAAGGCATGTCAACATCGCCTTAGAAGCGAAAATGCAAACTGTAGTGCTCCGGCATCTCAACATTAGACCAAATTAAACTGGAGTCTTGCAAAAATTATTCTAACTTAAAGGGAGAGTGCAACCAGCGGTGAGCCGATGCCTTGGCTAGGATCGCTCCGCGTATGCATCAACGTTGAACCGCACCGGGTTTGCCGGAGGCTGATTTCAGTTAGTTACGCGGCAATGTCCTCAGTTTCCAGAGCGGCGTAGAAATTGGCCTCTGCCTCTGCCGGCGGAATGTTCCCGATGGGCTCAAGCAGACGGCGGTTGTTGAACCAGTCCACCCATTCGAGTGTTGCGTATTCCACTGCCTCGAAGTTGCGCCAAGGGCCGCGGCGGTGAATGACCTCGGCTTTGAACAAACCGTTGATCGTCTCAGCCAGGGCGTTCTGCGCATTCAAATGATCCCCCGGATCATTTGATCCGCTGCGCGGACCTGCTTGAACTCGTAACTGTCTCCAACGCTGCCGACAGAGGGCTCGATACCGGCTTCGCCCAACCGTTCTGTGTATTTGATCGACAGGTATTGGCTGCCGCGGTCGGAGTGGTGAACAAGCCCCATCGCCTTTGTCGGCCGCCGCTCGTGAACAGCTTGCTCCAGAGCATCCATTGCCCGGCAGGCGCATGCGCAGCATGCTGCCGAGAGGGGAGAACAAACCCGGCATGCGCCGAGGTGCTGACACGCCAACCAACGATCTTGCGGGCATAGGCGTCGATAACGAAGGCGACATAGGCGAACCCTCTCCAGGTGGCGACATAGGTGAAATCGCTGACCCAGAGCATGTTGGGCGCGGGCACACGGAACTGCCGGTTCACCTTGTCCAGCGGGCATGGGGCCTTCTTGTCAGGCACCGTGGTCTTGTGCGGCTTGCCCCGGATAATGCCTCGAATCCCCATGCTCTTCATCAGCCGGGCAACCGTGCAGCGGGCGACGTCAAAACCTTCCCGTTGCAATTGCCGCCAGACCTTCCGCACGCCATAGACCCGCCAGTTCTCTTCGAAAACCCGCCGGATCTCGGGCCGCAATGCCGCGTCACGCCGGGCACGGTCCGACAACCGGGCCGGATCGGCCCGCTTCGCCAGATGCTCGTAATGCAATCGGCAGGACAGTGCAGATCGGCTCGACCCCATGCTCACCGCGATGCATGTCGATAAATGACACCATCACTTCGACCGGCGGTCGAGCTCCGCCATCGCAAAATAAGCCGATGCCTTGCGGAGGATCTCGTTCGCCTGACGCAGCTCGCGGTTCTCCCGCTCCAGCGCCTTCATCCTGTCGGCGACATCTGTTGGGACGCCCGCACGCTTGCCGCTGTCGACTTCCGCCTTCTTCACCCACTCATTCAGCGTGTGCGCCGAACAGCCGATCTTCGCGGAGATCGACATGATTGCCTGCCAGCGGGAACTGTGCTGGCCCTGGTTGTCCAGCACCAGCCGCACCGCGCGCTCGCGGACCTCAGGAGAATATTTGTTTGTTGTCTTGCTCATTGTGGCTTCATCCTACTCAGGAGTTGAAGCCTCCGGCAAACCCGGTGCGGTTCACGTTGATCGACCAGACCTACAGACGCCGAGCTCGGTAGAAGCGGAAGGAGCTTTCCAGCCAACGGCAAAACTTCGACTATAAAAGGCTGGAAAGTGAACTGGATCGAAGCCCGTTAAACAAACGATCTGGGGGATCGTTTGTAGGGCGTAGCGCTCTACCGGATCTACCAAAAAGAGGGCCTGACAGTGCGCAAGCGTGGCGCTCGCAAGCGCGCGATCAGAACGGGAACTTCGATGGCGGTACCGTAAGGACCCAACCAAAGGTGATCACTGCACTTCGTGTCAGACAGTCTGTCCGATGCGCGCCGATTCCGGACACTGTGTTTCATCGACCACTTCAGCCGGGAATGCCTGGCGACGGTCGTGGACACCTCGCTGTCGGTGCAACGCGTTGACCGTGAACTCGACAGCATTGCCCCGGTGCGCGGTTCTCCCTGCACGGTGGTTAGCGACAACGGAACGGAGCTGACATCGATTGCATTCTGAAACGGCAGGAGGATCGCAAGTTTGAGTAGCATTATATCGCACCAGGCAGGTACATGCAGAGCGGCTTCGTCAAGAGCATTAATGGCCGCCTGCGCGACGAGAACCTCAATGAGCAACTATTCGCCAACCAGTGCTAGGCCAGAGAGCTAATCGCAGCCTGGTGCAACAACTACAATCACCACCGCCCCCACACGAGCCTCGACGAACTCACCCCGTGTGAGTATCACCAACGGTCAGTAGAAGGCCTAATCCTGAACAGAGCTAACTAAAAGAATGCAGACTGTATGGAAAGCAGGTCACTAGCTATCAGATTATCCACCGTCGATACTCAGCCTGGCCATGGGGTCGCTTGTGGGTTTTAGCGCCTTGAACACGAAAGGGCCGGCCCCGAAGGACCGGCCCCTTTTTTTTCAGTTATCACGATGATCAGATGAGGAATGCACCTGCATCAATCGTAGTCACGCCGGTCAGTTCAATAACGCTGTCAACCGAGCCGTTATCATCGATGTCGATGTACAGAAGACCTGTCGAGCTATCGAGTGCAGCGTTGACCGCTGCCGTACCGTCTGTAGTGCCGTTTTGAATAAACGTCTGTGCATCAGCAGCATTCGACTGAACACCCACACGGATGGCCCCCAAGCCGGTCAGGCTGTCGAGATCGATGATGTCACCGTTACGGTCTGCGACCGTGTTGGTTGCACCAGCACTCGTCACAGCACCCGAGGTACCCTGGCCGACAGTATTCGCCGAGAAGTCGGTGATCACGTCACGCGCTGCCAGCACCGAGTGAGCGGTGTTGTTCAGGTCGTAAACGTCATTACCCGCACCCAGCGTGATATTGTCCGCACTGGCCGAGGAGTTGACTTCGTCAGCCTCGGTTCCGGTGTTGATCACATCTTCGTCGGCACCGCCGGTTACAACGTCTGCACCTGCACCCGTCGTGATGGTTGCTACTGCGTCCGTGGAGCCAGTCGTACCAACAGTCGAGGCGTCGATGACATCGTCACCATTGCCTGTCGTGATAGTCACCGATTTATCGGTCACAACCGTGCTGAAGGTCACAGCACCTGCGGTCCCGTTTGCAGCGGCCGTGCCAGCAGCGGTTGCTGCAACCACACCCGAAGCATCCAGGTTCGTCACGTTGGTCAAGGTCGACCCAGTGAAGTCCACACCATGGTTGCCTGCGACGGTTACAGATGTTGTTGCAGCCGCGTTGAGCGAGATGGTGCTGGGTGCTGTCGGGTTGTTGACCGTCGGCGTGTCAGCGGTGCTGTCCGTGGTTTCGATAGCAATCGTCTCCACACCAGCCACGTTGATCGCGCCGGCTGCCACGTTGGCTGCACCGTTCAGCTTCAGGTTCACAACGTCTGCCGTGCCTGTGGTCGATGCAAGGTTGACAGTGGTCGAACCAGCATTTGCACCCGTCAGCTCGACAGTCGCACCGGAAGCCAGACCGCTAAGAACCAATGCACCGCCCGGACCCGTTGCCGCGCCCTGGGTAATCGTCGGCGTAGGATTGGCCGGCACAGTAGAGTTCTGAACGGAGGCTGACAGGTCAGTCACATTCGTGTTGACCGATGCACTTGTGAACACGGTGGTAGTAGCTGTCCCAGCTGCAGTTGCCCAACCGGTGAGTGTTCCGCTCACCTGCCCTTGCGCTGTGGTCACACCTCCCTCGAAGATTGCGTCGACCTGAGCAGCTGTCAGATCGTCGAGAGCTGTTACGGTGCGTCCAGCAACTGTAACGCTCTGACCCGAGAGAAGACCTTGCCAAGTAACTGTTGCGGTCTCGGTCGCTTGGGCTTCACCTTGAACGATAGTGGGCGTCGGAGCAGTTGCGCCACCACCAGCCGTCACAGCAAGATCCGTAACGTCCGTGTTTGCAGTCGTGCTGGTGAACACAACGGTCTCAGCATTTGCGCCAGCAGCGCCGTTGAAAGCACCAGCATCTGCGCCGCTGACAACTGCAGCACCACTTGTACTCCCACTGATGAACGCCGCAGCAACTTCAGCCCCCAAAGCAGCCGAACCGGTAGCTGTTACTGTGATGCCATCGATAGTCAGCGATTGACCAGCAAGCAGATTACTGAAAACAACCGTGCCAGTTTCCGTCTGGCCCGGATTACCTTGCTGTCCCGTTGCCACGCCAGGCGCTGTCGGTGCTGCCGCAGCAGCATTGGCAACGGTCAGATCTGCCACGTTTCCGACAGCATCAGCAACAGTGGTTACCGTTGCACCTGCGTTCGTAGAGGTCGATGCCACGGTTTCTGCACCAGACACACCTACATTACCGGTCGTTGCTTCTGCCACGAAAGCCGCAGCAAGCTCGGTGCCAGTCACATCATCATTTGCCGTGAGTGTCAGGCCATTGACAACAACGGATTGGCCACTCTTGAGGTCTGCAAATGTGAAGACAGAGCTTTCCTGAGTTCCACCGGCTGCGGTGCCAGCAGCAGTACCTGCGGTGACGACATAGCTGATGTCATCAAGGTTAGCGAGGTTGACGGTGTCCGTAGCGCCTTCGGCCGTTGCACCAAGGCTGACCTTTTCGAAGTTAGAGATGTCGGCTTCGAATGCGGTGCCTGCGGACAGCGCTGCAGCATTGGCCGAAGTCATTGCCACAGTGTCAGTACCTTCGCCACCGTCAACCGAACCACCCGTTGCAGCTGTAACAGATGCGTTGAAGGTGTCGTCGCCTGCGCCAAGGGTGTTGGCTTTGGACGTTGCGCCAACGGTCATCGTGTCTTTGCCCGTGCCGCCGGTGAAGGTGACATCGGTGTCGACTGTCGCGATGACGCCGCCGGAGTTGTCCGAGGCATCGATGGCGGTCAGGGCTGCGCCATTCTGGGCATTTTCCAGAGTGACTTTGCCTGCGCCATTGATGTCGACCGTCTTAATCGCTGCACCGGCTAGACCCGTGCTGAGATCAACAGCCGCGTCAATCTTGGCCGTGGTTGCCGCACCTGCGGTGATGCTGTCGATGTCCGACTTGGTGCCGGATGCAGTCACGTTCAGCGTGGTCGCCGTGTTGTCGGTGATGGTGCCGGCGGTCATGTTGTCGAGCGTCACGCCCAGCTCACGCGTACCAGCTGCTGCCGTGACAGTCGCGCCAACTGCAGAGTTTTTCATCGTCAGCGAGGTCAAAGCGTCGGAACCAATCGTTACGACATCACCGCCAGGAGTCGCGTCTGCGACGCCATCAAGGGTAACAGAAGCAAGCTTATCAGCACCGGCAGTTGTGTTCGTATCGTCAATAGAAATGGTGTCGAGACCATCGACTTGACCACCCTTAACGCTAACGCTGGTTACGTTTGCTTTAGTATCGATATCAACATCGCTACCACCGGCGGTGCCGCTTTCAACGGCAACGTTTGTCATACCGGCAAAATTCGAAACATCAGCGACAACCGCACCGTCAGCGCTACGTACGTTCAAATTTTCAACGTTCGAAACGGAAGCTGCTGCGATAGTTACGCCAGCATTTTCTTGGTTAGCAATCGCCAGTGTGTCAATGCCAGCGCCACCATCAATAGTATCCAGCCCACCAAGAGTGGCCAGATCTGCACCACCATCAACAACTTTAAACGCGCCATTGATCGTATCATTACCTGAGGTACCGGTGATAGTGTCTACACCAGTGGTCAAATCCAAAGTTTGACCAGGGTTAGCAACACCACCCAAGAATGCATCGGTAGCTGCTTGAGCTGTTACTACAGTC
Source organism: Phaeobacter italicus (assembly GCF_001258055.1). Lineage (GTDB taxonomy): Bacteria > Pseudomonadota > Alphaproteobacteria > Rhodobacterales > Rhodobacteraceae > Phaeobacter > Phaeobacter italicus. The sequence continues at coordinate 3,271 of NZ_CVRM01000016.1, read as the reverse complement.
GCAGCATCTTCTGTGACACCAGAAATTGCGGAGACAGCTGCCGCAGCTGCCGCAGTGTCGTATACGAAGCCCGGCGTATTGCCTGCGTCAGTCGCAAAATCAAGACCGACAGTGTTCTTGTTAGTAAGAATTGTCGAGTCAGGCGCAGTAGTCGCACCCTTGATAATTGCATCAATTGCATCAGCAGGGCTTACCGCGCCAGAGGAAAGCTGGGCTTCCCAGAAAGCTTGACCAGCTGCATCAGGTGCACGGTTAAAGAGGTTTGCATAAACCGCTGTGATGAAAGACGTGGGGGACGAAACATCCGGTGTCGTCAGGAACGGGTACAGGCTTTTTGCTTCGGGAGAAGCCGCGAAGTCTGCTGCGATAGTGTTTGTGTCACGCCCTGCCTCAACCTGATCGATCCAGAACTGCAGGCCTGCAGGATCCGGAGCGCGGTTGAAATATCCGACATAGAGCGAGACGAGGAAATTCTTGTCTTCAGCACTGATTGCCATGGTCTATTTTCCTATATCCATTTCATAAAACAGGAAACAGCACAGCATGCTCCCCCTGTCGCCATGCAGCCCACGCCCTCTACGCCTCCCCTAAAAGTGCTTATTGCGCAAGGAGGGGAATGAGGGCGCTCATGTGCCGCTGATGACCTTGTACACACCTCACACTCTCCAATCAAGTGCGTGTACAGTAATTTACACACTGGCGATTATTTAAGGGCAAAGATGCCACAAACCGCTTGCGCCTTGACAACTGAGTGCGTGAATGGGGTCTAGGCTTTAAGTGTAAAGTAACTTTAACACTGCACCTTGATTCTATGAGTGAGGACTGTATGATAGAAATACCAAACAGTCACGACTTGCTGCTACCCAAACCAATGAAACTAGGCTGAGTTATGCTTCTAAAACAAGGCATCCACACATCTGACGCGGCGCGCGACGCAAGATCAGAGATGGGACTTTGGCTGAAGTCTTTGCGAGAGCAGCAAGGGATGTCCCAGAGAGATTTAGCGAATGCGTTGAACCTCGACTACTATACTTTCATTTCCCAACTGGAGAATGGACGTGGGCGCATACCACCAGCGAGATATCTTGATTGGGCGTCAGCGTTGCAGGTGGAGCCCAAGAGCTTCGTGAAGAAGCTTTTGTCTTATAATGAGCCCCTTACATACGAAATTTTGTTCGGTGATGCTATCTAACTGAAATACCTTACCGTGTCAGCATGATCGCTTGACCTTTACAGTCTTCTAGCAACGTCTAAGTAAGCGTAACCTATGAACAACGTTCTTCCGTTCGGAAAAAAAGCGCATCCTTCGCTTTGTGAGAACACTCAAGACTTATTAGACCTGAGTACACTGACTGATGGCGCAGCGGATTTTTCCAGCGGAATGGTTGACCGGTCATCTGGGGGCCTCTCACACCTCCCGAGGCACACGGTAACCACACCAGATTGGACCAATCAGGAGCTAGCGAGCTTTATGCGAGCACATCGCTTGCTTTCCATTGCGGGTCTTTCCTTGAAAACAGAACGCGGAGTGACCGACGAGGGTGATCCTTGGTTTGTTTTCGTAAATCAAGACGGGGACGTATTCGCGCATTTCGCGCGCATCGGCGAAGTCTACATCCTCGACAGTATTATTCAGCAGGAAATTGCAAAAGCCGGAAGCTTGGATGAACTGATTTCAGCCTTTGCAGAAACTACTACACCGGTGGACAGCGCTGACCACACCTCAACATCTGCCACAGTTGTTCCCTTCGTCGCCTTGCGACAATCAAAAGTCCGCCTACATCCAGGCGCAACCTTGGCGGCTCTTATCTGGACAATCTATATCCAGTCAGGCGAACTTGCGATCCCATCATTTAGCGTCGAACTGAATGTGAGTGCAACGTCAGGGGCCGATGAAGTCACCACACCACCCTCTCAAACCCAGGTCTCCCTATCGGAAGAGTTGAACGCGAATACATCTGAAGACATTTCATCAGATCTCAAAAGCACTGAAAAGGATACACACGCTCAAGCTCCCTCAACCGCTCAAGTGGCAGCGACATTTACTACGGTGCAGACAGTTGGAATGGGACTGAGCGCTATAGCCATCTCGAATGGCATGTACTTTTGGGTTTCAGGTGAGAGCTTGCTCGAACAAGCGACAATAGCATCTCAGCTAGTCGCCGAAGTAATCAAAGATGTATCTGATGAGGAAACTGAGCAGCTTGCCGATTTGTCGGAACTAGATAGCGTATTATCCACAGTTCGCGCGGCGATAGAGGATAACTCAGAAGCGGCAGCTTTGGCTCAACCGTCAACACAAGAAATTCCTATTGTTGATGTGGCATTCGTTCCAGATATCGTCTCTAACGCTGTTGAAACTGGAAAAGTTGGCAACGTAATCAAAACTAAAAACGTTCAAGGCGACGTAGCTTTTTCTGAAGAGATAGATGGTGAACTCATCAAGTTTCGAGATATTCAGGCGAACCGCCCGGAGCAAATTGAGGCATCTCAAGTTAACTCTACACCAGTGGGTGTGAAGAAAGGTTATATCTTAAAAGAGCTTGGCGATATTGAACACTTCTCTCTTACTTCTGACGCTTTTAGCAATATAGCTACGCAGCTTTCTGAGCTACCATTCTTCACGCAAATTCTCAGCGGCTCATTCCAAGCGGTCGTTGCCAGTGAGGGTTCTCAAATTATGCTCACGCCCGCGTCAGGGCCCGACACCCTCAATGCTGCCTCCGAGATTGCACCACGTTTCTCGATCTTTAACGATGATGCGCATAATTTTATTGTATTTTTGATGAGCAAAGGGGATGAGACTAAACGGTCTGACTACGATAACGAAGTTGTACTCTTTGACCTTGAGGCAATCGATAGTCAAACAGACGCGATCTATGCTCGCAGCTGGTCCTTCGAAGATGGATCTGTGATTTCTGCTGTAGGTTTAAAAAGCGACTTTGCTGCCTTTGATCTTGTGATTTAATGTAAAATTAGTTCCGAATACATACTGCTTAATAAGTAAGCACGCACTGACTGATCCAGCCAAACCACTCTTGGGTTAAGGGACAGTTAAGCGACATGACTACGATGGCCATAGCCGCCTCAGAACGCGCTTAGCGAGCTTCATAGAGACTTCTGTGATCCCTGAAAACGTCCTCGTTTAAGGTTAGAGTTTTCCGCTAGATTTCTCTCGGCTGGGAGAGGCGCGGATGACGATGAAAGCATCCGAATTGTTGATTGTCACTGAGAACTGACCCGGTAGCCCTATAAATTGTCACTGAGAATT
>NZ_CVRM01000015.1 GCF_001258055.1 Phaeobacter italicus | reverse complement strand
CGTTCCGTCCGGCATACCGTCAAGCGCCTCAGCGCCGCCGGTGAAGGGGGTTCTATTGTCAGTCCCAGAGAGTCGCAACCCCAAAATTCAAAAAAGTCAGATCTTTTTTCAACACGCGAAAATCGAGCCATTATAAGGCCGTACCGGAAATGCCACCGCAGATCGCTGGCTCTGCCGCGCCAGCACAAGGCCAGACATAATAAAGGACAGCGTACCATCCGTCGGCAGCAAGATCGCCTGCAACATGTTGGTCCATGATGCCGCCCTGCCCCTTCCCGCCCTGCCCGTCTTGGTCCCTCTATTCCATCCCCGTTCCTGTGCGCGGCCAGCGACCGAGGCGCGGCGCTTGATGTTTAGATGGGTGCGCATATATAATGCGCATGAACGAGGTGGATCATGCAGTCACAGTCGGTACCAAAGAAACCAACCAACCTGACATTGGATCAGGGGCTTTTGTCAGAGGCGCGCTCTTTCGGGGTGAACCTGTCCCAGGCGGCGGAGGCTGGTCTGCGTCAGGCCGTGCAAGAGGCCAAGACAAATGCCTGGAAACGGGAAAACGCGGCAGCGCTGCAGTCATCAAACCGGTGGGTTGAGGAAAATGGCCTGCCCCTGGATCGCTATCGTCCGTTCTGATGGCCCGCTTTGACGTCTACGCCAGCCCGGACAGCACCGGTTATCTGCTGGATGTGCAGGCCGATCTGCTGGACGCCCTGAATACCCGGATCGTCGTGCCGCTGATGCCGCTGGATGCCGCGCCCACACCAGCCAAACGGCTGAACCCGATTTTTGAAATCCAGTCGGGGCGCTATGTGATGGTCACCCAGTTTCTATCGGCTGTGCCTGCATCGCTGCTGAAAGCCCCTGTTCTGAGTCTGGCGTCCTGCGATAGCGAGATCACCCAGGCGCTGGATCTGGCGCTGACGGGGGTCTGAGGGGGCGACCGGGCGGTTTCGCCCTGCCCCTGCGACATTCTCCGCTACATTGGAATTGTCAGCTGACAAGCTGCACCCTGCCCTGCCCGCAGCACAGGCGGCAACACTTGCCGCACAACTGGCCACAGCGCTGGCCCAATCTCCACTGCCGGTTCTGTGGCGGCGGATCAGCCAGCCGTGGCCTTGCGCAGCTCTGCTGCGAGCTGGTGGAAAGGCGCGCCGGATTGTTGGGCATAGGCGAGGATCCACGCCCCCTGTAGCCGCATATGCAGCGACAGAGCCGCCGCATGCGGGTCGGGAACCCCAAACCGTTCCGCCTGTCGGACCAGGCCCGCAGTCCAGGTGTTGTGGATGTCTTCGGCGGTTTTGCGCAGCGCAGGTTCTGACGGGGCCGCCTGAAGGATGCTGACCACCGGACAGGCAGGCACGCTGTTGTGATGCTCTGCATTGGCGGCAAGAGTCTCGCAGGTCTTTACCCCGCCCTCTTCAAAACACATGGCTGTCTCAAAGCACTGCCCCAGCATGCGCGCCACCCAGTCCCCTGCCCAACGCGTCGCGGCATCCGCCAGTTCGACCTTGCCACCTGGAAAATGATAGTAGAGCGATCCCTTCGGCAAATCCGCTGCGGCCAGGATCTCCTTTAGCCCAACGCCATCATAGCCCTTGCTGCGAAACAGCCGGGAGGCGGTGCGGATCAGTTTATCTCGGTTCTCATTTGATGACATGACGTCATCCCTAACGGATCTAGACCGAGTGGTCCACATCCGCTATAGACCAAATGGTCTAGGAAATTGCATGCAAGGATTTTCGATGGAACAGATAGCTGAAAAGGTCACGATCCGCTGCGCGGGATCATCGATGGTGGGCCGATTTTACCGGGCCAGCGGACAGGCTCGTGCCTCTGTTCTGTTGAACGCGGCCACCGGTGTTCCGCAGCGGTATTATCGCCATTTCGCGCAATGGGCGGTGCAGCAGGGATTGAACGTCCTGACCTATGATTACCGCGACTTTGGCGAAAGCCTGAACGGACATCTGAAAGACAGCCCGCTGACAATGGCGGACTGGATGCTGGAGGACCAAAGCGCGGCCCTGGCGGCGCTTGCGGATCTGGCCCCGCGTGGACCGATCTGGGTTCTGGGACATTCGCTGGGCGGGCTTGGCGTGGCGTTTCACGACTATCCCGCGCGCGTGACCCGCATCACCACCATCGGCAGCGGGTTTGCCCATCATTGGGACCACCCGTGGAGCTATCGCCCCGTGGTCCTGGCCTTTTGGTTTCTGCTTGGCCCGCTGGCAACAGCGCTGATGGGGTATCTGCCGGGAAAATCGCTGAGGTTCGGGGCTGATCTGCCTGCCGGGGTTTACTGGCAGTGGCGCCGCTGGTGCACCAGTCGGGAGTTCTTTGCCAGTGATATTGGCAGCGCCCTGCCCTACCCCAAGGATGAAAGCCCCCTGCCCCAACTGCGGATCTGTGTTGCCAAGGATGACGTTGTGGTGCCGCCGAGCGGGGTACAGCGTTATGCGGACAGTTTGCGCGCGTCTGGTGCGCAATTCGTGACATTTGATCCCGCGCAATATGGGCGGCCGACTCTGGGCCATATCGAGCTGCTTGGCGCCGGGAACAAAGCGATCTGGGCAGATCTACTGGCGCTGTCCCAGACAGCAGACAACTGTGTAGAGGTCGCAAGCGCATGATCGACGAGTTGCAGAGCAAGGCTCATTTCACCCGTCCTGACCGCGCTGCAGTGCAAGTCTGATTTCACTCTCTCACGGGCCGCGCCCTTGGAATTGTCAGCTGACAATTCTTGGTCTTGCGTGGTGACAGGTGGCCCATGTCGGTCTGATCCGCGGCGGGCCGATTTACAAATGGCGATCGCATCGAGGCGCAGATCCTGCATTTCTCGTCAGAATGTCAGGCATGGGCGGCACCAAAATTGTCAGCTGACAATTTCTGCCGTTGTCTGATGGATGCAATGATCGGGGTGATCGAAAACTGACCCGCTCGCGCCCTTTGCGAGAGGCGGCGAAGATAGGCGCCGGGGCTGCGGATTTCGGAGAGCCGTTCCAACATGCACAGCACCAGCGTCGAGGCGGTCTGACTGCCCATGATGCGTTGCGCTTCGTGAAAGACGGGTTGTTCAATTCCCATCATTGGAACCAATTGGCTGGCCGTGCGGGTAAGATCCTGCCACGAGCGAATACCATCGGGAAAGAATTGCCTGTATTCCTGACAAGACGACAGAACGTCCTGCAGTGGCTCTTCTATGCCTTGCGCGGCTCTATCCTCAGTTGCCAAGGTTTCAGTTTGAGCGGTTTCTTCAGAGTCAGAAGTAGTTTTATTTGAATACTGTATGTGCCGTTCATTCTGGCTGTCGCTGCCGCTCATTTCTTGTGCTGCGGCGCGTGTTTCCAGTTGGGTGTCTTCTGTCTGCGGGGCAGGGAGGTCAGCGGCAATTTCTGTCAATGCGTCAATCAGGGCGATCAGATCCGCCTCATCGACGCGGCGGCGTAGGGTCAGGCGGGCGCGTTCCAGTGTTTCCTGGGGCAGGGGGGGCAGCTGCTGGCCGGATGCCAGGATCTCTTGTCGCAACAGGGCCAGTCGATCGCGTAGCACGGCGATACGCTCTGCCTTGAGATCGGCATCTTCCGCGATGGCCAGCACCTGTCCGGCGTGGACGGCGAGCGGAGAGAGATCAAACCCATAGGCCACAGCACGCGTGCCACCGATGTTTCGGGCAAAGCGTTTGCGATTGGGGCTGTCCTGACGGCTGACAATTCCGGTCTCGACCAGTTTGGCAAGGTGACGCCGCAAGGTGCTTTCGGGCATCCCGTTCAACCGTTCACAGAGTTTCCGGTTCGATGGAAAGACCACAGCGCCGCCGCGCTCTGCCGCAATCAACTGTTCCGGCAGAAACGTCATCAGGGCCTTCAGAACGGCGAGGGTTCGATGAGAGACACCAAATTCGGGCGCTGCCTTGGACAACGCCGAGAGGATGTCCCATTTGTCGACGGAGGGCAGGGCGCAAGGCTCCGCCATCCCAAACGCGACTTGGGAAGCATGTTTCATAGGGATTTTCACGAAAAAGGCAAAAATCATCCGCCCCTGTGCAGCGCACAGAGTTGACAGGACCGATTCGAAGGGGGTATTCCAAGGGTGCTAAGTTTGAAATGAGCCTTCTGGGATGTATGTCCTGGGGGGCTTTTTTCTTGCCGGGGTTCGTGCCTCCTTTCCTGTCTTTGGCTGGTTGTTGTTACTCTTCCGAGGTTTCCATCGTGAAACGCTCGTGAAGATCTTTCAGCAGGGTTTCGGCATTTGCCTCAAACCATGCGTCAAATTCTGCGTTATCCTTGGCCGCGATCGTGAGCGAGACACCTTTGCCACTGCGACGCAGATCCGCGAGAGGGCGGCCATGCGGCCCCTCGATCACGCGGGCCGGCGCCTTGGCGGGTTTGGCTTTCGGTTTTTCGCTGTGGATCTGTTGGGCCAGCGCCAGGGCGGCCTCGAACTTGGCATCTGACGGAGCAGTCGGGAAAAGAGGCCCCTTCATCCCGCTGAGCACACGGTCGCGTGCGCCCGGTTCCTGCATCGCCGCCGCCAGCGCCATCCAGCGTTCGCGGCCGATACCGGGCGCAGAGCCGATCTGACGAAGAAAACCCATGTCAAAGGCGGTTCCCACCTTCAACATCCGCGAGACCATCGGCATATCAATCGACAAGGCCGCTGCAATTGTCTGCCGGTCATAGCCGCCGTCCTGCAATTGCGCGGCAAAAGATGCCTTTTCGATAAACGACAGATCCTGACGCGCAGTGTTTTCCTGACCCTGCGCCATCACAAGGGCATGGTCATCCAGCTGACGGATCATCGCCTTGACCGGCTGACCCAACTCGCGCAGCGCTTTCAGGCGGCGACGGCCATAAACGATTTCGTACCGCCCCTGCACCTTGGCATGGGGGCGCAGCAGAACGGGCACCTGCTGGCCATAGGTGCGCAGGCTCTCGACCAGTTGGTTTTGCGCGGCATCGTCCAGCCCCAGACGATCCTCTAGGCCTGCATCGTCAATCAATGCCGGGTCGATGTCCTGCACGGCGTTTTCCTGCAGCCGCGTCAGCGATGATTGCAGGGCTCCCACCGCGCCACGTGGCATCATCCGGGCCTTTGGCTCGGGCCGGATGGCGGTGGATGGAGAGGTGTCAGTGCTGAGAATCCCTTTGCGTGCCATTAGCGACCCCATGCGTGTTGAATGAGTGTTTCGATCTCTTCATTGACTTGGTTGAGAGAGTCTATTGCACGATCGTAAGTATTTCGATGAAACTGCGTACGCTCTACTTCATAAACTGTTTGCTGAGTGAGGCCCGCGTCAGAAACTGCAGTAGATTTAAGCATATGCGCGGTCATGACTTCTTTACCAAAGAGTTGCCTGAGGAAGGCAACCACCTGCTGTTGGGGTCCGTCATTGGGTTCATATCGGTTGATGAGAAAGCGCAGGAAATCGAATTCCATCTGCGCCCCGGCATTGCCAACCACGTCCAAAAGATCCGCGCTCATCTGCAGGAATTGCGACATCGAGGCGACGTCGAGCATATTGGGGACGACCGTGATCAGAACCCCGGTCGAGGCACAGAGCGCCGACATCGTCAGATAGCCAAGCTGAGGCGGGCAGTCGAAGAGGATCACGTCATAATCCGCTTCAACCTCCTGCAGTACCGTTGCCATGCGGGCAAAGAACGGCGGCTGCACATTGTTGATCAGCGCCTGGGGGGTTTCATGTTCAAATTCCTGCAGCATCAGCCCGGCCGGGGCCAGATCAATACCGGTGAAATAGGTCTTCTGGATGATCTGCTGCAGCGGCACGGGATCATCGTAGCGGATCGCGTCATAGATGGTGCCGGAGTCCAGGAAATCATATTCGGGTCGATAGCCAAACAGCGTCGTAAGCGAGGCCTGCGGGTCAATGTCGACCGCCAGCACGCGATACCCTTTGAGTGCCAGTCTCTGTGCGGTGTGGATGGAACTGGTTGTCTTGCCCGATCCGCCCTTGAAGTTCAGGAAGGACAGCACCTGCACCTTGTCGCCCTCGCGGCGGCCGGGCAGGTAGGTTCCCGGCGTCTTGGCCGTGCTTTCCAACGTGTGGCGGATTGCCAGCAGGTCTTCGGCGGAATAGTGGCGCCGCCCGCCAGGTGTGGTATGAACATCGAGGATGCGGCCATCGAAATGCAGCTTGCGCAGAAAGCTCGCCGAAATTCCCAACAGGTCAGCAGCTTCACCCGCGCTGAACAGGCGCAGTTCCTTGCGCGCATCGGGCGCAAAGCTCTTGAGCATATGGCTCTCCAGCGCCGCCGCGAGCCGTTCGGCATTGTCGCGGATGCGGTGGTTTATTGTCGTGGACTCTGTCACTGCTGCCTCGTCCTGTATTGTAACGCTCTTTTTCGCCAGAGCTGTATTTACCGTTATTTATGACGAGGCAGTCCGACTTGGCAACAGATTCTTGCCCAAAGCAGGCAGAATGACCCAAAAGGGCCGATTTTGACCCGAGTTTACCGCAAAAACCGCTATCTTTGCCACACACGTTCCGACCGGCGAGAGCCTGATTCAGACTCTAAATCGGGAATTAGCGCGGATCGGCGGGGCAGGGGGCTTTGGGATGTTGTGCTACCCGGTGGGCACTGGCGGGGGGCGATCAGACGGCTCGCTGGTCTTTTTACCACCATCTAAGCGCGTCCCCCCCCTCTGCGTTTTGGCCCAGACCTGACCCAGGTGGCACCCGCGTCAACGATCATCCAAACCAGCGCAAACCCGCATGCGCGGTGATGCGGGGCGAAAAGAATCCTTGCTATCGGGCTGCCAAAGGCGCAGGGAGAGGGCGCTAACGTTTCTTCTCTTCGAATTTCTGCTGCCGCTAACCCGGTTCCGGTTGATCGACTTGGATCGACTTTCGCCGGGCTGTCGCGATCTTGCGGGCAGCATCTATTCAGGAGACTACGGTTATGGCCAATGGCACCGTGAAATGGTTCAACCCAACCAAAGGTTTTGGTTTCATCCAGCCGGAAGTGGGCAGCAAAGACATCTTTGTGCACATCTCGGCAGTAGAGCGCGCGGGCATTGCAGCGCTTGATGACGGTCAGAAAGTGACCTTCGAGATCGAGAACGGCCGCGATGGTCGTCAGTCGGCGACCGATCTGGCACTGGCATAAGTGCTTGCCCCAGCTTGCTGGGGCACCTTTCCGGGCAAGCGCATGGAGCAAGTGTCCTCTCTGTGGTGAGGTTGTTCCGCAAAGCGCGTGTCCTAGGAACCCGCGGTCAGGTTGCCCTGGCCGCGGGATTTTTGTTCTGACCTACCCCTCTCAAACAGGACCACCTAGGGGAAGGGATAGGGCAGGGGCCGTACCGTCGCGATGAACCGCCTAAAACGATGATGGCGTGCAGGCGCTGACGACCTTGCATATGCCGTCACCGGCGTTGCGAAAGCGATGTGGGAGGATGCTGGAAAAGTAATAGGCGTCTCCCGGGCCGAGAATGCGCGACTGTCCATCTACTGTCACCTCAAGACGCCCCTCAATGACAACACCGCATTCTTCGCCCTCATGTGACAGGGCGCCACGACCGGAGTCCGCAGCCACCCCGTATTCTTCGATCAGCATCTGCAGCTTACGATTTCGACGGTCTCCTGCGACAAGCAGGTAAGCAACGCCGTGCGACCCCAGATTGCGCATGCTGTTGTGAGGGTAGAAAAGTTGTCTTCATTCTTCAGTTCGAAGCTGAAGAAGAACCCAAGGTTCACGTCAACGCCTGCGAGAATTTTCTTCAGAAGGGCCACGGACGGCTGCGTAGACCCGCTTTCGATCTGCGAGATCGTACCGCTGCCAACCCCGGCCAATCTGGCCATTTCGCGTTGACTGAGCCCTTTCGAGGTTCGAATCAGTCGCAGCCGCCTTGCGGTTTCCAGATCGGGGGTTGGTGTCGTGCTCATCGTGATTTCCTGCTTTTGATCGAAAGCATTCTGCCGAGCAACGCCTCTGTTGATTACCAACGATAAAGACCGTGTCTGGCGAAGCCGACACCCTTCGAGATATTTTCTGCTCGCGCGAACTAACCCCAAGGCATTGTTGGATATTTACGTGGTTTTCGTCCAATTGAGGCGATGATTCTGGAAGATTTGGGCCGAGCGAACAGGGTGGTTTGCCGACCATTAGCGCCTACAAAAGGCCGAGGCGCTCTGCACGCTCCAGCAGCATTCTGACTGAGGACGGCTGCCAGTTGGTTCGACCGCGAGGGGTGCGCTCACGCATGGATTCCAGTCGGTCGCAGATTGCCTGCAAGGTGATCTCGGGGTCAGCACCTTTGATTGCGGCGACAATCGCAGGCAGGCGATCGTCGGTTTCGCGACGTCCAGCGCGTCCAAGCACTTCAGCGGGCAGGAATCCTTCCGCCACGTATGCCTTCACGGCGCGGAGCAGGCGGCTTTGCGTCCAGCGCCGATCATGGGGCAGGGGGCCATTGATGATCCGCAGGACGTCTTCCCAAGCCATATCGGGGCGCAAACGGCGCACATGGGGCACCCAATCCTGCGCAGTTTCGTTCAAGCGCTCCATGTAGCCGTCCTGTCGCGCCAACCGCACCTTGCGCAGCGCTTCAGGGTCCTTGGCGCGAAGACCTGGGTTGCCGCCGACGCGGCCCTTTGAGCGTGCCGAGGCAAGTCCGGCTTTGGTACGCTCGCGGATCAGAGCGCGTTCGAACTCAGCCGCAGCGCCCAGAACCTGCAACGTGAACTTGCCCTGAGGCGAGGCAGTGTCGATCGGGTCCTGGAGCGAGCGGAAGAACGCCCCCTTGCCCTCCAGTCTTTCGATCACCTCAAGTAGGTGCGACAAAGACCGCGCAAGCCGGTCGATCCGCACGACGACCAGCGTGTCGCCCTTGCTAATCCGCTCCAGCACACGTGCAAGCACGGGCCGCGCGCGATTGCCGCCTGAGGCGTGCTCTTCAAAGATCTCGGCGCATCCCGCAGACTGCAGTGCCTCAGACTGGGGCAGGGGGGTCTGATCCTCGGTGGAGACGCGCGCATAGCCAATCAGGGGCATGAAACTGGGCCTTTTGCAATTTAATATATCGCGAATAAACGACCGTTTGTAAGCGAATGCAAGTGCCGGCTCTGTGGGGCTGTTCAGTCCAAAGCCCTTGGTTCCCTTACGCTGAGCGCGATCAGCGAGCTCTCGCAGACCATTGCGCGCACGTGCTATATGAAGTGTGCAGGCGCACCCTGACAAAACCCTTGGGTAAAATGCAAAAATGCCATATTTTGCACATATGGAGCCTCAAGCATGTATAAAGTATAATATTTTGATGATCCTCTTGAGGATGCGGAGGAGCTTGAAGAGACTTCTGAGGACGACCTGTGGTTCCTGCCCGGTCCGATGGAAGAGGAGCCGCATTATCTGCCGCCCGGACCTAGGGCCGAAGTGCGTGAGACCGCTGTTCTTGACGATTGGCGACGTGCCGAGGCGGGCCATGCTGCCCGCCTTGCCCGTGTGGCCGGCCGGATCGGGGCGCTAGACGACCGTCTGAAGCGTGGCCCGGAAGGCTGGCGGCACAGGCTTGCGTTGATCGAGGCGGCAGACCTCAGCTGGTTTGCAGGCGACCGAATTGGCCCGGATCGGCTGGCGCTCTGGATATCCATGCGCTTGTCCGGCGTGCAGGACGACACCGCAGCGCTTGCGCGTGTCGGATGGGCGGTGCGGCGTCTTACAGGCGGTCCCGGCCCAGACGTGGACCTGTCCGCCTTCCTCGATCGCCGTGACCCCGAGAACATGGTGGATGAAGCCGAGCCCTTCGCGGATCGCGCGGGCGGGTGGCTTGACCTGATGGCGCAAGCCGCCGACCTGCACCCGATCACGCGTGCCTGCATGGGGTTTCACCTCTGGAGCCTCGCGGGCCTCGGACAGCAGAGCAACCGAATGGAAGCGGCGGTCACGGCGTCGCGCATTGCCGCGCATGAGGGCGAGGGGGCAATATTCGCACCCCTGGCCATGGGTGGGGCGGGGGCGCTGCGCGCCGGCGGCCCCCCGGCTGAACGTTTGGCGCGCGGGCTCGAGAAAATGGAAACGGCCTGCCTGACCGCGATGCGGCACCTCGACGATATCGAGACATGGTCGGCGCTGGCGGAAGCCGAGATGACCCCACTCTCGGGCAAGACGCCGCCAGCCCTGCGCGGAGTGCTGACCGAATGGCCCCTGGTCTCTGCCCCTATGGCCGAGGCCCTGACCGGAGCCAGCCGCGCCGCTGTCCAGCGCAACCTCGCCTGGATGGAAGCGCGGGATCTGGTCCGCGAGCTAACAGGGCAAGGACGGTTCCGAATGTGGCGCGCCACAAACTGATTGTCGAAGCGATCTGTGCGCGCCGATGTTGCGTCTATCCGCAGCACGGCTGAAACGGTGAGGAGCACCGTTTTGCAGATGCTCGAGGTCAAAGAGTTCGGCTGATCGGCTGAGACAATTCGGCTATCGCCACGTCCCCAACTACCATGAAAGCATTGTCGACTGGGTCGTGACCGGTCTGCGGGTATAAACCGGACAGACCATACAACGCTCCAAGCGACGAACGAGCCGTTGTCGCAATGGCATGTCGAGTGATGTCTTCTTGAAAATCGCCTTCGGAAAGAGCAGGGGCAGGACATGAAGCTGCAAAATCTCGAACGCCATCAAGCCTGGATCTACCTCGCTGCCATCCTTTCCGGTCTGGTCTTGGGCTCGCTCGCCCCCGGTATCTCGGGGGTGTTCGAGGCGCTGCTTTGGCCGGTGTTGGGGCTTATGCTTTTCACTACCTTCGCTCAGATGCCGCTAGCGCACCTGCCGCGCGCGACGCGCGACCGGCGTTTCATCGGCACCATGTTGATCGGCAATTTCGTCCTGGTGCCGCTGCTGGTCTGGGGGCTGATCGCGTTCCTGCCTGACGATCCTGCGCTTCGGCTCGGGGTGCTTGTCGTGCTGCTGGTGCCCTGCACCGACTGGTTCATCACATTCACCCATCTCGGTCGCGGCGATGCGGTGCGTGCCGCGTCCGCGACACCGATCCTCCTCGCGGTTCAGTTCGCCAGTCTGCCGCTCTTCCTTTGGCTTTTTCTCGGCGAGGCATTCTTTGAGCTTCTCGCCGCCGACCGCATTGCCGCCGTCTTTGCGGCGCTTGTCCTGCTGCCGCTCACAGCGGCTTTCCTGCTGGAGCGTTGGGCAGAGGCGCGCCCGGAGCGGGCCGCGATCGTAAATCGCCTCGCCTGGCTGCCGGTTCCGCTTCTGGCTGTCGTGGTGTTCCTGATCGCGGCCTCGCAAGTCGACGCGGTACGGGATGCGCTGCCGGTTTTGGCGCAGGTGGCGGGCGCCTACGTCGCCTACCTCGTCGCCGCAGCACTTCTCGGTGCGGCGACCGGGCGGGCGGCCGGATTGTCCACTAGCGGGTGACGAACGGTCATCTTCTCGCTCTGAACCCGCAACTCCTTCGTCGTACTTCCGCTGGTGCTGGTGCTTGGACCGGAGTGGAACGTGGCGGCCGTGGTCATCGTCTTCCAGTCGCTCGTCGAGCTCTTCGGCATGGTCGCCTATCTGTGGATCGTGCCGCGCTATCTGGTCCCCGAACATGCGGCGACCACGCAGGACTCCGCGGGGAACGAATGATCGCAAACAACGGCGCTGGCACCATTGTCCGCTTGGCTGACATGCATGGGCGTCCTCAACTATGGCCCTTCAGGTCACCTCCGTCAGCGCGTCGATCACAGGGCATTCAGGGACATCGTCACCGGTGCATTGCGCCACGGTGGAAGACAGCACGCGTTCGATGCGTTTGAGATCGTCGATCTTGGCGCGGACCGAGGCGAGATGCGAATTTGCCAGACCCTGCACCTCGCCGCAGGTCTGGGCACCGCCATCGACCAAGGCGAGCAGATCGCGGACTTCGTCGAGCGTGAACCCAAGCTCGCGCGCGCGCATGATGAAGCACAAGCGCGCGACATGCCGATCATCGTAGACGCGATAGTTTTTGCTGGAGCGCGGCGGCTCGGGCATAACGCCGATGTTCTCGTAGTAGCGAATGGTCTCGAGATTGCAGCCGGTCAGCCTGGCCAGATCTCCGCGCCTGAGGACCTTCACCGATCTGTGACGATTTTTCACGTTTGACCCTCTTGAGCCTGTACCTGCTACAGACCCTAGATTGAGATCATCACTGAGGCAAGGATGATTCGAACCATGACTGAAACCACATCCGCCGACCGGCAGACGGCAATGGACGAAACAGGGGCTGCCGACAAAAAGGCATGGACGACAACTTGGCTCGGCGCGCTTGGCGCGCTGGCGATGACCTCATGCTGCATCCTGCCGCTGGTGCTGGTCAGCTTCGGCGTTACCGGCGTTTTCATTGCGCAGCTGGGCGTTCTCTACCAGTACAAATGGATCACCTTCGCGCTGAGTGCCGCCTGCATCGGCTATGGATTCTACAAGGCCTACCGTCCGATCCCGACTGAGGCCTGCGCGGATGGCACCTGCGCGCGCCCCATGAACCGGAAACTCATGCGATCCATTCTTTGGATTGCCACCGCCATCGTCACCGTCGCGATGATCTTTCCCTATCTCACCCCATACCTTCTGTCCTACTGAAAGGCCGAACCCATGAAGTCACTCCATCTTGCCCTTGCGGTCGTTGGCACTCTCGCAGCTTCCCCCGCCAGCGCCGCCGAACAGCGCATCAATATCGGGGTAGGCGAACTGACATGCCCGACCTGCTCCTACACGGTGGCGGCGGCCATGCGGGGCGTTCCCTCGGTCGAGATCATCGACTTCATGGAAGGAGAGGAATTCGGCACCGGCACCTACATCGTCGCCTTTGATGACGAGGCCGCCGATCAGGACATGATCGTCGAAGCAATCCGCGCCACCGGCTATTCGGCGGACATCGTCGAGTCCGGCGATTTCTGATCGCATTCACCGACCCGCACTCGGAGCTGGAGACAGCATGACAGACATGAACAATAACAATGAACCCACGACCCTTTTGCGGCGCGGCCTCATCGGCAGCGTATTTGCGGCGATCTGTTGCTTCACGCCGTTCCTGGTGCTGATCGTCGCCGGGGTCGGACTTTCTGCCGTTGTTGGTTGGCTCGACTACGCGCTTTTCCCGATGCTCTTCGCCTCGCTGAGTGCGGTTGCATATGCCCTGTGGCAGCAAGCCGGCAGACCAGGGCACAGTCCGAAAGCCCTTCTCATCGGCTTGGCGGTTGTTCTTTCGGCTCTGCTGTTCTGGCTGGAGTTCCGCTTTGCTCTGCGGATCTCGGTTGCCGCCGCTTTGGCGGTGGCGGGATATGCGCTCTGGCTCAGAAAATCAGGCAGTTCAGCAGTGAGCCGGATCAAGAGAAACTGGCACAAGGAAAGGAACAGGTATGACCAAGACCTATGACCTCATCGTGATCGGCGGCGGCACCGCTGGAAATGGCGTCGCCCGGATGGCCGCGGATGCAGGCTGGAGCGTCGCCAGCATCGACAGCGAACCCCATGGCGGCACCTGCGCCCTGCGCGGCTGCGACCCCAAGAAAATGCTGGTCGCGGTCACCGAGGGTGTCGAATGGGCCGAAAACATGGAAGGCAAGGGGCTGGAGGCGCAACCTTCGGTCAACTGGCCCGACATGATCGCCTTCAAGCGCAGCTTCACCGAAGCTATGCCACCGCGCATCGAAGCCGGGTTGGAAAAAGCGGGGATCGACGTCTTGCATGGGCTGGCACGGTTCACCGGCCCCAATACGATCGAGTTGAACGGCGAGACCCTGACCGCGAAGCATTTTCATATCGCCACCGGCGCGCGGCCGATGACGCTGAACATCCCGGGCGAAGAGCATCTGACCACCAGCACCGAATTCCTGGAACTGCCTGAGCGACCGAACCGCATCGCCTTTGTCGGCGGCGGCTTCATCGCCATGGAATTCGCCCATATTGTCAAGCGGGCGGGCGCGCGCGAAGTGACAGTGCTGGAGATGATGGACCGCCCCTTGGGTCCTTTCGATCCCGACTTGGTCGCAATGCTGGTTGAGGCAACCGAAGAGCTCGGCGTCGATCTCCGCACCAAGGCGAAGGTGGCGAAGATCGAAAAGCAGGGCGACGAATTCACCGTCACGGTGGAAACTCCCGACGGCACCGAAACGATCACTTGCGATCTGGTGGTGCATGGCACGGGCCGGGTGCCCAATATCGATCGCCTTAACCTTGAGGCCGCCGGCGTCGAATACTCACGCCGTGGCATCAAGGTGAGCGACGCGATGCGCACCACCAATCCGGCGATCTTCGCCGCGGGCGACTGCGCTGCCAGTGGGCCCAAGCTGACCCCGGTGTCCGCCTTCGAAGGGCGTGTGGCAGGCAAGAACCTGCTGGCTGGAGAAGACGAGCGTACCGTGGATTATCCGCCGATCCCGTCGGTAGTCTTCACCCTCCCGATGGTGGCCACCGTGGGCTTGTCGGAAGCGGTGGCCAGGGAACAGGGGCTGAAGTTCGACACCCATTTCGAAAAGACAGGGGACTGGTATTCGTCGCTGCGCGTCGGCGCGAAACATACCGGATTCAAGGTTCTTGTCGAAGAGGGCAGCGGACAGATCCTCGGCGCGCATCTGATCGGGCCGGGCTCCGAGGAGCAGATCAATCTTTTCGCCATGGCCATGGGTGCCGGGCAGACCGCCAACCAGATCAAGGCCATGATTTTCGCCTATCCGAGCTATGCCTCCGACATCGGTTCGATGGTGTGATTCAAAATTATTGATCGGGGCCGTGTCGCGATACCGATCGCAAGCTAAGGAAGAACCAATGGACCAAACTGTAACGAAAGACGATTGCTGCACTGCCAGTGAAACCCGCGATGACAACTACGATCTCATTGTCGTTGGTGCCGGCTCGGCCGGGTTTTCTGCCTCGATCACGGCAGCCGATGCCGGAAAGCGCGTGGCGCTTATCGGGCACGGCACCACCGGCGGCACCTGTGTGAATGTCGGCTGCGTGCCGTCCAAGGCGATGATCCGCGCCGCAGAGGCGGTGCATGGCGGCGCGTCGGCCGCCCGGTTCCCGGGCGTCGAGCCCTGTGATCATGCGGTGGATTGGGGTGCCGTAGTGCAAGGCACCACCGATCTGGTCGAGGAGATGCGGCACAAGAAATATATAGACCTGCTGCCCGCCTATAAAAGCGTTACCTATATCGAGGATGGCCCGGCGCGATTGGTCGAGGGTGGCGTCGCTGTTGGAGGACGGGTGATATCCGCCCCGCGCGTCCTGATCGCCACCGGCTCGCGCCCCCACCTGCCAGCGATCGAGGGGATCGACACAGTGGAGCCCCTCGATTCCACCGATCTATTGACTTTGCCTGACCGGCCCGAAAGCATCTTGGTGCTGGGCGGCGGCTATATCGGCTGCGAGCTGGCGCAAATGGCTTCAAGGCTGGGGGTGAAGGTCACGCTAGTGACCCGCTCGCGCCTCCTGCCGGGCGCCGAACCGGAGGTGGCCCAGGCGCTGACGCAAGCGCTGAAGGCCGAAGACATCGCGGTCGAGACCGGTCTTGCTTACGTCTCGGTCGCGAAAGCTGCGGGCGGCGTCAATCTGATTGTCGAACGGGGTGGCAAGACCGAGGATCTGACCGCCGAACGGCTGGTTGTGACCACCGGCAGGATCGCCAATTCCGAGAACCTTGGATTGGAAGAGCTTGGCATCGAGACCGACGCACGCGGCTCTATCAAGGTCGGTCAGGACATGGCGACCACGCGTGCCGGCGTCTGGGCCGCGGGCGATGTCACTGACCGTGACCAGTTCGTCTACATGGCGGCCTATGGTGCCAAGGTGGCGATCAACAATGCCCTTGGATTGGAGCAGATGCGCTATGACAACGCGGCGATGCCGTGGGTCGTGTTTACCGACCCGCAAGTGGCCGGCGTCGGCCTTTCGGAGGTTGAGGCCAAGGCGGCGGGGCACAAGGTCAAAACCAGTGTGATCACGCTCGACAACGTGCCCCGCGCCGTCGCTGCACGCGATACCCGCGGCGTGATTAAGCTGGTGGCCGACGCGAAGACCGACCGCCTGCTGGGCGGTCAGATCGCAGCACCGGAGGGGTCGGACACGATTCAGACACTGGCAATGGCGCTGATATTCGGCATGACCGCACGGGCGCTCGGAGAGACGATCTTTCCTTATTTGACCACGGTCGAAGGGCTGAAACTCGCCGCACAAACCTTCGACAAGGATGTAGCCAAACTCAGCTGCTGCGCGGGGTGAAAAGACGAGAAATTCCGGCGACACCGACTCATAAGCAGCGCTCATTGTGAACCAGCGCGTACAAAGCCACAAAGTGCTTGTGGCGGTCAGCATTCTCTCGGCATGGAGGCTGACGGCGGTAACGGATAATCACATATTAGAGCCAGCAGTGCACATCCCACGTTCTGTCATTAGGTTGGTTATTGTGGCGGGGTTCATAAACAGACCGATCTCATCAAGATGGAAAGTGATCGGGAGTTGCCGAGAACGTCGCTGGGTCAACAATTGGTCATTACATTAGCCCTGTCTATTTGATCGCCCGCAATACAAAGAAAGAATCGCCATGAATACAGTTGATACTGATTCTCGCACAACAGGTTCACTACCCGCATTCAACGCCCGAACTTTAGGGTTAATGTTCGTCGCAGGTTTCTTTGCGACCGTCGCGTTCGATCTGTTGGGTCAGATCATCAGCCCGGGCTTGGGCTTTTCGCGGTTGTCACCGCACGGGCTAGCGAGGAGCTTACTCGGCAGCCTTGGTCTGCCGAACGGTGATTTCGCAGGATATTTCGTACATTTTTATCTTGTTGGCCTGATTGGCTATCCCGTCGGTTGGTTGTTCGTCTTTAGACCAATTTGGCACCGTATCGCGGGGCAGACGAACTGGTTTTTGCCCTCGGCGATTTATGGGTTCGGCCTGTGGGTGTTGGCCATCGGGGGCACTACTTCTGTCGCAGATCTTCCCTTCTTTCTGAATTTCACCGGCATTGCCTGGGTAGCGCTGGTGGGTCATATGCTCGGGACCGGGATCATGAAAAAGCGTGGCACGCTACAATTTCCGGGCCAGAGACCAGTCACTATGGATGAGAAATCACCGTCATTTGCCGGTAGCTCTATTGCAGGAAATGCAATTCTTGTTGACGGTGATCGTTGGACCCACTCCTGATGTGAGCCAAGCGAAAGAACCATCAGCTTTCGTCCGGAAACCTTCAATAGGAAGCGAAAACCGTGCGTATAGTCGAACTCGGTTCCGGATCATCCGAGTTGCTGGGCTGTGTCCACGACAGGTAAACCCCTTCATTCGTTCGCGCCGTGCGCGGGAAGTTGACCGAACCTGCGCCGTTGTTTCGCGCAATCAGTTGCAGGTCCTTACACTGCTGACCGGTTGTGATCTGGCAAGCAAGGATCACCTCGCTCTCATTTGCCCATTCGACCCACGTCACGAACGCAGTCTGAGGGTCCAGCATGAGAATATCGACCCGACCGGCGGGAATCCCGAGGCTGACTTTCGCCGGATCGCCAAAATTTCTGCCACCATCGGAAGAGAACGCAACCTTGACTTCCGGCTTGTCATTTGCAGCCGTGAACCAGGCCACGGCGGCTGTTTGACCGGCGGTCGCGATGGCGGGGCCATTGACCGGGCAGCCGGAGATTTCCCAGCCGTCATTGTGGACGTTTGTTGGTTCTGACCACATGCCGCCTTGGTGTCTTACGACAGATATATCCCTGATTTCCGCATCTGTTCTGTCGCGGTATGCGACAAGGACGGTGCCATCGTCCAGCGATGCGGCGGACGTCTGGCAGCATGAACAGGTCTGCGCATCGACAAGAACATCATCGGTTCGCGTACCTTCGGGCGTGATCCGGGTTGCGCGCAACTGCATTGCATCCGGGTAGTTGCTGGCTGCGCTGGTGAAAAGCGGCTTGTCATATGCGCGTCCGTCAAGCCAGACAGACATCAAGGAACCGTCTTCGAGCGGCTGGAGCGTGACAAAACCGTGTTGGCTAACCGACCGATCATCATGTGGCGTTATCGGTGCGCTCCATGTCAGGCCCTCATCCGGCGAAAGAGAGATCTTGACGTCATAGGCATAGTCGTTTTTGGAATTTTCCCACAGCCAGTGAGCCGCAAAGGTACCGTCATCAAGCGCAACAACGGACGGAAAATCGGCCCAGTTCACGAAGAGTTCGTCGGACACGGTAACAGTGCGGGCCGCGCTCCATTCTGCGTCTTCAAGGACCGACAATTTTACCGCAAACCCGGCAGGGTGTGGTTCGGTCCAACCCAGCAGGACCCGATCATCCTGCAGTGCGAACAGGGTGGGTTCCTGCGCATTGTTCCCGACCGGTGGGTCTAGGTCGGCGAACTCCAATGGCTCGGCAAGGACCATGCCCGCCGTCATGCCCATGAACAGATGGGCCACAATCACGCCAGAATGGATTTTTGATGGCATTGCGCACCTTTCCGATTATCAGACCAGCGTCATTCACAACCTGAGCATAGGCAAATTTTGGCGAGTGCCATGTAAACTTTTGTATGACGGGCCTGTGCTTGTTGTTAAGAGCGATATCCCGTTGTGGCACAGCTTCGCGTCAACGGTTGGCGCAACCACCGCTCCGACCTCAGCTGACTTGCATCCAGGTCGCCATGCCATCAGCCTGATGGCTCAGCATATGGCAGTGCAGCATCCACGCGCCGGGATTGTCGAGTACGCACACAATCGTCATCGTCTCGCCCGGCGCTACGAGGGTCGTGTCGCGAAGGTGGGTTCGCGCACCATTCTGATCGGTTTCCCAGAAATGGTGGCCATGCAGGTGGATACCGTGCGGAAAAGCAGTGTCGTTCACCATCCGCACCTGCACTGCTTCATCACGTCTTGCCGAAATCAGCGGTTTGTTCGGCAGACCGCTCACGTCGTTGAAGGCCCAGCCCCCGAACCCGCCGTGCGCGCCGTCCCCGGCACCGCCTTGCATGAAGAGATCTGCCGTTTGCGTGATCTCTCCGGGCGCGGGCACGAGGTTCGCGGGGAGGGGAGCTATCGGCGCAGACCGGATTTGTCGCTGACCGTTCAACATAATGCCCCCCAGTTCCTCGCCACCCGAAGGCACGGTTTCTCTTAGGATCACATCACCCGTCACATCTGCGATGATGTCGATGCGCTGCGCCGGTGCGAGTTTTAGATTGCCCAGCGAAACCAGCTCGGGCAGCGGCATCCCGTCATAGGCCACACAAAAGCCCGTCAGCCCGTCGATACGTATCTCGAAAATGCGATCCGGTGTCGGATTGATCAGACGCAACCGGATGTGATCCCCCAGCCGCGCCTGCTCAGACGACAGGAAGGTGGTCATCAAGTTCCCCAGCCTACCTGCTGTTATGAAATCAGCGCGGTCGAATTCCATGTCGAACTGGCCGGTGTCATCAAGCCGAATGTCGAAGAGGATGGCCGTGATGTCCTGATCCACGTCTGGCGGGGCAGGTTCTTCGACGATCAGGGGCCGAACAGTCCGCGGGCGACCTGTTCGTAGGAAAGGTAGTGGGAGTGATACCAGTAGGTTCCGGCATCGGGAACCGGAAACCGGAAACCGGTACTCGTAACCCTCATTCGGGATGATGACATCCTGTGTCAGCACGTTTACGCCGTCCATCGCGTTGGGCAACCGAATGCCATGCCAGTGTACGAGGGTCCCGTCCTCCAGCCCGTTTTCCACCCGCGCCCGCAGAATATCGTTCTGGCGCTGTCTGATTTCGGGGCCGGGACAGGTGCCATTGAATCCAAGCATTGCAATGTCCCGCGACCCGATCCGGGTGAAGGCCGGGCGTCAGGGTGACAGGCACCGAAGCCGCACTCAGGGGCAGGGGGAGCGTGGCTGCGCCAAGCGCAACCATCATCTGAAGACGCTTAAGCATGGGTTTCCGTGTATTCCGTTTCTGGGGCCTGCAACCCACATCCCCCACCGTTGCGGAAGGGCGTCCCGGCGAGATATATTGATACATTGCAGATCGGCGCCCAGGTTTGGCGGAATACCGGAGAGCACCTAACGTATCTGCAGGTCCTGAATGGCCGCAAGGATCTTTCCGTCGGTATCATCGCTGTCGGCTGTCACCGCAAGACCGACCAGAACCTTTGGCATGTCCCCGAACGCACGCACGAAATCGCGATCCAGGTTCACATTCTCGGTGAAGTTGCCGGTTTGCGCCGTTTGCAGAATTTTCGATTTGAGACCCGTCGAGTAGGGGCTGTTCAGCAATGCGCCTTTCGCATGATTGCCACCCCAGACATAAACCAGCGCCCGCGTATTGGGATCACGCAGCAATTTGCGCGCCGTTGTTCGGCCAAGCGTGCTTGCGGTCTGCGGATCGACGAATATGAAGTACAAAGCAAGATTGCGATCATCGCCGCCGCGCCGTGTGAGGTCGGTTCCCTTAACACCCTGCGTGACGGACCATTCCCACATTGCTGCCTTTGCGGTGCCAAGGGCTGCGCTGACCGGACGCCAGAGAACCGAAACCGTGCCATCGGAAATCACGTCCAGCCGCCGACCTTGCAGGCCGTACTCGTTCGAAAAGAGCCGCAAGAGGCCCTGTTCTTTCCAGCTTCCATCGAATGGAATTGTCTTTCCTTGCGCATAGAGGGGCGGGGCGTTTGCAGCTAATGCAACAAAAGCGATGAAAAGTGTCGCTGCGAGGGACCGTATAAACATCTGAACTCCTTTTGCGATGCCGCTGGTCCTGCTTTGATCCCGGTTATCACCATTATGTGCCGTCATGATCCGTTGAATTGTGCCGGGCGCGCGCAACTTCAATGAACATATCCGTGATCATAGATGTGGTTGCGCAATGGTCGTTGCAGGACGCGGGAGCGAATTCAGATCATGGAGCGCGACCTTGATCGGCTGATTTCCCGCGACGGACGGATCCAGTAGGCGGCGGAGCTTCCAACCGTTACAAACAAGTACAAAACTCATGGGATACAAGCGCCTGAACACATGGACGCGGGTGCCGATGTGCGTCATCTCTGGTTCAACGGAACCGACTCCCGCACGCAAGGATGGCACATTCACCACAGCGCTTTGGGCTGGGGACAACAGGGTTGAACGCGCCAACGTCCGTTGCGGGAAACAAAATGTGGCCTTGTGTGAAACAGGCAAAGGTAACAAAGAATGCTGACTTCGATTATCCAATTTCCTGACATCGGAACAGAGATTTTTGCCGTTGATATCGGATCGTTCCGCTTTGCCCTGCGTTGGTATGCGCTGGCCTATATTGTTGGCCTCCTTATCGGCTGGCGCATCTGTGTCGCATTGGTCCGCTCTTCGTCAGTCTGGGGGGCCGGGGCGCCGCCGCTGCAACCCAAGCAACTGGAAGACCTGCTGACATGGATCATTCTGGGCGTGATCGTGGGGGGCAGGCTGGGGTTCGTGCTTTTCTATCAACCTCAGTACTATTTTCAGAACCCCGTCGAAATCTTCATGGTCTGGCAGGGTGGTATGTCATTTCATGGCGGCTTTTTCGGCGTGGTCGTGGCCACCTTGCTTTTTTGCTATCGCAACGGCGCACCCGTTCTATCAACGGCGGATCTGCTCGCTGTTGCAACACCACCGGGTCTTTTCCTCGGTCGGCTGGCCAACTTCACCAATAACGAGCTTTGGGGCCGTCCGACCGATGTGCCCTGGGCGGTGGCATTCCCCGGCGAGGCGGCCCAGTCCTGTGCGGGCGTCGTGGGCCTGTGTGGCCGCCATCCGTCCCAGCTTTATGAGGCTCTTCTGGAGGGTATCCTGCTTGGCTCGGTCCTGATCTTTCTGGCCTGGAAACGCGGTTGGCTGCGCTTTCCCGGAAGCCTTACTGGCCTGTTCCTGGCGGGATACGGAAGCGCAAGGTTCCTTGTCGAGTTCTTCCGGCAGCCTGATATGCAGTTCGTCACGCAGGACAACCCGATTGGACATGCGGTTCATTGGGCGGGCTATGGGCTGACAATGGGCCAACTGCTGTCGTTGCCGATGATTATCCTTGGCGCGGCCCTGATCGTATGGTCCCGCAGGCGTGTGACGGTTAATTCTGCGGATCTGGTGTCGACATCAGATTCTTTGTGAATATCCGAGCGTAGTGTTGGCGAAGTGACCATTGCGGCCTGGGTCCGCATATGAGCCTTGGGCGCGTGCTCAATGATGCGGCTTGCGTCCTTTCGCAATCATCAGATGGTGCTCTTGATGATGTACACCGATTGTCATCAGACCAAAGAAACCAAGGCCCTGTATTTGTTCACCATCGCCACCCACGATCAGTGCGACACCATCCTCCATTTCTTCTGACGCAACACTCCAGCCTGTTTCACCGGCAAGGAACGGTGCATGGGCGGGAACCATTGTGTTGATGGCCGACAGGACACGCGGGCTGCCACGCACTTCGAACCGTGCCCCGTCGGGCCGCAGAATGCGGGTGACCTCTGCCTTTCGTGTCAAAAGGTCCATATCGACCAGATGGTCCCTCAGTTTGTCGATATTGACGGCGCCCCAATCGGTTTCGGGATCGGCCTGGAGCAGCACAACTATTTCGGCCAATGCGGCGAAGGCGGACTGGCCGGTTTCCTGGGGCGTCGGACGCGTGACCCATGGATGAATGCATTTGTTGCGGCGTAACGGGTGTCGCAAGCAAGACAGCGAAGAGAACGGGTATCAGTCGCATGGACCAGCCTTTCCTGAGTGTATTCGGATTCAGCCTAGTACCTGATCGGACCCTGAAATATGATTTGGATCATATGATGCCTGAACCCTATAATCTCATACCGCCCTCCGCCTTGCGTCCGCTGACGAGGGCCGCAGGGGATACGGTCTTTCGTCAGGGCGCGCGGACCTGCGGCCTTTATGTTGTTAAGTGCGGGCGCGTTCATCTTGAGCGTGTCGGCCCGGATGGCGAACGATTTATCATCTACCGTGCCGAGCCCGGGATGAGCCTTGCCGAAGCATCGGTGTTTTCGGATAGATACCACTGCGATGCGGTCGTGGCGGAGGCTGGGGCGTTTGTACAGATCGACAAAGCGGCGGTCTTGTCTGCCTTTGCAGATCCGGATTTTGCACGCGCCTATGCGCGGCAAGCGGCACAGCAGATACAAGCGCAACGTCAGGCGCTTGAGATCGTAGGCATCCGCCGCGCAGAAGAACGGGTCTATGCCGGTATGGTGGCGGGCCTGCTTGAAAGCTCCGTTGTCGATTTTGCCAGCGCGCTGCACCTTTCGCACGAGGCCACCTATCGGGCCTTGCGAAAGCTTGTGAATGATGGCCGGATCGCAAATCCGACCCGGGGAACGTATCATTTGCGCCCCTGAATGGATCAGCCGGACCATGCCCGGTTCGAGATAACAAAAGGTGCGGTAGCAAAGCTTGGCGGGTATTTCGCTTGCCCGATAACAATGAGAATTGCTGCCCGCGACGATGACCTGTTTTCAAAGATCGCCGTTATGCCCTGTCTTACTGCTCGCCGCTGAAAGGTCGATTGCCTCAGCGCCGCTTTCGTCGAAGCACCGTGTTTCGATCTGCAGGGTTGCGAAAAAGAACCCGAAGTCCTTACGCAGCATGTCGTAGGCGGTTTGCAGGACCTCTTCTTGATCTGTGACACGCAGATGCGCGGAGAAGACATGCTTGCCACTTGTCAGCGCCCAGGCATGAATATGGTGAACATCGGAAACCTCGTGCAGTTCTTCAAGGGTACGTTTGATTTCAGGCAGACTCACTTCGGGAGGCGTGCCTTCCATCAAAAGATGCGCCGCTTCTTTCAGCAATCCCCAGCTCGCCCATAGCAGGACAAACCCGAACGCCATGCCAAGCAGCGGGTCGATCAGCAGAAACCCGGTGAATTCGATTGCGAGGGCGGTCACGATGATCAACAGACTGCCAACAAAGGTCTGGATGATATGCCAGAACGCTCCCTTCGTGTTCAGATCTTCCTTGCTTTGCTTCCAGATCAGCGCAAGCGAAATGAACTCCGTAAAGAGCCCCCCGGCAGCCGCAATCAGCATCGGACCCGTTGGAAGGGTGTTGTCACGTTAACTCGCCGAATTTGCAAGTTGGCAAGCTGTTCGTTGATC
>NZ_CVRM01000014.1 GCF_001258055.1 Phaeobacter italicus | reverse complement strand
GCCTACGCCCAGATCAATGAACCAGCAACCTCAGGACCGTTAATGTGACAACACCTCTTCTTCCTTCTCTCAATTGCTAAGCGTTCAACTAAGTCATCCGCATTTGGTTTCAATTTCCAGCGCTGGAAGGTTGGAGGCCGCGGTTGCGATTGAAATGTTCAATGAAGAAAAAAGCTTCTATTGGCCTTCCTGCTACGAACGCGGACTTCGTCGCGTTATTCTCGCAGCGGGATGGCTTCACAAACGACATTGTATCCGTTTGTAAAGTTGACCAACCGGGAGATGCAGCCATAGAGGTGCTTCGGATTTCGATCTCGGGACAAGGGTGGAAGCGAGCCAAAAGATGATGCGAACCACGTTGCGCCTATTCTTCCTTCTCATGGCTTGCCTTTGGGCCTCCATGGGCTTTGCTGCATCGAGCGATACCTACGAGAATTCAACAATCACGGCCCGGCTCATCTCCGTTGAAAATGGGGTCGCGGAAACCTCCAGAACCCTTTCCCTTGGCCTGGATGTCGAGCTGGCCGAGGGCTGGAAAGCCTATTGGCGTTCGCCCGGCGAGGTGGGTCTGCCGCCTGAAATTTCATGGGATGGATCGGAAAATCTGGTGAGCGCACAGATGCTCTGGCCCGCGCCTGAGCGCTTCACGGCATTCGGCATCGAGAATTTTGGCTACAAGACCCGTGTCGTCCTGCCCATTCAGGCAGTTCTCGAAACTGCGGGCCAGTCCGCAACATTGCAGGCGCGTGTTTCATTGCTGGCGTGCTCGACTGTCTGTGTGCCGCATGATTTCGATCTCGCACTGACAATTCCGGCGGGCACCGGGATTGACGCGAAGGCGGCGGGCCTGATTTCGGAGTATGCCCAGCGGGTGCCGCTTGGTCCCGAAGAGAGCGACATCATTGTCGAAACGGCGGTGATCGCGGATGATGCGCTTTATGTGACGGCGCGCAGTGCGAATGCCTTTGTGAAGCCGGATATCTTTCCGGAACTGGGGCCGGAATTCACCTTTGGCAAACCGGACATCCGAACCGATGATGCGGGAACAGCCCTTTGGGCCAAGCTGCCTCTTCTCGCGCAAGGGGAGGATCCGCCGCCCCTGCAACTGACTTTGACCGATGGATCACGCGCGGTGACAGCGCAGCCCGCTTGGTCAGACCGCATCCCGGGTGCACCATTCGAGGTTATGGCGAACCTGCCGGATCTGACGCAAATCCTGGCGATTGCGGCCTTTGCCTTTCTTGGCGGTCTGATCCTGAATGTCATGCCCTGTGTTCTGCCTGTCCTGTCCATCAAGCTGACATCGGTTCTCAATCATGGAAACAAGCCAGCGCACGAGGTCCGGAATGGGTTCCTGATGTCGGCGCTTGGCGTTCTGGTGTTCATGTGGGCCCTCGCCGCAATCATTCTGGTTCTGCAATCCGTCGGCGTCACCGTTGGGTGGGGCCTGCAATTCCAAAGCCCTGTTTTCCTGACCGTCATGTTTCTGGTGCTTGCCGTGTTCTCTGCCAATCTGTTCGGGGTGTTCGAAGTTTCATTGCCCTCCGGGTTGCAGTCACGGCTGGCCAGATCAAGCGGTCGCGACGGGTATGGCGGAGATTTTGCAACAGGCGCCTTCGCGGCGGTGCTGGCCACGCCCTGCTCGGCCCCGTTTTTGGGGACAGCGGTTGCCTTTGCCCTGTCCGGGCGCCCGATTGATGTCATTCTCGTTTTCACGGCTCTGGGGCTTGGGCTCTCCCTGCCCTATCTGGTTCTGGCGGGGAAGCCTGGTCTGGTCCGGTTGTTGCCCAGGCCGGGACGTTGGATGGTTGTCGTCAAATGGGTGCTTGCCGGTCTTCTGGCCGGGACCGCGATCTGGCTGCTCTGGGTACTGATAGGGGTGGCGGGTGGCCGGGTGGCCATGACCGTGCTGCTTATGACGAGCCTTTTCATTCTTCTCGCAACAATACGTTTGCCGGGCAGATTGACGCGCCCGACAGCGCTGGTGGTGGTTGCTGTTCTCAGCCTTCTGGTGCCGACGGCGCTGACAATCCCGCCGCAGACGAGAGCGGTGGGCCAGGACTGGGTCGCGTTCGATCGCTCCGAGATACCGAAACTGGTGTCGCAGGGAAAAACCGTCTTTGTCGACGTGACCGCAGACTGGTGCCTGACGTGCAAGGCCAACAAGACGCTGGTGCTGGACCGTGCGCCCGTGGTCGACCAACTGCGGGGTGATAATGTCGTTGCGATGCGGGCAGACTGGACTAGGCCCAGCACTGACATTTCCCGGTATCTGGAAAGCCACAACAGGTTTGGCATCCCGTTCAACATCGTCTACGGGCCAAACGCGCCAGACGGGATCATCCTGTCCGAGGTTCTGACGTCCGAAGCCGTTCTCGACGCGCTGAGCAGGGCTGCACTTGGCGACCCTGTGACCGCTTTGAAAACGGATGGTTAGGCCTAAAAGAGGCCCATCGCACTCGCCGACATCCAGACGCCCATGAATATCATCATCAGGTTTTCGGTCAGGGACACGAAACCCAGCGGCACGTTTGAACCGCCGCCCACGCAGGCGCACTTGATCTCGCGCTTATCGATGTAGACGGCCTTGAAAACTGAAGCCGCTCCGACCGTACCGATGAACAGTGCAACAGGCGCGCTGATCCAGACCAAGGCACCGGCGACCATGAGAATACCGGCAAGTGCTTCGCCGAAGGGATAGACATAGCCATAGCGCACCCATTTCTGGGCAAGCAGATCGTAGTTCAGAAACATCGTGGAAAACGTCTCGACGTCCTGCAGTTTTTGAACAGCAAGAAAGCTCATCGAGATCGCGATGAACCACTCGAATGCCCGCAGCGTCAGGATCGAACCGTAAAACGCCCAACTGAGACCAAGCGCCATAAGGAATGCGACAGCGAATATCGCAATGACGGGTTGATAAGTCGTCTCGTCGTCATCCTTTACGTCCTGGCCGAAAAATTCCCTCAGCGCGTCATAGCCACCAATTCTTTCATTGCCGATAAAGGTCTGCGGAGTCGTTTCGACACCGTGTTCTTCCATGAAAGCATCCGTTTCCTCGCGGGTGTTCAGAGGCCGGTCCTCAATCGAATACCCCTCCCGCTCAAGCAGGTCCTTCGATTTTCAGCCCATAGGGACAAACATGCTCCTCCATCACCATTCGGTACAAAACCGCCGTCTTCGGGGTGGATTTTGCCTCTCTCGTCATGACGCGTTCCTTTAAATCCTTTAACCGTTGCAGGTCCAATACCCGGTAAATCCGACAGTCAGAGGCGTCTCTCCCGTCAATTCAAACAGCAGGGTGGCGTCTTCACCGTCCGCGTCACCCGGCGCCAGCGTGAATTGGCCACCATCGGCAGACAGGACGCCACCGGACGTCACTGTGTCTTGCGACGTGAAGTTGACCAGCGATCCGGATATCTTGGCGACGCCGTTCCCCGCCCCGTCCGTGACCAGAATGGGATCGGCGTTCACGGCGCGAATGAAACGGCATTGTCCGTCGGACCCCAGTGCGCGTGTTATTTCTTCGGCTTTGAGCGGTGCAGGACGGATTCCGGCAATCACCGGGGTTGCAATCGCTTCTTGAAGCCCCTCCATTTCAGCCGGACCGTCCGCTTCACCAAGTGGCCATTCAGGACCGGCTTCGCCATTTGCCTCAATGTCATCTATGAGGAAACGCATTTCGGAAATTTCGCGGTTTTGCGCCGTCACAATTTCCGAAGCCAGCGCCTCGACCCTTGGATCTGTCAGCTCGGCCCGTTCGCTTGTCATGATCGCAATGGAGTGGTGCGGAATCATCGCGCTCATCCAGCTTTCGTCCTGAATGGTCTCCTGGCTTCTCACGAGCCAGAGCGCGCCGGCGAACATCACGACAGACCCGAGAATGATCGCGGCGTTGACGCCCTTGTTCTTGTACATGTTCAACATGAAAAGGAGCATCACGGTCGCCATCGTCGCGCCCATGATGAACGTCATGTAAAATCGGGTTTCGCTCCAGTAGACATGTTCGAAGGAGTACGAGTTGATGTACATCAGGCCGAACATGATCGCAGTCGATGTGCCGACCATCGCCAGAAACCGGCCATAGGATGAACCTGAATGGCCTCCCGAATGTGCTGCACCTTCACTTGAACGGGTGTCGGACCCGCCACGAGATTTCCCGATCGCATCTTCAGACATCTGATCTCTCCATCATGGATTCTATTTGTGGAGGAACAACATTCCAGCGCTGGAGGGTTTCAAGACGATATATCGAAACGGCATGAAACCCCATAAATGTCTGGCCCAGGCATCGTGCGTTACGGGTCTTTGGCCAGATCTTTCAGGATTGGACAATCGGGGCGGTGATCGCCCTGGCAGGCGTCAACGAGGTGAGCCAGGGTCTCTCGCATCGACTTGAGCTGGGCGATTTTTTCGTCAACGGCGGCCAGATGCTCTTGAGCGACAGCCTTGACCTGTGCACTTTCCCGCGTCTCATCTTCATAGAGATCAAGCAGCGTGCGGCAGTCTTCGATCGAGAACCCGAACGTCCTGGCGCGACCGAGAAATGCGAGCTTGTGGATGTCGCTGTCGCGAAAGGCGCGATAGCCGTTGTCGCTGCGCAAAGGCCGGACAAGGCCGATGTCTTCGTAGTAGCGGATTGTCTTCGCTGGCAAACCCGCGCGTTCTGATACTTCTCCGATGTTCACACCTGTCTCCTATTCTGCGGGCTGCGTTGCGAATTTCGTCTCCGCGTCGTGGGGCGGATCCTGTTCCGACATCGTCGCCTTGATCCGTCGCAGCCGCAGCGCGTTGGTCAGAACCGACACGGAGGACAGCGCCATGGCCCCGGCGGCAAACACCGGCGACAGGAGCAATCCAAAGGCCGGGTAAAGCGCGCCCGCCGCCACAGGGATCAGCGCGACGTTATAGCCAAAGGCCCAGATAAGGTTCTGCCGTATGTTGCGCATGGTCTTGCGCGACACGTCGATGGCATTCACCACGCCGCGCAGGTCGCCCGACATCAACACCACGTCGGCGCTTTCGATTGCGACATCCGTGCCGGTTCCGATGGCGATGCCGACATCGGCATGGGCCAGCGCTGGCGCGTCGTTGATGCCGTCTCCGACAAAGGCGATCTTGCTGTTCCCTTGCCGCAATTCGTCCAGGGCGGCGACTTTTCCATCCGGCAACACCCCTGCAATGACATGGTCGATCCCGACCTCGCGGGCGATGGCATCTGCCGTGGCCTTCTTGTCTCCGGTGATCATCGCGACCTTGATCCCTCGATCATGCAGAGCTGCGATCACTTCGGCGCTGGAGGATTTGACCGGGTCTGCCACGGCAATCACGGCCGCCAGGGATCCGTCCACCGCAGCATAAAGCGCGGTGCGTCCCTTTTCGGCCAAGGCCCTTTCGCGGTCTTCCAGCGGGCTGGTGTCAATGCCCTGCTGCACCATGAAGCGATCCGCACCGACATGAACCTTGCGGCCCTGGACAAGCGCCTCGACACCGTAGCCGGTCACGGACCGGAATTCCGTCGCATCGGGCCAGGACAGGCCTTCGCTCTTTGCGGACTGCACAATGGCCTCTGCCACCGGGTGCTCAGACTGCGCCTCGACAGATGCGATGAGGGCGAGTGTCTCTGCCCGGTCAAAGCCGTCGGCCGTGATGAGGTCTGTCAAACTGGGTTGCCCTTGCGTGACCGTCCCGGTCTTGTCCAATGCGACAACGCCAACTTCATCCAGATGTTGCAGCGCATCTCCCTTGCGGAAGAACACCCCCATCTCAGCCGCGCGT
Organism: Phaeobacter italicus; assembly: GCF_001258055.1. Classification (GTDB taxonomy): domain Bacteria; phylum Pseudomonadota; class Alphaproteobacteria; order Rhodobacterales; family Rhodobacteraceae; genus Phaeobacter; species Phaeobacter italicus. The sequence continues at coordinate 23,358 of NZ_CVRM01000014.1, read as the reverse complement.
CCTGTCCCCACCATGATCGAGGTGGGCGTGGCCAACCCCATGGCGCAGGGGCACGCAATGATCAGAACGGAGACACCCGCCACAAGCGCAAAGGTCAGAGCCGGATCGGGACCGACCAGCAGCCAGACAACCACAGTCGCAAGCGCCAGAACCAGAACGGCAGGCACGAACCACATGGTCACGCGATCCACTAGGCCTTGGATCGGCAGCTTGGCCCCCTGAGCATCTTCGACCATGCGGATAATCTGCGCCAGCGTGGTATCCGCCCCGACTCGCGTCGCCGTTATGGTCAGGCTCCCGGTGCCGTTCACCGTGCCGCCGGTCACCGGTTCGCCAGCAGCCTTTGGCACGGCGAGGGGTTCACCGGTGATCATGCTTTCATCGACGTTGCTTGATCCTTCTGTGACCTCGCCATCGACAGGCAGCCTTTCACCGGGACGCACGAGGATCTGATCGCCGATCCGCAGTTCCTTGATGTCAACCTCGGTCGCCTGCCCGTCACGCAGGACCCTGGCTGTCTTTGCCTGCAGACCAAGAAGGGCCTGAATGGCTGCACCGGTCTTGCCCTTGGCCCGCGCTTCAAGCCAGCGACCCAACAAGATCAGAACGACAATAACCGCCGCTGCTTCGAAATAGACGGCGCGCACACCGTCAGGCAGCACCTGAGGCAGGAAGGTCGCGACTACGGAATAAGTCCACGCCGCCCCGGTTCCCAGTGCGACAAGGCTGTTCATATCCGGGGCACGCTTGATCAACGCCGGAATGCCCTTCGCAAAGAACCCCCAACCCGGTCCGAAAAGAACCACCGTGGCAAGCGCGAATTGGATCAGCCATGACGTTTGAATGCCGATTGTGCTCTCAATCAGGCCCTCAAAGCCGGGTATGGTATGTTTTCCCATTTCCAGAACGAACACCGGCACGGTCAGGATCGCGGCAAGGATGACACGGCGCGCCAGCGCGTCGGCTTCTTCTGCCTTGCGGTCCGATCGGTCCTCGTGCGCATCGCTCTGCGCAATCTCGGCCGGGTACCCCGCCTCCGTACTGATCCGGGCAATCTTTTCCGGGGTGATGGCATCTGGCAGATACTCTACCACAGCCGTTTCGGTTGCCAGATTGACCGCCGCATTCAATACGCCGGGTGTCCGTACAAGCGCCTTTTCAACCCGACCGACACAGGACGCGCAGGACATGGCGTCTACGTTCAATGTTACGCGCCCCGTCCGTGCCGGGTATCCGGCGTTCGAGAGGGCCGTGACCGCCACGCCCGTGGTGGCCGGATTATCCATCTGAAATTGAGCCGTTTCGTTCACAAGGTTGACACTGACGTTCGAAAGGCCCGGAACCTCGTTCAAAGCCTTCTCAACCCTGCCCACACAAGACGCACAGTTCATGCCGGAAACGGATAGACGTATCGTATTGGGGTCGGTCATGAGGGCCTCCTCGGTTGAACTTACCCTGATATAGGGCTTCCAGTTGCTGGAAGCTCAAGAGAGTATCTAATTTTTTTTGATATTTGCTTGACCTTCCTCCCGATGGAACGACCAAGTCTGAGGTTGTACCAAAAATGGAGGCCTTCATGATTTTTTCCGTCCCGAAAATGAGCTGTGGACACTGCACATCCGCTATAGAAAGCGGCATCAAGGCAAAGGATCCATCAGCCGTTGTCACGGCCGATCTGGACCTTCGCCTTGTCACTGTCCAAAGCACATTGGAACAGGCGACCGTGCGGCAAGCCATCGCTGACGCTGGCTACGACGCTTCAGCCGCGTAGGATTGTCCTTATTCGGCGGCCCGTGCCTGATCGACAAGCTCGATCATCTGGTCCGCCTGGATCAGGCCCGGCGCAAGACTGTCGCCGATCACAAATGAAGGTGTGCCACTGAACCCCAGAGATTGCGCAAGCCGCATGGAAGTCTGTATGTGTTCTTCGATTTCCGGTCCGTTCATGTCGCGACGCAACTGTGCAACATCGAGGCCGATGTCTTCCGCAGTGCGGAGAATCGATGCTTCCTCTGCGCGTTCCTTCAGTTGCATCATGGCCCAATGAAACTCTTCATATTTGCCCTGGTTTCGGGACGCCAGCGCCGCGCGGGCGGCAAAAACCGACCCGTCCCCCAGAATGGGCCATTCCCGGTAAACGACCCTGACGTTGGGATCAGCAGCGAGCAGGGCCTCCATTTCAGGTTTAACCCGGCGGCAATAGGGGCAGTTGTAGTCGAAGAATTCGACAACCGTGACATCGCCATCCGGATTGCCCAGAACGGGCGCATTGGGATCATTTTCAAGCGTGGCTTTTTCCGTATCGAAAACCTGCGCTGCGGCTTGCGCCTGCAACGCCTGCTGTTGCTGTTCGAACAACTGCGCGGCCTCGAACACGATGCCCGGATTCTCGCGGATGGCTTCCAGCACCAGTTCCTTGATCCGGTCTTCGTCCATGCCGTCTGCAATCGCAGCGATCGGAAGCATTAACAGTGCGGTGGTAGCCAAGAATCTTTTCATTATCCGTCTCCTTGTGAGGCAATATCCTGGGCCGTGCGCTCGGCTTGCGTGGCGCGTTCACGCTCCGGCCATGTTGACTTGATGTATGCGAGGATGTCCCAGATTTCCCCGTCGCTCAGTTGGTCGCCGAAACCGGGCATGCCGCTGTTGAAGTCAACGCCTTGCGCCGCGAGAACCTCGGCGCCCCCCAGCTTGGTGTAGGCGAACAGCATGCTGTCCGCGTGGTGCCAAGTGTGGCCGCTTGCATCATGCGGCGGTGCGGGCAGGCTTCCGTCATCACGCGGACTGCGCCAGTTTTCTTCACCTTCCAGATTTGCGCCATGGCACGCGGCGCAATTTTCGGCATAGAGGACTTCGCCCGCGGCCACATCGGCTGAGGAGTTGATGAGGTTTTCCGCCGTATGGTCGGTTCCGCCGGACCGGGTCCACAGGAATATGGTAGCCACCGCAACGGTAACTACGCCCAACGCAAGATAGACGGATCGCGGGGTCATCCAACGACGATCTTGGTCATCATGCCCGAAGCCGCATGCGACAGCATGTGGCAATGTAGCAGCCATTGGCCCGGGTTGTCCGCCACAAAGGCAATCTCGCGCGTCTGACCCCGTTCAAGAAGGGTCGTGTCACGCAGCGGTCCGAGGGTGCCGTTTTCGGCGACCTCGTGGAAGTGAATGCCATGCAGGTGCATCGCGTGCGGAAACGCCGTGTCGTTCACGATCTTCAATCGTACATTCTGGCCGCGGTCCAGCCGCGCAAGGGGATCACCGTTGATCCCGTCCACTTTGCCGTTGAACGACCAGAAATACCCGGCCTCGACGATCTCGCCGATCGGCTTGAGTTCGCCCCCAAGGGAAGCGGACCTCATCCGCCCCATGGCACCGCCTTCCATACTCAGGCTGAGCATCGTGGCTTCACTCAAGTCGACCATCCTGTGGTCGTTCGGCGGCAAGGCCAAAGGCGCGTCTCGACGATTTTTCGAGCCCCACTCAACGACCTCGAATGTAACCTGGCTGAAGGCCTCTTCCCGGCCGAACTGAAGAATATGAGCCGTTTCACCAACATCCGCGACCACATCGACGATCAGGTCGATCCGTTGAGCCGGAGCGAGGATCATCGGCTCCGTCACCTTAATGGGTGCAGCCAGGGGCATGCCGTCCAAAGCAACCGCCCAACCGTCAAGGCCTTCCAGCCCCAGTTGGAAATTGCGCGCATTGGCAGCATTGATCAGCCGCAAGCGCAGTCTTTCGTTCTTGCGTGCACTCAGGCCCAGATTGAAGGTTCCATTGGTCGTCAGCAGGTTGCCGATGCGCCCTGCGTGGCTGAGATCATGAGGCGCTCCGAAGTCGTCTTTGATCTGCGCGGTTTCGGGGTCAATAAGCCAATCATCCAGGATCAGGACTTCCTCGCGATCAATGTCGAGAGGCTCGGCCTCTTCCACGATCAGTGCACCGTAAAGCCCTCTGCCCACCTGCTCAAACGACCTATTATGGGCATGGTACCAATAGGTCCCGGCATCCGGGACAGTAAAGTCATAGTCGAATGTTTCCTCCGGCTGGACCACATCCTGTGTCAGGCCGGAAACGCCATCCATCGCATTGTCGATACGGATGCCGTGCCAATGCGTCGACGTTCCCTGAGAAAACCGGTTGACCAATCTGCGCTGGACACGCCCCCCCTGCGCCACGCGAATCTCCGGACCGGGTGAGCCGCCGTCAAAGCACCAAAGCGATGTCTTGCCATAGTTGCCGGGCAGTAGCTGCACGTCGCTTTGCTGGGCTGTCAGGGTCGCGAATGGCGTGCCCGCAAATCCAGTGCTGGCCGACAGACCACTGAACGCAGCAGATGTTGCCAGAAATTGGCGGCGATTGAGCGTGATCATTCGTGGGTTCCCAAGATTATGATTTGTTGTCCAGCAGGTAGGTGGCCATCGCATTCAGGTCTGCGTCGCTCAGAAAGCCCGTGCCATAGCGCACGACTTCGGCCATTGATCCACCAAATACGTCGCCAGACGGCGTTATGCCAGATCGCAATGCATAAGCCATATCGTCTGTTGTCCAGCCTTCGGACACAAGATCGCGCGTCCGGATCGAAGGTGCTTTGCCACCTCCCGGCAAGGCGTCGTTGCCGGAAAACCTCTTCGATACTATGCGTGCGCCTGCAAAGTTCCGCGTTGTGTGGCAGGCAGCACAATGTGCCGCCCCGTTGACCAGCAGCTTGCCCCTGTTCCAAGCATCGCTTCGGTCCGCCTCTGGTGCGGTGTCAGGCTTTGTCAGAAAAGCCGCCCGCCAAAGTTTCATCCCCCATCGCTGATCGAACGGAAAAGGCACCTCATGGGACGGGGTCGGCACATTCACGGCTGGCACGGTCTGGAACGCGGCCCACAGATCGGCAATGTCCTGATCCGTGTAATTTGCATAAAACGGGTAGGTGAAGGTGGGATAATAGGGGTCTCCGTCCGGGGAAATTCCCTGCCTTACCGCTTTTGCAAACTCTTCTACTGTCCAGCCGCCAATCCCGAATTCGACATCGGTGGTCAGATTTGGCGGATAGAATGTCCCGAAATCGGTCCGGAGCGGCGCTCCTCCTGCCAATGGCGCCCCGCCAGCTTCAAAGTTGGTGTGGCACGCAATGCATCCACTGGCGCGCGCCAGATACGACCCCCGCTGGGCATCGCCTTGCAGGGTCAGGTCCGAGACTGGCGCACCGATCGGCCAGGCTATCGTTGCCGCGACAACGCCGATGCCGCCGACGACCCCCGCACCGATGATCCAACGCCACCACCGCATCTGATCACTTGTCCTCTTTGCGGAACTTCTGGTGGCAGGCCGAACAGGTCTGGGCGACCATCGCGAACGCACGGTCGGTCGGCATGTCCGCAAACATCTCGGTCGTCATGGGAAGGTCCGATCCCATCATGCCCCCTCCCATTGCAGGCGCGGACCCGCCACCCATCATCCCGTCAGTGGCGCCGCCCATCATTGATTCGCTACCGTTGCCCTGTGCTGCGGCCAACCCATTGCCTGCGCTCAACTTCAATCCTTCGGCGGCTGTTCTCAACTCTTGCGCAAGGGCCGCGAACTCTTCGCTGTTTTCCCAGACCGACGGCAACGCCTTGGACACTCCGCCACCCGAGCCTTCAGGAAACAGTCGCGTCATTTGCTCACCGGCATGGCCGATCATCGCGCCAGCTTCCCTGCGGACGACATCGGCGTCATAAGGTACCTGACCCCGCATCATGGGTGATAGCGTCTTGAGTGTTTTGGCCATCGCGGACATGCCCTGCATCCGCTCCAGCACCACGCCGGTTGCTCCGGAATGCGCCAAGGCAGCAACGCCGGTCGTCCCGATCGCAATGGCAGTAATCCATATCTTCATGTTCAAGTTGGTCATTCCTGTCAATTGATCCCGTTGGCGCGCTGAAGTTCCCGCACATATGCAACAACCATCTTCACATCGCCGGGCGTGACGCCTTCAACTGGCGGCATATTGCCAAACTTCCAATGGTGCGCTCTGACACCTTGTTTCGCGGCAAGCAAAAAAGCGGCGTCACCGTGATGGCTCGGTTCATAGATCTTGTGGACAAGCGGCGGTGCCACGCCATTCTGTCCGGCAGCATTCGCACCGTGACAAGCGGCGCAAGCGCCATCGAAAACACGCTTTCCCAATTGGGCATTTGCTGAGAATTCAGCAGGCACAACCACGTCTGCAATCGGCGCGCCCTCTTCCGTCTGCGAAAGATCAGGCGTTGTCATTGTGTGGCCGGGCATCGAAGACGATGGCTGCAATTGCTGCCAGATCACAACCGCGCCACCGACGACAAAAAACGCCGCAATCAGGATGCCGGACTTCGACATCAGATTAATCGTACCTGCGTGCCGACCGGTGTCCTTTCGAACACCTCGATGATTTGCTCGTTGTAGAGACCGATACACCCGCTTGAAGAGCGTCTTCCGATCTTGCGCGTATCATGGGTGCCGTGAATCCTGTAGTACGTCCAACTCAGGTGCAGGGCACGGACGCCCAACGGGTTATCCGGCCCGGGCGGCATATAGGCTGGCAAAGACGGGTCACGTTCGCGCATGGAGGGTGTAGGGGTCCAGTCAGGTTCGGGGTCCTTGAACGTGACTGTCGTGTAGCCGCGCTTTGTCAGCTCGTCAGACAAGGGAACCGATGTCGGATAAATGCGCATTTCGCCATCGGCCGTCCAGTGTTGCATCACGCGGGTAACGGTGTCTGCGATGATGATACCCTTGTCCAAAGCGTCAAAGTGGTCTTGCCAAGCGTGTGTACGAAACGATGAGATATTCCTTCGGACACTGGTTTGATCCACCTGCGCACGCAGGATGGACGGGGCCGCGAAAGCTGCCGATGCGGCACCTGCCGTGAATGCTCGACGCGTTACACGTGTTTGCTTGCGGGTCATCATATGGCCTCATGTTGTTGTCTGCCTATCCACTAGACTACCCGCCTGGTCGCATTTCATGAACAGTCCGGGGCCTGATATTATGTAACGATATGTATCCCGGCCAACGGACACGTCTTCGCGCTGCTGCCTCAAACCTCGATGGGTTTCAGGACAACACGCGTGTCGAGCGGGACCTTCTCATAGAGTTCGATGATCTGATTATTGGTAAGCCTTGCACAGCCGTTTGAGACACGTCGACCAATCGTCTTCGGATCCGTTGTGCCGTGAATTCTCAGGTAGGTGTCCCCACGCCCTGGCTGGTAAAGATACAAGGCGCGGGCACCGAGTGGATTGTTCAGCCCACCGGGCACACCGCCCGCAAAACGAAGATATCGGTCAGGATCTCTGGCTATCATGGCGGGTGTGGGCGTCCACCGCGGCCACTTTTGCTTGCGCGCGACATAGAACTCGCCGGATTCATAGAGCCCCTCCCGGCCAATTCCGACGGTATACCTGATTGCCCGATTGTTCGGCAAAGTCCAAAATAAAGCGAACTGGTTCGGATCGACATGTATTTCTCCCGGTTTGTCTGCCTCGGTGAACGGAACCTGGCGCGGCAACTGCTCCGGGGGCACCACAGATGGCCCGACGCGCCGGTCGTGCTCTGCGTCACTATGCGCGAATGCTGTTTTTCCACTCACCGAAAGAGCTGCAACAGAAGTCAGGAAATATCTTCGTTTCATATACTTGCCTCACTAAACTAGTCGGGTTTGAGGTGACGAACAACCCGCGCCATATGTGGCGAGCCTTCCTCTTTCGGGGCTGACTCGGCGCTTTGTTTGACGGGCAGCGTGATTTCAGCGCGCAGACCCCCATCAGTGCGGTTTTTCAGTTCGATAGAACCACCGTGCTCAAGGATGATGCTGCGCGCAATCGACAGCCCCAGGCCATGACCGCCGGTATCCTGTGATCGCGACGTCTCGAGCCTGACATAGGGTCCGAAAACAGCCTCCAGCTGATTGTCGGGAATACCGGGCCCCTGATCGTCGATGGCGACCACTACCTCACTGCCCATGCGTTGCCACGAAACCCTGGCCTCACTCCCGTAGCGGATCGCGTTCTCAATCAGGTTTCTCAACGCGCGCCCCATCGCGCTTGGTTTCACGGATACGATGAGTGGACCTTGGCTGGTCACCTGAACCTTGTCCAAGCCCATACCAGTGATCAGATCGTGCAAATCAACCGATTGGACCTCTTCATGCTGTCCGACGCCCTTCGCGAAATCGAGGGTCGCATCGACCATCCGTTGCATCTCTTCACTTGACGCCACCAAGGACGTGCGCGTGTCTTCGTCGTCCACCATTTCGGCCCGCACCCTAAGCGCCGTCAAAGGCGAGCGCAGATCATGCGCAAGCGCTGCAAGCATCTGGGTCCGGTCACTGACAAATCGCGTCAGGCGATCCTGCATGATGTTGAATGATCGGGTCAGATCCCGAACTTCCTTCGGCCCTACGACCGGCAGATCGCCCTTGGCGGCGCCGCGACCCAGACGTTCGGACGCAGTCGCGAGATCGTTGAGTGGTCCGGTCAGTCGGGACAGGAGAAACCAGAAACTTGCAACCAGCAGAAGTCCCGCAGTCAGTGCAAAGGATATGTTGGACGCCAGCGACCTTTGCAGAGGCGGCCGTTCGAACCGCGTCTCGATGTTGAGCCAATTCCCACCGGACAGCGCAATGGACAGCTCCATCTCGATGGCCGCAAGGCTGCCCTGCATCATTTCGGCGTGCATTTGCGCCATTTCCGGTGACAGGTTCGGAAGGGGCAGCAGACCTCCCTCGATTTCATGAACCTCAACCCGGATATCCCGGCTGTAGCTTTCCTGAAGCAGTGCCCGTATCCGCGCTTCGACCGCTCCACCGTCATCGTGTTGTCCGTGTGCAACCGACGGCTCGTCTGTAAGGTCGAACCGTACGAGCGGAGACGTTGCCGCGCGGACGATCTGGGCATGCAATTCCGGGGGTGCGCCTTCAATCAACTGTGCGACATTTGCGGCCCTTCCGGCGGCTTCGGCACCGATGGCGGCCTGAATGGCTAACGAGCGTTCATCAACGAAAAACCAAAGACTCAGAGCTTGCGCGAGGATCAAGACACCGAGGACCAGAAGGGCAATCTGTGCACGCAACGTCCGCGGAAGCAGCTTCATTCGCAAATCTCGACATCGCAGGAAAGACTATACCCCCCATGCCGGACAGTCGCGATGATCTTCGGGCGCAAAACGTCCTCTTCCATCTTCCGGCGCAACCGGCTCACCTGATTGTCGATGGTTCGGTCCAATGGACCGGCGACCCGGCCGGTGCTCAATTTGAGCAGCTCGTCGCGGCCAATGACCGTCCTTGGCCTTTGCAGGAACAGGGTCAGGAGTTTGAGTTCACCGGATGTAAGTTGCGTACGCGAACCGCCTTGGTCAATCAGTGTGCGGCCATCGAAATCCAGCTTTAGGTGTGCAAACTTCAACGTTTTCCCCGCAAAACCATTCGGTTTTGGGATCAGCTGCGTCCGACGCAATATCGCGTTGATCCGCGCCACCAGTTCCTTGGGATTAAACGGCTTGGCGAGATAATCGTCTGCCCCGCCATCCAGACCCGCGATGCGGTCTTCGTCGTCACCCAATGCGGTCAGCATCAGGATCGGAATATGCCCTTCCTTGCGCAATCGCCTGCACGCGGACAGCCCGTCTTCCCCCGGCATCATCACATCGAGGACAATCAGATCGAAATGCGCTTCCGCCAGCCTTGCGTCCATCTCAACTGCATTTTCCGCCGCTGAAGCACGCATGCCGTTGCGTTCCAGATAACTGGTGACGGATTTCCGAATCTCTGAATGGTCATCGACGACAAGGATGCGTGGCAGATCGCTCATGCCGCCAACATAGTCATTTTCACCAAGGGACGCCCATCCCGTGTTTGTAGCCAAATGTAACAGCGCGGGCAGTCGACTTCGGGATACCGAGCAACTATTTAAGGAAGAACATCGAGGAGTTTTAAGTGAACCGACGTGAATTTGGCCTTACGGCACTCAGCCTGGCCTTGGCCGGGCCTGCTTTGTCGCAAACCGCCGCACCCACGTTGCAGGTGACAAAGACACCGACCTGCGGCTGCTGCGGCGCTTGGGTAAATGAGATGATCGCTGCCGGTTTCAAGGCATCGGTCGAGGACGTGGATTACGACACGCTTCAGGTTCTGAAGCAGAAACACGGCATCGCGCCGGAACTGGCAGGATGTCACACTACGTCCGTGGGCGGATATTTCGTCGAGGGTCACGTGCCTGCGGCTGACATCGGGCGGTTGCTGAGCGAAAAACCTGTCGCGCGCGGACTGACAGCACCGGGAATGCCCATGGGTTCGCCCGGCATGGGCCCCCAAGGTGATCCCTATGATGTGCTGCTTGTACTGATGGATGGGTCGACGCAAGTCTTCGCAACCCACGGCTGACGTGTTTGCCCGCGATACGTTCCGACAAAGTTTTTCGCCGACCTTACCATTCGGCAGATTTTGTTGGAACGTATCCGTTCTGAGCTTGGCAAGCATATTGCCGTTCCTGCTTGTCTACATCCTCGCAACGCCTGGTTTTGCGACGCTGCTGCTGACGAATGGGACCGCGCTCTCGCGCTTCCTCCGGCAGGTCTTTACCAATGGGTTTGTGGTCGTTTTCCTCGTGAATTACTTGGGGTTCGTTTCCGCATCGGTCGCGCTGAAGCAGTACCAGCATCGGCCGATTGTTTACCTGGTTTTAGATGGCCTGCTGCGGAGTGTCGCATTCATTGGGGTTCACATTGCCGTCTATGTGATGTCGGCCGATCTGTTCGGCTCGTTCAACGGCAGCCGTGCAACAGCTTTGAGCGTGGTCGGACCAACGCTCGAGCGGTCGTTCATGTTTGGGAACATCTCGGGCGTATATCTCTATGCCCTGGCGCCCGGCACCTTCATCGCGCTTCTGGTGGTTCTGACAGAACCTTCTGGCGAGGCATCGAAGCCTACCATGTTCAGGACAATGAGCATGGCCTTGCTGTTCAGCCTGACCCCGATCCCCCTCGTCACATTCCTGTCCTATGCGTTGGATCTGGCAACCTGACGGGCCAACTTGGTCAACGACCCGCAGGCTGTCATCTGATCAAATTGTATCCGAATGTACCCTTGACCTTGCCTCACTGGAATGTCGCAGAAGAACACGAGCATATTCTGGAGAGCTACATGTCTGACAATCAAAGTCAAAAATCCACCGGTTCATCGAAACTGATGCAGTATGGTATGATGGCCTGTTGTGCCGTTATGTTGTTTCCAGTCGCCGCATTCTTTATTGCAGGCGGCACGATCGCGGGTCTGTGGGGCAACGTCGGCCTTTTTGCGCCGCTCGCACTTTGTCTTGGTGCGCATGTCGTCATGCACAGGATGATGGGAAAGTCGTGTCACGGGTCAAGAGTTGAACAGGCGAACGAGGCGACTGTGGATGCAGAATTTGAAGATGGCCAAGCTCCCGAACGAGAACTGGTACGCGCCCGCTAGAACGCGGCTGACAATCGGAATTCCGATTGCAGGTATTCTGGCCCTCGGCGGTTGTGCCCAGTCGGCCTCGGGCAAGCTTTGCCCACTTGAGCCCCCTTCCGTGACACGGGATGCGGCACACGACGTCATGCTTCCCGTAGGATGTCGCTTGGTCGGTCAGTCTGAAGGTACTACCCACGAAATAGTCTGTGACGACGGCCGGACCGGATGGGCTTTCGATTAAGCGCCAAACCTTGATCCTGCCTCACATTCACCTGCACAGCGACGGTCGCCCACGCCACTACGGGCGCAACCGTTCCAACGCGCTTTGCACGGCTTGACGGCGCGGGTCATCTCCCGGCACCTCCGACAACAGGATTTCAGCGTGTTCAAACGCCGCGATTGCCGGCGCGGTATCACCCAGAACCGAATAGGCATTGCCAAGCCGCATCCATCCATCAAGATCGTCAGGCTCATCTTCCAGCCGCGTGGCCAGCCGTTCGACCATCGAGCGGATGAAATCCTGTCGTTCCTCCACACTCATGTCCTGCGCGTTTTCGATGTCTTCCTGTGTCGGGCCGGACGCACTGGTCTTCGGGGCATAGTCGGCCAGCGAGATCGGAGCCTTGCCGATCTTCGCGCCAATCCGGTTGGCTTCGCCAACAAAGCTTTCCATCCACGGGAAAAACCTATCCGCATCGTCCAGCCGGGCCACCAGCGTTTCGTGAGCCCGAGCCTCATCGCCCTTCTGCTCGAGCGAGACTGCCTTGAAAAAGGCAGCACCGGGATTGGAAGGATCCAGTTCGTACGCCCGATCAATCGCGGTGTCCGCTTCAGGTGTCACCACACCTTGCTCTGCGTAGATCAGAACCTCGGCCAACATGGAGAAGACGGCGGAATCGGCCTCCGGTCGTTGTGCGACAACTCTATATGCATCGGCTGCATCCGCATACCGGCCCATTTTCGAATAGGTTTGCCCCAGCAGCATCCAGCCTTCCGAAGGCCCGCCTTCGGGGTCTGAACTGAGCCGGACGTACAGACGATCTGTCAATTCGGCGATTTCCGCCGCTTCCTGCCGTTCAGTGGCACGTTCGGCAAAGGCGACACCTGGGATCTCTGGCGAGCCCATTGCGGAGTAATATCCAAAAGCGAAGACCGGCACGAACACTGCGCTCAGAACGACCATCAAGCGGCCCCCTGCCGCCGGTTTCCCATCTGACAGAACGGACCGGCGCGACTGCACGAGGATCCGTCTCTTGATCTCCTGCTCCGCCGCCGTGGCCTCGGTGTCGGAAATGACACCGCGCTCAAGATCCCGCCGAACCTCATCCAACTGATCCATGAGGACCGCATCCGTGGCGTCAGCCGGGACGGGTGTCCGCGACGACCGATGGCGCAGCGGCAGGCCCATGAAAAGCAGACCTACAACGGATAACAGGGCGAAAACCAACCAGATCATGAACCGTCCTTTGAAGCGTTCTCTTCAATGAAACGCGCAATTTCCGCTTTTTCGTCATCGGAAAATCCCGTTGCGGCAGCCCTGCGCCGGCTTCTCGAAATGACGGTCCAGCCGACAAGCAGCGAAACAAGCGCAAACACGAAGGGCGCCATCCAGAGCGCGAGAGTGGCGCGATTCAGGGGCGGGCGCATCAGGACATAATCGCCATACCGGGCGTGGATGTACGCGATGACCTCCTTGTCGCTGTCACCGGCAACAAGCCTTTCGCGCACCAGTATGCGCAGGTCCCGCGCAACCCCGGCGTTGGAGCTGTCGATGTCCTGATTCTGGCAGACAACGCAGCGCAGTTCCCGTGATATTTCACGGGCGCGTTGCTCCAGTACAGGATCCTGCAACATCTCGTCTGGCTCGACCGCCAAGGCCGTCACCGGAAGCAGCAGGAGGAAAGCAAATGCGATATACCTCATCCGTTCTGGCCCCTTGCTAACGCGCCAGCCTGGATCAATGCTTCCCTGAATGTGGAAATCGCCGTTTCGCCCACGACGGGGCCGACATATCTGAACAACACCGTCCCGTCAGAGCCGACAATGAATGTTTCAGGTACGCCCGAAAGGCCCCATTCAATCCCCACTCTGCCGCTCAGATCAGACCCGATCCTTTCGTAGGGATTGCCAAGCTCAGCAAGCCATTTAGTCGCATCCTCCGGCTTGTCCTTGTAATTGATCCCGAACAACGTCAGCCCGTCCTTTTCGACCATCTGGGTCAGAACCCCGTGTTCGGCCCGGCAGGGCACGCACCACGAGGCAAACACGTTCACGATGACCGGTCGCGGGTTCCCGACCAGATCGGCGCGGGAAAGCCCTGGCGTCTCCAACCCGTCGACAGCGGCCAGATCGAATTCGGGTGCCGGCTGCGAGATCAGAACCGAAGGAATGTTGTTCGGGTCCCGGTCCGGGTTCAAGCCCCACAGAAAAAACCCCCCGAAAATGGCCGCGATTGCCAGCGGAATGAATGCCAGTATACGTCCCATGCCTACTCCGCAGGAAGTGCTGCGGGCGCTGTCGCCTTGCGACGGGGTGCCCCGACGCGCAACCGCCGGTCAGACAGCGAAAGACCCCCACCAAGCACAAGCATCGCCGATCCGATCCAGATAAAGTTGACCAGAGGTTCATACAGGATGCGCAGGGTCCAAGCCCCTTGCGTGCTCTCGTCCTCGGCGGCCGGATTTGCGATGGACGCATAGAGATCACCGGCCATTGTCGATCTGATGGCGCTCTCTGTGGTGGTGGTTTGCGCGACCGGATAGGTACGCCGCTCCGGGAAGAGATCGGTGACATAGTTCCCCTCCCGGGCCACACGAAGCGTGCCACGATCCGCGAAGTAATTTGGCCCACGCACACGTTCGGCCCCCTCAAAGGTGACATCGAACCCACCAATGCTGACCTCTGTACCGGGCCGGACAAAGATGATTTCCTCGGATTTCCAGACCGTCGAGCCGATAAATCCGAACATCGCCATCGCGAGCCCCGCATGAGCCAGTGTCATCCCATGAGAGGATCTGGGCAGGTTGCGTGCACGGCGCACCGATTCCGGGAACGGTGCCTCAAACAGCTTTATGCGCATCGCCCATTCCCGCAGGGTTGAGAAAAACAGCCAGAATGCAAGCATCAGCGACAGATACCCCAACACCGGACCGCCCTCGGCGAGATACCAGGTCACCAATGTCGCGAGCACGGCCAGAACGACCACGAAACGCAACCGCTGCAGAACGCCCGCCAGATCGGCACGTTTCCAGGACAGGTAAGGCCCCAGCCCCATCGCAAAGACGAGCGGCAGCATCACGGGAATAAAGGACGCATTGAAGAAGGGCGGCCCCACCGACAGTTTTTCACCGCCCGTCGCGGCTTCGTAGAAGAGCGGGTACAAGGTGCCGAACAGCACAATGCCGGTGGCCGTGGCCAGCAGCAGGTTGTTCACCAATAGCCCCGCTTCCCGGCTGATCGGCTTAAACAGGCCGCCGGGCTCCATTGTCGGCGCGCGCCAGGCAAACAGAGCAAGGGAACCGCCGATCGAAACGGCCAGCAATCCAAGGATATAAAGTCCCCTTTCCGGGTCGACCGCGAATGCATGCACAGAGGTCAGCAGGCCCGATCGGACAATGAACGTGCCCAAGAGCGATAGGGAAAAAGTCAGGATCGCCAGAAGGATTGTCCAGCTTTTGAACGCATCCCGTTTCTCCGTCACGATTGCGGAATGCAGCAGTGCCGTGCCCATCAGCCATGGCATGAAACTGACGTTCTCAACGGGATCCCAGAACCACCAGCCGCCCCAGCCAAGCTCATAATAGGCCCACCAGGATCCCAGCGCGATGCCTGCGGTCAGGCTCATCCAGGCAGCCAGCGTCCACGGACGTACCCACCGTGCCCAGGCCGCGTCCACCCGCCCTTCGATCAGGGCGGCAACCGCGAACGAAAAGACAATCGAGAACCCGACATACCCGAAGTAGAGAAGCGGCGGGTGCATGGCGAGACCGACATCCTGCAATAATGGGTTGAGGTCCTGACCGTCGTCTGCCGGAGGGAAAACGCGGTCGAAGGGATTGGACGTCAGCAGCATGAAAGTCAGGAAACCGACACTGATCCAGGCCTGCACCGACAGCGTTCTTGCCTTCAGCGACAGAGGAATGTTCGATCCGAAGAGGGCGACCGCCGCACCAAACACCGTCAGGATAAGGGTCCACAGCAACAGGGATCCTTCGTGACTGCCCCAGGTGCCTGCCACCTTGAACAGCATCGGTTTGAGTGAATTGGAATTCTCCACCACGTTCTTGACCGTGAAGTCGCTTGTGACGAAGGCTTGCATCAGCGCCAGAAACGCGATGCCGACAAAGAAAACCTGACCGAACGAGGACCATCTGGCAGACTGCATCCACAGGATGTTTCCGCGCCCCGCACCGAGGATGGGCAGCACACTTTGAACAAGCGCCATGGCCAAGGCCAGTGCCAGCGCGAAATGACCGATTTCAGGTGTCAAAGGATCATCAGCCTCTTCAATGAATTCACTGGATCGACGTCTGCCTAGCAAATCGTCCGGCGAACTGTGAGTGGTTGCTTTGTCACCGTTTGTAACAGGATGCTGTGACAAATGATTACAAAACGGCCCGCGCTTGGCCTTTAATCAAAGCGCTATAACGCCAATGTATCTAGGGTAAGTCTGAAAGGAATGAGAAATGAAAAAACAAGAAATTATTGCGCTTGGCGTGGTGATCGCGGTTGGCATGGCGCAAACAGCATTTGCGGAATCCGACGGGGCTGCCGACAGCAAGCCTGACAGCGGGAATATGTCCGGCATGGCGATGGGCGATGGCGACAATCAGATGGGCATGATGGGCGGGGACATGATGCCGATGATGCGAAAAATGATGAAGATGCATGCCGCTATGATGGGTGGCCAGGGCAACATGATGGGAATGATGGATCGGGACATGATGTCGACAATGATGTCCGGTGGACAGCCTCATGAAATGGCCGCGCAGATGTCCGAAAAAATGCGGGAGTTCGATGCGAATTCCGATGGAGCGTTGACACTTGACGAGTTCGAAGCCTTGCATATGGACGCAATGCGCGCGCGCATGGTAGATCGCTTTCAGCATCTCGATGCGGACGGTAACGGCCAGATCTCTCAGGACGAGATGGAAGATGCCGGTACACGGATGAGCAAAATGAACGGTACTTCCACCGGAACGGACATGGAAGGTCATCATGACAGCGAATAAGGGTCAAGCCTGCGGCACTCAGCTTGATGGGGGCAAATTATGGCCTTCTTTCTGACGCGCCGCGGCGCAAGCCTTGCGATGTTGGCCAGTTCCGTTGCACCTTTCTCGGCTGTCGCCCAGACCGCCGAGGTCTGGTCGGCGGACATGGCAGCAGATGCGCTGCAACAGGACCTGATCCGGATGATCGACGTTCGGTCGCGACCGGAATGGACCGACACCGGCGTTGCCGACGGTACCTGGCCCATCAGCCTGCATGAGGACCGTTTCGCCGAGCGGCTTTTTGCCGCCCGGGAACGGGCCGAAGGGCGGCCTGTCGCGCTCATCTGTGCGACAGGCGGGCGGTCTGGCCGCGTCATGCGAAGTCTTCGGCAGGCTGGCTACAGCGGCTTTCTTGACGTATCCGAAGGCATGCTCGGTTCTGCCGCCGGACCGGGCTGGATCGCGGGCGGTTATCCGGTCGTCAGTGTCGATATGGCTCTGGCGGCGCTGCCAGAGGAATTGAGTTGAAGTGAAACTGTTGAACCGTCGAGAACTGTTGGGCCATGCCGCAGGCTTTGGGGCTGCATTTGCCCTGCCATCGGCTGCATTCGCGGCATCGGACAAGAGGCTCGCGTATCCTCCCCTTCTCGATGCGACGACATCCCGGCTTTTTCAGCTGGAAGCCCGCACGGGCGAGACCCGTTTTGACGACGGTGCCGCCAGCGAAACGTTCGGCTACAACCAGGGATACCTTGGCCCGACGATCCGGGTGCAGGCCGGGGTCGAGACACGGGCAGAGGTGCACAACACGCTTGGCGAGCCGATGTCGGCGCATTGGCACGGGTTGGTTGTTGCCGGTGAGTTCGATGGCGGACCACATCAGGCCATCGCACCGGGAGACACCTGGAAGCCGGTGCTGGACCTTGACCAGCCCCCGGCAACGGCCTGGTATCACAGCCACATTCACGGCGCGACGGCACGGCAGGTCATGCTGGGGCTGGCGGGTGTTCTGCAGGTGACGGATGACGCGGATGACGCCCGTGGATTGCCATCCGCCTACGGGGTCGATGATCTGACCCTTGTATTGCAGGACCGTCAGTTCAACTGGCGCGGACGCCTGAAATACGATCCCGGCATGCACCAGTCCATGAACGGGTTTCAGGGCGACACAATGGTTGTGAACGGTCAAATCGGCGCGTCGGCAGCGGTTCCGAAGGGGATCGTGCGGTGCCGTGTCGTCAACGGCTCGAATGCGCGGGTTTACCGCCTGTCCATGTCTGACAGCCGGTCGCTTCATCTCATCGCGACAGATGCCGGATTTCTGGATCGACCGATTGCGCTGAACCGCCTGACCCTTGCACCAGGAGAGCGCGCAGAAGTGCTTGTGGATTTCACAAGCGGGCGGGACAGTGTTTTGAAGTCCGACGATATCATTAATTCGGCCATGGGCGGAATGATGGGCGGCGGCGGTTCCGGCAGTCCATTCACCGTGCTGCCTTTCGCTGTCGACACAACCCTTCCGGTTCGCATCGACGCCCTGCCCGGCTCTCTGGACGGGCAGTTGCCTGATCTTGCGGTCAAGGACGCGCCAGTCCGACGTCTGTCACTGGATATGTCGATGGGCATGGGGATGATGTTCTCGCGGTCCGGTAACCGATTTTCGATCAACGGCGCGTCATACGATTCGGGAACGCTCAATTTTTCCACCAAACTCAACAGCATCGAGCGTTGGATTGTGCGTGGGGCCATGATGATGCACCCGTTCCATGTTCACGGCGTCCGGTTTCAGGTCCTGTCGGAAAACGGTACGGCACCGCGTGCAGAGAACAGGGGTTGGAAGGATACGGTACTGGTGGATGGTGAAGTGGAGCTTGCGATGAAATTCGAAAAACCTGCCTCAGCGGCTGCGCCCTACATGTATCACTGCCACATTCTGGAACACGAAGACGGCGGCATGATGGGGCAATTCAGTGTTGCTTAGCGCAGAAATCCCTTTACCCTCCGCTGACAGGAACCTTTAGGGGAATCCTATTCCTCGATAGAGGTTTGAGATGAAAACCGAATTGCACATCAAGCGGCTGACCCTCGCCGGCGGGCTGTTGATCGTCATCTCTGCGCCTATGCATTTCATCTTGCCCGAGCAAAGGCCAATTGTCTTCGCAGCTCTCTTTCTTTTGGTGCTCCATGCCGCTTAGCAAACCGCGCCTGCATCGGGTTGGGCTATGGTTGGTGGTTGCGCTTGGCGTACTTTTGATAGCCATATGGGCAATGGGATATGGCCCGGCGATAGCCCGCGAGACTATCGAGGTCTGGATAGAGCGGGCCGGCGCTTTGGGACCGTTGCTCATCATCGTGCTCATGATGGTTTCGATCGTGGCAAGCCCCATTCCAAGTGCACCGGTCGCACTGGTGGCAGGCGCGGCGTATGGTCATGTTGCCGGAGCTGTCTATGTCGCCATCGGGTCGGAACTGGGTGCACTCGTGGCATTCATCATCGCCCGCTATATCGGGCGCGACCACGTTGAGCGCTGGCTTGGGGATAAGGCCGGTTTCGGGTTATTGGGCTCTCAAAATCTGTTGATGTTGACGGTGTTCGCGTCTCGCCTCTTGCCCTTCATCTCGTTTGACGCAATGAGCTACGCTGCCGGTCTCAGCCGCCTGCGCCTTTGGCGGTTCCTGATCGCAACTCTGGCAGGCATTCTTCCAGCCAGTTTCCTGCTCGCGCATTTCGGAGCAGAGGCCATGTCGGGAGATTTCGGCACTGCTGAGTGGATCATCATCGGTCTTGGATTGATGACTGCCGCACCGTTGCTGGTCGCAGCGCTCTGGCGAACAAATCGGTCAACCAACGCTTCCTAAGTCTGAGTATGTCAGCAAAAATGAAAACCGTGATTGCCTACTTTACCATTGACCTTCCCCCACAGGAAGCTGCGACCGTGAATCGCTATGGATACACAAACACCACAACTCCGCCGGGATTTCCTGTACTACGCCACCGCCGGAACGGGCGCGGTTGCCGTAGGGGCTGCGGTCTGGCCATTGCTCAATCAGATGAACCCATCCGCCGATGTCCGCGCGCTGTCCCAGATCCGCGTCGATATCTCCGGTGTGGAACCCGGAACGCAATTGACTGTCAGTTTTCTCGGCAAGCCGGTGTTCATCCGGCACAGGACCGACGCGGAAATCGCGCAGGCCCGTTCGGAAGATGTGCTTTCCCTTCCTGATACCGTCGCCAGAAATCCCAACATATCCGGAGATGACCTGGCCACCGATGCAAACAGGGCAGTGGCGGGAAATGAGAATTTCTTGGTCATGATAGGCGTTTGCACGCATCTGGGATGTGTACCACTTGGTGACGGAGCCGGCGATTTTGGTGGTTGGTTCTGTCCCTGTCATGGCTCCCATTATGATACAGCAGGACGCATTCGAAAGGGTCCGGCACCGGAGAACCTGCATATTCCCACGATGTCCGTTTCGGAAGACATGATACTGACCCTGGGCTGACAGGAGCTTCGCGCATCGCGAAGGCCCATAAAATTCATACGCAGCGTTGTCGGAAGAGTCTTGACCCTCCAGTAACTGGAAGGGTTATGTGTTCAATTGTCTTGAAAACGGGAATTAGAAGATGGCCACGGACCAAGAACATCATCACGACATGACGCGCACCTCGACCGCATCAGACCCAGATACAGCGACCGACCCGGTGTGCGGCATGACCGTCGAGATAGACGAAGACACGCGCAGTGCCGAGTATGATGGAGAGGTCTTTCATTTCTGCTCGGAAAACTGCGAAACCAAGTTTGGCAAAGACCCATTTTACTATGCGTCGGGAAACGCCCAAAAGACACCAGCACATGGCGAGGCCGGTACGCAATGGACCTGCCCGATGCATCCGCAAATCCTGAAGGATGAGCCCGGGTCCTGTCCGATCTGCGGCATGGCGCTTGAACCGATGCTTCCATCGGACGAGCCGTCAGAAGAGTTGTCCGATTTCACAACACGCATGTGGATCAGCGCGGCAGCCGCCGTTCCGCTGGTTATCCTGACGATGGGTGAACTGGTCGGCCTACCTGTGCGGGAATGGATCGGACATCAGACGGCTGTCTACATCGAATTCGTCCTCGCAACCCCGATCATTCTCTGGGCGGCTCTTCCCTTCTTCAAAAGGGGGTGGGAATCGATCAGGAATATATCGCCGAACATGTGGACCCTGATCGCGCTTGGCGTCGGGGCTGCCTATATCTATTCGCTTGCCGCAACATTCCTGCCCGGCATTTTCCCCGAAGCGTATCGAAACGGCCAAAGCGTCGGGACATATTACGAAGCTGCGGTTGTGATCGTTGCGCTGATCTTTGTCGGTCAGGTGCTCGAGTTGCGCGCCCGCGAACGGACGGGTGATGCCATCCGTGCATTGCTCGATCTCGCACCAAAAACGGCGCGGCGGATCCTGCCGGACGGGACGGAATATGACGCACCTCTCGAACACATTGTTGAGGGTGACAGGTTGCGGGTACGCCCCGGCGACAGCATACCCGTCGATGCCGAGGTCCTCGAAGGGCATTCATCTATCGACGAAAGTATGATCACCGGAGAGCCGTTGCCGGTCGAGAAAACACAAGGCGACCGGGTCACAGGCGGCACGATCAACAAGAACGGCACATTGGCGATCCGGGCCACACAGGTCGGTGCGGACACGGTCCTGTCCCAGATCGTGGACATGGTGGCAGGTGCAAAGCGGTCGCGCGCGCCGATTCAGGGTCTGGCGGACCGGGTATCGTCCGTCTTTGTTCCGACGGTTGTCGTCATTGCGATCATATCCTTCGTTGTCTGGCTGTTCTTAGGGCCCGATCCCGCGCTCGCCTTCGCTGTTACTGCAGCCGTATCCGTTCTTATCATTGCTTGCCCCTGTGCCTTGGGCCTTGCGACGCCCATTTCGATCACAACGGCGGCGGGCCGCGGGGCACAGGCTGGCGTTCTGATCAAAGACGCCGAAGCACTGGAACGCATGGCGCGTGTCGATACCGTCATCGTTGACAAGACCGGAACACTCACCGAAGGGCGCCCCAAGCTGACAGACGTGGTGCCCACGGGGGACAAGGCTGAAAATGACCTGCTGACAATGGCTGCGGCCCTCGAACGGGGCTCCGAACATCCGCTGGCCGAAGCAATAGTCGAGGGTGCGCTGGCACGGGGGCTGACGCTTCCGAACGCAACGGAATTCGAAGCCGTGACTGGCAAGGGCGTGAAAGGCATGGTCGATGGCCAGGTCGTGGCACTTGGGAATCCCGCCATGATGGCAGAGATCAACGTTGACGCTTCGATTGCGGAATTTGCTGCGGACGACCTTCGTGAATCTGGAAAGACAGCAATGCTTGTGGCGATAGATGGCACTTTTGCCGGCATTGTCGCTGTTGCCGATCCCATCAAGGAGTCCACGGCAGACGCCATCGATGACCTTCATCGCCTCGGTCTCAGGGTCATAATGGCAACCGGTGACAATCAGAAAACCGCCGAAGCCGTCGCCGCAAAGCTGGGTATTGATGAAGTCCACGCAGGCGTCTTGCCCGAAGACAAGAAGGCATTGGTGGACTCCCTCAGACAAGAAGGGGCCCGGATCGCCATGGCAGGAGACGGCGTGAACGATGCCCCTGCCCTGGCGGCGGCTGATGTGGGCATTGCGATGGGCACCGGTGCCGACGTTGCCGTGGAAAGCGCAGGCATCACCCTTCTGGGTGGTGATCTTGTCGGCATCGTGCGTGCGCGCCGATTGGCAAAGGCAACGGTGCGAAACATCAAGCAGAACCTGTTTTTTGCCTTCGCCTACAATACCGCAGGTGTGCCCATCGCGGCTGGTATTCTCTACCCGTTTTTCGGCCTTCTTCTGTCGCCGATGATCGCCGCCGCCGCGATGAGCCTGTCTTCGGTCTCCGTCATTAGCAATGCACTGCGGCTGCGACGGGTACGGCTTTAGTCGCAAACTAAGGAGATAGATGATGGCAGGCGGACATCAGGGGCATATGCCGTCCGGCGGCAAGGGGCTGGCGATATCAGCCTAGTTGACCGGCATCTATTTTGTGATTGAACTGGCGATTGGCCTATGGACAGGGTCAATCGCGGTCATCTCCGACGCGTTCCATACCTTTTCGGCCGTGGGCGGTGTGCTGGTCGCCATTGTCGCGGCGCGTATGGCGTTGCGTCCGGCGGATGAAGAGCGGAGCTTTGGCTGGGCGCGCGCCGAAATCATCGGCGCCCTTGTGAATGGCGGCTTCTTGCTGGCCATGGCGGTTGTTGTCATCGCGATGGCTGCCATGCGCATGTCTGCGCCAATTGATCTTCCAACGGGTCCGATGCTGATTGCGGCTGCCGGGGGGCTCTTTACGGAGTTCATTTCGCTTGCGCTGATCTGGAAGCAAAGCAAGGAAGATCTGAACACGAAGGGAGCGTTCTGGCATATCATCCAGACCTTTGTTGGCAGTCTGTTGATCATCGTGACCGCCCTCGCAATCGAATTCACCGGGTTTCTGCTGATCGACCCGCTGCTTGGCATGGCGTTCGGGTTTGTCCTGCTATGGGCGAGGGGAGTGGACAAAACATGGGGGTCATCTTCGTCGTTGCGGCCCGTGCTAAGGTGAGTTCTTTGCGTGTGGGGCTGCCATGGACGTACGGATTACAATCGAAACTACCTTCGACAACGGGGAGA
>NZ_CVRM01000013.1 GCF_001258055.1 Phaeobacter italicus | reverse complement strand
CATAGGTTGGGCAGACTCTACTTCATGGTGAGGGATTTTGCGGGGGGCAGGTCAAGCCGCGTGTACAAAATCAAGCCAAAAAAGTAATCTATAAGGGCTCTTTTCTGGTTCGATGGAGAGATAACTTTGACGATAGAGTTGAGACCATGAGCTAGTGGGCAAGTATCCTGTGGAGTTAGGGGGAGGGGCGCCATATCGAATGTGGCCACTCCGGCTACCTCTATATCCGCCGGTGTGCATTTGATGCACTGCCACATCATGTCCTGCAGCGAGGAATGAATTCTTCATGGCGAAAGGCGAGGTTGGGTGACCGCAGGTGCTGCTTGCAGCAGACGGAAATCATATAATTTTTCTAAATGGTGCTATTTCACTATCAGTTCACACTTTGATTTTAGCGTTAGACCGGTTCGAAAACGGAGTGGGATATGAAGGTCGAAGCGCTTTTGCTAGCGAAGCAGTCTACCGCGGTCAAAGGCGTTAGTCCTGACTTCACGTTAAAACAAACCGCGCAGTTACTGCTTGAGCACAAGCTCGGTGCGTTGGTCGTGACAGACGGTGACGATAGGTTGATCGGGATTGTCTCAGAACGAGATCTGATACCTGTCGTCGCGAGTTCCGATCCTGAAGCAGGCAACCGGCGGGTTTCCGAAGTCATGACACGCGCTGTCGTTTCCTGCTGTTCCGAGGACGAGGTGGCCTATGTACTCCGTTTGATGAACGAAAACTCTTTCCGGCATATGCCTGTTCTTAGAAATGGGAAGCTAGTGGGCATTCTTAGTATTCGCGAACTCACGAAGGCGTATGAACTTCTGCAGATCGAGGCGAATACCGACCCTCTGACTCAAGTTTCGAACCGGCGGCCATTTCTCAAGACACTGGAAACCAATTTTGAGAATGCTCTGGAAATCGGCCTGCCGTTGTCTGTCGCGATGTTAGATGTCGACCACTTTAAGCTCATCAATGACAGCTACGGTCACGACGCAGGTGACAAAGTTCTGCAAGAGTTATCAAGAATGCTGATACGTGAGTTTCGGACTGTGGACCTTGTTGGGAGGCTTGGGGGCGAGGAGTTCGCACTCGTGTTTCCAGAAACAGATTTGGCGGGCGCGTTTATCGCCTGCGAGCGTTTGCGAAAGAGCGTGGAACAACAGGTAATTCATGCTCATGGCCACAAGATTCGCCTCACCGTCAGCATTGGCCTGACTGAAATCGCTGGCGGTTTCGTAAATGGTGCTTCCCTTCTCAAACGGGCAGATGAGTTGCTCTACTCAGCGAAGAGCGGTGGCAGAAATCAAGTGGTCTCGGAAGAGAAAGAAAAGAGAAGAGAGCTATCTATTGTTGGAGTGCACTAATGCCAAATAGGCAAGACGAAAAAGCAAAGGGATGTGGTAACGAGTATAAGTTTTTTGGTGTCAGGCCGCCTGTCGTCAGCGAATTTGTTTTGTACGGGATTGCAATCCCGGGGCTTACTTTAGCGCTTTTCGGAGGACTAGTAGGAAACTGGGTTTTGGAGCGGCATCCTCTGGTTCTGTTCATCATTGTCTCTGTGGGCGGGCTTCTTGGGTTTGCGGTCGGTGTCATCAAGTCCAGAATGTATCAGAGATCTCTTGAGGCAGTCGCTATTGGATTGCTCCCGCCTAAATGCGCCTGTCACGATGAAGACGTAGCTGAGACATGAAGATAAGCACAGGCGCGCGCATGGCAGTTCGGTATTTTGACTTTGTTTAGTTTTTCAAACCGGGTGCTAGCCCTGAACTTCTGGCACTTACCTGAACTGTGAACCGCTGTCTGCTGATCATAAGCAAAGAGCAGACAATTGGCATTGTGAATGAACATCGGACCGTGATGGGCGTGCCGAAAGCAAGGCATCCACCGCCGAGCAGGGCATTGCATTACAGTGTCGAGAGGTGGGATGTGATCCTCTACAAGCCGGGAGAGAAGCATCGCGGTATCGATGTTTCGAATGCCCGGCGGCTGAAGGTGCGGCAGGCCGAGAAGGCCAAGCCAAACCAGATGCTGGAGGAGCAAATGCTGCGCCCGATCTAAACGCCTTAAAGGGGTCCGACTGGCACGATCTGAGTTCTGACTTTACGCGCGGGTTTACTCTACGCAGGTAGCTGGACTACTGCACGTTTGTTTTGAGCTCAGCCCGTGAATTCAACTTTCTCACTGAGTGCGCTCGTACCACTGATTTTGTCGCGTACGCATTGTCCTCAACTTTGCAAGTCGGCGCAGCATGCGGGCATTCGAATATCGTGCAGCGAACTTTCGTTGGGTGATCCGCAAGACGCGGGACGGAGCGCCAAGTCGCCGCGGTTTCCCCAATGACCGAATAAGGCAAAGGCCAAGGTGAATTTATCGACTATCGATCTCATTGACCAAGATCAGCGCGCAAAGCTCAAGGACATCGCTTGCCCATGAGCTTTGTGATATCCAATTGGTTGATCAAGAAGTCCATGAAACATCTGACTTTCGGAGTTAGCACATTCGACTTGGGGTAGATCAGCCAAAGAACGGATTGGTCGTGTAAGCGCCAGTCTGGTAGTACACGGATCAAGCGTCCCGCCTCAATATCTTGCGCGACGCTCCAGAGCGAGTTTACTGATATCCCCATTCCCGCCAGTGTCGCCAACCGTTGGGAAGTTCCGTCATCAAGGATCGTGCGGCACATCATTTTTGTCGGATCCAGAACGGCCGTTTGACCATCGGCATGGATGATTTGGCGTGGAGTAGTGCTCGACCATGACAGGAAACGATGGGCCTCAAGATCATCAGGCGTCATTGGTCGTCCTGAATGCTCTAGGTAAGCAGGGGAAGCGCACAAAATGCGCGTGTCATCTGCCAATTTTCGCCCCATGAGGCTGCTGTCTTCGAGTGGCGCGCAGCGCAGGGCTAGATCGAAACTGCCTTCGATGATGTCCTGCCGAGTGTCAGACAGCCGCAAGTCGATGGTGATATCAGGATAGATTTTCTGAAAATCCGGCAAGATTGGAATGATATGCAGTTGTGCGAAGCTGCTGGGGGCCGCGAAACGCAATACGCCGCTCGGACGCAACGCGCCTGCGCCGACTGCAGCGCGCCCCGCCTCCACTTGGGCGAGAACCTCTCGCGCATAGGGCAAGAATGCCGCACCCTCCTGGCTGATCGAGATCTTGCGCGTTGTGCGATGCAAAAGCTCCGTACCCAGTTCCCGCTCCAGCTTTGCAAGGCGGTTACTGGCCATAGCAGGCGCAAGGCCGAGGTCGCGACCAGCTGCGGTGATGTTCAGCCGTTCGGCGGCGGCGACGAAAAGGCGAAGGGAGTCTGTATCCATGCGCTCCAATTATATCAACAATGCGAATTCTGAAACAATATATCGAGCATTTTTATAATTTTTTGTGGTGATATTTCATACCCAACAACGCAGCACTCTGGAGCATTGAACATGAAATCTATCGGCTATACACAAAACGGCCCCATCGACGGCGCGGGTGCCCTGAGCCAGTTTGATCTGGATAGGCCGACCCTTGGCGCGCGCGATATTCTGGTCGCGGTCAGAGGCATCTCGGTCAATCCCGTCGACGTCAAATTGCGCGAAGCGCGTGCCCCCGAAGGCGATCACGGTATTCTGGGGTATGACGCGGCAGGCACGGTTGTCGAAATCGGCTCCGAGGTCAAAGGCTACGAGGTCGGCGACGAGGTGTTCTACGCAGGTGATGTGACCCGCGATGGCACCAATTCGGAATTCCACGCGGTCGACGAACGCATTGTCGGCAAGAAACCTGCGTCGCTGGATTTTGTCGAAAGCGCGGGCTTGCCGCTGACGTCGATCACCGCCTGGGAAATGCTGTTTGACAGCTTCCGTTTGGCGGAAGGCGGCGGCGAGGGCCACAGCCTCTTGGTGATCGGAGGCGCGGGCGGCGTCGGCTCGATCCTGATCCAGCTTGCCAAGACGCTTACCAACCTGACAGTTATCGCAACTGCATCGCGCCCCGAGACCGAAGATTGGGTGCGTAAGATGGGCGCCGATCATGTGGTCAATCACCGCGGCGATCTGGCGGAGAAAGTCAAAGATCTTGGCCTCACGCCAACCTATGTTGCCGCACTGACAGCAACGGACCAGCATTGGCCCGCCATCATTGATTTGATCGCGCCGCGCGGCCACATCTCGCTCATCGACGATCCTGCATACCTGGATATCTCGCCCGCTAAGCCAAAGGCGCTGACGATCTCTTGGGAATTCATGTTCACCCGTTCGATGTTTGCCACTGACGACATCACCGCGCAGCGTGATCTGTTGAACCGCGTGTCGCAGATGATCGATGCAGGCACACTTCAATCCACAGTCACTGAACGCGCCGAGACGCTGACGGTGGACACGCTGACCGAGGCGCATAAGCGCCAAGCAAGCGGTCGCGTAATCGGCAAGCAGGTCCTGCCCGGGCTGTCCTCTTAATCAAACCGACCGACCCTCAAGAGGAAAACCAAAATGGCTTATTATTCTGTTCTCGACGTAAGCCCCACCGACGATGCGTGGATTCCCGACTACCTGCCGACTGCCAATGAGCGCGTCGTAGCGCACGGCGGCAAGTACATCGCGCGAACCACAAGCCACGAGCAGGTGGAAGGCGAAACGCAAGAAGCAGGTCTGCGCATCATTATCGAGTGGCCGTCCAAGGAAGCCGCGCAGGCATTCATGGCCGATGAGGCTTATGCCCCGCACCTTGCTGCACGTACTGCCGGTTCGGTCAGCCACCACTATCTGATCAAGGGCAAAGACGACCTCGCCTAAAACATCCGCGCCGTCCCTCACGAGGGGCTGCGCATTTTGACGGAGACCCCCATGCGCGACGACACCCATACCCCATTCGAGCAAATCAACCGCGGCTACAACACGACGTTTCAAAACGGTCGATTGAGTGTCGGGCTTGTGGTTCCGATCGCGCAATACGCAAGCAGCCCCGTACCGGATATGGTCGACCATCTGACCCGTGTTCAGAAGGCCGAAAAGCTTGGCTTCAAGGCCGTCTGGTTGCGTGATGTGCCTTTCAACGTCTCCAGCTTTGGCGATGCTGGGCAGATTTTTGATCCCTTTGCCTATCTTGGCTATCTGGCCGCGACGACAACCGATATTGCCTTGGGCGTTGCCAGTATCGTCCTGCCGCTGCGCCACCCCGCCCATGTGGCCAAGGCCGCGGCGACTGCTGATGTTCTGTCAAACGGGCGGCTGATCCTTGGTGTGGCCTCTGGCGACCGCCCCGAAGAATACCCCGCCATGAACCGCGATTTCGGCACACGCGGCGATGCTTTCCGCGAAAGCTATGACTACATTCGCGCCATGAACGCACCTGCCACGCAGATTGCCAATCGGTTCGGCAAGGTTGGCCCATCCATCGAGATGTTGCCCAAACCGGCGGGAGTGAAACTGCCAATGCTGATCACAGGATCAAGCCGCCAGTTGCCGGATTGGATCGTGCAACATGGTGACGGCTGGATGATCTATCCCCGCCCTGGAGTGGCGCAGGACCGCGTGTTGCAGGAGTGGCGGTCGCGGCTGGCTGCATTGGGGCAGGTGCCGAAGCCGGTCCTACAACCGCTCTACATTGACCTTGCCGAAGACCCCGATGCAACGCCCAGCCCCATCCACCTCGGGTTTCGGTCTGGCCACCGCCCACTTGTGCAATATCTCCAACAGCTCGAGCAGATCGGAGTGCACCATGTCGCACTCAATCTGCGACTTAGTGCTGCCCCTGTCGAACAAACCTTGGAGGACTTGGCCGAATATGTTCTGCCCGCTTTCAAATAAGGAATGACCATGACAAAAACGATCCTCATTACCGGAGCGACCGATGGCCTTGGCCGCGCAACCGCAAGTGCCTTGGCGGCTCTGGGGCATAGAGTAATAACACATGGCCGAAACGCCGAGAAATTGGCCAAGCTGAAGGCCGAAATCGGTGCGAATGCATCCACTGTTGAGGCCGATATGTCCGACTTGGCGCAGGTGACTAAACTGGGGCGCGACCTTTTGCAGCGCCACGACAACATCGATGTGGTGATCAACAACGCAGGTGTCTTCAAGCTCTCGCAGCCTCGCATGAGCAATGGCATGGACGTGCGTTTTGTCGTCAACACCTTTGCGCCAGCGCTTTTGTCCAACCTCCTGCTGCCGGATATGCCAAAGGACGGCCGCTTGGTGCATTTGTCTTCGGCGGCTCAAGCGCCAGTGGATGTGGGCGCTCTGGCTGGCAAACGACAACTACAAGACATGGAGGCCTACGCACAAAGCAAGCTCGCCCTGACGATGTGGAGCCAGGACTTTGCAGCACAACACCCCGACGGGCCGATTTCGGTCGCTGTAAATCCCGGCTCGCTCCTTGCGACTAAGATGGTACGCGAAGGGTTCGGAACATCCGGCAACGACCTGAATGTCGGTGTCGATATACTTATCCGCGCGGCCCTGTCAGATGAATTTGCAGCCGCGTCGGGAAAGTACTTCGACAATGATAGTGGGCAATTTGCCCAGCCCCATCCCGATGCCGCCAATGCCGTGAAGGTCGCGCGCGTAGTTGATGTTATAAAAGCAGAGATTGGCGACTAGTCAGATCAACAGTTTATCTTTCTTCATCCATCTGACGAAAGCGTGGCGTAACGTTATTTTAGATTGGGCTAGGAGACGCCGGTATTCGCGGTCGTGCAGCATTTGTAGCTTTGTGCTCATTTCTGCCTTGCGGCGGTGCAGCGCCAAGCTGCCCGCCGCGAAAGCGTTCCTGGCTAACCGCGATCGGCTCGATCTTGTCCAGCCCAAACGAGACATTCGAACCGGGGGCAGCGGGAACTCTGCCGCAAAGGCAAAAGATCTCGCAGTATTTCCCGGAAGCGGACATTCCAGGCTCCGCGATCTGTCATGCCGATGCTGCGCCTCGCTCAAACGTCAGCGAAGCGCAGAGAAGCAGACTTTGCAAACTCAGACCCCGAGTGTCGCCTATGCGGACAAAGCAGACCTTTCCCTTTCGAGAACAATGACCGCTCTGATGACTAAAAACCACAAATAACGTAGAAGAGTGGCCTTGAAAGAAACCATTCGTATGGTATGTTTATCGAAAATCGACGGAGATGTTGAAATGAACGCCATGCTTGCTGCCTACACGGCTCTGGGAGCCGCCATTATCCTAGAGGTCAGCGGTTCGACCCTGCTGAAATTGTCCCAACAGTTTACGAAGCTGTGGCCATCTCTCGGGATGCTGGTCTGCTTTATCCTGTCCCTTTACTGTCTTTCTCTTGCGTTGAAGATGGTGCCTCTTGGTGTGGCCTACGCCGTTTGGGCTGGTCTCGGCATCGTCCTGACGGCGGTGGTCAGTGTCGTCGTGTTTAAGATGGCTCTGGATTTCTGGGCGGTAACGGGAATTGCTATGATCGTCGGCGGTGTGCTTGTCATGAACTTGCTGTCTGGTAGCGTCTCACATTGAGATGCCAGAAGCACATAAACGCGTCAAAGACCCACAAGCCGTTAGACGCCGCCTCATGGATGAAGCCAAAAAGCTCGCCATTGAAAGCGGCATCTCGGCAATAACAGTTCAAGCCGTTGCGTCTGCTGCCGGTGTCACTAAAGGCGGCTTCCTTCATCACTTCCCGAGCAAGCAGGCCTTGATTGATGCGATCTTCGAGGAAGTCTTAGACCAACTGGCTTCTGAGATTGGGGCTCGGGCCTCGAAGGATCGTGTTGCGCATGGAGCGTTCACCCGTGCCTATATTGATCTGGCCTTTGGTGGTGAAGAACCGGC
Organism: Phaeobacter italicus; assembly: GCF_001258055.1. Classification (GTDB taxonomy): domain Bacteria; phylum Pseudomonadota; class Alphaproteobacteria; order Rhodobacterales; family Rhodobacteraceae; genus Phaeobacter; species Phaeobacter italicus. The sequence continues at coordinate 23,697 of NZ_CVRM01000013.1, read as the reverse complement.
CATGGATCAGACATGGATCGCTCTTTCGCTCCTCATGCTGGATGATCCGGCTCTTCGGATGAAATGGACAGAGTGGCTGAATGACCAACTCTCTGACTACGGTGAAGATCAAGGCAACGTCGAACTAAGCATTGCTCGGTTTGCCGTAGACGGAGCTTGGCTGGCCCAACACTTCGGGGTGGCGATCCCGGAGCGGAAGAGTATGCACGAAGCTCTGACGAAGAGTACCTTTTCCGCTGGCAAACGAGGATAGCTCGCGACCCACTTTCCGAAAGCGGTCGTTCGTGCGACGCGCAGCATTCTGTATTCTGGGCTCAGAGTCAGATTTCGCCGCGCTCTGCATGAACGGCTGCTTTACTGAACCCGCAAGGGCATCGAGCGTTCCGATATTTGAGGTCTTCACGCTCGATGCCCTTGCTATCGGCGCACCTAGTTGCTGACGGAACTCACACGGTAGATATTTCATGAAGAAGGTCTGAAAAAACGAAAGGGGCGGACTAGCCACCCCTTCGCATCTATTTCCCACCTAAGGGAAGCGGTCACGGTTGCCCGCGCCGTATCTGGCTCCTTAGGTAGCATCCTGTGGCCACAGAGTCAAGATTTTCAGTATGGGAGATTCTTGAGCGCGCGCTCTTTAATGTGCTCGAAATCGGCTTCGGAAATGCGCGGGATCACTCGCCCAGGTGGACTTAGGCGGCTTACGGCCACCGTCATCAGGTGGTCACAGATCACCCACGCTTGTTTCGCCTGTAGCGGGGACTGCATAGGGTAAGCATGTGGGTTGTCAGGCTGCGACTTGGTAGAGAAAGGCAGCACTGTGACTTTGCCGTGAAGGGTCGTTTTCAGCGACATGATGAGCACGGGCCGTGTTTTCCAGAACTCGGGCAACTGGGCGTCGTCGGGTAGCTTGCACCAATACACCTGACGGATGCGCGGAGCACTCTTGACGGTTGGCGCAACGCGCGGCGGTGGGGTTTCTTCTGCCATTCTGTTCCGTCACCTTTTCCACGGCCAGCGCCAGCCGGGGCGTTGTGCCTCTTGCGGGGCAGGCAGCATCCGGCGCAAGTCCTCGATGTGCTTCCCCCTCTCTTCCGCCAGTGCCTCGGCCACGGCGGCGCGTTGTTCGGCCTCTGCCAACTGTGCTTTCAGCGTATTAACTTCACCGGGCAAGTGGGTGTTCTTGTTGGTAAAGTTATCTGGTTCATCTTGTCCACCTGTTTTCGCGCTTTCCGTCCGTGGCTGGTAAACTCTGGCAAGTTCTGCAGGATCAATTTGCCACTGGCCTTTCCCATCCTGAACACCAGAAACTTTGCCGGTTTTCAGTGCTTTTGTGAGTGTTGGGCGGGATACTTGGTAAATCTTTACCGCCTCACGGATGGAAACATTAGCCACGGTGAATACCCCTATTCGCTATCTTCAGTAGGATGGCCAAAGGCGGGCAAGCTTGGTTCTAGACCGGGAAAGGATGGCTGAGAAACGGGTGGTAAACCTTGACCGGCTGGAAGCTGAAGCTCACCGACACGGGGCAGGCGGTGCAACTCTTCCTTGGCCGCATCGAGAGCACCAGCGGGTTGTTCATCCTCGCTGACCAGAACCTCGGCTTGCAGGCGCGAATACCGGAGCTTGTCACGGCCTTCTGTCCACGCCACGCGGCTATTCAGAACATAGGCGTTTACCGTGCCACTTGCGCCAATCTGGACAACTTCGACCCAGTTCCCGGATTCCAGTATCTTGAGGGCGCGCTTCACTGTTGCAGGCGAGGAACCCATGAGTTTTGCGAGCACTTTGTGCGAGGCGACGATAGCGTTCTGTTCCCCGACATTCGCCACCAGGACATGCAGCAACGCCCCGGCAGCGGGCGACTTAACTGCCAGCCGACCCCACGCTTCATGCGCTGCGCGGTCGGTTTGGACGAAGTGTCCCCGCTGCTTCTTTGCCGGAAGCATTGCCCGTTCTCCCCCTAGCTCATCCATGACCTACCCCTAGCTCATCCATGTTCAAATATCAGTTAAATCTGCAGCATATCTTTATCTGGCTGCTCTAATTTCGACCATACTGACCCGTCAAATATCGGTCAAGCTTGTTCAAATTTCGAGCAGACCTAGGTCACAGCTATGAGCTAGGGGTAGGTCACAGCTGTGACCTACCCCCCCCCCTTAAGTCCTTGTTTTTATTGGCTCGAAATTTTCCGCCTTCTAATGATCTATAGGAGGGCAAAAAATCCACGCTCGTTCGATCGGTAGCGCTCGTCAGTAAGCTGGCGAACGATCGGGCGGGGGTGGAGTTTTTGACTGACACAGGCGACGGAGGAGCCTGTTTATCTGTCAGTGCGTTTTTCGCACCATTGCTGATGATGTTCGTACATACCGCTGGCGAAACGCCAACCGGATGGGGTGGGTCTGGCAGGGAGGGGAAGGGTTATCCCCAATCTCGCCTTTCAACGCCTGTGGCAACGGTCGGATTGTGCTGAGAATGGGAAGGAGGTCGGTGGCTCCTCAGTTCTCCCCTTGCGGTACTTGCCTGATCCAGAAGGCGCAGAAGCTAGATCCGTTGTCCTGGTCCACGACCTGCCCACCGAACCACGATCTACCGCAGTTGTAGCGCACCAGATCATCGACCGAGAGGGCCGACTTGACCGTTTCCATCCCATAGGCCAGCAGAAGGCCCAGAACGGCCCCTGTGGCGAGCATGGAAGTCAGCCACACCCAGAACCCGCCAAAGTAGCGCCACGCCTGCCTGCGGGCCTCTCCGGCGGCCTGTGAAAGGCTTCTAGCCACTTCGAGGCTCTCGGCCCGGGTTTTCTCGATAGCCCCCTCAGCGGCGCTTGCAGCGGCTTTGCTGGTCTCTTCCCGGAGCACTGCCGCAACCCCCAGCAAACGCATCTCGACGGCTTTCTGGACTTCGGGGCCAACCTTGCGCATCCGATCCACGCCCTCGGCCAGCATTTCGTGCAGGGCTTCGGCTTCTTCCTTGTCCAGACTGGTGCGCTTCAGGCGTTCCATGTCCTGCCGGATCAGGGTGATTTCATCGACGAGCTGCTGGAAGGGATCTTTGACGCTCATGGACGTTCCGCCTTCGCAGCAACACCATCCAGTTCTTCCAGCAACCCGACCAGCTCTTTCTGATCAACTTCGCGGGTGACAGCCCGGCGCAGGAGGGCGGCGAGCGCACGGGCCTTTTCCGGGTCTTTCAGCGCGTTGGATATTGCCACTGATCCGACGATGATCTTGCGACGGGTTTCACTGGCCTTCTGGCGTTCTTTCAGACGGGCCAGTTTGGCCTGCGTCGCTGCAATTTGCTGATCAATACTCCGCGCCATTCCGACCTCCGCGCTCCTGACAATTGTTGATTTTTCGCAAAGGTTGAGTCAAGGTGCAACACACGAAGTGCCCACTTATACAAACGCTGCGCGTTTGTGTGGGCGGGGGAGACTGGCGTTTCCCCTCGACCCCTAAGCTAAGCGCGGCCCCAAATGGCAATCTATCATCTCAGAGCTTCGATGATTTCCCGCAGTCAGGGCCGCAGCGCCACGGCGGCAATCGCCTACCGCGTGGCCGAGCGGATCGAAGATCGCCGCACCGGGCTTACCTTCGATTACGCGGCACGGGGCGGTGTCGATCACACCGAAATCCTCGCGCCGGACCATGCGCCGGATTGGGTCCGTGACCGATCCGAACTGTGGAACCGCGTCGAGGAATCCGAGACCCGCAAAAACAGCCAGGTCGCCCGCGAGGTGCGTGTGGCCCTGCCTGCCGAGCTGACCCATGCGCAGCGTGTCGAGCTGGTCCGGGCCTTCGCCCAGGAACAGTTCGTGGGCCGTGGCATGATCGCGGATATCGCCTTGCACGCGCCGGGGCGCGATGGCGATGATCGCAATCACCATGCCCACATCCTGCTCACCACCCGCGAGATTGGCCCCGAGGGCAGCGTGCCCGGCGGGGGCTTCACCACCAAGAACCGCGACTGGAACAAGGTCGAGGTTCTGGAGGGGTGGCGCGAAGCCTGGGCGCGGGACAGCAACGCCGCCCTGGAACGCGCCGGTATCGAGGATCGCGTGGATCATCGGACCTTGGAGGCACAGCGGGACGAGGCGCTTGAGCTGGCATCGGCGGCGCGGGAGCGCGGCGACGAGGGTGCGGAGCTGGTGCAGACCGTGCGGGCCATCGAGCTGGATCGCCCGCCCCTGCCGCAGCTTTCCCCCGGCGCGTGGCAAATGAAGGAACGCGGCATCGAGGTCGGTCGCGTCGGGGCCTGGCACGAGGCCAAGGCCCGTGCCGCCGAGGTGATGGAGGTCGCCCGCGAGTTGGCAGGTCATGTGCGTGATTGGCTCGACCGTGCGGCGGATCGCGTGTTGGATCGTCTCGGGCCGGAGCAGTCCGAACTGGCGCTTGCCGGGGGGCGTGAGGGCCGGGACCAGGAACCGGACCTCGCCACGCGGCTGCGCGAAGCGTGGGACGCCCGGAAAGAGGGTCGGGAGCAGCATGAGGCCGAGACCTCAGAACGGGAGGCCCCGGACGATCTGGCGGCGCGGTTGCGGGCCGCGGCTGCCGGGATTGACCGGGAGGCGTTCAGTGACCGGGTTTCTACGCTGCGCGAGGGTCGTGAGGCCGACGAACAGCACGTCGCGCAGGAGCAGGAGCGGCAGCGCACCAAGGAGCTGGAACAGGAGCAGGAGCGCGAAGTTCATGCCCGCCGCGACCGAGGGCATGATTACGGGTTGTAGACCTTCGCTGCGCTGCTCACGAACAACCGCTGTGCGGACAAAGCAGACCTTTCCCTTTCGAGAACAATGACCGCTCTGATGACTAAAAACCACAAATAACGTAGAAGAGTGGCCTTGAAAGAAACCATTCGTATGGTATGTTTATCGAAAATCGACGGAGATGTTGAAATGAACGCCATGCTTGCTGCCTACACGGCTCTGGGAGCCGCCATTATCCTAGAGGTCAGCGGTTCGACCCTGCTGAAATTGTCCCAACAGTTTACGAAGCTGTGGCCATCTCTCGGGATGCTGGTCTGCTTTATCCTGTCCCTTTACTGTCTTTCTCTTGCGTTGAAGATGGTGCCTCTTGGTGTGGCCTACGCCGTTTGGGCTGGTCTCGGCATCGTCCTGACGGCGGTGGTCAGTGTCGTCGTGTTTAAGATGGCTCTGGATTTCTGGGCGGTAACGGGAATTGCTATGATCGTCGGCGGTGTGCTTGTCATGAACTTGCTGTCTGGTAGCGTCTCACATTGAGATGCCAGAAGCACATAAACGCGTCAAAGACCCACAAGCCGTTAGACGCCGCCTCATGGATGAAGCCAAAAAGCTCGCCATTGAAAGCGGCATCTCGGCAATAACAGTTCAAGCCGTTGCGTCTGCTGCCGGTGTCACTAAAGGCGGCTTCCTTCATCACTTCCCGAGCAAGCAGGCCTTGATTGATGCGATCTTCGAGGAAGTCTTAGACCAACTGGCTTCTGAGATTGGGGCTCGGGCCTCGAAGGATCGTGTTGCGCATGGAGCGTTCACCCGTGCCTATATTGATCTGGCCTTTGGTGGTGAAGAACCGGCCATGGATCAGACATGGATCGCTCTTTCGCTCCTCATGCTGGATGATCCGGCTCTTCGGATGAAATGGACAGAGTGGCTGAATGACCAACTCTCTGACTACGGTGAAGATCAAGGCAACGTCGAACTAAGCATTGCTCGGTTTGCCGTAGACGGAGCTTGGCTGGCCCAACACTTCGGGGTGGCGATCCCGGAGCGGAAGAGTATGCACGAAGCTCTGACGAAGAGTACCTTTTCCGCTGGCAAACGAGGATAGCTCGCGACCCACTTTCCGAAAGCGGTCGTTCGTGCGACGCGCAGCATTCTGTATTCTGGGCTCTAAGCCGTCGTTCGCCGCATGCCCAACGAAAGACGGCTTAGGGCTGGCTCGAGCCGATCACGGGTAGCCAAGAACGCTGTCACGGCGGACAGCCCGGCGCTGCGTCGCCGCAAGGCGGCAGTGAGCCCATCTTGACCGATGCTGCGGTCGCGTCGAATGTCGGCATTCTTCAAGACACCCCGTATGTATTTGGCGTCAAATGGGAGTCATAACTTACTATGGGTGCGAGACAGATGATCTTCCGATACACAATCCTTTACGTTGATGACGTGCCAGCCACGCTCGACTTCTTTGAGAGAGCATTTGGGCTACAACGCGGGTTTCTCCATGAAAGCGGCGACTACGGCGAACTGACGACCGGTGATACGAAATTGGCGTTTTCCTCAACAACCTTGATGAAGCAACTGGAAAAAAACCCCGCCGCACCAAATGCAAAAACCCCTACTTTTGAAATCGCGTTTGAGACCGAAAACGTTAAAGCGGCTCTTGACCGGGCAATCGATGCTGGCGCGACACTAGTCCAGGATGTACGTGATGAACCCTGGGGGCAGACAACATCTTATGTCAGCGACCCGAATGGATATCTGATCGAGATGTGTTCTGCTGTGACAATGCCCGACGCAGGTTGATATGGATTATGGATGAAAACACTAAGGCCGAGATCGCAAGCCAGCTTTCCGAAATCATATTGGATGTGATGCCAGATGCCGAAATGCGCGACAAATATGGCGGTGTAATCGTCGCGAGAACTGCCGGAGACCCGAAAACGCAATGTTGTGGGTATTTCATCTACACACAGCACGTGTCTTTGGAATTTACCAATGGCGCCTTCCTGTCGGACCCTGAGAACATTCTTGAAGGGGCGGGAAAGCGTCGGCGGCACATCAAGTTACGGGAAGTACATGAGTTACGTACAAAGCGATGCAAGCAATTCCTAGAACAGGTCGCCAAGCTCTGAGCTGCCTTCACTTGGCCAATTGCCAAGCCCTGGTTGGTTGATGTCGACAATCGAACCCTTGTTTTGACGAAGCCGTGACGGTGAACTTCCAAACCAACGAACATACTCCCGGGTCATATGGGCCTGATCGCTGTATCCGTATTCATACGCGATTTCTGCAAGTGAGACACGGCAAGGCAATGCCTTTGCTGACCGTCTGGCGCGTCCAAGCAATCGCCAAAAGTTGGGACTGGGAAGTGCAAGGTCACGAAATTGGCGCTGAAGCGTCCTCGCCGTTCGCCCACTCTGACGGGCCACTTGCTCAACAGTCGCATTTGAACGAGCCAAGGTTTCGATCAATTCAAAAATTTCTGAACTTCGTTTTGCCTCGCTTTCGATCATGTCTTCCAATGTGTCTGAATTCAGCTCTTCGTTCGCCTGAATTGTTGGTGTGATAGTCGTACCGGGGCTAAGACGATAGCCAACCATCATTGTACCTGCCTTTAGATGTACCACCTGTGGCTGATTGTCCCAGTCCGTAGTCCGGATTGCGTCCGGCTTGCCCGGTCGAGAAATTAGTATCAGGTCGCGACACCCATCAGGTTGAATAATGCGGACCTCATCTGCCACCACAGAATATTCCCAGCGGTGGAAAAGCATGTGACAAACCCTCGTCATTGAAACGCTCAATGTACTTGTCACAAAAATCGACCTTCGGGCAACTGCGGCGAAAGCTCAATTTGTCCGCACACTACCAGTTCGCCGATGGCTCGAATTTGCAGGTGCCGCGAAAGTCCGCAGTGACGGGCCGCACCGCAGCGTCAGACCACTGTAGCGAGCGACCGCTTTGGGCCGTCCGTGAAGACGGCCCAGCCGTTTAGATTTCGATAGCTTCGGCGATTGCCAGTGCATCTTCAAGTTCTACGCCAAGGTATCTGACAGTGCTGTCCATCTTGGTATGGCCCAACAAAAGCTGGACGGCCCGAAGGTTACCTGTCTTCTTGTAGATTTGGGTCACTTTGGTGCGCCGCATCGAGTGCGTGCCATAGGCGCTTGCCTCCAGACCAATGGATGTCACCCAGTCACGCACAATTCGCGCGTACTGGCGCGTCGAAATGTGAAGCCGTTCGTGAATGCGCCCTGGCCAAAGAAATTCGGATCTGATCATCAGCGGCTCCCGCATCCACCTTGCTAGCGATGAGCGGGTGCCTTCAGAGATTTCGAAACGCACAGGTTTGCGTGTCTTGCTTTGCATAACCGATGCGCGCTCCTTGATTTTGCCTGACGCCATGACATCAACCACCTTCATCTTCACCAGATCACAGCCCCGCAGCTTGCTGTCTATGGCTAAATTGAAGAGGGCCAGATCACGATGTCTTTCCGCCAGCTCAAGCCGCACTCTGATCGCCCAGACATGTTTCGGCTTAAGCGGTCTTTTCTGGCCGACGATCCAACCCTTGTTCCAGGCTGGGCGCAATGCGCGGATGGCGGGTAAGTTTGGTGTTTGCATGATGGTTCCTCCGATCCACCACGCCCTCCACACCGACAACCCGATGTTGACGATGTACAATATCACGGAATGCTGCGCCGCAAGTCGGCTTTGAGTCCCAGCTGCCATCGCCACCTGGCTTGGATGTTGCAGGCACATTCACGACAAACATACTCGATGAGTATTGCGTGGTCGAAGCGACAAATGTGTGTTCCTGTAGCTGTCCATCAAAACGACCGCGTCTTTTAGAGTTCTCCTGCCCACGGTGGGTTTGCACCGGCTCGCGATACGGTCACTGCGGCAGCCTTGGAACCATGTTGCATCGCCTGATGCAAGGCATCTGCCGACAGCGACGAAAGTTGCGCCTTCGTGAGGCACCCGAGTTCCGACAGCTTGGCCAGGAAACCTCCGTTGAACGTGTCCCCGGCGCCCACGGTGTCTGTGATTTCGACTCTCTGCGCGGGCACCTTAACCACGGGCCCATCCGCAATGAAACCGCTCGCGCCCTCCCCACCATGCGTCAAGATCAGGACAGAGGGGCCACGCTCCAACAGTAACGCCACCTTCTCTCGCATGGAAAGAGGAACGGGCAGAAACCAATTCAGGTCCTCGTCTGACACCTTGACGATATCGGCCCGCGAGATCATACGATCCAGCCGGGCGCGATAGCGGTCGATATCCTTGACGAAACGCGGGCGGATGTTGGGATCGATCATTACCACGCGCTTTGCATATTCCTGCTCTAGTAGCGCGGCATAGGCCTTGGCTGATGGTTCACAGGCAAGGCTGATTCCGCCGAAGAACAGCGTCGAGACCTCGGAGCAAAGCACCGGGAATTCGGCTGTATCCAGCATGCGCCCGGCGGAGTTTTCATCAAAGAAGCAATAGGTTGCGTGGCCATCAACAAGCCGCACAAAGGCCAGTGTCGTGGGTCGGTCAGAGACGACTACATGGGATGTGTCGACATGGCTAGCTTCCAGTGCCTCGACCAATTGCCGCCCGAACATGTCTGCGGAGAGCCCAGTCAGCATCCCGACTTGCACCCCCAAGCGGCCCAAAGCTATGGCGGTGTTGAACACCGCCCCGCCAGAATGGGGCACGAACCCGTCTGGGCCAGCCGTCGTCGGGGTCGGAATCATGTCGATCAGGGCTTCTCCGCAGCATAGGATCATTCGGCTGCTCCTTGATCGACATAAGCTGAAAGAGTGGCCGCGACGCCGTTTTCGCAGAGCATGCCCAGCCAACGCGTGAATGCGTCGGAAAATTGCGAGTTGTCTGCGAGACTCCCATATATTTGACGCTGCTCCAACCAAGCCGTTGGCCGCTGTTTTGCGGCTTTGGCTGTGGTGGTAAGGTCTTTCCAGATTGGATCATTGTCATCGATCAGAGATCCGTCCTCGCGGATGCCACTGCACATCCGAGCCCACAAAGCTTCGACGAGGGCCAGACCGTCGATCTCGCCGTCAGCTTCCAACGCATCACGAATGATTGGCAGGATAAACCCGGGATGGCGTGACGACCCATCAAACGCAACACGACGTGTAGTGTCACGAATTGCTGAGTTCGAAAACCTTTCGGCAATCAGGTCTGCATAGGCCGATGGCGTTATTTCTGGAACGGGATTGACGTAGGGAACGATCTCGTCCTTTTCTACCTTGCGGAAGAAAGCAGAGATCAATGGGTGCGCCATGCAGTCGGCGATGGTCGCGACCGAAAGAAGCTCGCCCGCATTAGCCAAGACCTGATGCCCTCCATTCAGAATGCGAATCTTCATGGCCTCGAATTCATGAACGGCAGGGGTGAAGATCGCGCCGACCTTATCCCAATCCGGGCGTCCCGCACAGAAGTCATCCTCAATGACCCATTGGCGGTAGTTTTCATGGGTGACCGGAGCTGCATCTGCAACTCCAAGGTTTTGGACCAGCGCCAGTTCATTTGGTCCGGTTGCTGGGACGATGCAATCCACCATCGAGTTGGGAAAGCTGCATGCGGCGTCGATCCAATCCGCCAAAGTCGGATTGGACAGTCGGGCCAGAGTCACCACTGCCTCGCGGGTGATGGCGCCATTTCCACGCAGGTTGTCACAGCTTTGGACAGTGAAGGGCCCCGCACCGCTGTCACGTCTGATCTTCAACGCGGCGACGATGGCCCCAAAAACAGTGCGCGGGCGATCCGGATTTGCCGCGTCGTGCCGAATATCAGGGTGGCCCGCGTCAAAGCCCCCCACGGAAGGATCAACGAAATATCCGCTTTCAGTCACTGTCAGCGAGACGATGCGGATGTCCGGTTCAGACATGCGTTGGACCAAGGGGGCGTTGCTGTCCTCGATCGGCAGATAGTCAATCATCGAGCCGATTACCTCGGCCGAGGAGCTGCCGGGCGACAGTTCGATCAAAGTCGTTAGACAATCCTGTGTAAGCAGGCGGTCGCGCATGGCAGCATCATAGGCACGTACACCTGCTCCGATGATTGCCCAGTCGCCCGCAAGACCCTCTTGCATTAGGCGGTGGAGGTACCATGCCTGATGGGCGCGGTGAAAATTGCCGAGGCCAATATGTACGATCCCAGGCTTCAAGGCAGCGCGGTCATAAACCGGGCGCACAATCTCTTTTGGCAAAATTGAGAGATTGCGATTTGAAAGAGCCGTAGTCAAAGCCGAATTCCCTGCTAGTTGCATTATTCGATCCGGAGCCCATCGGCGCCGAACTTATGAATGCGTTCTGCACGTGGCGTTAGATAAACCGTGTCGCCGTGGCGTGCGCTGAACTCTCCGTCGACACGTACGGTCATGGTTTCGCTCGGGCTCACATCTGAGTGGATATAAAGGAAGGTGTCGGATCCCAGATGCTCGGCCACGCCGACGGTGCCTTTCCATTGGCCCTCGGTGGTCGAAATCGAGATATGCTCCGGGCGGATGCCAATGGTGGTGGCACCCAGTTCGGCGGCTTCCTCGCCTTCAATGAAGTTCATCTTGGGCGAGCCGATGAAACCGGCGACGAACTTGTTGCAGGGGCGTTCATACAGATCGAGTGGACTGCCGACTTGTTCGATCACGCCGGCTTGAAGTACCACGATCTTGTCGGCCATGGTCATGGCCTCGACCTGATCGTGGGTCACATAAATCATGGTGGTCTTCAGGCGTTCATGAAGCTCCGAGATCTCAAGACGCATCCCGACACGCAGCGCCGCATCCAGGTTCGACAGGGGTTCGTCAAACAGAAATGCGGCGGGTTCGCGGACAATAGCCCGACCAATGGCGACACGCTGACGCTGACCACCGGAAAGCTGACCGGGGCGACGGTCCAGATAGTCCGTCAGGTTCAGCGCCTTTGCGGCGGCGTCGATGCGACGGTCCTGTTCGGCCTGATCAATCCCCGCCATTTTCATCGGAAAGGCGATGTTCTTGCGCACCGTCATATGCGGGTAAAGCGCGTAGGATTGGAATACCATCGCCAAGCCGCGTTTCGCAGGCGGTACATTGGTGGCATCTGCGCCGTCGATGCGGATCTGCCCGGATGTGATGTCCTCAAGCCCCGCGATCAGGCGCAGAAGGGTGGACTTGCCGCAGCCCGAAGGGCCGACAAAGACAGTGAACTCGCCATCTTCGATGGTCAGATCCAGTGGGGGGATAACCTCGACGTCGCCAAAGCTTTTAGAGACTTTATCCAGTGTGATACGTCCCATAATTCAGTCTCCTTACTTCACGGCGCCAAAGGTCAGGCCGCTGACAAGTTGTTTCTGGCTGAACCAGCCGAGGATCAGGATTGGTGCGATGGCCATGGTCGAGGCCGCGCTGAGTTTTGCGTAGAATAGGCCTTCGGGGCTGGAATAGCTGGCGATGAAAGCTGTCAGGGGTGCCGCTTTGGCAGCGGTTAAGTTGAGCGTCCAGAATGCCTCGTTCCAAGCCAGGATCACGTTCAACAGAAGCGTCGAGGCGATGCCGGGGATGGCCATGGGCGTGAGGATATAGATCACTTCCTCGCGCAGGGTAGCGCCGTCCATGCGGGCTGCCTCTAGGATCTCGCCGGGGATTTCCTTGAAATAGGTGTAGAGCATCCAGACGATGATCGGCAGGTTGATCAGCATCAAGACGATCATCAGCCCGATTTTGGTGTCCAGCATACCGAATTTGATGAACAGCAGATAGATCGGATACAGCACGCCCACGGCGGGCAACATCTTGGTGGACAGCATCCACAGCAGGATATCTTTGGTCCGTTTTGACGGAACAAAGGCCATGGACCAGGCCGCCGGGATGGCGATCAGAATGCCCAAGACAGTCGAGCCGCCAGCGATCACGATCGAGTTCCACAGGAAGCGGCTGTAGTTGGAGCGCTCCATCACCGCCTGATAGTTTTCAAGCGTCCAATCGAAGCCGATGAACACGGGCGGGTTCGCGATGGCTGCGGCTTCTGTTTTGAAGCTGGTCAGGATGGTCCAGAGGATCGGGAAGAAGATTAGGAAACCGACGCTCCAGGCGAGAAGGGTGTTGATGGCCTTGCGGCGCGGGGCAATGGATCGTGCCATGGTCAGTCCTCCTTCACGCGTCCAGGTTCTTGCCGACAATGCGCACCAGGAAGTAGGCAACGATATTGGCAAGGATGATTGCATAGACACCCCCAGCCGAGCCCAAGCCGACATTCTGGCTTTCCAGCACGCGCTGGAAGATCAGGTAGCTAAGGGTCTTGGTGCCGAATGCACCGCCGGTGGTGACGAAGATCTCCGCAAAGATCGACAGAAGAAAGATCGTCTGGATCAAGATGACTACGGTGATGGCGCGGCCAAGATGCGGAAGGGTGATGTAAGCGAAACGTTTATGTGCGAGGGCGCCATCCATTTCGGCTGCTTCGAGTTGCTCGCTGTCCAAGGACTGGATTGCGGTCAGCAGGATCAGTGTCGCGAAGGGCAGCCACTGCCACGACACGATCATGATGATCGATGGAAGCGAGGCCTGGCTGAGCCATTCAACAGGCGTTGCGCCAAAGAGCTTCCACAGATGGGCCAGGAGGCCATAGTTCGGGTCCATGAACATGTTCTTCCAGACCAGTGCCGATACGGTGGGCATGACGAAGAACGGGGCGATGACCAGAATGCGGACCATACCTTGGCCCCACATCGGTTGGTTCAACAGTATCGCAAGAAAGATGCCCAGAACCACGGTGATGGCCAGTACTCCACCGACGATGACCAGTGTGGTTTGAACCGAAGGCCAGAACGCGCTCGAGGTCAGGAAACGGGCGTAGTTGTCAAATCCCACCCACCCAAGGTCGCCACCGCGAAGGGGCAGGTATTTCTTGAACGAGAAATAGAGGGTCATGGTCAGTGGGACGAGCATCCACCCAAGAAGAAGGACCACCGCCGGTGCCATCATGAGGCGCGCTGATGATCTGGAATGTTGAGTAGCCATCAGGCTCACCTCTTCTGTTGACGGCAGGGACGCCGTTCAGATGAACAATAACATGAGCGGGGGAAGGTGGCGGGAGCAGGCAGGATCACCCGCCCCCAGCCGGGGAGGAAATTAGCGGTAGCCCGCAGCTTCCATTGCGTCGTTGGTCAGGGCCTGCGCGTTCGAAAGGGCCTTTTCCACGGTCTGCTGACCGGCATAGGCGGCCGAGAACTCTTGGCTGACCTCGGTTGCAATACCTGCAAACTCGGGGATTGCGGCAAACTGCACACCAACATAGGGGCTCTCTTCCACGGTGGAGTTGTTTGGATCAGCCGACAGGATCGAGTCCAGTGTCATCTGAGCAAAAGGAACCGCTTGATAGTTCGGGTTCTCATACAGAGAGATACGTGCGCCCGGAGGAACGTTGGCCCAGCCTTCATTCGCGGCAACCAGCTCAATATAGTCTTTCGAGGTGGCCCATTCGATGAACTGAATGGCGGCGTCTTGTTTCTGGGTGCCTGCCGGAATAGCCAGCGCCCATGCCCACAACCAGTTCGAGCGTTTGCCCAAACCGTTGTCGGGGGCCAGTGCGAAGCCAACTTTGTCAGCAACGGTGGAGTCGTTCGGGTTGGTCACGAAGGACGCAGCCACGGTCGCGTCGATCCACATGCCGCATTTGCCTTGCTGGAACAGCGACAGGTTTTCGTTAAAACCGTTGGTGGCGTAACCGGCGGGGCCGCTTTCGTCCATCATGCCTTTGAAGAATTTCAGAGTGTTGGCCCAGGCCTCGGTGTCGAACTGAGCGTTCCAATCCATGTCAAACCAGCGCGCGCCGAACGAATTCGACATCGCGGTGATGAAAGCGCCGCCTTCACCCCAACCGGCCTTGCCACGCAGGCAGATGCCGTTGATCTCGTTGTCGCGGTCCGTCATGGCCGCTGCAGCTTCGCGAACAAAGGTCCAGGTCGGGTCCTTCGGCATTTCCAAACCGGCCTTCTCCATAAGGTCGGTGCGATACATGATCATCGAGCTTTCGCCATAGAAGGGCGCCGCATACAATGTGCCGTCGTGGCTCAGGCCACCCGCCATTGCGGGCAGAATGTCAGCCGCGTCATAATCTTCCGATAGGTTGTCCAGTGCAACTAGCCAGCCATTGGCGCCCCAGATCGGGGTTTCGTACATGCCGATGGTCATGATGTCGAAAGCACCACCCTTGGTTGAAATGTCTGTGGTGACACGCTGGCGAAGCACGTTTTCTTCCAGAGTGACCCATTCAACGTCGTGGCCAGTTTTGGCGGTAAAATCGTCGGTCAGACCCTGCATGCGGATCATGTCGCCGTTGTTAACGGTTGCGATTGTGATGGTTTCTGCAGATGCGCTACCAGCAGTTGTGATTAGCGAAATGGCAGTAGCCGCACAGAGTGCGTTCTTAACAAACATCCTCTACCTCCCTGTTTAGATGCTGACCTAACGGTAGTGACGCAATGCCGCTGGCGTCAATTTAAATATTTACGCGCGTAAAATTTACTCAGTTATCCATTAATACTAATACCTTAAGCGGACCCCCGCATAATCAAACGACCCTCAAACAGGGTTTCTTCGCGCGAATCACCAGGTGATCCCGCCTCGATCAGCTCCAACAAGGCCTCTGCGCTTTTCTTGGCGATCGCCTCGTAATCCTGTGAAACAGTGGTCAGCGTTGGGCAGGTGTAGCGAGAGAATGGATGATCATCGTGCCCGGCGACGCGTAAGGCACACCCAGGGCCAAGCCCAACACGCAATCCAGCCTCGTAAGCGGCGGACAGAAACCCAATTGCCAAACGGTCGTTGCTGCACAGGATGGTGTCCGTGGGCAGTGTTTTGTCCCGGAGCAAGCGGGATCCTTCCCGGAATCCGATCTCTTCAAACTCCCAGCCTTCACCCGGCGCTTGAATGAGCCGAGGCTTGTGGTCTAGCCGCTCCATCGCGGCAAGATATGCAGTGCGTCGTTTGTAGGCATTCGGGTTGGTAGGCGTTTCCATCTCGAAGAAGGCGGGGGGCTCGCCTGTTCGACACAGATAATCGACGATCAGGCCTATGCTTTGGCCATTGTTCGACCCCACGAAGGCATGTCCGACGCCATCAATATTGGCATCGAACAAGACGGTCGGCACTTCTTTGCAGAAGGCCTCGATCTGTTCGCGTTCAGACACCCGACCAAGCGGGGCAAGCAGAACGCCTGCCGGCTTAATCAGCCTCAGGTTCTCTAAATTTTCAATTTCTAGTTCAGGCCGCCCGTGCGATCCCAGCAGAACCGGGCGATATCCAGTTCGCAAAACGTGGTTCTCAAGCGTTCGTGCAATTTCAGCAAAGAATGGGTCTGCGAGATAAGGTACCACAATGCCGATATTCTTGGTCAACCTGCGGTTCTGGTTCATCGCATACAGGTTGGGCCGATAGTCATATTGTTCCACCGCCGCCTCGATGCGCTTGCGTGTGGAATCCCTGACACTGGTCGGATCGTTGAAGTATTTCGATAAGGTCGGCCGGGAGATCCCACTGACCGAGGCGAACTCTTCCATGTTCCGGATCTTGTTACCTTCCATCTACAGCCGCCTTGTCAGAACTTAGTTGTCAGTTGCCAACGCGTCGTCGGCCCTTCTGAACCATAATATTTAACGCGCGCCAAATTTCACAGCTTAAAGAGCAGATTTCGTTTTTTTGAGCAGATCCCCCTAGATGGATTTACGTTTCTTGGTTCCATTGCCGTGGCGCCAATCTGCGCGCAGCGGACGTAAGAGAAACACTAGTTTGAGCTCGCAGCTGATGGCGGCTGGCGAAACCCGTCCAAAACTGAGGCTTTGCAATAACGCTTGACGCTCAGCCGAACTGGGCGCGTGGCGGCGTCGTAGCTTTGGGGGGGCGATATCGTGACGTGATGTGTAATGGCGCACCTGCGGGCCAACGTTCGGTGTCGCCGTTTTTGGCGTTTGTTTGTCAAACTCTATTCCCGAACAGCGAATCCCGTCCGTTTTTCAGAATAGCAGATTACTTCTTGGGCAATCCCCCCCGACATTTGCCGAAAATTCGAGCACATGTGCCGAATGACCGGGAATGCCCGGCAAACGATTTGCCAACTTCGCCGCAATGCAGAAACCGTATGGGTGCCCACCACGGGGAAAACGCCCAGGGGTGTGTGACGGCTGCGCGAATTGCACCTCGGACACAACCGCCACACGTAACGCAACATATAGTTGCGGGGATCAGGTAGTAGAAGACGGCGTGTCAACGCAAGGCTTCTGTGCCCGCCCCGCCGGGAGAATCTAATGACATTTCTCAAATCCACGCTCGCCGGATCGGCCGTCTTCGCCGCCATGGCAACCACTGCGTTATCGGCAGAAGACACTATCAAGGTTGGCGTACTGCATTCGCTGTCGGGCACCATGGCGATCTCGGAGACTACGCTGAAAGACACCATGCTGATGCTGATCGACCAGCAAAACGCCAAGGGCGGCCTGCTCGGCAAGCAGCTTGAGGCCGTGGTGGTCGATCCCGCATCCGACTGGCCGCTGTTTGCTGAAAAAGCGCGTGAGCTGCTGAGCGTGCATGAGGTGGATGTGATCTTTGGCAACTGGACTTCTGTTAGCCGAAAGTCGGTCCTGCCTGTGATCGAAGAACTGAACGGCCTGCTGTTCTATCCGGTCCAATATGAGGGTGAAGAATCGTCCAAGAACGTTTTTTACACTGGTGCCGCGCCGAACCAGCAGGCAATCCCTGCGACCGACTATTTCCTGGACGAGTTGGGCGTTGAGAAATTCGCACTGCTAGGCACAGATTATGTTTATCCCCGCACCACCAACAACATTCTGGAAAACTATCTGAAGCAGAAGGGCATCGCGGACGAGGATATCTTCGTCAACTACACCCCGTTTGGGCACTCTGACTGGTCCAAGATCGTGGCCGATGTGGTCGCACTGGGTGCGGATGGCAAAAAGGTTGGTGTGATCTCGACCATCAACGGTGACGCCAACATTGGCTTTTACAAAGAACTGGCTGCGGCGGGCGTCTCAGCAGACGATATTCCGGTCGTGGCCTTCTCGGTGGGAGAGGAAGAACTGTCGGGTCTGGATACGGCCAACCTTGTGGGCCATCTGGCGGCGTGGAACTATTTCCAGTCGGCGGATACCGACGTGAACGCGGAATTCGTCGAAACATGGAAAGCCACCATGGGCGACGAGCGTGTGACCAATGACCCGATGGAGGCGCATTACATTGGCTTCAACATGTGGGTGAACGCCGCAACCGAAGCTGGCTCGACCGAAGTCGACGATGTACGCGCCGCCATGTACGGCCAGGAATTCCCGAACCTGACCGGCGGCACCGCGGTCATGTTGCCGAACCACCATCTGGCGAAACCGGTTCTGATCGGTGAGATTCAGGAAGACGGCCAGTTCGACATCATCAGCGAAACCGACGTTGTGCCGGGCGACGCCTGGACTGACTTCCTGCCGGAATCGGCGGTGCTGATCTCGGATTGGAAAGAACTGGGTTGCGGTATGTACAACACCGAGACCAAGACCTGTGTTCAGACCCTGTCGAACTACTAAACGATACGCAAGGCGGGTGTGATTGCCCGCTTTGCCCCCAAGACATCTCGGGTTTCATCAAATGTTACGATTATACCTTGCGGGCCTCGCGATCCTGTGCGCCTGCCTGACTGCCAACGCGCAAGAGGCCGGTTTGCAGCCGATTTTGGGACAGCATCGGGAGATCATCGCCGAAAGCTCACGCAAGACGATCAAACCAGCGATTGACGCGATTGCCAGCAGCGGGTTGCCACAGGCGCAGGTGATGCTTGAGACATGGGCCGCCAAGGACGTGTGGATGCGCAAGTCCGACGGTCTGTTCTTTGCCGGGAAAAAAGCCGGGGGGAGGTCGTATGAACTGACCGATTTCGATACCGGAGAGGTCGTCGGGACGTTTGAGAAATCCGACCTGAAACAGTTGAAACCCAATAGCGGTATCCGCGCGATGATCGGAACGGCTTTGGTGCAGTTCCAGTTGACCGATCCAGATCGCGCTCGGCGACAGGCTGCGTTGCAATCCATCCAACGCGATCCTGAGGGGGCGCTTTTGGGACCGCTTCGCGCGTCAATTGACGACGAACCCGATGCCGATTTGAAGGCGCAGAAGCAGCGGTTGGAACGGTTGTTGACCATTGGGCATGACACCGATGTCGGCGCGCGTGTGGCTGCGATTGCAGAGATGTCCGACGATCTAGGCGTCGATGTTCGCGCGGCCCTGAACCCTTTGGTAGTGACCAAACGACAGGCCGCTGTCACGCTGCCCTCGGATAAGAATATCGCCGCCGTGCTGCAACCCGACTCAGAAGATCTGCCGCGCGACGTGGCATATGATCTGCTGGTTGCCAGTGATCTGGCCGCACCGCGTGTTTCGGCAGACGACAATCGCGCCGCTCTGGCCGCCAATATCGATCGTGGTCGCGTGGGGGGTGTTCCGGTTGCGCAACTGGGCTCCGCCGCTGCCCGCGCGCAGGCGTATGAGGCATTGGCTGAGGCCGGAGCCGTCCCGGCTTTGATCACGCAAACCGACATTGATGCAGCACTTGCTGCGCATGTGTTCTTTGATACCTACGCGGAGCCCTCGCCGGACGTGACCGCTGCCGCCGCGCATGCATTGGAGCGGATTGAGTTGAAGGTTGGCCTGAACCAGACACTCGACCTGACGCTGGACGCGATTTCTCTGGCGTCGATTTATTTCCTCGCCGCCATCGGCCTGGCGATCACCTTCGGCGTGATGGGCGTCATCAACATGGCCCATGGTGAGTTCATCATGATGGGCGCATACACTGGCTATGTGGTGCAGCAGTTTATCCCCGACCACACGCTGTCGATCATCGTCGCGATCCCGATGGCCTTTGCCGTTACCTTCGCCATGGGCGTCGCGATGGAGCGGCTGGTGATCCGCTGGCTGTATTCGCGTCCACTTGAGACTCTGTTGGCGACCTTCGGTATCTCGATTGCGTTGCAACAACTGGCCAAGAACACCTTCGGCACGCAGGCAAGGCCGCTGACCGCGCCCGGCTGGCTGGACGGCGCTTGGGTGCTGAATGACGTGGTCTCGATCAGCTATATCCGTATCGCGATCTTTGTGCTGGCGATGATCTTTCTGGGGCTGTTTTTGTACATCATGAAACGCACCCGGTTGGGGCTTGAGATGCGCGCAGTGACGCAGAACCCGCGTATGGCCGGATCGATGGGCATCAATCCAGGGCGGGTGAATATGCTGACCTTCGGGCTGGGTTCGGGCATCGCCGGGATCGCCGGAGTTGCAATTGGACTGTTCGCCAAGGTCACGTCCGATCTGGGCAGCGACTATATCGTGCAGAGCTTCATGACTGTGGTTGTCGGCGGTGTGGGCAATATCTGGGGCGCGCTAGCGGGGGCAGGCATGATCGGCTTCCTGCAAAAGGGGATTGAGTGGATGACCCCCTCGAACACCCTCGCGGCCCAAACTTACATGATCATCTTCATCATCATTTTCATCCAGTTTCGGCCACGGGGCATCATCGCCCTCAAGGGCCGCGCAGCGGGGGATTGAGCTATGGACCGCAGCTTTGTTGCCCAAAACCCCTCGGTGCTGGTCTTTCTGGCCATTCTGTCCCTGTTCACGCTGGGTGTCACCATCCTGTCCGAAGGGGTTGGCATCGGTGTAATCTCGACCAGTTTCGTCAAAACGTTGGGAAAAACTCTGTGTTTGGGCCTCATCGCGGTGGCGATGGACCTTGTTTGGGGCTTCACGGGCATCCTCTCTCTCGGTCATTTCGCCTTTTTCGGGCTGGGGGGCTACATGATCGGCATGTGGCTGATGTATGAACGCACCCGCCTGATCGTGGTCGACTCGCTGGCACAGGCCGAAATTCCACCAACTTCGACCGAGGTGGTCGACGCCATCGCTACACAAGTCTTTGGCGTTGTCGGATCGTCGGAATTTCCGTTGATCTGGGCGTTTTCCCACAGCCTGACCCTGCAGCTGATCTTGGTTGTGCTGGTTCCGGGTCTGCTGGCGCTGATCTTCGGATGGTTGGCTTTCCGAAGCCGTGTCACCGGTGTGTACCTGTCAATCCTGACACAGGCGATGACGTTGGCACTGGCCCTGTACCTGTTCCAGAACGACAGCGGCTTGCGCGGCAACAACGGCCTGTCGGGCTTGCAGAACCTGCCGGGCGTCACGGCTTCGCAGGATGTGGTGTCGATCTGGTTCCTCTGGGCCTCGGCTTTGGCCTTGGGGCTGGGATACATGCTGGCGGCATGGGTGGTGTCAGGCAAGTTTGGCTCGGTCATCCGGGGCATCCGCGATAACGAGGCGCGTGTGCGATTCCTCGGCTACTCGGTCGAAGTCTACAAGCTGGCCGTTTTCACCCTAACCGCCTGTATCGCCGCCGTAGCGGGGGCGCTCTATTATCCGCAGGCGGGCATCATCAACCCCGAGGAGATGGCCCCGATCGCCTCGATATATCTAGCTGTCTGGGTCGCCATCGGCGGGCGTGGTCGCCTGTATGGCGCCGTCATCGGGGCGGCGTTCGTCAGCCTGCTCAGCACATGGTTCACGGGCGGGCAGGTACCAGATATCCCGCTGGGGTTCTACACGATCAAATGGGTCGACTGGTGGCAGGTGCTGCTGGGCGTGTCCTTCGTACTGGTCACGCTGTTTGCTCCGCAAGGGATCGGAGGGTTGTTCGACCTCTGGACCAACCGCCACGCGCCACAGCGCCACGGCGCGGCCCTGGGGCCTGATGAAAGCGCGTTGCGTGAAAAGGAGGCCACGGAATGAGCACTCTGCTAGAGGTCAGCGGCGTGTCGGTTACCTTCGACGGGTTCCGCGCCATCAACAACCTGTCCTTCCAGATCGGCAACGCCGAGCTGCGCGCGGTGATCGGACCGAACGGGGCGGGCAAAACCACCTTTATGGACATCGTCACCGGCAAGACCCGACCCGACGAAGGCCGTGTGATCTGGGGTGAGAAATCCGTTTCCCTGTTGCGAATGAGCGAAGCCAAGATCGCGCAAGCTGGCATCGGGCGTAAGTTCCAGAAACCCACGGTGTTCGAAGATCAAACCGTGCAGGAAAACCTGCTGATGGCGCTGAAAAACAAGCGCGGCTGGCTGGGCGTGCTGTTCTATCGGCCTTCAGCAGATGATCTGGACAAGGTCGCGGATCTAGCCTCTGAAATTGGTCTGAAGGATGAGTTGACCCGCAAATCCGGCGAACTCAGCCACGGGCAAAAACAATGGCTTGAGATCGGTATGCTTCTTGCGCAGGAACCCCGTCTTCTGCTGGTTGACGAACCCGCCGCCGGGATGACCCCGCAAGAACGCGAACACACGACCGATCTGTTGGTACAGGCCGCCAAAACCCGCGCCGTTGTTGTGGTCGAGCATGACATGGAGTTCGTGCGCCGCCTCAATTGCAAGGTCACAGTCCTGCATGAAGGCTCGGTTCTGGCCGAGGGCTCACTGGATCATGTCACATCAAATCAGGACGTCATCGATGTCTATCTGGGGCGCTAAGCAATGCTGAAACTGACCGATCTGACCCTACATTACGGGCATTCGCAAATCCTCAACGGTATCTCGCTGGAGGCCACGCGAGGAGAGGTGACCTGCGTGATGGGCACCAATGGCGTGGGGAAAACAAGCCTGATCAAGGCTATCTCGGGGACGCATCCGCGCTCGGGCGGCGATCTGATACTAAACGGTGAGGCCCTTCCACCTCTGCCAGCCCATCGCATGGCGTGGAAAGGTGTGGCCTACGTGCCGCAGGGGCGCGAGATTTTCCCGCTGTTGACTGTCCGCGAAAACCTTGAGGCCGGCTTTGTCTGCCTGCCAAATAATGAACATTTTGTTCCGGACGAGATCTTCGATATGTTCCCGGTACTGAAGAAAATGCAGAACCGGCGCGGGGGTGATCTGTCGGGTGGCCAGCAACAGCAACTTGCTATTGCCAGGGCGCTGATCACCAAGCCTCAACTTTTGCTGCTGGACGAACCGACCGAAGGCATTCAGCCTAACATCATCCAGCAGATCGGTGAGGTAATTCGCCACCTCCGAACCAAAGGAGAGATGGCCATCATTCTGGTCGAGCAGTATTTCGATTTCGCCTATAATCTTGCCGACAAGTTCATTGTTCTGCGGCGCGGCGCGGTCCTGATGCAAGGCACGCGGGACCAGCTTTCGCGGGAACAGGTTCTGCAAGGCGTAACGGTTTGACATTCATAAAGGAACCAGACCGTTGATCGGTGAGAAGCTGCAGGTTTTACGGGGAGCAGTTTAGTACTCTAGCTAGCTATTGCGGACTTTATGCAACATTTCGCAGCGGTGGATTCGCTACGCAATGTAGGGTTCAAACATAGTCAGATTCTGCACTTGCAGCGGATGACCGGAATGTGGTCTGCGATCGCAGAATGCCGCCGGTGTGTCGAATGTCTCTTACGGGGCGGTCTTCAAACTTTGCAAATGTCCCTATGTCCGCTTCATACCCATTGACGAGCAGATCCAGCGAACGGCGGGTAAGAGTTCTATGCTGGCGTTGCCGTCTGCCTGGGATGCTGCAGGATCTTTGGGCTGCTTCCAGCCCTTTATGGACATTCGAACCAGACGCAGTGGGCACTCTGCTGCAAACGCAAAAGATCCCGAGCAATTTCCGGGAAGCGGACATTGCACGCCGCCCGATCGGCTATGGCAATGCTGCACCTCGCTCAACCGTCAACGAAGCGCAGGTAGTGGCCCTTGAGGACGAGCGGCGAGCTCGGAGTTATTTGGCAGATACCCTACTGGCGGAGCCATGGTGTTGCTGCTTGCTCCCTTAGCAATCTCTTGCTCTGTTGAGCACTGCCTCGTAGGGTTCAGAAATGTTGAAATTTCTTTTGAGAGCGCTGTTTAAGCCAACTTATCGGCCTCAGACTGTTGATTGTCACTGAGAACTGACCCGGTAGCCCTATAAATTGTCACTGAGAATT
>NZ_CVRM01000012.1 GCF_001258055.1 Phaeobacter italicus | reverse complement strand
CATAGGTTGGGCAGACTCTACTTCATGGTGAGGGATTTTGCGGGGGGCAGGTCAAAAGGTATAGTTCTCACCACAATCCCAACCTTTTCGAATGCCATGCAGCTTCAGCGCGAGATGAGATACCAAGCTTTGAATAGATCTGCTTGATGTACCCAGACACTGTATTCGTAGATATGCTCAACTCTGCAGCGACCTCAGCATTTCGCAAACCTCTTCCAATGAGAGACAGCACATCTGCTTCCCTTGGTGTTAGAGGAACTTCGCCAGAAACCACGACTGTTTCTGAGAAGTGCCGCATAAGCCTTTGTGCAATCGCTGGGGAGAGTGAAGGCACTCCCATCGAAATCTGTTTCAACTGCATAGCCAAAGTGGCATGCGGTTGATCTTTTAACAGGTACCCGTTGATACCATAGCTCAGGGCCTTAACAAGACTAGCATCATCTCCTGATACGGTCGCAATCACGCAAATTGCATCGTTAGACTGTTGACGAATACGAGGGACCAAAGCTGTTCCCTCCCCGTCTGGCAAGTGCAAATCCAGTACATGCAAGTCGAAGACTTTGCCTGTCAGCAGCTCTTTGGCCTGCTTGAGAGACTTAGCCTGACTACACACACTGTCAGGGAACGCAAGATGCACAACCTTCTCCAGCCATGCAGCGACTTCAGGCACGTCTTCGACGATTAACACAGAAGGTAAACTACCTGCCATGTGCGATGTCTTTAAGTGGTAGAGCAGCCAGAACTTTAAACTGCCTGTCTGCGGTTTTTTCGAAGGTCACTTCGCCGCCTAACTCGCTGACACGATATAGGATATTCTTGAGACCATGCCCACGCTTCTCACGGCCATCCCGGATAGTTTCCATCGAACTAATTTCTGCGCAATCATTTGTAATATTTAGGAATAATACACCCTCAGAAACATGTGCATCTATTGACACCTTCTTGGTTTCAGCATGCTCTAGTGCGTTGCTTAGGCATTCTCGTAAAACTGCCCGTAGCGTTTGACAATCCTTGATGGAGACTTCAACGTCTAATGTATCGTTAAGTGGCCAATCAGTAGCCACATGCAGCGGGTCAAGCAAGTCAAAGGTCTCTCCGCGCAGGCTACCGACATACTCAGACAACAGCATACGTCCCGTGGAGTTCGCATTAATGATCCTCCGCATATCTATTAGCACAGTTCGTATAAGCTCATCTTTTTTTCCGACATTATGACTGTGCAGTGCCGTTAGCAGACCTATGCTAAGGTTGTCATGCAAATCACGAGCTATTCTTGATCGTTCTTGATGGACGCCGATTGAATGGGCATCCTGCCCTTTCAACAACTCTAACACCATGTCTCTTAGTTGATCCAAGCTCTTACAATCTTGGCTGTCGAAAAGTCGCGTCCCATTTGATGCCCAAACCATTTCGACACACATAGTACAGTCCCTAATAAAAGGAAAATGTACCCCTTCACCATGCCGAACGATCTTCGCTTTGGAGACATTGCCAGTGTTTGGAATATAGGCAAAGCCCAAGGGCCGGTAGATGTTCGCGAGGACCTCCTTCCAACGTGCTTCCATCTCTTGTGCATCATGGGATCGTGCCACGAAGTCCGCAAAACCCAAAAAGGAGTTGGTCTTTCTAGCAGTCCTTCCTGTGAATTTTGCTTGGAACCACTCACGGAAGGGTAAGTATAAAAGTGTTACTGTTAGCAAAGACACACTCAGGGCAGACATTCTGTCAAACGACAGCCCCCAGATCAAAAGTGCATCTAAAGACAAGAGCAACAGAGCGCCACAGAAGTAGTAAAGAAGTCTTGCAGACCAGATCGGCAGATCAAATACACGGTATCTTTGAACTGAAATCGCAACAGCAAAGTACACAAGCGCAATGAACACAAAGCTCTCTCCTTGAGAGACGAAGCCGGGGGCCCCAAACAATGTGGGAAGTGCTCGTGTTATCACGAAGCTTCCAGAACCGATGAGAGCACCAAGCCCCAACAAACCCAGTGACCTACGGTCAACAATGTTCTGTCTGCTGTGCCTGTACTGAACTATGATCAACAAGAAAATTACCAGAAATATTACAACAATCGCCTGGTAGAATATGTGCAACCCACCAATCATAAGGGCTGCCGGAAGGAGCACCATAATCAGACAAAAGGAAGCTCCTGCCAGTTCTTTTGCCAGATTAAGCACTTTGGGAAAGGCCAAGAACAGGCTTACGAGACCGAAGCCAAACAAGAGCGTCCCAAAGAGATTGGCGACATGTAGACCAAAAAACACTTCTTCCGAGAGCGCGAGTTCGCGCGTGCTATAGATTGCCGCAGTCGTCGCGGAAATTTGCAAACCAAAGCCCGAAAGCAACAGCGAGGTAGTTGATTGTTGTTTTGGCCTCAGGCTCCAGACCCAGGACCCGATGAGCACTGCAAAAAATCCAGCTCCTGTTTGCAGCCAAAAATCAACAGGTAGTGTCTCAATAGGTCGGTTGTCCGTCGCAAACAATCGGATCCACGCGCGCTCGCCACCTCTGGTCTCTATCGCAAGTCGGAGAGGCCCCACCCTTAGGGCCTCAAAAAGCAGACCACTTTGAGAAAAAGCAAACAGCATTTCTTCCCGGCTGGGCAGAGTGTCGGGTTCTTCCACAAAGGCGTGATGAGTAACCAGAAGCTCGTGGCCATAAACATCCTTGATCGAGGTAACGACCTGCCCGACCAACAACCCGCTGCTCTTGTCGGTTACACTAGTAACGACAACCTGCTCATCTCCCCCCACCCCTAACGACACACCAACACTAGGTTGGTTCGTTGTGACTATTATAGCCCAAGCCAGAATTGCTGTGCACAAGAAGAGTACTAAGGCCATAAGTCGTACTGGTGCCAAAGTAACATCTTTGAACTTGTTGATTACATTACCGGACATCACAACTGCTTCACTTTCATACACTTCTAAGATAGCAGATTGTGAGCCAACACGTCGCGAGAAATAAGCACCTCGTACCTTTCAAAAGGTCAATGCACGACCTACCAATAAGAATTATGGGTCCTGTTAGAGGCCTCGAAATGCCGCAGACTAGACTTTCGGATGGAGGTCGATACCTTCCAGTACTCAGACACTTATATATGAAAAGGAAATATCGATGCCGCACCCGGTAGATATTCATGTCGGGAAACGTATTCGGGCCCGGCGTTGGGCCGCCGATGAAACACAGAAATGCCTCGCAGAAAAAGTTGGGGTCCGGTTTCAGCAGATTCAGAAGTATGAGGTGGCATCGAACCGTGTGAGTGCATCACGCCTATGGGATATCTCAAAAGTTCTCAACGTAGATGTGACATATTTTTTCGAAGGCTTGGATACGACAAAGAACGCACACACCATGGTTGAGGCTCGTAAGGCCAGATCTCAGTATCAAGAAGCCATTGAACTCTTGCGAGTTTACTACAAAATCCCTGAACACCAAAGGTCGATTTTCACTAAGTTTGTCAAAACGTTATTACCAAACACATCCGAAAGCAATGCGAACACAGACCACACAACGCACTGAGAAAAGCAAACAACCGAGGCCATAGCCTCGGCTGTTAGATCAGGCAACGGGGACACCCTGATCTGCTTTTCCTGCTTCGAACTCACTCACTTTCGAAGCAGGAAACATTGCAGGCATAAACTGGGATGCGTTTCGCCCAGATAAACTTCTATCATACGATAGACTTTCTAGCAGCATCTTTTGCTAACGAAATCTTAGCAAAGATCAAACCTGCGAATGATTTGTACTTGTAGTGTTTTTTAGCAGAGGTTAGTGCGTAGACAAATGCCCCTATAGCTCAGCTGGTAGAGCAACTGATTTGTAATCAGTAGGTCCGCGGTTCGAGTCCGTGTGGGGGCACCATACAGAGTGTAAAGATGATCGTTGCTGGGCGCTGACTTGGGCCAACGCGCTTGCGTGATGTATGCCCGCACAGGAAGCATTTGACAGCCCCGCCCGCACAGGCCACCTAAGAGCCATGCAAACCGCTCTCATCACCGGCTCGGCCGGCTTCATCGGCTACCATCTCGCGGCCCGGCTTCTGGCCGCAGGCTGGCAGGTTGTGGGGCTTGATTGTCTGTCCCCCTATTATGACGTCACCCTGAAAGAACGCCGCCATGCGATGCTGGCGGACAACCCGCGCTTCACGCCGGTGATCGGCAAGCTGGAAGACCCCGGTCGCCTGATGGGGCTGTTTGACACCCACAAGCCCGATGCGCTGATCCATCTCGCAGCCCAGGCCGGGGTGCGCCATTCCATCGAGGCGCCGCGCGACTACCTCGAGGCCAATCTGATCGGCACGTTTGAGCTCTTGGAGGCCGCCCGCGCCCATCCGCCCGCGCATATGCTGATCGCCTCCACCTCCTCGGCCTATGGGGCCAACACGCAGATGCCCTTTGACGAGCGTCAGCAGGCCGATCATCAGATGTCCTTTTATGCCGCCACCAAGAAGGCGGGCGAGACGATGGCCCATTCCTATGCCCATCTCTATGGCCTGCCGACCACGATGTTTCGGTTTTTTACCGTCTATGGCCCCTGGGGCCGGCCGGATATGGCGCTGTTCAAATTCACCAGGGCGATCGAGGCCGGTGAGGCGATCAATGTCTACAACCACGGGCAAATGAGCCGGGATTTCACCTATATCGATGATCTGGTCACCGGCATCACCGGGCTGATCGACGCGGTGCCGGGGGATCAGCCGGTCTCGGAGCAGGACAACCTCAGCCCTGTCGCGCCGTTCCGGGTGGTCAATATCGGGGCCTCAAAGCCCACGCCGCTGATGGACTATATCGCCGCGCTGGAAACCGCGCTGGGGGTCACCGCCGAGAAAAACCTGATGGAGATGCAAGCCGGAGACGTGCCGGCCACCTGGGCAGACACCAGGTTGCTGAGCCAGCTCACCGGCTATGAACCGCAGATCAGCGTCAAAGAGGGCGTCGCGCGGTTTGTTGCCTGGTACCGGGCGTATTACGGCGAGCCGCAGGGCTGATCCAGGGGGGCAGATCCGGGGCGACATGCGCCGCCGAGCTGTCATCTTTCCCCAAATACTCGCGCCGCAGGCCTCCCGATTTCCATGAAATCGGGATCAGGGCACCCTCCTCAATTAGGTCAGCATAGTTGACCAAATGTTTCGCGTGCGAAACATTTGGTCCGATCCGGACCTATTTTGATCCGCCCCCCATGCGCCCGATCCCGCCCCCTCATCAGCTTGTGATCCGGGCAAAATTCCGGTTCCCGCCCCTTGCCCGGACGTATATGTCTGATCCCCAACACTCCGCCAGCTCAAGCGGGGGACATGAGGCAACAGCAAAGGACCACCCCCATGCGCATTGCAATGATTGGCACCGGATATGTCGGATTGGTCTCCGGCGTCTGTTTTTCCGACTTTGGCCATGATGTGGTCTGTGTCGACAAGGACGCGGCCAAGATCGCGCGGCTGCAGGCGGGTGAGGTGCCGATCTACGAGCCGGGGCTTGAGGATCTGATGGCGCGCAATGTGGCGGCGGGGCGGCTGTCCTTTACCGATGATCTGGCCACGGCCGTTGCCGCGGCGGATGCGGTGTTCATCGCGGTCGGAACGCCAACGCGACGCGGCGATGGTCATGCCGATCTCACCTATGTGATGGCCGCCAGCGAAGAGATCGCCGCCGCCCTGCAGGGCTATACCGTGGTGGTGACCAAATCCACCGTGCCGGTGGGCACCAACCGGCAGGTGAAACAGGTGATCGCCAAATCCAACCCCGCGGCGGAATTCGACGTGGCGTCCAACCCGGAATTCCTGCGCGAAGGGGCGGCGATTGATGACTTCATGCGCCCGGACCGGGTGGTGGTCGGCGTGCAGAACGACCGCGCCGCCGAGGTCATGGCAGAGATCTACCGCCCCCTTTACCTGCGCGATTTCCCGATCCTCACCACCGATCTCGAAAGCGCCGAGATGATCAAATATGCCGCCAATGCCTTTCTGGCGACCAAGATCACCTTCATCAATGAAATCGCCGGTCTCTGCGAACGGGTGGGGGCCGACGTCAAGGAGGTCTCACGCGGGATGGGGCTCGACGGGCGCATCGGCAACAAGTTCCTGCATGCAGGCCCGGGCTATGGCGGATCGTGCTTTCCAAAGGACACCGCCGCGCTGGCCCGCATCGGTCAGGATCATGCCTATCCGATGCAGATCACCGAAACGGTGATGCGCGTCAATCACGAGGTCAAGGCGCGGATGCTGGAGAAGCTGCGCGACGCCTGCGACGGCAGTTTCAACGGCAAGACCATCACCATTCTGGGCGTGACCTTCAAACCCAATACCGATGACATGCGTGAGGCACCGAGCCTCACCATCGTGCCGGCCCTCATCGGCGGCGGCGCCAAGGTGCGGGTGGTGGACCCCCAGGGCGAGGCCGAGGGGCGCGATCTCCTGCCTGGGGTCAAATGGGAGGACGACCCCTACAAGGCGGCGCGCAATGCCGATCTGGTGGTGCTGCTAACCGAATGGAATGAATTCCGCGCCCTCGATCTCAAGGCGCTGGCGCGCAAGATGGCCCAGCCCCGCATGGTGGATCTGCGCAATATCTACACCGCCAAATCCGCCCGGCAGGCGGGCTTTGAAACCTATATCGCTGTTGGGCGCTGATCCGACACCCCCTGACAGCTTTGCATGAAAAAGACCCTGATACAGCCGTATCAGGGTCTTTTTTCGTCTCGCTCTCTTCTGGTGGGCTCAGCGGCCGCGCTGGCGCAGCCAGGCCTTGAGATCGGCCATCAGCGCCGTGTCGACCCCAGGGCCTGTCAGCTCGATCCGCTGATGCGAGGGGGTAAAGCCGAGATAGACCCCTGCGCCTGCAGGCATGCTCACCCGTTCGCCCTCGCCGATCTGATCGGCCGGATCCAGGCTGCGCACCCGCGGGGTCAGCGCAGGACGGTCGGCTGTGGGGGCCTGCGTCGCCGCCGCTGCGGGGGGCAGTCCTGCCGAGGGGGCAGGGGCTGTGTCCACGCCAGAGTCCCCCCCTGTGCCACCGGCCTCATGGGCGGCGAGCAGCTCGCTCAGCAGCGCCTGTTCCTCTTCGGCATCCGCACAGGGCTGATCGCGCAGCGCCTGCGCCACCTCCCGGGCAAAATCGGGGCTCAGGGCAAAGGCGCGCGCCAGCCCCAGACCCAGTTTCTCGCGGATCGCGGTGGGAAAGCGCAGCTCGCTATCCAGCGCCTCGACCAGGGTGACAAAGCTGCCGATCTTGGAGCGCTTGGCGCGGGTGGCATTGGCAAAGAGCGACTGCAGCGCGTATTTCTGGCTGGTATAAACCCCCTCCCTGAGCGCCCGCACCGCAATGCGCGCGCGCTCGTAATGCGACAGGTTTACCCGAATCTCGTTTTCCTCGACCATCGCCACATAGGCCTCTTCGGCGCTCTCGGGCTGGATCACCAGCGCCTTGATGGTGGCAAAGGCGGGATCATTGGTTTGCGCATAAAGCCTGCGCATCGCCGTCAGGCGCCGCCAGCCGGAGATCAGACCATGGGTCTTGCCCGCCGCATGCCCGTCCAGGGCAACCACCTCGATCGGGGTCTGCTGGCCGCGGGCGCGCAAGGACCCGGCCAGCGCCGCCATCTCTTCCTCGTCCTGTTCCAGCCGGTCGCGCACCAGATGGGTTTCGTCAATGGCGTCAAGCGCGATCTCTTCGACCAGCAGCCCCTTGGCGCGGGCGTTTTCCAGCACCGATGTCAGCTCCTGCAGCGCGCCCTCAGCCGCCGCCTCAGAGGCCACTTGCGCGATGGGCGGCGACGACAGCGCCCCCGGCCCTCCAAGCCCTGTGCGCCCCGCCGAGGGGCTGAGATAGCTGTTCTGTGCCGGTGAAAGACGTTTGCGTTTTGCCATATGTCTGGTCTCCTACAGCGCCGTCTGGGGTGGGGCGGAGTGCTGGCCCGTGGCCTCTGTCTCCGCGTTGTGCCCCCAGTATGGCATCCTAATCCGTATCTGCCGTTACTGGGCCGCGCGCTGGGTCTGCAACGCCTCGCGCCGCCACACCGCCAGCAACAGCCGCTTGAACGCCGCATAGGTGGCATCAAAGGTCTCGCGGCCACGGGCATAGGTTTCGCGGTTGAAGTCGCGGTAATCGGCCTCGTAGATGCCGTTGACCTGCTCGCCGGCCTGACCGATCAGCGCGGTGTAATCCTGTCGGTGCGGCGACAGGGTGGGGCCAAGATAGGCCTGCATGAGCGCCGCCAGCTCGCCCTGCTGGGCGCTGTCATAGCGGGTGATCACCGTGCGCACCGCATCCCATTCAAAGGCAATCTCCGGCCGCCCCAGAGCGCGCGCAGCCAGGTTCTCGCCCTCCTCGATGGAGGCAAATGTCGAATGCAGCATGTCGAAAAACCGCCCCGTGCTGTCGAACTCCAGGAACGAGGCCCCCATCGGCACCAGAAGGATATCCGCCGCCGACAGCCCGTTGATGGTCAGATAGCCAAGCGCAGGCGGCGTATCGATGAAGATCACGTCGTACTGATCCAGCACGCCATCGGCCTCCAGCCGCTCGGTCAGCGCATCCCACAGCTTCCAGGAGCGCGCCGCCATCCGCCAGACCGGGATCTGGAATTCCGCCCAGTACAGATTGAGCTGCGCCCCGATGAGATCGATATTGGGCCAATGGGTAGGCTGGATCACGTCCCTGGCCGTCATCTCCATCGCGGCCGACAGGCTGTCATCCAGCGGCTGGGGGGCATCGCCGCGATCCAGACGGCGCTGGTTTTCCAGCCGCAGATGATCGCCGTAATGGCGCGCCAGAAGCGGAAAGGCGGTCTGCCATTCATCCTCGACGCGGCCACCAAAAATCGAGGTCATCGAGCCTTGGCTATCGAGATCAATCACCAGCACCTTGTAGCCATCCAGCGCCGCCGACATCGCCAGATGGGCGGCGGTAGAGGTCTTGCCGACGCCACCCTTGAAGTTGGCGACAGCGACCATCTTGGCGGGCAGGCCCTCGGGGCGGTAGGGGGTGTAATCCTTGGCCTTGGAGCCTTGGGCAGCAAAATGGGCGCGCAGGCGCAGCACCTCGTCGAGCGTGAACCATTTGGCGCCGCCCTCGGTTTCGGATTTGCCCTGGGGCAGGTCGGGGTTGGCTTTCAGCACCCGGCGGAAATGGGCCTGGGCGACGGGGATCAGATAGCGGGTGATTTCCCAGGTCGAAAACAGACGCAGCGATTTGCGCCCTTCCTCGTTCATGCCCCGGCTTGCCAGATCCGCACGACCGCGGGCGCAGGCCTCGGCAATTTCGGCAAAACCTTCGGTGCTGGTGGGCGCCTCAAGATCGGCAAGGGCCACATCGGGGTCGATGTTGAAATAGGGGGGCAGGGGGGTGCCTGCGTCTTTCTTCAAACTGTCTCGTGCCATCTCGGATCGCCTCGCCTGCTGGTCCTGTCTGATCGTCTTTGCGCCAAGAGGCGCCAGGAGACCGGCCATATGTGGGGCCGGTGTATTCAACTTTTGGGGCAGGGATGAGGGCAAGAGCGCGATCTGAAGACTGTCGCGCCCGGTGAGAGGGGAGAGGCCCCCGTGCCTGCATGTGCTGCCTTTTTCCTGTCATAGCATAAAACAGCGCACATGAAAGAAATATGCGCATGCCTTTTGAATTTTCTTAGCAAATCAGGGGGTTGCAGCGGGTTTCCAGACGTCTTTCGGGGGCGGGACCGCAGGGCTGAGAGAGCGTGGAAATTTTTTGTGTATGTTATTATTGAGTTATTTATAAGTTAGAGCGCAAGCGGCCTTTCCGCAAAGCCCTTTTTTTATTGGGCTTCTGGGCAGAATTTTTGCCCCATGTGATTCCGAAACCCCGATGAAGTGACTCTGAACCCCCGACAGGGTGACTCTGAACCCCCGTTGAGAAGTGGTGTGGATAACTCTAGGGTGAGCGTAATCAAAACCACGAAGACGCGAGTCACCCCGAAAGAGGCCATAAGGCCCGCAAAGCGGGGGGCGGGCAGAGCAGACGGGACAGTACGATGGCAGGCCAGACCACGGGCCAGATGAGCGCAGGTGGCAGCGCGCCGCAGGGGGGGGATTTCTTTCTCTGCGATATCTTTGATGCGATCCCCAAAAACGATCTCGCCTCGATGGAGCATCCGCTGTTCTCTCTGGGCACCCGGCCCGACCGGCGCATTCTGAACTACGAACACAACGGTGCCGAGATCACCGTGGTGCCCTCGGTCAAGGGGCTGGCGACGATCCACGACAAGGACATCCTGATCTTCTGCATCAGCCAGCTGATGGCGGCGGTAAATGCAGGACGGCAGGTCAGCCGCACGCTGCATCTCACCGCTCATGATCTGCTGGTGGCGACCAACCGCGAGACCTCGGGCGATGCCTATCGCCGTCTGCGCGAAGCCTTTGAGCGGCTGGCAGGCACCCGCATCACCACCAATATCGTCACCGGCGGCCAGGAGGTGACCAGCGGTTTCGGCCTGATCGAAAGCTGGGAAATCGTGCGCAAGGCGCGCGGCGGGCGCATGGTCAATGTGGTGGTGACGCTCAGCGAATGGATCTATCGCGCGGTGCTGTCGAAATCGGTGCTGACGCTCAGCCGCGATTACTTTCGTCTCAGGAAACCGCTGGAGCGGCGCATCTACGAGCTGGCGCGCAAACATTGCGGGCGCCAGGACAGCTGGCAGATTTCGGTGGAAACCCTCCTGAAGAAATCCGGCTCCGCCTCTCCGCGGCGGGTGTTTCGCAAGATGCTGCGCGACATGATCGCAGCCCAGCCCCTGCCGGATTACGCGCTGGAGGAACAGCCTGGCGACATCATCCGCTTCAGCCAGAAACATGAGGTGGTCGATCCGACCCAGCGTCCGCCGGTGCTGAGCGAGGAGGCGCTGGAGGCGGCGCGCGCGCTGATGCCGGGGGCGGATGTCTATGCGCTGGAAGCGGAATGGCGCGCGATGTGGCGCCGCTCTGGCAGCCCGCGGCTGCGCAAGGCGGATGCGGCATTTGTGGGCTGGGTTCGTAAGCGTATTGAGTGAAGTTCGTCCCACCTCGAAGGTGAGCAAACCTCGGAACGCATACATGGAATAGACTTCCCGAGGCTCACATGGTGCTCTATTTGAGCTTTGCAGTAACGTTTTCAGCAAAACGTTCAATCATCGCAGTGTAGAAAACGTCGCTTTCTAGTGTAACGGTACCGGCGTCAGTCCCATCAGGATAGAAAGCTTTTGCTTCGTTTGCTGAAACCGTCAACTGGTAGCGTTCGTTGTTTGCAATACCCGGAATTTTAAGCAGGACATCGCCTACCAATTTTGCTTCCTCGATATTCGCTGCCAATTCAAAGTTGTTTGCTAGGGACACTTCATCAATGTCGATCACGACTTCCGCGCCTGTATCTGAGATCTGATCGATGAGCTTTGCGGCAATCGCCGTCTCTAGGTCATCGGCCAGATCGTTCCAGACGCTGGCAGCTTTGATGTTCTCAACAGCGTTGAGGTCGATGGTGACACGGATGTCCTCTACATCGACTTTTGCCGAAGCTAAGCCGGCGGTCACAGTGATTGAAGAAGCAATAAGTGCTGTTAGAGCAAAGCGTTTCATTCTGTTTCCTACTTTCTAGTTGCAGGCAACTCCGCACATGATGAGAGCGGCGACTTCTTAGTTGGCCGTGTTTGCTGAGTTTCCTGTTTTGATGGTTGTGAAACACTTCGGGAGAGCATTCGGTAAGCGGTGCGCCGCCCCCACACTTACTGCATAGCGCTTGATCTGCGATTCAGAGGCTTCTTTGATTTGTGGGGAGTTTCTCGATGGTAGCTACAAGCGAGTTTCTGGCAAGGGTGCCGCGACGGTCTGATGGCAAGCGCGATTGGCCACCGGAGTTGAAAGCGCGGATCGTGGCGGAGACGTTGATTGAGGGCGAGACGGTCAAGGCGGTGGCGAAGCGGTATGAGTTGATCCCCAGCACGGTGTCGGATTGGCGGCGGATGGCGCGTCAGGGCAAATTAGTTTTGCCAAACCTAGATGGGATGGATTTTGTGCCGGTTGAGATTGAACCGTCTGTGCCGGTTGCCCAGCCTTCGCTCGTCGCATCCTTCAGCACGCTTGATGTGATCAAGGGCGATGTCACCGTTCGTCTTGACGCGGCAACACCAGCGGCGCGGATCGCCGAGATCGCCCGGGCTATGGCCACGTGATTGCCCCATCACACAATGTGCGGATCTTTGTCGCCAGCGATCCGGTTGACTTCCGCAAGGGCCATGATGGGCTGGCCGCCTTGGTGCAGAGCCAATTGCGCCAGAAGCCGTTTGATGGGGCGGTCTATGTCTTCCGTGCCAAGCGGGCGGATCGGCTGAAGCTGATCTATTGGGATGGCAGCGGGTTGGTGATGGCGTACAAGCGGCTCGAAGATAGCAGCTTCATCTGGCCTGCGATCAGGAACGGGGTGATGCGTTTGGAACCGGCCCAGTTTGAGGCGTTATTTGCAGGTCTGGATTGGCGGCGCGTGCGCCCTTTGGAGGTGGCCGCCCCGGCTGCGGCGGAGTGACTCACGGGACCGTTTGCGCAGGTCATTCTGCCCTTGTTTTGTTATGAGATGGCACATGACTGTGCCTGACAAATTGCCCGATGACATTGCCGAACTGAAGGCGATCATCCGTGCGCAGCAGGATCAGAATGCACGGCTTGAGGCTCTGGTCGCTTCCTTCAAGAAGGCGCTGTTTGGAGCCAAATCCGAGAAGATTGATCCGGCCCAATATGAGCTGGAACTCGAAGACATCGAAACCGCCATCGCGCAGGTGGAAGCCGAGATTGACGCCGACGCGCGCACTGCGCCCGTGCGGCCCCCAAAGCCACGCCAGACCAATCGTGGGTCACTGCCCAAACATCTGGAGCGGGTTGAGGTGGTCATCGAACCTGACGTCTCCTGCGCCTGCGGGGCTGAACGTCATGTGATCGGCGAAGATGTGAGTGAACGGCTGGATATCATCCCGGCCCAGTTCCAGGTGATCGTCACCCGCCGCCCAAAATACGCTTGCCGGTCTTGCGAAAGTGGGATCGCCCAAGCGTCCGCACCGGCCCACATCATCGCAGGGGGCATGCCAACCGAGGCAACGCTGGCTCATGTTCTGGTCTCCAAATATGCGGATCACTTGCCCCTTTATCGGCAGGCGCAAATCTATAGCCGCCAGGGGATCGACCTGGATCGCTCGACCCTGGCCGCGTGGGTCGGCAAGTCGGCGTTCGAATTGACCCCGGTCTATGAGGCGCTGATGGCCGATCTGAAGCGCTCCACCAAGCTCTTCATGGATGAAACCCCCGCGCCGGTTCTGGCACCAGGGCGCAAACGCACCAAAACCGGCTACTTCTGGGCCCTTGCACGCGATGACAGGCCATGGGGCGGCGATGACCCACCTGGAGTGGCCTTCACCTATGCGCCGGGACGATCCGGCCAGCATGCCGACAACATTTTGAAAGGCTTCAGCGGCACCCTGCAGGTTGATGGATACGCAGGCTACAACCGCCTGCTCAAACGACCCGCGCAGGACGTAACATTGGCTTATTGCTGGGCCCATGCCCGCCGCAAACTGCATGATGTCACCCAGTCCGGCGCGGCCCCGATTGCGCAGGAAGGCTTGGCGCAAATCCAGGCGCTCTATCGCATCGAAAAAGACCTGCGCGGCATGTCTGACGACCAACGGCGCGCTGCGCGGCAGGAACGCTCAAAACCTATCATCGAAGGCCTCGAGCTTTGGCATACCCAAAGTCGTGCCCGTGTCTCGGCCAAATCCCCAACCGGAGAGGCCCTGAAATACATCGCCAAATACTGGGATGGCTTATGCCGTTTCCTTGAAGATGGCCGCATCGAAGTCGACAACAACACCGTCGAACGCACCATCCGTCCCATCGCCCTGAACCGCAAAAACGCGCTCTTCGCCGGGCACGACGCTGGCGCACAGAACTGGGCCGTCATCGCGTCCCTGATCGAAACCTGCAAACTCAACAGGATCGAGCCCCACGGCTACTTGTCCACCGTCCTGACTGCCATCGCAGGCGGGCACAAACAAACAGACATCAACGACCTGCTGCCGTGGAATTACGCAAGAAAAGTGTGACCGACGCACCGCTTACAGCATTCGTTCCTTGAGGAAGCAATATTTGCATCGTTGCAAGGGGTAGTGGTGTCACTGCGGGTATGCTTCTGAGGGCTTGTAACCTTCGTGTGGATAGTTATCGACATGAAGGTTTGAGAAACGATTCCTGACGACCAACGATAAATAAATGCAAAGCTCAATTAGGTCAGCTGTGCTGACCTAATGTTTCGCATGCGAAACATTAGGTCCGGCTCGGTCCTATATTTCTAGGCTGTGATGCTTACAAAGGGATCATCAATTATGCCAGCAACACTGAACAAGAAGTCACCTCCGTTTTCTATTCTTGCATCGTTGTAATGTTGATCTGCTGATGCACGTGCTGCAGTTGCGTCCGAGGTACTTGCATCGCCAAAAACCTGAAAGACGTTTGTTGCATCCGCAACGTCCGACATACCTTTGATGGCAGAGAAGTAGATGCCCAGATCTGTTTTCTGAGATAGGTATTGAACATCTTGAGTGGAACCGCCGCTTTTAGCACCTCCGATTACTTCTAGAACGAAGGCACCTTGAGATACATTGCCGTTTGAGACTTGTCCTTTCCAGAACTCGAAGCCGGCAGCGTCTGGAGTGCGGCCAAGAACGTTATCGTATACTGCAGTGACAAATGCGTTGGTATCGGACGGATCAGTATACAAGGCGCGGGTTTCATTCTGATCAAAGAAAAGTTCGGCAATTTGGTTTAGGGAGAGGCCTTCTGCTAGTTTGTCGGCCCAAAAATAGAGGCCTGTGGCGTCGGGAGCACGGTTGAAGTAAGCGGCATACATTTCAGCCAATGATTTGAACTGCTCTGTTGTTAAGTTTGCGGTGCTGAGGAACTGGCTTAAATCTAAAGAGGTATCTGAGAACTGAATGTTCTCTATGTTTATCAATGTATCGACGCCTTCAGATGTGTTGCGATCTGCTAGGGTTACTGAGCCATCCTTGTTGATTGTAACTGTATGATTGGTTTGTTTCGTTATCTGTGAAACTTGATCATACCCTTCTCTGCCGTCGATCGTATCATCGCCGCGGCCACCATGAAATTTATTGTTACTCGCGTTGCCCGTCAGAGTGTCGTTGCCGTCTCCTGTATAGAGGTTCTCAATTCCGGAGAAAGAAACGTCAACACCATCGATTGAACCGGAGCCACTACTTAGGTCCAAAGTACTATCGGAGGTTACGGCTGCAGCGTTGATGGCATCCACGCCGACTACGTCGTTGAAGGTGCTTTTGTGAGATGCGTGTGCAGCATAGTCTGAAAACTCGTTTGTAAAGATATAGACATCGTCGTTGCTGGCAGCTGAGCCAAAGAAATTTAGTTCAACGTTTGAAATTTGAATAGGTGAAGTTGAAGAGCTATCCGCGTCCACAAGCTCAACCGTCCACATTCCTTCACTTGACATTCCGCGGAAGGCGTTGGTGTAGAAGTAGTCCCATTGTATAGGGTTTCCGCTGTCGCTTTCGTCGTCGTCTGCACTGACATTGTCGAGCACGATGCTACGTGTCCCATCCGGCCCAGTGATCCGGAGCTCCAGATCCTGCAGATCATAAATCTGTGTAAAGTCAACTTTGAGCTGCACGTGCTCGATTTCAACGATGCTGGTTGATGTTCCCGTTAGGCGATCAACGGCGGCATCGCCTGTGAGGGTCATTTGTACATCTAGTAGATCGATATTGGCAGTTTCTTGGTTGTGAGTGCCTGCCGTGTTTGTTCCCCAAGTTTCTGCGAGGCGCACAGCTGCTTTTGCGTCGGCGAGGCCGAACCCATAATCGCGCGAGAAATGCAAACCGCCGCCATTCCAGGCATTGCTGCTGTTGAAAGCGTACTCATATTTTTCTGCCCCGGTGATCGATGCGCCAATATCACTCCCCACCTGACGGGCAGAATTTGCAAGAATTGTTTGTACATCCCTCCAACCTAGGTTGGTGTTTGCCTCTAGCATCAGTGCGACAATACCGGAGACTTGGGGGGCTGCAGCTGAGGTTCCATTGAAGCTAGGAGTATAGTCCGATTCAGGAGTGTAGCCACCGTTAAGGCCTGTACCGGTCACATCTGTCGTTACAATTTCGCCAGGTGAGCCGAAAGCTGATACAAGCACAGATGACCCCGGAGTTGAGTAGTCATCAATTGCTCCTGTCCGCTGTACGGCTGATACTGATATTGAATGCATGGTTGCGTTCCATGCAGCAACGTTTGTTTCGGTTGTAACTGGGGTGCCAGTATTATCGACTGTGCGTTCGTTGCCAGCTGATTTGACGTAGATGGTGCCTTTCCCGTCGCGCCCAGTCTGGGCGCCAAACGCCATCGCGTCAGCAGCATCCGAAGATGGATCTTGGGAACCAAAGAAATTTTCTGAACTTAGTGTTCCGAGGCTCATACTCACGATGTCAGCAGAGCGATCGACGCCTGAAATTGAGAGTTGTCCTGACACCAGCTTTATTGGATCGGCGATCTCCTGGCCTAGTTTGATACCGAAGAGTGTGCTGCCATACGCGACACCTACAACGCCAGTAGAGTTGTTGCCGACGGCTCCAATGATACCGGCGG
The DNA here is from genome assembly GCF_001258055.1 of Phaeobacter italicus. GTDB lineage: Bacteria > Pseudomonadota > Alphaproteobacteria > Rhodobacterales > Rhodobacteraceae > Phaeobacter > Phaeobacter italicus. The sequence goes on along the minus strand of NZ_CVRM01000012.1, from coordinate 17,841 downwards.
CCGAGGTTCCATGAAAATCTCCGTTCCCTGACCCAGGTGCGCTTTCGGGGCCCAGCTGTATGCTTTCAGAGCCGTTTTGTAGATCGTAATCTTTGGTAGTGGAATAGTTGCCTGCAAGATCGGGATGTGAAGCTTCCACACCATCGTCAATGACTGCAATCGTTATTCCTGCTCCGGTGTAATCATCCCACACGTCTACGACGTTGAGATCATATTGGTCTGGTGCAGCATTTCGCAAATACCATTGCTCAGAGAACAGAGGGTCGTTGGGGAGAGCCATTCTTCACCTTCCTGCTATTATTACTCGCTACTGTTGGTTAGGCACCACTTGGTGCGCCTAGAGCAGTGTTGCGGATTTCATGATGCAGGGGAAACGTTTTGTATGGCTTGCTTCTCGAGGCAACCTACTCTCGTTGTTGCATCTGCCTAGTATAGCACGGGAACGATTGGGATACACAGGCAACAGAGCGGGGCGGTGGTTAACAAATCGTTAATATTCACTTCCTGCGAAAGATGACTGGCTGTAGGCTGTTGTGATAAACGAGCAGTAAAACAAGTAAGTAGCATAGCAGTTATGGCAAACGTCATCGTGACAGAGGCGGCAAACAGAGTGCCGTCGTTTGACTTCTCCTCTTTTGATTTCACACGTGCAGCTGTGTTGGTTGCGTCAAACGCAGAGATTGTTTTGGGTCGAGCACCATATGTGCTGCGGTTCCAAGGTGATTTTACATACGATCAAGTGGGGAATGTGGCTCGACAGAGTACGATTGATGGCTTTGAATTGTTTTACGAAGACAGTCTTTTGATTCAGGCAGTCGGCGTGTCTCTCACCTCTGAGCAAATAGCGACAAACACATTTGGTAGTTTGTTGGCGGTCGCGCTTTCTGGAGATGATACGTACATATCTCATATAAACAGTGGCGAGAGGATCATCACCTTTGCGGGTGATGACAACATACAAGCAGGTACAGGGGATGATGTGATCTACGGTGGTCTTGGCACCGATAGCTTTATCGTTTCCCCTAAGGTGCCCGGATATAGTTTTGTCTTCGATGACGTCGCAGGTGCTACTTTGACAACAAGCTCAGGGGCTGACCGCTTGTTTGATGTTGAGAGCATTCAAGTCGGCAGTCAAATTTTGAACGTACAAGAGGGCAGCAATGTCGATGACATACTTAAGAGCGCAGTAACCGCGTTCCACAACACTCGAGACATGATCCACGGGCGAGGAGGTGATGATTTCATCACAGGAGGAAGTGGGCAGGATTATTTGCTTGGCGGATTGGGCGATGATCAGATTTCGGGCGAAGCCCACCACGATCTTATCGCAGGTGGTTTGGGTGATGATGTACTATATGGCCAAACCGGGCGTGATCGTCTGCATGGAGATAGTGGGAATGACACTATATTTGGAGGCGTTGACGACGATACTTTGTTTGGTGGAGACGGAGACGATCGTCTAATCGGCCAAGCCGGTGATGACAGGCTGACAGGAGGTCGTCACGCGGACACTTTTGTGTTCGCGAGTGGCGATGGAAATGACACTATCACTGACTTTCGTATAGGTGAGGATGTCATTGAAATCGGCCGAGATGTCCATGATTTTGGCGACCTCGGGTTTGCTGCTGTAGGAGGTGATGTGCGAGTTACATTCTCCAACGGTTCTGTGTTGGTCGAGGGCGTCGGGCTCACAGCTTTGATGCAGCGTGGCAATTTCCATTTAACGAGTGTGCCCTCTCCTCACACCGGTGGAGTATCTCTGTTAAGCGAAGATGAGACATCTGCTATAGCTGAGCTTTATATTGCGTATTTTGGGCGCGCACCCGATGCGAACGGATTGAACTACTGGGCGGACCAATTCGCATCCGGTATGTCTTTGGCGCGTATTGCGTCCAACTTTTCGAACTCAACTGAGTATCGCAGTGTGTTTGGAGATGGGCCGGATACCCATACATTTGTGGCGACCGCTTACCAGAATGTACTAGGGCGGCATCCTGATGCCCCAGGAGCCATTTTCTGGCGATCTCTTTTGGAGGCCGGGGGGCTTTCCAAGGAAGAGTTTATTCTGCAGCTTCTGGGCGGAGTGAAACCAGCGTCTGCGGATCGTATCTACTTGGATCAAAAGTTAGATATAGGTGTGTACTATTCAATCATCAAAGGTTTGTCGGATTTGGCAGATGCTAGTAGGGCGATGGCTCTATATGATGGTAGTGAAGGCTCGGTTCATGAGGTCGTTCAGTTCATTGACAGCGTATCCAGTGATACACCGGATGTTACCCCAATCGTTGGTGTATTCGAAAACCCCTTTGCATCATTTGCTTTTTAGTAGGGCAATGATGAGACCACTGTGTGCTTACGTGAGGGCAAAATAGTTTAATTTTGAATCCGTCAAAAATAGTTTTGATAACATGTTTGCCAAGAAAATTTTGACAAACTTTGCCAAGTTGCGATATCCTGATGGTGAAAGGATATAGATCATGGCCACTATGAACGTCTCACTGCCCGACCCGATGAAAGCATGGGTGGAAGCACAAACCCGCGATGGTTTGTACAGCAACGCCAGTGACTATGTGCGTGATCTTATTCGCAAAGATCAGGAAAAGCGTGAAGCAGTCGCCACCTTGCAGCGCGCCGTGACCGACGGCATTGAGAGCGGTACAGCCGAAGAATTTGACCCTACTGCATTCAAGGCTGAGATGCGCGCTAGATATGCCGAGTGACACGCCTTCGCACTATCGCCTCACCCCCAAAGCGCGCCAAGATTTAGAAAGCATCTGGCGGTACACCGCCGAGAACTGGTCAGTCACTCAGGCTGACAAGTATCTGGATGGGATCACATCCAGCTTTGACACACTCGTTCAAACACCGCGCATTGTCCGCGAGCGCACCGAGTTTGATCCGCCCGTTCGTGTGTTTACACATGAGAAGCACATCATCGTCTATGTGATCAAAACCGACCATATCGCCATTATTCGTTTGCTGGGCGGGCAGCAAGACTGGCATTCAATCTTGCAACGCATTGATACCTAACCTCCAAACAAATCGCCTTGCTGGCTTAGAAGATCATCAATGGCCAACAGGTGGGCAAAACCATTGACCAGATGGTTATACTTGAGACTGATATTCGTATGGATATCGTCACACGCTGTCACCCGATGCAAGATGGGACGTGTGCGGCCATGGCGACGCAAAGCCAAGGCAAGTTGGCGGTATCGCGTTAGATCACTCTCTAACCCTTGGATGGCTTCGTCCCGTATTGCGCGTAGTTTGGCTGATCGTTGCGGTTCACATAAATCGGCGGCCTGCGTGATCTCGTCACGGCGATAGCCTTGATAGCCGCTTTGCCTTGTGGTCTCCAAAATTTGTTTGGGTGTCAACACCTTGCCACCCAAGAAGTAATACCATGGATGCCCTGCCGAATAATCCTGATATGTCAGGGTTGATTGATATGTCATGATCCCCCCCTTACGCCATTCGATAGACAAGCTGTTGACCTGCAATGGTGGTCTCGGTGTAGTCATGCGCCAGATCGCGGGCGATGGCGTCATAATCCAGATAGAATGACAGGCGTTCGGGGATGTCACCGAATAAGCCTTCATCGACAAACTGCTCTGCAAGCTCTTTCAAATTCTGATCGTGGTACATATTCACGTCAAAATCTGACGGATCATCTTTTGCGATGTCGAAGCTGTAACCGCATTCACCAACGGCAATGATCACCGCCAGCTTGTCACCGTCTGACCACTTATCAATCAGATCAATGAAAGCACCGATTGTGCTCTGCCCTATGGACAGGGCTTCAAACAGCGCCGCGTCTATGGCTTCGCCATCAATGAACTGTAATTGAAATTCTTCAACGACTTGCCCGAAACTGTCACGGCATCGGCTTTGCCTGTCTTCATACTGTTCCATCGTCTGGAACTGAAATCCGACTGCATCAAGGTTGTAGGGTTGGGCATAAAACAAGGTCTCCATCTTTTACTCTCCTTTGGATCAGGGTTGCGCCTGCAACCCTTGCCCTTCGGCGAGAACGGAGATGGAAGGGGCAAAGGCAAATCGGTGCTGGTGGTGCGGGCGCAGTGCCAACGAGCCACGGCGGTGCCTATTTGCCTTTTGGGGAAGAGAAGAGGCAGAGCCTCTCGGCTCCCCTCAGTCACTTAGAGCTTTCAATCTGCGGAGCAGTTGCCAACTTCTTCTAACGGTTTCATGAAATTTGGTTGCGCGTCGAAAACTCGTTCGCGCCTGTCACCATAGAGAATGCGAAATGCGTGCATCGAACGCTCACCGCGTCTGAACGTGATGTAGGGATCGTGACATGCTCCCCTGAAAAGTCCGCAACTTGAAGTTAGCCTGTTCTCCAAGCGAGGAGACAGACGATGCGGAAAAGCCGTTTCAGCGAAGAGCAGATCATTGGCATCCTGAAGGAGCACCAAGCCGGAATGGGGGCGAAGGAACTGTGCCGGAAGCACGGCATCCACCGCCCGGCAGGGCATTGCGCAGCAATGTCCCGAGAGGGGGCGACGGCACTTTCTACAAATGGCGTTCGAAGTATGGCCGCATGGAAGTGTCTGAGGCCAAGAGGCTGAAGGCTCTGAAGATCGAGAACGCTAATCTCAAGAAGATGTTGGCTGAGCACATGCTTGATGTAGCAACGCTGAAAGAGATGCTGGGAAAAAACTTTTGACGCCCGGTGCAAGGCGGAGAGCCGTGGATTGGGCCATGACAGAGAATAACTACAACCAGCGTCACCTGCGAATGTCGAGTGATCCGACGGGTACGTTTTGTTGTTCTTCTTGTGCTTGGCGGCGGCGTTCTGCGTTGATCAGTTCTTTTTCGAATGTCTGGAGCTCCACCACATCTCGCGCGTGACAGTGTTGGCGCAAGCAAGGTATGTTCGCGCGGATGATGACCGGGTTCGTGGCGGCGCACGGCGAACAAAAACTGTGATGATCGACGCGACATGCCTCAAGGCACACCGAATAGCATAGCCCCTAAAAGGGTGACGGGCTCGCCTGATAGGTCAGCGATCATATAGGCCACTGGCACTGCTCAGCGGCCTGCCAAACATCAAATGGTTGCTCAGTGATCGTGGCCAGGACGCTGACTGATTCCGAAACGCGTTGAAAGACAAAAAGGATACGCGCTTGTATCCTAGGTCGAAAGTAGAAAAAGAAGATAAGCGCCGATACAAATGGCGCAACCACATCGAGATTATGTTTGAAAGATACAAGGATTGGAGACGCGCTATGAGCGCTGTCCCAAGGTCTTCCTCCAGCCATCGCACGCGCTGCTGTTGTGATCTACTGGTTATGAATCCTGCTCTAAGATCGTAGAAGATACTTGGAAGTGGTTCCTGTGCCAGTTGTGAGCTGTCTTTATTGAGAGCTTTTACTATGTCATGTGTAATTGTCTTGGTGTTGAACCGTTAAACGTCAGTCGCGTATGCCGAGTAAAATAAGACTAGCGGAGCACAGCGATGCAGATAGAAGAGACAGGCCTGCCGGGGCTGAAGGTGCTGACGCCGGCACGCTTTGGTGATAGCCGCGGCTTTTTCAGCGAAAGCTGGAATCGGCGCCGCATGGCAGAGCAGGGGCTGGATCTGGATTTCGTGCAGGACAACCATTCGCTGTCGCGCGCGCCCGGCACCCTGCGTGGCCTGCATTTCCAGTCCCCGCCCGCGGCCCAGGACAAGCTAGTGCGCTGTGGTCAGGGCGCGTTGTTTGATGTGGCGGTGGATATCCGCAAGGGATCACCGTCTTACGGGGCGTGGTTCGGCATTGAGCTGAGCGCGGAGAACGGCAAACAGCTTTTGGTGCCCAAGGGCTTCCTGCACGGGTTTGTCACCCGGGTGCCCGATACCGAGGTGATTTACAAATGCACCGATTACTACGCGCCAGAGTGCGATGGCGCGGTGGCCTGGGACAGCTGCGGCATCAACTGGGAATTCGAAGGCACCCCGGTGTTGTCCGAGAAAGACGCCGCCGCGCCGGCGCTTGCGGATTTCGACAGCCCGTTTGTGTGGGAGGGGTAAGCGATGAAGCTACTGGTTACGGGAGGCGTCGGCTTTATTGGATCTGCGGTGGTGCGTCTGGCCATCGCCCGCGGCCATCAGGTGGTGAACCTCGATGCACTGACCTATGCCGCCTGCCTGGAGAATGTGGCCTCTGTGGCGGACAGCCCGGCCTATGCCTTTGAACAGGTCGATATCCGTGATCGCGCCGCATTGGACACTGTTTTTGAGCGCCACAAACCCGATGCGGTGATGCATCTGGCAGCGGAAAGCCATGTGGACCGGTCGATCGACGGGCCGGGCGATTTCATCGAAACCAATATCACCGGCACCTATCAGATGCTGGAGGCGGCCCGCAAATACTGGCTGCAGGCGGGCAAGCCCGACGCCTTCCGCTTCCACCATATTTCCACGGACGAGGTCTATGGCTCTCTGCCTGCGGACCCTTCGGTGATGTTCACCGAGCAGACGGCATATGATCCGCGCTCGCCCTATTCGGCCTCCAAAGCCGCGAGCGACCATCTGGTGCGCGCCTGGAGCGAGACCTATGGCCTGCCGGTGGTGCTGACCAATTGCTCCAACAACTACGGGCCATATCATTTCCCGGAAAAGCTCATTCCGGTGGTGATCCTCAATGCGCTGGCGGGCAAACCGCTGCCGATCTACGGCGATGGCTCCAACGTGCGCGACTGGCTTTATGTGGAGGACCACGCCGCGGCCCTCCTTCTGGTGGTGCAAAAGGGCGCGTTGGGCCGCTCCTACAATATCGGCGGCGAGAACGAACGCAGCAATCTGGAGCTGGTGAACACGCTGTGTGAAATCCTGGATCAGAAGCGCCCGCGCGCGGACGGCACGTCCTACAAGGATCAGATCACCTTTGTCACCGACCGCCCGGGCCATGACGCGCGTTACGCCATTGATCCCAGCCGCATCCGCGAAGAGCTGGGCTGGCGTCCCAGCGTGACGGTGGAGGAAGGGCTGGAGAAAACCGTGCAGTGGTATCTCGACAACGAGAGCTGGTGGCGCGCCCTGCAGAACCGCGACGGGGTTGGCCAGCGGCTGGGGACGGGCAAGTGACGACAGATAGGCCACAAAGGACAGCGCCCGAGCCTGGGCGGGTGCGAAGCGCCCTCCCGTTTTGCCGCAGGCAAACCTCCGGTTTGACGGGAGGGTCGGGCGCTGCCCGGCGGTGCCGCCGGGTAAAACATCTTGGAGAGCGCATATGATCCTTGTTTTTGGTGAAACCGGCCAGCTGGCCCGCGAACTGGCGGCGGATGAAACCGTCACCTGCCTGAGCCGCTATCAGGCGGATCTGAGCCACCCGGCGGCCTGCGCTGCGGCGATCCGGCAGGCGCAACCGCAGGCGGTGATCAATGCCGCCGCCTACACGGCCGTGGACAAGGCCGAAAGCGAAGAGGCGCTGGCCAGCGTGATCAATGGCGCAGCCCCCGGTGCAATGGCGGCGATTTGTGCGGACATGGGCATTCCCTTTGTCACGGTCTCCACCGATTATGTCTTTGACGGCAGCGGCACCGCGCCCTGGCAGCCGGGCGATGCCACCGGGCCCTTGAATGCCTATGGCCGCTCCAAGCTGGCAGGTGAGGAGGCCGTGCGCGCCGCAGGCGGGGCTTATGCCATCCTGCGCACCTCCTGGGTGGTCTCGGCGCATGGCAACAACTTCGTCAAAACCATGCTGCGGCTGGGCCGCGAACGGGACCGCCTGACCATTGTGGCCGATCAGATCGGCGCGCCGACGCCTGCGCGCGACATCGCGGCGGCCTGCCTTGCGATGGCCCGGCAACTGGCGGAAGACGCCGGCAAATCCGGCACCTATCATCTGCAAGGCGCGCCCGAGACCAGCTGGGCGGATGTCGCGCGCGCGATCTTTGCCGAGGCCAATATCACCTGTCAGGTCGAGGATATCCCCACCACCGCCTATCCGACCCCGGCCGCACGGCCCTTGAATTCAAGGCTGGATTGCGCGTCACTGGAGCAAGCATTTGGCATTTTGCAGCCGGACTGGCGGCTGGGACTGCGCGATATTTTGAAGGATTTGGGAGACTTGGCATGAGGGATGGCAAACCCGGCGCAGAACATATTTCCGCCCGCAAGGGCATCATCCTTGCAGGTGGCTCCGGCACGCGGCTTTATCCGATCACCATGGCTGTCTCCAAACAGCTCTTGCCGCTTTATGACAAACCGATGATCTACTACCCGCTGTCGGTTCTGATGCTGGCAGGCATCCGCGAGATCTGCATCATCACCACGCCGCAAGATCAGGATCAGTTCATCCGCCTTCTGGGGGATGGCAGCCAATGGGGCATTTCACTGACCTATGTGGTGCAGCCCTCGCCCGATGGGCTGGCGCAGGCGTTCATCCTGGCAGAAGACTTCCTGGCAGGCGCGCCCTCGGCGCTGGTGCTGGGGGACAATGTGTTCTTTGGCCACGGGCTGCCCAAGCTTCTGGCCGCGGCTGATGGCTATGCTGCGGGCGGCACGGTGTTTGGCTATCACGTGGCCGATCCGGAACGCTATGGCGTGGTGGCGTTTGATCAGGACGGTCAGGCGCGCGAGATCATTGAAAAACCGGCGGTGCCGCCGTCGAATTATGCGGTGACGGGGCTTTATTTCCTGGATGGATTGGCGCCTGAGCGCGCGCGCACGGTGCAGCCCAGTCCCCGTGGCGAATTGGAAATCACCGATTTGTTGCAGAGCTACCTGAACGAGGGGAACTTGCGGGTGGAAACCATGGGCCGGGGCTATGCCTGGCTGGATACCGGCACCCACGGCTCCTTGCTGGATGCGGGTAATTTCGTGCGCACCTTGCAGGAACGTCAGGGCCTGCAGACCGGCTGCCCCGAAGAAATCGCCTATGATCAGGGCTGGATCAGCGCCGAGACCTTATGTCAGAGAGCGAGAGTTTTTGCAAAGAACGCGTATGGCACCTATTTAGAAGATCTTCTGAAATAGGTCTTCTGTGTGGGCGCTGTGAGGAGCCCTGTGCGTACTGTTCAATTTCGAGCACGTGTTCTGGAAATCTGGGCCCTGACCTCTTAGTAACCAACCTACTGACTTTGGGTCGAGAAAAGAAAGTCACTGGGAGCAAGGTTCTCTTGGCTTCTTTAGAAAATCTTGGAGATTTATATGATTGTGCGCAGTTGGGATAGGTGGCGATCAAGCTACATCGGGCGCTTAGTCAGTGAAAGTATGCGCTCTCAAGGTTGGCGCTACGGTGTTGCTGCTTTGGCGATGATTGTGGTCGCTGTAAGCTCTGCCGGTACAGCCTGGATGATGGAAAAAATCGTTGATGCGATGACCACTCCCGAGATGCGCAACCAAGTTTATTTGATTGCTGCAGCAGTGGTTGGCCTTTTTTCGGCCAAAGCGGTCGCCTCTTATGTTCAAGCGCTGTTCTTAGCGCGCGCGGGCAATCGCATTGTCGCAAGCCAGCAGGAAAAATTGTACCGACAGCTTTTGCGGAGAGGGGTCTCTTTCTTTCGCACGACTGAGTCCTCTGATCTGTTGATGCGCGTTACGCATGGTGCTCAAGCGGCTAGAGAACTGATTGATGTCCTCGTGACAGGTTTCGTGAGAGATACTCTCACGTTGATTGGTTTGGTAGTTGTTATGATTTATCAGCAACCTGTACTTTCCATGCTTTTTGTTCTCATTGGGCCGCTTGCGCTGCTTGGTGTTCGCTACCTACTCAAGAGCGTACGCAATATTATGAGGGCAGAGATGGCTTCTCTCGCCGAGATTATCCGTGTTCTTCAAGAGACATCAGGCGGCATCAAAATTATTAAAATTTTTGCCTTGGAAGATCGTATGACCGAACGGATGGACTCGGCTATTGGGCAAGTAGAGACGAGAGCGAACGACATCGCGAAGCTACAATCTATAGCAAGCCCATTGATGGAGCTTTTGGCAGGTCTTGCTATCGCGAGTATCTTGGTTGTTAGCACGATGGGGATTGCGAATAGTGAACCGCCTACTGCGGGGCAACTCATGTCCTTCATTACGGCACTTCTGATGGCTTATGAACCTGCTAAGCGATTGTCGCGTATGCGTGTTGGTATCGAGACATGTATGGTGACAGTAACCATGATGTTTGAGCTGCTAGATCAGGAAGAAGCAATCCAAGAGCGAACTGACGCAGTTAAGTTGAACTCAGGCAAAGGGTCTATTCGCTTCAAGAACGTTACCTTTGGCTACCACAGTGATTTTCCTGTCATCAGGGATATGAATCTCGTGTTTGAGCCTGGGAAAACAACTGCTCTGGTCGGGCAGTCAGGTGGTGGTAAGTCGACCATATTTGGCTTGATTATGCGATTTTATGATCCTGATACTGGAGAGATTGAGATAGACGGACATGATATCAAAGACGTGAGTTTTGCTTCTTTGCGCCGTAAGATCTCTTATGTAGGACAAGACACATTCTTGTTTTCCACAACTATTATGGAAAATTTACGCTGCTCTGCGCCTGAAGCGAGCGATGCAGAGGTGGTCGCTGCGGCGCGTGCCGCCCATGCTCATGATTTTATCTGTGAGCTTCCTGAAGGTTACGAAACTCAAGTTGGAGAGAATGGCGCTTTTCTGTCAGGAGGTCAGAAGCAGCGTATTGCAATCGCACGTGCAATTTTAAGGAAATCGGAAATTTTGTTGCTGGATGAGGCAACAAGTGCGCTGGATGCTGAATCTGAAGCCCTAGTGAAGACATCCCTGCAGACTCTTACCAAGGAAGTGACGACGATTGTTATCGCTCACCGCTTATCGACAGTCTTGGAGGCAGACACCATTATGGTTGTGCAAGAAGGCGAAGTAATAGAGCAGGGCTGTCTTGACGAGCTGTTAGAGAAAAAAGGAGGCTTTCGCAGGCTTTTTGACCAACAGTTTAAAGCTAGATCGTCTGATGCAGTTGAAGCTTAGGTATATGTTTGTGTTGCAAGAAGGGTGATTTTGTCAACTTTGGAGCCACAGTTTTGCTGCACTTTATCGTTATGTATGTTTCATGAACTCTTTTGGCCTATTGTTGCGTATTTTTCTTCTTTTGGGTGCAACGATTGTGATCGTTGGGGGCGGTGCATCTATTGTTCGCATGGTGTTGATTGCTGAGTATAACGTATCGGATAGACTGACCTCGCTGTCTGTATCGGAAGAGTCGCTTCAGGATGAAGTCTGCAAAAGATTGCACCTAGCTTATGTGGTCTCGGCCCGGCCAGTTGTTGAGCAAGTACAGCGGGATTTCCCTTTTGCCACTGAGCTTGATGCATATGAATGGATTGGCTTTGCTCTAAAAGAAGAGTGGCAAACCTTAGATATAACACCAAGTTTAAAGGTTCAGATGCGGCTGTTTGAGAAAACACACTCTAGACTTAAACAGGACAAAGAACGTTTAGGTTGTCGTCCTGTTTAAGCAGGCTACAAGTGTTGTCAAAGAAAACCCCGCCTAAAAGCGGGGTGGGGGGCAAGAGTTCGGCCAACAATTTGAGATACTAGTACAAACAATATCTGACCACTTCCGAGGGACAGTGGATAGATATGAGATAGACGCTGAGGCAATTGAGAGAAGAGTCCATCTCATAAATGCAGTCCTAGTCTTCTTGTTCACCAGTCCTTTTTTTGGGGTGCCTCTTTTGACAGCGTGCTTTGTCTTTAGTCGCAGGACACACGTTCGCCAAAACACCCTTGGGGGTTTCCCTACAGGATCTTTCCGCTCAGGGTAGCAGATGTTGGGCGATCTTTCAAATATTGGCTTGCCATGGGGCTGTGTGGGCACAGGCGTAGTGTCTACCATTAGCGACAGATCTGCGAGCTATCAGCTGACTGCGCTACTTGAATGAGGACTGTGTATAGGTCAGAAGGCGACATAATTTCTACCTTGCGTTCTTCCAAGGCAGAGCCAAACTTGTGATGCCAAACCGAGGAGAAGGTCAGACTTATGAGAGTTGTCAAGAGGCTTGAGCGCTATCTTTCAGCAGCATTTTCCTTGGGCCGCATTAAAAGTATGTCAAAGGACGCGAAACGAGAAATTGCAGAGCTACGTTTGGAACTGAAAACACTTTCTCAGGATCTGAACGATTGCCAACATCAGACTCTGCAAGAGCTTGAGCGAATGTCGACATGGATGCGACGGCATGAATCTCTCGCTGATGATCTTGTATCTCTTTCTCGTCGAGAATCGGAAGTCTTGAAACGTACAGGGCAGTCGGACACTGCTCTGCTCTTGCGAATGTTTTCTGATTTGTCCCGTCGTATTGATGGAGACGAAAGTGGTCGGCCGGAAGCCAAGCCCATCAGGCCTACTGGGTTACCCTCATCTAAAGGGTTTGAGATGTTCAAAGACGCTTTCTACCATCGGTTTGAAAACCAGTGGAGGGGGACCCCTGAAGAAATCAGCCAGCGGCTAAAAGTGTATCTGCCGGATGTTGAAGCCGCATGGGTGCGGACAGAGCATAAGCCCATTTTTGATATCGGCTGTGGCCGCGGAGAATGGCTAGGCCTGCTGCGGAAGCATGGCATGAATGGGATCGGTTTTGATACCAATGCTATGCAGATGAAAGACGGGCAGGCTGCAGGGTTGGATTTGCGTTTGGGTGATGCTCTAGAGGCGCTCGCGCAGGCGGCAGATGGTAGTTTGTCGGTGATATCAGCACATCACCTCATTGAGCATTTGCCTTTCGACTCAGTTGCCTGGCTGACGCGTGAAGCGGGGCGAGTTTTGGCACCTGGTGGGTTGCTACTGTTTGAGACCCCCAACACGCGTAACGTGTTAGTGGGGGCGACGACGTTTTACACGGATCCAACTCACTTAAAGCCGATGCCAGAGCAAGTAATGGGAGTCCTTCTCGAAACGGCGGGGTTCGACCCTGTCGATATCAGGCACATCAACCCACACGAACGGTTGGGAGAGTTCCTTGATAGGCCAGACTTCGACAACGAATTGGCCCAGTTGATGTTCGGGCCACAGGACTTGGCCATTCTTGGTATAAAATCAAAGGATACATGATGCGAGTTGGTGTGCTGCGAACACAAGTTCCCTTTGTGAGCGGGGGAGCTGAGCGTCATAGTGTGGGTCTGGTAAATGCTTTAGAGGCGAGAGGTTACGAAGCGACGGAAATCACCCTTCCCTTCAAGTGGTATCCAGGTGACGTTTTGGCCGACCATATTGCTGCGGCCAAATTCTTGGATGTTTCAGAAGTGGAAGGTGTCAAGATCGATTTGGCTGTGGGGCTAAAGTTTCCTGCTTGGCTTGCCCGCCATCCGAATATGGTATTTTGGGTAATCCATCAGCACAGGCAAGCCTATGACATGTGGGAGGCGGGCACCTCTGATTTGCTTGATGACCCACAAGGTGAAGCGTTGCGTGCGCTCATTCACGAAGAAGATCGTGCTGCGTTTCTGGCATCCCCGCATCCGATATATGCAAATTCACGCAATGTTGCCGATCGCCTGAAGCGACATCTCGGCACAGCGGCCACCACACTTTATCACCCACCACCAAACGCAGAGCTTTTGCGGCAAGGAGATTATGGTGATTATCTTTTTGTTCCTGGGCGAATTAACGCGTCAAAGCGTTTGGAATTACCGCTACAAGCCTTGGTTCACGCCCCCGCAAGCCGCTTGATCATTGCCGGTGTCGCTGAGAACCCGGCGTATCAAAAACGTTTGTATTCCTTGGCACATGAGCTTGGGGTTGCCGGGAGAGTCGAGTGGCTCGGACGTGTGGATGATGAAACGCTTGTTCGGTATTACGCGAATGCTCGCGGCGTAGTGTTCACCCCTCAAGACGAAGACTATGGGTATATCACCCTTGAGGCGATGATCAGCGGGAAGCCCGTTGTGACCACCAAGGACGCTGGTGGTCCTTTGGAGTTTATTTCAGACGGAATAGAGGGATTTGTTGTTGATCCTGATGCCAAAGCGTTGGGGGATGCTTTTACTCTTCTATCAGAAGATACCGCGATAGCAGAGCGTATGGGGCAAGCTGGGTATAGGCGTTATGCCCAGAGTAATATTTCTTGGGATCATGTGGTTTCCACACTCACGGGACAAGCCCATCTCCCTGTGACTTTTGACGCTGTGCCGAAGATTGACGCTCAAGCTTCAGAGCATGGACACGAGGTCTGCACGGAGGATGCAGTTAGACAACTACGCGCTGCTGTAGCTCCTCCTAGCTCACCTGAAAATGTGCCGTTCGCCAACATCAATGAACTGCTTGAGGCTTATGCGTTTGACGAGTTGCCTGCAGCGCTTGGGCGCGATGAGCCTCCGATTGATGCAGGGCTTTCAGGTTATCTAGGTACACACTGGACACGGTTTATGTCGACACTGCGACAGCTGGAGGGGTTGGAAATTTCCTCTGCCCTTGATGTCGGTGTTTTTCCTCCGTTGGTTTTTCAGGCGCTTCTTGCCAATCAATTTCCAAGCATCGATCTGCACGGGCTGTGGGAAGGGCCAAATCCTTATGCGCAGTCCGTGCGTCCACGCCCTGGCTACGATGTCGATGGATTTGAGATTATGCTAGAGGTTGCAAATGGCGAACGCGATCCTTGGCCGTATCCAGATGAGACCTTTGATCTTGTCACTGGGATGGAAATTTTAGAGCATTTGGCTCTAGATCCATATTTCTTTTTCTGCGAAGCAGCACGCGTTCTGAAGCCAGGTGGAAACATTCTGATCACAACACCCAATGTGAATAGCCACCGAGGCGTCTGGAAAGCACTAAACAATGTTGCTCCGTATTCGTTTGGTATTTTTGTTCCTACTGGCGGTGTCTATGGGCGCCACAATCGTGAATATGCGCCAACAGAACTAGATATGTTAGGCCGATCGGCCGGGTTTGAGACTGTTCGCCTACAAACGTTTGATGTCTATGATCGACACATAGAACCGGAACTGGCCAACTTATTAGTGTCCCGTGGAGATGATCTTTCTTTGCGTGGAGAGAATATTCAGTATTTGGCCAAGAAAGTCAGTTCCCCGAAAGGGGTGCCGCAGAGCCTATACCATGGTGATCCTGCGCGTATGCATGGTGTGCTACAAGTCGTTGCACATGAAGAAGAAACGGGACTGTTTACTATTTCTGTGCGCAATACGTCGTATGGCGTTTGGCCTCTTGAGGGCGATCGCGCCACATGTGTTCTGGCTGAATGGGTTGATGAGGCCGGAGTGCTTCGACATCAGCATCTGATGCAGCCGCTTACAGAGGTGTTGTCGCCCGGGGGTGAAGCTCGAATTCGATTTATGCTTGACGCTCAGAAACAAAATTTGGGTGTTTTGCGTCTGCATCTGTATCAGTCCGGTGTGGGTGTCTTCTCCGGAAGAGGGCGAGCGGTTCCCTTATCGATCCCGTGTTCTCACAGTGCATTCTTGACGCTAGTTGACAAAACGCCTCTGCCGAGAGCGAAGGTCTGATGGTTAAAAGCGCGAAGCCTCGCATCCACTGGATTTCACCAGTCCCGCCGGCTGAAACCGATATTGCACATTATACTCACAGGATCTTGCCAGAGCTGGCTGAGGTTGCTGAGCTTGTTTTATGGACCGATGCAGCGGAATGGGACTGGAACCTACATAATATTGCACCGGTCCGCCATCTGGATCCTGATAGAGTTCGCCCCCGAGATTTCGCGCTTTCGGGCCGTGCTGGGCGTGGACCTGAGCCTGGAGCGGAGGTGGTCTTTGTAAATATAGGAAATGCTTGGCCATTTCACGCGGGATTTTTGCGGATGATACAGCGCCTACCCACGATTGTCGTGTTGCATGACATGACTATCCAAGAGCTGTGTTTTGATGGGATGGAGCGCGGTCTTCTAGACCAAGATGTATATCTTGAGAATATGAGGAGGGCGCATGGCCAAGCGGGGGTGGAAGCCGCCAAACTCGTTCTGGGGCATGAAATGGGAGCCGGGGCTCTTGCTCGTACATATCCGGGGTTTGAGCTGGCCTTAACGCATGCTGTTTCGGTTGTAACACATAGTCGTGTTGCTCAGCAGAGCGTAGATACTGTATCAGACGTTCCCACGTATTTACTGGATTTGCCGTTTCGCCCCTCCTTGAGGCGGCCAGAGGTTTATCGTTCTGGATTAGGGCCTCTGCGCCTTGTCCAATTTGGCTATACCGGACCTAATCGGCGACTTGAGAGTGTTTTAAGAGCTTTAGCTTCTTTGAAACATGAAGTCGATTTCTGCTTTGATGTGATGGGAAAGCTATGGGATACTGGGTACCTTCGTAATTTGGTTAATCAGTTAGGCATTGAATCTCGAGTAACCTTCCACGGTTTTGTAGACGAAGGTTTTCTCGATCAAAAACTCCAGCAAGCTCACTTGGTGTTTAATCTAAGATCACCAACCATGGGAGAGGCCTCTGGTAGCCAGTTGCGTATTTGGAATGCTTGTGCTGCCTCCGTTGTAACAAACTTAGGGTGGTATGCAGACCTACCTGACGAAACAGTTTTTAAGATTAATCCTGATCGGGAAGCTGAGGAGCTTAAATCTATAGTTCGCAGCTTGTATGCCGATCCGTCTCGCGGAAACGGTAAAGCTCTAGCTGGTCGGGAGCGTCTGGAGCAAATTCATAACCCTGCTCGCTATGCTGCTGCCATTAAAAAGGTAGCTGAAAAATTCCCTCAAGACGCAGCACATAGTTTGCTAGGTTCCAGATGTTCATTTCCGGGATGTGGTACACTGAATTGACGATGAAGCTGTTAACTCTGATCGCTAGGTACTTGCAAGAGGCTAGCCAGCGGGTGAAACTGCAGGTTTGCTGTGCTCCCGGAAGTGTCCCCACTCGGGGCTAGATTTTCCGCCCTTTGATCACACCGACGGGCTGGATGCGTCTGGCAATTTCATGAGCGCTGCTGGCACCTTGTTCCCAATGGCGCTGTGCGGTCTTTCTTCGTTGTAGTCTCTACGCCAAGCCTCCAACTTTTCGGCGGTATCTTCAAGACCCATGAACCAATGCGCATTCAGGCATTCAGATCGGAGTTTGCTGTTTGACCTGCCCCCCGAAACCTCCCGCACTTTAAAGCGTCCAGCTTTTAACCTGAGACATATCCGGTAGCCTTGAAGTGATTTCAGCACTCCTCTGGCGAGAAGAGGTCGCAGATTTCCGAGAGAGCGTTGAACATGTCAGTGAACGTTCTCGCGCCGACCCTGCGAAGGTGCGCCTTGAGCTTCGAGAACGCCATCTCAATTGGGTTCAGGTCGGGGCTGTATGGCGGCAAGAACAGGAACCAGCATCCGGCGTCGCGCAGGGCTTTTGCGGCAGCGGTGTTCTTATGGGTTGCAAGGTTGTCGAGGATGACGACAGTGCCCGGTTCCAATTCCGGCACCAAGACCTGCGAGACATAGGCGGGGAAAGCTTCGCCATCCATCGCGCTGCTTTCTTACCCTTGCGCGGCGTCGCTCGGTCGCGACCAGCGTCTTTTTTTGTATGTGAAGCCAAGCTTGCGCAGGAAACGGCCAATCGCATCGGGGTGCGCCTGAACGCCGGTCGCATCCGCCAGTGCCCCCGCAAGTTCCGGCATCGTCATGTCGCCGTCCTGATCAATCAGTTCGATCAGAAAGGAGCGATGCGGATCAAGCTTGCTCTTGCCGCGCGGGCGCCCCTGAGGCGCGGCTCTGGCCTGTCCGGTGCGCCGGATCGCAAGACCCCAACGCGCCCCGGTGGCGGGCGAAAGCTTCAGGCGCAACGCCGCCGCGCGCCCGCTTAACCCTTCCTCAATCAATCTCTGAAACCGCGCCCGAAGCGCATCTGGCAAAGGTGCTGACATGATCCATTGTTGATTGTCACTGAGAACTGACCCGGTATTTTCACCGAGATTTGACCCACCC
>NZ_CVRM01000011.1 GCF_001258055.1 Phaeobacter italicus | reverse complement strand
AGGGTGGGTCAAATCTCGGTGAAAATACCGGGTCAGTTCTCAGTGACAATCAACAAAAGGCCCTTGCGCTGTTGGTTGGGGGCATCTCTGTCACATTTGCGTAAGCAAGGGGGGCTCATGCAGCGGGGTGGCGGATCTAGGCCAGTGTTGTCGGTTTCTCATGCGGTGGGGTTGTCGTGCGTTATCTTATAACATATCACAGTGCGGGGCGGGTGGCTGTATAACGCGTCCTTGCCCCTTTCTCTGGCCCTTGCAGGATTTGACTGATGAAAACCACATTTTCTCTTATCGCGCTTCTGGCAGCAGCCCCGGCATTGGCAGAGGAGAGCCGACAGCTGGGGACCCACGAACATGGGGTTGGCCTGCTGAATATGGCGATTGATGGCGATGTTCTGGCGATTGAATTGAATGTGCCCGGTGCTGATATCGTCGGATTTGAACATGCCGCAACGGCGGAGGCGGATCGCGCCACTGTTGAGCGTGCGCTTGCTGTGCTGGCGGATCCTGCCAATCTGATTGCCCTGCCAGCGGCCGCAGCATGCCGCATGGATGAGGCCGTGGCCCATCTGCTTGGCGACACCGAGGCGGCGAGCGATGAACATGCCGCCCACGACGACCACGACCACGCCAACCACGACCACGCCAGCCACGACAACGCCAGCGAAGGGCACGACGACCATGAACATGACAGCCACGACCACGCCGCACATGACCATGACAGCCATGAACACGTTGACCACGGCGAAGCGGCCCACGCAGACCACGACGAGGCGCACCATGCTGAGCATCATGACACGGCCGGTGGGCATACCGAATTCCATGCGGCCTACAGGTGGACATGCACGAACCCGACAGGATTGACCTCTCTTGCGTTCCCGTATTTCACTGCCTTTGAAAACGCACGCGAGTTGGAGCTGCAGGTCATCACGCGCTCTGGCGCGCAGGCGTTCGAGGTGATGCGGGACACCCCGCAAGTGCAGTTGGATGGCCTGTTCTGAGGGCCTCAGACGGGGGATCTGCGGACATGGCGGCACCGGTACTGGCGCTAGAGGGGCTGGAGTTTCAATGGCCGGGCCGCGCGGGATTTGCCCTGCAGGTGCCCGGGTTCCAACTGCTGCCTGGCGAAACGGTCCTCCTGCTGGGAGAGAGCGGCTCTGGCAAATCAACCCTGTTGCCGCTGATCTGCGGCACACTTCTCGCCACCCGCGGCACGGTCCGCGTGGCGGGCACGGATTTGGCCGATCTGTCCGGTGGCCAGCGCGACCGGTTCAGGGCCGAGCAAATCGGTGTGATCTTTCAGCAGTTCAACCTGCTGCCTTTTGGCACTGTGGCTGACAATATCCTGTTGCCACTGCGCTTTGCCCCAGATCGACGGCGGCGGGCAGGAGACGGGCGGGCCAGGGCCTTGATGTTGTGTCGGGCGCTTGGCCTTCCAGAGGCGGTTTTGTCCGCCCGTGCAGGGACGCTCAGCGTGGGGCAGCAACAGCGTGTTGCGGTGGCGCGCGCGCTGATTGGAGAGCCGCCGCTGCTGGTCGCGGATGAGCCGACATCGGCCTTGGATGCCGGAACTCAGGCCGCGTTTCTTGATCTTTTGTTTGAACAGGCCCGCGCCTGTGGCAGCGCGTTGTTGATGGTCAGCCACGATCCCAGGCTGGCCGCGCGGTTTGACCGTGTGCTGCAAATGGAGGATATCGCCCACAGCAAAAGGGGGGGCGCATGATCCTGCGTCTTGCAATTGCGTCGCTTTTTGCCCGCGCCCTGACGGTGGGCATGACCATCCTTGCCATTGCCCTGTCGGTGGCGCTGTTTCTGGGTGTGGAAAAGGTCCGAACTGGCGCCAAGGCGAGCTTTGCGGACACGATCTCTGGCACCGATCTGATCGTGGGCGCCAGATCGGGAGCGGTGCAGCTGTTGCTGTATTCGGTGTTTCGGATCGGCAATGCCACCAACAACATCACCTGGGAGAGCTATCAGGACATCGCAGCGCGACCAGAGGTGAAATGGAGCGTCCCGATCTCGCTGGGTGACAGCCACCGGCAGTTTCGCGTGATGGGCACCACCACGGGCTTCTTTGACCATTACAGATACCGGCAGGGTCGTGCGCTCGCCCTGCGCGATGGCGCCGTGATGACTGATCTTTTTGATACGGTGATCGGGGCGGATGTGGCCGCGACGCTAGGCTATCGTCTGGGGGATCCGATCGTCGTGGCCCATGGGCTTGCATCCTTCGCAGAACATAAGGATCAGCCGTTTCGGGTCGCAGGCATTCTTGAAAAGACCGGTACGCCGGTTGATCGCACTGTCATTGTCAGCCTCGAAGCCATCGAGGCCATTCACGTCGACTGGCGCAGCGGCGCCAAGATCCCCGGACAAACCACGTCGGCCGAGGTTCTACGCGGCATGGACCTCCAGCCCAAGGCGGTGACGGCGGTTCTTTTGGGCGTTGAAAGCCCGCTGCGCACTTTTGCGTTGCAGCGCGCCATCAATGACTACCCCCAAGAGCCGCTGCTTGCGATCCTGCCGGGGGTTGCCCTGCAAGAGCTGTGGGGCATTGTCGGCATTGCCGAAACGGCCCTGCTGGCGGTGTCGGCGATGGTGGTGGTGACAGCGCTCATCGGGATGATGGCGACGATTTTCTCAAGCCTGAACGAACGCCGTCGCGAAATGGCGATCTTTCGGGCGATGGGGGCGCGGCCTGCGGTTATCCTTGCTCTTTTGGTGCTGGAGGCTGTTCTTATGGCCGCTTGCGGCGCAGGGGTTGGCCTTGGGCTGCTTTATGCCGGGCTGATTGTCGCCCAACCGATGGTCGATAGTGCTTTTGGCTTGTGGCTGCCGATCGAGGCACCGACACTGCGCGAACTCTGGGTGATGGGGGCGGTGGTCTGTGCTGGCGCAATTGTGAGCACGCTGCCTGCGATCCGGGCGTATCGGCTGTCGCTGGCCGATGGTATGATGGTCAGGACATGACACGCCCGATGTTTGCAGGCCCCGCAGCGCAATTTGCATTCGACCCAGAAACACGATCACAAAGACAAAGGAGCCGCCAAATGACCAACAACAGGCCCCTGACACGCCGCTCGGCGCTGGGTTTGATCGGGGCCGTGTCGACGATCCCCGCAAAGGGCTGGGCGAGCGCTGCGCGCGAAATCACCTGGGACGATCTGATCCCGCCGGGCGTGCCCTATTCGGAAATCATCGGTGAAGGCGAGATGGATGAGGCCGCAGACACCTGGTTTCCCGTCTATGACGAAAACGCCACCAAGCTGAACGAGACGCTGGATGGCGCGCGCATCCGGATGCCCGGCTTCATCATCCTCTTCAACGTCGCCGCGGATGGGGTGCGGGAATTCATGCTTGTGCCTTATGTCGGCGCCTGCATTCATACGCCGCCACCGCCCGCAAACCAGCTGGTCATGGTCAGCACGCAAACCCCTTGGCCGGGGGATGAGCTGTGGGATCCGGTCTGGGTCACGGGGGTCATGCACACTCAGTTGCAGTCGACATGGCTGGGGGAAACAGGATATGCCATCACCGCAGAGGAGATGGAAATCTACGAATGGTAAGCCGCACACCGCTTGATCGCCGATCTGTTTTGACGGGGCTTTTGGCAGGCCCTTTCCTGTTGACCAGCCCGATGTTGGCAGGCCCGGCGATGGCGGATGACGTGATCGACCTGAATTGGGAGGATCTGCGCCCGGATGCAGTGGACAGTTTGCCCAAGGTCCTGCGCGGCGTGCTGCAGCATGAAGAGGCCTCCCGCGTCAGTCAGCAGCCTGCGTCGACCGGCGTGCGCACGGACTGGAACGGTCAAACTGTGCGTCTGCCCGGCTATATCGTTCCGCTGGAATACAAAGGCAGCGGCGTCACTGCGTTTCTACTGGTTCCATTTGTTGGCGCCTGTGTGCATGTTCCGCCACCACCTGCCAATCAGCTGGTGTTCGTGACCACCCAAGATCCCTATGAATCCGCCGGGCTGTTTGAACCAGTCTATGTCACCGGCATGTTCGGCGTCTCGTCCCTGTCCACGCAGCTGGCCGATGTGGGCTATGCGCTCTCCGCAGATGAGATCGTGCCCTATCAGTTCTGATCGCCGCGCTTTCAGGGGGGGCATGAAGGGTCGGGCCGGCTGTGGGCTCACAGGCTGGGCTTACAGGGTCGGCTGTCAGGACAGGAGGGGGGCTCGCATCGCTGTGTGCGACAGCGCCGCTGATGATCCCTTTGGCCGTGACAGAAATGCACGAAGATGTCGAGCGGCCTGCGGGTAAAACCTCCCAGAATGGGCGCAGGCCGCTCCAATCCCGCCCCGGAAGTATCGGGATACGAGGACTATAGGGCACGCTTATCAGTTGTCATAGTGCTGGCAACACGTCCAATGCGTGTTTTCTGTGGATAACCGGCGAAAGCCTGCGCTGGGGGACAGCGCAGGCTTTGCGGCGGCAGAGCCGAGGCTCATGCAGATCTTTCACGAGTCAGTGTCACACACCGGATTTCACCGGCCAGGATTTCACCAGGCAGAATTTCACCGGCCAAATCAGGATGTGCGACAGGTCACGCGCTGCGGGGCAGGGCGGCCAGGTCATCCCAGCCCGCGTCATCGGACCAGCCATGTGCACTGTGGCTTTGCTCGGTCTCCCAGGCAGCGGCTCCGGCCGGGCGTTCCAAGGTAAAGCCCGATACCACGTCCACCAAGGTGCGGGCTTCGTCGCGCAGCATCTGGCCTGCGGCGGCGGTCTGCTCCAGCATGGCAGAGTTTTTCTGCGCATTCTGATCCAGGCTGACCATCGCGCCATTCACTTCGGACAGACCGTTCGACTGCTCCACGGTGTTGGCGGCGATTTCGTTCACCTTGTCCACCACCTCCTCGACAGAGGACTGGATGGAGTTCAGCGCTTCGCCGGTTCTGCCAACCAGCTGCACGCCCTGTGCAACCTCGTCGCCGCTGACCTGGATCAGGGTGTTGATCTCCTGCACGGCGTCGGCTGATCGCTGGGCAAGGCCGCGAACTTCGCTGGCGACCACTGCAAATCCACGACCCGCCTCACCTGCACGTGCGGCTTCCACCCCGGCATTCAGCGCAAGGAGGTTGGTCTGGAACGCCAGATCCTCGATCAGGTCGGTGATCTTGGCAATGGCGCCAGAGGAATCTTCGATCCGTCGCATGGCCTGTGCGGTCTGCTCTGCCAGATCCGACGTTGTGCGGGCCTTGGCATGGGCCTCGCGTACGATGTCCTTGGCAGCAGAGGCACCGCTTGCGGTGCCGCGCACAGTGTCATCCAGCGTCTGCAGCGCCGCCGCAGTTTCCTCCAGTGATCCGGCCGAAATCTCCCCCCGTTTGGAGGCATCCGCCGCCGCCGCCGCGATCTCTTCGGCGGTGGAGTTCAACACCGTGCTGGACTGCGACAGCTGGCCGACGATGGCGCGCAGATTGTCGGTCAGATTGTCGACAGTCTGTGCAATCTCGCCAAAAACGCCACGCTGACCTTCAGCCATGCGATGGGTCAGATCCCCGGCAGCCAGCTGTTCCAGGACGCGGCGGATATCGCCCAGCCCGGTTTCTGCGGCCTCACCGATGGAATTGACACCGCGCCCTAGCTCCGCAAATGAGCCGGAGGCAGAGCCAACCTGCAGGCGTTTGGAGAAATCCCCATCCGCGCAGGCCTGAATGACCTCGCCGATCTCGCGGGTAAGACGGTCCTTGACTTCATTGTCGGCGCGCAGCTCTTCGACCACAGTTGCGATGCCATGAACCTCTTTTAGGCGGGATTTCGGCGCCGAGGTAGAGAAATCTCCCTTCATGATCTTCTGCAGAACGATGTTCACCCTTTGCAGGGGCCGTGCGATGCCAAAGGCCAGCAGGAAGGCCACAACCACGAACAGCCCCAATCCGCCGGAACCAGCCAGCTGGGCGTTGGAATTGGCCTTTGCGATAGCGGTCTTCGCCTCTGCGTGGATCGCATTCAGTCGCGCTTCGCTCTGGGCGTCCAGGGCGGCCAGCAGCGGCATGGTTGTCGCTTCGATCTCTTCGAGATTGGCGTATTGCACCTCGTTGCGGGCAACCTCTTCGGCATAGGCGTTAAAGGCGTTCTGATAGGCTGTCAGCAGGCTGCCGATGCGGGCACGCTGCGAGATGTTCTTGTAGTAAGATCCGGGAAATGCACGAAACTCCTCCACACGTGCATTGAGCCGGTCCACATATTTCGCGGTGCGACGCATGATGAAATCTTTCTCATGGCGGCGCATCATCAGCATCTTGACCTGCATCTCCAGCGCTTCGCTCCCCTCGAGCGCCTTTTCGATCCCCTGAACAGAGCTGCGCAGGTTCCCCTGCAGGCCGGTCGTTTCATCAAATCCAAGCTGTTTGCGGCTGGCAACCGCAGCAGCGAACCCTTCCTCATAGGCAGCGATTGCCCCGGCAAAGGCCGTCAGCTCTGCCTGATCGAGCCCCATTTTCGCCAGTTCGGCCCCCTCTGCCTGAACTGCGGCCAGATCGGTTTTCAACTTTGCCATGGCAGCGGCATGTGCTGCGAGTTTTTCATCGCTCGGCCGCAGGCGAAAGCTCATCTCGATGAGGCGGGCATTTTGAAATTCGGCTTCCACAAAGCTCAGATGGCGCGAGAAGTCTTCGATGGCGGTGACATCCGCCTCGATTTCGGCGCGCAGCATGTCGGTATAGCGAGAGATGCCGATCAGCGCAGCCATCACCGCCGTTGCTAAGATAACGATCCCGAAGATCGCTGTCTTGATGGAGAGTTTTAAGGTCATTTTTGTTTCCAGTTTTGAGGAAACTTCTCTCTAGCGGATCGCCCTTAACAACTGGTGGATGGCGCGTGGGCTTGGCCCGGGAGCCGCTGGAAATCGGCCGCTTGGGGCCTAGATTTGCAGAATAATTGCGGGAAAGTGCCCATCAACCAACGATCCGCCACCTACACGGCTGGGCTCTGTGCAAGGCGGCACAGGTGCTGTGTGGCTGTGCAGGTCTGCAAGCGGGGGGTGAGTCGGGTTTTGGCGGCCTGAGGGGGTGTTTTTCAGGCCGAAACGCAGGTCTGTCAGGTCGATTGCGTTCTCCAACGGCGCCTGCGCCCGCGCGGGGCCTCAAATCACGAACACGAAGTGGCGAAATTTCGGGCAAACACTGGCAACGGGCAGGACGCGACATATTTCAAGTCTACAGCCCCGGATTCTGGCGTGATAGCCGCGGCTGTAGGTCAGAACCTCAGGGATGGAGAGGGATCTGGCCAAAACTCGATAGGAGTTTCTCCTCATGAACACCAAATTTGTAACTCAAATCGGGGTCACTGCCCTTGTTGCCGGTCTCGGCGCACCTGCATTTGCGGGCCCCACTTATGAAAATGCTTCTGGCGGGACGTTCCGTTTTTACGGTCAGTTCAACCTGCCTATCAATCCTTTGATGACGGGGTAGAGAGCTATGACGCGCTGGTGGACAGTGCGTCGTCCAACTCCCGCATTGGCTTCTGGCTGGTTCAGCCGTTTGGCGAGAACACGCTGCGCTTCAACTTTGAAACCGCGCTTGGCTTGCGCTCGTCTGATGGGGTGGACCAGAACGGCCGCCCCCAGAACATCAGCTGGGATCGCACACGGATCCGCAAGATCGATCTGCAGTATGAAACCGCACGCTATGGCACCTTCTCCTTTGGTCAGGGCGCGATGGCCTCTGACGGTCTGGCAGAAGAAGACCTGTCCGGCACGGGTGTTGTCCAGACCTCCTCGGTTGCCGATGCAGCGGGTGGTTTCCGGTTCCGCACCAGCGCGGGCGTTCTGTCCAATGTCACCATCGGCGACGCATTTGCGAGCCTGGATGGCGGACGTCTGGGCCGCATCCGCTATGACAGCCCGGAGGTCAGTGGTTTCACCATTTCCGCCTCTTACGGCGAGGACATCCTGAGCGACAACTCCGATCGCGAAGCCTATGATATCGCTGTGCGTTACGGCAATGATGACCTGGGCGACTTTGCGGTTCGCGGTGCGCTGGGTGTGGTCTGGAATGAAAACGGTCCGGGCACCAAAACCCGCGATGTCGTGGCCTCCTTTGCGGTTCTGCATGAACCCACCGGCCTGTCCTTTGCCGCAGCGGCAGGGGATCGCGACACGGGTGGCGACTATGGCTATGTGAAACTGGGCTATTCGGCAAATCTCGTCCCGGTCGGCGCAACCTCTGTTGCGGTCGACTACTATGACGGGTCCGACATGGTGAGCGCCGGGGATTCCTCTGATAGCTGGGGCATCACCGCGGTGCAGAACTTCGATCAGCAAAACGTCGAGGCGTATATCTCTTACCGCGACTACTCTTATGCGGATACCACCACCACCTACCTTGATGGGTCGTCCATCTTTGCAGGGGCACGCTGGAAATTCTGATCCTGCGGGGCTGGTCGGGGTCTGAACACCCCCGATCAAGCCGCAGCGCAGCAATGCCAAAAAACCGAAAACACGCCCCAAGCGGGCGTGTTTTTTGCGTCAATTCCCTCAAAAAACCGCGTCTTCCTGCCCATCCGCCCCTTCCTGCGGCCAATCCCCCTTGCGCCGCCGCGTTTGTGCAAATAGAAGGCCCCAAATTGTCTGGGGGAGTGCGTGCGCGCGCGCCCCGAATCTCTATGGGGAATATGATGCAGGTCACCGAGACGCTGAACGAAGGTCTGAAACGCGGCTACGCGATCACCGTTACCGCCGCCGAGCTGGACGAGAAGGTCAACGAGAAACTGGTCGAAGCACAGCCGGAAATCGAAATGAAAGGTTTCCGCAAAGGCAAAGTGCCGATGGCTATGCTGAAAAAGCAGTTTGGCCAGCGTCTGATCGGCGAAGCGATGCAGGAAACCATCGATGGTGCGATGAACAAGCACTTCGAGGAAACCGGTGATCGCCCGGCGATGCAGCCTGACGTCAAAATGACCAACGAAGACTGGAAAGAAGGCGACGACGTCAACGTCGAAATGTCCTATGAGGCACTGCCGGAAATCCCCGAAGTCGACCTGTCCGGCGTTGAGCTGGAAAAGCTGGTTGTCAAAGCAGACGACGCAGCCGTTGACGAAGCGCTGGCAAACCTGGCTGAAACCGCAACCTCGTTCGAAGCCCGCGAAGAGGGCGCCGCTGCTGAAGATGGCGACCAGGTCGTGATCGATTTCGTCGGCAAGATCGACGGCGAAGCGTTCGACGGTGGCGCAGGCGAGGACTACCCGCTGGTTCTGGGCTCCAACTCCTTCATCCCCGGTTTCGAAGACCAGCTGGTCGGCACCAAAGCCGGTGAAGAAAAAGACGTGACCGTTTCCTTCCCGGAAGAGTACGGCGCAGAGCACCTGGCAGGCAAAGAAGCTGTCTTCTCCTGCACCGTCAAGGAAGTCAAAGCTCCGAAAGCGGCTGAGATCAACGACGAGCTGGCACAGAAATTCGGTGCAGAAGACTTGGCCGGCCTGAAAGAGCAGATCTCCGAGCGTCTGGAAGCAGAATACGCCGGTGCTGCCCGCGCCGTGATGAAGCGTGGCCTTCTGGACAAACTGGACGCGCTGGTCTCCTTCGATCTGCCGCCGTCGCTGGTTGAAGCAGAAGCCAAGCAGATCGCACACCAGCTGTGGCACGAGGAAAACCCGGAAGTGCAGGGCCACGACCACGGTGAGATCGAGCCGACCGAAGAGCACAACAAACTGGCAGAGCGCCGCGTCCGTCTGGGCCTGCTGCTGGCCGAGCTGGGCCAGAAAGCCGAGGTCGAAGTGACCGACGCCGAAATGACCCAGGCGATCATGCAGCAAGCGCGTCAGTATCCGGGCCAGGAACGTCAGTTCTTTGAGTTCATCCAGCAGAACGCTCAGATGCAGCAGCAGTTGCGCGCACCGATCTTTGAAGACAAAGTTGTCGACCACATCGCCGAGCAGGCAAAAGTGAGCGAAAAAGAAGTCTCCAAAGACGATCTGCAGAAAGCTGTGGAAGCTCTGGAAGACGAATAAGCATCCGGCTGATCTGCCTCGTGCAGATCACCGATTGCTCAGATCGAAAGGGTCGCCTTTGGGCGGCCCTTTTTTTGTTTTGCTGATTGGGGACTGTGTGTTTCCCGCCCGATCACAGAACATGAAAAAGCCGCCTCCGGTTGGGGGCGGCTTTGATCGTTATTCGGGGCAGGGCGACTAGAACAGGAAGTTGTCGCCGCTTGTGAGCTGGTCGACCGTGACATTCTCGATGGTCACGACAGTGTTTTCAAAAGACATCACGACGTGGTTGTTCACGGTTTCAAACGTCAACTGGTTGATATTGTTGGCTCCGTTCAGGATGCTGATCTGGTCTTCACCCAGTTCAAAATCCTTGATCCGGGCGCGTCCGTGGTTTCCACCAAAACAGAAGCAGTCTTCGCCAGCTCCGCCAATCATCCGGTCGTTGCCTGCGCCACCGATCAGTTTGTCGTTGCCCGCACCGCCGCGCAGGGTGTCGTTGCCATATCCGCCACGCAATGTGTCGGCACCCCCAAGTTCGTCGTGACCATTTTGGCCGTTTACCCGATCCTTGCCGCCGCCGCCGCGCAATTCGTCATCGCCTGCGCGCCCGGAAAGTTTGTCATGGCCGGCCAAGCCCCGGATCACATCATCCGCGCCAGCGCCTTCCAGATCATCGCGGCTGCTGGTCCCAACCAGTGTCTGCCCGACAAGGACCAGCCCGGTGTCTGGCGTCTCGGGCTCTGTGCCCATGTCCAGTTCAGCCGTGCCACCGTTCTTGCGGTCCTGCCAATAGGTCATGAAGGCATCAATCGTGGGGCTGTCATAGCCGCCGAATTTCTCCATGTATTTGAGGATGGAGGTGCCGTATTCATCCGCCGAGGCGCCATCTCCGATCAGCAGCTGTGCAAGACCCCAGGCGCCTTGCAAATGGGCCGAGGCCAGCATTCCAGTCAGGGACAGCGTGACCTGCACCATAGACCCATCGACATCGGTGAATGTCTTGGTCTGCCCGACAAACTCCTCGATGCTGCGGCCTTCGCGGCCGAGGAAATAGTCAAGCAAGGTCAGATTGTAGCCAAAGGCCTCGTTGATGGCGGTGTCCTGAACCTCCTTGGTCATGAAGTCATCCAGACTGTTCACGCCATTCTTGCCGGTCCAGCTGCCGTCCCAGCGGTTCATCGTATCACCGCCTAGGTAGTAAAAGTCGTCCTGATAATAGCCAAGATCTATCAGCAGCGCCTCGCCGAACTGATAGCCCACAAAGCCGTAGCTGTTCATGGAGCGGTAGGCCATTGCCTCCCACTCGCTGTCGCTCAGCTGGCCCCAGCTGCTGTAGCCATCGTAAAAGTCGCTCACCGGGCCGCCGACCCATTGGGTCAGCTGTGCATCAGTGATCTGGCCCGCATCATAGCGGTCGCGATCCCAGCCAGATTCAAAGGCCAAAAGCGCACTGCGAAAGTCATAAAAACTGCCTGACGACATCTCAACTGCTCCTTCAACTCGTCAACCGTCTTGCTGCGGATCGCCGTTGGGCCAGCGTTAACTGACACTACACATCCAAGGGAAGGATGGTGCAAGAAATGGGCAGATTTTTGGCAAACAAGTGCTTAATTCGGGCAGGGCTCGGCGCCATTCCGCTCGAATTTTGTAAAATTTGAAGGCTAGATGGGGTCGCAACCGGTTGTGTATGTTTAAAGTGTGCAACTCTAGATCTGCTGCCCGACTGCGATTTTGGCGGGCAGCAGGATGGTTCGGATTTTCCCTAAATCAGAAACACACCGTTAAAGCGTGATCCGATAGCGTGCAAAGCCATCCGGCCCTTCACCCGCAGGTTCAATGCGGATGCTTTCCACGCTGTCGACATAGCTTTCGGCCTTGGGGCCCGTGTCAAACAGCACCGACGTGTCCTCCAACGGAGCAAAGCGCCAGTTGGCATCGGCGCGCGGGCTGATGGTGCCTTTCTCCACGATATAGCGGACAATGACGTCGCGGTTGGTGTCTGGGCCTTCAAACACGATGGTGTCGCCCATCGCCCCCGGAAACGCGCCACCGCCGCCTGCGCGGTAATTATTGGTGGCGATGATAAAGCTCTGCTCGGGATCAATCGGCGCCCCGTTGAAGCTGAGATTGACGATGCGGTTTGCCTCCGGATTTTCCAGTTCACCCTTGGGGCCGAACTTTGACGGCTGCGACAGGTCGATTTCATAGGTGACGCCGTCGATCACGTCAAAGTTGTAGCTGGGGAAGCTGGGATTGAGCAGAACCTGATCCACCTCACCGGGGGTGATCTGGTTGAACATCCCGGCAGAGCGTTCCAGCCAATCCTTGACCTGGGCGCCAGTGACTTTCACCGCCCGCGCGGTGTTGGGATAAAGATAGAGATCCGCGACATTCTTGATCGCCACATCGCCCTTGGGCACATCGGTATAATATTCGGGGCCACCGCGGCCACCGGCCTTGAACGGCGCGGCGGCGGACAGGATCGGCAGGCCCTCATATTCCGTGCCCTTCAGCATCTGCTCGATGTACCAGGTCTGCGCGATCGACACGATCTGAACAGATGGATCATCAGCGACCAGCGCAAAATAGCTGTGCAGCGGGGCATCCGTCTTGCCAACCGCGCGCCGGACATAGGCGAGTGTTTCGTCATGCTCGGTCTGCACAGATGCCAGAACCGCAGGCACGCTCTCGACCAGCGCAGTGATAGAGCGGTCCTCGTTGCGTTTGGAGATCGGGCGTGCTTGCGAGGCATGGCCGACCACGCGCCATCCCGCGCCATCGCGTTCCAGCATCAGATCGATCAACCCCATATGGCTGCCCCAGAACCCGCCCATCGTGGCGGGCTTGCCGTGGATGGTGCCCTGCTCGGCATCCACGCCCGCAAAGTCAGCATAGCCAGAGGAGGGGAAAACCAGATGCGAATGACCGGTCATGATGGCGTCGATGCCCTCAATCGATGCCAGCGGAACAGAGGCGTTCTCCATCCCGTCACTTTCCTGCGCACTGCCAATGCCGGAATGGGACAGGGCAATGATGATATCTGCGCCCTGTTCCTTCATCTGCGGAACATAGGCCCGCGCGGTCTCTAGGATGTCACGGGCCTGAACGTTGCCTTCCAGATGGCGACGATCCCAGTTCATGACCTGTGGTGGCACAAATCCGATAAGGCCGATCTTGATCGGATGGCGGGTGCCCGCCCCATCTGTCAGCTCCCGTTCCAGGATGACATAGGGCGGCAACAGGGTGGTGTCTTCACGTGGGCTGGCGCCCAGCTTCTTTGCGACATTGGCACAGACCACCGGAAAGCCGGCACCGGCGAGGGATTTCATCAGAAAGTCGAGCCCATAGTTGAACTCATGGTTGCCCAGGGTAGAGGCATCATATCCAACCGCATTCATGGCTTGGATGACCGGGTGGCTGTCGCCCTCCTTCATCCCGCGCTCATAGGCGATATAGTCGCCCATCGGATTGCCCTGAAGAAAATCACCGTTGTCCAGAAGCAGCGAGTTCGTGGCCTCGGCCCGGATATCGCCGATCAGTGCCGCAGTCCGCGCCAGACCAACAGTGTCGCGGGGTTTGTCGGCATAATAGTCATAAGGAAAGACATGCACGTGCAGGTCGGTGGTTTCCATCAGTCGCAGGTGCACCTGATTGGCAGCCGCCTGAACAGAAAACGGATGCAGGGCAATGAGGCCCGCAGACCCGGCCAGAAAGGACCGGCGATCGAGTTGAATTGGCATTTGTTCACTCCAAAGTCTTGGTCAGTGGCGCAAAGCTTAGCAGGGTTTCGTCACAACGCATGTGACAGTTTTGCGCTAACACCATGACAGGCCACTTCCCGCCCGCCGTGCCTGTTGTGCAGGTACAGGGCAGGCGGGCGCTGGCGGAGCTGGGGACCCGGGGCCGGTATGGGCCCGTCAGAGGTTGGAGATTGGGCTGACCCATCGGGGCCCGGGGCGTGTCATCACGGGCGCAGGCCTGTTTCGCGCAGCATCCCGCGGCGTTTGGCGGCGTAATAGTAGCCCCGCGAATAATGTTTGACCGCGGTGTCGAAACTGCCATCCGACAGCAACCAGGCGCCGCGCAGATATTTGACCGCGTATTTCAGATTGACGTCCGCATCGAGCAGATCCTTGGGTTTGCCCTGAAACCCCATAGAGCGTGCGGTGGCCGGAAGAATCTGCAACAGGCCATAGTAGGGCCGGTTCACGGCCCAGGGGCGATGGGTGCTTTCCCGCACCGCCAACCGGTGCACAAGCGCTCTTGGCACCTCGTAGTGGTCGGCCCAATAGTTGATTTTTTTGCGCAGCTCAGGTGTTTCGTTGGGAAACAGCGGCGGCTCTTTCTGGTCGGGGCGGGCCACAGGCCGCTTGGCGGCATCTGCGCAGGCCGAAAGGGCCGGTGTGCTCAGGATCATCGCCAGAGCGGTTCGTCGATCAATCATGCTGTCATGCCTGTCAGGGCCCGCAAGGCGGGCTATCGCGCAGAGCCTATGCGTGCAGCAGGCGGGCAGCAAATGTCTTGCCATGCCATAGGCGGATATCCCCCGCCTGCCGCGCAGCTGATGTCAGGCAAAGATCACCCGCTCCGGATAATGCTCGCGCAGCTCTCTGGTGATCAGTTCGGGCGGGACCAGTTCATTGATCGGTTCCCCCCTGAAACGCGGATTTTCAAAGCTGAACCCCCGCAACATGCGCAGCAACAGGCGCCGCCGCAGCGCGCGCTCTTCTCTCATCAATCTGTCTTCCATGAAGACCCCCCACAGGTTTCACACTCCGGCCCGTTAGCGAACCGCAACCCAGACTGCGCAAGAGGAGGAAAGGCGAGGTTACCGGCTGGGGGAAAAACTGCGCCGCATTTGAGCGGCATTTTCACGGCCTGCCGGGAGCGCGCAAAAAGAAAGGCCGCCCCGAAGGGCGACCTTTCAAAGTCGTAAAGGGTCCAAAGCCGATTAGGCGTTGGTTTCCTCGTCGCCTGCGGCCGGAGCTGCATCGTCGTCGTCGGATGCGGCAGAGCCGATATCGTCGAACAGTTCGGAGATCTCGAATTCAGCAGCGGCTTCCTCTTCGGCGGCCAGCTCTTGAATCGATTTGCCCGACGCCTGCAGTTCTGCCTCTTCGGCGGAACGTGCAACGTTCAGCTTGATTTCGACTTCAACTTCAGGGTGCAGTTTCACAGTGACAGAGTGCAGGCCCAGTTCCTTGATCGGGGAGATCAGAACAACCTGTTTCTTGTCGACGGAGAAACCTTCAGCAGTTGCGGCTTCTGCGGCGTCACGGGGGGTGACGGAACCGTAGAGAGCGCCGGCGTCAGACGCAGAGCGAATCACGACGAACTGCTGACCGTCCAGCTTTTCTGCCAGAGCTTCTGCTTCTTTCTTGGTCTCCAGGTTGCGCGCTTCCAGCTGCGCTTTCTGGGCTTCGAAAGAGGCGATGTTGCCCTGCGACGCGGTCAGCGCCTTGCCTTGCGGCAGCAGGAAGTTACGCGCGTAACCGGGCTTAACGTCAACGACGTCGCCCATTTGGCCCAGCTTGGCCACACGTTCCAGAAGGATAACTTGCATGTGCCTAACTCCTTACTTCACGGCGTAGGGCAGCAGGGCGAGGAAGCGGGCGCGCTTGATAGCACGGGCCAGCTCACGCTGCTTCTTGGCCGAAACGGCGGTGATGCGCGAAGGCACGATCTTGCCGCGTTCGGAGATGTAGCGCTGCAGAAGACGGGTGTCTTTGTAGTCGATTTTCGGCGCATTGTCGCCCGAGAACGGGCATACTTTGCGACGGCGGAAAAACGGTTTGGCTGCCATGGTTTAGCGTCCTTTTCTCAAGCGTTGATCAGCGGCGCTCACGACGCGAGTCGCGCTCGTCGCGCTTCTGCATCTGAACCGAGGGGCCGTCTTCGTGTGCGTCGACCTTGATGGTCAGAACGCGCATCACGTCGTCATGCAGGCGCATCAGACGCTCCATTTCCTGGATCGCCGCTGCGGATGCATCGGTTTTCAGGAAGGAGTAGTGACCCTTGCGGTTTTTGTTGATCTTGTAGGCCATGGTTTTCACGCCCCAGTACTCACTGTCGACCAGCTTACCGCCGTTGTCGGACAGAACAGCACCGAAGTGTTCGATGAGGCCTTCTGCTTGCGAGTTGGACAGGTCCTGACGCGCAATCATGACATGCTCATAGAGTGGCATGCGAACTCCTGTTTGTGTCTAGGCGCATTTCATAGACGGGGCATTTTGGCCTTCCGCTGCCCTGTCACGAGAGTCTGCGCGGATCGATAGTGTCGCGGAAGGATGCCCCCATATACAGGCTCGCGCCAAAAGGGCAAGGCTCGATTGCCGCGGGCGGTCGCACCGGTGAGGCCTGGGCGTGGCCTGTTGTGCGCCCCTGCATATGACGGCGGCTGGGAAGAGGGGGAGAGAGGGGTAGGATATTGTTAATGATTGCACGTTAGGGTTGTGGGTGCAGGCATTTCCCTGTGCGGCCCCGCAGGCCATTCCACATGAATATCCGCACGGATCAGGATGGGCACCTTTGCCTGATCTGCTGCAACTGCCGGGGCCGCTTTGCCGCAAATCCCTACGCGGCCTGCATTTTTCCTAACTCTGCCTCATTTCAGCCCGAATTTCGGGGTCAATGTTGGTTAACAAATCATTAATGCGTGGCGCAATGGCCACCTTGATACGACCGGACCGACCCATGTGCTGGACTGGACGGGCATCAAATCAGGGTCAGGCCGCCGGCATTGGCAACGGGCATGTGAAAGGAAAGCGGATGAGCATTCTGGAACCAAGCGAATTTGGATACCAACCAGTGGGATCTACGCCCAAATCGGCACGCTCATCCAAGCATGCGGCCAGCCGGGTCGACATTCTGCGCCAGCCTGTCGGCCCCCTTGCGGATGCGGCGGCGGCAAATCTTGGGGGCCGCGCCAGCCAGCGGATCGCCCAAATGGCACGGACCGCGCCCATGCATCTGCGACTTCAGGCCAATTGGCAGGTCCGCTCTGTGCTGCTGCGTTTGCTGGGGTTGTCGATGGTGCTCGGCTCCACCGGGCTTTGGCTGATGCCTGACGCCGGGGTCGACCCGCAGATGTCGCTGATCCGGATCGGGATTTCGGTGGCTTTCCTGTTTCTTGGTCTGATCCTGCTCACAACCCACAGCCGCGACCCCCAGCCAGAGGCCTGCTTTGACCCAATCCGCCGCGAACTGCGGATTTTGCGCAAAGGGGCAGATGGAACCCCACGGGTTGTCATGCGCCGCAGCTACCAGAGCCTCGGCGGCGTGCGGCTGAGCGCACGCTCCATCGCGGTTCTGGACGCCGATGGCTCCACCCTGATGGAACTGCCAATCGACAGCAACGAAACCCGGATGCGCCTGCGCGACCAACTAAGCGGGGCGCTTCAGATCGTCAGCTGATTGATCGCTGCGGGGGCGATTTCGGGCAGGGTTGAACCCGTCGATTCCGGCAGGGCAATCCGCACCAGGTTTTAAACCGGGGTCGAAACAGGGTTCTAAACTTGGGGCGAAACTGGGATCCGCACCGGGATCTGCGCCCCGGATCGGAAACGCTGAACTTTTTGAGACGCCTGACCTGCGATCTGACAAGCTGCCTGCACAGGCAGCATCACAGGCGGCATCGCCAATCCGGGCGTTCACATCTGCGCGAGAAAACGCCGAGTGCGGCGGGATGGCTTTGGTTGTTCATTTTAACACAGATAGTGTTGGCTTTTGTGGGCTTCCCTTTTGGGGCCCGTCGCCCTCAACTGTGATCCGATGCAATCTGGTCCAATGGAGCCATTATGATGAAAAATACTCTTTTCGCCGCTGCCCTGATGGGCGCCGCCGCCACCACCGCATTTGCCGCCCCCGAAGCCTACACCCTGGATGCAAGCCACAGCCAGATCGTGTTCAGCTACAACCACCTCGGTTTCTCCACCACCTATGGCATGTTCTCGGGTTTCGAAGGGGAAATCTCCTTTGACCAGGAAAACCCCGAAGCCTCCAGCGTTTCCGTCTCCATGCCAGCACGCTCCATGTTGACCGGTTGGGAAGGCCGCTTTGATCATTTCATGTCCAAGGATTTCTTTGGCGCAGACGATTCTGAAATGATCACCTTCACCTCGACCGGCATCAACGTGACCGGCGAAAACACCGCAGAGATCACCGGCGACCTGACCCTCAATGGCGTCACCAAATCCGTTGTTCTGGACGCCAAGCTGAACCAGACAGGCCAGCACCCGATGGCAGGCAAGCCCTGGGCCGGTTTTGACGCCACCACCACGCTGCTGCGGTCTGACTATGATCTGGGCAAATTCGCCCCCTTCGTCTCTGACGAGGTTGAGGTCAAGATCTCCATCGAGGCGATGAAAGCCGAGTAAGCCCGCCAACCGCAGGCGGGTGCGGCTCAGGCGCCCGCCACGTCAAACCAGAAACCGCTGCTTCGACCGAAGCGGCGGTTTTTTTGTGGGGCAGGTCCTTGCAACCGAAGACGCAGATACCGAAGGCGCAGTTATGGACAGGCAAATGGCTGCGGCGCTGACGGGGCGTTGGATTGGGCCAACTCCCTGAAACAGTTCCGCCTTTATCCGTGCGGGCTCTATCAGTGTGGCCCTGTATCAGTGTGGCCTGTACCAGTACGGCCTGTATCAGATCGCACCCAAGATGTTGAAACATCGCCGCGCTGCCGGATGGCAGAGAAGAAAATCGCCCTCCTGCAATCGTTCAAATGAGAGGAGGGAAAACCCTCGCTGGGGGCTGAGGGCGGGGTTCTGGGGGGGGCGCTGAGGTCCGGGCGCGGCGTGCCTTTGAACGCAAAAGACCCGGCGCATTG
The DNA here is from genome assembly GCF_001258055.1 of Phaeobacter italicus. Taxonomy (GTDB): domain Bacteria; phylum Pseudomonadota; class Alphaproteobacteria; order Rhodobacterales; family Rhodobacteraceae; genus Phaeobacter; species Phaeobacter italicus. The sequence goes on along the minus strand of NZ_CVRM01000011.1, from coordinate 934,973 downwards.
CGCCGGGTCCATAAAGCGGGATCTGTGCCCTGAGTTATTCGCTGCGGGTCGCTGTCAGATCGACGGAGATCTGCACCGCATAGGCCAGCGATCCCTCGTCCTGAACGCCCTGACCGATGTTGAAATCAAGCCGGTTGACCTCTGCCGTGCCCGACATGACGGCGGTATCGCCTGAAAGCTCCAGCGTGAAGGGCAGGCTCAGCGGCACCTCCTGGTCGCGAATGCGCAGCGTGCCGTTGGCCACATAACCCTCGGAGAGTTTCTCGATGTCGGCGGCAAACACAGCTGTGGGGTAGGTGGCGCTGTCGAAATAGTCCGGCCCCATTGCCTGATCGGTCACGGTGCCAAGCGACAGGGAGGCAATCGCGATCTCCACCTCGACACGGCCCGCAGGCCCCGGCGTCGCGGGCTCGTCAAAGCGGATGTCTGCCTGCCACTGGCTGAACTCGCCGCTTACGGCGCTGCCCATCTGGGTGATGGAAATGGCAAGCGTGCCGTCCTGAACAGTCCAGTTTCCGGTCGTCGCAGATCCGGCAGGCGCGGTAGGGGCCGGTGCTGTGTCAGCGGGTGCAGACCCCGCCGCCACCGCCGCCCCGTGCGGCGCCTTGGAGTAGACACCAAAGGCGCCACCGCCTGCCAGCACCAGAACCCAGATCGCAAGCGCGACAAAGGCGGGGGCCTTGCTGTGGTCTGCCCCGATCGAGGCGGCATCGACGGTCGGGGCCTTTCCTGGCAGCATTCGGGCCAGGGTGGCGTCCTTGTCGATCACCTGATGTTTCAAAGCCCCGGCAATATGCAGCCCCAGCGCAGCCGCAAGGGTCCAGACGAACAGCCAGTGCAGCCCGCCAAACACATCCGCAACGGCCTGAGATTTCGGCACAAACAGCAGATCCTGCCCAAAGGGCCACCAGATCGGTGCATAGCCCGTTGTGGCGGCGTGGTGGATCCAGCCGCTCAGCGGCGCAAGCACGAGCGACCCATAAAGAAGCCAATGCACCACCTCAGCCGCCAGCACCTCTGCCTTGCGGTCCGGGTGCAGGGGCGCAGGTTTTGGCTGGCGCAGCGCCCAGAGGATGCGCAGCAGCGCGGTGGCAAACAACGCCAGCCCCAGCGTCTTGTGCAGCGAGAACAGCAAAACAGCCCGTGAAATCACCGCCTGATCGCCGTTGAACTCCGGCCCGGTGATCTGATGCGCCAGATCGTTGGCAAAATAGCCCAGCGGAAAGACCGCAAACATCAACAGGGCGGTCAGCCAGTGAAAGGTCTTGGCGACGCTACCATAATAGAGTGAGGAGTTATGTCGGGGCACGGTTCGCACACCTTTTATCTGAGAGAGACATGTCACATCCTATCTGTGCGCTGATGTCACACAACCGCGAACTCTGTCCCTCAGCGCACAGAGCTGGTGCACAGGCGCAAGCCTTTGCTTGTACGCAGCGTCACCTGCGTCTAAACCCCTAGCAACGCATATGTGCAGACAGAAGAGGTCTCAGATGACAATTGCATTCGTGTTTCCCGGCCAGGGCGCGCAGACCATCGGGATGGGTAAGGCTCTCGCAGAGGCCTATCCGGCGGCCAAAGCCGTCTTTGACGAGGTGGACACCGCATTGGGCGAGGCGCTGAGCCAGCTGATCTGGGAAGGGGATATCGAAACCCTGACCCTGACACAGAACGCGCAACCGGCGCTGATGGCCACCTCGCTGGCCGCGATGCGCGCGCTGGAGGCCGAGGGCGTCTCTATCGACAAGGCAGGCTATGTCGCGGGTCACTCGCTGGGCGAATATTCGGCTCTGGCGGCGGCTGGTGCGATTTCTGTTGCCGACACTGCGCGCCTGCTGCGCACCCGTGGTCAGGCCATGCAAAGCGCCGTGCCGGTGGGCGAGGGCGCGATGGCGGCGATCCTTGGTCTTGATCTGGAAGCGGTGCGCGCCGTTGCAGAAGAGGCCGCACAGGGTGAGGTCTGTCAGGCCGCCAATGACAATGACCCGACCCAGGTTGTGGTCTCAGGGGCCAAGGCTGCGGTGGAACGCGCGGCCGAGATCGCAAAGGCCAAGGGGGCCAAACGCGCGGTCATGCTGCCTGTCTCGGCACCGTTTCACTGTGCGCTGATGCAGCCTGCTGCTGATGTGATGGCCGAGGCGCTGGCCGGTGTCGACATCAAATCCCCTGCCGTGCCGCTGATCGCCAATGTGCGCGCCGATGCGGTGAGCGACCCTGCCGAAATCCGCCAGCTGCTGGTGGAACAGGTGACGGGCTCCGTGCGCTGGCGTGAAAGCGTGCAGACCATGGCCGCCAAGGGCGTGAGCGAATTCTGGGAAATCGGCGCGGGCAAGGCGCTGTCTGGTATGATCCGCAAGATCGACCGCAGCCTGACCTGCCGCCAGGTTGGCACCCCCGAGGATGTCGCCGCCGCCACCTCGGCCGAGTAAGGCACGGCCAAACAAACACCTGCGGATCGCGCCCTGGGCCGCGGTCCGATGCAGAACATAAAGGACAAGACAATGTTTGATCTGACAGGAAAGACCGCGCTGATCACGGGCGCTTCGGGTGGTATCGGTGGCGAGATCGCCCGCGCCCTTCATGCCGCAGGCGCAACTGTTGCGCTCTCCGGTACGCGTGAGGCACCGCTGCAGGAGCTGGCGGCAGAACTGGGCGAGCGTGCGCATGTGCTGCCTTGCAACCTTTCGGATGCGGATGCCGTCGAGGCGCTGCCGAAACAGGCAGCAGAGGCAATGGGCTCTGTCGATATCCTGGTCAACAACGCAGGCATCACCCGCGACAACCTGTTCATGCGGATGAAGGATGACGAGTGGAACAGCGTTCTCGACATCAATCTCACCTCCACCATGCGGCTGTGCCGTGGCGTTCTGCGCGGCATGATGAAGGCGCGCTGGGGCCGTATCATCAACATCTCGTCCATCGTGGGCGCAACCGGCAACCCCGGTCAGGGCAACTATGCGGCGGCCAAGGCAGGCATGGTCGGCATGTCCAAATCGCTGGCCTATGAGGTTGCAAACCGTGGCATCACCGTAAATGCCGTTGCACCGGGCTTTATCGCGACAGCCATGACCGACAAGCTGAACGATGCCCAGAAAGATGGGATCCTGACCCAGATCCCGGCGGGTCGTATGGGTTCGCCCGAGGAAATCGCCTCTGCCGTGCTGTATCTTGCAAGCGCAGAGGCCGGGTATGTGACCGGCACCACGCTGCACGTGAACGGCGGCATGGCGATGCTCTGAGGCTTTTGCCTGTCTTGGGCGGCTGCGGTGATGGTGCACCGCGCTTGCCTTGGAATTTGCCCGCAACCAGATGGCTGGTTGCGGTTTTTTTCATGGCCCGCAGCAAGCGCGCCCGCACAGATGGGCGCAGACAGGTGGCCGCAGACAGGAGGGCACGCACAGGCGGGCACAGACAGCGAAAACACAAACGGGCGACGGGGCCAGATTCTCTGGCGGGCTGCGCCGTGCAAGCCCTGCAAGGCGGATATGTCAGGGGAGGTCCTGAGGTGTCTGCCGTGGCCTCTCACCCCGACCCGCGCCGCAATCTGATGCAGGGCGGGAACGCAAAACAACGGGGGTTCCGTCGGGTGACAGGGTGGTTTTCTGATAGGCTGGCCTGTAGGGGCTTGCCCCAAGTTGCGGCGAAGCTCTTGAGTTTGTGCAAAAATCTGCCATCCTCCGCACCGTGGCGCAAAAAACAGGCAGCCGGGACTTGCAGTTCGCGTCCGGGATGGCCAAATGCCCACTCTGCTGCGGCGATTTCCGCTAGGGCAGGTTCGAGGTGGTCGCGCGGCACTGATGCTGCGAAATCGTTTGCCTCAGCGTTCGTCTGTGTTATAGGCGGCGCATCTTTGCCAGCGGTCCCTCTGTTCTGGGGTGCCTTGGCATTCCCGCAGTGCGGGACACAACCGCCCGCTTCGGGCACAACCAAGCCGCCCCGAGCGGGCAAGGGCAGAACCGGGCACATGCCCTGAAATGATGAGGAATTGACATGAGCGACGTCGCAGACCGCGTAAAAAAGATCGTTGTGGAACACCTGGGTGTTGAAGAAGACAAAGTGACCGAAAACGCGTCGTTCATCGACGACCTGGGCGCAGACAGCCTGGACACCGTTGAGCTGGTCATGGCCTTCGAAGAAGAGTTCGGCATCGAGATCCCCGATGACGCGGCAGAGACCATCCAGACCTTTGGCGATGCGGTGAAGTTCATCAGCGAAGCGTCCTGATCCGATTTATCGATCAGAGATTTTCGAACGGCGTCTTCTGCGGAAGGCGCCGTTTTTCTTTGCTTGAGGGCGGTCAGATGCCGCCGCTATCCATGTGCCCGTTTCGCCGGATCCGGGTTCACCTTGCCATCGCTGTCTGATCAGGGTCAGTGGCGGCGTGCGCCCTGTTCGCCCTTGTCCATATCGGCACCATCGCTGGCAATCATCGCCGGGTCCGGATCCGGGGCGTAGGGGTCAAACACCTCTGACAGTTCGTTTTCGGCAATCGCCTCGACTTCGGTGCGCGACAGGATGCGCGAGAATTTGATGCCGAAATGATCGGCATTGACCCACAGGATCCGCCCCTCAAGTCGAGCGGGGTCAACCCCGTCGGGCATCTCCAGCGTGATCTTGGCGCCAACCTGGCTGTTGCAGTGGGCTTCGATCTTGGCGCCTTCCTGGCTGATGTCGAGGATTGCAGCCTCGGTTGCGACACCGCCGTCATGCAGGGTGCATTCCAGCGCACAGGTATAGCGTTTGCGCCGCGCATTCAGCATACGTGTGCGCCGCTCTGTGGCGATGAAGGCAAGGATCGCCAGAACCACCAGCCCCAGCGCGCCCGCGGTTGCCGTGCCTGCAGGAACGCCGCCGATAGACGGCAGCTGGCCGACAACGGTTGTCACGCCTTGCAGCTGGTTTTCATTGTAGCAGGCCGTCAGGGTCAGCGCCTGACGATAGGCGGCCAGGTTGCCATCGGCATTCATCCGCTGCGATGTCTGCAACGCCGCCTGGCGCCCCTGGCTGCGGTCGATCTGCAAGAGGGTGTTCTGCTGGGCGAGCAACCCGTCCGTGTCACGGGTCAGCTGGCCCATGTTGCCGGTGCGCAGCCCATTGTGCAGCTCGCGGCGGGATGTGCCCGCAATCACCCGCTCCATCTGTTGGGCAGTATCGGGGGCAAAGCCGCTTTGCAGGTAGCCGAGATAATTCTCGCTGACAGAGGTGAGGGTCATCAGATCCTCAAACACCTGACAATCAGCCGCCTCTGCGGTGGTGGCGAGTGGTGCAAGGCTTGCGCCTGCGAGCAATGCGGCTGCCACGCCCCGGCGCATCCGCGCCATCAGGCTGCAGCGCCCTTGCAGTGAAAGAGATGAGGTGCACGAGGGGGAGGGGTGTGCCCTCCGCACTCCCCCCCGCAGATACGAACCACGCAAACCGGGAATTTTCCCGCTGAAGTAAGAATGTGTCATCAACAAAGAACCGTCCCAATTTCCGTCATTAGCGATCTGGCGCCCGATCGAGTTTGGCGCCGCAAATCGGCCCGTCTGCGGTCATATGTGCCTGAACGCAGGCAAGGCGCGAAAACAACCGCAAGGTAGCACCCAAGTCTTAATGCCAGCCTAAAGGGTCCGCAGGTCAGCATAAAACCTGTCAGGATCAGGCCGGGGCAGCGGGCTCTTGCACCTTTGCGCCAATCCAAGCTATTTGGGGACAAATTGCCGAGGCAAAGGAGGGCAAGAAATGCGTCGAGTAGTTGTTACCGGACTGGGCTTGGTCACACCGCTGGCCAGCGGCGTCGAAGAAACATGGTCGCGGTTGCTGGACGGGCAGTCCGGCGCGGGGCCGATCACGCATTTTGATGCGGTCGAAAGCGGCGTGGCCACCACCTACGCCTGCGAAGTGCCCCGTGGCGACGGAACCGAAGGCACCTTCAACCCGGATGACTGGGTGGTGAAGAAAGACCAGAAAAAGATTGATGACTTCATCCTTTATGGCATCGCGGCTGCGGAAATGGCGGTCAAGGATGCGGGCTGGACGCCCGAGGACGAAGAGAGCCTGCTGCGCACTGGCGTGATGATCGGCTCTGGCATCGGTGGTCTGTCCTCGATTGCGGACACGGCCGTGATGATCAAGGAAAAAGGCCCCCGTCGGGTATCGCCCTTCTTTATTCCGGGCGCGCTGATCAACCTGATCTCTGGTCAGGTGTCGATCCGTCATGGCTTCAAGGGGCCGAACCATTCGGTTGTGACGGCCTGTTCCACCGGCGCTCATGCGATCGGGGATGCGGCACGTCTGATCCGTTCGGGTGATGCGGATGTCATGGTTGCCGGTGGCGCCGAAGCGGCCATCTGCGAGATCGGCATTGCGGGCTTTAACGCGTGCAAGGCGCTGTCCACCAAACGGGCAGACGACCCCAAGGCGGCATCGCGGCCCTATGATGCGGATCGTGACGGGTTTGTCATGGGCGAGGGTGCGGGCATCGTGGTTCTGGAAGACTACGATCACGCGGTGGCCCGTGGCGCCAAGATCTATGCCGAAGTGCTGGGCTATGGCCTGTCGGGCGATGCCTATCACATCACCGCGCCCTCCGAGGACGGTGAAGGTGGCGAACGCTCCATGCGGGCCGCGCTGAAGAACGCCGGGCTGGAGCCTGCCGACATCGACTATATCAACGCGCATGGCACATCGACCATGGCCGACACCATCGAACTGGGCGCGGTAGAGCGCATGATGGGCGACGCTGCGGGCAAGGTCACCATGTCCTCGACCAAATCCGCCACCGGCCACCTGTTGGGTGCGGCTGGCGCGATCGAGGCGATCTTCTCGATCCTGGCGATCCGCGATCAGGTGGCACCGCCCACCATCAACCTCGACAACCCGGCCGTTGAAACCGCCGTTGACCTGGCCCCCAACGCCAAGCGTGAGCGGGAAATCAACGTGGCGCTGTCCAACTCCTTTGGCTTTGGCGGCACCAACGCATCGGTGATCTTCGGGAAGCCCAAGTGATGTGGCGCAGCCTCGCCTCTAACATGCTGACAGTCCTGGTGGTGATGCTGTTCCTTTTGGGCGGCGTCATCCTCTGGGGCAAGTCGCAATACACCTCCGAAGGCCCGCTGGAGAGCGCGATCTGCCTGCGGGTGCCGTCGGGCACCAACATGACGCGGGTCAGCCGCAATCTGGCAGAGCAGGGCGCCATCAGCTCTGATGCGATGTTTCGCATTGGCGCGCGTTATGCGGACAAGACCAGCCAGTTGAAGGCCGGCAGCTACCTGCTGCAGCCGGGCGTGTCGATGGCAGAGATCACCGATCAGATCACCCGTGGTGGCGCCAGCAGCTGTGGCACCGAAATCGTCTATCGCGTGGGTGTGACCCGCGTGCTGGCAGAGGTGCGCGAGCTGGATCCTGCGACCAACAGCTTTGTCGAACGCGCCGAATTCGTGCCCGGCACTGATGAGGTTCCGGCGATCTACAACGAAAAGAAGGCCGAGGCCGACACCCGGTATCGGATCGCGCTGGCCGAAGGTGTCACCAGCTGGCAGGTGGTCGAGTCGCTCAAGGCGATGGATATCCTGCAAGGGGATCCCGGTGAGCGCCCGGCAGAGGGGCTCTTGGCGCCTGACAGCTACGAAGTGGCCCCCGGCGACAACCGCGCTGACATTCTGGCAGAGATGCAGGAACGTCAGATCCTGCGCATCAACGCCGCCTGGGAATCACGCTCTGATCGGGCTGCGGTCAATTCGCCCGAAGAGATGCTGATCCTTGCCTCGATCATCGAAAAGGAAACCGGCGTTGCAGAGGAACGGCCAGAGGTGGCAGCGGTCTTTACCAACCGCCTCAACCGCGGCATGCGTCTGCAGACGGACCCGACGGTGATCTATGGCGTCACCAAAGGTGAAGGTGTGCTGGGCCGCGGCCTGCGTCAGAGCGAACTGCGCCGCGCAACCCCTTGGAACACCTATGTGATTGAGGGATTGCCACCCACCCCGATTGCCAACCCCGGTCTTGCCAGCCTGCAGGCGGCGGTGAACCCGGCGGACAGCGACTATATCTTCTTTGTGGCCGATGGGACCGGCGGACATGCCTTTGCCGTCACCCTGGAAGAGCACAATCGCAATGTCGCCAAATGGCGCCAGATCGAAGCCGAGCGCAACAACAACTGATGCGCTGTGCATCGTTAAACCATTGGAAAGGGACGCCGTTGCGTCCCTTTTTTTATCTGCGATGCCTGCGCGTCGGGTTAACGACTTGGCAATGGGCTGACAGGAAAACCTAAGTGTTTCAATGCTCTGCGGTCTGTTGCTGGGTCGCTGAATTTGACGGATCTGCCGGGCCATGACAGTCTGATAGGGCAGCAGATCCGGACGGAGGCCCCCAACCAAAGAGGCCCCGACAGATGACAACCTACCACTCCAACAGCGGCCATAGGCCCCCGTCGCGCAGTGCGGCCCCGGCCCATCGCTCTGGGGCGCCCAGCATGCGCCCGGAGCACCGGCTGGCCAAGACCTCCGGCCTGTTGATGTCGCTCCATGATTCCATCGAACGGCTCCGTCAGGAGGCCGAAGCGATGCTCTACCGGTTGCAATGTGACAGCGAAGAAGAGGCGCTCAGCACGCCGCGCATTGCCAAGCTGGAAAGCCTGATCCGTGACAGTCAGAAAGTGGAGAAGACCCTTGTCGAACAAAGCCACGACCACCAGGCCGCTGCCGGTCTCGACCTTGATGCCGCCCGCGATGAAATCGAAAGCCGCCTGTCTCGCCTCGGCGCCAGTCTCGGCGCAGCAGGCCTTTCTGAACGGGCTGAGCGACCATGATCTTGCCGCGATGCCTTATGTCTTTGATCTGTGGTCCCTGCCGCATCAACGCGCCCCGAAAGGAGACTGGCGCAGCTGGGTCATCCTTGGTGGACGCGGCGCAGGAAAGACACGCGCAGGCGCCGAATGGGTGCGTGCGCTGGCCGAAGGGTCAACACCCCTGTCCGCAGGCCGCGCCCGGCGTATCGCCTTGCTTGGGGAAACCTACGATCAGGTGCGCGATGTCATGGTGCAGGGCGACAGTGGCATTCTCGCCTGTACCCCACCAGATCGCCGTCCCCAATGGAAAGCGACGGAGCGGCGGCTGATCTGGCCCAATGGTGCCACCGCGCAGGCCTTTTCCGCCCACGACCCGGAGGCCCTGCGCGGCCCGCAGTTTGACGCTGCCTGGGCGGATGAACTGGCGAAATGGAAGCGCGGGCAGGACAGTTGGGACATGCTGCAGTTTGCGTTGCGACTGGGCACGGATCCGCGCGTCTGTGTCACCACCACGCCGCGCAACGTGTCTGTGCTGCGGGATCTGCTGGCGAGCCCGTCCACCGTGCAGACCCATGCCGCAACAGAGGCCAATCGCGCCAACCTCGCCACCTCCTTCATCGAAGAGGTGCGCAACCGCTACGCGGGCTCACGTCTGGGGCGGCAGGAACTGGATGGGGTCCTTTTGCAGGATGTAGAGGGCGCATTGTGGTGCAACGCCGGTCTGGTGGGCGCGCAGGTGCGCAGCGCCCCGCCGCTGGACCGTGTGGTTGTGGCGGTTGACCCGGCGGTGAGCGCTGGCAAATCCTCTGACGCCTGCGGCATTCTCGTTGTGGGGGCCGTGCTGCAGGGGCCGCCACAGGACTGGCGGGCCTATGTGCTTGCTGATTGCACGGTGCAGGGGGCGCGGCCATTGGTCTGGGCACAGGCCGTGGTGGATGCCGCCCATCGCTTTGATGCGGATCGGGTGGTGGCGGAGGTCAATCAGGGCGGGGCGCTGGTGGAAAGCCTGCTGCGCCAGATTGATCCGCTGGTCCCATTCCGCCCACGTCACGCCGCGCGCAGCAAGGGCGCCCGCGCAGAGCCGGTGGCCGCCCTCTATGAACAGGGGCGGGTCCGCCATCTGCCGGGGCTTGGCGCGCTGGAGGATCAGATGTGTCAGATGACCCCGCGTGGCTATCTCGGGCAGGGCTCCCCGGACCGGCTGGACGCGCTGGTCTGGGCGGTGGACGAACTGCTGCTGACCCCGGCCGCACAGCACCGGATGCCACGAGTTCGGATGATCTGATAGCGACCCGTCCCTGACCCTCTGGCCCTGTGCCTGCACCTCTGGACCTGAGCCTGCCCCGGAACCACGCCTTGAAACGCCCGCCATGCAACGGGCGTTTCATGCGTTTTATCAACGGTTTGGGCCGGGTGTTGCATGGGGTGCGAACGCATCGCTCAAATTTCATTCAAATCTGCGCGGCATAAAGGTCTCACTCAAGACGCAACCGGCTCTCCGGCGATCAGACGCCCCGGACAGCCCGCCCGGCAAAAGGAATGGACCATGGTCTTTGACGTCCTGCGGCGCAAACCCAAGCCCGTTGAAACGAAGACAGCCGCCCCCGCGCGTGTGATCGGCTGGCACGGTGCATCTGCTCCGGGGTGGAGCCCACGGGACGCAGGGGCGCTCACTCGTAATGGCTTTGCTGCCAATCCCGTCGGCTACCGCGCGGTCAAGATGATCGCCGAGGCCGCCGCCGCCCTGCCGCTGGTTCTGCAGGATGACAATCGCCGCTATGACAGCCACCCGATCCTGGCCCTGTTGGACCGCCCCAACTGCGGGCAGGGCCGGGCCGAATTTCTGGAAGCGCTGTTTGGCCATCTGCTGCTGAGCGGCAATGCCTACATCGAAGGCGCGGGCAGTCAGGACATGGCGCAGTCCGCACTGCCGACTGAGCTGCATATCCTGCGCCCCGACCGGATGAGCGTGGTGCCCGGTGCCGATGGCTGGCCGGTGGCCTATGACTACGAGGTTTCGGGTCGCAGGCACCGCTATGATGTGCGCTCTGCCAGCGCGCCCATTTGCCATCTGCGCAGCTTTCACCCTCAGGATGACCACTACGGGTTTTCAGCGATGCAGGCTGCGGCGATGGCGGTGGATGTGCATACGTCGGCGTCGCGCTGGTCAAAGGCGCTCCTCGATAATGCAGCGCGTCCTTCGGGCGCGTTGGTGTGGAGCGGTGGTGACGGCCAGGGCCTGATGGCAGAGGATCAGTTCCGCCGCCTGAGCGAAGAGATCGAGGCCAACTATCAGGGCGCACGCAACGCCGGTCGCCCGATGGTTCTTGAGGGCGGGCTGGACTGGAAGCCGATGGGCTTTTCCCCGTCGGACATGGAATTTCAACAGACCAAAGAGGCCGCCGCCCGCGAGATCGCGTTGGCCTTTGGGGTGCCGCCCATGCTGATGGGGCTGCCGGGGGATGCGACCTATGCCAACTATCAGGAGGCCAACCGCGCCTTTTATCGCCTGACGGTTCTGCCCCTTGTGGCGCGGGTGACGGCGGCGCTGTCGGACTGGTTGTCGCGGGGTGGGGACGCTGCGCTGCGGCTGCGACCCGATCTTGATCAGGTGCCTGCACTTGCCGCCGAACGCGAGGCCCAGTGGCGCCGCGTCAGCAGCGCCGATTTCCTGACCGCCGCCGAAAAACGCAGCCTGCTGGGCCTGCCTCCCATAGCGGAGGGTGCAGGTGATGACTGACCTCAGCCCGCCGCCATTCGAATGCGCCCCCGGTCTGCGCCTCAGCGCCCATGAACGGATTGCAGAGGTGCAGCAGCAGGCCATGACGCGGCGCCAGGAACAGCTGGAAATGATGCTGGAGCGGATGGAGCGGCGGCTTTGGCTGACGGTCTATGGCGTTGCCGCAGTGATCCTTGCCCAGGCGTTTCAGTCCTTTTTGGCAGTGCAGTAATGCACATGGTTTCAATGAGATAACAGGAGAAGGTGATGCAGTTCTGTCCGCATTTGGAACATAAATTCGCACGCTTCGGCAGCGATCTCAGGATTGCAGAGGCGGCGGATGACACGGTGGAAATCACGGGCTATGCCAGCCTGTTTGGTCGTCCCGATCAAGGCGGTGATGTGGTGCGCCCGGGGGCCTATGCCGCCTCTCTCAAGGATCGCGCCGCGCTTGGCTCTTCGGTCAAGATGCTGTGGCAACATGATCCGGCCCAACCGATTGGCGTGTGGGACGAGATCACCGAAGACAGCCGTGGTCTGCATGTGAAAGGCCGCATCCTGACGCGCACCCACAAGGGCGCAGAGGCGGCGGCCCTGATCGCGGCGGGCGCATTGGACGGGCTGTCGATCGGCTATCGCACCCGCAAATCCAGCCCGCGGCCTGGCGGCGGGCGCGAACTGTGCGAGGTGGACCTTTGGGAGGTCTCGCTGGTCACCTTTCCGATGCTGTCATCTGCCCGGCTGAACCGCACGGACACCCAGCAAAAGGCCGCGCGACAGACCACGGAGCCGGACCCGCGCGAAACCCGGCTGTGGCTTGAAATCTGCGAGCTGCTTCGTGGCGCCTGCACTGGCACCACACGGCCCCAACCGGGCTGAGCGCGCTCACAAGCCCCTTCGGATCTGGCGCAATCAGATCCCCATGCTGCCCTGAAACCGCAAAGGACCATCGCGATGACCCACCATCCCCCAACACCGCAGTCGCCCGAAGCCAGCCTGCCACCCCTTCAGGAGGTGAAACAGGCGGTGGGTGAATTCATTCAGGAATTCAACGGCTTCAAAGGTGATGTTGCAGCCCGTTTGAAACAGACAGAGGACCGAATGACCATGCTGGATCGCAAATCCCATACCCCGCAGCGTCCACCGCTTGCCAGTTCCGAAATGGCCGCCGCGCCGCATCAAAAGGCCTTTGATGCCTATCTGCGCTCTGGCGATGATGGCGATCTGCGCGGGCTTGACCTGGATGCCAAAGCCATGAGCACAACCGTCAACGGCGATGGCGGCTATCTGGTCGACCCGCAGACAGCCGAGACGGTGAAATCCGTGCTCAGCAGCACCGCCTCCATCCGCGCCGTTGCGTCGGTGGTGACGGTTGAGGCGACCTCTTATGACGTGCTGATCGACCATGGCGATATCGGTCATGGCTGGGCCAATGAAACCGGCCCCGTGGCCGAAACCGCAACGCCGGTCATCGACCGGGTGACCATTCCGCTACATGAGCTGTCGGCGCTGCCCAAGGCGTCCCAGCGACTGCTGGATGACAGCGCCTTTGACATTGAGGGCTGGCTGGCGGGTCGGATCGCCGACAAATTCTCCCGCGCGGAGGCGGCCGCCTTTATCAACGGCGACGGCAACGACAAACCGACCGGCATTCTGTGGCACCCGACCATCGCCAACAACAGCTGGAGCTGGGGCAACATCGGCTACACGACCACCGGCGTCGAGGGCGACATCGGCAATGGCGATGCGATCATCGAGCTGGTCTATGCGCTGGGGGCGCAGTACCGCGCCAATGCCAGCTTCTTGATGAACTCCAAAACCGCGGGGATCCTGCGCAAGCTGAAGGACGCGGATGGCCGGTTTCTGTGGTCCGATGGTCTCGCCGCGGCAGAGCCTGCGCGGCTGATGGGGTATCGCGTGGTAATTGCCGAGGACATGCCGGACGCCGATGCAAATGCCTTTGCAGTGGCCTTCGGGGATTTTGCGGCAGGCTACACCATTGCCGAACGCCCCGACCTGCGGGTGCTGCGGGATCCCTTCAGCGCCAAGCCCCATGTTCTGTTTTATGCCACCAAACGGGTGGGCGGTGACGTCAGCGACTTTGCCGCGATCAAGCTGCTGAAATTCGGGCTGAGCTGACGCGCAGCCTGATGGCGGGGCACGACCCCGCCACCGGATGCGCGCGATCTGGGCTGGTGGTCTTGCTGCTCCTCCTTCGTCCGTCGCTGGTTCAGCGCGCGCATCCATCCCCCGCTTTTTTTCTGAAAACCGAAACCTGACAACCGTTTGGAGTGTGAAGATGATGTTGAGTGAACTGACACCCATCCCGGAGGAGGTGCTGCCCAAAGAGGCGTTCAAGGCGCATCTGCGGCTGGGGACAGGGTTTGACGAAAGCGGGCTGCAGGATGAGGTTCTGCTGGGCTATCTGCGCGCGGCGATCACCGCGATCGAGGCACGCACCGCCAAGGTGATCCTGGCCCGCGATTTTGCCCTCTTGGTCAGCCGCTGGCAGACACCGGCGGTGGATGTGCTGCCGCTGGCCCCGGTTCAGACCGTGGCAACCCTGACCGCGGTTGACGCCCAGGGCGCAGAGACAGAGATCCCCGCCAGCCACTACCGGCTGGAGCCGGACAGCCATCAGCCGCGCCTATGTGCAACCGGCACCACCCTGCCGGCCATTCCCCGCAACGGACAGATCCGCATTACGCTGCGCGCGGGGCTTGCCGGCAGCTGGGCCGCAGTGCCCGGCGATCTGGCACAGGCGGTCTTGATGCTGGCGGCGCATTACTACGAATACCGCGATGATCTGCGCCTGCAGGGGGGCTGTATGCCCTTTGGCGTCAGCTCCCTGATCGAACGCTATCGCCCGCTGCGGGTGACACTGGGCGCGCGTCCTATCCTGAAAGGAGGGCAGTGACATGGCTGGCAAACCCATCCCCTATCGCGCCCCGTTGAAACCCCGGCTGTCGCGCCGCCTGATGCTCGAAGATCCCCGCCGCACCTCGGATGGCGCGGGCGGTCATGTCGAGGCCTGGCAGGTGCTTGGTGAACATTGGTGCGAGATGCGCGCGCTCAGCGGGCGCAGCACCGATCGGCTGGGCACCAGCCTGTCGCTGCAACGCTACCGCATCACATTGCGCGCGGCTCCGGTGGGCCACAGCGCCAGACCACGCCCGGATCAGCGGTTTCGCGACGGGGGCCGGATCTTTCGCATTGATGCCGTGGCAGAGGGCGACCCCGATCAACGCTACCTGACCTGTTTCGTGACAGAGGAGACCACCGCATGACCTATGCCTTGGCCCTGCCGTTGCAGCAGGCAATCTATCAGCATCTGAGCACTGACGCCGCGCTTGCGGCGCAGGTGGGCACGGCGATCTATGATGCGCTGCCGGCCGGGGCGCTGCCCCAGACCTATGTGACCCTCGGCCCGGAGGATGTGCAGGACCGCTCTGATCGCAGTGGCGCAGGCGCGCGCCATCTGGTCGAGATCGCAATCCACACCGATACCGCAGGCTTCGCCGGGGCAAAGGGCATCGCAGCCACCATCTGCGACAGCCTGGCCGCGGCGCAGCTGACGCTCAGCCGGGGGCGGCTTGTCGGTCTCTGGTTTGACCGGGCCGTCGCCAATCGCACGAAATCCGGGGGCCGCCGCATCGCCCTGCGCTTTGCCGCACGGGTAGAGGACGGCTGACGCCCGCTGCCGGAAACTATGAAATCAAACCAATGGCTTGGCGCTCAATGTTCAGCTGAATTTGGCGCCGGTCAGACATCGCTAGATCAAAGGAGAACACCATGGGTGCCCAGAACGGCAAGGATCTGTTGGTCAAGGTGGATATGACCGCCGATGGCCAGTTCGAAACCATCGCAGGGCTGCGCGCCACGCGTATCAGCTTTAACGCCGAAAGCGTCGATGTCACCAGCCTGGAAAGCCAGGGTGGCTGGCGCGAGCTGCTGGCGGGGGCCGGGGTGCGCTCTGCCAATATTTCGGGCTCGGGTATTTTTCGCGATGCGGGCACGGATGAACGGGCCCGCCAGCTGTTCTTTGACGGGCTGACACCCGCCTTTCAGGTGATCATCCCGGATTTCGGCATCGTCGAGGGCCCGTTTCAGGTGACGGCGCTGGAATATGCAGGCAGCCACAACGGCGAAGCCACCTATGAGCTTTCGCTGGCCAGTGCCGGTGCGCTGGTCTTTACGGCGATTTGATGGGGGCCGGCATGGATCAGACAGCCCCCCGTAGCTTCGCCGCCCACAGGTTTATGTCCGCTGGGACACAGGCCAATCCCCACGCCGGAGAGGTCGCGCTGGAGATCAATGGCGTGGTGCATGTGCTGCGCCTGACGCTGGGTGCGCTGGCCGCGCTTGAGGCGCAGCTGGAGGAACCCTCTCTCATCGCGCTGGTTGCTCGGTTCGAAGAGGGTCGGTTTTCTGCCACCGATGTGCTGGCGCTTTTGGTGGCGGGGCTTCAGGGCGGTGGCCAGCCGCTTGATGCGGTCACTCTTGCCGAGGCCGAGATCACCGGCGGCCCTGTCCGTGCGGCGCAGGTTGCGGCCCAGCTGCTGGCGTTGAGCTTTGGCACCGGGGCAGCGGCATGAATGACGCCCGCGATGCACCGGCCCTGGACTGGCGTGCGCTGATGCGGGCGGGCCTGTGTCACCTGCGTCTGCCCCCTGCGGTGTTCTGGGCGCTGACCCCGGCAGAGCTGCGGCTGATGCTGGGGCAGGACAGCGGCGACAGGCCGCTGGCGCGCGACGGGCTGCAGGCGTTGATGCGCGCCTTTCCGGACGCAGCCCAAATGGATGATGACCCCGACCGCGATACCACACCACGAAAGGAGCCCGAGACATGGCCGACAGCGACTTGAGCGAGCTGGAACAGCGCAGTGATGCCCTTGGGGCAGCGCTGGGGGATGCGGCCTCTATGGCGGCAAGTTTCGATGCAGAGCTGCGCCGGGTGCGCGCGGCCTTTGCTGCCACCCAGCAGGATGCCCAGACCCTGGAACGCGGCATGTCCAAGGGGCTGCGCCGCGCCTTTGACGGGGTGGTCTTTGACGGCATGAAGCTGTCGGACGCGCTGGACACAATGGCGCGTTCGATGATCCAGACCACCTATTCCGCCGCCATCAAGCCCGTGACCCAACACGTCGGCGGGCTGCTGTCTGATGGCATGCAGTCGCTGGTTGGCGGTTTGCTGCCTTTTGCGGACGGGGCGGCGTTTTCGCAGGGGCGCGTGATGCCCTTTGCCCGTGGGGGCGTGGTTTCGGGGCCTGTGTCCTTTCCCATGCGCGGCGGAACCGGGTTGATGGGCGAAGCCGGACCCGAGGCGATCCTGCCGCTTGCGCGCACGGCGGATGGCGCGCTTGGAGTGCGGGCCGGGGGCGGTGGCACAACGCAGGTGGTGATGAACATTCAGACGCCCGATGTGCAGGGGTTTCAGCGCAGTCAGGGCCAGATCGCCGCCCAGCTGAGCCGCGCCCTGAGCCGGGGCAGTCGAAACCGCTAGCCTGCCAGATACGGCCCAAACTGCACGGCCCGGTCACCGCCCGGCCACCGCCCGGTCGCGGGCTTGCCCCTTCTTTCCACCGTATTCCGGAGATCTGACATGGACCAGACCGCCCCAATCGCCCCCAGCTTTCACGACGTACGCTTTCCCGCATCGCTGAGTTTTGGCTCCATCGGCGGGCCAGAGCGGCGCACCGATGTGGTGACGCTTGCCAATGGGTTTGAAGAACGCAACACCCCTTGGGCCCATTCGCGCCGCCGCTATGACGCGGGACTGGGGCTGCGCAGCCTCGAAGACATCGAGGCCCTGATCGCGTTTTTCGAGGCGCGCCAGGGCCAGATGTACGGGTTTCGCTGGAAAGACTGGTCCGACTACAAATCCTCTGCCGCGTCGCAGGAGGTGCGTTTTGACGATCAGGTCATCGGCATGGGGGATGGGGTCCGGCAGGATTTCCAACTGACCAAGAGCTATCGCTCTGGCGCACAAAGCTATGATCGCCCGATCAGCAAACCCGTGGTGGGGTCGGTGCGGGTGGGTGTCGAACAGGACGCGCTGCAGGAGGGGGTGGATTACACCCTTGATGCATCGACCGGCCTGATCCGGTTCACTCACCCGCCGGAATCCGGCCTCGCGGTGCGGGCGGGGTTCGAGTTTGACGTGCCGGTGCGGTTTGACACGGACCGCATCCAGACCAGCGTTGCCTCCTTTCAGGCCGGTGATGTGCCCAACGTCCCGGTCGTGGAGCTGCGGGTATGAGCGGGCCAGAGACACCAACCGCAGCCAAGGGCGGCATGAGCGCGGCGTTCCAGGCCCATCTCGCCACCGGGCTGACGACGCTGTGCCGCTGCTGGGCGGTGCGCCGCGTGGACGGGGCGCGCTATGGGTTTACCGATCACGACTGCGATCTGCAGTTTGGCGCCACTGGCGCGGATGCGGCGGGCTTTGAGGATCTGCGCTTTCGGGCGGGCACCGGGCTGAACGCGCGCAGTCTGGAACAGGCGACGGGGCTCGCCATCGACAACAGCGAGGCGCTTGGCGCGCTGAGCGATGTGGCGATTTCAGAAGCAGAGATCGACGCGGGCCGCTTTGATGGCGCCGAGGTGCGCTGCTGGCTGGTGAACTGGACGGATGTCTCGGTGCGCTGGTTGCAGTTTCGCGGCCATTTCGGCCAGATCCGCCGTGCAGGTGGTGCTTTTGAGGCAGAGCTGCGGGGCCTGACGGAGGTGTTGAACCAGCCGATGGGGCGGATCTACCAGAAACCGTGCACTGCGGTTCTGGGCGATCGGCAGTGTGGCTTTGATCTCAGCACGCCGGGGTATCGGCTGGAGACGACGGTTGCGGGTCTTGAGGATGCGCAGTTTCTGACGTTTGCAGCGCTTATGGGGTTTGAACCGGGCTGGTTTGCAGGCGGGCGCCTTGATGTGCTGAGCGGCGAGGCCCGTGGGCTCTGGGCGATGATCAAGAGCGACCAAACTGTGGCAGGCAGTCTTGGGGATGCGATCACCGCGCCTGACCCCCAGGGCAGCCACCGTCGTCTTACCCTGTGGGAGCCGATCCGCGCCGCGCTGAGGCCCGGAGACGCGATCCGCCTGACGGCAGGTTGCGACAAGCGGTTTGCCACCTGCAGGGCGCGATTTGACAATGTCACGAACTTTCAGGGGTTTCCCGACATTCCGGGCGAGGACTGGGTGATGAGCGTGCCGCGCCAGAGCGGCAGCAACACCGGGGGGAGCCGCAGATGAGCCAGCCAACAGGTGACACGATCGTTGCGGCTGCGCGCCAATGGCTTGGCACGCCTTATGTGCATCAGGCCTCTGCGCTGGGGGCCGGGTGCGACTGTCTGGGGCTGATCCGGGGTGTCTGGCGCAGCTGCTACGGAACAGAGCCCGAGCATCCGCCCGCCTATACAATGGATTGGTCCGAACCACAGGGCGAAGAGGCGCTGTGGCAGGCGGCTTTGCGCCATCTCGCGCCGAAACCGAGTGAGGCGGAGGCCATCGGGGATGTGATCCTGTTTCGCATGCGCGCGGGTGCAGTGGCCAAACATGTGGCGATCCAGACCGCCGTCGATGCGCCCGCGCGGTTCATCCACGCCTATTGCGGCCATGGCGTGGTGGAAACCGCGCTCAGCAGGCCCTGGCAGCGGCGGATCGTGGCGCGCTTTGCCTTTCCGATGCAGGTGCCTGCGGGGTGCAGCAACACGCGCGGCGAGGGCGATGCAGACAGTGACGCAGTTGGTGAAGAGGTGATGTGATGGCGACCATTCTTTTGTCGGCAGCGGGTGCTGCGCTTGGTGGATCTGTGGGTGGGGCTGTTGCGGGCCTGTCCTCGGTTGCGATTGGCCGCGCCCTTGGGGCCACTGTGGGGCGCGCCATTGACAGCCGTCTTTTTGGGGCAGGCAGCGAACCGGTAGAGACCGGCCGCGTCGAACGCTTTCGCCTCACCCATGCCAGCGACGGCCAGCCGGTGGCGCAGGTCTTTGGCCGGATGCGGGTTGGCGGGCAGGTGATCTGGGCCTCGCAGTTTCGCGAAACCACTACCACCACCGGGGGCGGCGGCAAGGGCGGCGGCGCGCGCCAGCCCCAGGTCACCAGCTACAGCTATGACGTCTCACTGGCGATTGCGGTCTGCGGGGGAGAGATTACCCATATCGGCCGTGTCTGGGCCGATGGCGAAGAGGTGGCGCCCAAGGATCTCAACATGACGGTCTACCGGGGCACCATGGATCAGGCGCCCGATCCGGTGATGGAGGCGATAGAGGGAGCAGGGCAGGTGCCAGCCTATCGCGGCACCGCCTATGTGGTGATGGAGAACCTGTCGCTGGAGCGCTTTGGCAACCGGGTGCCGCAGTTCTCGTTCGAAGTGCTGCGCGCCGAACAGCCCGACAGCAGCAGCTATGATCTGGACCTGCCACAACTGGTGCAGGG
The DNA here is from genome assembly GCF_001258055.1 of Phaeobacter italicus. Classification (GTDB taxonomy): domain Bacteria; phylum Pseudomonadota; class Alphaproteobacteria; order Rhodobacterales; family Rhodobacteraceae; genus Phaeobacter; species Phaeobacter italicus. The sequence goes on along the minus strand of NZ_CVRM01000011.1, from coordinate 915,055 downwards.
GGTGGCGCTGATGCCGGGCACGGGCGAATATGCCTTGGCCGCCACTCCGATGCATTACGATCACGGCCCCGGACAGGCCAAGCCTGCCAATTCTCACAGCCCCTCGGGAGAGAGCGACCTTGTCACCTCTCTCGATACGCTGGAGGCAGAGCTGCCAAACTGCGGTGCGGCCTCGCTGATCGTGTCGTGGTTTGGCAATGACCTGCGATGCAGTGCCTGTCAGATCCGCCCCAAGGTAGAACGGCACGAGGTCGAAGGCGCCAATATGCCGTGGGGCGTTGCCGGGATTGGTCGGGCCGAGGCAGAGTTGATCGCGCGGGTGGAAGACCGGCCCATCTATGGCGGCACCCCGACCGATCAGGCAGTGATGGAGGCCATCCATGCGCTGCAGGCGCGCGGCCAGCGGGTAATGTTCTATCCCTTCATCCTGATGGACCAGCTCGCAGGCAATGACCTGCCCGACCCCTGGACCGGTCAGACCGGCCAGCCGCATCTGCCCTGGCGGGGGCGGATCACCCTGTCTGTGGCTCCGGGGCAGACCGGCAGCCCCGATGGCAGTGCCGCTGCGCAGAGCGAGGTTGCGGCCTTCTTTGGTCAGGTGACAGCTGCGGATTTCACCATCACCGTGGGCAAGGCTGCGCAGAACGGCCAGCCTGCCAGCCCCGGCAGCGTCACCTATAGTGGCGATCCAGAGGATTGGGGGCTCGCGCGGTTCATCCTGCACAACGCCGCACTTTGTGCAGCGGCGGGTGGGGTAGAGGCCTTTTGCATCGGCTCAGAGATGCGCGCGTTGACCCAGATCCGCGATGATCAGGGCTTTCCCGCGGTTGCCGCGCTGCGCGATCTCACCCAGCAGGTGCGCCAGATACTGGGGGCAGAGACCAAGATCGGCTATGCAGCGGACTGGTCCGAATACTGGGGCTACAAAAGTCCGGAGGGAAACCGCTATTTCCACCTCGACCCGCTCTGGGCAGATCCGGAGATCGATTTCGTCGGGATCGACAACTACATGCCCCTGTCCGACTGGCGCGCAGGCGAGGATCATCTGGATGCTGAGGCCGGTGCGCCCAGCATCTATGATCTCGACTATCTGCGCGGCGGCATTGAAGGGGGCGAAGGCTATGAGTGGTATTACCACTCAACCGACGCCGAAGCGGCCCAGATCCGCACCCCGATCACCGATGGCGCCCATGATGAGGCCTGGGTGTGGCGTTACAAGGATATCCGCAACTGGTGGTCCAATCCCCATCATGACCGGATAGACGGAATGCGCGCAGCCTTGCCCACCGAATGGGAACCCAAAAGCAAACCCATCTGGTTCACCGAACTGGGATGCGCCGCCATCGACAAGGGCAGCAATCAACCCAACAAGTTTCTCGATCCCAAAAGCTCGGAATCCAAACTGCCAAAACATTCGGACGGTCAGCGTGACGACCTGATGCAACTGGCCTATCTGCGGGCCGTGTTGGGCTATTGGCAGGAAGAGGGCAGAAATCTGATCTCGGACATCTACGGCGGGCCCATGCTGGATATGTCCAATGCCTATGTCTGGGCCTGGGACGCGCGCCCCTTTCCCACCTTTCCCAATGCGCTGGGCATCTGGAGCGACGGAGATAACTATCTGCGCGGCCATTGGCTGAACGGACGGGTAGGGCAGCGCAGCCTTGCCTCGGTTCTTGAAGAAATCTGTCTCGGGGCCGGGCTCTCCCGCGATGCGCTGGCCCTGACGGGGGTCGAGGGTCTGGTGCGGGGCTACACTGTCAGTGACATCGCAGAGGCCCGCGCGGCCTTGCAGCCCTTGCTGCTGCGCCATGGGGTCGATGCCATCGAACGTGACGGGCTCTTGCAGTTTCGCGCACGATCAGGTCGCGGGGCGCAGCCGCTTGCTCTTGCCGCGCTGGTTGACGGCGAGGAGATCGACGGCACGGTTGAACGCACACGCGCCGCTCAGGCAGAGCTGTCCGGTCGGGTACGGCTGCGGTTTGTCGACTGGGGTGGCCCCCATGATCTGCGGGTGGAAGAGGCGATCCTGCCGGATGAAGCCACACATGGCGTGAGCGATACGGAATTGCCCATGGCGCTGTCCCGCACAGAGGGACGCCAGATCGTCCAGCGCTGGCTGAGCGAGGCCCGCATTGCCCGTGACAGCCTGCGCCTTGAGCTGCCGCCCTCAAAGATGCGCATCGGTGCGGGAGACGTGATCACCCTGCCGGTCCAAGACCCTGCCGCGCTGGGCCGGGATGGTCAGCCCCCCAATCCCACAGCGCAGTATCGCATCGACCGGGTGGAGCAGGGCCAGACCCAGCTGATAGAGGCGGTGCGGATCGACCCGGAGATCTACACCCGCCCCGCGCTGGAGGAAGAGCTGCCGGGCGTGACCCCCTTTGCCGCGCCCGTGCCGGTTTTGCCACTGTTCCTTGATCTGCCGCTCATCAGCGGGGACGAGCTGCCACATGCGCCCCATCTCGCGGTGGTCGCTGACCCCTGGCCAGGCCGCGTTGCGGTGTATGCTGCGCCCGGTGATGCAGACTATGGGCTGGAGGACATTCTGGCCGCGTCTGCCACGGTCGGGGTGACAAACACCGCCCTTGCGGCCGGGCCTTTGGGGCGGTGGGACCGGGGGGCTGCGCTGGAGGTCGACCTGATCCACGGCCAGCTTCATGGCCGCGACCCGCAGGCGGTCTTGAACGGGGCCAACCTGATGGCCATCGGGGATGGCAGCCCGGCCAACTGGGAGCTGTTCCAATTCACCACCGCCGAGCTGATTGCGCCCGGGCGCTATCTGCTCTCAAACCGTCTGCGCGGGCTGCAGGGCAGCGATGCCCGGATGCCGCCGCTTTGGCCCAAGGGGTCCTATGTCGTGGCCATGAACGGCGTGCCGGATCAAATCGAGCTGAGCGCCAATCAGCGCGGGCTCAATCGTCATTATCGCATCGGCTCTGCGGCGCGCCCCTATGATGATCCAAGCTACACCCATCTTGAGGCGGCTTTTGGTGGCGAGGGCCTGCGCCCCTACGCACCCGTGCATCTGCACCAGAGCGGCGCGCTGGGCGCAGGCGACGTGACCCTCAGCTGGATCCGGCGTGGACGGATCGACGCGGACCGCTGGGAGGGTGAGGACATTCCGCTGGGGGAAGATCTGGAACGCTATCGCCTGCGTCTGCTGCGCGGGGACAGGGTGCTGCGCGAAGAACGGCTGAGCCAGCCATCCTGGGTCTATGCGGTGTCTGATCAAACCACCGATGCCGTGGCCCCCGGCGACCAGATCGAAGTGGCGCAGATATCGGCGCGTTACGGCGCTGGGGCTGCGGGCCGTCTGAGGCTCTTGTGATGCGCCGTCCGGTTATGCCGATCGATGTGACCTCTGTTGCGCGGGCCCTGCTGGCGGTGGCCCCGGCGCAACGGCAGCGGCTGTGCAGGCGGATCTTTGCCGGGGCCGGGCTGGCGTTGCGCCACCACCAGCACACCGGTCGCTGCTGTCGCCTCTGGGGCGATGGCTCGCTCTCGGGAGCGGCGCGCCGCTTTACCCTCGCCGATGAACCCTTTCTGGATCATCCCGGCTATCTCGCCTGCACCCGCATGGTGCTGGCACATCTTGCAGATCATGCAAGCGCGGACCCATCACCGCCCGCCTGATGGGCCGGAGCACCGGGCACAGGGGCGCGTTCGTCCTGGGCGCGACCGTCATTGTCATCTTTCTGAAAATACTCAAAAAAACTCAAACCCCGGTCCGGTCGATCTGCACAGGGGGCGTGCAACGATGCACATGTCTCGGGTGAATGCTAATTAATCGCTTTGAAAACAATGGGTTGCGGTCGCTTCCGGAAGGAAATCCCCACCGCCGCATCTGCCCCCCCGTGCCGATTTCCCGACATATGAGCGTCGCTGATCCCCCTGATCACAATATTGCGGTTGGTGTTTTTTCGCTTAGATAGCTATCCTGCGAAGAGCACAGGAGGCCAAGCCATGCTTGAGACGCGCCAAGCCGTCAGTTCAGTCGACCCCGTCTGGGACAAGATCACCACCGAGGCGCAGGACGCCGTGACCCGTCAGCCGCTGATGGGTGGGTTGATCCACGCCTGTATCCTGCACCATAAGTCGCTGGAAAAGGCGCTGTCGTATCGGATCGCCGCGAAACTGTGCTCCAACGAGATGTCGATGGTGATCCTGCGCGAGATCGTCGATCGGGCCTATGACGAAAATCCCGATCTGGTTGCTGCAGGACGGGCCGATCTGATGGCGGTCTATGAACGCGATCCCGCCTGCCACCGGCTGTTGCAGCCGATCCTCTACTTCAAGGGCTATCAGGCGGTGCAATGCTATCGCGTGGCCCATTGGCTGTGGACGCAGGGAGATTACGACCTGGCCTATTTCTTCCAGATGCGGATCTCGGAGATTTTTGGCGTTGATACCCCCCCCGCCGCTCGCATCGGCCGCGGGATCATGATCGACCACGCCCATTCCATCGTGATCGGCGAAACCGCCGTGGTGGGGGACAATGTGTCGATGCTGCATTCTGTCACGCTTGGCGGGACCGGCAAAGAAGAGGAAGACCGCCACCCGAAGATCGGCGACGGTGTGCTGATCGGGGCAGGGGCCAAGGTGCTGGGCAACATCAAGATCGGCCATTGCTCGCGGATCGCTGCAGGCTCTGTGGTGCTGCAAGAGGTTCCTCCCTGCAAAACGGTTGCTGGCGTGCCGGCCAAGATCGTCGGCGAAGCAGGCTGCGATCAGCCCGCAGTCAGCATGAACCAGGTGCTGACAGGCGGCAGCAAAGACAGCTGACCCATCGCGCCCAGTCGATTCGAAAAGCCCGGATCTGATGATCCCGGCTTTTGTTTTTTGGGCGGTGGTTTTTGAGTATTTTTTGGAAAGATGACGGCGCTGGGGGCTCGGGCGGCGGTGTTTTTTGCGGGCGGGGTTGGCCAAATAAAAATGCTCCGGGATGAACTCCCGGAGCATTGAGGGGCGGGCGTGGTGCCTGCGGTTTTACAGCGGCTGATCAGGCCAGCATCGTCATCGGGTTTTCGAGGTTTTCGACGATGGCTTTCAGCAGGTCCGCGCCAAGGGCACCGTCGATGACACGGTGGTCAACGGACATGGTGACGCTCATGACGGTTGCGACTTTCAGCTCGCCGTCTGCCCCCACCACAGGTTTCTTGACGCCGGAGCCGACGGCCAGAATGCCTGCATGCGGCGGGTTCACGATGGCGTCGAAGTTGTCGATGCCGAACATGCCGAGGTTGGAGATCGCAAAAGAGCCGCCCTGGTATTCATGGGGCGCCAGTTTGCGGTCGCGGGCGCGCTTGGCGAGGTCTTTCATCTCGGCCGAGAGGGTCGAGAGGGACTTCATGTCGCTATCCTGCAGCACCGGTGTGAACAGCCCACCTTCGATGGCGACAGCAACCGCCACGTCGGAGGATTTCATCTTGAGCACGCGATCACCGGCCCAGACGGCATTGGCATCCGGCACGGCCTGCAGCGCCAGCGCCACGGCCTTGATGATGAAGTCGTTGACCGAGAGTTTCACACCACGGCCCTCGAGCTGCTTGTTCAGCTCAGCGCGGAACTTCAGCAGGGCATCCAGCTGGATGTCGCGGCGCAGGTAGAAGTGCGGGATGGTCTGCTTGGCTTCGCTCAGGCGCGCGGCAATGGTCTTGCGCATTCCGTCAAGCGCCACTTCCTCGTAGTCGCGGCCTTCGTACATGCGGGCCACCTGATCGGCTGTGGGCCCGGAAGCTGCGGCAGCGGCAGCCGGGGCTGCGGCTGCTGGCGCTGCGGCGGCGGGGGCTGCTGCGGCGGCCTTTGGTGCGGCGGTTGCGTTTTCTACATCGGCCTTGACGATACGACCGCGGGGGCCGGAGCCTGAGATATCCGCAAGGTCCAGACCCTTGTCAGCGGCAATGCGGCGCGCCAGGGGGGATGCGAAGATGCGCGAGCCATCTGCGCCAGCCGGAGCAGCCGGGGCAGGGGTCGCCGCGGCGGCGGCCTGTGCGGGGGCTGGGCTTGCGTCTTTGGACGCTGCCGGGGCGGTGTCTTCTGCTGCAGCCGGGGCCGCCGGGGTGGCGCCGATGTCATCGGCGCTTTCGCCGTCTTCCAGCAGGATGGCGATGGGGCTGTTGACCTTCACGCCTTCGCTGCCTTCTGCGATCAGGATCTTGCCGATCACGCCTTCGTCGACGGCCTCGAATTCCATCGTGGCCTTGTCGGTTTCGATTTCCGCCAGCAGGTCGCCGGAGGCGACAGTGTCGCCTTCCTTCACGAGCCATTTGGCGAGCGTGCCTTCCTCCATCGTGGGAGAGAGGGCGGGCATCAGGATTTCGGTGGGCATCGCTGTCTCTCCTTACCGGTAGGTCACTTGCTTCACGGCGGCGATCACCTCGTCGGTGGTGACCAGCGCGTGTTTTTCAAGGTTGGCGGCGTAGGGCATGGGCACGTCCTTGCCGGTGCAGTTGATGACGGGGGCATCAAGGTAGTCGAAGGCTTCCTGCATCACGACAGAGGAGATGTAGGAGCCGACAGAGCCTTGCGGCCAGCCTTCTTCAACGGTGACCAGGCGGTTGGTCTTCATCACCGATTTGATGATGGAGCCGGTGTCCATCGGGCGGATGGTGCGCAGGTCGATGACCTCGGCGCTGATGCCTTCCTCGGCCAGTTTGTCCGCCGCCTCAAGGGCGTAGGTCATGCCGATGCCGAAGGAGACAATCGTGACATCGCTGCCCTGGCGCCAGATGCGGGCTTTGCCGAAGGGCACGGTGAAGTCATCCATCTTCGGCACGTCAAAAGAGCGGCCATAGAGGATTTCGTTTTCCAGGAAGACAACGGGGTTGTTGTCGCGGATCGCGGTTTTCAGCAGGCCCTTCGCGTCAGACGCGGAGTAGGGCATCACCACCTTGAGACCCGGAACCTGCATGTACCATGCGGCGTAGTCCTGGCTGTGCTGGGCGGCAACGCGGGCGGCGGCACCGTTGGGGCCACGGAACACGATCGGGCAGCCCATCTGACCGCCGGACATGTAAAGCGTCTTGGCGGCAGAGTTGATGATGTGGTCAATGCCCTGCATCGCAAAGTTGAAGGTCATGAATTCCACGATCGGACGCAGCCCGCCAAAGGCGGCGCCAGAGGCGATGCCGGCAAAGCCATGTTCGGTGATCGGGGTGTCGATCACGCGCTTGGCGCCGAATTCGTCCAGAAGACCCTGCGAGATCTTGTAGGCGCCCTGGTACTCGGCGACTTCCTCGCCCATCAGGAAGACGTCTTCGTCACCGCGCATTTCTTCGGCCATCGCGTCGCGCAGAGCTTCGCGGACGGTGGTCTGCACCACCTCTGTGCCTTCGGGCCAGTCGGGGCTGTCGTCCACTTCCGGTGCGGCGGGCGCTGCTGCGGCTGCCGGGGCCGAAGCAGGCGCCGCTGTTTCAGCGGGGGCCGCGGCCGGGCTGTCAGCCTCTGCTGCTGCAGGTGCGGCGATATCGTCTGCGCTTTCGCCTTCCTCGACGAGGATCGCGATGGGTGCGTTGACTTTCACGTTTTCGGTGCCTTCGGCGACCAGGATCTTGCCAACGATGCCTTCATCGACGGCTTCGAATTCCATCGTGGCCTTGTCGGTTTCGATTTCGGCCAGGATATCGCCGGAGTTTACGGTGTCGCCCTCTTTGACCAGCCATTTGGCCAGGGTGCCTTCCTCCATGGTCGGCGACAGGGCGGGCATCAGGATTTCAGTTGCCATGTCTTGTTCTTCCCTCTCAGGCGTTGTCCTGCGGCAGCTCGTCCGCATAAATGTCGGTCCAGAGTTCCTCGAGCGCGGGCTCCGGGCTTTCCTTGGCGAAATCGGCGGACTTGTTCACGATGTCCTTGATTTCCTTGTCGATCGCCTTGAGGTCGTCTTCGCTGGCGTGGTTGCCGGTCAGCAGCATGTCGCGGACCTGCTCGATCGGGTCACGTTCCTCGCGCATTTTCTGCACCTCTTCACGGGTGCGGTACTTGGCGGGGTCGGACATGGAGTGGCCGCGGTAGCGGTAGGTTTTAACCTCAAGGATGTAGGGGCCTTTGCCTGCGCGGCAGTGGGCGACAGCGCGTTCGCCTGCCTCTTTCACGGCCAGGACATTCATGCCGTCCACTTCCTCGCCTGCGATGCCATAGGCTTCGCCGCGCTTCCAGAGGGCGGGGGATTTGGTCGAGCGCTGCACCGAGGTGCCCATGGCGTACTGGTTGTTCTCGATCACGAAGATGACCGGCAGATCCCAGAGCTGCGCCATGTTGTAGGTTTCATAGACCTGACCCTGGTTGGCCGCGCCGTCGCCAAAGTAGGTAAAGGTCACACGGTCGTTGCCTTTGTACTTGTCGGAGAAGGCAAGACCTGCCCCCAGGGGCACCTGTGCGCCAACGATGCCGTGGCCGCCGTAGAAATGTTTCTCCTTGGAGAACATGTGCATGGAGCCGCCTTTGCCCTTGGAGTAGCCGCCTTCACGACCTGTGAGCTCGGCCATGACGCCGTTGGGGTCCATGCCGCAGGCCAGCATGTGGCCGTGGTCGCGGTAAGAGGTGATGCGTTTGTCGCCTTCCTCGGCTGCGGCCTCCAGGCCGACAACCACGGCTTCCTGACCGATGTAGAGGTGGCAGAAGCCGCCGATCAGGCCCATGCCGTAGAGCTGGCCGGCCTTTTCCTCGAATCGCCGGATCAGAAGCATCTCGCGGTAGTATTCCAAGAGCTCTTCGGCAGAAACGTTTGGTTTCTTGACACTTTTTCTCGCAGCCATAGTGGCGGGCTCCCCCTTAAGGCTAGATAGTTTAATGCTAAACTAATTCATAAATCATTTTGCCAGATCATGCGAGCGTTATTATTACGCACCGTCACCAAGGGGTAAACCCGCGGTTTGTGGGGCGTTGCAAGGTATGGGCTGGGGCGCATGGTGGGGCAATTAAGCAGGGGTTTTGAGCGCGCGGAACTGGCGGGGTCAATTTCAAGCGGTCAAAGCCGCTGCTTCGCTGCGCTCCCTGCGTTTGCAAGATCAGGAAAACCAGTGGTGCCAGATCAATGCATCCTGACCCTACGCACCGTCACCAAGGGGTAAACCCGCGGTTTGTGGGGCGCCGCAAGGCATGGGCTGTGGCGCATGCTGGGGCATGGATCTGGGCGGAGGTTTGCCCGGCCCGGCAGGCGCATGATGATGATCCGAACCCAGATCTGCAACCAGATGCGTGAGGGCGGGCAGGGCTGTCTGCCGGGTCTTCGATGATGTTGGGATGCATTGCGCGGGGGCCAGGTGGAGGTATCCCTGGAGGGCGGGCACCTGGCCCTGCGCGAGCGGTGCGGCGGATGGACGCCGCAAGCCCCCGATCAGGTATCGGGTTGATCTGACGCCTGTGTCGGGGCTGCGCGCCCGGCGTCAGGTCGTAATCTTAGCGGATGACGATTTCATCCGCGCGCAGCAGGCCCAGAACGGTGCGGGCCTGTTCGTCCAGGAGGTCGAGGTCGAGATAATTATCCGACAGGCGGTGCGTCAGGTTCTCCATCCGCGCGGTTTCGCGCTTCAGCTCGTCAAGATCCTGGCGCAGGGCCTCTGCCTCTGCCTGAATTTCTACCCTGCGAAACAGCCCGAAATCGCCCTGCACGGCGGCAAAGGTGAAATACGCGCTAAGCGCGAATGCAATCGTGGAAAACGCGAATGCGCCAAGAGATGGCCGGGTGCTACGGGTCACGGTAGGTTTGCCTGTATGATCTTCTGCTCAATTTCTGTGCCGGTTGGTCCGGCATCTGCATTAATCATGACACAGGATTTCAGATTTTGGAAACCGAAAAAGTGCAAATAATGAACATTTACTGACAAAAAAGCGCCCCGATCCGGTGGGATGGGGCGCAATTGGTTAATTTTCTGTTAAGGTTTCTGTGGCTCCGCATCCGGTCTGGAGTGCGGTTTTGGCCTCGATCCTCAGCCTTCCAGAGCGGCGACGCCGGGCAGGGTTTTGCCTTCCATCCACTCAAGGAACGCTCCACCTGCGGTAGAGATATAGGTGAAGTCTGCCGCTGCACCGGCCTGATTGAGGGCGGCTACAGTGTCACCACCGCCTGCAACGCTGACGAGCTGGCCGGATTTGGTCAGGCTGGCGGCCTGTTGGGCGGCGGCATTGGTGGCCGCATCAAAAGGCGCGATTTCAAAGGCGCCCATCGGGCCATTCCAGATCAGCGTTTTGGAGTTGGCAAGCGTGTCTGCCACCGCAGCAACGGTTTCAGGGCCCGCATCAAGGATCATCGCATCGGCCGGGCAGGCATCGGCGGCTACGGTTTCGTTTTCGGCGCCTGCCTTGAACTCGCGTGCGACCACGACATCGACGGGCAGCAGGATCTTGCAGCCGGTCTCTTCTGCCTTGGCGAGGATCTCACGGGCGGTGTCGGCCATGTCGTGTTCACACAGCGATTTGCCAACATCAATGCCACGGGCCGCGAGGAAGGTATTGGCCATGCCGCCGCCGATGACCAGATTGTCGACCTTGCCGACGAGATTGCCCAGAAGCTCCAGCTTGGTCGACACCTTGGCGCCGCCAACAACAGCTGTGACCGGGCGTTCTGGCTGGCCCAGTGCGGATTCCAGCGCGGTCAGTTCGGCCTGCATCAGACGGCCGGCACAGGCGGGCAGCAGGCGCGCCAGTGCTTCGGTTGAGGCATGGGCGCGGTGGGCGGCAGAAAAGGCGTCGTTGCAGTAGATATCACCCAGTTGCGCCATTTCGGCGGCCAGATCTGCGTCGTTCTTTTCTTCACCCGGATGGAAGCGGGTGTTTTCCAGCAAAAGAACCGCCCCGTCCGCCAGCGCGGCAACGGCAGCTTCGGCAGCGGGGCCACGGCAATCGGCGACAAATGTGACCGGCGCGCCAAAGGCGGTTTCAAGCGCAGGCACCAGCGGGCGCAGGGACATGTCTTCGACAACCTTGCCCTTGGGGCGGCCGAAATGGGCCAGCAGGATCGGCTTGCCACCTGCGGCCAGGATATCCTTGATCGTGGGGGCGACGCGTTCGATGCGGGTGGCGTCGGTGACGCGGCCGTCTTCCACCGGGACATTGATGTCAACGCGCACCAGAACGCGCTTGCCTGTCAGGTCCATCGTGTCGAGTGCGTTCCAGCCCATGGTCGTATCCTTTTTGGTCGTGGTTTGTCGTCATCTCTGTGGCCGCGCGGGACCCTGTTGGCCCCGGTGGCGTCGGCGCGATGTTTCGGAGCTTTTTGCCGCTCAGTCAATGGCGCTGTGCAATGCTCCCTTGGCAATCTGGGGCTTGAGGCTTAACTATCGGGCAAATGCAAAGAACAGGAGGGCCTCATGGCCGAGATCAAAGATCCCGAAAACACCGTCATCATCGAACTGAAAGACGGCAATGTCGTCATCGAGCTGCTGCCCGATATCGCGCCGATGCACTGTGACCGGATGAAAGAGCTCGCGCGGGAAGGTCAGTATGACAACGTGGCTTTCCACCGGGTGATCGATGGCTTTATGGCGCAAACCGGTGACGTGCAGCACGGCGACATGGAAGACGGCTTTAACCTGCGTATGGCGGGCACCGGTGGCTCCGACAAGAAAGACCTGCCTGCGGAATTCTCTGGCATTCCCCATGACCGTGGCACCCTTGGTGCGGCACGTTCGGCCAACCCGAACTCGGCCAACTCGCAGTTCTTCATCAACTTCAAGGACAACCATTTCCTTAACCGTCAGTACACCGTCTATGGCCGTGTGATCGAAGGTATGGAACATGTCGATGCCATCACCCGTGGCGAGCCGCCTGCGAACCCGGATCGCATGATCTCGGTCAAGGTGGCTGCTGATGCATAAGGCGCTGTCTCTGGTGGCTCTGCTTGCGGCAGGGCCTGCCTTTGCCTCTGGCCTGGAGATCCAGGTCGAGGGGGAGGCCAATGGCACCATCAAGATCGACCTGTTTGAGGATGTTGCGCCCAAACATGTTGAGCAGATCACCGCACTGGCGGCAGAAGGTCAGTATGATGGCGTGGTGTTCCACCGGGTGATCGACGGTTTCATGGCGCAGACCGGCGACGTGCAATACGGCAAGCTGGGCGAAAACATGAGCTACGCGGGCCGTGGCGGTTCCGAGCGTCCCGACCTGCCGGCCGAATTCTCGGACCTGGCGTTTGATCGTGGCGTGGTCGGCATGGCCCGCTCGCAGAACCCCAACTCGGCGAATTCCCAGTTCTTTATCATGTTCGCACCGGGTCATTTCCTCAACGGTCAGTACACCGTTGTGGGTCAGGTGACCGAGGGCATGGATGTGGTTGACGCGATCAAGCGCGGCACCGGCGGCAATGGCGCCGTTGTCGGCCAGCCGGATCTGATGAAGACCGTGACTGTCACCGACTGAATTGTGGGCGACTGAATTGGGACTGATTGACCTCTGACGGTCTGAGCGGTCCCGTTCACGAGACAAACAAAAACGGCCTGCACCCAATTGGGCGCGGGCCGTTTTTTCGTGCAGCTGACCTGTGGGGCCACGCGTTGGCAGTTGAGATCAGCCAAGCCCCCGTTAGAACAGGAAATTATCCGCATCCATCAGGTCGGAAAGCGTCACGTTTTCTACCAGGATGGATACATTGGCAAAGGAAATGCGCACGTCACCGCCCAGTTCCTGAAAACCCAGTTGCTGCAGTCCGTTTGCGCCTCGGGTGATTTCGATCACGTCTTCGCCAATGCGGAAATCGGTGATGGTGTCGTGGCCATGGCCGCGGGAGAAGACAAAGGTATCGGCATGGCTGCCACCGGTCAGGCGGTCGTTGCCTGTCTGACCGATCAAACGGTCCGCACCGTCGCTGCCAAACAGCGTGTCTGCGCCGCGCCCACCAAGGATCAGATCATCGCCACCGTCGCCACGCAGCACGTCGCGGCCGTTGTTGCCCATGAGCGTGTCATCACCAGCATCGCCCAGAACCGTGTCGTTGCCCTGGCCTGCGCGCAAGAGATCGGCGTCAGCCCCGCCATCAAGGTGGTCGCGCCCGCGGCCTCCATCCAGCGTATCAGACCCAGCGCCGCCCAGCAGGTGATCGCGGCCATTGCCAGCCAGCAGCAGATCAGCCCCGTGATCACCGCGCACCACATCGCGGCCGCTGTTGCCGATCAATGTGTCATCGCCAAAGCCCCCTTCGATCAGGTCATGGTTGCTGCCGCCAGCGATACGGTCATGTCCTGCGCCGCCAATGAGAAAATCCTGACCTGCGCCGCCGGTGATGGTGTCATCTCCGTCGCGGCCGTGGATCATGTCGCGCATCCCACGGGGGGCGTTGATGGAGCTGGTCAGCAGATCATCCCCATCGCTGCCTTCGCGCAGGTGGAGCGTCTGGCCACCGATCTTCAGGATCTCTACCCCAAAGAGCATGTCGCGGCCTTCGCTGGTGGTCACGGTCGCACCAACGATGTCATTGAAGGCAAAGCTGTAGCCGGGCAGGCTGGGGGTGATCACAAAGCTGTCGATCCCCGCGCCGCCAAAGATGGTGTCATCGCCGCTGCCTGCACGGATGGTGTCATTGCCGTCAAATGTGATGATCCGCTCGCCACCATTCCAATGGGACGTGTAGCTGTCATCCCCGGCAAGGCCGATCTGCAGCAGCTCTGCGAAACTGCTGGTGGCGATCTGGGCGGAGGTCAGCATCAGATCGGTTGCTGAGATCAGCAGGCTGCTGTCGTGAAAAAGTTCGAAGCTGTGAACCGTGCTTGTCGGGGTCAGATTGCCCGCGCCGTCATAGCCAAGGACCCCCTGAAAGCGCAGTACATGAACGCCAGAGGCAAGAACGACCTGCGTGTCAGAGGCCGACAGGACCGTGACTTGGGTGAAGTCGAAGGATGAGAAATCAAAAGACGGTGCCGTATTGGCCGCCGCTGTAACGGTGACTTGTGCCATTGTCTGCCCTGATCTTTGCCTGCTGCACCTTAAGATGCTTTGGCAAGACCCTAGAGCGGTTCACTTTTTTCACAAAGTCATCGTTAATGTTTTGTTAACCAGTTGCCCCATCCTGTTGCACAGAGGGCGCAGAACAGGTGGTTGCGACGGCAAAAGGCGCCCGCTGTGGGGCGCCTTGCATGTCTTTGGTCTGGTCAATGCGGCGGCTGGCCGGGTCCGTCAGAACAGGAAGTTGTCGGCACTGTCCAGCTCTGCCAGGGTGGTGTTTTCGACCAGAATTGTCACATCCGCAAAGGTGATCTGGATGTCATCACCCGAGGTGTTGAACGTCAGATCATCCAGCCCATTCGCCCCACGGCCGATCTGAATGCGGTCCTGACCAACCGAGAAATCGGTGATCGTGTCGTTGCCATAGCCCTGGTGGAAGACAAAGGTATCGGCATAGGCGCCGCCGGTCAGTTGATCATCCCCGGCCTGACCCAGTAGTCGGTCGCGCCCGGTGCCACCCAGAAGGGTGTCGTTGCCACCACCGCCAAACAGAAGATCGTTGCCGGAGCCGCCATTCAGGAGGTCGGTGCCGGTGCCACCCTTGAGGGTGTCATTTCCGCCGCCACCAAGAAGACGGTCAGCATGGGCGCCGCCGTCCAGCACGTCAGCGCCACTGTGACCGGCAAGGTAATCGCGGCCATTGCCGCCACGCAGGAGGTCCCTGTCAGCCCCACCCAGGAGGCGATCCCAGCCGTTTCCGCCAAGCAGCGTGTCCTGGCCTGCATCTCCGCGAAGCGTGTCCTTGTCGATGCCGCCATTGAGGTAGTCAGCGCTGCGCTGGCCGACCAGCAAGTCCTTGCCAGCGCCCCCGTAAAGGCGATCGGCGGAATCGCTGTCGACGCTGTTTTCAAAGTCAGCGTAAAGCGTGTCGTTGCCAGCACCGCCATAGATGGTGTCACTGCCGCTGAACCCCCGGATTTTGTCGTTGCCAGCTTGGCCGTGCAGGATGTCGTTGCCGTCGCCGCCGGAAATGTAGTCGTGATTGGCCCCACCCTTGATCAGGTCATTCCCGCGCTCTCCGATCAGAAAGTCCCGGCCGCCACCGCCCTGAATGGTGTCATCGCCGCCCCGACCGTTCATCATGTCCCAAAGGGAATTTCCGATGACTGTCTGCGTGCTGATCAACCGGTCGTTGCCTGCGCCACCTTCAGCGATGAGGGCGGTTTGATCCTCGAACTGAACGCGTTCGACGTTCAGAAGCGTGTCTTCGCCATCCGGGGAGGATACCTCGACCCCGCGGGAATACCCCCAGGAGATCGACCATTCGTTACCTGTTGCCCGAACCATCACCGTGTCATAGCCCGTGCCACCATCGATGGTATCGTTTCCGCTTCCTGCGCGGATGGTGTCGTTGCCGCCCAACGTTTCGATATACTCGCCAGAGTTCCAGGCGGAGGTGAAGGTGTCGGCGCCTGCCATCTCGCGTGTGATCAGCGTGGCAAAGTCGTAACGGGAAAGGTCATAGCCACTCAGGCTGAACCCTGTCGCGGTGACGATCTGGCTGCCGCTGTACTGGAACGAGAACCCGCGTACCACACTGCTTTGTGTGAGCGCGCCATTGAAATCATATTGGAAAGAGCCCGTCAGCGTCAGGCTGAAGTCCCCGAACGCGGCGGTGATGGCCGAAGAGGTGGTGGAGACCAGCCGGACAGCGTCCAGATCAAGATTGTACAGGTCGTACTCTGGCACATAATTTGCGGTCGCTGTGACGACGATATTGACCATTCCCAAATTTCCTAAAGTCGAATGTTTTGAAGCTGTAAACGCTTATGGTTGAATTGTGGGATATCGTAAACTTTTCACAAAATAAATCGAAAACTGCACCCAACATGTGGGGATTTCAAAACAAAACGCCGCAGGGGGCCTGCGGCGTTTGATCTTGTGGGGGACATCCAGCGCCCTGCAGTGTGCAGGTCGGTTGCCCTGATGTTGCTTTTCCTCAGCCTTCGGCTTTGGGCGCCGGTGCGGCAGCGGGGGCTGCGGCGGGTGCAGCCGGGCGAGGGGCGGCGGCTTTGCCGGGGTTCAGCGGATCGTCCTGACGCTGAACAGAGCCCTCGAAATGCGCACCGCTTTCGATGGCGATGGTCTTGTGGATGATGTCGCCTTCGACCCGCGCGGTGGAGGTCAGACGGACCTTCAGACCACGTACACGGCCCACGATACGGCCGTTGATCACCACGTCATCGGCGGTCACTTCGCCCTTGATGGTCGCGCTTTCGCCGATGGTCAGCAGGTGGGCGCGGATGTCGCCTTCGACGGTGCCTTCGACCTGGATATCGCCGGTGGTCTTGAGATTGCCGGTGATGTGCAGATCAGAGCTGAGCACGGAGGCCGGCGGTTTGGCCTTGGGGGCTGTTGCCTTGAAATCGCTGGCAGGGGGCACCGGTGCCGAAGACGGCGCGGGGGCCGCAGGGGTTGCTTCAGCCGTTTTCTGGCCGGGCTCGTTGATTTTGCTCTTAGAAAACATTTCTCGCAGCCTTGATATAGATCATGGGGTTTACGGGTTGGCCGTTGACCCTGACCTCGTAATGGAGGTGGGTCCCGGTGGACCGTCCGGTGTTACCCATATCAGCAATGTGATCCCCGCGCGAGACCCTTTGGCCGACTTTGACACGCAGGTTGGAGTTATGGGCATATTTCGTCTCAATGCCGAAGGCATGTTTGATTGTGACCAGCTTGCCATAGCCGGATTGCCAGCCTGCATGGGTCACGACGCCATCCGCCGTGGCATAGATGTCGGTGCCTGTTCTGCCAGCAAAATCAGCGCCTTTGTGCAAACGGCGGCCGCCGGTCTTGGGGTCGCGGCGATAGCCAAAGCCGGAACTGCGGCGGACCAGGTTCTGATTGACCGGTGCGGCAAAAGGCGCCTTTTGTGCGGCCAGGCGATAGAGGTTCAGCTGATCCATCTGTTTCAGCAGCTCATTGGCGCGCACTTCCTCGCGGGAGGGTTCCTCACCGCGAGTGGACAGGGATAAAGGGGTCAGCGGACCGCCCTGACCGCTATAGCCGCGTCGCACCTGTTCTAGGATCCGGTCGGTGGGCATGCCGGCGCTGCGGAACATCTTGTCCAGCGGCTCTACGGAGATTTCCATCGCCTCTTCGAGCTGGCGGAAGATCTGGTCGTTGCGCTCGTCCATCAGGCGCAGTTCCAGTTCCAGTGCGTCGCGTTCATCAAGGGCCGATTGTGCATCTGCCTCGATCTGATCGCGTTCTGCTGCGGTTTCCGCCAATGCCTCGGCCATGAAGCCCATTTGCACAGGCGCGCTGGCCGCCATCAGCTGAGCAGGGCTGTCGGCGGCGGTTTCCTGTTTCAGCGCCACAAGCGCCTCGCGGGCGTTTTCACGCTCTTTCATGGTTTTGCGCAGGGTGGTCTGGATCACTTCGATGCCGGTTTCCAGCTCGCGGCGCCGGGTTTCAGAGGCCAGCAGTTCGGATTGCATCACCGAAATCTGCGTAAGGGCAGCGTTAAACCGTTCCTGCGCAGCCAGCGCCTCTGCCGCGCGGTCATCGCGTTCGACGGACAAGGCATTGAGACGGGCGCGATAGGTGATCTGATCGCGCTTGGCCTGTTCGCGGAAATTCCCGGACCCGATGCTGTCCATCAAGACGATGGCGGTTGCGACAATCGACCAGGCGACAAAGGCCGCGATGCCCACAAAAGCAAGCAGCTGGGTTTCAGAGCGCAGGCGGATGAACCGCGTGTCAGAGTCGGATTTCAGAAAGACGCGCCGTTCCGGAAAACGGCGTTCGAGAAACGAGTGAATTTTGATCGCCAGACGTGTGCGCACGCTTTGATCCCTGTCTTGTCCCAGTCTTTTGGCCATCCCTCAGGTCGGCCGAAGTCGCGGATGCGTGAGGCACCAGACAGGACAACGCGACATGGCGCAGGTCCCGCTGCGGCCAAATCCTCGCGTATGCAGTCCTCCTCGGTCTGGTCTGTGCCGCCGGGCGGCAACAGGCCAATGCCGCTGCATCCGGCGCGGGTCAGACCACGCCATGGCGAAAGGGAATAGCCAGCCGGGTCCAATTGGGCAAGCCTGTTGACCCAGTGCAGGGCGGTTGCGCGGCCCTTGCTGGCGGGCGGCGGCGCAATTGGCGGGGATATCAGCGAAAATCCGCTTATCCACAGGCTGCCGGTCGCGGGTGCGGGCAAAGACGGGACACAGGCAAGGCGCGTGGCACGCCTATCATGTCCATGCCCATTTTTGGGTCGTTTCCAGTGCCTGCTGGCGGTTCGATCGGCGTTTGATGCCGCGTGCAGGTCAGCGCAGGGCAGCGGGTTTTTCGGGGATTTCGTCCGCGAGCGGCCAGTAGAAATCCGGTGGCAAACCGGCTTCGGCGCGTTTTTCCTCGTTGAACGGGGGCTTCAGATGGCCGTGGAAGTATTTTCCGACAAGCTGGTGGAAGACCTCCTTGGGGTCGAGGTTGTCGCGCCCGCACAAAAAATGGAACCACTTGGACCCATAGGCGACGTGGCTTACCTCTTCGGCATAAATCACCTCCAGCGCGTCAACCGCCTGGGTCAGGTTGGCCTTGCGGAAAATTTCGATCATGCCTGGGGTAACATCCAGTCCGCGCGCCTCGAGCACCATCGGCACGACGGCCAATCTGCCCATCAGATCCTCGGCGGTGTCTTCGGCTGCGCGCCACATGCCTGCATGGGCAGGAAGGTCGCCATAGAAGCTGCCGAGCGCTTCAAGGCAGTCACACATCAGATTGAAATGTTTGGATTCTTCGTCAGCTGCCTTAACCCAGTCATCAAAGAAGCCAAGCGGCATCGGGACATGCGAAAACCGCGCGATGATATCCCAATGGAGATCAACGGCGTTCAGTTCGATATGGGCCACCGCATGCAGAAGCGCCTTGCGACCGGCCTCGGATCCGGGACGGCGACGGGGCACATCGCGGGGGTTCAGAAGTTCGGGTTTGTCCGGGCGCGCAGGGTGCAGCGGTGGGTTGGCCGTGCCGATGTCGATCTGGGGCGCATCTCCATTACGATAGGCAAACCAGCGCGCGGCGTGGCGGCGGGACAGGGCGGTTTTCTCGCGTCCGTCCGCGGTTGTCAGCACCTCCTGCGCCATCTGCGCAAGGCTGAGGGGGGGCGTGTCTGCTTGGTTCGAGGTGGCGGCGCTGGTCATGGTGTCGGGTCCGTTTCGGCGGTGTTCTGGTCTTGGCTGGATGGGGCCATTCCCTGCCACCCGGCGCGCTGAGCTGCAAGCGGATTGGTGCCTCTGCGCAGTGACGCGGCGCAGAGGTCAGGGATTTGACGCGATCAGAGCGCCTTTGCGGCCTCCAGAACCTCGGCAACATGGCCATCGACCTTAACCTTGCGCCAGATCTGGGCGATATTTCCCTCGGCGTCGATCAGGAAGGTCGAACGCTCAATCCCCCAATGTTTCTTGCCGTACATGTTCTTTTCTTTCCAGACGCCATAGTCCTCGCAGGTGGTGCCGTCTGCGTCAGACAGAAGCGGCGTCGTGAGGCTGTGTTTGGCGACGAATTTGTCGTGTTTTGCGACCGGATCCTTGGAGATGCCGTAAACCAGCGCCCCGGCATCGGCAAAGGCCTGCAGATGCTCTGAAAATCCGATGGATTCCTTGGTGCAGCCCGGGGTATCATCGCGCGGATAGAAGAACAGGACGACGGCCTTGCCGCGCAATGCCTCAAGCGAGACGGTTTCGCCGCCGTCGCGGGGCAGTGTGAACAGGGGCGCAGGGTCTTTGGGAGCGAGCATTATTGAGGTCTCCAAACGGTTTCGCAGGGTTTGCGTGCCATACATAGGCCATCACGGGCAAAGGGAAAGCAAGGATTAAACCGGCCTCATCCAAAGCGGCCGATCCTTCGCAGGTGACGAAGGAGACGGCAACCGACGCGGCTGCTGACACGGCGCGTGATCCGGCCCCTGACAGGGGCGCGGAGGAGGTTGCCGTGGCGGTGCCTGTTGCTCCGCCTGAGCTGGAGTTTGTCGACCCTGCCAGTGTGGTTGACGGGGCACCGGAGCAGGCCGAGCCTGCCGCGGTTGCAACACCTCTAGAGGGGCCGGGCGATGGGGACGGGATTGGAGCCGGTGATATCGCCGCCCGCGTCGAAGCAGAAGATCCTGCGCGGCAACCGCCCCTGAAACCTGCGCGCCGCAGACGTGGGATCGGCCACAGGATCCTGCGGGGGGTCACGGTTGTTGCGGTGGGTTTTGCCCTGCTGTTCGGCAGTTTCGTCTATCTCGGAATGGACACGCGCTTTAACGCGCCTGACTGGTTGCGTGAGCGGGTAGAGCGCCGGATTGAGCAGCACCTTGGCGGGCTGACCATCGAATTTGGTGGCATTCATCTGGTGGTGAACCGGGGCTGGCGACCGCGCGTCAGCCTGCGGGACGTGACATTGCGCGATGAAAACGGTGCGCGGGTCGCGCGGCTTGCGGATGCGCAGGCCTCTTTGGCGATGCGTCCGTTGTTGCGGGGGCAGGTCCGGCCCAAGTCCATCAGTCTCAGCGGTTTGTTTGGCACCTTGCGGCGCGGCGCAGACGGCAGCCTGCAGCTCAGCCTGGCCGAGGGAGAGGCGCCGCTGCGGCAGGCGGCGAACCTTGCGGATCTGATCGAACAATGGGAAAGCCAGCTGGAGCTGCCAGTCCTGTCAGCGCTGATTTCCGTCGAGACCGAGGCGCTGACCCTGCGTTATGAAGACGACCGGTTGGGGCGCGTCTGGACCTTGGATGGCGGCAGCGTCCGGATGAGCCGCGTGGGGCAGGACATTGACCTTGCAGGTGTTTTTTCCATTCTCAGTGGTCGGGGCTATGTCGGATCTGTCGAGGCCAATTATGCGTCGGCCATTGGCTCCAAGGCGGCTGAGTTTGGCATCCTGATCGATTCAGTCGCCAGCGAAGATATCGCGGCGCAGTCAGCGGCCCTTGGCTGGCTGGAGCCGCTGCGTGCGCCGATCTCGGGCTCGTTGCGTGGTGGGGTCGCGGCAGATGGCGGGCTGTTGCCGCTCTCGGCCAGTTTGCAGATCGGGGAGGGCGTGATCCAGCCGACCCCGACCGCACGGCCCGTTCCGATCAACGGCGCGCAGAGCTACTTTACCTATCTGCCCGACGTGCAGGAGCTGCAGTTCAACGAACTATCGGTGAATACCGGCTGGGGCTCTGGCGCGATGGAGGGGCGCGCGCGGCTGATGGGGGTCGAGGATGGCCAGCTCACCGATTTGGTGGGGCAGCTGCGGTTTCAGGATCTCAACCTCAACGATGACCGCCTGTTTCAGGTGCCCGTGGATCTGCAGGGGGTGAGCGCGGATTTCAAACTCGAAATGGACCCCTTCCGCCTGCGGCTTGGCGAAATGCTGGTGCGGGACGGTGAAACCCGGATCCTTCTGGATGGTCAGATCACCGCAGATGAGGGCGGATGGGAATATGCGCTCAACGGGTCGGCCAACAGGATCTCTGCCGAGCGGGTCAAACAGGTCTGGCCCCTGACAGCCCCCCCGAAACCGCGCGAATGGGTGCAGGAAAATCTGCTGGAAGGCTATGCGCGGGACGTCAATTTTGCGCTGCGCGGCAGTGGTGCGCAAAAACCGTTCGTCTATCTGGATCTTGCGTTCGAGGATGCTGCGGTCAAATTCCAGAAGTCGCTGCCCCCTTTGCGGGATGCGTCGGGTCAGTTCAGCCTTTATGGCAATCGCCTGGTGGTTATGGCGACCAAGGGCTGGGTCACTGCCGATCAGGGCGGGCGTGTGGATGCGGCCGGCACCTCGTTCATCATTCCCGACACATCGGTCAAGGATGGGGCGCCGGGGATTGCGCGGATCGTTGCAAACGGGTCGGTCACCGCGGCCCTGTCGCTGCTGAACCGCGAACCTTTGAAAGTGATGGACAAGGCGAACCTGCCGGTGGACATCGCGGATGGTCAGGTTGCGCTCGGCGGGACGCTGTCGCTGGCGCTGCGTCAGGGGCTTGCGCCAGAGGAAATCGACTATCACTACACCGGCCGGATCCGGAATGTCGGCAGTGATACGCTGGTGCCGGGTCAGTCCCTGTCTGCGCGGGAGCTGGCCATCAGCGGTGATCAGGATCATGTGCTGATCGAGGGTGCGGGGGCTTTGTCCGGGGTGCCTGCGACCGCACGATGGCGCCATCCGGTTGGCCCTGCGCTCAGCTCTCAGGAGGGCGGTGGCGCGGCGGTCCCCGTTCGCATCAGCGGCACAGTCGAGCTGTCACCGAATACGGTTGATGCGCTCAATATCGGTCTGCCTGCGGGATCCGTCTTTGGCGAGGGAGACGGGCAATATGAGGTTGTCATCGCCAAGGGGGCAGCGCCAAAGCTGAGCTTGACCAGCGATCTGGCCGGTCTGGGGCTGCGCATTCCTGCGCTCAGCTGGCAGTTGGGCGAGGGGGGGACAGGGCGTCTCGCGCTTGAGGCGACGCTGGCAGAGCCCCCGCGCGTGGATGCGCTGCGGCTAGATGCGGCGGGACTGGTGGCGGAAGGCACTGTAAGTCTCGCGGACAACGGCGGGCTGGAGCGTGCGCGTTTTGGCGCCGTCAATCTGCGCAACTGGTTCCGGGGCGCCGTCGATCTGATTGGTCGCGGTGGGCGGGCGCCTGCCATCAACGTGCTGAGCGGTGTGCTTGACCTGCGGCAGATGCCGGATGGGGGCGGTGCTGGTGGGGGCGGTTCGGCTGGCGCATCTGGTCCGATCACGCTTTCTCTTGATCGCATGCAGGTCACCGACAGCATCGCGCTCACCGGGTTTCAGGGGCGGTTTTCCACCACTGGGGGGCTGAACGGCGATTTCACTGCCGCGCTGAATGGCCAAACCCGCGTCAGCGGTGTGGTGGTGCCAAAGGACGGTGGGTTCGCCACGCGTATCCAGTCAGAGGATGCAGGCGGCGTGTTCCGTGCAGCGGGTGTGCTGCGGCATGGCTCGGGTGGGAGTTTCGACATGTCACTGGTGCCCGCTCCGGGCCAGCCGGGAGAATACGACGGTCAGATCCTTGTGCGGAACACCCGGATCAAGGACGCCCCTTCCATGGCGGCCCTTGTCAACGCGCTCAGCCTTGTGGGGCTTGTGGATGTTCTGGCCGGTCAGGGGATCCTGTTCACCACGGTCGAAGCGAACTTTCGCCTTGGGGCGACCCATCTCATCGTGCGCGAAAGTAGTGCAGTGGGCCCGTCGATCGGCTTGTCGATGGATGGCAACTACGACCTGAAGACAAGCGCGTTGAACATGCGGGGGGTATTGTCGCCCGTCTATATCCTGAATGCGATCGGCAGCGTTCTCACCCGCAAGGGGGAGGGGCTGATCGGATTCTCCTTTACTCTCAAGGGGACCGCTGACGACCCGAAGGTGCAGGTCAACCCATTGTCGGGTCTTGCACCTGGCATGTTCCGTGAACTGTTTCGCGGCCCCGCGCCAAGTCTTGCCGGGCAGGAGCCTGCAGAACCATCCCCGCCAAGCACAGAAGAGGTGAAGCCGCCTTACTCTGTCTCTCCGGGCGAGGATCGTTAAGCCCTGTGAAAGTGAGAGACATGGCCGCGTTGGAGGGGCTGTGAAAACCTGTTGGCCAAGCGCAGGACAACACCCTATATGGCGGCTCATGAAACTCAGTGATTTTGATTTTGACCTGCCCGACGATCTGATTGCGACACGCCCGGCGGTGCCGCGGACTTCTGCCCGCCTTCTTGTGGCCGAGGCAGATCAGATCAGTGATGCAACCGTTGCCGATCTGGGCCAATGGCTGCGGCCTGGCGACCGGCTGGTTTTGAATGACACCAAGGTGATCCCGGCGCGGCTGAGCGGGCAACGTCATCGCGACACCGCACAGGGGCCGATGGCCGCGAAGGTCGAAGTTACCTTGTTGGAACCTGGTGCCGATGGCAGCTGGAGCGCGCTTTTGAAGCCTTTGAAGAAGGTGAAGCTGGGTGAAGAGATCATCTTTTCCGATCAATTGAGCGCACGTCTGGACCGTGTAGAGGACGGGCAGGGCTATCTGGCATTCAATCTGAGCGGCGATGACTTTGACACTGCGCTGGCAGAGGCCGGAGCGATGCCGCTGCCGCCGTATATCGCGGCAAAGCGTGCAGCGGATGAGCAGGACAAGACCGACTATCAGACGGTATGGGCGCGTAATTCCGGTGCGGTGGCTGCTCCGACGGCCTCGCTGCATTTCGACGAGACGTTGCTGGCGCAGCTGCGCGAGATGGGTGTGAGTTTCAGCTATGTGACGCTGCATGTGGGGGCGGGTACGTTCCTACCGGTCAAGGTCGAGGATGTGACGACCCACAAGATGCACTCTGAATGGGGGCGGGTCAGCGCTGACGCAGCCGCAGAGATCGCCGCGACCAAGGCAGCTGGTGGCCGGGTGATCCCTGTGGGCACCACGGCGCTGCGCCTGATCGAGAGCGCTGCGCGCAGCGGTGCAATCGAGCCATGGGAAGGGGATACGGATATCTTTATCTACCCCGGCTTTACCTTCAACGTCGCGGATGCATTGATGACCAACTTTCACCTGCCGAAATCCACGCTGATGATGCTGGTCTCTGCGCTGATGGGTCAGGAGCGGATCCGCGAGATTTATGAACATGCGGTGTCACAACGATATCGCTTCTTCTCTTACGGGGATGCGTCGCTTTTGATCCCTGCGAAGACGCGGGTTTGACAGAAGAGCGGATGGCGATCTGCGAAGTGTGGAAAAGCCGGAGGTGATCCGGCCGTGGTCTGGCCCGCCGATGCGCGCTGGACCTTTGCCATTTTGGCAGGCTGCATGTTTGGCCTGTCACCGGCCACCGGGCCATGCCGCATGATGTATCCGCACCAGAGCCGACCCCGACTGCAACAAACTGTGCCCGCCCTGCGTTCCTCACTGGAAAAGGCGCGACACAGATAGCCAATGGCATTCATCGAGTGCAGAAATTTGCGTTGGGTCATGAAACTGCAATCAAATTCCCGCAGATGCGGGCCGGGGCGGTTTGCCGCTGATTTGACAATCGACATAGACTGGACCGGCGTTTGCCGGGGCGGCCATCAGATGGTCGTTGACTGAGAAAGACATAGGAGAGACGGGCAATGTGGCAGGTTCTTTCGAGCGCATGGGCTTTGTTGTTGGGCATGGGCATGCTGATGGTGGGCAACGGCCTGCAGGGCACGCTCTTGGGTGTGCGCGGCGATATCGAGGGGTTTTCGACCCTTGAGATGTCTTTTGTGATGTCTGCCTATTTTGTCGGCTTCCTTGGGGGCTCGCGCCTTGCGCCTGAAATGATCCGGCGGGTTGGCCATGTGCGGGTCTTTGCGGCGCTTGCGTCGTTCATTTCAGCCGTGATGATCCTGTATCCTGCGATCACCAGCCCCTGGGCCTGGGTTCTGGGGCGCGTTGTTATCGGCTTCTGTTTCTCTGGCGTGTATGTGACCGCCGAAAGCTGGCTGAACAATGCGTCTGACAACGCCAACCGCGGAAAGGCGCTGTCGCTTTACATGATCGTGCAGATGATCGGCATCGTGTCGGCGCAGGGCCTGTTTCTGGTTGCGGACCCGGCTGGTTATGAGACCTTTGTCATCGCGTCCGTTGTGGTTTCGGTCTCCTTTGCGCCCATTCTGCTGTCGATTTCGCCCACCCCGGCGTTTGATACGACCAAGCCGATGACGCTGAAGAACCTGATGAAGGCATCGCCGCTTGGCTGTGTGGGCATGTTCCTGCTTGGTGGTGTCTTCTCTGCCCAATTTGGCATGAGCGCGGTTTATGCGGCATCTGCGGGGCTGACCCTGACCCAGATTTCGATCTTTGTTGCGACCTTCTACGTCGGTGCGCTGCTGCTTCAATATCCGCTCGGTTGGTTCTCTGACCGGATGGACCGCCGTGTGCTGATCCTGTTTGGGGCTGCAAGCGGGGGTGGTGCTGCGTTGTTTGCCATGCTGATGGGCGGAAACTTTCTCTTCCTGCTGGCGGCGGCCTTTGTGATTGGCGGCATGACCAACCCGCTTTATTCGCTGCTGATTGCCCATACCAACGACTATCTCGACTACGATGACATGCCCGCCGCCTCCGGTGGTCTGGTGTTCATCAACGGTCTTGGTGCCGTTGCGGGGCCGGTCATCACCGGTTGGCTGATGGGGGACGGGGTGTTTGGCGCGCCTGGTTTCTTCCTGTTCATGGCGGTGCTGCTGCTGGCGCTTGGCATTTACGCGACCTACCGGATGACCCAGCGGGCCGCGATTCCGACCGAGGAAACCGGGACGATTTCGCCGATGTCGCCGACGGCCTCTCCGGTTGCGGTGGAATTTGCTCAGGAATATGCCATCGAAACCGAGATCGAAGAGCAGGAAGCCGCCAGCGAAGCCGCTGCAGAGGCGCGCTGATTGCGCTAACCTGTGGATTTCGCGCCCATATCTTCACAAAGATGTCGGGTCTGACGCAAAACGTGACGGGAAGCCTATTGTAAAAGATGCACAAAACGGACTGAATTTCAGGACGATGTTATCTTTGGAGGCTTCCCAATGACGGGTCCCGACGAAATCCTGGACTTCTGGCTCAACACGGTGGGCGAGCAGGGCTGGTACAAACAGGATGAGGCGCTGGATCAAGAGATCCGCACCCGGTTTGAAACCACCTGGGAGGCCGCATGTGCCGGTAAACTGAACCATTGGCGCAGCGGCCCCGAGGGTGTGCTGGCCTATATCATCCTGACGGATCAGTTTCCCCGCAACATGTACCGGGGCAAGGCGGCAGCCTTTGCCTCTGACGCGCTGGCGCTTGCCTCTGCCAAATGCGCGATCAGCAAATCCTGGGACATGAAGATCGCCGAGCCTGAGCGACAGTTCTTCTATCTTCCGCTCATGCATGCCGAGAACCTCTGCGATCAAGAGCGCTGTGTCCGGCTGATGCTGGAGCGGATGCCGCTTAGCGGGGCGTCGAACCTGCTGCATGCGCGGGCCCACCGCGAGGTGATCCGGCTGTTTGGTCGCTTCCCCTATCGCAACGAGGCGCTCGATCGCTCCAGCACGGCACCTGAAATGGATTATGTGATGGCAGGCGGTTACGGCAGCACCGTGCGGAGCCTGCAGGCCGTCAGCTGACCCTGCCAAAAACAGCGACAGCATCTTTCCCCCGCATCCTTATGGGTGCGGGGTTTTGTTTGGTCATCGCGCGGCGACAACCCGCCAGCAGCCACAAGGAGGGGGCGCCGCGGTTGATTGGGGGCCTTGAATGCGGGCAGGGGCGCTGGCATGGTTCCTGCATCCACAGGTTGCCGAGGGGGCAAAGGCGTCTTTGCGCCGCGCGTCCAACAGGGGCATTTTGCGTCATTGCCGCAGCGGCATGTGGGTGATTGCAGTGCAGAGAAAATTAGTTTAACGGTAAACTAGTTTTTGATCCAGTTTGGCGAGGAACCACCATGGCCGCAGAAACCTATGACGTGATCGTAATCGGCGCAGGCCCCGGCGGCTATGTGGCTGCCATCCGGGCAGCGCAGCTTGGCCTGAAGACCTGCGTGGTCGAGCGCGAGCACATGGGCGGCATCTGCCTGAACTGGGGGTGCATCCCGACCAAGGCATTGCTGCGCTCCTCCGAGGTGTTCCACCTGATGGAACGGGCCAAGGATTTCGGCCTGAAGGCGGAAAACATCGGCTATGATCTTGACGCGGTGGTGAAACGCTCGCGCGGGGTGGCAAAACAGCTGTCTTCGGGCATCGGCCACCTGATGAAGAAGAACAAGATCGATGTGGTGATGGGCGAGGCAACGATCCCCGCCAAGGGCAAGGTGTCGGTCAAGACCGACAAGGGCACGCAGGAGCTGTCGGGCAAGAATATCGTTCTGGCCACCGGCGCGCGCGCACGGGAACTGCCGGGGCTGGAAGCGGACGGCGATCTGGTCTGGACCTACAAGCACGCGCTGCAGCCTGTCCGCATGCCGAAGAAACTCCTGGTGATCGGCTCTGGCGCGATCGGCATCGAATTCGCCAGCTTCTACAACACGCTTGGCGCCGACACGACCGTTGTCGAAGTCATGGACCGGGTGCTGCCGGTTGAGGATGCGGAAATCTCCGCCTTTGCCAAGAAGGCCTTTGTCAAACAGGGCATGAAGATCATGGAGAAAGCCATGGTCAAGCAGCTGGATCGCGGTAAGGGCAAGGTAACGGCCCATATCGAGGTTGGCGGCAAGGTCGAGAAGCAGGAATTCGACACCGTGATCTCTGCCGTGGGCATCGTCGGCAACGTCGAAGGGCTGGGGCTGGAAGGTCTGGGCGTCAAGATCGACCGCACCCATGTGGTAACTGACGAATTCTGCCGCACCGGTGTTGATGGACTTTATGCCATCGGTGATATCGCGGGTGCCCCCTGGCTGGCCCATAAGGCATCGCACGAGGGCGTCATGGTGGCAGAGCTGATCGCAGGCAAGCACGCCCATCCGGTAAAACCCGAGAGCATCGCAGGCTGCACCTATTGCCATCCGCAGGTTGCCTCTGTCGGTTATACCGAGGCGAAGGCCAAGGAACTGGGCTACGATATCAAGGTCGGGCGCTTCCCCTTTATCGGCAACGGCAAAGCCATCGCGCTGGGTGAGCCAGAGGGTATGGTCAAAACCATCTTCGACGCCAAAACCGGTGAATTGCTGGGCGCCCATATGGTCGGTGCCGAAGTGACCGAGATGATCCAGGGTTATGTGGTGGGCCGTCAGCTGGAAACCACCGAAGAAGACCTGATGAACACTGTCTTCCCGCACCCGACGCTGAGCGAAATGATGCATGAAAGCGTGCTGGACGCCTTTGACCGGGTGATCCACATGTAAGCGGATCTGCACAGCAGAACGACAAGAGACCCCGGCCCGGTGCCGGGGTTTTTTTCGTTCCGGTGGGCTGGGGATTGTCGGTAGAGCACGGGATGCCTTCATTTTTAGAAGTTCAAAGTTGAACACTGGGTCGCAGTTTGGCGCGGCTGTTGCCACCGTCTTGCCCGAATTGGCGGGCGAATTGGACCTGTCCCCGCTGGCAGTGGGGCGGCGCTCAGAACGAGCTTGTGTTTCAACTGAGTTAGGCCCGGATTAGGGTCAGTATGGATTGATTTGGCACCACTGGCGCAGGAAGAGCAACTAAGCAGGGGGTTTGAACGCGCAGGAACTGGCGGGGTCAATTTCAAGCGGTCAAAGCCGCTGCTTTGCAGCGCTCCCTGCGTCTGCAAGATTTACCTGATCTTGCTCCTGAGCTGCGTTACATCACCTTGAAATACAACCAGTATTTCTGCGTTGATTTGCCTTGTCAGGAACAGGATCAGGTAAACCAGTGGTACCGAATCCATCCATACTGACCCTAGGGCGGAGGTTTCCAAATGAATTTCGAGAATGTTCTGAACTGGGGTTTCCTGCTGAGCTACAACCCGTTTGATGGCGCGACACAGACCAAGGGCGCGCAGCGTTAAGCAGGGCGCGATTGCGGACAGGGTCGTCTGCGCGCAAAGGCTGGTAACTTTGCCAAAGGGGGCGTAAGCACGGGGCTCGCATTTTAATCTGCCCCGGACCAGCCCCATGACCCAGACAGCTGAGAAACAGGCCCTTTCTGCCACGCGCTGGAGTGTGGTCTTGATTATCTGGGCAGCCGGTCTTGGGGCTGGCGCCCAATATGGCAAGATCAGCATTGTCTTTGATCGCCTGTCGGAGATGTATCCGGAGGCGGGAAACTCGTTAAGCCTGACCATGTCGATGGTCGGACTGATGGGGATCCTGCTGGGCGTGGTCGCGGGCGGCTTTGTCGCTGCATTTGGCTATCGCCGCAGCCTCGTCTGGGCGCTGTGGATCGGGGCGGCCATGTCGGCATTGCAGGCCATCCATCTGCCCTATGGGCTGTTCCTGGCCACCCGGCTGATCGAAGGTCTGTCGCATCTTGGGATTGTCGTGGCGGCGCCAACGCTGATCCCGCAGATCTGTATCCCGCGCCACCGCGGCACCGGGCTGTCGATCTGGAGCACCTTCTTTGGTGTATCCTACGCGCTGCTTGTCTGGTTTGGCCTGCCGCTGGTGGCGGGTTGGGGTGTGGCGGCGCTGTTTGCGGCCCATGCCGGGTTGATGGCGGTGCTTGCGCTGGTGCTGGGGCATATGCTGACCTCGGTTCAGGTGCCGCCTCGAGAGGCCTATCCGCGCCTGCAGGGGCTGCCACATCTGCATCTGTCGATCTACCGATCTCCCTTTCGGATCGCTCCAGCGGCGGGGTGGCTGTTCTACACCACCTGTTTTGTGGCCTTTCTGACGGTTTTGCCGCCGCATCTAGACCCATCGGTGCGCGTCAGCGTCATGAGCGCGCTGCCGCTGGTCAGCATCGCAACCTCCATGACGCTGGGTGTCTGGCTGCTGCGGCGTGTCGCGGCGGTCAAGGTGATCCTGACCGGATTTGCCCTGGCGGCGGCTGCCGCGGTGTGGCTGTGGATGATGCCGGGCCTGCCGCTGGCCTGCATGGGGCTGGCCGTGGCCTTTGGCCTTGTTCAGGGGGCAAGCTTTGCCTCGGTGCCACAGTTGAACGCGGACCCTTCCGAGCAGGCGCAGGCAAATGGCGCCATGAGCCAGGCAGGCAATCTGGGCAATGCGCTTGGCACTCCGCTGATGGTCGGTGCGGTGGCCTTTGCGGGCTATGATGGGTTGATGATGACGGCGCTATTGCTGTTCATCGGTGGCTTTCTTGTGCACCTCGTGCTGGGCCGGATGCGCCGCGAAACAGCGCCGATCTGATATTGTTCGCCTTTCGTTCTGATTTTTCTGTTGGAGACTCGCGCAGCAGTCCCTATCTGTAGGGCGAACATCACCCGCAGGGGTGGGTGACGTTGGATTTGGGGGCAGTATGGCTGAGTTGAAATCGATCGAAGTTCGCGGTGCGCGGGAACATAACCTCAAGGGCATCGACGTGGATATCCCGCGCGATCAGCTGGTGGTAATCACCGGCCTGTCCGGTTCGGGCAAGTCCAGCCTGGCGTTTGACACGATCTATGCAGAGGGGCAGCGCCGCTACGTCGAAAGCCTCTCGGCCTATGCGCGCCAGTTCCTCGACATGATGGAAAAGCCGGATGTGGATCACATCAGCGGCCTATCGCCTGCGATCTCCATCGAACAGAAAACCACCTCCAAGAACCCGCGCTCGACCGTGGGCACGGTGACAGAGATCTACGACTACCTGCGCCTGCTGTTTGCGCGTGCAGGCACGCCCTACAGCCCTGCAACCGGCATGCCCATCGAGGCCCAGCAGGTGCAGGACATGGTCGACCGGATCATGACCCTTGAGGAAGGCACGCGCGGCTACCTGCTGGCGCCCATCGTGCGCGACCGCAAGGGCGAGTATCGCAAAGAGTTTCTGGAACTGCGCAAGCAGGGGTTCCAGCGTGTGAAGGTGGATGGCGCGTTCTACGAGTTGGACGAACCGCCGACCCTGGACAAAAAGTTCCGCCATGACATCGACGTCGTGGTGGACCGTATCGTGGTGCGAGAGGGGCTGGAGACACGTCTGGCCGACAGTCTGCGCACTGCGCTGGATCTGGCCGACGGGATTGCCATTCTGGAGACGGCCCCGAAAGAAGGCGATCCCGAACGGATCACCTTTTCCGAGAATTTCGCCTGTCCTGTCAGCGGGTTCACCATCCCGGAAATCGAACCGCGTCTGTTTTCGTTCAACGCGCCCTTTGGGGCCTGCCCGGAATGTGATGGTCTGGGGGTCGAGCTGTTCTTTGACGAGCGGCTGGTGGTGCCGGATCAGACACTGAAAATCTATGACGGGGCGCTGGCCCCCTGGCGCAAGGGCAAATCGCCCTATTTCCTGCAGACCATCGAGGCCATCGCCAAACACTATCAGTTCGACAAGAACACCAAGTGGAAGGATCTGCCGAAAAAGGTGCAGCAGGTTTTCCTGCATGGCTCCGGGGATGAGGAAATCAAGTTCCGCTATGACGAGGGCGGTCGTGTCTATGAGGTCACGCGCGTCTTTGAAGGGGTGATCCCCAACATGGAGCGCCGCTACCGCGAGACCGACTCCAGCTGGATCCGCGAAGAATTTGAACGCTACCAGAACAACCGGCCCTGCGGCTCTTGCGGCGGCTATCGTTTGCGTGAAGAGGCGCTGGCGGTCAAGATCGGCTCTGGCGATCAGCTGCTGCATGTGGGGCAGGTGGTGCAGATGTCGATCCGCGAGGCGCTGGCCTGGATCGAGGATGTCCCGAACCACCTGTCTGCGCAGAAACAGGAAATCGCCCGCGCCATCGTCAAGGAAATCCGCGAACGTCTGGGGTTCCTCAACAATGTGGGGCTGGAATATCTGACGCTGAGCCGCAATGCGGGCACTCTCTCTGGTGGTGAAAGCCAGCGGATCCGTCTGGCATCGCAGATCGGCTCTGGCCTGACGGGTGTGCTCTATGTGCTGGACGAACCCTCGATCGGCCTGCATCAGCGCGACAATGATCGCCTGCTCGGCACGCTGAAGAACCTGCGTGATCAGGGCAATACGGTGATCGTGGTGGAGCATGACGAGGACGCCATCCGCGAGGCGGACTATGTATTTGATATTGGTCCCGGCGCTGGTGTTCACGGGGGGCAGGTGGTCAGCCACGGCACCCCGCAGCAGATCGCAGAGGATGCGGCCTCCATCACCGGCCAGTATCTCTCTGGCAAGCGCGAGATTGCAGTGCCAAGCGAGCGTCGCAAGGGCAACGGAAAGTCGGTCGAGGTCGTAAAGGCGACGGGCAACAACCTCAAAGAGGTGACCGCAAATTTCCCCCTTGGCAAGTTCCTCTGTGTGTCGGGCGTGTCGGGCGGCGGGAAATCGACGCTGACGATTGAAACGCTGTTCAAGACCGCCTCCATGCGGCTGAACGGTGCGCGCCAAACCCCGGCGCCCTGCGAGACCATCAAGGGGCTGGAACATCTGGACAAGGTGATCGACATCGACCAGCGCCCCATCGGCCGCACCCCGCGTTCGAACCCCGCCACCTACACCGGCGCCTTTACCCCGATCCGCGAGTGGTTCGCGGGCCTGCCGGAGGCCAAGACACGCGGTTACAAACCGGGGCGGTTCTCCTTCAACGTGAAGGGCGGGCGCTGTGAGGCCTGCCAGGGTGATGGTGTCATCAAGATCGAGATGCATTTCCTTCCCGATGTCTATGTGGAGTGCGAAACCTGCAAAGGTGCGCGCTATAACCGCGAGACGCTTGAAATTCAGTTCAAGGGCAAGAGCATTGCCGATGTGCTGGACATGACGGTGGAGGACGCCCAACAGTTCTTTAGCGCCGTGCCATCCATCCGCGACAAGATGGATGCGCTGATGCGGGTCGGGCTGGGCTATATCAAGGTTGGGCAGCAGGCGACCACCCTGTCCGGCGGCGAAGCGCAGCGGGTCAAACTCTCGAAGGAGCTGGCCAAACGCTCCACCGGACGCACACTCTATATTCTGGATGAGCCGACGACGGGTCTGCATTTCGAGGATGTGCGCAAGCTTTTGGAAGTGCTGCATGAACTCGTTGAGCAGGGCAATTCCGTCGTGGTGATCGAACACAATCTCGACGTGATCAAGACCGCAGATTGGATCATCGATATCGGTCCTGAGGGCGGCGATGGCGGCGGTGAGATTGTTGCCGAGGGAACGCCCGAGGATGTTGCGGCGGAGCCGCGCAGTCACACGGGCAGGTATCTCAAGGATATTCTGGCAGCACGCAAGGTTGCCGCAGAATAGGGGGCTGAGCGCCGCGCGGAGCCAAGGGGCGCTGCCCCTCTTGGCCGTTGGCCAATTCACCCCGGAGTATTTTTGAAAAGGTGATGGGTGCAGATTTGGCCGCAGCAGGCCGAAGACGGGCGGGATCGACATCATAAAGGGGCCGAGAGGCCCCTTTTCCGTTGCGGTGGCGGACGTGGGGGAGGCTTGTCGCGCGGACCTGGCACGCGGAGCTGGCGCGCAGACTTGGTGTGGGTGATCTTGCGGTTCGGAGGTTGGCCTGAAACGACAAGCACCGCCAACGTTCTGTCAGCGGTGCTCTCCACAGAGCTGGATCGGGACGGTGTTGGCCCTCGCCTGAGGGGGTGGGGGGTACATCTGCGAGACCTGAGGTCGCAGAACTGGAGGGCCGACCAATTTCAAAATCCAATTGGTGTGGATGTCTTCGTCATTTGGAGGGTCTGCCGCCGGGACCAAACCCCTGCCACATGTGGGGACCTGTGGCAGCGGATCAGCTGGTTGCAGATTTTGAAACAGATCCTTTCTTGCAAGGTGTGTTCAGTTTCAAAGTGGTCACTGTCCTCGTAACCGGGGTCACTTCGCAGCTGCCAGTTGCTGGGGGTGCAACCGTGAAAGATGCAGCCTGTGAAATGTCCGAATTTCTTTCGGATGGTTGGGCCTTTCTGGCCTCCAAGGCTCAGCAATTTTGTCATTCAGGTAGTGATGAAAAGGTGCCACAACAGCTATTTCGGGTCCATATGTAAGTTAATGCAACCTATGCGATAGTCTTGAAAATTTTAAAGACCTTGCTGTTTTGGTTTACCTCCTGGCCGGATCTGGCCGCCAGGATTTTCATGTAACATGCTGGTTTTTCGACGGTTTTTTGGGTGGCTGTGGGGGCATCCCCGATCTGGAAATGGAAAAATCCGCAGCCCCTTGGCAGAGCTGCGGATTTGTGAACCCTTTACGGAAGGGCCTGGATGTCTCGCTGGGGCCGGGTCAGGCTCAGCGGTCGTGTCGGCTGCTTTTTTCGAACCGGGGCAGCATGGCGCTGAAGTCTTTGCCCTTGCCATCCTCGTCCTCGACAAAGACCGCATAAAGCGCCTGGGCCAGAGCGCCCATCGGCGTGTCGGCATCCACGCTGTCAGCTGCCTGTTGGGACAGGCGCAGGTCCTTGAGCATCAGTTCCGAGGCGAAACCGGGCTTGTAGTCGTTGTCAGCGGGAGACTGCGGGCCAACACCCGGAGCGGGGCAGTAGGCGTTCATCGACCAGCTGTAGCCGGAGGAGGTGGAGACCACGTCAAACATCTTTTGGCGATCAAGGCCCAGCTTGTCAGCCAGTGCAAAGGCCTCGCAGGTACCGATCATGGTGATGCCAAGGATCATGTTGTTGCAGATCTTTGCTGCCTGACCGGCCCCTGCATCACCGCAATGCACGGCCTTTTGGCCCATGATATCAAACAGAGGTTTGGCCGCTTCAAAGGCGCCCTGGCTGCCGCCCGCCATAAAGGTCAGCGTGCCCGCAGCCGCACCACCAATGCCGCCAGAGACAGGGGCATCGACAAACTGCAACCCGGCGTCGGCGCATTGCTGGGCCACGGCCCGCGCGCTGTCGACATCAACGGTAGAGCAATCCACCAGCGTGGCGCCTTTTGTCATTGCAGGCACCAGATCCTCTGCGACTGAACGCAGGATCTGGCCGTTGGGCAGCATGGTGATCACCACATCGGCACCTGTTGCGGCCTCTGCCCCGGAGCCCGCCATCTGCACGCCATCGATCTGCACATCGGCCATGTCAAAGCCCATGACCTCGTGGCCCTCCTTGGCGAGGTTGGCGGCCATCGGCCCCCCCATGTTGCCAAGGCCGATAAATCCGATTTTCATGTGTTATTCCTCCTCAAATCGCAGCGTGTCTGCGCCAAGCGGCATCAGCATCTGGCTGACGGCGGTGGTGGGCACGTCGCGGTCGGCATATTGCCACTTGGGCTGGCGATCCTTGTCAATGATCTGGGCCCGAATTCCTTCCAGAAAGTCACCTTTTTCCATCGCGCGGTGGGTAAAGCGATATTCCAGTTCCAGCGCCTTGCGGATGCTCATGGTGCCTGCACGCAGCCGGTGCAGCATTTCGACGGTGGCCGCCATGGACAGGGGCGCATTGCGCTGCAGCAGTTTGAGGGTGTCCTGGGCAAAGGCGCTGTCAGCGTGGTCAAGGTCGGTCAGGATATCGCCAAGGGCTTCGCCACCGAAACAGCGATCGATCTCGGTCTGCTGGGCGGCAAGGGGGCTTTCGCCTGCGTCTTTGGCGGCCTCAACCAGGTTGTCGGTGCGACCTGTCTCCTCCAGTTGGCGGATCAGATCGGGCCAGGCGTCTTCGGGGATGTAGTGATCGGCAAACCCGGCATGAATGGCGTCTGCGGCGGCCATCCGGGCGCCCGTCAGGCCGAGGTATTCGCCAAGGCGGCCGGGCGCGAGCGCCAGCATCAGGGTGCCGCCCACATCCGGGATCAGACCAATGCCGACCTCGGGCATGGCAATCTTGGTGCTGTCGCCCACCACGCGATGGGTGCCATGACAGCCAAGGCCGACGCCGCCGCCCATCACAAACCCCTGCAGAAAGCTGACCACGGGTTTGGGATATTCAAAGATCCGCGCGTTCATGCGGTATTCATCGCGCCAGAACCGACGGCCATAGTCAAAATCGCCCTCGCGGCCGGTCTGGTAAAGCTCGGCAATGTCGCCACCCGCGCAGAAGGCTTTTTCACCCTCCGCATCCATGACCACCAGATCAATGGCGTCATCTGTGGCCCAGTCCTTTAACGCGGCATCCACCGCAAGGCACATGTCATAGCTTAGCGCATTGAGCGCCTTGGTGCGGGTCAGGGTGATCCGCCCGGCGCGGCCGGTGACACGGATATCAATGTCGCTCATGTCTGCCTCAGCGGTTTTCGGCCAACAGGTGGCGCGCGGTGATCACCCGCATGATTTCATTGGTGCCTTCCAGGATCTGGTGAACCCTGAGGTCACGCACCAGTTTTTCGATGCCGTAGTCCGCAAGGTAGCCGTAGCCGCCATGAAGTTGAAGGCATTGATCCACAATCTTGGAGCCTGCTTCGGTGACGAATTTCTTGGCCATCGCACAATGTTTGGAGGCATCAGGCGTGCCCTGATCCAGCTTCCAGGCGGCCTGGCGCAGAAAGACGCGGGCAGCTTGCAGTTCGATTTCCATATCAGCGAGGCGGAATTGCAGCCCCTGGAACTGATCGATGGATTTGCCGAAGGCCTTGCGCTCGGACATGTATTGCAGCGTCATGTTGAGCGCCTGCTGCGCGGCACCAAGCGAGCAGGACGCAATATTCAGACGCCCGCCATCCAGCCCCATCATCGCATATTTGAAGCCGCTGCCTTCTTCACCGACGAGGTTGTCCGCCGCGATCTTGCAGTCGTCAAACTGGACCTGGGCGGTGGGCTGGCTTTTCCAGCCCATCTTGTCCTCAAGCCCGCCAAAGCTGAGACCGGCTGTGCCGTCTTCGACATAGACCGTGGAAATACCCTTGGGGCCGTCTTCGCCGGTGCGCACCATGCAGACATAGGCGTCAGAATAGCCCCCGCCAGAGATGAACGCCTTGGTCCCGTTGAGCGTGTAGCCCTCGTTTGTCTTGGCTGCACGGGTCTTCAGGGCCGCAGCGTCAGAGCCGGAGCCCGGTTCGGTCAGGCAGTAGCTGAGGACAGTGTTCAAAGACAACACATCGGGCATGATGCGCGCCTTCATCTCGTCGCTGGCAAAGGTGTCCAGCATTTTGGCGCACATATTG
The DNA here is from genome assembly GCF_001258055.1 of Phaeobacter italicus. Taxonomy (GTDB): domain Bacteria; phylum Pseudomonadota; class Alphaproteobacteria; order Rhodobacterales; family Rhodobacteraceae; genus Phaeobacter; species Phaeobacter italicus. Next base: position 877,655 of record NZ_CVRM01000011.1, on the reverse strand, counting down.
TGGATGGACAGAAAGGCCGCAACGGACGGGCAGGCCATCGACAGCGCTTCGAAGACCAAGGTCGCATCAAGACGCGACAGGCCCGCACCGCCGGTTTCTTCGGACACGTAGAGCCCGCCGAAACCCAACTCTCCCACCTGCGGCCAGAGCGATTTCGGAATGGTGCCTTCGGCCTCCCACTGGCGGGCAAATGGCGCGATATTCTCCTGCCCAAAGGCATAGGCCATATCGAAGATGGCGGTCTGTTCCTCGGTCAATGCGAAATCCACGGCGTGTCCTCCCTCGTGTGAACGCAGCCCGGCCGGGATCTGACCCGGCGGGTCGTCATGAATTGAACGGTTGTTTATTTCTTAGCGGGGGATTGTCCACAGAGCAAGCGGCAGCTGCGCAAAGTAGCAGTGCAGAAATGTCGATATCCGCTCGCGAAGCCTGCTTTGATGCCTGCAGCGATGGAAGAGACTGGTGAACCGTTTCTTAGGTTTTTTCCGCCAAACTGATGGAAATTTGTCATAAGGCCGGAGCTTGAAGCCTCTGTGGCCATGTCAGCTGAGGGCAGACCGTCAATGAACAAACCATTGCGCAAGAACCAACTTTCCAAATCAGCGCGTCGGAAAATGGCAGCGGCACCTCCGTCTCCCGTGGATGTGTTCAAGGCCGAAGCTGCGAAGGCTTTTGTCGAAGGCGACTACCCGCGTGCGCGCCAGTTCATCACGCAGGCCCTGACCCTGGCACCTGAAGATGCGCTTCTTCATGCTGAACTTGCCTCCAATTTCATGCAGGAGGCAAAATATGATCTCGCTTTGCGGCACCTGATGGGGGCGCTGAAACGAGAACCGACCAACCCCAAATGGCTAAGCGGGATTGGCACCATTTTGATGCTTATGGAACGCTATGAGGACGCGGTCGGCTTTTTCGAGGCGGTCTATCAGCTGGACCCTGAAAACGCGATGAACGTGTCGCGGCTGGTGCAGCTGCAGATGGATCTCTGCAAGTGGGAGGTCTACGAGGATCAGAAAAACAAGCTGCGGATCCTGGATAATGATCCGGCGAATGGCGATCCCTTTACCACCCTTCTTTACGTGGATGATCCGGCCTTTCAGAAAAAACGGGCTGTGACAAAGATGAAAAAGCAGCTCCGGCTTGCCGATTTCAAACAGCGGAACGCTTTTGACCGGACCGCGACAGCAGGTCGCCGGATCCGTATCGGCTATTTTTCCAACGACTTTTTCAACCACGCCACCATGCTTTTGATGGCGCAGCACTTTGAGCTGCACAATTCAGACCGCTTCGAAGTGTTCATCTATGACTACAGCAACCAGCCGACCAACGCCTACCTTCAGAGGGTCGTGAAAGCGGCGGACCACTACAAGCCAGTTCACGCGATGAGGGATGAGGATGTCGCTGAACTGGCCCGGGACGATCAGCTGGATATCGCAATCGACCTCAAGGGCTATACCAAGGGCGCGCGCCCCGCGATCTTTGCCTTCCGCGCGGCGCCGGTTCAGATTTCCTATCTGGGGTACCCAGGCACGACGGGTTTGCCGACGATGGATTATTTTGTCGCGGATGCTGTCACCGTCCCGAAGGAAGGCCGCCGACATTTCTCTGAGAAAATCATTTATATGCCGGACTGTTACCAGGTGAACGACAACAGTCGTCCCCGCCCAGAACAGACCCCGACCCGCGCTGATATGGGACTGCCGCAAGACGGCGTGGTGTTTTGCGCCTTCAACAACCACAACAAGGTGTCGCCAGCGGAATTCGATATCTGGATGGATCTGCTGAAACAGGTTGATGGCAGCGTTCTGTGGTTCCTTGCTGGCGCGGAGCCACTGCGCGCGAACATCCGCAAGGAGGCAGAGGCGCGCGGCGTCAGCGCGGAGCGGATTGTCTTTGCGGATCGGTGCAGCACGCCGGATCACATCGCGCGGCTCCCCCTTGCAGATATCTTTCTCGACACTTTTGCCTGTAATGCCCACACCACCGCGAGTGAACTGATGTGGTCGGGCGTGCCGGTCGTGACGATGCCGGGCCAGCAATTCGCTGCTCGGGTGGCCGCCAGCATCGTATCGGCGGTGAACTGTCCCGAGCTGATCGCGCAGTCGGTTGATGAATACCGTGATATTGCCCTGCGTCTGGCACAAAACCCAAGCGAGCTGGCGGCCCTGCGCGCCAAGATCACACAGAACATCCCCCAGACGCCGCTTTATGATTCCGAAGGGTACATGAAGAACTTCGAAGCCCTTCTTGAGCTGGCAATCGAACGATATGACAACGGGCTGAAGCCCGATCATCTACACCTCGACTGACATCACCAGCCCCGCCTGCAAGCAGTGGTTAAACAGAGCGCAGGCAAGCACAAAAACAAAACGCGCCCCTGATTTCAGAGGCGCGTTTTTTGCGCGTCTTTGGCGGCAGTCAAAACCTGCCACCAAATGCGTATACCGGGGCCAGATCAGAGCAGGCGGATTTTGGTGCCAACCTGAACCAGGTCGTACAGCTCTTCCACGTGTTCGTTGTAAAGGCCGATGCAGCCAGAGCTGCTCTGCCGGCCGATCTTGCGGGTGTCATGGGTGCCGTGAACCAAATAGGCAGGCCAGGTCAGATACATGGCGCGCGTACCAAGCGGATTGCCCGGAACCCCACCTTCGATCCGGGTGGGGAGGCTGGGGTCACGTTCCCGCATGGATGCGGTCGGGGTCCAGCTGGGGTTTTCGCGCTTGCGCACGATTTCGGAATAGCCACGGCGGGTCAGTTCCTCGCTCATCGGAACGGAGGAGGGGAACAGGCGATAGGTTTCCCCGTCGCCACCCCAATAGTGCAACGCACGCGAGGAGATATCAGCCAGAATGCAGCCAACGCCCAACTCGTCAAAATGGTCACGCCAGTCCTGCTGCTGAAATGACGAAATGTTGCGGCGAACGGTGACCTCATCCTCGATCGGGGCCTCGTCGGCCGGGAACGCATCGCTCGATTGCGCGCGCAGGAGGGACGGGGTGGCAAGGGTGGCGCCAAGCCCGGTAAGGGCCGCGCGGCGGGTCATACGGAACGTGCTCATTGTGTCCTTCGCATCTTTGTTCGGCTTCAGACCACTCCGGTCTGCGTTATTTGCTCGAACATAGGGTTGCAGGGGCGCAGACCCAAGAGGGGGCAGACATGATTTGCCCCGCCTCACAGGGATGTGTAGCGGGGCTGTGGTGGGTCTGGGCAAATTCCCGCCGAATGTGGCGGACTATATAGTCAGAGGGCGCGGGCCTGAGAAAAGGACACCAGCCGCTTGGCGTCTTCGTCCCACAGATGCAGGCGCGCATTTGCAAGGCTTTCGCGGATGGTCATGCGGTTGCCCTCTGCCAGTTCGGCATGGTCGCGCAGCACCTGCGGCAACCGGTAGAACGGGATCCGGCTGTACAGGTGATGCACATGGTGGATGCCGATATTGGCGCTCAGCCATTGCAGCACCGGGGGCAAGACATAATGAGAGCTGCCGTGCAGAGCGGCGTCATGCAGCTGCCAGTTGCTGTCGTCTTCCCAGGTGGTGGCCTCGAACTGGTGCTGAACATAAAACAGCCACAGCCCCGCAGTGGCCGCAATCAGCGTTGCGGGCACAAAGATCAGCAACAGCGGCATCAAGCCGCCGAAATACCAGATCGCGGCAAGAGCCAGAACAATGGTCAGATTGGTGCCCATCGCGCTGATCCAGTAGCGGGCCTGACCCATCAGACCATAGGGGATCCGGTTTTGCAGGAAGAAAAGATAGCCAGGCCCAAAGCCGAACAGCGTGATGGGATGGCGGTAGAGCCGGTACATGAACTGGCCCCAACGCCCGGAGGCGCGGTATTCGGCCACGGTCATGGTGTGGATGTCGCCCATGCCACGTTTGCCGAGGTTGCCATGGGTGCTGTGGTGGATGGAATGCGTCCGGCGCCAGACATCATACGGGGTCAGCGTCAGCACGCCGATAATGCGGCCCACCCAGTCGCTGACATGGCGGTTGCGGAAAAACGAACCGTGGCCGCAGTCGTGCTGGATGGTGAACAGGCGCAGCAGAAACGCCGCGATCGGAAGGGACAGCGCAAGGGTGAGCCAATAGCTCACCGAAAGCGACCACCAGGCAAGCGCCCAAAGGGCAAGGAACGGAACCACAGTCACTGCCAGCTCAAAGCTGCTGCGCAGGTGGTTGGGTTCGCGGTATTGCGCGAGGATCTTGACCCAGTCGCGTGCGGATTTTCCAGCCGCCTTTGGCTGGGGGGATATCTCGGGTGTGCTCATCTGCCTGCCGTCGTTCTTTCTATGCTTCAAACCGGATAGACGACCCTAGGTAATGAGCAAGCAAAATTACGGTGATTGGCCAGAAAAATGGGCAAAAACTGCCCAAACGGCAGGGTTGGCGGGGCAGGCGACGGCGGCAGAGGGCGGGTATGAAAGAAAGGCCCCGGACATTGCCGGGGCCTTCGTGTTTGGGTGGTGATACCTATGGCGTGCGGCCAGATATCAGTCCATCGCCTTGAAGTTGAACTCGCCACCTTCCTTGATGCCCGAGGGCCAGCGGGAGGTCACGGTTTTGGTGCGGGTGTAGAACTTGAAGCTGTCCGGGCCATGCTGGTTCAGATCGCCGAACATGGATTTCTTCCAGCCGCCAAAGGTGTGGTAGGCCAGCGGCACCGGGATCGGCACGTTGATGCCCACCATGCCGATGTTCACGCGGGAGGCAAAGTCACGCGCAGTGTCGCCGTCACGGGTAAAGATCGCGGTGCCGTTGCCGTACTCGTGATCCATCGCCAGTTTCAGCGCGTCCTCATAGGTGGCTGCGCGGACGGTGGACAGAACCGGGCCAAAGATCTCTTGCTTGTAGATATCCATGTCGGTGGTCACGTTGTCAAACAGGTGCGGACCAACAAAGAAGCCGTCTTCATAGCCCTGCAGTTTGAAGTCGCGATTGTCGACAACCAGTGTCGCGCCCTGTTCCACACCAGAGTTGATGAGACCCAGAATGCGTTCCTTGGCGGCTGCGGTCACAACCGGGCCGAGGTCGACATCATCACCGGCGGTATAGGGGCCAACCTTGAGGTTTTCGATACGCGGGATCAGTTTTTCGATCAGCTTGTCGGCGGTTTCCTCGCCAACCGGAACCGCAACCGAGATCGCCATGCAGCGTTCGCCGGCCGCGCCGAAACCTGCGCCGACCAGCGCGTCAGCGGCCTGGTCCAGATCGGCGTCGGGCATCACGATCATGTGGTTCTTGGCGCCGCCAAAGCACTGGGCGCGCTTGCCGTTGGCGGTGGCGCGGGAATAGATGTACTGCGCAATCGGGGTGGAGCCCACAAAGGACACGCCCTGAATGATTTCGCTGTCCAGAATGGTGTCGACGGCTTCCTTGTCGCCGTTCACGACCTGGAACACGCCCTCGGGCAGGCCGGCCTCAACGAACAGCTCTGCGAGCATCAAGGGCACAGAGGGGTCACGCTCGGACGGTTTCAGAACAACCGCGTTGCCGCAGGCCAGCGCCGGGCCGACGTGCCACAGCGGCATCATGGCGGGGAAGTTGAACGGCATGATGGAGCCGACAACACCCAGCGGCTGGCGCATGGAGTACATGTCGATGCCGGGGCCTGCGCTGTCGGTGAACTCACCTTTCAGCATCTGGGGCGCGCCGACGCAGTATTCGATCACTTCCAGACCGCGCTGCAGATCGCCTTTGGCGTCGGGGATGGTCTTGCCGTGCTCGCGGCTCAGTGCCTCAGCCAGCTTGTCCATGTCGCGGTTCATCAGCGCGACCATCTTCATCATCACGCGGGCGCGTTTTTGCGGGTTGGTTGCGCCCCACTGCGGCTGAGCTGCGGCCGCTTTTTCAATGATGTCAGTGGTTTCTGCCGCACTCGCCATCGCGCATTTGTACTGCACTTCGCCTGTTGCGGGGTTGTAGACGTCGTCGCTGCGGCCAGAGGTGCCTGCGGTGATCTTGCCGTTGATAAAGTGACCGAGTTCTTCCATCGGATCCTCCTCTATTTGAGTTGGGGCAATCCTAGGCTTGCAAAAATCATCGCAAAAGAGGAAAGATCTCAAAGAGGCTTTGCAGGAACGCAAAGGGTTAACAGCGGATTAATGATCGGCTGTGGCGCAATGAGGAGAACAGGCTCATGGACCCACAATGGGATGATATGCGGGTGTTTCTAGCAGTGGCGCGCGAAAGCAGCCTGTCCGGGGCTGGTCGCGTCTTGAAGATGGACCCCGCAACTGTGGGCCGGCGCATTTCCCGCTTTGAAGAGGCACTGGATACGCCGCTGTTCGTGAAATCCCCACAAGGCTATGCGCTCAGCGCGGCGGGTGACAGGTTGCTGGGCCATGCCGAGGCGGCAGAGCAGGCGATGCGGGCCGGGCAGGAGGCGCTGGCGGGGCCCAGTGATACCCTGTCAGGCCAAATCCGGATTGGCGCACCGGACGGCAGCGCCAATTACCTGTTGCCACAGGTCTGCGCGCGCATCAGCGAGGACAACCCCGATCTTGATATCCAGATCGTCGCCCTGCCGCGCGTCATCAACCTAAGCCGCCGCGAGGCGGACATGGCTGTCACCGTCAGCGCGCCCACCGCAGGCCAGCTGCTGGTACAAAAGATCACCGACTACAAACTGCATCTCGTCGGCTCACGTCACTATCTGCGCGACCACCCCCCAATCGAAAAGTTGGAAGACCTGAAGAAACACAAAATGATCGGCTACATCCCGGACATGATTTTCGACCGGGAGCTGGATTATCTCAACAACCTCGGCATCGAACGGGTGGCGCTGGCGTCAAATTCCGTATCGGTACAGATCAAACTGGCCGCAGAAGGCACGGCTCTTTGTGTTGCCCATGATTTCACGCTGCCTGCGCATCGGTCGTTGCGCAAGGTTCTGACCGACAAGATCAGTCTCACGCGGAGTTTCTATCTTGTGCGCCATCAGGGCGATCAGCGCAGCGAGCGGCTCAACCGGTTTGCACAGGCGCTGTCAAAAGGGATCCGCGACGAGGTGATCCGACTGGAAGGCTTGACTTGATGTCGGGATCCGGCAACGCTTGGGTTACGCAATAAAATTACAAAAACAGAGGAGCGCCCATGCTGATTCAATTCATTCTGAAATCCAAGGCAAGCTCTGGTGTGGTGACGATTGCACCAAATGCGACGATTTCTGAAGCGGCCAAGCTGCTGGGTGAGCACAAGATCGGGACCGTGGTGGTGTCGAGCGACGGAGAAACCGCAGAAGGGATCCTGTCCGAACGTGATATCGTGCGTGAATTGGCGCGCACGGGCCCCAGCTGCCTGAGCGACTGCGCCAAGAATTACATGACGCGCAAGCTTGTGACCTGTACCAGCCAATCCAACGTGGAAGAGGTGCTGCAGCAGATGACAGAGGGCCGTTTCCGCCACATGCCAGTGGTCGAAGAGGGCAAGCTGATCGGGCTGGTGTCCCTTGGGGATGTGGTCAAGGCCCAGCTGGCTGAGGTCGCGATGGAGAAGGACGCGCTGGAAGGCATGATCATGGGCCACTGATGGCGCATGGCCCCGGGGCGCTGACACAGGCGTGGCGCCCCTGGCCGAGGATTGCATCCTGACGTTGCGGCGTTGCAGCAATTGCCTAAGACTTCGGTATTTTCACGCTCTTGCGCCCGGCGTGTAAAACATGTTTGCCTGCGCGCAACCAACCAGCAGGCAGGAGGGGCCCTATGCGTATTGGCTTGTATCCCGGAACATTCGACCCGATTACCCTGGGACATATCGACATTATCCGCCGTGCCAGCGCGCTGGTGGACAAACTGGTGATCGGCGTTGCGATCAACCGCGACAAGGGACCGCTGTTTTCGCTGGAAGAGCGTGTCGCCATGATCGAGGCGGAATGCGCCAAGCTGAGCGAACAGACCGGCACAGAGATCGTGGCCCACCCGTTTGAAAATCTGCTGATTGATTGTGCCCGCGACGTGGGTGCACAGATCATCGTGCGCGGCCTGCGGGCGGTTGCGGATTTCGAGTATGAATTCCAGATGGTTGGCATGAACCGCGCGCTCGACAGCTCGGTTGAGACGGTGTTTCTGATGGCAGAGGCGCGCCATCAGGCGATTGCCTCAAAGCTGGTGAAGGAAATCGCGCGCCTTGGGGGGGATGTGTCGAACTTTGTCACCCCTCTGGTCGAGGAAGAGCTGAGCAAACGGTTGAACGGCTGATCAGATCACATTCCGCTGTCGCAAGAGATCAGGGCGGCGTCCGAATGGGCGCCGTCTTTTGGTGTTGTGGGGGGCGGAAAGCGGGCCAAAAGGTCAACGCCAGAAGGCAATCCAGTCGATCAGTTCGAGCATACGTTTGCCGAGGAAGATCATGTGCACATCGCCAAACAGGGCGATGTCGATGGCGATGGCCGCAATCAGAAAACCGCCTAAAACAACTGCAATTGTGTTGGTCATCCATCTGGCCCAAAAGAGAAAACGCCCGCCCAGATATGCCTGAGCGAGCGTTTCAAAACAAGGGCTGCGTCTGCCAGGGGTCAGCTGAAGATCAGCTGAGGCGCGCCATCGCAACCGCAACATCAGCCATGCGGACAGAGAAGGCCCATTCGTTGTCATACCACGCCAGAACGCGCACCAGCTGGTCTTCGACAACGCGGGTCTGATCCGGCGCAAAGATAGAGCTCTGCTCTGTGTGGTTGAAATCGATCGAAACCAGCGGTGCAGGCTCGTAGCCCAGCACGCGGGACATGTGCCCATTGGCCGCTTCGCTCATGATCGCGTTGATTTCGGTCACCGAGGTCTTCTTGGACGCGCGGAAGGTCAGATCCACAGCCGAGACATTCGGGGTGGGCACGCGGATGGCAGAACCGTCAAGACGCCCCTTTAGGTTCGGCAGCACCTCACCCAGCGCCTTGGCTGCACCCGTGGAGGTCGGGATCATCGCCATGGCTGCCGCACGCGCGCGATACAGATCGCTGTGGCGGCGGTCCAGCGTCGGCTGGTCGCCGGTATAGGCGTGGATCGTGGTCATGATGCCGCTTTCGATACCGACGGTCTCGTCCAGGACTTTGGCAAGCGGGGCAAGGCAGTTGGTGGTGCAGGAGCCGTTGGAAACCATCACGTCGCCCGCTTCCAGCTTGTCGTCGTTCACGCCGAAAACGATGGTCTTGTCGACGTTCTTGCCCGGTGCCGACAGCAGCACCTTCTTGGCACCGCGCTCCAGATGCGCCTTGGCTTTTTCGCCGTCGTTGAATTTGCCGGTACACTCCAGAACAACGTCACAGCCGGACCAGTCCAGCTCGTTCATGTCGTAGGTCGAGAACATCTGCATGTCACCGCGGCCCAGGTTCATGGTGCCTTCGCCGATGGTCACGTCGTTTGGAAAACGACCGTGCACGCTGTCATACTTCAGCAGGTGGGCTGCAGTTTCCAGGGGGCCAGTGGCATTGACCTTGACCACTTCGATATCGTCGCGGCCCGAGGCTGCGATATGCGCCAGAGTGCAGCGCCCGATGCGGCCGAACCCGTTGATCCCGACTTTGATGGTCATGTGCGTCTCTCCAAACGTGCAGAACTTGCCCTCGCTATAGCGGTCATTTCCCGTCACCAAAAGTGCGAAAAGGTATATAAAACCAGACTGTTAGCGCAAAACATGGATGGTTGCGGTAACGAAAATCACTGGTTGCGTTAACAGATTTTGCCGCCACCGCGCGGGCGCTTTTGCCCTGCGTCATTCGCATCGGAATTTGCGACAGGTGCCTGGACCGGTGTCAGTCCGGTCATATGGATCTGGGAACAATCCGGGGCTTGCGCGACTTGTACCTGAAAGGCGAATGGTTACTGTGGGCGCAACACGCGCAAGATGAAGAGGATCCCCCATGAGCGGTTTGTTGGCTTTGCTGGATGATGTCGCAGGCATTGCCAAGGTTGCGGCAACATCGGTTGACGATGTGGCGGCAGCTGCGGGCAAGGCCGGGGCCAAGACGGCGGGGGTGATCATCGACGATGCAGCCGTGACCCCGAAATATGTTCAGGGGTTCGAGCCCGCCCGCGAACTGCCGATCATCTGGCGCATTGCGCGAGGGTCGTTTTTCAACAAGCTGATCCTGCTTCTGCCGGTCGCGATGCTGCTCGCGAATTTTGCCCCCTGGCTGATTACGCCCCTCCTTATGCTGGGGGGCAGTTACCTGTGTTTTGAGGGGGCCGAGAAGATCTTTCACGTGCTCTTTCCCCACGCCAGCCACGAGATCGAAGAAGACATGTCGGTAAAGGATCCGGGCCATCTGGAAGAGCAGAAGGTCAAGGGGGCGATCAAAACCGATTTCATCCTGTCGGCGGAAATCATGACAATCGCGCTGGCCGCGATCGAGGCGCCCAATGTCTGGATGCAGGCGGCGACCCTTGCGGTTGTCGGCATTGGCGTGACCGTTGCGGTTTATGGATCTGTGGCGCTGATCGTGAAGATGGACGATGTGGGGCTTTACCTCACCAACAACGCACTGACCCCGGTTGGGCGGGGAATTGGTCGCGGGCTGGTGAAATTCATGCCGGTTCTGATGTGGATCCTGTCGGTGGTCGGAACCGCTGCGATGCTGTGGGTCGGTGGCTCCATCATCATCCACGGGCTGGAAGAGCTGGGCTTTGGTTGGCTGGGTCACCACATTCACGACTGGGCCTATGCCGTCGGTCACGCGGTCCCCGCCGCATGGGAGGGTTTTGCCGAATGGGTCGCCAAGGCCACGATGGACGGCGTGTTTGGGCTGGCCTACGGTCTGCTGCTGATCCCGCTGGCGACGAAGGTTGTGGGACCGGTGATTGCGGCAGTGTCAGGGAAGAAGGCTGCGCACTGATCGCCAATCGGTGATTGGAAAGATGTCTGTTGTGAGCCCAGAGTGACGGATGCTGCAATTCTCTCCAACGTCCGGTATCCCGATGGCGAACACGTTTGAAATCCTGAACGTAGGGCGAAAGTTAGACCAAATTTCGGAAATCCATTGATTAAAGGATAGCTGATGACATTTGCTGATTTCGGCGAACCAGAAATTCCGGACGATCTTTTTGAATGCGCGCTGCTTTTAAAAAACAACTGCGTTGGTCTTACGACCGAGGGTGGTTCGGAGCGTGAGTACAAAATGGCCAGAAAGAAGTTGATGGACGATCCAGCAAGCAAACGGCTTCTGCCAGATTTTGTGCGCTTTTCGAATGATGCCGCATCGGTGCGGTCTGCATTGTCAAGCGTTGCAAGTGGCTCAGGTTCCTGGGCTATACGTCGAGGACATGTAGAAGATTCTTTTAAACCGCTATTGGCCTTCCTTGAGTCAGGAGGTGGTGCGGCAGATGCCGTGATCACAGAAGGTCTTGATGTCTATGATGCTCCTGCCGTCCAAGCTTTTTGGGCCAAAGCGCTAGAAAGGCGATCAACGGACCCAGACGGTGCCGTGACCGCCTCAAGTACGCTACTTGAAGAGGTCTGCAAACACATCATCGAGGACAGCGGCGCAACTTGGGAGCCAAAATGGAATGTGCCGAAGCTATACTCTGAAGCGTCAAAGGTGATGAACCTGGCACCATCGCAGCATCAGGAAGAAGTGTTTAAGACGATTTTGGGAAACTGCCAAAGCGTCGTTCAGAGTATTGGTTCTTTACGCAACAAAGGTGGTGATGCCCATGCTGGAGGGCGCTCACGAGTTTCATTTAAGCCACGTCATGCCGCCTTGACGGTTAACCTTGCTGGGTCAATGGCTTTGTTTTTGATTGAGACTTGGCAAGCGAGAATTGAAACAAAAAAGAGCGGCGATCAATAGCCGCAGCATACTCCCACGCAGCCCTTCGCGCAACCGCAGCGAATTCACACTTTGTCCGCACAGCAGCCATTCCACGACAAAAAGGGCACCCGGTTGGGTGCCCTTCCTCTTTTTGCATTGTAGCGAGACTTAACCCAGCAGTTCTTTCACCTTCGCAACGGTGTTGTCGGCCGTGATGCCGAACTTCTCGAACAGCTCGCCCGCGGGGGCGGAGGCGCCGAAGCGGTCCATGCCGACAAATGCGGCTTTCTTCTCCTGGCCGCGCTCGCCCAACAGCCAGCGGTCCCAGCCGCCTGCGCGCATGGCGGCTTCGATACCAACGCGCACCGGACCTGCGGGCAGGACCTTGCGGCGGTAGGCCTCGTCCTGCTGTGCGAACAGCTCCATGCAGGGCATGGAGACCACACGGGTGCCGATGCCTTCTGCTTCCAGCTTGGCCTTTGCGTCCATTGCAACCGACACCTCGGAACCGGTGGCGATCAAGATGACCTGACGCTTGCCCTCGGCCTCTGCCAGAACATAGGCGCCCTTGGAGGTGAGGTTGTTCAGCTTGTGCTCGGTGCGCACGGTCGGCAGGTTCTGACGGGTCAGCGTCATGACCGAGGGGGTTTCTTTCTCGGTCAGGGCGATTTCCCAGGCTTCTGCGGTTTCCACGGCGTCAGCGGGACGGAACACATAGGTGTTCGGGGTCGCGCGGCAGATGGCCAGATGCTCAACCGGCTGGTGGGTCGGGCCGTCTTCGCCAACACCGATGGAGTCGTGGGTCATCACGAACACCGACGGGATCTTCATCAGGGCAGCCAGACGCATTGCCGGGCGGGCGTAGTCGGTGAAGCAGAAGAAGGTGCCGCCATAGGGGCGAATACCACCATGCAGCGCCATGCCGTTCATCGCCGAAGCCATGCCGTGCTCGCGGATACCCCAATAGACGTAACGACCCTTGCGGTTGTCGATGTCAAAGATACCCAGATCGCCGGTTTTGGTGTTGTTGGAACCGGTCAGGTCCGCAGAGCCACCGACAGTTTCAGGCATAAGCGGGTTGATGACGGCCAGCGCCATTTCCGATGCCTTGCGGGTTGCGACCTTGGGCTGGTCTTCGCTCACCTGCTTTTTCAGCGCTTTGACAGCGGCGGACAGCTTCTTGGGGGCGTCCAGCGCATAGGCGCGGTTAAAGCGGTCCTGCTTCTGCTGGGAGGCTTCGGCAAAGCGCGCTTCCCAGGCTTCACGCTCGGCTGCGCCGCGCTGGCCGATGGCTTCCCACTGGGCTTTGATGTCTGCGGGCACCTCGAATGCGCCGCCGGTCCAGCCATAGGCGTCCTTGGCCGCTTTCAGCTGTTCCGCGTCCGTCAGGGCGCCGTGGCCTTTGGATGTGTCCTGCGCTGCGTGCCCCAGGGCGATGTGGGTTTTGCAGGCAATCATGGACGGCTTCTTGGTCTTTTTCGCGGCTTCGATCGCGGCATCAATCGCCTTGGGATCGTGACCGTCGATTTCCTGAACATGCCAGCCCGACGCCTTGAAGCGCTGCACCTGGTTGGTGCGGTCCGACAGCTCAACAGTGCCGTCGATGGTGATGTTGTTGTTGTCCCACAGAACAATCAGCTTGCCGAGCGAGTGACGACCAGCAAGACCGATGGCTTCCTGGCTGACACCTTCCATCAGGCAGCCGTCGCCTGCGATCACATAGGTGTGGTGATCCACCAGCTTGCGGCCGTACTGGGCGCGCTGCATTTCCTCTGCCATGGCAAAACCAACGGCATTGGCGATGCCCTGGCCCAGCGGACCGGTGGTGGTTTCCACCGCATCGATAAGGAAGTTTTCCGGGTGGCCTGCAGTCAGGGCGCCCATCTGGCGGAAGTTCTTGATCTGCTCAAGCGTGACCTGTGCGTCGCCCATGAGATAGAGCAGCGAATAGATCAGCATGGAGCCGTGACCGGCGGACAGGATAAAGCGGTCGCGGTCCGGCCACTTTGGGTTCGCCACGTCGAACTTCATGTGTTTTTCAAACAGGACGGTCGCGACATCGGCCATGCCGATGGGCATGCCGGTATGGCCCGAATTGGCCGCAGCAACGGCATCGAGGGCCAGGGCACGGATGGCCGCAGCCTTGGTCCAATGTTCGGGGTTTGCGTTGCGCAGGGCAGTCAGATCCACTGGATTTTTCCTCTGGGTTTTAGGCAGACTGGTGGCTCAATAACAGTGATGTGGCAAAGATCAAGCGTTTGCGCGGCTTCTTGCGCGAACTATGTGCCGCAAGTGCTTGAAAGCAAACAGGGGGTAATTTATCCCTGCATGAACTAAGTTGGTTGCACAGCCGCTGGTCCGTTCTGATTCGCGCAAATTGCGCCTGAATCGGGCGATGTTAGCGCTGTAGACGGAACCGGCAGATAAATACCGGCAGATACATCACGGGGTCGCAAAGGGACAGGCATGGAGCAGATCGAAGAATTGCAGGGTCGGATCCTGGCCGCGATGGAGCGGATCGGTGCGGGGGCCGCAGCCTTGCAGGAGACTGCACGCACCGCAACCGAAGCACGCGTTCAGGCCGAAGCAGAGGCGCAGTCGCAATCCAACGCTGCCCATGAAACGCTGAGCCGTGAACTGGATGAAGAACGGCTGGCCAACGCCCAGTTGGAAGAGCGGTTGAAAGTCCTGCGCAATCAGCTACAGGAAGCCGAGGCCAAGACCGCGGCACCGGCCACCGACGATGTTGGAGAGCTCGCAGCCCTTCAAGCCGAGGTGGAGCTGCTGCGCAACGAGGTTGGCAACACCGCTGAGCGCGACGCATTGCAGGCCGAAGTGGCCAGGTTGAAACAGGAACTTGAAGTCCACGGCAACGAGGCCGCCTCGGCCCGCGAGGCGCTGCAGGATCAGCTGGACGAAGCCCTGGCAACCAACGCCCGTTTGAGCGAACAGCTGCAGGAAGAACCCGACGATCTGGGCGCGGCTGTAGATGCGGCGGCCCTGAATGCCGAGGTCGAAGCGCTGCGTCACCAGTTGGAGGAGGCCAACGCCGCGGTTTCAGCGGCTCAGGCGGCGGAACAGGCCGCGAGAGAGGCCGCTGCAGTTGGCCCCAGCGCCGATGAATTCGCCAATCAGAACGATATGTTGGTGCAGCTTGACCATGCCCAGCAGGAGCTGCGCGCGACAGCGGATCAGCTGCGCGCCTCGAACGCCGCCCTGCGAGATGCAAACGCCGAAGGTGTCGGCAATCCTGACCTGATCAACGCGGCTCTGCAGTCCGAAGTGGACACATTGCGCGCGTCTTTTGCCGCCGAGCAGGCGCATGTGACGGCGATCCTTGCAAAGCTGGAGCCGTTGCTGGCGCAAGCCGGACAAGAGGGCAGCGATCAGCAAGACAGCCCGGCAGAAGAGCCCTCGGTCGAGATCCCAATGATGGATGGCGCGCCGGTTGACACGCTGGCTGACACGATGGCGAGCGCCCGAACAGCCCAACCGATGCCCGAAGGAGAAGATATCTGATGCCCGAAGTCACAATTCACATCGGCGGTCGCGGGTTTGAAGTATCCTGTCAGGAGGGCGAAGAAAGCTATCTGCATTCTGCGGCCAAGATGCTTGACGATGAGGCGCAGGTTCTGTCCGATCAGATCGGTCGGATGCCCGAATCCCGGATGCTGTTGATGGCGGGGTTGATGCTGGCGGATAAAACGGCAGCGGTCGAGGACCGTATCAAAGAAGTCGAAGCCGAGCTGGCGGCGCGCGATGCCGAACTGGCCGAGCTGCGCGCCGCGCCCGCGCCAGAGCCTGAACGGATCGAAGTGCCGGTTGTTCCGCCGCTTGTGACCGAGACGCTCGCAGAGCTGGCCGCCCGCACAGAGGCGCTGGCGCAGGAGATCGAAGAGCAGGCCGCCAGCTGATCAAGCGGCCTCTGCACGGGTTGGAAATATAGGTTCAAATCACCCCGTAACCCCATGCGGTTGCGGGGTTTTTTGTGTCTCGCCACCCGATAGATACACGAGCATCAGCTCGCCCATGATCTGGGCCAGGACCTGCTCTGATCGGGTCTCTCCCACGATTGCGGCCACCGCGCCGCGATAGGCGGAAAGCGCCAGCTGCATGGCCTCATCCTGGGCAATCTCTGCTTGGGATTTTCCCCTGAGATAGTCGAAAATCAACGCCATTTCAGCGGCAAAATCCTGTCCCATCATCTCCTTCAAGGCCTGCAAACGGTCCGTTTCGCTACCGGTGGCGTTTTGGGGCAGGGCGTCCTCGCCCGGCATCACCTGCCTTGTGCAGGCAAGAAACAGCGCCTCTTTGGTGGGAAAGTAATGATAGAGCGCGCTTTTGGACAGGCCGAGGTGTTGCGCGATCTTGCGCATGCTCGTCCCGCCATAACCATGCTGAGAGAAATACGCCGCAGCCCGGCGGGCGAGGTCCTGGCTATGGGCGTCGTGATCGATGATCTTTGGCATCTAATTTCGTCCGTTTGGTCGAAATAGAATTGACATGGAACCGCCCTCCCGTCCAATTGTTTAAATAGTCCAGTTGGACGAAAACAGTTTGGACGAAAATGGATTGACGCATCAAGGGGTGACAAGAATGGCTGGCAAAGCAGGTGGGGTGGACCGCACACATGGGCGGTCGATTGAGGTGAAACTTGGGTTTGCAGCCTTGCATGGGCTGTCGGTGTTGGTCTGTCTTTGGCTTGCCTTTGGCAGATGGGACTGGCCGGATCCGATGCGCGCTAAGGTCATGGCAGGGGCGGCGGTTTTGTATTTTCTGCGCCATCTCGTGACCCTCTTCGTGCTGCTGCATCGCAGGGTGGAGCTGTCCGAGGGGTTGGGCCTCGCGGCATTTATCGCGAGTTTCGAAATCGGGTTTCTCCTTCTCGGCGCCGGGGTTGTGGCGGGGGAGGCCCGCGCCTTTGACCTATGGGATGTGGTTGGGGGGTCCCTTTTGCTGATTGGATCTGCGATCAACACCGGTTCAGAACTGCAGCGTTGGGCCTGGAAAAAACAGCCAAGCAGCAAGGGGCATTGCTATACCGGCGGGCTGTTTGCCTATTCGATGCATGTAAACTACCTCGGTGACAGCATCCTGTTCACAGGCTGGGCAATTCTCGCGGCCTCCATCTGGGCTGGAGTGGTGCCGCTGATGATGACCCTGATGTTTGTCTTCTATCACATCCCCGCGTTGGACCGGTATCTTGCCGACCGCTATGGGGCCGAGTTTTCGGCCTATGCCGCGCGCACCGCCAAATTTGTTCCGGGGATTTACTAGGCGGGGCACAGCGCAGCCCCTTCCACAGAAAAAGCCTGCCACGATGATCGCGGCAGGCTTTTGTTTTGTGACGGGTGCCCGGCAAGCGCCAGGCCGTCAGGTCAGCCGTTGGCTTCGCGGATCTTGTCCGCAGCTGCCTTGTCAAAGGCGACGCCGTTTTCTTCAAACATGCCGTCCAGCTCGCCCGAGAGGGTCATCTCGGTGATGATGTCGCATCCGCCCACGAACTCGCCCTTGACGTAGAGCTGGGGAATGGTCGGCCAGTCGGAATAGTCCTTGATACCCTGACGGATTTCTTCGTCAGCCAGAACGTTCACGTCGGTGTAGTCGACACCGATGTAGTTCAAAACGCCAGCAACGCGCGAGGAAAAGCCACACTGCGGCATATCCTTGGTGCCCTTCATGTAGAGCACAACGTCGTTGCTTTTGACGGTTTCGTCGATGCGGGTTTTTGCGTCGGTCATGTTGCGTTTCCTTTCGGCGGGTGGGCCGTTGTTCCGTTAGCCGAGATATAGGGAAAATCGAGGGGAATGCCAATCCGGACTGATCCGGGCTGTTGGCAGGGGCGGAAGAGGGTTATTTCTTGCCCTTCGGGACAAAGAAACGGGCGTATTCGTCCGGGTCTTTGGGCACCTTCCAGGTCCGCATGGATCCCCCGCCCATACCCGACTGATAGTCAGATCGCAGGGTGTGGTAGTTGGGATCGTTGTCATCGTCCTCCAGCGGTGCCCGGCGTTGACCGATGACCGCGACAATCGCGGTCATGACGATGATGCCGAAGATGAGGAGCGACAGAAACAACGACATCTTGGGTTACTCGGGCGCTTTGGTCGTCAGGGCGAGCGCGTGCAGCTCACCGTTGGAGCCATCCATCTTGCCCTTGAGAGCGGCGTAGACCGCGCGCTGCTGCTGGACGCGGTTTTTGCCGCGGAAGCTCTCGTCGATGACCATCGCGGACATATGCACACCGTCGTGGCCACCGACCTGAATTTCCGCATCCGGAAAGCTCTGGCGCAGCAGCTCTTCGATTTCGTGGGCTTGCATCGGCATGGGTGAAGTATCCTTATTTCTAGCTGATACAAAATGTAGGGTGCGGTCGGGGCCTCTGCAAGCAGATTAGGCGGTCAGATGGCCGGGTCTTTGCGCACGTATGGGGCAAGGCGGGGAACGAAGTCGGGAACAGAGGCGAGCGCCTCCTGCACCTCGGCTTCCTCAAAATCCCAGATCGTGGTCCCATCGGCAACCGCAAGCGTCGTCATCAATCCATTCAGCGCGTGGCGAATGTCTTGGGGCAGATCCAGATTTGACGCCTCGCGCAGGATCAGCAGGGCCTCGTGGATGGGGCGCAGAACCCGCAGCGCGTGGGTCATATGGGGCAGAAGATCGGGATCGTCCCGCCAGGTTTCGCCCGCAAACAACACCTGCGTGACCCGCTGGCCGGCACCTGCACAGGAATAGGCGATGCAGCCGCCAAAACCACGGCTGTTCAGATCGGCATGGATGGTGCAGCCAAAACAGGATTGAGAAAGGTTGGGGCAGGGGTGATCCGCCTCCTTCAGGATCGCGAAATCCTCACCCTCCTCAAACGGGTAGGCCACACAGCACAGCGCAGCGCAGCGGCTGCAATCGGCTGTCAGGTCGAGAGCAGGCGAGGAGGAACTGGCAGGCTGGGAATGGGTCATCGGATCACCTGTGAGATCTCGAAACAAAATGGGTGGGGTGACAGCGCCACCCCACCCGATATGTCGTGTTGAGGACCAAGCCCCAACGCAGTCCAGTCCTTAGGCCACAGCAGCGGCAAAGCTGGAGCGGAAGATCTCCGACAGCTCTGCCAGCGGTGCTTCGGAGCCACCGATTTTCACGGTGTCGCCGCCGAATTTGCCAACGGTTGTCACGGTCACACCCGCCTGACCTGCGGCCATCATAAGACCCTCGGCCTGATCAAAGTTGCAGGCCACCAGATAGCGTGCCTGATCTTCGCCAAACAGGGTAGGGGTATCGCCCGCATCGATCTGAACGCCAACGCCTGCGCCTTCGGCCATTTCAAATGCCGCCAGAGCAAGGCCGCCATCACCAAGGTCGGTGCAGGCCTTGATCAGATCGCGGTTGGCGCGGATGAATTCGCCGTTGCGCTTCTCTGCTGCCAGATCCACGGTGGGTGCGTCGCCGTCCTCGCGGTTGAAGACCTCGGCCAGAAGGGCCGACTGACCAAGGTGGCCGATGGTGTCTCCAATGAGCAGGGCAATATGGCCGTCGCGGGCTTCGCCGATGATCGGCTCTTCGTCCGCGGCAATCAGGCCAACCGCACCGATGGTCGGTGTTGGCAGGATCCCCTGACCGTCGGTCTCGTTGTAAAGCGAGACGTTGCCAGACACGATTGGAACGTCCAGCGCCGCGACCGCTTCGCCGATGCCTTTGATGGCGCCGACGAACTGGCCCATGATTTCGGGCTTTTCGGGGTTGCCAAAGTTCAGGTTGTCGGTTGTTGCCAAGGGCTTGGCGCCAACAGCGGTCAGGTTGCGATAGGCCTCAGCCACCGCCTGTTTGCCGCCCTCGAACGGGTTTGCCTTAACGTAGCGCGGGGTCACGTCAGAGGTGAAGGCCAGCTGTTTGTCGGTGCCATGCACGCGCACGATGCCAGAGCCTGCACCGGGCCGGCGGGCGGTGTCGCCCATGACCGTGGTGTCGTATTGTTCATAGACCCACTGCTTGCCTGCGTAGTTCGGGCTGGAGATCAGCGCCTTGAGACCGTCAATCGGGTCGATTGTCGGCACATCTGCGTCGGTCAGCGCCTCAGGGGCCGGTGTCTCGATCCAGGGGCGGTCATATTCCGGCGCAGAGGAAGACAGCTTTGACAGCGGCAGATCGGCTTTGACCTCGCCGTTGTGCATGATGAGGAAGCGGTCTTCGGCGATGGTTTCACCGACGATGGCAAAATCCAGATCCCATTTCTCGAACACGGCCTTGGCTTCGGCCTCCAGTTCGGGCTTCAGCACCATCAGCATCCGTTCCTGGGATTCCGACAGCATCATTTCATAGGCTGTCATGTCCACTTCGCGCTGCGGCACGTTTTCAAGATCCAGACGAACCCCAAGGCCGCCTTTGTCACCCATCTCGACTGCCGAACAGGTCAGACCAGCGGCCCCCATGTCCTGGATGGAGATCACGGCGCCGGTCTGCATCAGCTCCAGCGTCGCTTCCATCAGGCGTTTTTCGGTGAAGGGGTCGCCAACCTGAACAGTTGGGCGCTTTTCCTCGATGGTGTCGTCGAATTCGGCCGATGCCATCGTCGCACCACCCACACCGTCGCGACCGGTCTTGGCGCCAAGGTAGACAACCGGCATTCCGACGCCGGAGGCCGCGGAATAAAAAATGCCGTCGGTCTTGGCCAGACCGGCGGCAAAGGCATTCACCAGACAGTTGCCGTTGTAGGCCGGATGGAAACGGACCTCGCCACCAACGCAAGGCACACCGAAACAGTTGCCGTAGCCGCCGATGCCCTCAACCACACCGTTGACCAGCTGGCGGGTCTTGTGGTGGGAGGGCTCGCCAAAGGACAGCGCGTTCATCGACGCGATGGGGCGGGCACCCATGGTGAACACGTCGCGCAAGATCCCGCCAACCCCGGTCGCCGCACCCTGATAGGGTTCGATGTAAGAGGGGTGGTTGTGGCTTTCCATCTTGAAGACAACCGCATCACCATCGCCAATATCAACGATGCCTGCGTTCTCACCGGGGCCACAGATCACCTGCGGACCATCGGTGGGCAGGGTGCGGAGCCACTTTTTGGAGGATTTGTAGGAACAGTGTTCGTTCCACATGGCTGAGAAGATGCCCAGCTCGGTGAAGGTCGGCTCCCGCCCGATGATTTCCAGGATAAGATCGTATTCCTCGGGCTTGAGCCCGTGGTTGGCAATCAGTTCAGGCGTGATGGCAGGTTCCTGCATCCGTTTTACGTCCCCAATGGCTGCGATTGCGCGCCTTTTAGGGCAAGGAGGGCTGGGGGGGAAGAAAAAAGAGCAGGCATTCGTGCGCGCGCAGCATTGCTGCGACCCGATCACGCATCACAGCGCGTGAAGCCGGGGGAAATGGCACGAAAAAACAGGCCAGAGTGGCTCTGGCCTGTTTTTGGACTGCGCGTCTGCGCGGACGGGTCGGTTATTTGTTCAGGATCGACTCGTCGTGCAGTTTGTCAGGGTTGTTCTGGGCGTAGGTCTCCAGCATGGTTTCCAGTTCGTCAGTGGTCTGACCCATCTGCAGCACGCCGTCGGTTTCCCACATGCCGTCCAGCGTGAACAGCATACCGCTCAGCTCGTCAGAAAAACCTTCGGTAAAGTTGACGAGGATCTTGCGCTGTTCGCCCGGTTCTGCGGTGACTTCGATCACGGTGCCGATAGGCGCGCCGTTTACGTCAACCACGGGGGCACCGATGAATTCGGCGTTTTCTTCAATGAAGCTCTCGCCCTTGTCGTTTGGAGTCGCGCTTTCAGTCAGCACCAATGCATTTGCAGCACCGGTCATGGCGATAAGGGCGGCGATAGAGGTCATGCGAAGCATATCCAAGTCTCCTGTCTGTTCCGTGTTTTGCATCTTCATGCGGTTCGCTGACACAACGATCGCTGTGCGTGATGGTTCCGAAAAATTTGAGACAAGGCGGCGGAATGGTGATGATGTTAACGTGGTATTTACCGTTCAACCTGTTGATATAGCGCAAGGAACCATTTTCGGTTTTGGGCTATGTTTGCCGCATCCCTGACCGGTGACCGGGTCCACTGCATTCCTGTCCTGCCTAATTTGGCGGCAGGTGGAAGCCGGTCAGCTGATCCTTTGGGCAGGGGGAGTGGATGTGAAGGGGATATTGGCGCAACAGGTTGATCTCGGGCCTGCCGCAGTGCAGCGTTAGCGCATCAGGAAATGGAACGGGCCGGATCCCGAGTTGGATCAACGTCCCGGCAGGATGGAAACTGTCGGAGGACAGCAGGGCAATGCGTTTGGCCAAAAAAAGGCCGAGCACTAAGCTCGGCCGAAGTCCAACAGGGAGGTATGAAGGGCGACAGTGTCGCTGCCTTCGAGATGTGATTTAGGGGCGCATGCCCCCCGGATCAAGGGTAATCCTGCACACGTCATGGCATTCCTGCCATGCAATTTTTGCATGGCTAGATTTTGCCGAGCTCTTTCATGTGCTTGCGGTGGGCGATAATTTCGTTCTGAACGAAGTCCCGAAATGCCGAAATGCGACGTGAATGGCGCAATTCTTCTGGGTAGGCGAGGTAGACAGGCACATCGCTGGTGTCCTCATCCGGCAGGACCGGAACGAGGTCGGGGAAGTCCTCTGTCACGTAATCTGGCAGCACGCCGATGCCCAGATCGTGGATAACGCCCTGCAAAACCCCAAAGTAGTTGTTCACGGTCAGCAAAGAGGACGGGTTATGTGTCATCAGTTTCTGCACCAGAACCGCGGCTGAGCCGACCTGGGCCGAACGCGGGTTCTGGCAGATCAGCCGGTGGGCGCCGATGTCTTCGATCACCTCGGGCATGCCATTACGTTCAACATAGTTGCGCGACGCGTATAGCTTCATCTGAACGGACATCAGCCGCTTGCGGATCAGATCGGCCTGGCTCGGCTCTTTCATGCGGATCGCCACGTCGGCTTCGCGCATCGGCAGGTCCAGAACCCGCTCTTCCAGCATCAGATCAACCTTGAGGTCGGGGTATTGCTCGTAAAGCTTGGTCAGACGCGGGGCCAGCCAAAGGGTGCCAAAACCAAAGGTGGTGGTCACCCGCAATTCGCCAAAGACCTCTTCCTCGCTGTCGCGGATGCGCGCTGAGGCGGCTTCGAGCCTCTTGGACATGGATTTGGTGGCATCAAACAGCAGTTCACCCTGCTCGGTGAGAATCAGCCCCCGGGCATGCCGGTGAAACAGGGTCGAGTTCAGGCTCTCCTCCAGCGCCCGGATCTGACGGCTGACCGCCGATTGCGACAGATTCAACTTGTCGCCCGCATGGGTCAGGCTGCCTGCGTCAGCCACTGCGTGAAATATTCTTAGCTTGTCCCAGTCCATACCTGTCACTTTCGATGCCTCAATCCAACCCTATATGAAATGTATCGATACTTTCAATTTCATAGGGCCAAGTGAAACACATTCTGACAGAAAACAGTATACAGGTCAGCAATTATGACCTATTATTGAGCGCAGATGAGCAAGCTAGTCATGGTTGGGGAGGCCAAGAATGAGCACGCAGAAGATTTCACTGAACGACAAATATGACCTGACCAAATCGCCGGTCATGCTGAATGGTACGCAGGCGCTGGTGCGGCTGATGCTGATGCAAAAACACCGTGACGTTCAGGCCGGTCTGAACACCGCAGGTCTGGTGACGGGGTATCGCGGCTCGCCTCTTGGTGCGGTCGATATGCAGATGAAGCGGGCAGAGAAACACCTGACCGCCAGCGATATCACCTTTCAATACGGTCTGAACGAAGATCTCGCCGTGACGGCCCTGTGGGGCGCCCAGCAGGCCGAAGTCCGCGGCGAGGGCAAATACGACGGCGTGTTTGGCCTGTGGTACGGCAAGGGGCCGGGCGTTGACCGCTCTGGCGATGCCATCCGCCATGCCAATATGGCCGGCTCGTCCAAATACGGTGGCGTCCTGATGGCGATGGGCGACGACCACACCGGCGAAAGCTCTACCGTGCTGCACCAGTCCGAATGGTCGCTGATGGATTGCTACCTTCCCATCGTCAGCCCGGCAGGCGTTCAGGAAATCCTGGATTACGGCATCTACGGGATTGGTCTCAGCCGGTTCTCGGGCCTGTGGACGGGGCTCAAAACCATGAAGGATACGATCGAGGTGACATCGGTCGTGGACGGCAATCCCGACCGGATGCAGCTTGTCACACCCGAATTTGATATGCCGGCGGACGGGTTGAACATTCGCCTGGATGACGACCGTTTCCGCCAGGAAAACCGCATCATCGACTACAAGCGCTTTGCGGCAGAGGCCTACAGCCACGCCAACAAGATGGACAAGCGGATGTGGGGCAAGCCGGGCGCCAAGATCGGTTTTGTTGCGGCTGGCAAGAACTGGCTGGATCTGGTCCATGCGATGTCGCTGCTGAACATCGACGAAAACATGGCCGAACGGCTGGGCATCACCACCTATAAGGTGGGCCAGACCTGGCCACTGGACATGAAGGGCTTCAACGATTGGGCGGAGGGGCTGGACCTGATCGTAGTGGTCGAGGAAAAGCGCAAGCTGATCGAGATCCAGATCAAGGAAGCCATCTTTGATGACCGTCGGGGCCGCCGGGTTTATGGCTGGTACAAGGGCGGCGCAGGCGGCATGCACCGCGACGAGCTGTTCCCGACCAAATACGCGCTCGACCCGATCATGATCGCTGAAAAACTGGGGCAGATCCTGATCGAAGAGGGTCGCGAGACCGAGGCAATCCGCGCCGGGCTTTCGGCGCTGGAAGATGCCAAGCGCGCAGACAATGCCGAGGAGATCGCCGCGCGTCTGCCGTACTTCTGCTCGGGCTGTCCGCATAACTCCTCCACCAAGCTGCCTGATGGCTCGCGTGCTTATGCGGGGATCGGCTGTCACTTCATGGTGCAGTGGATGGACCGCGAAACGACCGGCTTTACCCATATGGGCGGCGAGGGCGTGAACTGGGTCGGCGAGGCGCCGTTCTCGAACCGCAAACATGTGTTCCAGAACCTCGGCGATGGCACCTACAACCACTCAGGCGTGCAGGCTATCCGCGCGGCGCTGGCTGAGGGCACCAATATCACTTTCAAGATCCTCTATAATGACGCGGTCGCGATGACCGGCGGGCAAGAGGCCGAGGGCGGGCTGACAGCGCAGCAGATCGCGCATGAGCTGACAGCGATGGGGGTGAAAACCATCGCCGTGGTCTATGATGAAAAGGAAGACGTCGACGCCAAGCTGTTCCCGGCAGGCATGCGGATGCACGAACGCGCAGAGCTGATGGTGGTGCAGAAGGAGTTTGAGCAGGTCGAGGGCGTCTCTGCCATCATCTATATTCAAACCTGCGCCGCCGAAAAACGCCGCCGCCGCAAAAAGGGCCTGTTCCCTGATCCCGACCAGCGGGTGTTCATCAACTCTGATGTCTGCGAGGGCTGCGGCGATTGCGGGGTGCAATCAAACTGCGTCTCTATCGTGCCCAAGGAAACGGAGCTCGGCCGAAAACGGGCGATTGACCAGTCCTCCTGCAACAAGGATTTCAGCTGCGTCAAAGGCTTCTGCCCGTCGTTCCTGACCATCGAAGGGGCAAAGATCCGCAAGGAGCCAACCGCCGCACTGGACCTGCCGGACCTGCCCACGCCTGAGCTGCCAAGCATCAATGGCACCCATAACGTGGTCATCACCGGCGTGGGTGGCACTGGCGTTGTCACCATCGGTGCAGTGCTGGCGCAGGCCGCGCAGATTGATGGCAAGGGGGCTGGCATGATGGAAATGGCCGGTCTCGCCCAGAAGGGTGGCGCGGTCCATATCCACTGCCGTATTGCCAACACGCCCGAGGACATCAGTGCGATCCGCGTTGCCACCGGCGAATGTGACGCGCTGATCGGGGGTGATCTGGTGGTGTCGGCGGGGGCCAAAACCATTGGCCTGATGAAGACCGGCAAGACCGGTGCGGTGGTCAACAGCCATGAAATCATCACCGGCGACTTTACCCGCGACACGGAATTCCAGATCCCGAGCGACCGTCTGCAGGTGGCGCTGGAAGCGCGTCTGCGCGAGCGTCTGGACCTGTTTGACGCCTCTGAACTGGCGCGCGCCAGCATGGGGGATTCCATCTTTTCCAACATGATGGTCTTTGGCGCGGCCTGGCAGCGCGGCTTGCTGCCGATCAGCCTGGAGGCGATCCAGGAGGCGATCACCCTGAATGGCGCGGCGGTGGAACGCAACCTGCGCGCCTTCGATATCGGTCGCTGGGCCGTGCTTTACCCGCAGGAGGCCGCGCGCCTGGCAGAGCCCAATGTGGTCGAACTGCCCAAGACGCTGGACGAGAAAATCACCTTCCGCAAGGCGCATCTGACCGACTATCAGGGCCCGCGCCTGGCCAAGCGTTACGCCAAGATGCTGGATGGCATTTCCGACAAGGCGCTGAAGGAAGCGGTGGCCAAGGGCTATCACAAGCTGTTGTCCTACAAGGACGAATATGAAGTCGCCCGTCTGCTGCTGTCGAGCCGACAGAAGGCCGAGGCCGAATTTGAGGGTGATCTCAAGATCTCCTACAATCTCGCGCCGCCGATGCTGACAGGCACCGACCCCAATGGCCGCCCGAAAAAGCGCAAATTCGGTCCGGGTATGGAACGTTGGTTGCGCCTGCTGGCGAAGTTCAAAGGACTGCGTGGCACCCCGCTGGATCTGTTTGGCTACACTGCCGAGCGCAAGATGGAGCGGGCGTTGATCAAACAGTATGAGAGCGACATGAAGGAATGGCTGCCCAAGGCATCGCCTGAGATCATGGAACCTCTCATCGCACTGGCAGAGCTGCCGCTGGAAATCCGTGGCTTTGGCCCGGTCAAGCAGGCCAATGAGGCAAAAGGCGCGAAAAGGCGCGAGGAAATCCTCTCGGTGTTGCGCCAAGGGGGCGAGCCGATGAAAACCGCCGCGCAGTAAGCCATGCGGCGAGCCGGATGATTTTTCAGGGCGCTCCCACGTGGGGCGCCCTGATGTGTTTGATGGCAGTTTGCCGCGCCCTGTCACACCTTTGTCATGGATCTGTCGCATAGAGCGCTTCCGGTCTAGACAGACCCTGCGACATCAGACGGAGACGCGACAATGCAGGCTCAGCGCCATCTTGCCCGTGACATTTCCTACGCGCATTCCGCCTCGACCCGCGCCGGGCGCGCGATGATCCGGCTCATGGAAAACTCGACTGGCCGGCTCAGCCTTATCCGGCGCGCAGCAGGCTACGAGCAGGAGGTCGCTGCCGGGCGGAGTTTTTGGGGCGTGATGGCAGAACGCTATGGGCTGACGCTTGATGTCGTTGGCGGTTCGCTGAGCCATATCCCCACCGACCAACCTGTCATCCTGATCGCAAACCACCCCTATGGCATTCTTGATGGGTTGATGATGGGGCATATTCTGGCGGAAACACGCGGCGACTTTCGCATTCTTGCCCATCAGGTGTTTCGCCGGGCCGAAGATCTCAGCAAGGTGATCCTGCCGGTTGATTTCGCTGAAACCAAAGATGCGCTACGCACCAATCTGGCGACCCGCAAGACTGCGCTCGACTATCTGGGGCAGGGCGGCGCTATCGGCATTTTCCCGGGCGGAACGGTCTCCACCGGTGTGACGCCTTTTGCACATCCGATGGATCCGGGCTGGCGGGGGTTCACGGCCCGGATGATCGCCAAATCAGATGCGGTGGTGGTGCCGGTGTTTTTTGACGGTCACACCTCGCGGCTGTTCCAGATTGCCAGCCACATGCACGCAACACTGCGCATGGGTTTGTTGATCCAGCAGTTCAAAAAGCGCGTGGACACGCCGGTTCGCGTGGTCATCGGCAGGCCGATCGGGCGCGATGTGCTTGATCCGCTTGCAGGTGAGACAAAAGCAATGATGGATTTCCTGCGCAAAGCAACGTATGAGCTGTCTCCGACGCCGCTTAAATCCGTGGACTACGGGTATGAGTTCGAGCAAAAACACCGCGCCTGAGCGGGCAATGAGAGAGACAGATGGCTGTAGGTATCTTCGATTCCGGCCTGGGCGGGCTGACCGTCCTGGATGCCGCGCAACGGCGGCTCCCCGATGTGGATTTTCTCTACTATGGTGACAACGCGCGCGCGCCCTACGGCGTGCGGGACGCAGAGGATGTGTTCCAGCTCACCAACAACGCGGTCAATGCGATGTGGGAGCGCGGCTGTGATCTGGTGATCCTGGCGTGCAACACCGCCTCGGCGGCGGCGCTGCGCCGGATGCAAGAGGCAGGCGTGCCCGAAGGCAAGCGTGTGCTGGGGGTGTTTGTCCCGCTGATCGAAGCGCTGACCGAACGGGAATGGGGCGACAATTCCCCCCCGCGTGAAGTTGAAACAAAACATGTCGCGCTGTTTGCGACCCCGGCAACCGTGGCCAGCCGCGCGTTCCAGCGTGAACTGGCGTTTCGCGCCATTGGCGTTGACGTCGAGGCGCAGTCCTGCGGCGGTCTGGTGGATGCCATTGAAGATGGCGACATGATCCTTGCCGATGCGCTGGTCAAAAGCCACGTTGATGCGCTGCTGCGCAAGATGCCCAACCCGCAGGCGGCCATTCTGGGCTGTACCCATTATCCGCTCATGGAGGACGCCTTTCAGGCCGCACTCGGCCCCAAGGTCAAGGTCTTCAGCCAGGGGGCATTGGTTGCCGAAAGTCTCGCCGACTATCTGACCCGCCATCCGCAGATGCTGGGCACCGGTGGCAGTGCCTATCTGACCACGGGCGACGCAAATCGCGTCAGCACCCGCGCAACGCAGTTCCTGCGACGAGAAATCACCTTTCAGGCGGCCTGATCCGGGCGTTCCCGCACGGATTTTCTGCCGGTCCTTGACCTCAGACAAATCCGGTCGGGACCATTCCCTGTTATCACCGCCGCAAGCCTGCGTTTGCGGACACTGCATTTACCCACAGGTCAAAGAGGTCTCACATGACCCATAAAGTAGCTATCCTTGGTGCCTCCGGATACACTGGCGCCGAACTGGTGCGGCTGATCGCCCAGCACCCGAACATTGAAATCGCGGCCCTGTCTGCGGAACGTAAGGCCGGTATGACCATGGCCGAAGTGTTCCCGCACCTGCGCCACATGGATCTGCCTGTTCTGTGCAAGATCGATGAAATCGACTTTACCGGCATCGACCTGTGTTTTTGCGCACTGCCGCACAAAACCAGCCAAGAGGTGATCGCAGCCCTGCCAAAAACGCTGAAGATCGTCGATCTGTCAGCGGACTTCAGGCTGCGCGACCCGGCAGAGTATGAAAAATGGTACGGCAACGCCCATGCGGCCCTCGACCAGCAGAAAGAGGCGGTTTATGGCCTGACCGAATTCTACCGGGAAGAGATCAAATCCGCCCGGCTCGTTGCGGGCACAGGCTGCAACGCGGCCACCGGTCAGTTTGCGCTGCGCCCGCTGATTGCGGCTGGTGTGATTGATCTGGACGACATCATTCTCGATCTGAAGTGCGCGGTTTCGGGGGCGGGGCGTTCGCTCAAGGAAAATCTGCTGCACGCAGAACTGAGCGAGGGCTACAACGCCTACGCGATTGGTGGCACCCACCGGCATTTGGGCGAATTCGATCAGGAGTTCTCCAAACTCGCAGGCCGCCCGGTCAAGGTGCAGTTCACGCCGCATCTGGTGCCCGCCAACCGCGGCATTCTGGCGACTGTCTATGTCAAAGGCGATGCACAGGCGATTTATGACACCTTTGCCAAAGCCTACGCGGATGAACCCTTTATCGAGCTTTTGCCATTTGGCGAGGCGCCGTCCTCGCACCATGTGCGCGGCTCCAACTTCTGCCATATTGGCGTGACACAGGACCGGATCGAAGGCCGCGCCATCGTGATTGCGGCGCTGGATAACCTGACAAAAGGTAGCAGCGGTCAGGCCTTGCAGAATGCCAACCTGATGTTAGGTGAGGATGAAACAACCGGCCTGATGATGGCGCCACTGTTCCCGTAAGGGGACAGCCGCCATGTCAGTGCCGTTTGCAAACAGGACAAAGAGGCCCCGATGAAGTCGCTCAAGAAACAACGCCGGATCCAGGTCATCGCGCTGACGGTTGTCGCGCTGGTGGTTGCGACGGGGCTGATTGGCTATGCGATGCGCGACGGGATCAACTTCTTCCGCTCGCCCAGCCAGGTTGTTGCCGAACCGCCCGCGGCGAGCGAGGTTTTCCGTATTGGCGGTCTTGTCGAGGAAGGCAGCATCGTGCGCGGTCAGGGCGAAACCGTGCGGTTTTCCGTCACCGACGGCGGGGCCAGCGTTGCGGTGTCCTACACCGGCGTCCTGCCTGATCTGTTTTCCGAAAACGAGGGCATGGTCGGAACCGGCCGCTACGTGAACGGTGTGTTCGAAGCCTCTGAAATCCTTGCCAAACATGACGAAACCTACATGCCGAAGGAAGTGGTCGACGCGTTGAAGGAACAGGGCGTCTACAAGGAACCCGAAGGCAGCTAGCGCCCGCCAATTCCTACCCGTTGCCATATGAGCGTACGCCCTGGTCGGAGTACGCTCATTTTTGTTTGCGATCCTGTCTGTCTCACCCCGTTTGAAAGGGACAGAACATGCAGGACATCAAGGCAATTGCCGAAGACATCATCACCCGCGAAGGCGGCTATGTGGATGACCCCGATGATCCGGGCGGCGCGACAAAATACGGCGTCACCCTTGCGACGCTGCGCAGGCTGGGGCTGGATTTGACCGGTGACGGGCAGGTGGACAGGCGCGACGTGGCCTCTGTGAGCCGGAGCCAGGCTGTTGATCTTTTCATCCGACATTTCTTTGACAAGCCCCGCATCTCGGCCCTGCCGGAGGTTCTGCAGCCATCGGTGTTTGATATGTATGTGAACGCAGGTGACAACGCCGTGCGCATCCTGCAGCGGTTGCTGGCGACGATGGGATATGAGGTGGCGGTCGACGGCCGCATCGGCCCGCAAACCGCAAGCGCGGCCCGCGCCGCCGCAGAGATCGGGCGAACTTCGCTGCGCGATGCCTATGGCGTGGCCCGGCGCAATTACTACTTTCGCATCGCCGATCGCAGACCCGCCAGCCGCAAGTATGCCCGCACCCGCAAAGGGGGCAAAGGCGGCTGGATCTTGCGGGCCGAGGCATTTGTTTCGCC
Source organism: Phaeobacter italicus (assembly GCF_001258055.1). GTDB lineage: Bacteria > Pseudomonadota > Alphaproteobacteria > Rhodobacterales > Rhodobacteraceae > Phaeobacter > Phaeobacter italicus. The sequence goes on along the minus strand of NZ_CVRM01000011.1, from coordinate 846,790 downwards.
GCGCTATCATCTCAGCCCGGCTGAATTTCAGGCCCGTGTGGCAGAATGGGAGTAGGGGTGATGCGGCTGTTGTCCGGACTGATTGCCGACACGCTGCGGGCGCTGTTTGGTGGGGGGCGCAATGTGGTGGCTGAAACGATCGAGGTGTTTCGCGAAAACGCCGAAGGGGCAGCGCTGCGCAGTGAGGCCCGCCATGGGGCCGCGATGGAGCAGTTCGCGGCCGAGTTTTCCCGCGACCGGCGCAGTTGGTTTGACCGGCTGATGGATGGGATGAACCGCCTGCCGCGCCCTTTGCTTGCGCTGTCGACCCTGGGGCTCTTGGCGGCTGCGATGGTTGATCCCTTGTGGTTTGCAGCCCGTATGCGCGGCCTTGCGTTGGTGCCAGAACCCCTGTGGTGGCTTTTGGGCGTTGTGGTGTCGTTTTACTTTGGCGCGCGCCAGCAGGTGAAACACCAGAGCTTTCAGCGCGATATTGCCGCGCAACTGGCACAGGCCCGCCGCGTGGCAGACGATATCGCCGAGATCGACACCCTTCGCACAACCGCGAAAGACGCAGCAATGCCGCCGCCGCCGCAGGCGCCGATAGCCGCTGCCAATCCCGCCCTTGGCCAGTGGTTGCGAGACCGCGATGAGACGAGATGACCCGCCTGTACCACCCGGCAAGCTGTGCTAAATTACGCGCAATGGCCAACCCCTTGTCCGGGGTTGGTTCCCTCTCACTGCGGCGTGAGGACGCGCCGATTGCGATTGGCGGCCATTTCGCTTCGCCCTATAGATAGCCCATGATTACAGAACTCGGTCACTTCGCCCTCATCCTCGCTTTTGTGATTGCCATCGTTCAGATGGTGGTCCCGCTTATCGGTGCGCATTTCCGCTGGCCCGGCTGGATGTCGGTAGCAGAGCCCGCTGCGCAGGCGCAGTTTTTCTTTACGGCCTTCGCCTTTGGCGCGTTGACCTGGGCGTTTGTTACCTCGGATTTTTCGCTGCGCTTGGTGACGCTCAACAGCCATTCCGCAAAACCGATGCTCTACAAGATCTCGGGCACTTGGGGCAACCACGAGGGCTCCATGCTATTGTGGGTGCTGATTGTGAGCCTGTTTGGCGCGGTCGCGTCGGTGTTCGGCGGTGGCTTGCCACCCACGCTCAAGGCGCGGGTGCTGGCGGTGCAGGCCGCGATTGGCGTGGCGTTCTTTGCCTTTATCCTGTTCACCTCAAACCCGTTTCTGCGGCTGGCGGTGCCGCCCTTTGACGGGCAGGATCTGAACCCGCTGTTGCAGGATCCCGGTCTCGCCTTTCACCCGCCGTTTCTGTACCTCGGCTATGTGGGCCTTTCGATGGCGTTTTCCTTTGCCGTTGCGGCCCTGATCGAGGGGCGCGTGGATGCTGCATGGGGGCGTTGGGTGCGTCCCTGGACGCTGGCGGCGTGGATCTTTTTGACCATTGGCATCGCTCTTGGCTCGTGGTGGGCCTACTACGAGCTGGGCTGGGGTGGCTTCTGGTTCTGGGATCCCGTGGAAAACGCGTCCTTCATGCCCTGGCTATTGGCGGCGGCGCTGCTGCATTCCGCGATTGTGGTCGAAAAACGCGAGAGCCTCAAAAGCTGGACCATCCTCTTGGCGATCCTCGCGTTTGGCTTTTCGCTGATCGGGACATTCATCGTCCGTTCCGGCCTTCTGACGTCGGTTCACGCCTTTGCCAACGACCCGGAGCGCGGTGTCTTCATTCTGATCATCCTGGCGTTCTTTACCGGTGGCGCGCTGACCCTGTTCGCGGCCCGCGCGCAGGCCATGCAGGCCAAAGGCGTCTTTGGCGTCGTGAGCCGGGAGACAGCGCTGGTTGCCAACAACATCCTGCTGGCGGTCAGCTGTTTCGTGGTGTTCTTTGGCACGCTATGGCCGGTGGTGGCTGAAATGGCCTTTGACCGCAAGCTGAGCGTTGGCCCGCCGTTCTTTGATGCAGCCTTTACCCCCTTCATGGTGGTTTTGGGGCTGATCCTGCCTGTGGGCTCCATGTTGCCGTGGAAACGGGGCGTGCTGGGGCGCACCATGTGGCGGTTGCGGTTTGTCTTTGTGCTGGCTGTCGCGCTTGGTGTGCTGGCCTGGGCGATGCAGACCGGACGCTCCGGGCTTGGGCCAATCGGGCTGTTCCTGGGCGCCTGGGTGGTGTTTGGGGCGTTTGCCGATCTTTGGCTGCGGGCGGGCAGCTCCAACCGGTTGGGGCGTCTGATCCGGATGCCGCGCGCTGACTGGGGCAAGGCGGTTGCCCATGCTGGCCTTGGGGTCACGATCTTTGCCATTGCGGGTTTGACCGCATGGGAAGCCGAAGATATTCGCGTGGCTGAGCTGAACAAACCCTTCAACGTCGGCAGCTATACGCTGGAGTTGCAGGACGTGCGCCGGGTCCGTGGCCCGAATTACATCAGCACCATGGCCGATATCGAAGTCACCCGCGCAGGCAAATTCGTGGCGTTGCTGAACCCGGAAAAACGCGACTATCCCGTCGCGCAGATGCCCACGACAGAGGCGGCCATCGATTACCGTTTCCTGCGGGATCTTTATGTCGTCATCGGCGATCAGCAGGACAACGGCGGCTGGACCGTGCGGACCTATATCAAACCGCTGGCCAACTGGATCTGGGGCGGCAGCCTGTTGATGGCGCTTGGCGGTCTGCTGAGCCTGAGTGACCGGCGTTTCCGGGTTGCAGCTGGCGCCCGCCGCAGCCCCCGCGAAGGAGTACCTGCAGAATGATCCGTTCTCTGTTGCGTGCCGCGGCGGTTGCCGCGCTTGTCCTGCAGCCGATCGCACCTACCTATGCCGTCCAACCCGATGAGGTGCTGGCAGATCCCGCGCTAGAGGCGCGGGCGCGGGAACTGTCCAAAGACCTGCGCTGTCTGGTCTGCCGCAATGAAAGCATCGACGAGAGCAACGCCGATCTGGCCCGCGACCTGCGGCTTTTGGTGCGTGAACGTCTGGTGGCAGGCGACAGCAATGAAGAGGCGATGGACTTCATTGTGGATCGCTACGGTGAATATGTGCTGCTGAGCCCACGCGCGACCGGTGCCAACTGGCTGCTTTACGCAGCCGGGCCGATCATGCTTGTGCTGGCGCTGATCATGGCGGGCGTGTACCTGCGCGGGCGCAGCAATACCAAAGCCGAAGAGGACGCGGTGCAGGCGCTGAGCGAACAGGAAAAAGCACAGCTTGATCGCATCCTGAAGGACTGAGGGCAGGGCGATGTTGGGCCAAGTTGGGGCCGCCGTGACAACGGCGGCTCTTTTCGGTTGGGGTTACGCGGCGTTTGCCTTTTCCTGCCGGGCTCCTTAGGCAAATCTGCGACAAACGATTAACGGCGAGGCCCATTGATGGATTACAAGGAAATTCAGTATTCGCTGGCGGATGGTCTGGCCATCGTCACGCTGAACCGCCCGGCAAAGATGAATGCGTTGACGGGCCTGATGCGGGCTGAAATCACCCATGCGATGCAACGCGCAGGCAAGGAAGCACGGGCGGTGGTCATCACCGGGTCCGGCAAATCCTTCTGCTCCGGTCAGGATCTGTCGGATGCTGCGAGCCAGGGCAAGCTGGATCTGGAACGCACACTGCGCGATGAATATACCCCGATGCTGGAGGCGATCTATAACTGCCCGGTTCCGACCATCGCCGCCGTCAACGGCCCGGCTGCGGGGGCAGGTGCCAACCTTGCCCTTGCTGCGGATGTGGTGATCGCCAGCGAGAGCGCCTATTTCATGCAGGCTTTTGCCCGTATCGGCCTGATGCCTGATGCGGGGGGCACCTGGTTCCTGCCGCGTCAGATGGGTATGGCCAAGGCGATGGGCGCGGCGCTGTTTGCCGACAAGATCACGGCCCAGCAGGCCAGCGATTGGGGAATGATCTGGGAAGCTGTGGCTGACGACAGTTTTGACGCCCATTGGCGCGCCCGTGCGGCCTATCTTGCTGGTGGTCCGACGCGTGCCTTTGCTGCGATCAAAACCGCGATCCGCGATGGCTATGGCAACTCTCTGCCGGAACAGCTGTCCGAAGAAGCCCACCTGCAGGGGGAATGCGGCAAGACCCGTGACTTTATGGAAGGTGTCACGGCCTTTATGGAAAAACGGCCCGCGAAATTCGAAGGCCGCTGATCCGGGATCAATTCAGCGCTGAACAAAAAAGCCGCCTTTCCAGCTGGAAGGGCGGCCTTTTTTATCTTTAGCTGCTGGTTGGATCAGGATGCGAGCTCAACCAGGGAGACGTGATCTTCGACGTTGAAGTCGCTGCCTGCATTGACCAGGCGGACCACTTCCACACCATCGGCAACAAGGAATGCGTCGGTGCCGCCGTCGTCGTTGTCGCGTGTCACGACGTCCAGCTCGGGTGCGGCTTCGCCAGCGACATAGTAATAGATCATCCGGTCATCACTGGCGGTGAAATCCGTGATGGTGGCCTGATCGCTCTCGTCATTCATCCAGACGCCTGTCTCAAAGACATCATCGCCCAGACCGCCTGTTACGGTGTCGTCCTTGCCAAAGACCACGGCATCATCGCCAGCACCGGCATTGATGGTGTCGCCCTGATCGTCGGTGTCATTGCGAATGTCATACTCCAGCGTGCTGATGACTTCTTCCTGGGATGACGCCGTCAGACGACCCTGAAGCAGGTCCTCATATTTGCCTTCGTCAAAAATGCCCGAGCCAACGATGGTGTCATTGCCCTGACCGCCCACCAGGTGGTCTTCGCCGCGGCCATCAACGAGGATATCGTCACCGGCATTGCCGCGCATGAAATCATCACCGTTGCCACCGACGATCACATCATTGCCCTCGCCGCCAAACAGATTGTCATTGGCAGAGCCGCCATCAATGGAGTCGTTGCCTTCGCCACCTTCAACGGTGTCGTTGCCGCCGCGTGCGTCTATGTTGTCGTCGCCTTCGCCGCCCGAGATGACTTCGTTACCGGAGGTGCCCAGCAAGAGATCACCAAGCTCGCTGCCGTTGATTGCCGGGCTCTCGTTCTGGCCGGTTTCGGATTCATTATTGCTGGCGTCGCTGGTATCGTCATCACCGCTTTCGTGAAGAATGATACCCGCAAGAAGGCCGACACCAAGCATGGTCATGAGTGCAATCACCGGAGCATCTCCCGCTAAGGTTTAAATAAAAATGTACCTAGGTGGTAAGGTTGTTCTGCCCTGCAGTCAAAGAAAACGGGGCGTAAGCCCCTAAAATCGTGGAAAAGAGGTTAATCAGGTTTCCAATCTGCGAACAATATTGCGGCCGCACGGGGATTGTTTGGGTTTATCTTTCCTGATGTCCGCTCACCCACAGATTGAAGGGTGAGGCATAAAAAAACGCTGCCCCAAACAAGGGACAGCGTTGCAATCAAATCGGGGTCGAAACCTTAGCGGTTTTCGATGTCCACGTAGTCGCGCATGGTTTCGCCAAGATAGAGCTGGCGCGGGCGACCGATCTTGTTCTGTGGGTCTGCGATCATCTCTTTCCACTGCGAGATCCAGCCGACGGTGCGCGACAGCGCGAAGATCGGGGTGAACATCGAGGTCGGGAAACCCATCGCTTCCAGAATGATGCCGGAATAGAAGTCGACGTTGGGGAACAGTTTCTTCTCGATGAAATACTCATCGTTCAGGGCGGTCTGTTCCAGTTCCTTGGCGACCTGCAGTAGCGGGTTGTTTTCGACGCCCAGCAGTTCCAGAACCTCGTCGGCGGACTGCTTCAGCACCTTGGCGCGCGGGTCGGTGTTTTTGTAGACGCGGTGACCAAAGCCCATCAGGCGGAACGGATCGTTCTTGTCCTTGGCGCGGGCGATGAACTCAGGGATGCGATCGACGGTGCCGATTTCCTTGAGCATTTCCAAGCATGCCTGGTTCGCACCACCATGTGCCGGACCCCAGAGGCAGGCAATACCGGCAGCAATACAGGCAAACGGGTTCGCCCCGGACGAGGACGCCAGACGCACGGTCGAGGTCGAGGCGTTCTGTTCGTGATCTGCGTGCAGGATAAAGATGCGGTCCATCGCGCGGGCGAGGATCGGATCAACATGGTATTCTTCTGCGGGAACAGAGAAGCACATGTGCAGGAAGTTTGCCGCATAATCCAGATCGTTGCGCGGATACACGAAGGGCTGGCCGATCGAGTATTTATAGGCCATGGCGGCAATGGTCGGCAGCTTGGCGATCAGACGGATCGCAGCCACTTCGCGCTGCCAGGGGTCGTTGATGTCGGTGGAGTCGTGGTAGAAGGCAGACATTGCACCAACAACGCCAACCAGGGTCGCCATCGGGTGCGCATCCCGGCGGAAGCCGCGGAAGAAGTTGTGCATCTGCTCATGCACCATTGTGTGACGGGTCACACGGGTTTCGAAATCTTCCAGCTGCGCTGCGGTCGGCAGTTCACCGTAAAGCAGCAGATAGCACACTTCGAGATGATGGGATTTGGATGCCAGTTGGTCGATCGGGTAGCCGCGGTGCAGCAGCTCGCCCTTGCCACCGTCGATGTAGGTGATGGTGCTGTCGCAGCTCGCGGTCGAGGTAAAGCCCGGATCGTATGTGAACACACCGGCCTGGCCATAGAGCTTGCGGATATCCAGAACATCGGGCCCGGCGGTCGGCGAGAAAATGGGAAGCTCGTAAGTTTCGCCATTCAGGCTGAGCTGGGCGGTTTTCTGTGTATCGGTCATCGATATCCCTTCCTGATACAGGCACGAAGGCGGCGTCAATTCCGCCTCGTGCAGGCGCACCTGCACGATAATTCGCGCAGGTGAGGTCATAGCGGCCACAGCTTACCCGGCAGTTAATGCGGTGGGCTCAGCCGGTGGCGTCGGAGAGTCGGGCCAGCGTTTCGTCCTGGCCCAGAATCAGCATCATGTCGAAAACTGAAGGGGTTACCGCACGACCGGCCAGCAAAGCCCGCAAGGGGGCGGCCAGCTTGCCGAACTTGGTTCCCTGCGCTTCTGCAAATGCGTTCAGCAGCGCCTCCAGATCGTCTCGGGTCCAGCTAGCATTTTGCAGCTGCGGCGTCAATTCTTTCAGTATACCGTCGGATACATTTGCCAGCGCTTTTGCCGCTTTCTCATCCTGCTCAACCGGGCGGGATGTCAGGAGAAAATGCGCCTTTTCAAGGAGCTCTGGGAACGTCTTGGCGCGATCCTTCAAGCAGTACATGCCCCGTTCAATATCATTTGACTGAACGTCACTCAGTTGTGGCTTGCCTGCCGCTGCGAGATAGGCCTGAATTTCATTCCGCAACGCAGCATCGTCGCTGATCGCGATGTGCTGACCGCAGAGATTTTCCAGCTTCTTGGTGTCGAAACGGGCAGGGCTCTTGCCGATGCCGTCGAGGTCAAACCATTCGCGTGCCTGGGCATCGGTGAAGAATTCATCGTCGCCGTGGCTCCAGCCCAGACGGGCCAGATAGTTGCGCATACCAGCGGCTGGATAACCCATCGCCTGATATTCCTGCGCGCCAAGTGCGCCGTGGCGTTTGGACAGTTTCTTGCCATCGGGGCCGTGGATCAGGGGGATATGGGCCCAAACCGGGATATCCCAGCCCATCGCCTGATAAATCATCATCTGGCGCGCCGCATTGTTGAGATGGTCATCGCCGCGGATCACATGGGTGACACCCATGTCATAGTCATCCACGACAACCGCCAGCATATAAACCGGTGTTCCGTCCGAACGCAGCAGGATCATGTCGTCCAGCTGGTCATTGCGGATGGTCACATCACCCTGCACTTCGTCCTTGATGACGGTGACGCCATCCTGCGGGGCCTTGATGCGGATCACGTAGGGCGCATCTGGGTGATCGGCCTCTGCCGCATCCCGCCAGGGCGAACGGTAAAGCGTTGATTTGCCTGCGGCCTTGGCCTCTTCGCGGAAGGCGGCAATTTCGTCCTGCGTGGCAAAACACTTATATGCCTTGCCTTCAGCCAGCAGCTGCTTGGCCACCTCGGCGTGGCGGTCTGCGCGTTCAAACTGGCTGATCACCTCACCATCATGATCCAGACCCAGCCAGGACATGCCTTGCAGGATGGCTGCTGTCGCTTCCGGGGTTGAGCGTTCACGGTCGGTGTCTTCGATCCGCAGCAGGAACTTGCCGCCGCGACCACGGGCGTACAGCCAGTTGAACAGCGCAGTGCGCGCGCCACCGATGTGCAGATAGCCGGTGGGAGAAGGGGCGAAGCGGGTGACGACCGGTTTGGACATTTGGGTGATTTACCTTTTGGAAACCATAAGAGAGCTAGTTTTGTCGCCTGTCTACCGAGCCAAACGGCAAGGAGCAAGCATGGGCGCCCTGAGTGGTCTGGAACGGCTGCTGCAATCCCAGCGCGGGGACCTGTTTCCTTGGGTTCCGGTCCTGTTCGGCTGCGGCATTTTGTGGTTCTTCTCGCTTAAGCATGATCCAACACAGACAGAGCTGTGCCTTATTGCAGCGAGCGCCGCGCTGGCCTGTGTCGTCCTGGCAATTCGTCGTGGTCGCGGGCTCAGCGCCTTTGCTGCCATGGCGCTTTTGGTGGGGGTGGCGGGCTTTGGTGCGGCCCAGCTGCGCGCCTCCCTGGTTGCCGCGCCAGTTCTGGAGTTCCGGCTTTATGGCGCGGTAGAGGGCAGGGTGGTCGGCACCGATCGCTCTGTTCGTGACCGTCTGCGGGTAACGCTCGATCAGCTCCGTATCGATCGGTTGTCGCCGCAGGATACCCCCGCGCGTGTTCGGATCAGTCTTGCTGACGGGGTTTTTGCGCCTGCAATTGGCGCCAGGGTGATGACCACCGCCCATCTGATGCCACCGCAAGGCCCGGTTGAACCGCGCGGGTTTGATTTTCGCAGGCATGCGTGGTTTCAGAAATTGGGGGCGGTCGGCTACACGCGGGTGCCTGTTTTGCTGGTGGAGGAACCGGGGGCCGATCTTGCCATTGCGCGGATGCGGGCGGCGCTCTCTGGCGCGATCCGCAGCCGCATGGCGCCCGAGACCGCAGGTTTTGCCGCAGCAATCACGACGGGCGAGCGTGCAGATATACCGCAAGCAGAGCTCGACGCCCTGCGCGCCAGCAATCTGGCCCATCTTCTGGCGATTTCCGGCTTGCACATGGGTCTGCTGGCTGGGGTGGTGTTTGGCGGGATCCGTCTGGGCTTTGCCCTGATGCCGCCAGTTGCGATGCGTCTTTCTGTCAAGAAACTGGCGGCTCTTGTGGCCCTTGCAGCGGCCGCATCCTACCTGCTGATCTCTGGGGGTCAGGTTGCTAGCACGCGGGCTTTTGTCATGGTTGCGGTCATGCTGTGCGCGGTGGTGCTGGATCGTCGGGCGCTGTCCCTGCGGGCCGTGGCCCTGGCGGCGTTGCTGATCCTTGCGTTACGCCCCGAGAGCCTGCTGGGCCCCGGCTTTCAGATGAGCTTTGCCGCGACAACGGCGTTGATCGCGGTGTTTTCGGCCCTGCAGGCATGGCAGTTGCCGCCCTCTCTGTGGTGGGCGCGGGGTGCTGTCGGCGTTGTTCTGTCGTCGGTGGTGGCCGGGATCGCAACGGCGCCCTTTGCTGCGGCCCATTTCAACCAGCTGTCGCAGTTCGGGCTGCTTGCCAATGTTCTGGCGGTGCCGGTGATGGGGCTTTTGGTGGTGCCCTCTGCGGTTCTGGCGCTGTGTCTGGCGCCTATTGGTGGTGGCTGGATTGGTCTGTGGGGCATGGACCTTGGGATCCGCTGGATCCTGTGGGTTGCGGGTTGGGTCGCGGGCATGGATGGCGCGGTGCGACCGGTGGAAATGCCGCCCCCATCGGTGCTGGGGCTGATTGCATTTGGGGGTATCATGCTTGCCGTCTGGCGCGGGCCTTTGCGATGGAGCGGCACCATCGCCATCTGCGGCGGGTTGCTGATCTGGGCGCAGGCCGGCCGACCCGTCGTGCTGATTTCTCCGGAAGGCGGGTTGGTTGGCGTCATGACAGAGCAGGGGCGCGCACTGTCGCGCAGCCGTGGGCAGGGGTTTGCGGCGAGCCGTTGGGCAGAAAACGACGGGACCTTGTTGACACAAGAGGATGCCGCCGCGCTTTGGCCTGATCCGGCTGTGGTGCCGGATTGGGGCCATACCCTAAAGGGGCGGCACGCGGTTCTGGCACTGCCTGATGGGGCGTGGCTGATCCACGTCATGGGAAAGGCCGCCCACGCAGCGCCAATTCCCTGCGTGCCTGACATCATCTTGGTCAGCGATCGGGCTGATAAATTGCCGCTGACTGGCGGCTGCCGAGTTATGGATGCGATCACGCTTCGAAAAACCGGATCTCTCGCGCTGCTTGCAGATGGGCGCTGGCTGACCGCGCGGGAGGTTGCCGGTGATCGGGCCTGGACGCTGCGCGACCAAGGAGAGTGAGGCGTGACCACGGTGAGCGGTACAAAGGCGCGCCAATAGGACGGCACCGCGGGCCGTTTGCTGCAGTTTGGCTGTGGCGGGGCAAGGGCGGATGACGAACAAAGCGCGGATGACGACCGCTGTGTCAGGATGCCGGACTGCTGCGCCAGTCACAGCAGTCTTTATCGCCCTGCAGGCAGATCGTCCCAGCTGCCTGCGCATTCTATCCGCCAACTCCGCGGCCGCAGAAATCAGCGCGGGCTGTGAGCAAAACCAATCAGCCCCAATCAGCCAAGGGGCAGATCAATAGGTTCGGATCAATCCGACAAGACGGCCCTGCACCTTGACCTGATCCTGACGATAGCGCCGGGTTTCATAGGCGGGGTTGGCCGCTTCAAGGGCGACAGACGTGCCTTTGCGATAGATCCGCTTCAGCGTGGCCTCTTGCCCCTCAACAAGGGCAACAACCACATCGCCATCATCCGCGACAGAGGTTTCGCGGATCACCACGATATCCCCATCATTGATGCCCGCCTCGATCATGGAATCCCCCCGTACCTCCAGCGCAAAGTGCTGGCCCTGGGCCGACAACATAGAGGCAGGTACAGCGACCTGATGCGAAATCTGGTTGATTGCCTCGATCGGGACACCGGCAGCGATACGGCCCATCACCGGCAGTTCCATCGCTGCAATGGTTGCAGCGGCGGGCGCGGTGCCCTGATTTGCGGGGGTGGGTGCCTCGGCCACGTCTTCGACCGTGCCGCCCAGACTGTCCGGAAGGCGAATGATCTCAATCGCGCGGGCGCGATGGGCGAGGCGGCGGATAAAGCCCCGCTCCTCCAACGCGGTGATCAGCCTGTGTATCCCCGATTTTGATCGCAGGTCCAGCGCAACCTTCATCTCGTCGAAACTGGGCGGAACACCATCTTTTTGCAGGCGGGTGTGGATGAAATCCAGCAAATCCAATTGCTTCTTCGTCAGCATGACGTTCCTCTCACAGCTCGATGTTTCCTTTTGTTCTACGCATGTTCCCGTTTTGTGTCAACGCCTGCCGCCAGAAAACCTGCACAAAAGCGTGCAGTTGACCTGCGATCCTGCGGGTCATTCTGTGGTTCAGGCGGGGATAGAGGCGCGGCGCCGGCAGGTTTTAAGGATCGGCGCTGGCGTCTGGCGTTTAGATCGGCAGGTAATTGACGCGCTCGCCAGTGGCGCGGGCGCCATCCTTGGGCGGGCGGACAACCAGCACATTTGCCTCTGCCAAAAGGGTCAGTCGCGCGCTGTCCTGATCGTCGAATACGTGCACTGACTGGCCATCGAACCGACCACGCATATAATGCTGTCGCGGGCCGTTTTCCGATACGGGATGGGCAAGCGGTGCGGTGAGCAGCGCAGGTGTATCTGTCGCGAGACCGAGCATGGCGCGCAACATCGGCAGGATGAAGATGTGGCCGCAAACCATTGCTGAGACGGGATTTCCGGGCAATCCCACCATGGCGCTTTGGCCAAGTGTTCCGGCCATCAGTGGTTTGCCCGGCCGCATCGCCACCTTGTAAAAGGCGCGGGACATACCAAGGGTTTCGGTGACACCCGCGACCAGATCGTGATCGCCGACAGATGCACCTCCGATGGTCACGATCAGGTCCGCGTCCTGCGCCAGTTCAAATGCAGTGCGAAGATCGCTTTCCGTGTCCCGTGCAATGGGCAGGATGCGGACCCGCGCCCCTGCGGCTGTCAGCAATGCGTCAAGCCCAAAGGTGTTGGACGCGATGATCTGATCCGGTCCGGGTGTGTCGCCAGGCAGGACCAGTTCGTCACCGGTAGAGATGAGGGCGACCGTTGGCTGTTTGCGCACCGGCACCTGGGCAATGTTCATGGCAGCGAGCAGGGCGATATCGGCCGAGCCCAGCACACGGGGGGCATCCATGGTGGTGCCGATCTGGAAATCGCCGCCCTTGGGGCGAATGTTGGTCGATGTTCCCGGGTGATCTGCGATGGTGATCAGGTTTCCGCTTCGGCTGATATCTTCCTGAATGACAACGAAATCCGCCCCTTCAGGAATTGGAGCGCCAGTGAAAATCCGAACGGCCTGACCGGCGCCGACACGCCCGGTAAACCCGTGGCCCGCCGCGCTTTCGCCAATGACCTTGAACATCGCGTCTTTCTCGACCTCAGCCGACTTGAGCGCGTAGCCGTCCATGGCTGATGCGGCGAATGGGGGTTGATCGCGCTTGGCCGAGACGGGCTCTGCCAGAACCCGACCTGCGGCAGCGCGCAGCGGCACAGTCTCTGCCGCCATCGGGGAAACCAGATCAAGAAGCGTGTCGAGGGCGTCGGAAACTGAGATCATTTATGCCTCGTATCGTCCTGATTTTCCGCCATCTTTTAGGATCACGCGGATGCCGCCAATCTCCATCGCCTTATCAACCGCTTTGGCCATGTCGTAGACTGTCAAGGCTGCGGTTGAGACGGCGGTGAGGGCTTCCATCTCAACTCCGGTTTGGCCGGTGGTTTTTACGGTGGCTTCCACGCGCACACCGGGCAGATCTGGGTCGAGGGTCAGCTCGACCGCAACCTTGGTCACCGGAAGCGGGTGGCAGAGCGGGATGAGATCCGGCGTCTTTTTTGCACCCATGATCCCCGCGAGGCGGGCAACAGACAGAACATCGCCTTTTTTCGCGCGACCTTCTGAAATGATATCAAAGGTTTCTTGCGCCATCGTGATGTGGCCTTCGGCAGTAGCGATGCGGGACGTCACGGCCTTGTCCGAGACATCAACCATATGGGCATCGCCCTTGCCATCAAAATGGGTCAGCGCCATCACATTGCTCCCGGCATCAGCGGATTGGCAAGGATTTCGCGGGTGGCGGCGGTCACGTCGTCTTTGCGCATCAGGCTTTCACCGATCAGGAACGTGCGTGCGCCATAGCGGGCCATATCCGCCAGATCGGCGGGAGTGGACAGCGCGCTTTCGCACACGATTGTGCGGTCCACCGGAACCAGGCGCGACAGCGTGCGGGTGGTGTCGAGCGTTGTCTCAAATGTCTTGAGATTGCGGTTGTTGATGCCAAGCAGAGGTGATTTCAGTTTGCAGGCCCGATGCAGTTCTTCCTCGTCATGGACCTCCAGCAGGACATCCATATCCCATTCAAAGGCAGCGGCTTCCAGTTCAGCGGCCTGGGCATCGGACACAGAGGCGAGGATGATCAGGATACAATCCGCCCCCAGCGCACGGGCCTCTGCGACCTGATAGGTATCATACATGAAATCCTTGCGCAGGGCTGGCAGAGAGCAGGCATCGCGCGCCTCGGTCAGGAAGGATTTGGCCCCCTGAAAGCTGGGCGTGTCGGTCAGGACAGACAGACAAGTGGCACCACCGGCTTCATAGGCCTTCGCAAGCGCAGCCGGATGAAAATCCTCGCGGATCAACCCCTTGGAAGGGCTGGCCTTTTTGATTTCGGCAATCAGACCATAACCGTCGCGGCTGGCGTTCATCAGCGACTTGGCAAAGCCGCGAACGGGGCTGGCCTCGCGGGCTTCTGCCTCAACCGCTTCGAGCGGTTTGGCGGCCTTGTCGGCGGCGACCTCTTCCAGCTTGTAGGCCTTGATCTTGTCCAGCACTGTTTCAGTCATCTTGACGCCTCCGGTCACGCGTTCCAGTCGATGGTTGGCTGATCCTGCTCTGTCAGCCAACGGTTTACTGTCGAAAAGGGGCGCGAGCCAAAAAAGCCGCGCCGGGCTGACAGCGGTGAGGGGTGAGCGGTCCTCAGGATCAGGTGATCGCCCGGTTGAATATATTTTTCAAGCCCTTGGGCCTGTTTCCCCCACAGAATATAAGCGGTTGGGCGGCGACTGGACAGGGCCAGCACCTCATGTGCGAGCCGCTGCCAGCCAAGCGCCTTGTGCCCGTTGGCTTCCCCTGCAGGCACCGACAGAACGGTGTTGAGCAGCAAGACACCTTGGCGGGCCCAGCCGCGCAGGTCGCCAGACGGTTTCACGACACCAACATCATCCTGCAACTCTTTGAAAATATTATTCAAAGACCGGGGGAGCGGGCGCACGTCAGGCGCAACGGAAAAGGCCAGCCCGTGGGCGTGGCCGGGGGTCGGATAGGGATCTTGGCCCAAGATGACAACGCGGGTTGCCTCGGGCGGTGTCAGGGACAATGCCGCGAGCCGCTGCTCTGTCGGTGGCAGGATGACGCGCGGATCTTCAGCTACCGCTTGCGCGATAGCTGGGTAACTCTCGGTGAAAAACGGCAGTTCGGACCAGCCGCCCAGGCCCGCCAGCTCGGCGCTCATTTGTTGGCGGCGGCCGTGGTGATGCGGGCGACGGCCTCGATCTTGCCGCGAGCAGCGCCGCTGTCGATGCTGGTGCGGGCCATCTCGGCGCCGGTTTTCAGATCGCTTGCTGCACCCGCAACCACCAAGGCCGCGGCAGAGTTCAGCAATACGGCATCGCGATAGGCCGAGGGTTCACCAGCCAGAAGGGCCTCAAACGCCTTGGCGTTTTCTTCGGGCGTTCCGCCGATGATGGCCTCGAACGGGTGGGGCGGCAGGCCTGCGTCTTCGGGATGGATTTCCATTTCTGTCACGCTGCCATCGGGGTTCAGGGCGGCAACCCAGCTGACGCCGGTGATTGTCAGCTCATCTGTACCATCCGAGCCATGCACCAGCCAGGCCTGCTCTGATCCCAGTTTGCCGAGCGTTTCAGCCATCGGGCGGATCAGATCGCGGCTGAACGCGCCGGTCAGCTGGCGTTTGACACCGGCTGGGTTAGTGAGCGGGCCAAGAATGTTGAAAATCGTCCGCGTGCCAAGTTCCTGCCGCGTCGGCATCACATGGGCGATGGCCGGGTGATGCATGGGCGCCATCATGAAACAGATGCCCGCTTCGCGCAGGGCCTGTTCGGCCACCTTTGGCCCGACCATGACGTTGATGCCCATCTGGCCAAGCGCATCCGCTGCGCCGGATTTCGACGACAGGTTGCGGTTGCCGTGTTTTGCAACAACGGTCCCGGCCCCCGCGACGACAAAGGCGGTCGCGGTTGAGATATTGAGCGTGCCCTTGCCATCACCGCCAGTGCCGACGATGTCCATCGCACCCGCTGGGGCCACGACAGGGGTGCATTTGGCGCGCATCACGGCGGCGGCGGCGGCATATTCATCCACCGTTTCACCACGGGTGCGCAGGGCCATCAGCAGGCCGCCCATCTGGCTGGGTGTGGCGTTGCCTTCAAACAGGTGTGTAAAGGCGGCTTCGGCTTCGTCGCGGCTCAGAGCGCGATCCGCTGCAGCGTCGATCAGCGGCTTCATCTCATTGCTCATGCGGGCACCTTCATCACATCGAGGAAATTCTGCAGCAGCTTGTGGCCGTGCTCTGAGGCGATGGATTCCGGGTGGAACTGCACGCCGTGGATTGGCAGGCTCTTGTGCTGGAGCCCCATGATGGTGCCGTCTTCCAGCTCTGCCGTGATTTCCAGACTGTCAGGCAGCGTGTCGCGGTCCACCACGAGAGAGTGATAGCGCGTGGCCTCAAACGGTGTGGGCAGACCCGCAAACAGACCGATGTTCTTGTGGTGCATGGTTCCCATCTTGCCGTGGACGATGTCCTTGCAGCGCACAACATTGCCGCCAAATGCCTGACCGATGGTTTGATGGCCCAGACAAACCCCCATCAATGGTGTCTTGGTTTCTGCTGCGGCTTCGGTCAGAGCCAGGCAGATGCCCGCCTGATCCGGATCACAGGGGCCGGGGGACAGCAGGATGCCCGCTGGCTTCAGCGCCATCGCCTCCTGAACGTTGAGCGCGTCATTGCGGTGGACCTGCACATCAGCGCCCAGTTCCCCCAGATAATGCACGAGGTTGTAGGTAAAGGAGTCATAGTTGTCGATCAGCAGCAGCATAGTCGCGGGGCTCGTTTAAGGGCTGGCGGGCCGGGGCCGCGCCGCAGTATAGTGGTCGGGACATACATGTTCAGGGTTGCGCGGCAGCGTCAAGTCCACATCACTGCATCTGGGGCCGCATCGGGGTTCTTGACGCAGAGGTGAGCGTCTGACCAAAAGAACGCAACCGTTCCAGAAGGCAGCGAGAGGCAGATCAGACATGCGAGGGTTTCTTGGAGGCGTGAGTTTCGGGGCCTTGGTGGCCGCAGTTGGTGCGGTTGCCTGGTCGCTGTCGGTGCCGCTTCCGCAATCCGTTGAGGTGAGCGTTGCCGAACCTGCCCGCGCACCGGTGACAGATCCGGCAGACAGCAGCCCGGTCGAGGATGTGGGCGCAGATCCTGATCTGGTTGAAACGCCTCCCGCGGCGCTGGATCCGCAGGTGGTGGGCGATGATCTGACAGCCCTTTCTGAGGCCGAGACCGCAGGTGCCGCGCGCCCGCAGGTCGGCACCACCGCAGGAAGCGTTGGCGACGCGCCTGGTGGCGTTGGCGCGCCAGCGATCGATATCGCCCGCGATGCCCCCGTGACCCCCGTTGATGCACTGCCCGCGCCAGATGCTCCGGGGCAGGAGCAGGATCTGGTGGTCTCTACCGAGCCCGCCCAACCCCCAGCACCGACAAGCCCGGCGCAGGATCAAAACCCGCTTGGCGAGACCACGGCGGAACCACGGCCAGAAAGCCCCGGTGAGACGGTCACTGATCCATCGACATCACCAGCGTCATCTGATGGCACCCAGGGTGCGACGGCCTTGCCCGCGCCGGATGTGGCGAGCAGCACCCCCGGTCTGGCCGCGCCTGATCTTGGCGGGCCGAGCCTGGGCTCTGCGCCCGATCCGACCGCGACGCCGCTTTTGCCCGGCCAGGGCCAGCCCGCACCTGAACAGGTGGGCACCCAGACACCAGAGGTAGCCGCGCAGGAGAGCGATGACAGCGGTGCCCAGCCGAGCCGGATCGCCGCCCTGCCGACCACAACCAATACCGGCGAAGCGGTAGAAACCACGCGCCCCCGCATCGGGACGCCTGCCGGTTCGCTGGTGGACCGCGACCGGACGGACGAGGGGACAGAGCCTGCAAGCGTCTCGCCCCGTGGGCTTGATCCATTTGTGGCCAATGCCGAAGCGTTTACCCCCGAAGAGGGTCGCGCCCTGATGTCGATCGTCTTGATCGATGATGCCGATGCCATCGGCGCCGAGGCGCTGCAGGATTTCCCCTATCCGCTGACCTTTGCGCTGGATCCCAACGATCCGCGCGCAGTGGAAAAGATGCGCGCGCACCGCGCTGCGGGGTTTGAGGTTATGGTGATGGCGGATCTGGCGCGTGATGCCTCTCCGCAGGATGCAGAGACGGCACTGGCTGTCTGGCTGGATCAGCTGCCGTCCTCCGTTGCGGTGCTGGAAGGCGTTCAGACCGGCTTTCAGGGCAATCGCCCGCTGGCAGACCAGATGGCGGCAGCGCTGGATGCAATGGGCTACGGAATGGTGACGCAGGATGCTGGGCTGAACACTGTCCAGAAACTGGCGCTGCGCAACGGGATGCCGGCAGGTGTAGTGTTCCGCGACTTTGACGGGGCTGGGCAGGATCCGCGTGCAATCCGCCGGTTTCTGGATCAGGCCGCGTTTCGTGCGGGGCAGGAGGGGGCTGTGATCATGCTGGGGCGTGTGCAGCCCGATACGATTTCCGCGCTCTTGCTTTGGGGGCTGCAGGATCGGGCGAGCCGGGTGTCCCTTGCGCCGGTGTCCGCCAGTCTGCGGGCGAAGCTGCCCACCGAGTAAATCGGCTGTTGTCCGTGCGGATGACAGTTGGACCAGATCGACCAGAAAAAAGGCGCCGCTCCGATTGGAGCGGCGCCTTTTGCCTTCGGCGAGAGTATTTGGGGAAAGATGACAGGGCGCCGGCGTGGCCCCTGTCAGCCTTGTGTCTCAGCTATTTCCGTTGCCGGTAAAGCGCGCGGCATCTGCCGCGGCGCGGCGGATGGCGTTGGATTTATGGACGGTCTCCATATACTCGGCCTCCGGGTCGCTGTCGTAGACGACACCGCCGCCAGCCTGGATGTAGAGGTTCTGATCCTTGACGATGGCGGTGCGCAGCGCGATGCACATGTCCATGTCGCCGCCTGCCGAGAAATAGCCGACGCCGCCGCCGTAGATGCCGCGTTTTTCCGGCTCCAGCTCGTCGATGATTTCCATTGCGCGGACCTTGGGCGCGCCGGAGACGGTGCCTGCGGGCATGCCCGCGAAGAATGCGTCCAGCGCGTCCTTGTCCTCTGCCAGTTCGCCCACGACATTGGAAACGATGTGCATCACGTGGCTGTAACGCTCGATGATGAACTTTTCGGTCGGGCGGACGGTGCCGATTTTGGCGACCCGTCCGGTGTCGTTGCGGCCCAGATCCAGCAGCATCAGATGCTCTGCCAGCTCTTTCTTGTCGGCCAGCAGATCGGCCTCCAGCGCCTTGTCCTCTTCCGGGGTGGCACCGCGGGGGCGGGTGCCTGCGATGGGGCGGATGGTGACCTCCTGCCCGAAGACGCGGACCAGAATTTCAGGGCTTGCGCCAATCACCTGAAAGCCGCCGAAGTTGAAGTAGAACATGAAGGGCGACGGGTTGGTGCGCCGCAGCGAGCGGTAGAGCGCAAAGGGCGGCTGGGGGAACGCTTGCGTCCAGCGCTGTGCCGGCACCACCTGGAAGATGTCGCCTGCGCGGATATAGCCCTTGGCCTTTTCCACCGCAGCCATATAGCCATCCTTGGTGAAGTTGCTCACCGGTGGGGCCACCTCATGGGCATCGCCCAGATCGCGGCTTTCGGCGGGCATGGCGCGTTCAAGATCACGCACGGCATCCATCACCCGCTCAGCGGCCTGGGCGTAGGCGGCCTTGGCTGTCTGGCCTTCGCTGACCCAGGCAGGAGAAACCACCGTGACCTCGCCCTTGACGCCATCCAGCACCGCAATCACCGAGGGCCGCAGCATCAGCGCATCAGGCAGGCCAAGCGGATCGGGGTTCACGTCGGGCAGATGCTCTACCAGACGGATCATGTCGTAGCCAAGATAGCCAAAGAGGCCCGCCGCCGCCTGAGGCAGGTCATCAGGCAGGTTGATCCGGCTTTCAGCGATGATGTCGCGCAGCCGGTCCAGCGGGTTGCCGTCCAAGGGGGTAAAGGCATCGGCATCAAAGCGGGCATCGCGGTTCAGTTCAGCCAGCTCGCCCCGGCACCGCCAGACCAGATCGGGTTTCATGCCGATGATGGAGTAACGTCCACGCACCTCTCCGCCGGTCACGGATTCCAGCATGAAGGCGTCTTTCTGCGCGCCTGTCAGCTTGAGCATCAGCGACACAGGTGTGTCGAGATCGGCGGCAAGGCGGGTGTAGACAACCTGGTTTTCACCGGCCTCGTAGGCTTTGGCGAAAGTGTCGAAATCGGGGGTCAGGGCCATGGGTCGCGTGCCTTGATTACTGGAAGTTCGCGTGAACAGCGCTCAGCGCCTGCGGGTCAATGCGCGGCGCGGCGCGGGTCTGGACATCCTGCACGAAGGCTTCGAACAGGGCCTGAGCCAGCGCCTGATCCAGCTGGGTGCCCATCGCCTCGGAGAGAGCCGCCATTTCCGGGGTTTCGGCCACCGGCAGCTCTTCGATCAGACGGACCACAGCAGTGGCGCGCGGGTCGGAGACGACGGCCACATCGCCCGGTGCCATGTCAAAGACACGGATCATCATTTCCTGTGGTGCTGCCTCGATAAAGGCGGTTCGTGTCAGCCCCTCTTCTGAGGTGAGGATCAGATCTTCGGGCAGGTCGTCACCGCTGCGCAGAAGAGCGGCCACGCGGTCTGCTTCGGCCTTCATCGCCTCTTGCAGGCGGTTGTCCTGCCAGGCCGCGCGCAGCTTGTCCTGTGCGTCCTCAAACGGTTCGGGGCGCGGCTCCAGCTCTTCGTCAAGGCGCAGGGCAAACAGGCTGCCATCTTCGAGGAACTCCACTTCGGGGAAGTCTTCGATGGTGACAGCGGAGGCCACGCTGCGGAAGCCGTCATAAGCTGCGATGCCATCCGAGCTGCCTGTGTGCCAGTCGATCTGGCCCAGTTCCATGCCGGGTTCCTGCTCCAGCTCTTCCAGCGTGGCGCCACCGGCCAACATGTCGTTGATGTCTTCGGCACGGGTTTCGATCAGGCGGCGGGCGCGGTCGGTTGCCAGTTCTGCGCGCAGTTCGTCGCGCACATCATCAAGCTGGGTCACGCGGGCCTCAAGACGGCCGTTGACCCGGTAAAGCGCGGGGCCAAGGTCGCTGTCGAGAGGGCCGACGACAGTGCCGACCTCAGCGGAAAAGACATCCTGCGCAGCCGTGCCAAGATCGCCCATGGTCACATCGCCCATGTCGATATCCTGCAGGGTCAGACCGCGGTTTTCGACCAATGCCTCAAAGGTGGTGCCGTTGATATCAAGCTGGGCCTTGGCGCTGGCGGCGGCGTCCTGATCGGCGAAAACAAGACGTTCGACGAGACGGCGCTCTGGCACCTGGTATTCGTCGCTGCGGTCGTTGAAGAGCTGCTGAAGGGCGGCCTCATCCACCTCGATTTCATCGACCAGCGCATCGGGGCGCAGGGCGGCGTAAGTGATGACCTTGGTGCGGGGCAGGGTGAACTGGTCGATATTGGCGTCATAAAAGGCGCGCAGCTCTTCCTCGGTCGGCTCAACCGCTGTCAGGGCGATGGAGGCAGGATCGATCACCAGCCAGTCAAAGCTGCGGCGCGCACCGATGTAGTTGGTCAGGGTATCGCGCAGGGTGTCGGGCATCTCGGTTCCAACCATGACGGCGCCTTGAACCAGCGTGCGTGCGGACTCGCGGCGCAGATCCGCCTCAAAGGCGCGTTCGTTCAGGCCGATGTTTTCCAACGCGAACTGATAGTTCTCGCGGCTGAAGTTGCCCGCTGGATCCTGAAAGGCCTCAATGCGGCTGATTTCTTCAAACAGGTTTTCGTCACCGATGGACAGGCCAAGATCGCTGCTTTCCTGATCAAGCGCGGCGATTGCGATCAGCCGTCCCAGAACCACACGGTCAAGGCCAAGGGTGGTCAGCTGGGCGATGGGCATACGCTGGCCTGTCTGCGCCTCGAGCGCGCGCTGTTCCCGCTGCAATTCGCGGGCATAGTCATCAACCGAGACCTCTTGCTCGCCCACGACGGCAACAGAGCCGACGGACCCGGTGAAATTCACCGCGCCAAACCCCGCGAGGCCGACAATCAGCATCCCCATCAGGATCCAGACAAAGGTTTTTGATAGTTTTTTCATGCCTGCGGCCATGCTGTCCTCGTAAGTCGGTCTGCGATCTGCGCGGGGCAGATGGAATGCCAGAATATGTTTGGCTCTGAATACGCTGCGGGTCGGTCCGGGGCAAGTGACCTCTGCCTTGGGCGCGATCAGAGAAAAGGGAGCGGGCGGGGAAAGCCCGATCAGGTGGGTGCTGGTTCTAGGGGTGCCAGCCCGCCAATCGATCAAACAGCATCTGGATGCCGTCTTCATCGACATTGGCAAAGGCGATGCGGAACTGGCGGTGACCGGCTGTTTCACTTTTGGGTGTGAACATGCTGCCGGGCAGCATCATGACCCCCAGTTCGCGCACCAGCCGTTTCGCCAGATCCTCGGAATGCTGCGAAAACGGGTGTTCGACGTAGGCGAAATAGGCACCACAGCCCAACAGCTTCCAGCCGCGCTCTGCCAGGGGGCCAAAGCCTGTTTCGATGGCGGCGCGCCGGTTCAGGAGTTCTTGCCGTTCCCCCGCCAGCCAGTCGTCCAGGTTCTGCAACCCCCAAAGCGCACCAACCTGGCCGAGCTGTGCGGGGCAGATGGCAACGGTGTCCAGGAACTTCTCCATCTCGTAGAGGTGATCCGGATGGGCTGCGATCGCGCCAAGGCGGTGGCCCGTCAGGCGATAGGCCTTGGAAAAGGAATAAAGGTGGATCAGCGTGTCGGACCAGTCGGGAACCTGAAACAGCGCGTGGGGCGCACCGTCGCGGCTGTCGAAATCCCGGTAGGTTTCATCCACGATCAGCGTCAGGCCACGGTCACGCGCCAGGTCAAAGAACCGGCGCACCAGCCCGTCGGGGAATTCCACACCGCAGGGGTTGTTCGGTGTGACCAGAACGATGGCGCGGGTGCGGTCGGTGATCAGTTCTGCCGCGGCATCCGGGCAGGGAAGCATGGCCTCGCCAACGGGAAGCGGGCAGGTTTCGACCCCTTCCAAATCGAGCCACATCTTGTGATTGAAGTACCACGGCGTCGGCAGGATGACCTGATCGCCGTCCTTGCAGATCGCGGCGATGGTGGCCGCAAAGGCCTGATTGCAACCTGCAGTGATCGCCACCTGCTGGGCTGAAATCTCGGCGGCGTAGTGGTCGGACATCTTGCGCGCAAGCTCTGCGCGAAGCGCGTCCTGACCGAGAACAGCACCATAAAGATGGCTTGCGTCATCGTTCAGCGCGGCCTCGGCAATGGCGCGGCGCAGCCCTTCAGGCGGTGGGTCGGCAGGGGCGGCCTGACTGAGGTTCAGCAGCGGCAGATCATCCGGCAGAGACAGCCCCTCCAGCCATCGGCGCGACTCCACGATGGGGGACACGAATGTGTCCATGGTGCGGGAGTGCTGTCGCGTTGGTCCCTTCTGAACAGAGGAGCTGCGGGTCTGGGCCATAATTCGGATGTTGCCTTATGTGATCGTGGGTCTTTTCGGCCCGGGGTTGGGCAGGGCCGCGCATACTCCGCCGCAAGCGGTAGGGATTTGCAAGGGCAGAAGCGTGCATCGGGCGATTTTTCCACTCATGGACGGGCCGATTGGGGCAGGGCCATGAAAAAAGGCGCGCCCGATTACTTCGGTGCGCGCCTTTGTGGTCTGGCGTTGGGGGTCGATCAGTCGGTCCCGCGGTAGGGCTCGACGTATTGCAGCGCCATGTCCCACGGGAAGAAAATCCAGGTGTCCTGGCTGACCTCGGTGATGAAGGTATCAACCATCGGGCGGCCCTTGGGTTTGGCGTAGACGGTTGCAAAATGTGCTTTGGGATACATTTCCCGCACCAGTTCCAGGGTTTTGCCGCTGTCGACCAGATCGTCGATGATCAGCACGCCTTCTCCGTCGCCCATCAGCTCGGCGTCCGGGGCTTTCAGCACCTCGGCCTTGCCCTGTTCCTGGTGGTGGTAGGACTTGACGCCGATGGTGTCGACCACCCGGATGTCCAGCTCGCGGCTGACGATCATCGCGGGCGCCATGCCGCCCCGTGTGATCGCCACAACAGCGCGCCATGCGCCATCATCGGGGCCTTGGCCATCCAGACGCCACGCCAGCGCACGGCTGTCGCGGTGGATTTGGTCCCAGGAAATATGAAAGCCTTTTTCATGAGGCAGACGGTCGGTCATTTTTGATGCTCCTGCTTGGATCCGGCGGGCGTCAGACGGCGGCGATCTTGACGCCGAGAGCAGCCAGCAGGCCGCCAAAGATCCGGTCGATCACATGTTTGAGGTTGATATACCCGCGTCGCGTTTTCTCAAAGGAGAAGATGCGCGCGACAAAAGTGTTCCAGGTGACTTCACCCAGAAAGATGCAGAACAGAAGCGCGGCGAGGGCCAGCGCGCTGCTGTCTTCGGGGACGGTGCCGACAAAAACGGCACCAAAAAATGCGGCGGGCTTTGGGTTTGACATCTGGGTCAGGATCCCGAGGCGGAACGCGGCAAATGCGGTTTGGGGCAGGCGGGCGTCGCTTTCTTCCGACATGGGCTCGCTCGCGTGACGCCACATGTTCCAGGCCATGTAGATCAGAAACGCAGCGCCGCCGATCTTGAGAAGCGTCAACAGGAAGGGGGCGTAATCAAACAGGAGGTTCAGCCCAAACAGCGCGGCGCCTGCCCACATGATGGCGCCGGTGCCGATACCAACGGCCAGCGCCAGTCCGCTGCGCCAGCCGCGCGCAAGGCCAACGCGTGCGGCCATCAGGACGGCTGGGCCGGGGCTGATCGCAGCCATGAAACACAGCAGCACAGAGGCTGTAAAAGCGGCAAAGGTCATGGCCTGTCAGTCCTTGTTGTGGGCGCGGTTTTCTGCGGCGCCTTCTGTATGTTTCATCATATCCCAGCGGGCCGCCCATCCAAAGACGGCTGGATGGCCCGGGGGTTTGCGCAGATGGACGGTTATTTGCGTCCGGTGGCGGCCTCGATGTCGGGTGCATCAACGGCCTTCATGCCAACAATGTGATAGCCCGCATCGACGTGCAGGTTTTCGCCAGTGACACCGGCAGACATGTCCGACAGCAGGTAAAGCGCGGAATTGCCCACATCATCAATGGTCACGTTGCGGCGCAGAGGCGAATTCAGCTCGTTCCACTTCATGATGTAGCGGAAATCACCGATGCCCGAAGCGGCGAGGGTCTTGATCGGCCCGGCCGAGATGGCATTGACACGGATACCGTCCTTGCCCAGATCTTCGGCCAGATACTTGACCGATGCCTCAAGCGCGGCCTTGGCGACGCCCATCACATTGTAATGCGGCATCACCTGTTCTGCGCCATAATACGTGAGCGTCAGGGCACTGCCCCCGTCGGTCATCAGCTTTTCTGCACGCTTCATCACGGCGGTGAACGAAAAGACGGAGATATCCATCGTCATCTGGAAGTTCGACCGGCTGGTGTCGACGTAGCGGCCGCGCAGTTCGTTCTTGTCAGAAAAGCCGATGGCGTGGACCACAAAGTCCAGCTTGCCCCATTTTTCCTCCAATGCGTCAAACAACGCATCGATGGATCCTTCGTCGGACACATCGCAGGGAAGAACGATATCGCTGCCCAGTTGCTCTGCCAGCGGATCGACGCGCTTTTTCAGCGCCTCTCCCTGATATGAGAATGCCAGATCTGCCCCGGCATCGGCACAGGCCTTGGCAATGCCCCACGCAATGGATTTGTCGTTGGCCAGGCCCATGATAAGGCCGCGTTTGCCGGCCATCAGTTGACTAGACATGCAGGATCTCCGCCCCTGAACTGTGAATTTGATGACCTTTAATATGTCGCGCGCGGCGCATCAAGGGCGCAGTCCCTTGTCGCGGCAGCGAACCGGCCCTAGGTTGCCGCAGACGCAGATGAAATTCACCAACACAACGAAAGAGGTGTGCCATGTCCGATCGCAGCGGGATCTTTGCCGGAGACGACCCATTTGCCATTGCGCGCAGCTGGTTGAGCGAGGCCGAAGAAAGCGAGATCAATGATCCCAACGCGATTGCCCTGTCGACGGTCGATCCTGACGGTCTGCCCAATTGCCGGATGGTGCTGTTGAAGGAAATCGAGGACGGCGCCTTTGTCTTTTATACCAACTATGAAAGCGCAAAAGCGGGCGAGCTGGACAGCGCGGGCAAGGCGGCGTTTGTGATGCACTGGAAGTCGCTGCGGCGTCAGGTCCGTGCCCGCGGCATCATCACCCGAGAAGATGGCCCGCAGGCGGATGAGTATTACAAATCCCGCTCGTTGAAGTCGCGCCTTGGGGCCTGGGCCTCGGCGCAGTCGCGCCCGCTGTCGAGCCGGGGGGCATTGATGGCAGAGGTGGCCAAAGTCACCGCAACCAAGGGGTCCAACCCCGATCGGCCGCCATTTTGGGGTGGATACCGGCTGACACCTTTGGAGATCGAGTTCTGGGCTGACGGTGCATTTCGCCTGCATGATCGCTTTGTCTGGCGGCGTGAAAGCCCTGACTCTCCCTGGGCAACCACCCGCCTATGCCCCTAGGTCAAGAGCGAAGAATAGCAGAATTGTGACAATGATGTTTGTTTTTGGCTTGAACTTGGCTTGGAGATTAGAGCATCACACACGGACCTATAAAAAAATCAAATGGTGGTAAACGACCGTGGCAGAAGACTTGAGCAGTTTGCAGCAGATACGCGGACTGGTGAAATGGTTCGATCCAACAAAAGGTTTCGGCTTTGTCGTCTCCGATGAGGGCGGGCCGGATATTCTTTTGCATGTCAACGTGTTGCGCAATTTCGGGCAGAGCTCGATCGCGGATGGCGCGCAGGTTGAACTGGTTACGCACCGCACAGAGCGCGGTGTTCAGGCCGTCGAGGTGATCTCTATCACCCCGCCTGAGCGTGACGACAGCCCAGTCCTGAGCGATTTCGCGGAAATGGACCCAAAGGCCCTCTATGCAGAGCCGCTGCTGCCCGCGCGGGTGAAGTGGTTCGACAAGGGCAAGGGGTTTGGTTTTGCCAATGTATTCGGGCGCCCCGAAGACGTGTTCCTGCATGTCGAAGTGCTGCGCCAGTCTGGCTTGTCCGAACTGCAGCCCGGCGAAGCGCTGGGAATGCGCGTGATTGAAGGCAAACGAGGTCGGATGGCTGTCGAAGTCCTGGCCTGGGAGGCCGCACTTCAGGCCGATCAGGAGTAACACAACGTGCCCAGCCTTTGGTCCCGA
Source organism: Phaeobacter italicus (assembly GCF_001258055.1). Classification (GTDB taxonomy): domain Bacteria; phylum Pseudomonadota; class Alphaproteobacteria; order Rhodobacterales; family Rhodobacteraceae; genus Phaeobacter; species Phaeobacter italicus. The sequence continues at coordinate 820,090 of NZ_CVRM01000011.1, read as the reverse complement.
CTGACGCAATTCGTGACTACCGGGGCCGGGGCTGTTGTTCTGTCGCTCTCTCTGAGCGGGGCAGTCGCTGCCGAGACAGCCTGCAACCCGGATCAGATTTCGCTGCGCGGTCCCTGGGGATCCGCGCAGTTTTCCATTGAAATAGCCGACACTGCCGAGGAACGGGCGCAGGGATTGATGCATCGCGCGTCGATGCCGCGTGGGGCAGGGATGTTGTTTGTCTACGACTATCCCCAGCGCACGGCGTTCTGGATGAAGAACACCCTCATCCCGTTGGATATGTTGTTTATCGACAAATCCGGCGTGGTGACTCGCATTCATGAAAACGCAATTCCCGGTGATCTGACCCCGATTGAAGGGGGCGACAAGGTGTTTGCCGTCCTCGAAATCAACGGTGGACTGGCTGCGCGCTATGGCATGACAGAGGGTACACAGACCCGGCACGAAATTTTTTCCAAATTTGGTGCGATTTGGGCCTGTTAGGGCTTTTCAAATCAGAAAGTCGGCGGTAGGAAGGCGCACGGTCCGGGGCGTGGCGCAGTCTGGTAGCGCACCTGTTTTGGGTACAGGGGGTCGTGAGTTCGAATCTCGCCGCCCCGACCATTTCCTCTAACGAGGATCAAAAACACCGCGCGTTATGCGCGGTTTTTTTGTGTCTGTTTACCTGGTTGAAAGGGGTTCGGGGTCACGCCTCAGAATCGCGTTCTCCGGTTTCCGGGCCGCGATCTTGACGGTGGTTTTCCTCCGCAGGCGGGGTGGCGTTAATAGACTGTTAACCAACTGTTGCGGGTTGGCGTCGGATCGGTTTTACGGTAGCGCCTGCTTGGCGAAAAAAGTGGCGGAAGAAACGCTGTGCGACCTAGGGGTGAATTGGGATTTTGCCAATCATCTTTAAGGGTATGACCTGTGGATGAAACCACTGCAGGTACGCGCGGGTTTGATGGGTATAATTGGGGCAAACCCCTCTCTGCCCGTCAGAAATTTGTCGCGGCTTCACCTGCCGCTGTTGCGGAAACCTGTGGATGAAATCGAGCTGAATCGAGCGCGTTCGTCTTTCAAAAAAACCGTTAAAACAACGTCAATAGAAAAGATGCTCACAGAGCCCTAACTTTTGCGTTGACCCCCTATGGTCGAATACGTCAAATTGTGGATGTCAGAGCGTGCAGCACAAAATATGGTGGGTTCCACCTCCTCCCTGCACCAGAGAGACACCTATATCATTGGCCCGCGTCGCGGAGGCAGCCGCCTCGGTTCGCATCTTTCACAAGGTGCGTCAGCAGCGTTTTTCGGAGTCCTGTGATGCTGCCACGTCGCCGCAGAAAGGCGCGTTTTGTGAAATTTGGACTGCAAGAAAGAGGCAGACGGCATGAAGATTGAACGGAAATTCACAAAATCTGGGCAGGACGCTTACGCCGATCTGGAATTTGTTCCAGCCACATCGGAGATCCGAAATCCCGATGGCACCATCGTGTTCCGTCAGGAAAACATCGAGGTGCCCGCGAGCTGGAGCCAGGTCGCAAGCGACGTCATCGCACAGAAGTATTTCCGCAAAGCCGGCGTGCCGAGCAAACTGAAAAAGGTCCGTGAAAAAGGCGTGCCTGAGTTCCTCTGGCGCTCGGTCCCGGCTGAAGACGACACCCCCTGCGGTGGCGAGGTTTCTTCCAAACAGGTGTTCGACCGTCTTGCCGGTGCCTGGGCATACTGGGGCTGGAAGGGGGGCTATTTCTCTTCCGAGGATGATGCGCGCGCCTATTTCGACGAGATGCGCTATATGCTCGCAACCCAGCGCGCGGCGCCGAACTCTCCGCAGTGGTTCAACACCGGTCTTCACTGGGCTTATGGCATCAACGGTCCGGCGCAAGGCCACCACTATGTGGACTACAAGACAGGCAAGCTGACCAAGTCCGATAATGCCTATGAACACCCGCAGCCGCATGCCTGCTTTATCCAGTCGGTCGAAGATGATCTGGTCAATGAGGGCGGCATCATGGACCTGTGGGTGCGCGAGGCGCGCCTGTTCAAATACGGCTCCGGCACTGGCACCAACTTCAGCCATCTGCGTGGCGAAGGCGAGGCGCTGTCGGGGGGCGGAAAATCCTCGGGTCTGATGGGTTTCCTCAAGATTGGTGACCGGGCGGCCGGCGCGATCAAATCCGGCGGCACCACACGCCGTGCCGCGAAAATGGTGATCGTTGACGCGGATCATCCAGATATCGAGCAGTTCATCGAATGGAAAGTGATCGAAGAGCAGAAAGTGGCGTCCATCGTTGCTGGCTCCAAGATGCACGAGAAGATGCTCAATGGCCTGTTCGAGGCCATCCGCAGCTGGGACGGTGCAGAGGCAGACGCCTATGATCCCGCGGTGAACGAAGGTCTGAAAAAGGCAATTCGCGAGGCCAAGAAGGTTGCGATCCCGGAAACCTATATCAAGCGGGTTCTGGATTACGCAAAACAGGGTCACACCTCGATCGAGTTCCCGACCTATGACACCGATTGGGACAGCGACGCCTACAGCTCTGTTTCGGGTCAGAATTCCAACAACTCCATTCGCGTGACCAACGCGTTCCTGCATGCGGTGCAGAAAGATGCCGATTGGGAACTGATCAACCGGGTGGACGGCAAAGTTGCCAAAACCGTGCGGGCCCGTGACCTGTGGGAAAAGGTCGGCCATGCGGCCTGGGCCTGTGCCGATCCGGGCATCCAGTTCCATGACACCGTAAACGAATGGCACACCTGTCCGGCGGACGGAGAGATCCGTGGCTCCAACCCCTGTTCGGAGTACATGTTCCTTGACGATACCGCCTGCAACCTCGCATCGCTGAACCTGCTGACCTTCCTCAAGGACGGCGAGTTCCAGGCCGAGGACTACATGCACGCCTGCCGTCTGTGGACCGTGACACTGGAAATTTCGGTCATGATGGCCCAGTTCCCGTCCAAGGAGATCGCGCAGCGGTCATATGATTTCCGCACGCTGGGTCTGGGTTACGCCAACATCGGCGGGCTGCTGATGAACATGGGCTTTGGCTATGACAGCATCGAGGGGCGCGCCCTGTGTGGGGCCCTGACGGCGATCATGACCGGCGTCTCTTATGCGACTTCGGCTGAAATGGCGTCAGAACTGGGCCCGTTTGCCCGCTACGAGGCCAACGCCAACCACATGCTGCGGGTGATCCGCAACCACCGCGCAGCGGCGCATGGCTCTGTGGATGGCTATGAAGGTCTGGCAGTCAAACCCGTGCCGCTTGATATCGCGAACTGCCCGGACCCGCGTCTGGCGGAACTGGCGATGAGCAGCTGGGACGAAGCGCTGGATCTGGGTGAAAAGCACGGCTATCGCAACGCACAGGCCACCGTTGTGGCGCCGACGGGCACCATCGGTCTGGTGATGGATTGCGACACCACCGGGATCGAACCTGATTTTGCGCTGGTGAAGTTCAAAAAGCTCGCAGGTGGCGGCTATTTCAAGATCATCAACCGCTCTGTTCCTGCCGCTCTTGAAGGGCTGGGCTACAGCACGGCGCAGATCGGCGAGATCGTGTCTTATGCGGTGGGCCACGGCTCTATCGGCAATGCGCCGGCGATCAACCACACCTCGCTGGCCGGACACGGCTTTGGCCCCAATGAGCTGGCCAAGATCGACGCCGCCCTGGAGAGCGCCTTTGACATCCGTTTCGTGTTCAACCAATGGACCCTCGGTGAAGATTTCTGCACGGGCGTTCTGGGTATTCCGGGCACCAAGCTGAACGATCCGACCTTCGATCTGCTGCGCCACCTTGGCTACACCAAGGCAGAGATCGAAGCCGCGAATGATCACGTCTGTGGTTCCATGACGCTTGAGGGTGCGCCGCACCTGAAAGAAGAGCACTACAGCATCTTCGACTGCGCGAACCCGTGCGGGAAAAAAGGCAAGCGTTATCTGAGTGTTGATAGCCACATTCACATGATGGCAGCGGCCCAGTCGTTCATCTCTGGGGCGATTTCCAAAACGATCAACATGCCAAATGACGCCACCATCGAGGACTGTCAGGCCGCTTATGAGCTGAGCTGGTCGCTGGGGGTGAAGGCAAATGCGCTTTATCGTGATGGCTCCAAGCTCAGCCAGCCGCTGGCGGCTGCGCTGGTCGAGGATGATGACGAAGCGGCTGAAATCCTTGAAAGCGGTTCGCAGCAGGAAAAGGCTGTGACGCTGGCAGAGAAGATCGTCGAAAAGGTTGTGGTGAAGGAAGTCATCAAATCCCACCGCACCAAGATGCCGCAGCGCCGGAAAGGGTACACCCAAAAGGCGGTTGTGGGCGGTCACAAGGTCTATCTGCGGACCGGCGAATACGAAGACGGCAACCTCGGCGAGATCTTCATCGATATGCATAAGGAAGGTGCTGGCTTCCGGGCGATGATGAACAACTTTGCCATCGCGGTGTCCGTTGGCCTGCAATACGGTGTCCCGCTGGAAGAGTTCGTGGATGCCTTCACCTTCACCAAGTTCGAGCCGGCAGGCATGGTTCAGGGCAACGACTCGATCAAGAGCGCGACGTCGATCCTCGACTATGTGTTCCGCGAGCTGGCGGTCAGCTATCTGGATCGCACCGACCTGGCACATGTCAAACCGGAAGGCGCGACATTTGACGACCTGGGCCGGGGCGAAGAAGAGGGCGTGTCCAACGTCTCCGAGCTGAGCGAAACCGCGGCAACCCGTTCGCTGGAAGTGCTGAAGCAGATTTCTTCGACCGGATATCTGCGCAAACGTCTCCCGCAGGAGCTGGTGGTTCTGCAAGGTGGCCAGACCGCAAGCGACCTCTTGGCAAGTGGCACGGATACTGTCGCGGCCCTGCAATCGCTGGTGCCTGAAACCTCTGCTGTTGCGGCGCAGGCTGTCACCGGCGGTATGGACGCACGGACAAAGGCCAAGATGCAGGGCTATGAAGGCGAGGCCTGCGGGGATTGCGGCAACTACACGCTGGTGCGCAATGGCACCTGCATGAAGTGCAACACCTGCGGGGCGACCTCTGGCTGCAGCTGATCCGGCGGATCAGCCCTGCACAAGGCAAGAACATCGATCTGCGCTGCATCGGTTGGCGCGGGTCAGCTAACTCGGGATGGGTGCGCTCGTCCCGCCACGGACCGGGCACAGGCAACGACCTCGGGCGGTAATCAAAACCACCGGTTCCGTGTACCTCGAAGGGGAGACACAGGCTGTCTCCCCTCTTTCTTTTGGATGAGGTGCGCTGTTTAATTAATTGATCTTGTGAGGTTATACCCGTGCGGGCGCGACGGCGTGCGCCGGTCTTTCTGCGCAACTGTCTGCCTGCATTTCGCGAAGATGCACGCCAAGCATCACAAGACCCGGCCAAAGCATGTAGGCTTCGATCTCGATATTCTCGCCAAAAGACAACAGCACCATGGTCATCAAGATACCAAGCGGCAGGCGCCCTCGGGGATTGCGGGCAGCGTCAGCCATCACAACGCAGATGTGCAGGCCTAATGGCACCGCAAGCGCGAGAAACCCGACCACGCCCTTGACGAACAGCAGGCCGAACCAGGTGTGATGGCTGCCGATGGGCATGTATTCCACCAGATGCGGACCGGGCTGGACGGTGCCGTGACCAAACCAGAAGGCATCGTTCTGCCAGCGTTCCTCGGCGATGCGCTGAAGGGTTTCGCGCACCCGCGTGCTGTCTGCGCGCGCCTCTTTGAAGGCGGTGATCCCGTTTTGCACAAAACTCAACAGCGCGGTGCCCACCACAGCAAGCGAAGCGGTCAAGGCAGCGGTGACATGCCAGGCCCATCCCTTGAGAACAAGAGGCAAGAGCCGCGGGCCAACTGTACAGGCCACCAGCCCGACCAGCCCCATTCGCGATTTTGACGCCAAGATCATCAAGACGCCTGCGGCAATCCCCGCCGCCTTCCAGTTGCGGTTCTCCTCTTCGATCGCGAACAGCACCATAATGACCCCCAGCAAGGCGGCAAAGGGCGACCAGGGGGCGTAGAACTGCCAGCGCGGTGTCCAGCTGGAGGGGTCATAGGTGAAGAAATAGACGCTGAAATACTCTGGTCCCGGTCCCCCCAGCACCTTGAAGGGAGAGGTGAAGATTTTCTCCGGCAGACCAATGTATGGCGCAATCAACAGGATCGGCGCGAGCGCGAGTGTCCAGGCTCCGACAACACATTGGCCACGGATCAGGAGCGTGCGGCGGATCGGCAGGATTGCCCCAACCAGTGGAAACAACGCCAAAAGCGCCCAGCCTTTTGCCCAGCCGATGCTTGATTTGATGGTCTGCTTGGTGCCAAGGCCCCAGTCCAGATGGCCCACCCAAAGCGCCAGCAACATGACCGCCATGCCCAGCCCCCAGATCCAGATCAGACCGGGCACTGTGGTTGCGGGCTGCAGGTCCTCTCGCATTGCAGGCCCAAGGTAGGCCGCGAGCAGCGCCAGTGCCCCGGCCGTCCAGCCCAGCACCGGGCCGACGGCGTAGAGGGCACCAATGGCATAGAACGGCCAGGTCCAGATCAGCGCCTTGTAAAGGAGGCTCTCTGCCGGGTTTTGCGGGCTCATCCTGCAACCCCCTTGGTTTTTTCGCGCCGCATGATCAGCTTGTCGATCAGTGCAGAGCGGCCCCAGCCAAGCGCCAGACCAATGATCAGCATCAACGTGGCGGCGCCTCCGGCAGCCAGCGCCAGTTTGCGATTGGGCGAAGAGGGGCGATCAGGCAGGGACGGGTTTTCCAGAACCTGCACCAACGGGTAGGAGGCATAGACATCCGATTTGGTCGATTGGCTACGTGCGATAGCGCTGGCAAACACCGCCTCTGCAACGGAAAAATCCCTTTGCAGATCTTCAAGCCGGGCCGCAGCTGGGGCAAGACGCGCGAGGGTGGCCTGTTCCTGCTGCAGGCGGGTTTTCATGGTTTTCAGCTGTTCGGCTGTGCCTGCACGGGTGGCATCCAGCTGAACGAGGCGCGACAGCAGTTCGGCCCTTGCCCCGGCGGGGGCCACGTCCAGCGTGGCCAGTTGGCTAAGGGGCAGGCCGGTCACGGCACTGGCGCGGATCCGTGCTGTCTTGAGGGCGGTTTCATGGGCCTGGAAAGCGGTACGCACCTTGGGGTGTTGTTCACCGAAACTTGCCCGCGCTTCGGCCAGCGCCGCAGCATGGGTGCCGACCTCGTCGATCAGGGCCACAAATTCACTGTCGGCATATTGTTTAAGTGTTGCAGCGGCGGCTGCAGCGCTGAGACCAAGGCTCGCCTCAAGGGCTGCGACGCCTTCAGTTGCATCATTCAACTGCGCGATCAGATCCTCGACACGGCCGCTCAGGCCGCGGGTGGCCTCTGCCATTGCGTCGTAGTCCTCGGCGGACAGCAGACCGGTTTCGTTCTGCAGGGCAACGATTTCCTGCCGGGTCCCGGCAACTGAGGTGCGGTATTCATCAATCGCCCCCAATCCGCTGTCCTCGCGGGTGTTCTGTTCATCGGCGCGCAGGGCATCCAACTCGCTCAGGAAGGCCGCAATCAGCGCATCGCCTCGGGCCTGTGCGTCCTCTGGCGAACGGCCCGTGACCTCCAGATGGATCAGGCCCGTTTGATCGACCAGTTTGATCCGGGGCTTTCCAAACGCCTCACGGCTGAGATCGAGCGAAGCCGCCGCCGCCGCGAGAATGCGATCGGCGCCAAGCAGACGCTTGTAGGTTTCGGTTGGGCTGACGGAGTTGGAGGCAAAGGCCGAATTCGCATAGGACGTGGCCTGACCGATCCCGTTGAGGTTCAAGGAGGCCGAGGCACCGGACCCCGGCAGGATCAGTGAGGTGTGCGAACGAAAGGTCAGAGGCGCCGTTTTAAGATATCCGCTGATGGGGGCCCAGATCAGCGCAGAGCCCAAAATCAGGCTGGCGGTGTAGCGCGGCAGGCGCCCCAGATCGTTCAGACGCCCCCCTTTCAGGGCGCGGATCGCGTTGTGGCGAAAGCTGTGCTTTGGCTTGGCGAGAAAGTTGTAGCGAAGCTGTTCGGGGGTCATTGCGGCTCTCCTTTCTCTAAAGAATACAGGAAGCTAAGCCGCGTTTCGGCAACCCCGATGGGCAGTCACGCAGGGCGTTTGTGCGCGCGCCTATCCGTCTGGATAGTCAAAACAACCCTTTGTCACGAGCAACCAGCGCTGCCTGCGTTCGGTTGCTGACCTTCATTTTGCGATAAAGCGACTTCATGTGCAGTTTGACAGTGGGTTCCGCGATATTGAGATCACGGGCGATTTCCTTGTTGGCCTTGCCTTCGCTCAAACCCCGCAGCATCTCGATCTCGCGAGGAGAGAGTGTGGAGGTCAGCGGGCAGGGCGTGTCTTCGACTGCGGTCATAAAGTCGATGGGCGCATATTGTTCGCCCATTGCCATGAACCGGACAGCATTGATCATTGATTTTGCGGGCAGTGTCTTGGGCACAAACCCTGCGGCGCCCGCATCCAGCGCCTGTTCCGCAACCTCGCGGCTGGCCTGGCCCGAGATCAGCGCAACCCGCTGGCCGCCGTTCATGGCCATCGTGTCAAACAGACCTTGCAGCCCATCCATCCCCGGCATGTTGTAATCCAGCAGGATCAGATCAAAGGGGCCATCTGTCTCCATCCGTTCCTGCGCCGCAGGCAGGCTATTGGCGGCGCATGTGCTCATGCCGCCTTCGCTTTCGAGAAACATCACCAATGTGTCTCGCAGAAGGTCGTGATCATCGGCAATCAATACGCGCATGCTGGGTCTCCCTCGCTGTGCAATCCGTTCAGATGCCCGGATCCGGTCGGGCGCGGTTTGTCTTTTTAGATTAGGCGCGGGCCGGGCCATCGCACCAGCGCGAAAGGGGAGAGCCTGCTGTCTCTTTGGTATGGGGCATACCCCCTTGGATAGGGGCCCTGTTCGAAGTTGAAAATCGCTGTCCCTATGTCCTCCAAACCTGTCCGTCCGCTGCGTTGAGCCACTGCGCATCATTCGACACCCTGAAGACAACCAACGTCTTATCAAGGAGTTGCATGATGAGCTTCCAGTTCCCTTTGCTGCACACCACACCGGTGACACCTGTGTCCCGCCCCGCTCTGGCAACCCAGTATCTGCCAGCGCTTGACCTTAACCTGGTTGATGAAACCGCCGACAAAACCGTTCGGGCTCTGCTCGCTCCGGGCCGTCGGCGGGTGTTCTTCATGAACGCCCATTGCTGCAACATTCGCCGCCAGGATCGTGGCTATGCAGATGCGGTGGCGCGCGCGGACATGTTGTTGCCCGATGGCGCGGGCATCGAACTGGCGGCCCGCTTTACCGGGCAGAAACTGGCCGCGAACCTCAACGGGACCGATCTGCTGCCAAAGCTGCTGGAGCAGGCCGCGACCCGCGGCAAGTGGGTCTATCTGTTTGGTGGCAAGCCGGGTGTCGCGGATGCGGCAGCCACGCAGTTGATCCTGAGCACGCCGAACCTGCGCATTGCCGGGACACGGGATGGCTACGGCGGCGCAGCGGACCCCGAGGCGGTGATTGCAGATATCAACGAGAGTGGCGCAGATATCGTGCTGGTCGCAATGGGCGTGCCGCTGCAGGAGATGTGGCTGGATCGTTACGCCGATCGCCTGGCGGCTGACCTGACGCTGGCTGTTGGCGCGTTTCTTGATTTCAGTGCAGGTGTCATTGACCGGGCTCCGCGCCTTGTCCGTCAGGCCCGGATGGAATGGGGCTGGCGCCTGATGAAAGAGCCGCGCCGTCTCGCCAAACGGTATCTGGTGGGGAATTTTACCTTTGTCGCCAATGCCGCAAGACGCGCCTTCGCCACTGCCGAAAACCGGGCAAAGCGGCGCATCGCGGCCAAACGGGTGCTGGACGTGGCAACGGCCGCAACTGCGCTGGTTCTGCTGGCACCTGTCTTTGCCCTGACAGCCCTTGCCATTCGCGCCGAAAGCCGGGGGCCCGTTATCTTTCGCCAGACCCGTGTAGGTCAGAACGGTGAGACATTCACGATGTTCAAGTTCCGCTCCATGAGCCAGGACGCCGAGGCCCGCAGGGCGGCCGTCCTGTCGCAATCGGATCGCGATGGTGTGTGCTTCAAGGCCAAGGCGGATCCGCGCATCACCCGGGTTGGACGGTTCATCCGTCGCGCCTCAATCGACGAGCTGCCGCAAATCTTCAATGTGCTGCGCGGGGATATGTCCATTGTCGGTCCCCGTCCGGCCCTGCCGGTCGAGGTCGATGCCTATCCGCCGCGGGCGCTGCGCAGGCTGGCGGTAAAGCCCGGCATCACGGGTGTGTGGCAGGTCTCTGGGCGCGCGGATGTCGGGTTTGACGAGATGGTCGAAATGGATATCGCCTATGCCAAAGAGGCCTCTGTCGGGCTGGATCTGGCGCTGATGTATCGCACGATCGGAGCTGTTCTGTCGGGTCGGGGGGCCTACTGACAGACCGCGCATCCGAACGGTCGCGCCCTGCAAGCCACCTGCTGGTGCTTGCGGGGCGCGCTAGGTTTTTGCGGGCAGATCACGGTTTCTTGTGCAGAAGATACCCCGCAGACTATCCTTTAGGATAGGGCACGATACCTCTGTCCACGTGCAAGGTGGTCCATCTCATGGAATAAATTTCCCAGACACCAAAAGGGATGCGCCATGTTTCGTTTTCTGATGATGACTGTTTTCGCCGTTGCCTTCACCGCAACCCCGATCGCTGTGCCTGTCGCGGCCAAGGATCTTGGCAAGCCGCAGGAAGAGGTTGTTCTGACCGTATCCAACGCAGCTGTGACCAACATGGACGGCGCAGCGGTTCTGGATCTGGCGATGCTGGAACAGCTGGGTGCCCGCAGCTTTGAAACCACGACAATCTGGACGGATGGCCCGCAGCAGTTTGACGGTGTGTCCCTGGCCACGTTGATTGATGCCTTGGGAATGCAGGGCGATGCGCTCCGGGCGACTGCGATCAACGACTATTCCGTCACCATCCCGCTTGAGGACATCTCGGACGAGGGCGCGATGATCGCCTTTCGCATGAACGGGGCCCCGATGTCGGTGCGCGACAAGGGTCCGCTTTGGATTGTCTATCCTTATGACTCCGATCCTCGCTTTCAGACAGAGATCATCTATTCCCGCAGCATCTGGCAGCTGGATCGGTTGGAAGTGCTGAACTGATCCCGCCAGACAGCCCGACCCACAGACGTTCCCAAGACAAAGAGACATCACCACACGACTGAACCCACCCAGCAGGAGGCGGCAGCATGACTGGCAGTGCACCTATGACACCGCGCGTACGCATCCTGATTCCGGCAGTGTTGTTTTCCCTGGCCTTTGCAGCTGTCGCGGTCTTCGGCTCGCACATCTTGCGGGATGTGCAGGATCTGAACGCAGCCCATAAGGACAACCTGCAATGGTCGCTCTCGCAGACCGATGTGGAGTTCCTGGAATTCTACACCGCGCTGGTGGCGGCCGAGGGCGACGGTGATGGCGATCTCAACACACTGCGCCGCGAGTTTGATATATTCTACAGCCGCATCCGGATCTTGAACGAAGCAGAACTGTACGCGCCGCTGCGCGAGTTGCCGCGCCTTCGCACGGCATTGGGCCGGGTGGACGGGTTTCTGCAAGCGGCCCTGCCAGCGATTGATGCGAGCAACGTCGAGCTGAGGCAGAACCTCCCCGACCTTGCGGAACAAGCGGCTGAAATACGCCCGGTGGTCCGTGATCTTTCGATCTCTGCGCTGGGGCATCTTGTGGCACTGACGGACGCGCGCCGCGAACAGACGGGTCGGACGCTGGTGTGGCTTGGCCTTTCCGTGGGCGGGCTGATTGTGGCCCTGCTTGCACTGGCAGGATATCTCAATCACCTCAACTCCCAGAACGTGCGCCGGCGCGCCGAAGTTGTCGAGGCCAGTCGCCGTATGAATGTGGTCATGGGGACGTCGCTTGATGGGGTCATCATAAGCGATACAACTGGCCGCATCCTTGAGTTCAACGCGGCAGCTGAGCAGATCTTTGCAATCCCCGCGCAAGAGGTGATTGGCCGGGATCTGGCGGATGTGATCGTGCCGGACCACCACAAGGCAGCCCATGCCGCAGGCATGGCGCGGCTGCGCAACGGGGGCACCCGGCGGGTTGTTGGCTCTGGCCGAGTCCGCCTTGAGGCCAAGCGCGCGACCGGCGAGGTCTTTCCGGTCGAGCTGGCCATTCAGAGCGCAGAAACCGCTCAGGGTGAGATCTTTGTCGCCTTTCTGCGCGATATCTCCGCTCAGGTCGCGGCAGAAGAAGAGCTCGTCTCCGCCCGCGATTTGGCGCTGGCTGGCGAAAAGGCCAAAACCAACTTTCTTGCGACCATGAGCCATGAAATTCGCACGCCGCTGAACGGTCTTCTAGGGAATCTGACGCTGCTGCAGGACACGCGGCTCACGGCACGTCAGCGCCGTTATATCGGCAATATGGAAACCTCCGGCAAACTCTTGCTGAGCCACATCAATGGCGTTCTTGATATCACTAAATACGATGCAGGGCGCCTGCATCTGCGACCCGTTGTGATGAATATCAGTGATCTGGTTCAGGACATCATCGACAACCAGAGCGCCTCTGCCGCTGCCAATCAGTCGGTTCTGGAGTGGCAATGGGATGGACCGGCCAAGAACTGGATCCGTGCTGACAAGGACCGTCTTCAGGACATATTGATGAACCTCGTGGGTAACGCGGTCAAGTTCACCCACAACGGACGCATCCGTGTGACGCTGGCCTGCCTGGGGCGCGAAAACGGGTTGCAGATCGTGGTGGAGGATACCGGCATCGGGATCACCCCTGACCAGATCCGCCATGTGTTTGAGGATTTCGTGACGGGCGACAGCTCATATGCGCGAAATGTCGGCGGGACCGGACTTGGGCTGGCGCTGACCAAACGCTTTGTCACCGCGCTTGGCGGACATATCGATGTCGAAAGCACGCCGGGGCAGGGCAGCAGCTTTATCGTGGAGCTGCCGGTGGAAGAGGCCGAGCCGCCGCAGCCTGCCGGTCCGATCCACGCAAGGCAGGCCCGTGGCAATCCGATCACCGGCCCCCGCAAGGTGTTGCTGGTCGAGGATAACCCGATCAACCGTGACGTCGCGCGGGAGATGCTGCGCGCCGCCGGGCACTATGTGGTCGAGGCACATAACGGGCGCGAGGCGGTTGATTTGGCCAGGGCCGGGCGGTTCGATCTGATCCTGATGGATATCAGCATGCCGGTCATGGACAGACGCAGCGCCACAAGGGCAATCCGCGCCTTGAACGGACCGGCCAGCCTGACCCCGATTGTTGCGCTGACAGCCAATGTGATGGCAGAGGAGCAGGCCGCCTTTCTGGAAGACGGGATGGACGGCATTCTGACCAAGCCTCTGTCCAAAGATGCCTTGCTGGGGCTGTTCAGCAGCGGCGCCTTGCCGGAGCAGGTGGACGAGATCTGCGACCAGAAGGAGCCCGCGGTCTCAGACGAGCATTTGCAATCCCTCAAACAGGCGCTGAGCCCGGATGGCGCCCGCGTGATTGTCGCCCGGTTTTGCAAAGAGATAGACGAGTTGATTGGCTGGCTCGGGCAAGAAGAGGGCGAGCAGCGGCAGGATTTGCCGCGCATCGCGGCCGAAGCCCACAAAAGCGCGGGCAGCGCCGCAACGATCGGTGCGCTGTGCCTGCGTCGTCAGCTGATCGCCATTGAAGAGGCGGCCAAATCTGGTAGCCCGACTGATCTTGCACTGGCGATTGACGGCCTGCCAGCGATCTGGCTGGCCACGCAATCTGCTCTCAAGTCAGCGGCATGACCTCCGCGCTTCAGCGCGCGACAAGCCCCAGAACCCGGCCGATTTCGCCGATATTGGTGATAGTGCTGTCATAGCACGCGATGGAGTCGCCAGGAAGGAGATAGGGGTCATAATCGTCCCGATCCGCCCGGCGCAGCATGTTTTCAATGCCGCGTTCGATGACGACCGAAACTTTGGTCACCGGATTGCGTGAAAACAGGACTGCAGAGCGGTTGGCCGATGTGGCGCGCGCCCCGCCAACGCAGTTGGTGTCAATCACGGCCTGCATGTAGCGCGTCCCATACGGGATTTCACGCACTTCACGCCCGATGGCAGAAGGCGCGTTGCCGGTTGCGGGCTGGGTGAGATTGGACAGGAACAAGGTAACCCCCGGCGGGCTGATCGGACTGGGGCGCATCAGATCATCCTGAAAACAGCCGCGGCTTGGGACGTTGATTTCATCGCCTGTCAGCAGCATCACATCCACGGCATTCTGGCCCTCGAAAACCCCGCGCATATCAAGCGTGTAAACCTTCGAGCCCCGGCGCAGCTGGATCGCTGAAATGTCAGCGTCGGGGCGCACGCCGCCCGTCGCCCGCAAGGCGGCTGAGAGATTGCGGGCCTCGGTTGATGCCCCCAGCGCCTCTTGTCTGCGGCTGTCGACCTGATCACCCGCGATCCCGCCAATTTCCACGGCCTTGGGCTCAAACACCGCGCCGGAAACGCCGACGGTCACAGATGCAAAATCCGCAACCCGAACGGAGATCCGGGGGATCGCATCATAAAACCCGTTCTTCACCAGCTGGGTTGCAAGATCGGCCTCAACGTCGCGCACCAGCCGCCCTTGTGCCCGGATGGGCCGCAGGTAAGGCAGGTTCAACGTGCCGTCGCGTGAGACCACATAATCACCGCTAAAGGTGTCGTCTTCTGCCACGCGGATATCGATCAGATCGTTGCGCGACAGCCGCTCTCCCCGCAAAGAGGCGCTGGCAAGACCGCCGAATTTGCTGCCATTGCCCTCGGCACCGCCGATAAGAGGGCGGCATTTGAGACGGTTGATTTCTTCGGACCGCAGGAACGTCTGTTCGCGGATGTCACGTTTTGGTTCGCGGTATTGGGCCTGATACCCGTTTCCGACCGCAACCGGTTCCAGGTTGCGGGGCTGGTTGATGGCGGTACAGGCGGCCACGCTCATCAGGGCCAGCAGGGCAGTTCCGGTCCGTAGCGTTGAATTCATTTCGCGATCCAAACGGTTAGCTGTTCTGACCTTGATAAGACAAGCGCACTCATCTTGCGAGAGATTTTGACGGGGATCGACCTCTCCTTTGGTGTAGGTCTGTGATCTTTCGCCCCGTGATCCTGTCCGGGGGTGCGCAGGACACAGCCAAGGGGGCTGGGCTACCAAGGAAGGGACCGAAAATCATGGACCTTTCCGATGGCACAGCCCCGTTTCTCAAAAGCACTGTTTCCCACCCGGTTGCCCAAGGTGCCGGCGCTTGCGCAGAACGTCTTTGCCTATGTCGGCTCCGAGGTTGCCAGCAAGGCGTCTCGCCTTTTGGTTGTCGTAACCGTCGCACGCACACTGGATCTGGCGCATATCGGGATCGCAGCCGCGGCACTGGCGGCGGCGGACATTCTGAAATCGCTGACTGAAAACGGGATCGGCCAGCGCATCATGGCCGCGCGGGACGAGGATCTGGAGGCGACCTGCAAGACGGCTCATCGGCTGTTCTGGATCTGGTGCACCGGGCTGTTTGTGTTTCAGGCGCTGGTTGGCGTGGCACTTTATGCCCTTGGAGGCAGCACAATGCTCTTGCTGCTGATCCTGCTTTTGGCGGGGGAATACCTGTTCATGCCGGCCGGTCTGGTGCAATGCGCGCTTGCCATGCGGGCCGGGCGGATGAAACGCACGGCGTTGATTGCCGGGACACAGGTTGTTGGTGCCAACCTTCTGTCGGTTGCGCTCGCTCTGGTTTGGGCATCGCCACTTGCGCTGATCCTGCCCCGCCTTGTGACCGCGCCTTACTGGTTGCTGGCAATGCGACGGCTGCACCCCTGGACCGCCAACCCCGAGGTTCACCCAGCGCCGGTGCGTCCGTTTGTGCGGTTTGGGGCAACTGTCCTGGGGGTGGAACTGGTCAAAGCGCTGCGCCTGCAGATCGACAAGGTGATCGTCGGGGCGTTGATGGGGGCCGAGGTGCTGGGTCTTTACTTCATGGCGTTCAACGCGGGTCTGGGGCTTGCGAATTCCTTCTCCACAGCGTTTGCGACGGTTCTGTTTCCGCATCTGTGTGCAAGCAAAGACAAGCTCGCGGCGCTGAGCCAAAGCATCCTGCTCGCGCTTGGGATCATCACCCCGGCGGTGATCCTGCAAGCGCTGTTGGCCCCCGTCTATGTTCCGGTCCTCTTTGGGGCGGGCTGGGAGGCGCTGGATGGGATCGTGTCGATCCTGTGCCTCGTGGCAATTCCGACGACGCTCTGGTCGGCCTGTGCAGGCTACCTGCGTGCCACGGGGCGGGCTGGGCAGGAGTTTCGGATCACGGCGCTTCTGACTGTCGCGCTGTCGCTCAATACCGCGCTTCTGGCGCCTCAGGGATTGTTGGCAGTTGCCATTGGCTATGCGCTTGTTGCGTCGGCCGTGATGATCCTTGGTTCTTTTCCCCTCGTTCAACGTGCCTTCGCGCACAAACTGGCAAAGGTCTGAAACGATGATGAAATTCTCTGTAGTCATTCCCTGCTTCAACGCCGCGAAAACCATCACGGGCACCATCGAAAGCCTGCAGGCCCAGTGCTATCCGAATTGGGAAGCAATCTGTGTAGATGACGGGTCGACCGACCCGACCTGGGTGCAGATCCGCTGCATGGCCGCCGGGGACAGCCGGATCAGGCTTTATCGCAACCCTAGCAAGGGGCCGAGTGCGGCGCGCAACTTTGGTGCCTTGGACATCGCAGACGGTGACGTGATTGCGTTTTGCGACGCGGATGACGAATGGGCCCCATCCAAGCTGCGCGAGCTGTCGATGATCTTTGCTGATCCTTCGGTTGCGGGGGCCTATGGTCAGATCGCCTTTTTCTCGCACCGACCGTGCGATGCCAGAACCCTGTCCACGGTTCCGGAGACAGACCTGAGCGTTGACATTCTGATGGGGGAAAACCCGGTCTGCACCATGTCCAACATGTCGGTGCGCCGTGACGTGATGCAGAGCGCGGGCGGCTTTGACGAAACCATGCTGCACAACGAAGATCTGGAGTGGCTGATCCGCCTTGTCGCGCAGGGCGCGCGGATTGTGGGGATGCCGATGCTGCAGACCTACTACCGGCGCAGCACCGGCGGCCTGTCAACCGATCTGGACGCGATGGAGGCGGGGCGCGAACGGGCGCTGCAAACGGCCATCGCCATGGGCCATCGCCCGTCGCGGCGTTCCCATGCCATCTATCACCGCTATCTGGCCCGCCGCGCCCTGCGGCTCGGGATGGGGCGCACGACTGCCCTGCGACACGTGCTGTTGGGGCTGGGCCAGTCTCCACGCGGGTTTCTGTCCCCTGTGCGCCGTGGCGCGCTCACGCTGCTTGGCTCGGTCTGTGCCGCGCTCATCCCGCGCCGCTTCAGCCGCAGCCTGTTTTCCTGACCCCGCAGAGGAGAAGTTTCATGACATTTGCTTCGATCATTGTTCCTGCATTCAACGTTGCTGACACTCTGCCGCAGACACTGGATGCGCTCTTAGCCCAGAGCTGGCGGGATTTCGAAATCATCGTGGTGGATGATGGATCCACCGACGCCACGGTGCAGGTGGTGAAATCCTATAGCCATGATCGTCGTCTGCGTCTGATCAGCCAGGCAAACCGGGGGCTGGCCGGGGCGCGCAACACGGGGATCTACGCGGCGAAGGGAGATGTCATCGGGTTTTGCGACGCCGATGACCTGTGGGAGCCCACCAAACTGGCCGAACATATCTGGCATCTGCGTGAAAATCCGCATGTCGGAGTGAGCTACTCGGGCTCTCTTTTGATTGATGATGATGGTCAGCCCACCGGTCATGCACAGCGCCCACGGCTGAGCCGTGTCAGTGCCGCTCATGTGTTCAAGCGCAACCCTGTCGGCAATGGCTCGGCGCCGGTGATCCGTCGGGCTGCGCTGGCAGATGTGTCCTACATGCCACCAAGCGAGAGCGAGCGGCCGTGGTATTTCGACGAGACCTTTCGCCAGTCCGAAGACATTGAAATGTGGCTGCGCATGGCGCTGGTGACGGATTGGGCGTTCGAGGGCGTGCCGGGTCTGCTGACACGCTATCGGGTGAATTCTGGCGGGTTGTCGGCGGCGACGGATCGCCAGCTGGAAGCCTGGGAGCGGATGGTGGCCAAGCTAACCCCCCTTGCGCCCGAGTTTTTTGCACGCCACACCCGCGAAGCGCGGGCCTATCAGCTGCGCTACCTCTCCCGTCGCGCAATTGTCGAAATGGACCGGGGGCGCACGCTCACCTTGACCCGCCGCTGGTTGGAACAGTCAAAACTGCCGCTCATCAAGGAGCCGGTGAAATCCACGGCAACCCTCGCAGCGGCTGCGGTTCTGGCGCTGTGCGGTGAGGGGTCGCTGCGCCGCCTGATGCAGCTGGCCTCGAAATTCAACCGTGCCGGAGGGCAGGCGTGATGCTGAACGAAACCCGCCCCCGTGTTCTGCACCTTGTTGACGATACCACCGCAGGTGGCGTCATGCGCGTCGTGGACTTTATCCTGTCCTCACCCGAACTCAGCGTCACCGCTGACCACCAGTTGGCCGAAGTCGGTAATCACCCGCTGACCTTTGGCCGCTACGAGGCGGATGTGATCGTGTCCCACCTGTCGATCAACTGGCGCAACCTGCCGCGGTTCCTTGCGCTTCGGGGGCAACATCCGATGAGCCGTCTCATTCATGTCGAACACAGCTACACCGAAGAATTCGTTGCCTTGAACGTGCCGTCCAAGCGGCGCTTTGCTCAGCTGCTGCGGTTGTCTTATCGCGTGTTCGATACGGTTGTCGGCGTCAGCGATGCGCAGTCCAGCTGGCTGGTGGACAGCGGCTTTGTCAGCCCCGACGCAATCACAACGATCCGCTCTTGTGTAGATCTCTCGGCCTTTCGCAAGGTGAGCCCGGCCCAGGGAAAGCCACGGATCATCGGGGCCATCGGGCGGCTGCATCGGCAAAAGGGGTTTGATGTGCTGATCAAGGCGCTGCGCAAATGCCGACGGGCGGACATCGAACTGCATGTTTATGGCACCGGCGAAGATGAACCCTACCTGCGTCGGCTTGCAGCGGGTGATGAACGGATCCACTTCAAGGGGTTCGCGGCTGATCCGGTTGCCGCCATCGGCGCGGTGGATGTTGTGGCGATGCCATCCCGCTGGGAGGCATACGGCCTGGTGGCGATCGAAGCTCTGGCTGCAGGTCGGCATCTGTTGGTGAGCGAGATAGACGGTCTGCGCGATCACCTCCGCATTGGGGCGGCACCGGTTTGCGATCTGACGCCGGATTGCTGGGAAGCGGCGCTGGAAGGGCTGTTTGAGCGGGCAGAGGACTGCACCGCGACACGCGCAGATCCTGCGCTGGAGCGGGATTTCATCCGCGGCTGGCGGGCGCTCCTTGCTGGATGACAAGAAAAAGCGCCGGCCCCCACGCGACAAAGGGGCCGGCGCTGCGCCCACATCCGGTTGACAGAGCAGGGGCGTCAATCCGGTCTTGTGATGCGCACAACCGCAGTTGCGGCCTGTCGGGGCAGGCAGAACGCGGCTGTATTGGGTCGGGCGAACCTGCACACCAAAGGTGGAAGACAACTTGCAAGGCTCGCCCGGGCACAGGCAGGGGGACTGCCGTGTCGGGGGGCTACTGGGCCGCGTTGAACTCTGAGGTCAGGGCCTTGAGTGCTGAGGCATGACAGGCGCAGACCGGCGCGACTTGGCCACCATCAATCAGCGATATCGTCGGGCGACCGACCAATGTGTCCGCCGTTGGCGAGGGGCTTGCGTAGGCAGGGGCCGAGAATGTCAGCGCCATGACGACGCCACCGGTTGCCAGTGCAGCCGCAGCTGCGGTGATGAGGAGAGAGGTCATGTCGTTCATGGCGAATTTCCGGGCAATTGATGGAACCAAAACGCGGTTCCGTTGGGAACAAATGGCCCTGAAACACGGGCCGGGTGAAATCTGTCGGATCCTGCGGCAGGCCGGTGGTGGAGGTCATTGCCAGCCGACCTGCCCGTCGTCTCCGTAACTCATGTCTAGCAGGCATTCATCTGTGCGGTCTTGGCAGGGCCTGCCAGGGTTTTGGCAGTTCCGGCCATCCCGGCCGGGGCTGCAGCAAGCGCCGGTTTTCGCGGGCTTGTGACCGCCGCACGAAACTGCGCGGGCGCCTGTCCTACATGACGTTTGAACGCACGGCTGAAGGTGCTTTGTTCGGAAAACCCGGTGAGAAAGGCGATCTCGGCAATGCTGCAATCGCCCCCCTGCAACAGGGATTGGGCAAGGGTCATCTGTGCCTCTGTCAGCACATCGCGGTAGCTGCGCCCTTCGGCGGCCAGGCGACGATAAAGCGTGCGCTCACTCATCCCCATGTCGCGGGCGATCTCGCTTGCCTGCGGCGCGCCGTTTTGCAGCAGGTGGGTCATCCTGCGCAGAAGATCGCGCAGCAGCGGTGGCTCTCGGCGCAGTCGGCCATAGCTTTCCTGCAGGTGGGCCAGCATATAGTCCGACACAGCCGCATCCCCCAGCCGATTGGACAGATCAAGCGCGGAGCTGGGCAGGGTGATGGCATCGAATTCCGCGCCAAAGACCACATCACACCCAAACACAGCCTGGTATTCCTCAGGCGACGCGGCAGGGGCGTGGCGGAACGAGACCTGGCTGACTGCAAGCGATCCGTCCAGCAACTTGCGCAGGTTGCTCAGGACACCCGCAAGCGCACATTCGTTGCGAAAGCCAAGGGCGGGATGGGGGGCACAGCGCCCTTCGATGCGAAAAACAGACAGTTCGCTGCCTTCGTCCAAACGATAGATCGCGGTTTCCGTAATCAGCCGGTAGTAGCGTTCAATCAGCTTGAGAGAGCTGCGCAGATCCGGGGCGGTTTTGACCGCAAGGCCCAGAACCCCCAGCGCATCCGGAGAAATGGAGCGGGCGTAATCGGCAACCAGACGGGCCTGATTGGGATGGCCTGCGCGCACGCGCTCGATCAGGTCCATATACTCGCTGTTGGCAATATAGCCGTCCGCTTCCGCGTGCAGCTGTCCGATGGGCGTGCCGTCAGACAAAAGCGTGCCCTCGTCGGTCAGGCTCCAGCCGTTCGCGCGCGCCATGGCTTTGGCAAATGCAATGGTAACATTGGTCATGATGGCCTCCCCTCGTGACGTTTCGGGGATGCTTTTGGCCCCCGTTTCGTGGGCGGAACCGGGACAGGCAGGCAGTCCGGTTCCGCCGATGGGTCAGGGCAGGTCTGCCCCGACCGCAGTCAAGCGCGTCTCCAGCTCCTGGATGCGCCGTTCAAGACGGGTGCGATCCTCGGCGTGGATGTGCGCGTATTCTTCTGCCGTAAAGCGCAGGGGCAGATGCTGGGGGCAATTCCAGTCAAAGGCCTCCACGCGGATCAGCACAGCCCGTTCCGCCGACGCCTGATCTGCGCTCTGCAATTGGCGGATCACCTCAGCGTCCTCGACCAAAACAGCGCGCCCCCAGATCTTCAGCCGCTTGCGTCGGCTCCAATCCACCAGGATCAGCGACACCCGGTCGTTGCCCCGCAGATTGCCGGTGGAGATATACTGCCGGTTGCCGCTCAGGTCCGCATAGCCGATGGTCTGTGCGTCCAGCACCCGCAAAAAGCCGGGCTGGCCGCCGCGATGCTGGACATAGGGCCAGCCGGTTTCCGATACCGTGGCCTGAAACATGCTGTCACGCGCCGCGATAAATGCGCTCTCGCGCAGGCCCAGAAGGCGGCCGCCATCGCGGTCAGGATCCAGCGCAACGCTGTAGGCCTCGGCCGAGCCATGGCGGGCCTGCTCTGCCTGAACAGCCGGTGTAAAGGCGATTTCAGCAAATCCAAGTGGCATGGTTGCGGGCTCCGCTCATAGGCCAAGGTCGCTCAAGCCCGGATGATTATCCGGACGGCGCCCCTGCGGCCAGTGAAACAGACGGTCTTCCTCGCGGATCGCCAGATCGTTGATAGAGGCAATGCGATGGCGCATCAGCCCGTCTTCGCCAAATTCCCAGTTTTCGTTGCCATAGGCGCGAAACCAGGCACCGGCATCGTCGCGGAACTCATAGGCAAATCGCACGGCAATGCGGTTGTCCGTGTAGGCCCACAGTTCCTTGATTAGACGGTAGTCATGTTCGCGATCCCACTTGCGGGTCAGGAATTCGACAATCGCATCGCGGCCTTGAAAAATCTCGGCGCGATTGCGCCATTTGCAGTCGACTGTGTAGGCCAGCGCAACTTTCTCCGGGTCGCGGCTGTTCCAGCCATCTTCGGCCAGCCGGACCTTTTTGGCGGCGCTTTCTGCATCAAACGGGGGGAGGGGCGGACGTGTCATCGGGTGTATCTCTTGTCGGAAAGGAGGAGGGAGAGGTAAGAAAAATGGGCGCCCCGGTTTTCGGGACAGGGGTGGGGCGCCCGGGGACGTCAGGCCGCATCGGCTCCGACGACTGGGAAATCAATGGGCGTGCCAAGCGCCTCGTTCAGGTAATTGGTCAAGGTATTGAGCGCGACATGGGCGATGATCTCGACGATATCGCTGTTGGTGTATCCGGCATGGCGCAGAGCCCGCACATCAGCGTCCTGGACCTGGCCGCGTTCATCCACCAGCTTGACGGCGAATTGCACCGCAACATCGGCCTTGCTGTTCAGGGACTGCCCGCGTCGGTTGGCGAGGATCTCATCCGCATCCAGCTTGGCGCGGTTGCGTCCAAGATAGCTATGCGCCGCAACACAATAGCCGCAGCCATTGGCCTGTGCGACCGCCAGGGCGATCCGCTCTCGCGTCGCTGGATGCAGGGTTCCGTTTGCCAGCGCCCCGGTCAGCCCAAGGTAGCCCTGCAGCGCTGCCGGGCTGTTTGAGGCAATCCGAAACAGATTTGGCACGCTGCCCATGGCGCGATTGATCTCCTGCAGGAGGGGTTTGGAGCGGGCCGGTGCGGTGTCAACGGTGGCGGGCAGGGGGATCCGGGTCATGGCGTATCTCTTTCCTTTGGCGGGCTGATAGGCAGGCTGAACAGGGTGGGTCAGAACCTGCATTCAGCATAGACAGACAGATCTGTATATATCAAGCCCCCGCTGCTCACAAAAAGATGTTGGCCCTTGGGCGCGCGGTGTTTGCATTCTGCGCAGATATGCGGCAAGGGTAGACAGAATAGTCTGATTTGCTGGGAAATCTCATGCGTTCGCGCCGCGATGATCTGATCGAAACTGCCCTGAAACTTTTTTATACCGGCGGCTTCAATGCCACCGGAATTGACAAGATTTTGGCAGAATCCGGCGTCGCAAAGATGACCCTCTACAAGCATTTCGGCTCCAAGGACGAGCTGATTCTGGCTGTGTTGAAACGTCGGGACGAGCAATTTCGCGGCTGGCTCAGTGGCGAAATGGCCAAGGCCGGTCCGTCCCCCAAGGCACAGCTTCTGCAGATGTTCGATGCGCTTGAAATCTGGTTCAGCGGCAAGGCTTTTCCGGGCCTTGGCTTTTCCGGTTGCGCCTTCATCAACGCAGCGGGGGAGTTTTCAGATCCCGCGCATCCAGCCCATCAGATCGCGGCCGAGCACAAAGAGATGCTGGTTCGCCAGTTCACCGAGCTCTGCGCCGAAGCCGGCGCAGCTGATCCTGCAAGCCTTGCCGAAGAAATCGCCCTGTTGAAAGAGGGCGCGATTGCGACCGCCCATGTCCGCAACAAGCCCGAAGCCGCAAAGATCGCCAAAGCGATGGCAGAGCGGCTCTTGGCGGATCTTGACTGACAGGCGCGACGGGAAGGGCTATGACGGGCAGGGCCTGGCGTCGCACGACTTGGCGCGCCATACGGATCGGCCCTGTCCTGTATCCCCCGGCTAGATAATCCGGCCTGTCTGGTCTGATCCAACCATTCCTTAACAGAGCGCGCGCAAATCAGGTGTTTCTGCAACGGGCTGTGCATGTGATGTATAGTGGATTTTGTGAGAGTGTCTTTCCATCCTCGACCCTTTTGTTAGGGGTGGATGGCTCCGGCGGTAGGGATCGAACCTACGACCAATTGATTAACAGTCAACTGCTCTACCGCTGAGCTACGCCGGAATATGGGGGCGGTATAGGCATTGCGATCTGGCGCGTCCAGAGGAAAATTGCATTGAGCTGAGATTTTTTGTGGATAACGCGAAAAAATGCCAAGCTGTGGTTCTGTCAGGGTTTTTCGGCCTGGCCCGGCGGCGCTTTGGTCGTGGGAAAGACAACATATGGCTCGTTTGCGACATGGGTTTTGGGGAAATGCCGCTTTTCGACATGGGCGGTTGCGGTGGGTGACGCAGCCTGCAGGCGAGACAGCAGAAGGCGCAGAATATGACACAGACTGCCAAGGGTAGGGCGACATCACCGGATGCCCCGTCGACGGGCTTCGCGAAATCGGAATACAGAGCGCGCGTCGCTGCGCTGCAGGCCCGCATGGCACAAAGCGGTATGGATGTGCTGCTGCTGACCACCGCGGCGGATTTCTACTATGTCGCGGGGTTTCTGACCCGGTTTTGGGAAAGCCCGGCGCGGCCTTGGTTTCTGTGTGTGCCGGCCTCGGGCGATCCGGTTGCGGTCATCCCCGCGATCGGTGCAGAGCTGATGGGGCGGGGCTGGATCGAAGACATCCGGACGTGGGACGCGCCTTTTCCGGGCGATGACGGCGTGAGCCTTCTGGCAGAGACCCTGCGAGAGTTGAGCGCCACCGGCCCGGCGCCCCGGATCGGCCTGCCAATGGGGCTTGAAACCCAGTTGCGGATGCCGATTGGTGACTATCTGCGTCTGACGGCCATGATTGCGCCCGCTCAATGTGTCGATGCAACCGATGTCGTGCAACGTGTGCGGGAAATCAAATCCGAGGCTGAAATTGCCAAGATCCGGGCGGCCTGTGGTGTTGCTGACAGGGCATTTGCACGGGTGGGAGAATATGCCTGTCTGGGTGCGCGGCTCGACGAGGTGTTTCGCCGCTTTCAGATGTCCCTCCTTGAGGAGGGGGCGGATTGGGTCAGCTACACTGCAGGGGGCGCCGGGCCGGGCGGATATGGGGATGTGATTTCTCCTGCAGATGATCGACGGCTTGCACCGGGGGATGTGCTGATGCTGGACACAGGCGCGGTGCTGGATGGTTATTTCTGTGATTTTGATCGCAACTACGCCATTTCCCATGTCGCCAAAGATACGGCTGCGGCGCAAGCGGCGCTGATGGCGGCGACGGATCATGTCCTTGGTCATTTGCGGCCCGGCCATCTGGCCTGTGATGTGCACCGCATGTTTGCAGAGCAGTTGCGCGCGCAGGGTGCCGTTCCGGGTGGCGGCCGGCTGGGGCACGGTCTGGGGCTTACGCTGACGGAATGGCCCTCTTTCACGCCCCATGACAAGACGGAGCTGCGGGCCGGTATGGTTCTGACGCTGGAACCCGGCGTTGAAATCGCACCGGGTCGCTGTCTCGTGCATGAAGAAAACATCGTCCTGCGTGAAAGCGGGCCTGAACTGCTCTCAGCTCGCGCACCAAGGGACCTGCCGATCCTCAGCGGGGGTGCGACATGAGCCAGACACGCCAGCCTTTTCCCTATGATCTTGCCGGGCCAATTGGCAGCCGGGCGACGCTGGGTCTGGTGGTGCTGCAGGTGGACGAAACGCTGGAGCAGGATTTTCGTCAGATGTTTCCGTCTGATGACGTCGCGATCTATGTCAGCCGCATCCCTTCGGGGGATGACCTGACACCCGACACCATTGCAACGATGGAAACCACAATGACGGCGGCGGCCTCGCTTCTGCCGGCGGCGGCGCCTTTTGATGTGGTCGGCTATGGCTGCACGTCGGGAACCACGTTGATCGGTCAGGCCCGCGTGGCAGAGCTGCTGCGTGCAGGTGTCAGCACCCCAGAGGTGAGCGACCCGCTGACCGCGACGCTTGCTGCCTTGGCAGCGTTGAACATTACAGGGCTTGGGCTTGTCACGCCATATGTCGACAGTGTCAGCGAACCGATGCGACGGGCCTTTGAGGGGGCCGGTTTTGACGTGCGCGCAGGCGTTTCCTTCGGAGAGGAGGTCGAGGCGCGAGTGGCGCGCATTGATCCGGCTTCGACCTATGCCGCGGCGCTTGAGGTTGGGCGACAAAGCGATGTCGAGGCGGTGTTTCTCTCCTGCACGAACCTCCGCACCCTTGGTATCATTGCGCCGCTTGAGGAAGAGCTGGGCAAACCAGTCCTGAGCAGCAATCAGGCCTTGGCCTGGCACATGGCACGCTATGCGGGCTGTCTTGATCTCTGCCGTGGGCCTGGCGTGCTGTTTGATCGGGGCTGACCGCGGCGAAAGCAGGGCTGCGAAATGTCGTGTCCTGTGTTAGGCTGATCTTGGAAAGACCATGACAATTGACCGTCCGGGAACCGGGGCCCGGCACCGAGAGGGACGCCTGACGCGGCAGCGCAGGCGGCGCTTTGGGCAGGTGCAGATGGCGCCCCGGCCAACGCGCCCGCCGTGGCCCGCTGTGTTTGCGCACAGGCCCCGAAGGGGGACGAAATGGCTGAGATCACCCTGCCAGAGAACTGGCCACCGGCACCGGAGGCAACGGCGGATCATCCAGAAAGCTGGCTGCGCTATGAACGGGAATATCCCGGATCGAATAGGATTTCGCGGCTGATCGCGCATCCCACGGTGCCGTTCGTCGCGGGCGTCTCGTCGGGTGATGCCCCGCTTGATCTGGCCGATTTTTCAACTGTCGCAGAGGCTTATCTCAACAAGCTGGCGAACTATGTGAACGGGGATACACGTCCCCTGGGGCAGGCCGACCCTGTTCTGAACTGGCTGCGAGCGGTTGCGGATGTCGAGGCCAGTGCCGTCTTGCAATGGTGCCCGATCTGGCCTGCGATAGATGGCAGTGGTGCGGGGCTTCAGGGGCCGATCGCCAGCTGGAACCTGTCGCCACGCCCGGATGCAGCTTTGCCTGCCACCGTGGTTCTGGTCGCGGCAGAGGCCCTGCCGCTTGGTGCTGTGCCGGGCGCTGTGGCGCGGCTTCGTGGGGCGGGGTTTCGGGTGCCGATAGAGGTGCGCCGCACCGCTGAGGCCTATGAATTGATCCTGCGGGGGCTGACAGCCGAGTTTCCGGGCGGCACGCATCAGTCCCTGTCCGAGGCGCTTGCCGGTGCCTCTGCACGCAACCGCGAGACGGTGCTGGAAAATTTGGGACAGATCCTGCCGGGAGCACCTTTTGGGCTGGCCGCTGCGGATGACCCCAACCGTGGACAAGCCAGTCGCGTTTCCGCGCTTGAGCGTATTGCAGAAAAGAGCGGGACAACCGCGCGCTCGCTTTTGCTTCAGGACTTGCGGGTTGCGGGCAGCGTTGATGATCTGGTTGCGGGCAGGGGGCGGCTGCGCGTGCAACTGCTGGGGCGCGGCTCGGCGGCTGGGGCCTCGTCCGCCGATGGGCTGAGCTACCGGGTGGATGCGCGTTTGACCCTCAGGGACAAGCAGGCTGACGTGGCGGCGGTGCAGCGCCAACCGCTCGTGACCCACGCCGTAGCGGGAAACGAGGGCATCGCGCAGGGCCAGCCACATCCAGCTGTCGGGCAGGATCAGCCGCGCATTCCGCCAATCGAAATCCCGCTCAGGGTGTTCCCTGTCCCACCGCCAGATTGGCAGGGGGACGGGGGGATACCGCGCCCGCCGCTTGCCTGGCGCAGACCTTCCCGGATTGATCCCATTCTGGATGCCTTTCGTGACGATGTGGCCTTTTCCCTGGGCGGCGGTCTTGAGCTGGCGCGCCCGGCCTTTGTGGTTCGCAATTGCCCCCGGTTTGTGCCCGGCGATGGGCCGGCAAATCTGGCAAAAGTGCTGCCCCACGGTCCTCTCGAACATCTGCCGCCGCGCCGGGATGTGTCGACGGCGATCAGCGCCTATTGGCATTGCCAGCAGATGTTTGCGTTGATGGAGAGCGCAGGGCTGCATCCCGATCACTACGTGGCGACCGCAGAAGGGCCATTGTCGGTCCATTATCGATCGGGGATCACGCCGGGGCCGGGCCGCAGTGGGCGGACCATCAACGCGCAGGTCCGCTATGAGGTGGCAGAAGATGCAGCCAGCCAGCCGCGGCCTGCGATCGACATGCATCTGGCATTGGCGACGTTGAACAGGTGGTCTCGGCCGACCCCGCCTAGCCACGGGCGCAACCTGTCCGCGCGACGTGCGCAGCCCCTTGGCTTTGCCAACAGCGGGCGGTGGATGATGCATGAATTTGCCCACTATCTGTTGGCGACGCGCATCGGTCAGCTGGAATTCGACTTTGCCCACAGTCCCGGCGATGGCATGGCCGCGGTCTATTTTGATCCGCTTTCGCAACTTGCAGAGCCCGACTATTCTGGAAATCCGCAGATGCGGGGGTGGACCTATCCCTTTGTTTTTGCGCCGCGCCGGCATGACCGCAGCCCGCTCAGGGGTTGGGGGTGGTATGGCCTGATGAACCGCGCCGTTGTTGAGGACCCCCCAAGCGGAGGTGACATCCACAAGGGGTATCTGAGCGAACAGATCCTCTCGTCCTCCTTGTTTCTTCTGTACCGGTGCCTTGGTGGCGACAGCGTGCAGGACGGACGCGCAGCGCAGGCGCAAAGGCTGCGGGCCTCGGATGGGGCTCTGTACCTGCTGTTGCAGGCGATTGCCGCGCTGGCGCAGCCGCCGTCTCGGGCGGAGATGTTGGAAGTGGGGATGGAGGCGGCAGCTTGGCTTGCGTCCTCTCCCGTGGTGTTGCAGCGCGGCGGGGGCGAATGGCAACCTGCAACGTCGCACAAGGTGGTTCGCTGGGCCTTTGAGCAGATGGGGATGTTTCCGCTGGATCCTACCAAGGTCTGCCGCTCTGCTGGGGCGCCACCGTTGATCGATCTCTACATCCGTGATCGCCGTCCTCTGCGGTTCCCGACCGCTGTGGGGGATATGCCGGTGGGACCGGGGAGCTATGTGCCCGTCTCGCTGACATGGGAGGAGGCCGGCGCATGGATGATGCCGGGGCCATTGCCGTTGATTGGAAACAGGGGCCGGGTCACGGCAGAAGAAGTCATGCTGCGCGGCTGGGTTGGAATTGAACTGGCAAGCCACATATCCTGGCCCTTGCCGGGTCTTGCCCTGCCGGTTGGCCCGGTCAATAGCAGTGCCGTTCAGGATCTGGCCGTAGGGGCGGCCCTTGCGAGTGCGGTGAACGAACAGGTGGCGCTGGCGCAGGCCAATGCAAACGCTGGGTCATCCATCTTGCTTCTCTATGAGCTCACGGCGCCCGGAGACAGGGCCAACACCGACCCCGCCGCAGCGCTAGCCTGCGCGGTGGATGACACCGCAGACCTGCCCGCCACGCAGCAGGCCCTGATCGATCTGGTGGCTGGGGACAATAATCTGGGGCTTTACCGGTTCGCATCCTGACCCTAGCCGAGGCTCACAGCAGACCAGGGCGTTGGCCATTCCGTTGCGGCCTTATCCAGCAGCCGGTGCAGGGTCGGGACGGCAATGGGCTGCCACGGCGTTCCGTCAGGCGCGGCAGGCGCAGGGGTCATCAAACACGTCCAAATGCCCGCGGCGATATGGCGTCCGGCCATCGAATCCGATGGATAATGCACTCCGATCCGCTCTCTGTTGACGGCGATGCGATGGGCCACCGTCAAAAGCGGGGAGGGCACGACATGCTCGCCCGTCATGTCCTCGTAGGTGGGTTTTCGCAAAAGGGCCCCATCCGGGTTTTGAACGGAGGTGCCGGATCCATCTGCCTTGTATCCGCTGACCACACCGAACCGCTGCGCGATGCCTGGAATTTCCAGCAGTAGCAATGACAGGAAATGGGCCAGAAATCCGTGACCGCTGGGAAAGGCCGGATGGGCGGGCGGGCCAAAGGGCACGGTGAGACCGGGCCGCAGAACCGACGGGCGCACCCTTTTGAAGTAGGCCTTGTAGCTCATGTAGGCGACATTGCCGAGCGCGAGCCCCATATCGATGAGCTTGAGCGTGAAGGGATGATCAAAACTGTTCGCGCCAAGAAAATGGATCAGATAGGCCGGTAGCCCATCTGCCTGAACATCGCATTCCACGAGATACTGCTGGCGGTCATCTTCCATGTACATCTTCAGGATCTCAAGCTCTGCCTTGATGATGTCAAAGGCCTCCCCAGCCCTTGTTCGGGACACGGCCACGGTCGGGCCGGGTTGGTAGCGCCACAAGAGATCGCGGTCTTCCAGCCAGCGGGTGCCGACGTGATCGGGATGCCAGCGCTCTGGCTGGCTGGCGAATTCCAGCGCGGCCAGCGTCGCAGGCTCAGAGCGATCCGCCGCGCGCAGCCATTCGCCCAGATGCGGATCAAACGGCAACGCCCAGAACCGCAAGGCAGGATCCCAATCCTCGGTCGTCCATTCCAGAACAACTGGCGCTGCGGCCGGATCCTGGGGCAGCTGGTAGGGGTTGATGATCATCGACAGTGGAAAGGGATCACCGCCTGCATTTTCGGGGGTAAAGTCGAGCGTCCAGGGCAAGAGGCCCAATTCGGCCGGTGTGGCGTAGTAGCTGCGGATGCTGCCAACGCCCGCATCCGCGCCATTGCCCAAGAGATAACCGTTGTCCTCCAGCCCGAGGCCAAGCCCGTTGCCCAGTCCGCTGCCAAGCCCCAATCCCAGACCGAGACCAAGGCCCTGACCATTGCCCAACCCCAAACCAAGGCCGAGTCCCTGACCCAAGCCGAGCCCCTGACCCAGGCCAAGCCCGTTTCCGAGGCCAAGACCAGAGCCAAGTCCCAACCCACGACCAAGGCCCAAACCCAGACCGTTGCCCAATCCATTGCCCAGTCCATTACCAAGCCCGAGCCCCAATCCAAGGCCGAGCCCGTTGGCCGCTTGTCCGCCCCTTGCGGTACCCGCGTTTTGTCCAGTCATCGTAAATCCCCCCAAACACTCATCAATAAACGCAACAATATCTCTCAGCCGCCCTGCACCTGGCCGAGCGCCCTGCCGTTTTCCTGCTCTGCCTTGTCTTGATCCTTCCTGATCGGGGTTCTGGGTCATATGCCCGGTTTGCCCCGCAAAATGGCGATCAGCCTCAGGCGGGCAGCCCCGCGAGGAGCAGCCCCTTGGTGAGTTGTTCAAGTGCGGATTTCGATTTCAATGGATACCACGTTGCGAGTTTGGAAACGGAATAGTTGGGATCGAGCGCCAGCAGTTCCTTGCCGACTTCCTGCGCTTCTTCTGTCTGGCCCAGCAGGGCCAGTGCCGCCGCCAATAGGCGAAGCGCCGCGATAAATCGTGGCTTGTTCCTGCGGGCGTTTTTCAGAAAACGGACGGCTTCTTCGTAGTCCTCTTCGACAAACTCCGCGAGGCCGGCAGCCGTGAGGAAAAAGAAGTTGAGTGGGTCGTTAGGGGTCAGCCGCCAGACGTTCAACAGGCGCTTGCGGGCCTCCTTGCCATCGCCAAGATAGGCATAGGTCGTCGCACTCAAGCCCCAGGCAATGGGCAGGTTCATATTGCGCGACAATGCGTCCTCGAACAGTTCCAGCGCGTCTTCGGGTTTGTTTTCATGCAGGCTGAGCACATGGGCGCGCACCGAAAGCGTGAGCGCATCTTCCGGGTCCAGTTCGACTGCGCGACGGGAATGTTTGATGAGGGTCAGAATGTCATTGCGCAGATCCTTGGAATGCCCCTCGGCCAGCCAGAAATTCATGCACCACGCGAGATAGGCATGGGCCTGGGCATAATGCGGGTCCAGTTTGACCGCGCGGCGCAGCAACTCGATCGCCTCGTCATAGCTTCCGTCGTCAAGCTGGTAGAGACGGGACAAGGCGCGAAGAACACATTTGTAGGCATCCAGACTGTCTGGCGTGCGCCCGCCGATGTGTTCGGCCTCTGTGGACAGGACTTTGGGCTCCAGCATGGCGAGGATGGAGGAGGAGATTTCGTCCTGAAAGGAAAACAGATCATCCAGCGCGCCACGGTAGGTCTGGGCCCAGATGGCGCGATTGTGGAGTACATCCATCAGTTCAGCGAAGATGCGCAGCTGGTCCCCGTGGCGTTCCACCGCCCCGGTCAACAGATATGACACGCCCAGCTTGCGACCGATATCGGCAGGTGTTTCCTGGGTGCCGCGAAATTCCAGCGTTGAGGTGCGGGCCATGACAAACATGGCCCTGCTGCGCGAAACGCCAGAGATGATTTCTTCGGTGATCCCATCGCCAAAGTAATGTTCGTTACCGTTGCTGCTGCGATCGTCGAATGGCAGCACCGCGAGGGTGGGGCGATTTGACCAGTCGATGTGGGGTTGCAGCGGGCGCTGGTCTGCATCTGCGGCGCTGACCTGATAGACCTGCACGGTGCGGTCGATGTTTTTCAACAGCGGCGCGCCAAGGTCGTGAAACCGCAGCTGCATCTTGCGCCGCACGATATCGCGGACCAGCTGTGTGACCACAACCATTCCCGGCTCGGCCATCTGCTGGATGCGCGCGGCGACAACCACCCCATCTGATTGCACAGTGCCCGCGTCGTCGATCACGTCGTCGATGTTGACGCCGATCCGCAGCTGCATGGGGTTGTCGGTGGGTTGCTCTTGCGCGGCGCGGGACTGAACCCTGAGCGCCCATTGAACCGCTTCGGTGGCGCTGGCAAATTCCAGCAGCAACGCATCCCCCGCATCAGAGCGACGAATGCCGTGGTAGTTGCGCATCTCGCGCAACAGAACCGTGTCGCGCAGATCCTTCCAGCGCCGGACGGTTTCCGGCGTGTTTGCCTCCATATGGCGCGTGTACCCCGCAACATCGGCAAAGGCGAATGCCGTCAGCCGAGTGGTGAGTTTCTGCATTGATGTCTGGATTGGCCCCTGCATGGAAGTAGTCCCGCCGCCTAAGGCCTTAGTATACTCAAATGTGGAGAATTTGAAAGAATGCGGCGGTGTTAATTATGTAAGTGCCTGCTATTGGGGCGCCATTTTCCACTCGGGCGGCGATGTTAGCGATGGACATTGCCGACATCCGGGAAAACTGCCGTCTTTTTCACCGTTCCATAGACAAAACTCGTGTCGATAGAGCTGATGCCGCCGATCGGGTGCAGGCGGGCGCGGACGAAACGTTCGTAATCTTCGAGGTCGGCGACAACCACGCGCAGCAGATAGTCGGCAAGGCCGGTCATCACGTAGCACTCCAGCACCTCGGGCGTGTCGCGGATGTGGCGTTCGAAATTGGCAACCACGCCCTCTGTGTGGTTCTCCAGGCTGACGCGAACGAAAACAGTCACGGGAAGACCGTAGATGCGTGCGTCCACGTCAATGCTGTAGCCGGTAATCACACCGTCCTTTTCCAGATTGCGCAATCGGCGCAGGCAGGGAGAGGGCGAAAGATTGACGGCAGCAGCAAGGTCGAGGTTGGTCATGCGCCCGTTGCTTTGCAGCGCGCGAATGATGCGACGGTCGGTTGAGTCCAGCTTGGGTGTTTGTGGCATAATATGCCAATCCGTTCGTGATTTGGGGTGAAAATAGCAACTAATCGCCTTTGGTACCAGCGTAGAATTGCGGAAACACGAGGGAGATTTCCATGACCAAACCTGGTTCCAGCTTTGCCACCCGCGCCATTCACCACGGCTATGACACCCAATCGCAGCAGGGCGCGTTGAACCCGCCGCTCTATCTGACCTCGACCTTCACGTTTGAATCGGCCGAGGCCGGCGGAGAGATGTTCACAGGCGAGCGGGAAGGGCATTTCTACACCCGGATTTCCAACCCGACGCTTGATCACCTGGAGCAACGGATTGCCAACCTTGAGGGGGCTGAGGCGGGGCTTGCGACGGCCTCTGGCATGGGCGCGATCACGTCGACGCTGTGGTCGTTTCTTGCTGCCGGGGATGAGATCATCCTGGATAAGACGCTATATGGCTGCACATTTGCCTTTATGACCCACGGCTTGCCGCGCTTTGGCGTGAAGGTGCGGCTGGTGGATATGACCGATCCCGCCAATCTGGTCGAGGCAATCAGCACCAAGACCAAGCTGGTCTATTTTGAAACCCCGGCAAACCCGAACAACCGTCTGATCGATATCGCGGCAATTTCTGAAATCGCCCATAAGGTTGGTGCCAAGGTCGTGGTCGACAACACCTTTGCCACGCCGGTCATCACCCGGCCAATCGAGTTGGGCGCAGATATCGTGGTGCATTCGGCCACCAAATTCATCAGCGGCCATGGCGATGTGATCGCCGGTCTGGTTGTTGGCTCCAAGGAGGATATCACCCAGATCCGTCTGGTGGGGCTGAAAGACATGACAGGCGCCGTGATGTCGCCCTTTAGCGCGATGCTGCTGATGCGCGGCCTGAAAACGTTGGAGCTGCGGATGGAACGACACTGCGCAAACGCGCAGAAGGTGGCAGAGGCGCTGCAATCCCACCCGGCGGTAGAGCGGGTTTATTATCCGGGTCTGGACGGGTTTGCCCAAAACGATCTTGCCAAGCGGCAGATGGCTGGTTTTGGCGGCATGATCCCGTTTGAGGTTGTCGGTGGCAAGGCGGGTGGTATTGCCATGATGAACCGCCTGGAGATGATCCAGCGCGCCGTGTCTCTGGGCGATGCGGAAACGCTGATCCAACACCCGGCGAGCATGACGCATTCGACCTACACTCCGGAAGAACGCGCCGAACACGGCATCGCCGAAGGCCTGGTGCGGATGTCCGTTGGCCTGGAAGGGGTCGATGATATCATTGATGACCTGATGCAGGCGCTGTCGTCCCATAACGCCTACGCCGCCTGATGGTGTGGGGTGGGCGCGCAGTCTGCGGGCCCATCCCATACCCTGATCCACCCCAGCCTTGCCCTGACCAGCCCCTGCGCCAATTCTATGTCGAATGGTGCAGCCGGGAGCGGTGCGTCCTGACTAACAGGGCAACAGCCCGCGTGCCGGTCAGCCTATCTTTGTCGTGATGAGGTTCCCCATGGCCCATAATGCCCAAACTCCCGTGCCCCCTTCAGCAACTCTCAAGACCATTGAACAGCGGCTTTTGTGGCTGTCCCATTGGATGATCCACAACGCCAACCACCTGCGCGCCAAGGAAGACGGCATCAAGATCGGCGGCCATCAGGCCAGCTCTGCCTCTATGGTGTCGATCATGACCGCACTGTATTTCAGCGCCCTGCGCCCAGAGGATCGGGTGGCGGTGAAACCTCATGCGTCGCCCATCTTTCATGCGATCCAGTATCTGATGGGCAACCAGACCCGCGAGAAGATGGAGAATTTCCGCGGCTTCGGCGGAGTGCAGAGCTACCCAAGCCGCACCAAGGATATTGACGACGTGGATTTCTCTACCGGGTCTGTTGGCCTTGGTGTTGCGATCACCTCCTTTGCCTCGATGGTTCAGGACTACATCACCGCGAAATCCTGGGGGGCGGATGCGCCACAGGGGCGGATGGTGGCGCTGGTTGGTGACGCTGAGCTGGACGAGGGCAACGTCTATGAATGCCTGCAGGAAGGCTGGAAAAACGATCTGCGCAACACCTGGTGGATCATCGACTACAACCGCCAGTCCCTTGACGGGATCGTGCGGGAAGGGCTGTTTCAGCGGATCGAGAAGATCTTTGACGCCTTCGGCTGGGATGTGGTGAAGGTAAAATATGGCGCCCTGCAGCGCGCGGCCTTTGAAGAGCCGGGCGGCGACAAGCTGCGCCAGTGGATCGATGATTGCCCCAATCAGACCTATTCTGCGCTGACCTTCATGGGCGGGGCGGTTTGGCGTGCGCGCCTGATGGAGGATCTTGGCGATCAGGGAGAGGTCAGCGCATTGATCGACCGGCGCTCTGATACAGAGCTGGCGGCGCTGATGGAAAACCTTGGCGGCAACTGTGTGAGCACGATGGCAGAGACCTTTGCCGCCATCGACCATGACCGCCCGGTCTGTTTTCTGGCCTA
Organism: Phaeobacter italicus; assembly: GCF_001258055.1. Classification (GTDB taxonomy): domain Bacteria; phylum Pseudomonadota; class Alphaproteobacteria; order Rhodobacterales; family Rhodobacteraceae; genus Phaeobacter; species Phaeobacter italicus. The sequence goes on along the minus strand of NZ_CVRM01000011.1, from coordinate 784,257 downwards.
TACGGTCAAGGGCTGGGGCACGCCAATCGCGGGCCACAAGGACAATCACGGCGGCCTGATGAACAAGAGTCAGATGGCGGAATGGCAGCGCTATATGGGGGTGGCCGAAGGCGAAGAATGGGAGCCCTTTGCCACGGTCAAGGATCCTGCGGCGCTGCAGGGGTTTCTGGATCAGGTGCCGTTCTTTGCAAAGGGCGCGCGTCGCTACAATGACGCCCATCTTTCTGTTCCAGCGGTCGAGGTAAAGACGGATCGGGAAATGTCGACCCAGATGGGGTTTGGCAAGATACTTGATGATCTGTCCAAAGGGGATAGCGATCTGGCTGCGCGGATCGTCACCATGTCACCGGATGTGACGGGGACCACAAACCTTGGGCCTTGGGTCAACCGGCGCAAGCTGTTTGCCCGCACTCCCCAAGCCGATGCCTTTATCGAACACAAGATCCCCTCTACTGCGAAATGGGAATTCACCCCCGACGGTCAGCACATCGAACTGGGCATTGCGGAGATGAACCTGTTCCTGCTGCTTGGGGCTGCGGGGCTGTCCCATTCGCTGTTTGGCAAGCGGCTGATCCCGATTGGCACGGTCTATGACCCGTTTGTGGCGCGCGGTCTCGATGCGCTGAATTATGCCTGCTATCAGGATGCGCGCTTCATGATTGTTGGCACGCCATCCGGGGTGACGCTGGCGCCGGAAGGCGGAGCGCATCAATCCGTCGGATCACCGCTGATCGGGATGAGCCAGGATGGCCTCGCGGCCTTTGAGCCTGCCTTTGTCGATGAGCTGGCGGTCATCATGGAATGGGCCTTCGACTATCTGCAACGGGACGGAGACGGCGACCCGGACGAGCGCACGTGGCTGCGCGATGAAACTGGCGGTTCGGTCTATCTGCGGCTGACCACCAACCCGATTGAACAGCCCGGCAAACGCGTCGACGATGATTTCCGGCAGGGGGCGATTGATGGGGCGTACTGGTTGAAAAAGCCCGGCCCCAACTGCGATGTGGTCATTGCCTATCAGGGGGCGGTCGCGCCGGAGGCGATCAAGGCGGCTGCCGCAATTGGTGAGGGGCGCCGGGATGTCGGGGTTTTGGCTGTCACCTCGGCCGACCGGCTGAATGCAGGCTGGACCGCCGCCCAGCGGGCCCGCGCCCGTGGCGTGGCGCAGGCGCAAAGCCACATCGAGACGCTGATGGCGGGCTTGCCTGCGCATTGCAAGGTCATCACGGTGATCGACGGCCACCCGGCGACCCTGGCATGGCTGGGCAGCGTATGGGGGCACCAGTCGATCCCCCTTGGTGTTGAGCATTTCGGCCAGACCGGCACCATTGGCGATCTCTACCACCACTTTGGCATTGATGCAGAGGCGATCGTGCATGCCGCTGATGGTCTGACAGCGGGGCGTCGGCTGAAAGCCGTCTAGCAGGCCCGACGATGGCAAAGCAAAAAGGCGCAGAACTCTGCGCCTTTTTTGTTGGGTCAAACACCGCGCCGGATCAGGGGTGCGCGTGGGGTTCCGCCTCGCGGAAGATGCCAACCAGGTCGGTGGTATTTCCATCCTCGCCCTTCATCGCAATCCCTTGGCTTTCCACCCAAACGATGGTGCCGTCAGGTTGGCGCAGTCGTTTGATAAAGGAAAAGCTGCCACCGGCCTCGATGGCTTTCGCCACAGATCGCTCGACGTCCGGGGCGTCTTCTGGATGGAACAAGTCAATCGCGGATCCGAGTTCAGGCGTGTACTCCTCCGGCTTCAGTCCGTGGATGTCATAGACCCGCGGTGACCAATAGATCTCCTGCTTTTTGCCGGTGATGGACCAGAAGCCAATTCCGGCCATATCGGTGACCAGCTTGGCCTGTGCCAGTTGACCTTCTGCGGCTTTGCGGGCGTTCACGGTTTCGGTGACATCTGTGCCGATGGTAAAGATTGTCGGGTCGCCATTGGTGGGGTGCGGGATCTGATGCCGGGCCATGTTGATCCAACGGACGTCTTTCTTGCCGGGCATTGTGAGCTGCACCAGATCCTGCGTGAAGCCGCTACTGTCGCTGAGCACTTTGGTGTCATCTTCGAACAGCTTGCGACGGGCTGCACTGATGCCAAGGGAGAAGACGTTGCGCGCCAGCGCGTCCTCTCGCTTGATGCCGAGAAGTTCGGCATAGGAGGCGCTCATCCGCAGGATATCACCATCGCGGCTGCGGTTCATGAGGAACAGGCCGGAGTTCTCCAGGATCATCTCCATCTCATGGGCCATGGCCGGGAATTCCGACACAACCATCGTCACGCCGAGGATTTTGCCGTTCACGTCGAAGTAAGGCGAACAGTTGATGCGTACCTGTTTGCCACCGGCTGTGAACTCCTCCGTCACGGTTTGGCCAAGCCGGAGCGCATCGTTGCACATTGGGGCAAGCGGTGGATAGCCGTCAGGACATTCGCATTGGCTGATATGCGGGCTGGAAATCGGCCGACGGATGCCAAACAGGCGAGTTGCAGCTGCTGTCGCCTGCGTGATCTGAAGCGCGCTGTCCGCAACGACAATCGCCAGTGGTGTGCTTTCCAGAACAGAAATCAGCTCGCCTGTGCGACCGTTCAGTTCGGTTGCGGTGACCTGCAATTCTTCGTTGACGGTGATCAGCTCTTCGTTGGTGGATTGCAGCTCTTCGTTGGAGGTTTCCAACTCTTCGTTTGTGGCCTGTAGTTCCTCGTTGGTGGACTGCAGCTCTTCGTTCAGGGATTGCAGTTCCTCGTTGGAGGTTTCCAGTTCCTCGATGGTCTGCTGCAGCGCCTCGCGGGTGGTCGCGACCTCGTTCTCCAGCATCCGGATCCGCTCGTAGTTGGGATCGCCGGGGTTCTGTTCTGCCGCGGTCTCTGCCAGTTTTGCACGGTCGACCGTGACGGGGGTAAAGACGACAAGCGCTGCACGCTCGCTGATTTCCTTGGCGACGATGGGAAAGACGTCGAGCCGGATTTCTTCATCGTCGTTTTCCGCCAGCAGATGACGAACGCCCCCCTTGCGGGCCCCGTTCTTGAGCGCGATGGTTATGAGACTGCGGGCTTCCTCGCGCAGCGGACTGCGCAGAAGATCAAGATGCATCCGGAGCGAGCTTTTCTCGCTGACCTCGATGAACGGGCTGACGTTGCCGTAGACCCGTGCGATCGAGAAATCCTCGGTCACCAGGATCGAGTTCTTGCCGAGCGACTGCGCCAGCGCCTCAAACAGCTGCCGGTCCGTTGAGGGGCCGGGGTCAACAGGGGGTTTGATGACCGGACGCTGGACCATGAGCGGCAGATTGGGCATCGAGTAGGGCTGGCCGGACGTCGCCCGGAGCGAACGCTTGTGGTAGACATGCGTGGCCTCGCGGTCCTGCACAAATAGCTCATCGGATCCCGCGATGCTTTCAGCGGTGCCGAGAAACAAAAGCCCGTGGGGCGCCAAGGCATAGTGAAAGCGCGACATCACCCGTTGTTGCAGCGCGGTGCCGAAGTAGATCAGCAAGTTGCGGCAACAAATCAGATCCACCTTCTGAAAGGGCGGATCCTGACAGACGTTGTGGTCGGAAAACAGAACCGCATTGCGCAGGTTGTCGATGACCTTCACGCCGTCGGTCTGCCGGACCAGGTATTTATCTGCCAGCTCGGACGGGATGTCGTTCAGGGCTGACAGCGGATAAACGCCCGTTCGGGCAACGCGCAGCGCGTCTTTGTCGATGTCGGTCGCAAAAATCTGCACATTGGATTTGAACTGGCTTGTCGGCTCGCCCAGAACCTCGGCCAGAACCATCGCCACCGAATAGGCCTCTTCGCCGGTGGCACAGCCGGCAATCCAGATCCGCAATGGGCCGGGGCCTCGGTCCTTCAGGAGCTGCTGCAGCATCTTGCGCAGATGTTTGAATTCTTCCTTGTCGCGGAAAAAGCGGGTGACCGAAATCAACAGATCCTTGAAAAGGGCATCCACCGCCTGTGGGTTTGCCCTGCAGAACTGGGTGTAGTCCTCCTGGCTTTCGATCCCAAGCGCCAGCATGCGCCGTTCGATGCGACGGTTGATGGTGGTCTGCTTGTAGTCGCGAAAGTCGACGCGGGTGCGGGCCAGCAGGATCTGCAGCAGGTCAGCCAGAGGCCCGTCATTGTTCGCAGTTTCAGAACGGAATTCGGCAAAATCCCGTGGGCTGGACAGAATTTTGGAAATATTGCCGCCAATCTGGCTTGGCCGCAAAATCAGATCCACGCACCCGCTTTGGATGGCAGCGACAGGCATGCCGTCGTATTTCGCGCTTTCTGCCTCCTGGGCAATGGTAATGCCACCGGATTCCCGGATCGCCTGGATCCCGTAGGCGCCATCGCTGCCGGTTCCCGACAGGATCACCCCGGCAGAACGCGCGCCGCGATCTTCGGCAAGCGAGACGAGAAAACGGTCGACAGAGGGGCAGGGGGTTCCCGGCTCTGAATTGGGATCTGCCAGCAGGACCAGTTTGCCTTCCCGGCAGATGACATCATGCTTGGGAGGGGTGATGTAAATCACGTTGGCCTCTGGTGTTGTTCCGCTTGCAAGCGTTTCAACGGTGAGGTCCGTCTGGCGCGCAACCAATTCAGCCAAAAGGCTTTTGTGGGTTGGCGACATATGCTGCACGACGACATAGGCGGCTGGCAGATTGCCCGGCAACGCGCTGACCAGCTCCCGGATGGCTTCCAATCCGCCAGCTGAGGATCCGATCCCGATCAATGTCAGGTTGTCGCTTGATTGCGTTGTCATTTGGCTGCCTATCTCTTAAAGTATCAAAACCTGTCTGAAGCATTCACCTTCCCGGGTCTATGGGCATCTGACGACTGGCGTGGTTTTTTCTGGTTGCTTCGGTCGGTGCGAGTTCGTGTTATGATTGTTTAACGCTTGACGTTAGTCTGAATTGGAAATTACGCTTTGTAAACGAAATGTTTAACCTTCCTAATTATAGGTTAAATATATAACGGCGTGAGTTAGGTTGGTTGACATGAATATTTCCAGAATTTCAGACGTGGCTGACCGCGCAGATGGTCACAGACGTTTCGTCGTAAACCTGACGGAGCGGGGCGCAGATGATATCATTCTGAAATCCTGCGAAGTCCTGTCGCACAGCTTTCGCAACCGCGTCTCCTTTAGTGCGCAAATGCGTTGCAGTGAAATCTTTCATGAGCAGATCAGCACCGCCATAGACGAATGCCTGCAAGGGCTGGGCGAAGGGCACCAGGTGCTGTCGCTGCCCTCTCTTGTCGTTGAATTGCCCGGATTAATCATGGCTGGCGCTCATGTCATCGCCTCTGCCGAGGAAGATGGCGTTCGTGCCATTATCGTGCGGTTCCGGATCAGCGTTGGCAGCATGGCCCATGCGTTCCTGCAGGACGTGGGGTTTGGCGCTGGACTGGAGGAAACCACCCGCGAGCTGAGCGCGCAGGTGCTGAGCGAGATCGCCATGCCGCTGCTGAATGTGCTGGCCGCGTCGGACACGGGCCTGGTCGACAGCGAGCGGGCGATTGGTGTTCTGGGGCAGCAATTGTCTGAACGGGTGCACGAGATTCGGTTTAATATCGAGATGGTGAAACGGTTCACCGAGCAGCTTGAAAGAGACCGAAGCGGTGCGCGCGTTGGATTTATTGAATTCCAATCGAATGAAAATTTGACCTCGAACTGAGGTTTTTTATTTTTCTTTTACGGTCCCAAAAAAATCCAAAAACAGTTTCCGTCTTGGGTTTGGCCCGGCATTCGGGTCGTCCCCTGAGCGTGCGTTGCTGCCCAGATTGAGCAGCGGCTCCATGCGGTTTGTCCGCCACCTATGAGGGCGATCCGGCGACCGGTTGATTTTCCGTCGCGCGCTGGTTCGCGGTGGGAAAGCTTTAAGGTTGGATATTTTAAGCTTGAACCAAATCACCTGATCAGCCTAGGCTCGACTCAGAGGCCGGTGAACCGGCCCATTGGACCTGTGCATTCTGGAGGGATGATGGGGTGTTCTGGCAGAGCGCGTGCAAGACGGTGCGGGCTGTGCTGATGGGCAACTGTCGGAAATCTTTCACAAAGACCGGCAAAATGCTGGCGCCGCGCGGTTCAATCGGAAAGAGTAAGCTGCGAGGAGCTGCCATCAGAAGCGGCCCTCTTTGCTCAGACAGACCAGGGAGATGGACCTATGAAGACCCTCACTACAATGGCGCTGGCGACAGCGGTATCCGCGCTGGCAATGTCCGCGGCAGCAGAGACCAAGATTGGCATGATCACAACCCTGTCAGGCGGTGGCGCGGGCCTGGGTGTTGATGTGCGCGATGGTTTTATGCTGGCGATGGAACAGGCCGGACGCGACGATATCGAGGTGGTGATCGAGGACGATCAGCGCAAACCCGAAAGCGCCGTGCAGATTGCCGACCGCATGATCCAGTCCGAAAAAGTCGACATCATGACCGGCATCATCTGGTCCAACCTCGCGATGGCGGTTGTGCCCGCAGCAACGGCGCAGGGTGTTTTCTACCTGTCACCAAACGCAGGCCCTTCTGCGCTGGCCGGTAAACGCTGCCACGAGAATTATTTCAACGTGGCATGGCAGAACGACAACCTGCACGAGGCCGCAGGCGCCTATGCAAATGATGCGGGTCTGAAAAACAGCTATATCCTTGCGCCGAACTATCCGGCGGGCAAGGACGCGCTGACCGGGTACAAACGGATGTACCAAGGCGATCTGGCGGGCGAGACATACACCAAGATGGGCCAGACCGACTATGCCGCCGAGATTGCCCAGATCCGGGCCTCTGGCGCCGATAGTGTTTACTTTTTCCTGCCCGGTGGCATGGGGATTTCCTTCCTCAAGCAATATGCCGACAGCGGCGTTGATCTGCCGGTTGTTGGCCCTGCCTTCAGCTTTGATCAGGGCATCCTGCAGGCAGTCGGCGGCGCGGCCCTGGGGATCAAGAACACCTCGCAGTGGAACAAGGATCTCGACAATCCGGCCAACACGGCCTTTGTCGCCGCCTTCGAGCAGAAATACGAACGTCTGCCGTCGCTTTATGCAAGCCAGGGCTACGACACCGCAAACCTGATCCTCAGCGCGCTGAACAAGGCAGATGTCGATGACAAAGACGCCTTCCGTGCGGCGCTGAAAGCGGCTGAGTTCGACTCGGTCCGGGGGGATTTCAAGTTCGGTGACAACCACCATCCGATCCAGAACATCTATGTTCGCGAAGTCATTCAGGAAGGCGATGTTTTCACCAACAAGATCATCGCAACCGGTCTGGAAAACCATGCAGATGCCTACGCGGCAGAGTGCAAGATGTAAGACCGCTTGAACCGTGCGGGGCGATTGAAACGTCGGCCCGCACGTGACCTATACCCAAATGTCGTGGGGGCCCCGTGTGCCTCTGCCTTGGTGGAACTAACTCATGTCCCTCATTCTTATACTGGAGCAGATCCTGAACGGGTTACAGTTCGGGGTGATGCTCTTTCTCATGGCGGCCGGGCTGACGCTTGTTTTTGGCGTTATGGGGCTGATCAATCTGGCGCATGGTGCGCTTTATATGGTGGGTGCTTTTGCGGCGGCGATCGTTGCGGCCTGGACCGGCTCTTTTGTGCTGGCGTTGGTTGCCAGTCTGGCGGCGGCTGCTGCGGCGGGTGCGCTGGTCGAACTGCTGGTGATACGCAAGCTGTATGACCGGGATCACCTCGATCAGGTTCTGGCCACCTTTGCGCTGATCCTGATCTTCTCCGAAGGCACGCGCTGGGTCTTTGGCTCTTTTCCGCTGTTTCTTGACGTGCCGAGCTATCTGTCCGGCCCGATCAGCCTGCCGGGGGGCATTGAGTATCCGCTTTACCGTTTGACCATCATTGCGATTGGTCTGGTCGTGGCGGCAGGGTTGTTCTGGCTGATTGCCCGCACTCGCATTGGTATTCAGATCCGTGCCGGAGAAAGCGACCGCGAAATGATTGCGGCCCTTGGTGTCGATATTTCAAAGCTTTACACGCTGGTCTTCGCCTTGGGCGCGGCGCTTGCGGGGCTGGCTGGTGCGCTGGTCGGCGCGATCCAGTCGGTGCAGGTGGGCATGGGCGAACCCGTGCTGATCCTGGCCTTTGTTGTGATCGTGATCGGCGGCATCGGCTCGATCAAGGGGGCCATGGTCGGTGCGCTGCTTGTTGGGCTGACCGATACCCTGGGCGGGGTGTTCCTGCCGCAGCTCTTTGGTCTCTTCATGGAGCCAGCCAGCGCCACATCGGTCGGCGCGTCGCTGGCCTCGATGCTGATTTACATCCTGATGGCAGCCATCCTGTTGGTGCGCCCGTCCGGTCTCTATGGGGGGCAGCACTGATGAACAGGGAAAAACTGTTGAATACGGCGGTGATCCTTCTGCTGCTTGCAATCCCGTTGTGGGCGCATATGGCGGAAGAGCCGTTTCTGATCACGCTGGCGACGAAGGTTGCCATCCTCGCCCTTGCTGGCGTCGGTCTTAACATTGCATTGGGGATCGGTGGCCTTGTCAGTTTGGGCCATGCGGCATTCTTTGGCATTGGGGGCTACGCGATGGGGATCCTCGCGGCTCACGCGCAGAACTATGAACCGCTGGCCGAGTGGCCAATGCTGATCGAAGGCACCAATCAGATGCCGGTGATCTGGCTGGTTGCGGTTGTCGCCAGCGCGCTGGCGGCGCTTGTGATCGGCGCGCTGTCGCTGCGCACGTCGGGTGTCTACTTCATCATGATCACCTTGGCCTTTGGGCAGATGCTCTATTACTTTGCAATCAGCTGGACGGCTTATGGTGGCGAAGATGGTCTGTCTATCTGGGTCCGCAATGAGTTTCCGGGATTGAACACATTGGTTCCGCTAGAGTTTTTCCTGATCTGCTATGTGATCCTTTGTGCCGCTTTGTGGTTCGCAGCGCGTCTGGCGCGTGCGCCCTTCGGCCTTGCGCTGTCGGCGGCGCGCCAATGCGAGGCACGGGTCGAAACCGTTGGCATCACCCCCTATCAACTGCGTCTGACCGCTTTTGTGATCTCCGGGGCAATCACCGGTCTGGCCGGGGCGCTGTTTGCCGATCTGAACCGCTTCGTCAGCCCCACGATGCTCAGCTGGCACACCAGCGGCGAGATCATGATTTTTGTCATCATCGGCGGCGTTGGACGGCTGTTTGGTCCGGTCATCGGCGCTGCGCTGTTCATTTTGCTGGAACATCTTCTGGGCGGGATCAGCGACTATTGGCAGATCTATCTTGGCGGTCTGTTGCTCATCATCGTGCTTTACGCCCGTGGTGGCGTGATCGGTGCGATCAGCGGACGGGAGGTGGCCCATGACTGACATGACTGATCCATCAGGGGCAGGTCAGGTGCTGAAGGTCAGCGATCTGAGCAAATCCTTTGGGGCATTGCAGGCCAGCAAGAACATCACGTTGGACCTGCGGGCTGGCGAAATCCATGCGCTGATCGGCCCAAACGGTGCAGGAAAATCCACACTTATCAAGCAGATATCAGGCGAACTTCGCCCAGATAGCGGATCTGTGTCTTTGCTCGGACGGCCGGTGGATGATCTGGACCGCGTCGCACGGGCCCGGATGGGGCTTGGGCGGACTTTTCAGATCTCGGCCCTGGCAATGGAATTCACCGTGCTGCAAAACGCCGTGCTGGGCGCCCTTGGCGCGAGAGGTGGCGTGTTTCGGTTCCTGGGCAATGTGATGCGCGACAAGGCGTTGGTTGCGCAAGCAGAACACGCCTTGGAACGCGTCGGTCTGTTGAGTGATGCAAAACGGCGGACTGCCGATCTGTCACACGGCCAGCGGCGTCAGCTGGAGGTTGCGGTCGCTCTCACCTTGCAGCCAAAGCTGTTTTTGATGGACGAACCCATGGCAGGTCTTGGGGCAGGTGGATCGCAGGCGCTGACCGGGTTTCTGGATACGCTGCGACATGAGGCGCCGATCCTTTTGGTTGAACATGACATGGATGCGGTCTTTGCCTTGGCGGACCGGATCAGCGTGCTGGTCTATGGCGAGGTCATCGCCACCGGCACCACAGAAGAGATCCGCAACAACGCAGAGGTGCAGCGCGCCTATCTGGGTGAGGAGGAGCCGGTATGACGCTGTTAAAAATGGAAAAAATCACGGCGTCCTACGGCCCTTCGCAAGCCTTGTTTGGCGTTGATCTTGAGATCGGCGAGGGCGAAGTTGTCGCCCTGATGGGTCGCAACGGCATGGGCAAATCGACCACGATCAAGACAATCTGCGGAATGTTGCCTGCCAGCGGCGGGGCTCTGACGTTCGCCGGAACGGATCTGCGCAAACTGCCCTCGCACAAGATTGCGCGGCTTGGGGTCGGGCTGGTGCCTGAAGGCCGGCGCTGTTTTGCGCCCCTGACTGTCGAGGAAAATCTGACTGCTGCCGCCCGTCCGGGGCCGTGGGATTTTGCGATGGTGGCAGAGTTGTTTCCCCGTCTTGCAGAGCGACGGGATCAGACGGCTTCGTCCCTATCTGGCGGCGAGCAACAGATGCTGGCCATTGGCCGCGCCCTGATGATCAATCCTCGGCTCCTGATCCTGGATGAGGCCACAGAGGGGCTGGCGCCAGTGGTGCGGCAGGAGATCTGGGCCGCCATTGCCCGGCTCAAGGCAGAAAGCGGCCTGTCGATCCTGGTGGTGGACAAAACCCTGCGCGAACTGGCTGCCGTGGCGGATCGGGCTGTGATTTTGAACAAGGGCACATCGGTCTGGGCTGGCCCTATGGATGGTTTGAGCGACGAGTTGAAGGACAGCTATCTCGGCGTGTAGAAGAAATAAAACAACCCGGATAATTGTCTATCCGGGGTATTTTTCAATGCCTTACGCGGGCAAGTGAATGTTGAACCTCTCCCGCAATGCCTGATCCAGTATTGGATCGAATTGCGCTTGTGATGCTTGGCTCAGGATCTGCTCTTTGCGCGCGATTGCCTTTTCGATCAGATCGGGTTTGTCCAGCTCAGCCCATTCCTTTGGTGAGGTACGATCGCCAAAGGTCGGGTAGACAAAATCCTGCTGCATCCGGCTGAGCGTGGCATCTGTGCCGAGGTAGTGACCAGTCCCACCCAGGCAGACCTCGGCAATCTGGTCGACGGCGAGGGTGTCCTCTGTCACCTCGATCCCGCGAACACAGCGCATGGCCTGGCCGATCAAATCGTCGCTCAGGATCAGGGATTCCAGACAAAATCCCAAGAGCGAGGCATGCATGCCCGCCGCTTCGTAGATCATATTGCAACCAGACAACCCGGCCATCACGTTAGAGCACATCTGCTCCCACCCTGCCTGCATGTCCGGAAGCTTGCTGTCTGAGGCACCGGCCGCAGCGCCGCCCGGCAGGTCGTAGTAGCGATGCATCTGCGCACAGCCCGCCGTGAGCAGCGCCTGCTCTCCCGAGCCGATGGACATGGCCCCTGTCCGCAGATCCAGCCCGAAGGGCCATGTGCCAAAGATGGCAGGCGCGCCGGGTTGGACGGCGTTCACATAAACCAGCCCTGCAAGGCATTCCGCAACCGCCTGGACAATTGCGCCGGCAATCGTTGAGGGGGCCGTGGCCCCGGCCATGCCCGCGGACAGCAAGAGGACAGGCATCCCCCCCTTGATGCACAGTTCCATCACCTCGCAGCTTTCGGTCGCAAACTTCATCGGTGGCACAACAAAGCAGTTGGAATTGGACACAAACGGGCGCGCGCGCCATTTGTCTTCGCCTCCCGCAATCATGTGCAGCATCTCAAGTGCGGGGGCCACATGGCTTGGCTCGGTAAACGAGGTGCCGATGTGTTTCATCGTGCCAGAGCAGCTCGCGTAGACGGTATTGAGATCCATTTCCATGTTATCGAGGATGTCGCGGCAGACCATCGGACGTTGCAGGAAATGGACGTTGTCCAGCTGGTCGGTAATGCGGGCGGCATCGTGCAGATCCTGCACAGTGGAATCGCGGTATTCCTTCCCGTGGACGTCCACAACATGAACCGCAGCCCCCGCGGTGCCATAGTGCACCCGCGTCCCGGAGAGATCGAGATCGTTCTTGCCATCGCGGCTGTACAGCGTGATCGACCTGTTTGCCTTGGCAATCGTGTCCTCCACCAGCGCGCGGGGAAAACGGATGCGGCCATCATCGCCCAGAATTGCGCCAGCCTGCGTGAGATAGGCGATGCCGCTCTCTGGGGCGTCGGCCAGGCCGATCCGCTCAAGCGCATCAAGGGCGGCGTGGTGGATTTTGTCCATGTCGGCAGCGGACAGCGGATTGAGGGTGCCCCCCTCAAGCCCTGCGCGGATGGGGCGCAGATGGTCGGGCAGGGCCGAGGCGCGCGCAGCGCGGCGCGCAGAACGTCCGCCGGAGCGCGCAGCCCGGGGAGAATTGGATTGGTCAGTCATGTAAGGTCTCGTTGGGTTGGCAAAAGGGTCTTGAATTGCTCAACCCGGAAACGGTCGGCCTCTGGCTGCGCGACCACGCGCGGCACCAATCGTGCGCCCGATCAGCGAGATCATCCAGCGATCGCCAGTGGCAGGGGCTCTCATGCCGCTCTCCTCGTTTCCTATAGGAATGCTGGCACTTTTGACGACGGATTCTATCCTGTTTGCGACCTACGTGAAATTTGCGACCTCTTTTTCAGGGTTTTACGGTTGATTGGTCAGCATGAGGGGGGGCGCCCGCGATCCGGTCATGGGCCGATCACATGAAAACAAGGACTTGGATCCTCGCGGCCAACCTGCCACGGAAATAGCCGGGGCATGCAGGATTTTACGTCCTCGCGGGGCCGCGTCACAACCGACTGTTAAGCTTTTGTGCGGATAATGACTGTTGCGGACGGACGCATGCCAAAACGGCGTGTCCCAACATGGGGTCGAGACGATGAAACCTGTCTCTTGCAACACGGTACAGACAATACCAGCCCGAAAAATGGGCCGTTTTCTGCGTGTGGTGGCTGCGTCCCTGTTGTCTTCCGGGGTAATCCTGACACCTCCGTCAGTGCAGGCTGGCGATTGGGGGCGTTTCATCATTGGTGGGGCGCAGGCACCTGCGGGGCAACAGCAGGGCATCGGCGCCACCCCGGGGCAGAGTTTTCATCTGGAATATGACCATGACTTTGGCCGCTTGGTCATAGGTGGTGATCTCGCCGTTGACGGCGGGCCGGGCAGCAGTGTGGAGGATACGGTGCCAGAGCTGCGTCTGCGGGCCGGATATGATCTGGGCGATACCCTTGGCTATGTGACTGTTGGCACCGAAACCCAGGGGGAGCCGGGTGAAAGAGAGGAGCGCGCAGTGGTTGGCGTTGGCCTCACATACTCTCTGAACCGTGCCCTTCGGCTGAGCGGGGAATACCTGCATGAAACCGACCGCTCTGCGCGCCCTGACACCGCTGGCGGTGACCGGATTTCTCTGACTGCGTCGTTCAGTTTCTGACCCTGCTCTGTCCTCTCGCACCTGATCCCAGCCGCGCCGTTTCAAGAGATGCGGTGACATTGTGAATGTTGATCGGCTGATAGTAGCCGGGTGACATCGCGGGCGAGCAATGGCCCGCTGATGGCCGAAAAACCCCTGAAAACATGGGCCAATTGCTGCCGAGGAGCGGCCTGTTTCGGCCAGACCATGCGCAGAAATTCAATAAATTCGCGTCCCCTCTGGAACAAAAGGCGGCCCGTGTTTCTTTAGGTGGGGCAGGCGCCAGAGTGGGGCGCCTTCTGAATGACAATGTCGAACGACGAATAAGGAGAAATCGACATGACCCGTATCGTATCCATGGCAGCCATCGCCGCCGCACTGAGCACCCCTGCCTTTGCCGGCAACCTCGAAGAGCCGGTTGTGGAGCCCGTACCAGCGCCCGTCACCGTGGTTCAAACCGGCACAGACTGGACCGGCGCCTACATCGGTGGCCAGATCGGTCAGCTGGATGCAGACACCAGCAATGGTCTGTCGGGGGATGATGTCTCTTATGGTATTCACGCCGGTTACAACTATGACTTCGGTCAGTTCGTTCTGGGCGGTGAACTCGATTATGACGCGACCGACACGGACCTGGGCGGCGCAACAGTGGATTCCGTGGCCCGTGCCAAGGTAAAGGCCGGCTACGAATTTGGCCCGGTTCTGGCCTATGTGACCGGTGGTGTTGCGCAGGTCGACACTTCTGTCGGGGATGAAACCGGCGAATTCTACGGCATCGGCATGGCCTACCGTGTGAATGAACAGTGGACCGTTGGCGGCGAGATCCTGGAACACGACTTTGACGATCTGGGCGGCAGCGGCATCAGCGCGGACGCAACCACCGTGTCCCTGCGGGCGTCCTATCGCTTCTGATCCTAGATGATCCCGATCCCTCACACCTGAGGGCAGGCGCGGCGTATCCTTCGGGATGCGCCGCGTTTCTTTTGGTCGACCTGTTTATTTGCAGGCTTGGCGGCGGATTTGGGCTGTGATACGCAAAGCTCATGAACCGGCTGTGCAACATTATTACCTGCTGCATTACCTGCTGAAATACTCAGCGGGCTGGTTTCTGTCGTTCCCTTCTTTTGAACAACTTGCTAAGCCCGCGCTGCGCGCCGCTATCTTGCGGCACCCGTTGGGAGATCGGCCAGAGGCGCATGCGCTGCGGTCAGACGAAGGATTTGTGATGACGACGATCAAGCTGCACAACACCCGCACCCGAGGCAAAGAGGTGCTGGACCCGATCAATCCCGACGATGTGCGTCTCTACCTCTGTGGGCCGACGGTTTACGACCGCGCCCATCTGGGCAATGCGCGCCCGGTGGTGGTGTTTGATGTGCTCTATCGCCTCTTGCGCGAGGTCTACGGCCCCGATCACGTCAGTTATGCCCGCAACTTCACCGATGTGGATGACAAGATCAACGCAACCGCAGTTGCGCGCAAGGAGGCAGGCGCGCCGGGCACGCTGGAAGAGCTGGTGCAGGAGCGGACAGAGGAAACCATCAGCTGGTATCTGGCCGACATGGCCGAGCTGGGCGCGCTGGAGCCCGATCACATGCCGCGCGCAACCGCCTATATCCCGCAGATGATCGCGATGATCGAAGAGCTGATCGCCAAAGGCCATGCCTATCCCGATGGCGCGGGACATGTGCTGTTTTCGGTCAAGAGCTACAAGGACTATGGCGCACTGTCGGGCCGGTCCGTGGATGCCATGATTGCCGGTGCGCGGGTCGAAGTGGCCGACAACAAGCGTGACCCGATGGATTTCGTACTGTGGAAGCCCTCCACGGATGAGCTGCCGGGCTGGGACAGCCCCTGGGGGCGTGGACGTCCGGGCTGGCACATCGAATGCTCTGCCATGAGCCACGAGCTGTTTGGTGAAAGTTTCGACATTCACGGCGGCGGCAATGATCTGATGTTCCCGCATCACGAAAATGAAATCGCCCAAAGCTGCTGCGCCCACCCGGAAGGCGATTTTGCCAAGATCTGGCTGCACAACGAGATGCTGCAGGTCGAGGGCAAGAAAATGTCCAAATCGCTCGGTAACTTTTTCACCGTCCGCGACCTGCTTGAACAGGGTTATCCGGGTGAGGTCATCCGCTTTGTGTTCCTGCAAACACATTACCGCAAGCCGATGGACTGGACCGACAAAAAGGCAAAAGAGGCCGAGGCCACCTTGCGCAAGTGGCGGGCACTGACCGCGGGCATCGAGCCCGCGCCCAGTGCTGCTGCCGCGGTGATTGCCGCGCTGTCTGATGATCTCAACACCGCAGGGGCAGTGGCAGAGTTGCATAAACTGGCCTCAGGAGGTGATGCAGCATCGCTTCTGGCATCCGCCCAATTGATGGGCCTTCTGACGGAGGAGCTGGGCGCCTGGGCGAAGGGTGAAGAAGTTGATCTAAGTGTTTATGAAAAATCACTTTTTGATGCGCGCACCGTTGCGATGGAGAGCAAGGATTTTGCCGAGGTTGACCGGCTCAAATCCGCGTATCTTGAAGCGGGCGTTGAGGTTCGCATGTCAAAAGCTGGCGTCGAGCTGGTGCCCGGCGCGGGATTTGATGCCTCGAAACTGGAAGCCGCTTTGAAGCCATGATGACGCCAGCCCGATCCGGGGCGCCTGCTTATTTTGCCAAGCCATAAGGCCAGCCAATGACAAAAGAACGTCTTTACCTCTACGACACCACGCTGCGCGACGGGCAGCAGACCCAGGGCGTCCAGTTTTCCACGGCCGAGAAAACCCAGATTGCCGAGGCGCTGGATGCACTGGGCGTCGACTATATCGAGGGCGGCTGGCCCGGCGCAAACCCGACGGACAGCGGCTTTTTCGACGAAGCCCCCAGGACACGCGCCACCATGACCGCCTTTGGCATGACCAAGCGGGCCGGGCGCTCTGCAGCCAATGACGAGGTTCTGGCAGCGGTGATGAACGCGGGTACGGCTGCGGTGTGTCTGGTGGGCAAGAGCCATGACTACCATGTGACCCATGCGCTTGGCATCGAACTGGAGGAAAACCTCGACAATATCCGCGCCTCGATCCGCCATATCAAGGATCAGGGACGCGAGGCGCTGTTTGACGCCGAACATTTCTTTGATGGGTACAAGGACAACCCGGAGTATGCGCTTGCCGCGTGCCGCGCGGCCTATGACGAAGGCGCGCGCTGGGTGGTTTTGTGTGACACCAATGGCGGCACCCTGCCAGAGGAAGTTGGGCGCATCGTGGCGGCGGTTGTTGCAGCGGGTATTCCGGGCAGCCATCTGGGCATCCACACCCATAACGACACGGAAAACGCCGTGGCCTGTTCGCTTGCCGCCGTTGATGCAGGGGCGCGTCAGATCCAGGGGACATTGAATGGCCTGGGCGAGCGCTGCGGCAACGCCAATCTGACAACGCTGATCCCGACACTTCTGCTGAAACAGCCCTATGCGGATCAGTTCGACATCGGCGTGAGCCGCGAAGGGCTGGCGGGATTGACCAAGCTCAGCCGGATGCTGGACGAGATCCTGAACCGCGTGCCGATGAAGCAGGCAGCCTATGTGGGGGCATCTGCCTTTGCCCATAAGGCGGGGCTCCATGCCAGCGCGATCCTGAAAGATCCAAGCACCTACGAGCACATCGACCCCGCACTGGTCGGCAACGCGCGTATCATCCCAATGTCCAATCAGGCAGGGCAGTCCAATCTGCGCAAACGCCTGTCCGAGGCGGGCCTGTCCGTCGAAAAGGGCGACCCTGCGCTGGCGCGGATCCTTGACCGGATCAAGACCCGCGAGGCAGAGGGCTATTCCTATGACACCGCGCAGGCCTCCTTTGAGATCCTGGCGCGCGAAGAACTTGGCCAGCTGCCCACCTTCTTTGAGGTGAAACGCTACAAGGTGACGGTGGAGCGGCGCAAAAACAAATACGACAAGATGGTGTCGCTCTCTGAGGCGGTTGTCGTGGTTAAGGTCGATGGAGAAAAGCTGCTGTCGGTCAGTGAATCGATGGACGAAACCGGCAGTGATCGCGGCCCCGTGAATGCGCTGGCCAAAGCGTTGATAAAGGATTTGGGGCGCTATTCCAAAGCGTTGGATGATATGCGGCTTGTCGACTTCAAGGTGCGGATCACCCAAGGCGGCACCGAGGCCGTGACCCGTGTCATCATCGACAGCGAAGACGGAAAGGGCCGGCGTTGGTCCACTGTCGGGGTGAGCCCGAACATAATAGACGCCTCCTTTGAGGCGCTTCTGGATGCGATCCGCTGGAAGCTGTTGCGCGATGACGCCTGAGCGCCGCGTGCAGGTTCTGCCCACTCTTTCTGCCTGAGAGATAGGTCTTCACGATGGACTTTGATGATGATCTGATTGCCTGTGCCGAACTGGTGCAGAAGGGGGATCCAGACCGGTTTCAAACCGTCATGGCCTCGCCGGTCAAGGTGCGGGGCGCGTTGTTTGCGCTCTATGCCTTTAACCTGGAACTGGCGCGCGCGCCCTGGGCGTCGGCGGAGTCGATGATTGCCGAAATGCGGGTGCAATGGTGGCGTGATGTTGGCGCAGAAATCGCCGCAGGCGGGCCTGTGCGACGGCACTTCGTGGCGACCCCTCTGGGCCAAGTGCTGCGCCCGGATCTGGCGGCGCATATCGATGCAATGGCCGAGGCCCGCCGTTGGGACATCTATCGCGACCCGTTCGAGGATGCGGCCGCACTTGCCGATCATATCGACAAGACCAGTGGCTCGCTGATGTGGATGGCTGCGGCGACCCTTGGGGCAACTGACGAGACAGTCGTGCGTCGCTTCGGCTTTGGCGTTGGTGTGGCGAATTGGCTGCGGGCGATCCCCAAGCTGGAAGCGGAAAAACGTGTTCCGCTGCTTGATGGGACAGAGGTCGGGGTCAAGGCGCTCGCACAGTCCGGCCTTGAGGCCCTGCGGGAGGCCCGCCAACAGCGAACAAAGGTGGCGCGATCTGCACTGCCTGCGATGCTGCCGGGCTGGCAGGCAGAGGCGATCCTGCGACAGGCCATCGCAGAACCCCAACGTGTGGCAGCGGGAGAGCTGGGCACCAGCGAGTTTCGCCGCCGTGCAGGGCTGATCTGGCGGGTGAGCACAGGTCGCTGGTGATTTTTCCAGCGACATCTGTGTGAAAACCAGATTTCCGCAAAAAAACGCCCGCGCAGACCTGCGCGGGCGGTTCTGTTTCAGCAATCGGTGGTGCCGTCAGGCATCGCGCAGCGCCCGTGGCCGCAGAACCAGCCACAGCAGCGCGCCCCCGGCAAGGGCCAGGAAGGGTGCCATCGCCATATTGACAGCGGTCCAGCCCTCGACCGGCGAGCCGCCAGAGCAGTTCATCAAACCACCTGAGGCCAGCGAGGCAAAGGTCACGCCGCCAAACACCAGAAGATCGTTCAACCCCTGCATGCGGCCACGCTCATAGCTTTCATGGGCACCAGCGAGCATGGTCGTCGCCCCGATGAAACCAAAGTTCCACCCGATCCCAAGCAGGATCAACGCGATAAAGAAGTTCTCAAGATCAACACCTTGAAGGGCAACAGCGCCTGCACCAGCAAGAATGAAGAGGCCAGCGCCGACAATCTTTTCCACCCCAAAGCGGGCGATCAGGTGACCGGTAAAGAAAGACGGCACATACATCGCCAGAACGTGGGCAGTGACCACATCTGCCGCGTTTCCTTCGTCAAAACCGCAGCCGACCACCGCAAGCGGGGTGGAGGTCATCACGAGGTTCATCAACGCATAGGACACCATCGCGCAGATCACGGCGACCGCAATCGTTGGGGTGCGCAGCATCTCCATCCGGCTGCGCCCTTTGGGGGCGTCCTCGGCCGGGCGGGGCGGTTTCGGGATCTTGAGGAAGACAAACAACAGCGAGCCAATCACATTGATCGCAATCACCGCCATATAGGTGCCGAGAAACGGAATAACAAAGGCCTGGCTTGTCGCCTTGACCAGCTGGGGCCCGATGATGGCGGCAAGAAGCCCACCAGCCATCACATAGGAAATCGCTTTTGGCCGGAACGCCTCTGACGCGGTATCGGTGGCGGCAAAGCGGTAAAAGCCGTGGGCGCTCATGTAGATGCCGGTCATGAAGCTGCCGAGAAGGAAAATCGGGAAGGAGCCCAGGTAAAGGCCATACGCCCCGATCAGACCGCCAATCGCGCCGGCCGTGGTTCCGACAAGAAAACCGGCCCGCCGTCCGTAGCGTTGCATGATGGCGGAAATCGGGGTCGCTGCCAGCATGGAGCCCGCGACCAAAAGGGAAATAGGCAATGTTGCAAAACAGGCATTGCTGGCAAGCGATTGACCTGCAAGACCACCAATGGTGAAGATCATCGGCATCTGCGCGCCCAAAAACGCCTGCGCAAGCACCAGAATGACGACATTGCGCTTGGCAATCCGGTCGTCGTGAAGGGGAAGGCTGTCAGTCATGACAGATGGGTAGCCGTGAAAATCGGACGGGGCAAGAATGATGATGGTTGGGTGCGCTATGCGCGCGAAAAAGACGCAAGGAACGGCAGATGGCGGGACAGACGGACAAGGGCGATGTGGGACGGATCATTCTGTCAGACAGCTGTGTGAACGAAGGCGCGATGTGGTTGGCCGGCCAAGACCCCCGATTTGCAGACGCGCTGGCGCAATGCGGGCCACTGCCACTGCGGCGCAAGCCCGAAGGATTTGCCGAATTATTGAGCGCGATCGTCAGTCAACAGGTCAGCGTCGCCTCGGCCAATGCGATTTGGGGGCGCATGGTGGCGGCAGGGCTTGACCGGGCTGCGGCGATACAGGTGGCAAGCGACGAGGATCTGCGCGTTGCCGGGCTCAGTCGGCAGAAAATGCGATACGCCCGCGCCCTGGCAGAGGCCGAGATTGATTTTGACGCCCTGCGCCACGCCCCGGATGATGAGGTGATCGCCACCTTGACCCAGGTTTCGGGGATTGGCACCTGGACAGCAGAAATCTATGCGATGTTCTCTTTGGGGCGGGCGGATGTGTTTGCTCATGGCGATCTTGCCCTTCAGGAAGGGGCGCGACTGCTCTTGGGGCTGGCGGATCGGCCGACGCCGGCCAAGATGCGCAAGATCGCAGAAGCCTGGTCGCCGTGGCGTTCGGTTGCGGCGCGCGTGCTCTGGGCCTATTACCGTGTGGCAAAGGACAGGGAAGGGATCCGATGACACGAGTTTTGAAAGCCGAACGCAAGGAGCCGCTGTCAGGTCAGACACGCTCGGTTGTGGTGTTTCTGCACGGCTATGGCGCCAATGGCGCTGATCTTCTGGGGCTTGCGGATCCGCTGAGCGAGCATCTACCAGACACGCTGTTTGTGGCACCTGATGCCCCCGAACGCTGCGCCGGTGCGCCATTTGGCTTCCAGTGGTTTCCGATCCCCTGGATTGATGGCTCCTCGGAAGAGGAATCCATGCGTGGGATGATGTCGGCAACCGAGGATCTGAACGCGTTTCTGGATGCCTTGATGGTGGACGAGGATGTGCTGCCGGAGCAGGTCGTTTTGTTCGGGTTTTCGCAGGGCACAATGATGAGCCTGCATGTCGCGCCGCGTCGCGAAGATGCGATTGCGGGGATTGTTGCCTTCTCGGGTCGGCTCCTGTCGCCTGAGACTTTCAGCGACGAGGTGATCTCCAAGATGCCGGTTTTGCTGGTTCACGGGGATGCGGATGATGTTGTTCCGCCCCAGTCCCTGCCAGAAGCTGCAGAAGCCCTGCAGGAAGCCGGGTTTCAGGATGTTTTCGCCCATATCATGAAGGGGACCGGACACGGCATTGCGCCCGACGGGCTGAGCGTGGCGCTGGCGTTCATGCGGGACAAGCTGAGCCTCTGATCACCAAGATCGCAGACACGAGAGCAAAGCCGCGCGAGGATCAGCCCTTGCGCGGCTTTCTTGGTTTTCGGGGTTTGGCGCTGCCTGCTTTGGCGCTGCCTGCTTTGGTGCCCGTGGATTTGCCGGGCTTTGGACGCGAAACGCGCGCCTCTTGTTTGGCTTCGGCCTCTTCTCGGGCGTGACGGCGGGCGATGGCCTGACGGTTGGGCACGTGTTTGGGTCTGGGCGGACCGGGAATGTTGGGCACCTCCAGATCCTCCCATTGTCCCTGACCCAGGCCATTGAGGGTCCACGCGCCGATTGCGGCGCGGATCAGGCGCAATGTGGGATGGCCGACCGCTGCCGTCATCCGCCGGACCTGCCGGTTGCGCCCTTCGCGGATCGTCAGCTCTATCCAGCTGTCAGGGACGGATTTTCGCACCCGGATCGGTGGGTTGCGCGCCCACAGGCCTTCGGGCTCGGCAATCAGTCGCGCTTTGGCGGGGCGGGTCAGCCCATCTTTCAGCTCAACCCCTTCGGCGAGCGCAGTGATGGCCGCCGCGTCTGGCGTGCCCTCGACCTGAACCCAATAGGTTTTTGGCATCTTGTGCTGCGGGTCGGAAATCCAGGCCTGCAGACGCCCCTGATCCGTCAGGAGCATCAGCCCCTCGCTGTCCCGATCCAGTCGCCCGGCAGGGTAAACCCCGGGCAGATCGATCCAATCGCTGAGCGTCGCGCGTGGGCTGTCGGTGCTGCCGCGATCTGTGAACTGCGGCAGGACATCATAGGGTTTGTTGAAACGGATCAGACGGGTCATGGGCCTGCAATAGGCAGCACAGAGCAGCCACGCAAGGGGATCCTCCTGTCATGGGGGTGTCATGGAATCATCCTAGCGATGACAGGACCGGCTTGGTTGGGCGCAGATGCGGGCTTGATAATGGGGCTTGCCAGCTTGCTGACACGATATATAGTTGAATTCAGGCAGGGGCGGGCTCCCCGCCCTGGCGTCGAACCACAGACTGACCGGGCAGTAGGACCGTTGCAGAACATGCCAGACCACGATGATATCCGCACAGACATCAGCCAGCCGGGCCGGGCCCGGCTGTTGGCGTTGTCCTGTGTCGCGTGGCGGGATGATCCGCACCATGGTGTCAGGGTGCGTCCGCTGAGTGGCCTGCGAATACGTGCAGCCCTGAGCAGGAGCCCCCTTTGGACGCAGGTCCTGGTTCTGTTGAGCATGTTGAATTTTGAGACAAGCGCGTGGTTTCCACGCGCTTTTGTTTTTTCTGAAACCGTTGGTGTGTCGGGTCGTGCTGCGGCGCGGGGGCAGGGCAACGGACAATGGCAGGGGCCTTGGCGCGGACCTCAGCTGTTGCAACGAGGAGGTGAAGTATGACGGTCGCCGTTGGCAATCTGAGGACATTGATCCTGAATGCAGATATGCAACCCCTAAGCTGGGCTCCGCTGTCCGTGTGCAATTGGCAGGATGCCTTTGTCGCGGTCCATCAGGAACGCGTGATCCAGGTCAAGACCTATGAGGATGTGGAGGTCCATTCCGCGACCCAGTCATTTGAGGTGCCGGCCGTTGTCGCCCTCAAACGCTATCGCAAGCGCAAGAAGGTCGCCTTTACCCGGTACAACGTGTTCCTGCGGGATGAGTTTTGCTGCCAGTACTGCGGCAAACGGTTCCCCGCCAAAGAGCTGACCTTTGACCACGTGATCCCGCGGAGCCGGGGTGGTGAATCCTCCTGGACCAATATCGTGGCCTGTTGCAGTGCCGACAATTTGCGCAAGGGCAATCTGACCCCGCAGCAGGTGGGGCTGAAGTTGCGGCGCAAACCCTATGCGCCCAGCCCGCATGAACTGGACAACATCGCCCGACGCCTACCGCGGCCAAAGCCAGAGCTGCACCAGACATGGATGGATTTTCTTTATTGGGACAGTGAGTTGGACAGCTAAGTTCCACCGATATGCAAACGTAAAACGGCCCCGACCAGTTGTGCTGGCGGGGCCGCTTGTCGTCTTTCCTGCGCCGCTTAGGGTTTGGCGCGCTGAACCATGCCAAACAGATCACGCGGATCATCGGGATCGGCCAGCATGTCGAGATCAAAGAAGAAATCGGTGCCCTTGATGCGATCACGGATGTAGCGCAGGGCCGAGAAATCTTCGATGGCAAAGCCAACGCTGTCAAAAAGGGTGATCTGCTTGTCGTCGCGGCGGCCCGGTTTCTCGCCCAGGATCACCTGCCACAGCTCGGTCACTTCGAAATCTTCGGGCATCTGCTGGATTTCGCCTTCGACGCGGGTCTGGGGCGGAAACTCGACAAACACGTCAGAGCGGGTGAGGATGCCGGGCGCCAGTTCGGTCTTGCCGGGGCAGTCGCCGCCGATGGCGTTGATGTGAACACCGCTGCCGACCATGTTGTCGGTCAGGATGGTGGCATATTGCTTGTCTGCGGTGCAGGTCGTCAGGATCTGCGCCCCTTCGATTGCTTCTTCGGGGCTCTTGCAGACCACAACCTCAAGGCCGCTGCCTTGCAGGTTGGCGGCGCATTTTGCGGTTGCTGCCGGATCCACGTCATAGAGCCGCACGGATTTCAATCCGCAGATCGCCTGCATTGCGAGGCTTTGAAACTCTGATTGCGCGCCATTGCCGATCATCGCCATTGTGGTTGCGCCTTTGGGGGCCAGGTGTTTTGCCACCATGGCAGAGGTTGCAGCAGTGCGCAGCGCAGTCAGGATGGTCATTTCGGTCAACAGAACCGGATAGCCGGTGTAGACATCCGCCAACAGACCAAAGGCCGTGACGGTCTGCAGCCCCTCAGAGGTGTTTTTCGGATGGCCGTTCACGTATTTGAAGCCATAGGCCTCGCCATCTGAGGTTGGCATCAGCTCAATCACGCCGACGTCGGAGTGGCTCGCGACGCGCGGGGTTTTGTCGAACAATTCCCAGCGTTTGAAATCTTCCTCGATATAGGCG
This sequence comes from Phaeobacter italicus, assembly GCF_001258055.1. Taxonomy (GTDB): domain Bacteria; phylum Pseudomonadota; class Alphaproteobacteria; order Rhodobacterales; family Rhodobacteraceae; genus Phaeobacter; species Phaeobacter italicus. The sequence goes on along the minus strand of NZ_CVRM01000011.1, from coordinate 760,079 downwards.
GCAAGATCCTTCAGCACCGTGTCGATGCCGATGGTGTGGATCAGGCGCATCATGTTGTCGACGCTTACAAAAGGGACAAGAGCCTTGTCTGAGGGTTGGGTCATGACACAGTCCTTTCACGGGGGCTGAGGTGGATGCCTGCCAGCATGCAGCGCACCGACCCGCCTGCGGTTTCAATAGTTGGAATGTTGAGCGGCAGCAGCGTGGCGCTCTGCTCGATGAGGGCGATCTGATCCGGGCGCAGCACTTCGGCTGCACGCGCAGACAGCGCCAAAAGTCGTTTGCGGCCCTTCAGCTCAAGCGCGTTACCGGCAAATCCGGCAATCTGCTCTGGCGTCAGGTCGATCACTGTACGTCCGGTTTCCTCCAGCCGTTGTTTCACCTCGGCCCGGCGGACCGGGTTGGTGATCATCTCAAGGCAGATCAGCGCATAGTCGGTCCCGATGCCCATCAGCACATTGGTGTGATACACATCGCGTCCCGCCGCATCCTTGGCTTCAAACACCATGGGTTCAAAGTTGAAATGGGTGCAGAAGCGTTCCAACAGCACAGGATCTGCGCGATTGGATTTGACGGTATAGGCGATGCGCCCGATGTGATCGAGCACCATCGCGCCGGTGCCTTCCAGTGCGAGATTGTCCTGTTCCAGCCCGGAATAGTCGATCACATCCTGTACACGGTAATCCCGTTTCAGCAGTTCGATCACGTCCCAGCGGCGTTCTTTCCGGCGGTTGGGCGCATACATGGGATAGACCGCAACATGGCCACCTGCGTGGGTCGAAAACCAGTTGTTCGGAAACACGCTGTCGGGCGTGTCGCGGCTGGTGTCATCAAAGACATGCACGGTGACACCGGCCGCGCGCAGGGTTTCGACTGCGCCATCGAACTCCGCAAGAGCCTGCGCGGATGTCACTTCGGCTGTTTGATCTGCCAGGGTTTGAAAGGCGTTGTCGTCACGTGTTTCCGGGTTGGAGCAGAAATGATGCGGCCGGATCATGACCACGGCCGATGGGGCCTGCAACAGCGTCATTGATAGCTCCGGGTCGGGCGATCGAACACGCGGCGGCCCAGTGCCGAAGCGCAGAGATCAACCATCAGGTGGGCGGTGCGGCCACGTTCATCAAGGAACGGGTTCAGCTCTACCAGATCAAGCGAGGTCATCAGCCCGGAATCGTGCAGCATCTCGCAGACCAGATGGCCTTCACGCACCGTGGCGCCCCCCGGAACGGTGGTGCCCACGGCAGGTGCGACAGACGGGTCAAGGAAGTCGACATCCAACGACACATGCAACATGCCATTGGCGTCTTTGACACGTTGCAGGAACACAGAAAGCGGACCGGCGATGCCGTTTTCATCAATGTCGCGCATGTCATGGCGGTGGATCTGGCTGTCTTCCAGCGCCAGGCGTTCGGGAGTATCGACAGAGCGCAGGCCGATCATGCAGACGTTTTCCTGCGGCACGGGGTTTGCGACCTTGGGAAAGCCCGCAAAATCAGGGCGACCTGTGAAATAGCCGACGGGCGTGCCGTGCAGATTTCCGCTGTCCGTCGTGGCGGGGGTGTGGAAATCGGTGTGGGCATCAAGCCAGAGAACAAACTGCGGGCGCCCGACTTTTGCTGCGTGGTTTGCCACCCCGACAACAGAGCCGAGCGACAGCGAATGATCGCCGCCCAGAAAAATCGGCAAGCCATCTTTCATCGCTTCTTCCGCAGCGCGGATCAGTCGATTGGTCCAGCCGATGGTTTCATTGCGGGCAAAGATCAGCTCTTCGCCGCTGTCAGGGGCATGATCGGCAGGGCGCAGGTTGCCCTGGTCGATCACCTTGTGGCCCAGGCTTTGGATTGCGCGCGCCAGCCCTGCCGTGCGATAGGCGTCTGGGCCCATCAGACACCCTGCGCGTCGCTTACCACTGTCTACGGGGGCGCCGATCAGAATACAGGTCTTGGATGTCACGCGCATATCTCCTCTGCGAAAAGTGAATAGCCTAGAGAAATCTCCGATTTGAGGTGGATTCCAGCGATCAATTTGCCCATATAGTAGGTCAAATAATCAAGGTGGACAGAAAATTGGACAAAACGGACGAAAGGCTGATCGCCGCATTGCGCCACAATGCCCGCGCGTCTCTGTCGGATCTGGCGTTGCAACTTGATCTGTCGCGGACCACGGTCCGGGCGCGGATCGAGCGGCTTCAGGCCCGCGGGGATATCCTTGGGTTTTCAGTGGTTCTGAAGGAGGATGTCCTACGCGATCCGGTGCGGGGGCTGATGATGATCGGCATCGAAGGCCGCGGAACCAGCCGGATCCTGCGCCAGCTTCAGGGCCTGCCAGAGGTGCGGGCGATCCACACCACCAACGGGCGCTGGGATCTGATCGTGGAGCTGGGCACCGAAACGCTTGAGACACTGGACACAGCGCTCGCGAAAATCCGGACTTTTGAGGGGGTTGTGAGCAGCGAGACCAATCTGCTGCTTGCCACCAAGAAAGACAGCTAAGACTGCTGTTTCAACAGTGGAATGTAAAAAGACCGCCCTTGGGCGGTCTTTGTGTTTTCTGGCGTGGTTCAGGCCTTGCGCATGTGATTGGCAGCGGCGATCCAAAGCAGCGCAAGGACAAAGGATGCGATCGCATTCCAGCTGGCCATCGACAGACCCAGCATCTCCCACGGGACATCATCGCATCGTACCAGCGGTGCGGACATGATTTGCTGCATCAGCTCATCCGCGCTGAGGTTGCCAATCGGCCCAGAGGTGCAGGTGCTTGGCCCTTCCCACCAGCCGCGCTCCACCCCTGTGTGATAGGCCCCGACACCTGCGGTTGCCAAGGCGGCAAGCGCGCCAAGATAGGGCAGGATCAGGAGTGGAAATGCCAGCGCGACAGCGCCAATCACCACGGCCGCCCCATGTGGGTAGCGTTGCCAGATGCAAAGTTTGCACGGTGCCATTTCACCGATGTACTGAAAGCCAAAGGCCCCAAGAAGGAGCGCAGCAGAGCCTGCGCTGGCGAGGATGATGAGAAGTCTGCTCATGTTCAGAATGCCTTAAGTGCGAGAAAGCCACCGAACAGCGCCACCACGAAAACCGTGAAGACGAGGCCGAGGCGTTTTTCGATAAAGTCCCGGATGGGCGCGCCGAATTTCCACAACAGCCCTGCAACAAGAAAGAACCGCAGCGCTCGTGCAAGGATTGAGGTGGCGATAAAGGTGCCAAGGGGCATGCCGGTCCAGCCGGACATGATGGTGATGACCTTGTAGGGGAACGGGGTGACACCGGCCCCAAGGACGGCCCAGAACCCGAAATCATTGAAACGTGTGTTGAATTCGGCCATGGCGTCCGCCTTGCCCATAGCTGCCAGCACGGGCTGGCCGATGCTGTCGTAGAAAAACGCACCGATCGCATAGCCAAGCACCCCACCCGCGACCGATGCAATCAGGGCGACCAGCGCAATGAGCCAGGCCCGGTTGGGGCGCGCCAGGATCATCGGGATCATCAGCACATCCGGCGGGATCGGAAAGACCGAGCTTTCAACAAAGGCGACGGCACCTAGCCACCATAGGGCCCGCGGATGATCGGCCAGGGCCATGGTTCGGTCATATAGCGCGCGCAACATTGTGTGGGGGCTCTCCTCGTCAGTTGCCAAAGCGGTGCCACGTGGTCGCTGAAAGGTCAACCATTGCAATCACGCCCTTCCAGGAAGGGGCGTAGGGCAGGACCGCAGCTGGCAGATCCTTGCCTGCCGGTTCGCAAAATTTCCGTTGATCAGACGTGATTTGCCTCTGGACCTCCCCGCGCCGCTTGGGTAGGAGTGTGGAAGTTGCCCAAGTGGCGGAATGGTAGACGCAGGGGATTCAAAATCCCCCGCTGGTGACAGCGTGCCGGTTCGAGTCCGGCCTTGGGTACCATCGCAAAAACAGAGAGTTAGCTTTGGCTGCTCTCTGTTTTTTCATTTCTGGATCTCGCAAAACCTATGGCGTTGTGACGGGCAAAACCGGTTGCTGGTTTGTGGCCCGCTGTGCTGGCCTGGTGCTGCAATTCACTCTGCTCGCCATGATTGCGTCCTGTTGGGATGCTCTGCTGAAAAAGTGCATCTGCTTGACGTTGGGATCGACTGGGCGACATGCTGATGGAAACTGCGTTAACCAGAAGCTGATATTCTGGGGCAGCTAATCAAAGTAAGAGGTGAGCGTCATGGAATTGGGATCAGTCGGAGGACAGCCAACAGGCGGTCAGTTTGCGCAACCGTCTCTCATGCCTGTGACCGGCGATCTGGAACGGTTGTCGGCAAGTTCCGGGCAGGAGTTCCTGCAGACCTTTGTCGATATTCTGCAGGACGTGTTGCAAAACGACTTTATGGCCATCAGCGAGCTGCGTGTCGTTGAAAGAGAACGGATTCAGGTCAAAGCAGGCTGGATGGACGGCGAAAACATCGAGAATTTCGAGTATGATGCCTGTTTTACGCCCTGTCTCGACGCGATCCGAAGCGCCCAGATCATCATCACGCACAAGGGCGTACAGGACGCATATCCCGAAGACGACCTGCTGCGCCACAAGGGATTGGAGAGCTTTATTGGCTTTCCCGTTGTCAACGTCCACGGAGAGGTGATCGGCCTGATCCAACTTGGCTGGAAACACCAGATCGAAGAGGAAGAGAGCCAGCAGATTGTTGAGCTGATCGCGGATTTCGCCCGTCGGATTGCAACCGAGCTGGAAAACCTCCGCACCGTGCGAATCCTCAAGGCGCTGGCGCGAGGGCCTTCAGAGCCGTCAAAGGACGTGTTCCGTCTGGTGGCCGAGCAGGTGCAGCTGCTGCTGGGTGTTCGTGCGGTGATGATCGCAGAATGCTCGCAGGATGATGCCGATTACTTCAAGATTCTGTCCTATTGCGAAGGCAATGATTGGCTGACGGACATGGAAGGTCAGTTGATGACCTATGAGGGGCGGCCCTGTCATAACCTCAAATCCCAGCCAGAAGAGCGGATCGACTCTGGCCTTGCAGAGGCCTATCCCCATCATCCGCGCTACCGTGAGGCGAATTTCAACGCCTATCTCGGCATTCGGGTGAACGATACCGAGGGGGAAATGATCGGCCACATCGTGGTGTTCAACCACGAAGGCGTGATCACCCATACCCTCGAGACAGAGCTGCTGTCCGTTCTGCGCGACCGGCTGGGGTTTGAAATCATGCGCCAACGGACCCTGGAACAAGAATAGCAGCCCGGTTTGAGCCACAGGGCGGTCGGCCCCGTCAAAGATGAGACAGCAGGTTTGTCCGGGGCGGATTTGCCGGATGGTTTAGGGTCTGGGCGGGCCAACACGGGCCGTGCTCAGGCGTGATCGGCTCCGCGCACACAATTGCGCCCGGCGGCCTTGGCCGCATATAGCGCGCGGTCGGCGGCGGTCAGCAGATCCTGCGGCAGTTCTCCGTGATCGGGGTAGCTGGCGGTGCCGATGGAGACGGTGACACGGGGCAGGGTGGCCGCACCGTAGCGGATCGACGTGTCCTCAATCGCAAGGCGCAGCGCCTCTGCCATGTTTGCAGCAGTGGCCTGATCTGCGCCCGGCAGCAGAACCGAAAATTCCTCTCCTCCAAAGCGGCAGGGCGTTTCGCCATTGCGAAACACCTCCTGCATCTTGTCGCCGATGGCGCGCAGAACCATGTCGCCTGCGTCATGGCCGTGATTGTCGTTGAAGGCTTTGAACTTGTCAGCGTCAAACGACAGGATCGAGAAAGGCGTATTCTTGCGGGCGGCCATTGTGTGTTCTGCTCGCAGGGCCTCAAGAAAATAGCGCCGGTTGAAAAGCCGGGTCAGCGGGTCACGGGTGCTTTGGTCATGGAGCTCATCGCGCAGTTTCACATTGGCAATGGCAAGGCTGATGTGTTCGCCGCATTGAAGCGCGAGTTCAAACCCCTTCTCTGCGGCGTCTTTCGTGGTTTCGGGCGGATAGGTGACATGCAAAAGGCCCACGGTGTCACCATGGGCGACGATGGGAATGCACAAGGCATCTTCTACGGTGCGCAGGATCGGGTGATCCCGCACATGACCGCATTCAAAGGAAAACCCATCCGCATCAAAGCGGTAGCCCCGCCCGCGTCGCAGTGCCCAACAGCTATCTGGCGCAATGTGTTCCTGCAGATGCGCATCACCCCAGGAACAGGCGCCATCCAGCACATCCCGGGAGTTGGAATAGATATACAGCTCTCCCTGCGTGTTCGGCAGGGCCTTGGTCATGAATTTTGAAACGACCGTAAACAGCTCTTCGAGCGACTTGCAGCATTGCAGCCATTCATCAAGCTCCGCCAGCGCCTTTGCCTCTGTTCGCCACTGCTGTTCCTTGGCAAGCATCGCCTTTGCCTGCTGCTCTGCCTCTTCGGCCTGGTGTTTGGCGGCAGCCAGGTCTGCGGCGTCGCGGCGAAACTGTGTGACGTCGGTGAATGTCACGACGTAGCCGCCATCCCGAAGGGGGCGGGCGAAGGAGTTGATGACCTTGCCCGATGCCATGTCGCGGTCGAAATGAAACGGTTGGCCGGTGGTAAACAGCTGCTGCACCTCTGCCTTGCGGTCGGCCGTGATGACCCCTTGCGCCACAGTGATGGACAAAAAGGCTTCGCGCGTCATGCCAACGCAAAGGTCATGTGGGCCAAGTTCGAGGACCTGAAAGATGCGTTCGTTATGCAGCGTGCAGACCCCATCAGAGGACCACACCAAGATCCCCTGTTCCATCTGGTTGAGAACATCCCGCATCTGTGCCAGCAGCGCGTCATTTGGCGCCGCGGCCTCGTGCCGTTCAAATGCACTGGGGGTTTCTAGTACCATACCGATCTCCATTCCACCGGACCAAGTCTATCAGCCAACCTTGACCAAGCGTTAAATCGCTGGCCGGAGAATGTATAAAATGCCATCAACCGCCGCTCGCCCCTGCGCCGCGCCCCAGGATCAGTTGACGGGATCATGCCGGCTGTTGCCGCGCGCAGGCCACTGGCTGGCGGCGATGGCGTCTTTCAACGCCTGGTAGGCGACGTCGTCAATTGCGGTGCCGGTCATGTCATCCATGATTGCAAACGCCTTTTCCAGCGGCATGGCGGCGCGATAGGGGCGGTCTGCCGTAAGCGCATCAAAGATGTCGGCAACGGTGAGGATGCGCATATCCATGCTGAGCTGTTCTGCGCTGAGCCCGTAGGGGTAGCCACGCCCATCGAGCCGTTCGTGGTGTGCGGCGGCCACCTCTGCGACGTCCTCAAAGACCGAAACACGCCGCAACACGGCGTGGCCCAGAACAGGGTGGCTCTTCATGATGTCGAACTCTTCATCTGTCAGCTTGTCGGGTTTGTCGAGGATGGTGTTGGAAACCCCAAGTTTGCCGATGTCATGCAGCAAACCTGCGCGCATCATCCAGCGACGGTGGGCGCGATCATGGCCAAGCTGGGCGCAGATCATGTCGGTATAATCCGCAACGCGTTCCGAATGGCCGTAGGTGAAGGGGCTCTTGGCGTCGATGACGCGGGAAAACGCATGCGAGATTTCATCAAGGTATTGTTCATCCACCTCGATCGTCGCCTGGGCTGGGCTGCGCGACAGAACACGGTGTTCGAGCATATCGCTTTGCAAACTGGCGGTGAAATCTGGCTGGCGGATCACCTCGCAGAACAGGGGAACCAGGTCTGGGTCGAACCAGCTTCCTGCGCGGCTTTCCAGTTCGGCGGCGGCGGCGTCTGCGCCGGATTGCATCGTAAAGACATCGGTGACCTGCGCCATGAGGGCGATGCGTGAATAAAGAGGAATGGCAGAGCCGTGCCGCCCCTCTGGCTGGCCACCGCCGTTCCAGTGTTCATCGAGGCTGGCAATGCCCGCTGCCACGGCATCGGAAAATCGCATCATCCGTGCGATATCTGCCCGGCGCGTACAGCGGGTCTGGATCAGCTCTGTTGCGAGGGCCGAGGATTGGGCGATGACCGATGCGATGGTTTTCATCCGCCGGATCGTGTTGTCGCTGACACCGGTGTTGCGCGCCACAAACCCCAGTTTGTGATGTGTCGCCGCACCTATCACCTTGAAATTGCGCTTAAAGGCGAGGTCATCCGTGCGGTATAATTCGCAGATCCGGGCGGCATTTGAACTGCAGCCAAGATCCTTGAGCAGCAGTGTGAAATAAAGATCGGCGCGTTCATCAGCGCTGAGGTCCAGCGCATCGGCCACCTGCATCCCGATCCAGCAACAGCGAATGCAATGTCCTTCGGGCTGGCCTTCTGTCAGGTCAAGCGCATGACTCAATGCGCCCAGCAGTTCCGCCAGGCGAATGCTGCGCGGGTCGCCTGCTACGGAGGGTGAGGCGGCTTGGGGATCAATATGTCCGGCTGTCAGGGCCATTGGCGCGTATCCTCATCAACGAGAAAGACAAGGATACGCGATTGCGCCGAATGCATTGCTAACAATCGGAGCGGTTGGTTTACCCTAAGTTAAGCCACCCGATTGGCCGAGGCGTCCAACAGTGTCCGGGTATAGGGGTGGGCGGTCTGGCCTGCGCGCATGGCATCGATGCTGAGAACCTCAAGAATTTCGCCATGCTGCATCACAGCCGCCTGATCGCACATATGCGCCACCACTGCGAGATCATGAGACACCATCACAAAGGTCAGCCCATGGGCCGCGCGCAAATCACTGAGCAGGTTCAGGATTTCGGCCTGCACCGAGACATCCAGCGCCGATGTCGGCTCATCCAGCAGCAGGATATCCGGCTGCGGCGCCAGCGCGCGTGCAATCGCAACACGCTGACGTTGACCACCGGACAGCTGATGCGGATAGCGAAAGCGGAAAGCAGGGCCAAGCCCCACGTCCTGCAAGAGCTGGTTCACACGATCGTCAATGTCGCGAAAGCCATGCAGGTAAAGAGTTTCCGACAACACCTGATCCACTGATTGGCGCGGATGGAGCGAGGCGTAGGGATCCTGAAACACCATCTGCACGGTCTTGTAGAAATTCCGATCCCGCTTGGCACCAAGGGGGCGGCCTTCGACCTTGATCTCGCCGTTCCATTGTGGCGCAAGGCCGGTGATGGCCTTGAGAATGGTTGACTTGCCAGACCCGCTTTCCCCGACAAGGCCAAAGCTGGCGCCCTTGGCGACTGTCAGGCTGGCGGATTTGACCGCATGCACCAATGCACCGTGATCTCCGAAATAGACGTTCAGAGCGTTGATCTCCAAGGCGGCGTTCATGTGCGACCCTCCACGCTGGGGGCATCGCGCCAACTGGGGTCGCGCTGCAACACCTCAAGCCGTGGACGCGGCGCATCAAATCGGGGCAGGCTGCCAAGGAGCCCGCGGGTGTAGGGGTGTTGCGCCTCGTGCAGGCGATTGGCGTCGCAGACCTCAACGATGCGACCGGCATACATGATCAGAACCCGGTCGCAGAACTGGGACACCAGATTGAGATCATGGCTGATAAAGATCAGCCCCATGCCGCGTTCCTTCACCAGACGATCCATGATCGACAACACCTGGCCCTGCACCGAGACGTCCAATGCCGAGGTCGGCTCGTCCGCGATCAGGATTTCTGGGTTGGGGATCAGCATCATCGCAATCATGATACGCTGCCCCATACCGCCTGACATCTCATGGGGATAGGCGCCCATGACGCGCTCTGGGTCACGGATCGACACCGCCTCCAGCATCTCAAGCGCCTTCTTGCGGGCTTCGGCCTTTGTGGCCTTGGCATGCAGACGGTGCGCTTCGATCAGCTGATCGCCGATCGTCATGACCGGGTTGAGAGAGAATTTGGGATCCTGCATCACCATCGAAATCTGCTCTCCGCGGACCTTGCGCATGTCGCGCTCGGACTTTGCCAGGAGGTTTTCCCCGTGAAGGTTGATGTGATCGGCCTCCACGATGCCGGGATGGCGGATCAGACGCAGGATCGCGCGGCCGGTCATCGATTTGCCCGACCCGCTTTCACCAACGATGCCAAGCCGTTCTCGGCCAAGCGAAAATGACACGCCGCGCACCGCGTCGAAAATGCCATTGCGGGTGGGAAACCGCACCCAGAGGTTTTCAATATCCAGAAGCGTGCTCATGAGGCGCTGTCCTTGGGGTCCAATACGTCGCGCAAGCCATCGCCCAATAGGTTGAAGGCGAGCGAAACGGCAAAAATGGCGAGACCGGGCATGGTGGCAACCCACCAGTGATCCAGAATGAAACGGCGGCCCTCGGAAATCATGGCGCCCCATTCCGGGCTTGGGGGCTGTGCGCCAAGACCAAGGAAGCCAAGACCCGCCGCGGCCAGAATGATGCCGGCCATATCCAGCGTAACCCGCACGATGAGCGAGGAGATGCACAGTGGCCAGATATGTTTGATGATGATGCGCAGCGGACCTGCGCCTTGCAGGCGGATCGCACTGATGTAGTCGGAGGACCGGATCGTCAGCGTCTCTGCCCGTGCCATCCGCGCATAAGGCGGCCAGGCGGTGAGTGAAATCGCCAGAACCGCGTTTTCGATCCCCGCGCCAAGCGCCGCCACAAAGGCCAGCGCCAGAACCAGTCGGGGAAAGGCGAGAAAGATATCGGTAATCCGCATCAGGATCACATCGGTCCAGCCCCCGGCGTAGCCCGAGATGGTCCCCACCAAAAGGCCGACAACCGGTGCAATCAGGGCAACCAGCGCGACAATATAGAGGGTAATGCGGGCGCCATAGATCAGTCGGCTCAGGATGTCGCGGCCCAGAGAGTCGGTGCCAAGCAAATGCCCTTCGCTGCCCAGCGGTTGCAGGCGGTTTGCCAGATCCTGAACAAACGGGTCATGCGGTGCGATCAGGGGCGCAAAGAGGGCGATGGAAATCAACACCACAAGGATGGCCAGTCCGACCATTGCCATATGGTTCTGACGCAGGGCCAACCAGCCCTGATAAAGGGCTGAGAGGCGGGCCTGCCGGCGTGAGGTCGGCGTATCACTGAGCAACCATTGCCGCAGGCTCTGGCCGCCGGATGACGGCGGGGTTTGCGATGTCATGCTCATTTCGACCTCGGATCAAAGACTTTGTAGAGAAGATCAGAGAAGATGTTCAGGCAGATGAACACGAGGCCGACGACAACAGTGCCCCCCAGAACCGCGTTCATATCCGCCGACAAAAGGGCCGTCGTGATGTAGCTGCCGATACCGGGCCATGCAAAAATGATCTCTGTCAGCACCGACCCTTCCAGGAGGTTCGCATAGCTGAGCGCGATGACGGTAATCAGCTGCACCCGGATGTTGCGGAATGCGTGCGACCAGATCACTGCCCATTCGCTCATGCCTTTGACGCGCGCGGTGGTGATATATTCCGCCGAAAGCTGCTCAAGCATGAAAGAGCGAGTCATGCGGCTGATGTAGGCAAGACTGTAGTAGCCCAGAAGAGAGGCCGGCAGAACGATGTGGGAGAAGGCATCGCGAAACGCCCCCCAATCCCCGGCAATCAGTGAATCGATCAGGATCATGCCCGTGACGGAAGGGATCATGTCCTCGTAAAAGATGCCCTGACGTCCGGGTCCGCCGACCCATCCAAGGATCCCGTAAAACAGCAAGAGCCCCATGAGGCCAAGCCAGAAAATGGGCATTGAATAGCCAACAAGCGCAATCACCCGGGCGATCTGGTCGATCCAGCTGCCCCGGCGGACGGCTGCAATGACGCCCAGTGGCACGCCCAGAATGCAGCCAAAGAGAATGCCAATCGTTGCCAACTCGAATGTGGCGGGGAATACGCGGGCTATGTCGCTTGATACATCCCGCGCCGTCAGCAGCGAGGTTCCGAAATCACCACGCAGGACATCGCTGACGTAGTAGAAAAACTGGACCGCCAGAGATCGGTCGAGACCGAGTTCACGGTAGGCGGCATTATACTGTTCCTCTGTTGCCCGCTCGCCCACTATGGCCAGCACCGGATCGATGGGCATCACCCGACCGATCAGAAAGGTGACAAACAACAGGCCCAGCATCGTGACCGCAATAGAGGACAACGTCACCAGTGTGCCGCGTGCCCAGGGAGGGAGGGGCAGCCAGGGCCGCCTCTCCGTTTCTGTCGCGAAATTCGCCATCTTACTTGGTCACGTTCCAATAGGACGCAGCGGTGATCGCGGCACCAAGGCTGAGGCCCTCGACCTCTTCTGCAACGCCGGCCTGTTCGATCAGCTGGAACATCACCGCAAACGGCGCGGTTTCACGGAACTGCGCCTGGATGTCGTGATACATTTCCGCGCGCTTCTCGGTGTCACCTTCGACCACAGCGGCGGCGACCTTTTCTGTCAGCCCACCGGTGTCCCAGCTGTTGCGCCATGCCAGAAGGCCCGTCGCCTGTGCCTCGTCAGAGTTGTCGGGGTTGTAGGCAAACGTGCCTGCATTGGTGTGCGGATCGGGATAATCCGGACCCCAGGCACCAAGATAGATGTCCAGTTCGCGGGCGCGGTATTTGCCAAGGATCTGTTTGCCGGTGCCCACCTCAAGGTTCAGCGTGATGCCTGCCTGCGCAAAGGTGTTCTGCAGCGATTGTGCGATTTCCAGACGTTCCTGCGCCTCGCGCACGCCGACTGTCAGCTCCATGCCCTCGACACCTGCTTCTGCCAGCAGGGCCTTGGCCTTTTCGATGTCCAGCGAAAACGGATTTTCGTCAACCGACCCAAGGTAGGTTTTGGGCAGGAAGTTCTGATGACCGACATACCAGTTCTTGAGGAAACTGTTTTCCATTCCTTCGTAGTCGATCAGGTATTTCAACGCCTGACGGACCTGCGGTTTGGACAGTTCGGGGTGTTTCTGGTTGAAGGAGACATACATCAGGCGGCCACGCATTTCGCGCACCACTTCGACGCCCTCCACGCCTTCCATGCCCTCGACATCAGAGGGGGTGAGATCACGAGCCACGTCGACGTCGCCGCGTTCCAGCATCAGGCGCTGGGTCGCGCTTTCCTGAACATGGCGCACGATCACGCGCTTCATCGCAGGCTCACCACCATAAAAACCGGGGTTGGCTGTAAGGGTCACGCTTTCCTTGGGTTTCCAGCTGGCAAGGGTGAAGGGGCCGGAGCCTGCGGAGTTGGTCGCCAGCCACTGGTTGCCCATGTCGCCATCAACCTCATTGGCCATGACGGTCTTTTCATCCAGGATCGAGCCGATGGTGGCGGTCAGGCAGTTCAGAACAAAAGAGGTCGCGTACCGTTTGTCCGTGGTAATGGAGAGCGTGTTGCCATCCACCGTGATGGTCTCGTCGACATTTTCCGGGGTAAAGCCGAACTGCGTGATGATGAACGACGGGGTTTTGTTCAGGATCACGGCGCGCTTCAGCGAAAAGGCTGCATCCTCTGCGCGGACGGGATTGCCTGACTGGAAGGTCACCCCTTCGCGCATGGTAAAGGTGATGGTGCGGCCATCTTCGGAGACGGTCCAGCTTTCGGCCAGATCCGGCTGGTAGCCCGCATCCAGATTGGCAGGATCAAAATTGACCAGTTTGCCATAGATGTTGCGGATCACATCGGCGCCCGCGAATTCAAAGCTCTGGGCGGGATCCAGGGTCGTGATGTCATCGATGCGGTTTGCAATCACAAGCATGTTTGCAGGTGTTTCCGCCATGCCGGCAATCGGGGTCACGCCCAGAGCCAGGCCAAGGGCGGCAGAGCCGAACAGGGTACGAATGGTCTTCATTACTAAACTCCCAGTCAAAGTGGTTTTTTGTTGTGGCGCGCTGTGGGCAGCGTCTTGTTATCGCTCGAAATAAACGGGGGCTCTGGCGGCGCGTAATGCTGCGCTGACCAAAGGTTTCAGCTATCCTTCCAGGTGAGGTTCAAAACCCTGAGCCAGTTGTCCTGACAGAGTTTTTGCATCAGCGCATCGTCAACGCCGTGGGCCCGCAAGGCGGCCCGTAGCGCTGGTAGTCCCGCGATGGTTTCAATGTCCTTTGGCACAACCGCGCCATCGAAATCAGAACCAAAACCGACGCGGTCTTCTCCGAGGTGTTCGATCAGGTGGTCCAGATGGCGCAGCATACGGTCAATTGGAGTGTCTGCATCCATCCGCCCGTCCTCTCGCAGGAAGGCAACGGCGAAATTCAGGCCCACCATCCCGTCACTGTCGCGGATGGCATGCAGCTGGCGATCGGTGAGGTTGCGGCTGTGAGGTGTCAGGGCGTGCGCATTGGAATGTGTCGCAACCAGTGGCGCCTGACTGAGAGAGGCGATGTCCCAGAAACCAGCCTCATTGAGATGCGACAGATCCAGCATCACCCCCAATGCATTGCAGCGTGCCACCAGACGTCGGCCATCTGCCGTCAGTCCCGGACCGGTATCGGGCGTGCTGGGAAAGCGGAACGGAACTCCGTGGCCAAAGCGGGTCGGACGGCTCCAGACTGGCCCGAGAGAGCGCAGCCCCGCCGCATAGAGCACATCAAGACAGGCCATATCGCGGTCGATCGCCTCGGCGCCTTCCATGTGCATGACGGCGGCCATGATGCCATCCGCCAGGGCTGCGCGAATGTCTGCGACGGTTTTGCAGATCCGCAGGGCACCGTCGCGCTCCAGATCAAGAAGAATGGCGGCCTGGGCCATCGCGACCTTGCTTGCGTCAGACCAGGGGATTTCTGATGGTAACGGCAGGTCATAACTCGTGGCCATCATGTCATCATCATTCCCGAGCGATGTGCTGTCGGGGACATAGATCGCAAAAAAACCACCACCAAAGCCGCCGGTTTTGGCCTTGGAAAGATCAATCTGACGCCCGCCGCTGCCCTGAAACCCGTCCGCGCCGGGAAGAACATCGTTGTTGTAAATCCGCAAAAGCAGATCATTGTGTCCGTCAAAAATGAGTGGATCAGTCATAACTTTCTTCCAATTCGAATTTATGAGGACGTGTTTTTTGCGCTAACGCAAGAGAATTTACGCACGTGACCTGCAACCTCCGCCTGTTTGCCCAAAATGAAGCGCCTTCACGCAAGGGCACACACCAAAAGGGACAGGCTGCACCTTGGCGGCCTGTCCCAATGATCAATATGTTCGGATAACGCCCGTCTGGGCGACTCAGCCGCTGTTTTGGCTGTGCTTGGAGCTCAGGCCGGTTTCAGCCCGTAGTTTGCAAATGCGGCCAGCGCGTCGTCCATCTGTTCGGCTGTCAGCAACACGGGCGTGCCGATGCTGCGGGCCAGGATGTAGGTTTTTGCAAGGCTCTCCAGCTCGACCATCCGCCACATCGCGCGCGCCAGTGTGTCGCCGGTGACGATTGCGCCATGATTGGCCATCAAACAGCCGTGTCGGTCCTTCATTGCTGTCACAACATGACGAGACAGGTCAGCAGTGCCATACAGCGCGTAGTCCGCAAGCGGAACATCATGACCGCCAAAGGCCGCAACCATATAGTGGCAGGGCGGGATGGACATGTGATTGACCGCCAGTGCGCAGCAGTTCACCGGATGGGCGTGCACAACCGCCATTGTCTCTGGCTTTGCCGCCATAAGCGCCTGGTGAAACTGCCACTCGGACGACGGGGCGCGTTGACCATCGTTCGGATCAGGGTCGCCGGACAGGGGCATCCGGACAATCATGTCAGGTGTCATCTGTTCGTAGGGAACACCGGACGGCGTGATCAGCATTTCCTCGCCTGCAAGGCGCAGGGAAATATTGCCGGAGGTGCCTTGATTGATACCTGTCCGGTTCATCTCCAGACAGGCATCAATGATGGATTGGCGCAGGGCGCGGCTATCTTCGGGCGCGGTGGGCATGTCGCGTCCTTACTGTTTGGCCAGATCAGGGAAAAGCGCAGCAAGCCCGTCTTCGCTGGCGTCACAGATGCCGCGCTCTGTGATGAGGCCGGTGACCAGCCGGTTCGGCGTCACATCAAAGGCCGGGTTGCTGCAATCTGTTCCTTCGGGGGTGACACGTGCGAGGCCAATGTCGCCATTTTCCAGGACACCTTGCACATGGCTGACTTCGCGACTGTCGCGATCCTCGATCGGGATTTCGCGCACACCATCACTCACGGTCCAGTCGATCGTGGGCGAGGGCAGGGCGACATAGAAGGGCACGCCATTGTCGTGGGCCGCGAGCGCCTTGAGATATGTGCCGATCTTGTTGCAGACATCGCCCCGCCGGGTGGTGCGATCGGTGCCGGTGATGACGAGATCAACCTGGCCATGCTGCATCAGATGGCCGCCGGCGTTGTCGGTAATGTAGCTATGGCTGATGCCATGGCTGCCGAGCTCCCAAGCGGTCAGCGCACCCTGATTGCGGGGGCGGGTTTCATCCACCCAAACGTGGATCGGCAGGCCTGCATCATGTGCCTGATACATCGGGCTGGTGGCGGTGCCCCAGTCGACGGTCGCAATCCAGCCGGCATTGCAATGGGTCAGCAGGCGCACCGGCTCTCCCGCTGGTTTCTTGGCGGCGATCTTGCGGATCAGCTCCAGACCATGTGCACCGATCTGGCGGTTGATCTCTACGTCTTCATCCGCGATCTCATGCGCCAGGGCCAGCGCCGCTGACGCGCGTTCTGCTTCGGGCAGGGGGCGCAGGGCTGCAAGGCAGCGGTTCAGTGCCCAGCGCAGGTTGATTGCCGTGGGGCGGGTTGCATTCAGCATCTGCCAGGCGGCTTCCAGCGCGCGATCAGAGGGGTCAAGCTGCGCGGCCAGCGCCATGCCATATGCGGCAGTCGCACCAATCAACGGAGCGCCGCGCACGCGCATCTCGACGATGGCGGTTGCATAGTCCTCAAGGGTTTCGACAGGCTGAATGCGAAAGTCATGCGGCAACCAGCGTTGATCGATGATCATCAGGACCGATTTGTCATGGTCCCACCAAAGCGAACGATAATGCGTGCCATTGACCTTCATACGGTATGTCTCCTGCGCAAAATGGACGGATGTGTTGCTGTTCTCCTAGCGAATTGCACGCAGAGTGCAACGGAATTGGTATTTCTGCCAAGCCATCGACCGCAGTCTTGCCGGGCCGTTAAGTATTTGTGCTGCAAGGCAGCATTTCTCGCTTGAAGGGAGTGGAGGGCTGACATAATTCAGCGCCGAACCCAGCCAGAGGCGGGTCAGTCAAAAGATCAACTGCATGGATTGTTTATTGATGCCATCTTGCGCTCAGGTGCGGCATTCTGACACAGTGTCGCGAATCCTGCGGTTCGTGTCGCACGGGGAAAATTCGGAGTTTGGCACCAGATACGCCAAATCCCCGTCATTCTGGCGATGCAGATCATGGGGGTGCCTTGACTTGGCATCTGGTGACTGAAACGCTTTTTGCACGGACCGGTGTGGCCACCGGAAAAAAGTGGCGCCAAGGCGCGACAATCCAAATCCGGCAGCTACATGTCCCGAAGGGTTCTAGACCCCCGCCGCAGATTTTGCGGCATTTCGGTTTCGACGATAAAATACGTGGGAGAACAACGAACATGACCAAAACGAAACTGGCCGTTAGCGCCCTGGTCGCAAGCGCATTCATGGCGCCTGCTGCTATGGCAGAAGAATTCATCACCATCGGCACCGGCGGTGTGACCGGTGTGTACTACCCGACCGGTGGCGCGATCTGCCGTCTGGTCAACAAAGGCCGCAAAGAGCACGGTATCCGCTGCTCCGTGGAATCCACCGGTGGCTCCGTTTACAACATCAACACCATCCGCGACGGCGAGCTGGAGTTTGGTGTGGCGCAGTCCGACTGGCAGTACCACGCCTACAACGGCACCTCCAAGTTCGAAGAGCAGGGCGCCTTTGAAGATCTGCGCGCTGTGTTCTCCGTCCACCCGGAGCCGTTCACCGTGGTTGCACGTGCCGACGCAGGCATCAGCAACTTTGACGATCTGCAAGGCAAGCGCGTCAACATCGGCAACCCCGGTTCCGGTCAGCGTGGCACCATGGAAGTGCTGATGGAAGCAAAAGGCTGGGGCATGGACGCCTTTGCACTGGCAACAGAGCTGAAAGCCGCAGAGCAGTCCGCAGCGCTGTGCGACAACCAGATCGACGCGATGGTTTACACCGTTGGTCACCCCTCCGGTTCCATCCAGGAAGCCACCACTGCATGTGACTCCGTACTGGTGACTGTTGATGGCGAAGCTGTTGAGCAGCTGATTGCTGACAACTCCTTCTACCGCTCGGCAACCATCCCCGGCGGCATGTACCGTGGTTCGGACGCAGACACCGCGACCTTTGGTGTGGGCGCAACCTTCGTGACCTCTGATGCGGTCTCCGAAGAAGCGGTTTACACTGTGGTAAAGTCGGTCTTTGAAAACTTCGAAGACTTCAAAAAGCTGCACCCGGCATTTGCCAACCTGAAGCCGGAAGAAATGGCGACCGCCGGTCTGTCCGCTCCGCTGCATGCAGGTGCTGCAAAGTACTACAAAGAACAGGGCTGGATCGAATAATTCAGACCAGTTGAACGAACGGGGCGCCAAGGCGCCCCGTTTTGCACCTGCGGTCCCCACGTCCGCTGACCGGGGTGTCAAAAACAAGTGAAGCAGTGCCATCATTCCGGGGCACCAGCTTTCGAGGGGAAACCATCATGACAAGTGAAACACAGGGCAACCGTCCGCTGTCAGAGGAAGAGCTTCAGGCTCTTGTGGCCTCATCCGACTCCGGTGCCCGCAACCCGATGGGCAGCGTTGGGCTGTTCCTGGCGATCGTGGCCTGTATCTGGTCCATCTTTCAGGTGCTTCTGGCATCGCCGGTTGCCAATCTCGTGCTGCCCGGCAGCGTTGTAAACAACTCCCGCCAGATCCATCTGGCGTTTGCGATTTTTCTGGCTTACGCGGCCTATCCTGCGTTGAAAACCAGCCCGACAGATCGGATCCCGGTGCAGGATTGGATCCTTGCCCTGATGGGCACCTTCACCGCACTGTATGGCTATATCTTTTACGAAAAGATCGTGAATGCCGGCGGCAAGGGGGATGATATCGACACCATCTTTGCCGCAATCGGTCTTGTCTTGCTGTTTGAAGGCGCGCGTCGGGCCCTTGGCCCTGCGATGGCAATCGTGGCGTCGGTGTTCCTGCTGTATGTCTTCTTCGGCTCCTCTGAACTGGTGCCTGACGTGATCCGCTGGAAAGGCGCATCGCTTGACCGCGCGATGGAACAGATGTGGATCACCTCTGAAGGGGTGTTCGGCATTGCCCTTGGCGTGTCGACAAAATTCGTCTTTCTCTTCGTGCTGTTTGGTGCGCTGCTGGATAAGGCCGGGGCTGGCAATTATTTCATCAAAATGGCGTTTGGTGCGCTTGGCCACCTGCGGGGCGGCCCGGCCAAGGCGGCTGTTGTCGGC
The DNA here is from genome assembly GCF_001258055.1 of Phaeobacter italicus. Lineage (GTDB taxonomy): Bacteria > Pseudomonadota > Alphaproteobacteria > Rhodobacterales > Rhodobacteraceae > Phaeobacter > Phaeobacter italicus. The sequence goes on along the minus strand of NZ_CVRM01000011.1, from coordinate 740,834 downwards.
TCTGCCGCAACCGGCCTGATTTCCGGCTCATCCATTGCCAACGTGGTCACAACCGGCACCTTTACCATCCCGCTGATGAAGCGGGTCGGATTCAGCTCTGAACAGGCTGGCTCGGTAGAGGTCGCCTCTTCGGTGAATGGTCAGATCATGCCACCGGTCATGGGGGCTGCGGCCTTTCTAATGGTGGAATATGTCGGCATCTCGTACGTCGAGGTGATCACCCACGCCTTCCTGCCGGCCGCGATTTCCTACATCGCGCTGATCTATATCGTACACCTTGAGGCGGTGAAGCGGAACATGCCGACCCTTGGCAATCGCGAAGTCAACCTGATGCGCACCGCGCTTGGGATGCTGAGCTTTTTCCTGGTGTTTGCCGGCCTGTGTTACGGCACCCAGTTCCCGGTGGACGCGATCGAAGCAACCGCACCGGATGCGGCTGGTCTGATCATCACAGTCCTGGTTGCGCTGGTCTATATCGCGCTGGTTTATATGGCCGCACAGGTCCCCGATCTGGAGCCCGATGACCCGAACGCCAAGGAAGTTGAGCTGCCGGACGTTGGAAAGATCTACAAGGCTGGTCTGCATTACCTGCTGCCGATTGTGGTTCTGGTCTACTTCCTGATGATCGAACAGAAATCGCCGGGTCTGTCGGCCTTCTGGGCGACCGCATTGCTGTTTGTGATCCTGCTGACGCAGAAACCGCTGAAGGCGCTGTTCCGCGGTCAGAGCAACCTGCTGCACAACTTCATTGATGGTGTGAATGACCTGTGGCACGGCATGGTGGATGGCGCCCGCAACATGATCGGCATCGCTCTGGCGACTGCAACCGCCGGTGTTATCGTCGGGACCGTTACGCTGACGGGCGTTGGTCAGGTGATGGCTGATCTGGTCGAGTTCCTGTCCGGCGGCAACCTGATCCTGATGCTGGTGATGGTCGGTCTGTTGTCGCTCATCCTGGGGATGGGCCTGCCGACAACGGCCAACTACATTGTCGTGTCGTCTCTCATGGCGGGTGTCGTCGTGGAACTGGGCGCGCAATCCGGCCTGATCGTGCCGCTGATCGCGGTGCACCTGTTTGTGTTCTACTTTGGCATCATGGCGGATGTGACCCCACCGGTGGGGCTTGCGAGCTTTGCCGCTGCGGCCGTTTCGGGCGGGGATGCAATTCGCACGGGCTTTACCGCGTTCTTCTACAGCCTGCGGACTGTGGCGCTGCCCTTCGTGTTCATCTTCAACACCGATCTTCTGTTGATTGATGTCACTTGGGTTGAGGGGATTTTGGTGGCTGTAACAGCGACCATCGCGATCCTCGTGTTCACTGCGGGCACAATGGGGTATTTCCTGACACGCAGCCGCATCTATGAAAGCGTGGCGCTAGTGGCGATTGCATTTGCGATCTTCCGTCCGGGCTTTTTCATGGACTACATCCAACCTCCATTCACGCAGGTGCAACCTGCAGAGCTGGTCAGCGCGCTGGACGAGGCACCTGAGGGCACAGAGGTGCGTCTGAAAGTGGCGGGCCCCGACTTCGACACTGGCGAGATGACCGAAACCACCCTGGTTCTGACCGTGGGTGCTGGCGGGGGTCAGGCAAGTGTGGATCAGTTCGGTCTGCTGCTTCTTGAAGAGGACGGAACCGTCAAGCTGGAAGAGCCGATGTTTGGCACCCCGGCGCAGCCGATGATGGATGGGTTTGATTTCTATCTGGATGACCCTGTATCCTTGACCTCAGTCAAGGTGCCTGCGGATCAGCTGCCCAAGGAGCTGATCTTCATTCCGGCGCTGCTGCTGCTGGGGCTTATCGCTCTGATGCAAACCGGTCGCGCCCGCAAAGAGGAGGCAATGGCATGAGCAAATCTGTTCTCTGCGCTTTGGAGCTGAATGGCGATGCGACAGACCGCAAGGTGCTGACAGAGGCCGCCCGGATGGCGGAGCTGGATGGCGCGCAGTTGGATGTTGTCAACGTGCTGCCCGATTTCGGCGAGAGCTGGGTCAGCGGCTTTTTCGAAGAACATCACCACGAACGCGCCATCAAGGAGGCAAACGATCGCCTCCAGACGCTGTGCAAGGAGGTGTTGGGCGAAGACCGCAATGCCAAGGTGCGCCACCTCGTCGCTACCGGAAAGGCCTATCAGGAGATCCTGAAGGTTGCCGACAAGGCGGGCAGCGATCTGATCGTCATCGGGGCTCACAAGCCGGAGCTGACGGATTACCTGCTTGGCCCAAATGCGGCGCGGGTGATCCGCCATTCCAGCTGCTCGGTCTACGTCGTGCGCTGAGCAGTGCTCAGGACTAAATCAAAAGGGGCGTCCGTATCGGGCGCCCCAATTGTTTTTCCATTCGTGTTGCCCTCAGGTCTTCGCTTCAGTTGCCGTCGGGCGCATAGCCTGTCATCTCCAGATAGCCGATCCCGGTTTGATTGCCGCTGATCCGGACCGGACCCTCCCAATATGGAAATGAGGTGCCCATCCAGGCGTTGGGGTTGATTGCGTCAACTTCGATATCGAGGTCCCTTTCGGCCAAGGTCAGCCGCCAGCCTGTCGGGATGGTCCTGCCTTCGATACTTGTGTGCCTCAGCGGTTCGGCCTGCAGCGCGCCGGGGGGCAGGGGCACGGCCGATCCATCGGGCTCGATCCAGGTGCCAGAGGTGTAAACCTCCCGACCGCGAAGCTGAAAGCCCATCATCTTTGCACCATTGTCAAACCGCAGGGAAAACCAGTCCCAGCCGCTTTGATCGGGGGCCAGGGGCTGGCTGGACCATTCGCGATCAAGCCAGCCATCGCCCTGAACGGTGACAGGCCCATCCGGCAGATTAAGCGTCCCGCTGACCTGGTAATGCGGTTGCGAATAATAATAGCTGGCCTGCCCGGTCGCGGATTTGACGGAATATCCCTGTTCACCCTGCAAGACCAACGGGCCGTCCGCCTGCAGGTTCAGTTGATAGGAAAAATCAGCGCCACGGGCCGACAGGCGCAAACTGTCCAATGCGTCCCTTTGGTCTGGTTTGCGCGGCTCAGCAACCATGTTCCAATCATCAATATAGGCGGCAAAGGGCTCTGCCGTGACACCGGCCTGTCCAATCCCGCCCCGCGCGATCCGCTCGGCGTGGAAATGCTGATCTGGCGTCGTAAGCCCGGCGTGACCCAGCCAGATCTGAGGATCACCCCAAACGCCCTCAAGGGTGGCCGTTTCATGATTGGTGGTGCGCAGCGCAGAGCGGAACAAGGTCCACTGGATGCCGTAGTCCTGCCCGTCATCGCCCTGCAAATTTGCGGTCAGATACCACCACTCGATCCGGTAGTCCGGATGCGGGCCGTGGTCGGTGGGAAACTGCAGCGCGACGCCACGCTCCGGTATCGCAAACCCCTCTGCATCAGTGCCAAGCCCTGCATAACCCTGTGCTGCGGCTGCGTGCGGTATGGCGAGCGCAAAGGACAGCAGAGAGACCGTCAGAGATTTAGCGTTCATTGGCAAAGACCCTCAGCAAGTCAGCAGGTTTCAATCGGGCGAGCCGCAGGGCCGGCAAGGCGGCAGCCAGCGCCGCCGCCATCAGCGCCATCGCGAAAAGCCGCAGCCACTCCATCGGGAACAGGACCATCGGCAACCGCCATCCAAACGCCTCGACGTTCACAACCGCCAATAGCGCCCATCCAAGCATCAGGCCAAGGGGCAGGGCCAGAACTGCGGTTAATGCGGCCAGACACACACTGCGCAGGACCTCAAGGCGGGCAAGTTTGTGGCGCGTGACGCCCATCGCCCAGATCGGGGCGAGCTGTGGCAGGCGCTGGCTCCATAGGGTCAAAAGGCTCGTCAACATGGCAAACCCCGCAACACCAAAGGTGAGGAGATTGAGCGCGCCGGTCACCACGAAGGTCCTTTCAAAAATCGCCAAGGAACGATCCTTGAGCGCGCGCTGATCGATGAAGGCGGTCGCGGGCAAATCAAATGCCTCTTGCAGGTCGGCACGCAGACCTTGGGCCTTATCTGCATCTACACGCAGACCAAAGCGGCGGTTTTCGATCTGGGGACGTTCTGCCAGCAGACGATCCAGCCCAACGATTGCCTGCGGATGAGGGTTGCCATAGTCCGAATAGACGCCTGCAATCGTCATCTGCCAATCCGCGGCGATCTGCAGGGGATCGCCGGGCGCCAGATCTGCCCGGCGGGCCAACTGCTCGTTGATCAATACGCCGGTTCCTTGCGCTATCTGGTCCCAGGCCTGCCTCTGGGCAGCGATCAGCGGCCAGTTGTCACGGTAGGTCGCATCATCGGCCACGCCATAGACCTCCACCGGGGCGCCATTGAACCGCTCGTCACTGTGACGAATGGGAAGAACACGAACACCGCGTTCTTCCAGCCAGGGAGTGACCTTCCTTGCGTCATCGCTATTGGGGAGGGTCATGTAGAGCTCTGACGCCAGACGCTGATCGAGCCAGCCGACAAAGGTGAGGCGAAAGCTCGAAACCATTGTTCCAACACCAATATTCGTGGCGAGCGCGAGCAGAAGGGCCATCAGAGCAAGGGAAAGCCCCGGCAATTGTGCACGCATGTCGGCCCAAAGCCATTGGCTGAGCGGCCGTCTTGCGAGCCGTCCGCCCAGTGTCGCCAAGAGCGACAACAGCAGCGGCAGCAAAAGTGCCGCGCCTATCATCAGCGCGCCAAGAAACAGAAACCCTGCGAAGAGACCATCGAAGGCAATTGGTATGACAGCGGCCGCAAAAAGAAGAAGGCCACCCGCAGCTGCAGACCAGCGATGGCCGCGCAATGTCTGCTGGCCGCGCGCGGCAGAGGCCGGTGGCGCAAGAATGGGAAGCGTTCGGATGCTCCATGCGCTTTGCACGCCAGCCATCAACATCCCGGCAAGAGCCATGCCAAACCCAGACAGCACCCAACTGGGTCGCAGGCGCAGGCTGCCCGGCAGATCAGCACCGTAAAGGCCAGAGAGCGTGGCCCCAACCCCCGGCATCAGCGCGGCCGCAATGAGATAACCAAGGGCCAAACCAATAAGTGCAGCAAGGGTCGTGATGATCGCGAGTTCAGTAAATATGACTGATATCAGGGTCTTGATAGGAATACCTAAGCTGCGCAGGGTGCGAAACATTCCGCGTCTTTGTTCGATGCCAAGTGCAATCGTGCCCTGAACGATGAACAGTCCGACAGCAAAGGCGAGCAGGCCAAAGGCCGTCAGATTCAGATGAAAGCTGCGCGTCAGTTGCTCGGTGTCGGCTCCGGTGGATCCGCTCTGTCGGATTAGATCTGGCGCGATGTCCCGCAATGGCGGCAGGCCGACTGGTTGCTGCGGCAAGATCACCAACCGGCTAATCCTGCTGCCTGACTGCAAAAGCCGGGCGACCGTCCCGATATCCCCAACTGCGGGACCGGGTGGGACATTGGCGTTCGCAATGACTGGCGGCAGGTCTGTGTCGGGCAGCTTGGTTTCCGGGTGCACAAACAGACGGCCCGGCGGCAACAGGAGATCGGCAGGTTGCAGCGGCTCCGCCTGCTGCGGCGTGTTCACCTCTGTGAGGGTTTCGGCCATCGGATGGGTCAGGATGTCAATGCCAAGCAGTTCGATCCTGCTGCCCGGGTCACCGAATTCTCCGATCAGGAGTGGAGAGACCTGCCAACCTGCACGTCGCAGTGCAACATACTGTGATAATTCAATAAAGCCTGCATCACCGATCAGATAATCCTCTTGGTCTGGGGAAATCTGAGCGGCGGCCTCGGCATAGCTGGCGCGGGCTTCGCTGTTGATTGCCTGCACCGCGGACCACAAGGCGGTGGCGAGGGCCAAGCCGATCACCAGCATACCAAGCTGAAGGGGTTGGCGGCGCCAATGAGACAGCACCGCCATCAGGGTTGCAGCGATCATGGGGCGGGATCCGACAGCTTGCCCTCACGCAGGTGGAGCCGCCGATCCAAGCGACCTGCGATGTCTTGGGAATGGGTCACCAGCAGCAGTGCACTGCCGTTGTCGCGGCTCAAATCCAGCATCAACTCCAGAACCGAAGCTCCTGTTTTCTCGTCCAAATTTCCCGTTGGCTCATCGGCCAAAAGCAGCTTGGGTCGCAGGGCCAATGCGCGGGCGATCGCCACACGTTGCTGTTGGCCGCCCGACAGTTGTTCCGGAAAACGCCCTGTCAGCTCGGCAAGGCCCAGGCGCGAGCTGAGCTCTGCCAGCCAGTCGCGATCCAATCGACCTGCGAGGCGGGCGTGCAGGGCGATGTTCTGGCCCACGGTCAGGGATGGGATGAGGTTGAACTGCTGAAACACCAGCGCAACCTGATCGCGCCTGAGCGCGGCGCGTCCATCTTCGTCCAGGTGCTGAAGCGCGATGCCATCGACTGAAATCTCTCCGCTGTCGGCTTCGTCCAGCGCGCCGGCGAGATGTAGCAATGTGCTCTTTCCCGATCCGCTTTCACCGGTAAGGGCGAGGCTTTGCCCCGAACGAAGGTGGAGCGACACCTGATCCAGGACTTGCACGGGGCCGCTTGGGGAATGGTAAGATTTCGTGACCTTGGCCATCTTTAGCATTTCGCCATAACCCTTTGCCTCGTTTTGTTTTTCTTCCAAACCATCTTGCATCTGGAGCAGCGGATCCAGCGCGACGCCTGATGGCGGGACAGTTGCGCAACCGCCACTCCGCCAATGTAGCCCTTTGATCCCATTTGCCAATGTGACATGACAGGTTAGCAAGGAGCAGCGCGCACTACGATGCGGGCAGACCGGTATTTCGAGAGCAAGACAATGGGGGCCGCACGATGACGCTATTTCAGCAACTGCTGTTGGGCAGCCTGTACCTTGGGATCTGTCTGGCGGTTGAGGCAGGTCTGCTGGTGTTCTGCGTTCATATCCTGCGCCACCGTCTGGATGCGCTCAAGCGGATTTGGCGGTTCTGGCGGATGGCGGCTGTGCTGGCGGTTGCGATCGGTCTGATCGTGTTTGCCCATACCGTGCAGGTCTGGATCTGGGCCTCTGCCGTGATCATGGCGGGCGCGATCGGGGATTGGAACACGGCAGTCTACTTCTCCCTCGCGACCTATACGACCTTGGGCTACGGCGATGTGGTTCTGGGGGAAGGGATGCGGATTTTTGCCGCTTTCGGTGCGGTGACGGGGTTGTTTGCCTTTGGGATCAGCACCGCGTTTCTGGTTGCCGCACTACGCGAGGTCTTCGCATTGGATCGCGAGAACGGGCGCTGACCCTAGAGGACAGGCGCCAGAAGCCGGGCAACCGGTGCGCCAAACCTGATCTGCCAGGTCTGTTCATCCAGCGTCTCCTTGATCAGCGCGGCCTCTGCAAAATCCGTATCCAGCATGGCCGCGACGGCGTCGCAGGTTTCGCCATCAAAGCACAGCGCCATGGTTTCGAAATTCAGCCGGAAAGACCGGTTGTCGAGGTTCATCGTACCCACTGCGGCGATACAGTCATCGACGACAAACACCTTCTGATGAAGAAAGCCACCAGTGTATCTGAAGATCTGCACGCCAGCTGCGCGCAGGTCGTCAAAGTAGGAAAACGCCGCCAGCCACGGGGCGTAATGGTCAATGATGCCGGGGAGGAGGATGCGCACCTCTACACCCCGCATGGCCGCATTCTTGAGCGCGGCGACCACGTCCTGATCGGGCACAAAATAGGGCGAGGCGATCCAGATACGTGTCCGGGCTGCCGAGATGGCAGAAAAATACATCATGGACCCGTTCTGGTTCGGTTCACCCGGCCCGGTGCCGATGACCAGTGCGGGCTTGCCGGGCGAGGAAACTTTGGGACACTCCCAACTTAGCAGGTCAAGGATCGGGTCCTCGGTCAGCCAGAACCAGTCTTCGCAATACCCAAGCTGCAGCTGCTGCACCACGGGCCCCTCCAGCCGGACCTGCGTGTCCCGCCAGCGGCCATAGTGCGGATCGCGGCCCATGTATTCATCACCGATGTTCATGCCACCGGTAAAACCAATCTGCCCGTCGACAATCACGGTTTTTCTGTGGTTGCGGAAATTCAGATGAAAGCGGTGCTTTGGGCCGGGCCGTGTGTCTGGATCGACCAGATTGACGCCGGCTTTCTCCAGATCCCGGCGAAATGTGGTCGACAGGCTGTGGCTGCCTACTGCATCCGTCATGAACCAGACGGCAACGCCGCGGTTGCGGGCATCGATCAAGGCGTCTTTCAGCTGTCGGCCATGGTTGTCATCGCGAACGATATAGAACTGCACCAAGACATAATCGCTCGCTTCGCGAATTGCCGCGAGCATGGCCTCGGTGATTGCGGGCCCATCCACCAACAGATCAAATCGATTGCCGTTGCAGATAGGATAGCCCGCCAGACGTTCAAACGGGGCCTCGTTCAGGGGCAATGCATCGCGGTCCTGGGTGTGGCTGTCTGAATAGACCCGCAGTGCGTTGAGGATCTTGTCGGCCTTTTGCCGGGTGTCGCGATAGCGCGAAAACTTGCGATGCCCGAAAATGAGATAAAGGGGCAGGGCAAGGAGCGGCGCCGACAAGAGAAAGACAACCCAGCCTATCGCACCCTGTGGGGTACGTGCGGTTCTGGCTGCCTGCAGCGAGGCAAGCCCAGCCAAGACCCACATGGAGATCACAGCAGCCGTGCTAAGGATGAGCCAAACCATATGTTCCCGGATCCCCAATCAATGCTGAACTGCCTTGCAGCGCAGCCCAGAGCTTAGTCCGATGCAGGCCGCTTTCCAACAACAGGACGTTCGGGTGAAAACGCAATAGGCAGGCACATTGTTTCGAAAAATGGAACAATAAGGCAGGTTTGCCACAATTGCGCCCATATGCGGACCCACTGAACCGCTAGACCATGGTTAACCGGGATGGTCCGGCAAGAAATTTATGAGGGTCAGATGCGCGTGTTGCAATCGAAATTCCGCAAGCCCGAGCTTTTGAACAAGCTCGCCAAACGCCTCAGCTCCAAAGAGGTGGAGGGCGGCGATAGTGCCGACCTGCGCGTCAGCCTGCGCGCCGATGGTGCGGCTCATGAAACGATTGCCCTACAGGCGATGGCGATCCGCTCGATCACTCCAACTCAGCCGCGCCTCGGCTAAGTTTTTGAAATAGTTAAACCACCCAAGTTCCTCCCGAACTCGTTTCAATACCTACCTCGCACTAAAAAGCCGGATCAAGGCTGGGCTGGGCGCCCGTCTTGATCCGGCTCTTTTTTTGTTCGGTTTTGCCTCGGTTCAGAGCGAGTCGTCGTCTTCGTTCTCGTCCTCAAGCTGGGCGTTGCCGCGGAAACCAGTCGCCACCACAAATTTCTCCGAACTGTCAGAGCGGGAGGAGGGCGGTTTGACGTGGTAAACCTTGGTGAACTTCTGCTTCAGCAGCTTTTGCAGTTCACCCTCTGCGCCGCCGGCCAGAACCTTGGCGACAAAGGTGCCGCCTTCTTCAAGAACGTCAAAGGCGAAATATGCTGCGGTTTCACAGAGCGAGATGATCCGCAGGTGATCGGTCTGCTTGTGGCCGGAACTGGCCGCCGCCATGTCCGACATCACGACATCTGCCTTGCCACCCAGCCATTCCTTGACCTTGTCGTCTGCGCCATCGCTCATGAAATCGAGCTGGTGGAACTCGGCCCCTGCAAGCGGTTCGACCTCTTGCAGGTCAACGCCGATGATACGGCCGACAGACTTGCCTGGCTTCTCGCCAAGGGCGTTGATCCGCTTGACAGCAACCTGCGCCCAGCCACCGGGTGCACACCCCAAGTCGACAACCCGCGCGCCATTGACGAGGAAGCGGAACTTATCGTCGACTTCCATGATCTTATAGGCCGCACGTCCACGATAGCCTTCTGCTTGGGCGCGCTTGACATAGGGGTCATTCAGCTGCCGCTGAAGCCAGCGGGTAGAGCTGAGCTTTCGCCCGCGGGCCGATTTTACCTTGACCTTCAGCTCGCGCTGGCCGCGACCGGAGGTATTCTTGCCGGTCGGTGTCTTGCCGGTGGGTGACTTTGCCATATCCGTCGTTCCTTGCCGTCGCACGAGACCTTGCCCCGGATGGGCAGGCGGCGCGGACGCTCATATCCAAATCTTTGCCGTTCTTTAAAACGGTCCGTCTTCCAAAACGCCGTCGGCGCTCATTTGTGCATAAAGCAGCCCTTCACGCAGGCCGCGATCCGCAACCGACAACCGATCTGTCGGCCAGCATCGCAACAATGCCTGCAGGATGGCCGCGCCCGACATGATCAGCGCCTGGCGGTCTTCGCCGATGCGCGGGTCGCTGCGTCGTCCCTGAGGGCCGAGTTCTAGATAAGAGCGGATCACCTTGTCAATCTGATCGCTGGTCATCCGCAACCCATCCACTTTCGTGCGATCATAGCGCTTCAGGCCAAGATGCGAGGCGGCAACCGTCGTGACCGTCCCGGAGGTGCCAACAATCTGAAACCCTTCACGGGTCTGTTCGTCCTTGTAAGGGGCGAAATCCGCGAGGTTTTCCTCGAAAAACCAGCTCATCAGAGCAAAACGCGCGGCATCGTCTTCGACGTCGTGGAACTGATCCCGCAGCGTCGCAACACCAAGCGGGACCGAGATCCAGTCAACGACCTTTGCCGCGGGAAACGGGCTGTCTGCAGTGTGAAACCCGGCATGCAGCCGCATGATGGCCGAGGGCCGATCCCGGCGTGGCACCGAAGAAATGTCAATCCAGACCAGTTCCGTTGAGCCGCCCCCGATATCCACCACGAGCAGCTGGTCGGTTTTGGTCGACACAAGCGGCGCGCAGGAAATCACGGCCAGGCGGGCTTCTTCCTCTGGCTGGATGATTTCAAGCGTCAGCCCGGTTTCGCGGCGCACCTGACGGATGAAATCGCGCGCATTCTTGGCACGGCGGCAGGCTTCTGTTGCGACCAGCCGCATCCGTTTGACGCGATTTCGTTTCAGTTTCTGCTGACAAATTCTGAGGGCCTGTATCGTGCGCGTCATCGATGCGCGCGACAAACGCCCGGTACGCTCCAGCCCGGCGCCCAGTTGCACCGACCTTGAGAAGCTGTCCACCACATGAAAGCCGCTGCCCTTTGGCTGGGCAATCAGCATCCTGCAGCTATTTGTACCCAGATCCAGCGCCGCATAAAGCGCATCAGGATCCGGTCGGGCAGGTGCCGGGCTCTCGACCGCGCGGGGAAACGCGCCAGCACCTTTTGAACGCCTGGGCGCCATGACTCACGCCCTCCGATTATCGTGTTACCCCAAGCATATGGTCGCGGCGCCATACGCGCAAGATGGGCTGAACACCGGACAGACGATTTGCGGCGACCCATTTCAGCGATGCGAACAATGGAATTCATAAAGCTGTTGAAAATTTTGACGGCTGGCAGCTGTGGTCACACAGTGCATGCGAATGTATCCAAGAGCGACCCGAAAAGGTCGCTCAACATCATTGTGAGGTCGAAATCCGGCGAACATCGTTGTCGGCGGCGCTCTAGAACCACAGATACCCAGACGCAAAGGAAGGCCAAGGCAATGCCCGACGTCACACTCGTTTACTGGCGCGACATCCCCGCACAAGTCATCGTCGGCAAAGGCCGTCGCGGGGCAAAACGCCAACTGGAAGAACGGTTTGAGCAAGCAATCGACCGTGCCGCCATGAAGGTGAACGCAAAGGATGCCGATGCCTATCTCGCGGAATGGCGCAAAGCAGCCCCCTACAGCGTAGAGGGCGAAGCAGCCGAAATCGCCGAGGCAGAAGCCCAGCGTCTGGAGGCGGAATACGATCAGGATCGCCTTAAGGCCCTGATTGCAAACGACGGATGGGCATGAGCCTGACATCTTTTTGGGAGGCCACGATGGCTTTGTTGAACTTCAAAAAACGCGACGCCGGGGCGGCACAGACATCTTCCCCCGAGGTCGAGGCCTTTCTGCAAAACTACTCGATCGAGGTGATGCCGCGCACGGCGGCCAAGGTCGACGATTTCCGTGATCTGCTGCCAGCGGGCACCCGCGTCTACATCGCCCACATCGAAGGCACTCCGATTGAAGAGATGGTCGCGACAGCCAAACGTCTGAACGACGAGGGCTTTCCTGTGATGCCGCACTTCCCTGCGCGGATCATCAAGGATGAGGCAACGCTCGCGGATTGGATCGCACGTTACCAGGGCGAGGCCGACGTCAAGCAGGCGCTGATGCTGGCGGGTGGCGTTGCCAAACCTCATGGTGCCTTCGACAGCTCCATGCAGCTCTTGGAAACCGGTCTGTTCGACAAGGCTGGGTTTACCAACCTGCACGTGGCGGGCCATCCGGAAGGCAACAAGGACATCGACCCCGACGGCAGCTCCAAGAACGTCGACGAAGCACTTCAGTGGAAACAGAAATTCTCTGAGCGCACAGATGCAAGCATGGCGCTGGCAACTCAGTTCGCTTTTGATGCCAAGCCGATCATCGAATGGGCAGACGGTCTGAAAGCCGCTGGCGTCGATCTGCCGATCCATATCGGTATCGCAGGCCCTGCCAAGCTGCAGACGCTGATCAAATTCGCGATTGCCTGTGGTGTCGGCCCGTCTCTGAAGGTGCTGCAGAAACGCGCGATGGATGTCTCCAAACTGCTGCTGCCGTACGAGCCGACAGACGTGATTGCAGAGCTGGCCGCGCACAAAGCCGCGAACCCGGACTTCAACATCACCAACGTCCACTTCTTCCCGCTGGGTGGTATCAAAACCAACGCCAACTGGGCCATCAACAACGGCGGCGACGCAGCCAAGCCGGTCAATTCCTAAGGATCAACTATGACCCGTACCATCATTGAATCAAAAACAAAAACCACGATCATGGGTTTTGATCAGCCGTTCACCGTTATCGGCGAGCGCATCAACCCGACCGGTCGTAAAATCCTGAACGAAGAGCTGGAGCGCGGTGATTTCTCTCGCGTTGAAGCGGACGCACTGGCGCAGGTCGCTGCAGGCGCCACTGTTCTAGACATCAACTCTGGCGCGGTCTTTTCCAACAAGATGGCCGAAGACCCGCGTTATGCCGACAACAACTTTGTTGAACCGGACCTGATGCGTGAGCTGGTCAAGCGTGTGCAGGCTGTCACCGACTGCCCGCTGTGTATCGACAGCTCCGTTCCCGGTGCGCTTGAGGCCGGTCTTGAAGCCGCCGAAGGCCGCCCGCTGCTGAACTCTGTTACCGGCGAAGAAGAGCGTCTTGAGATCGTTCTGCCGCTGGTCAAGAAATACAACGTCCCTGTTGTTGCGATTTCCAACGACGACACCGGCATTTCCGAGGATCCCGAAGTCCGTTTTGCCGTGGCCAAAAAGATTGTTGAGCGCGCAGCTGACTTTGGCATCCCGGCGCATGATATCGTCGTTGACCCGCTGGTCATGCCGATCGGCGCAATGGGCACCGCGGGTCTGCAGGTGTTTGAACTGAACCGCCGTCTGCGCAACGAGCTGGGTGTGAACACCACCTGTGGCGCATCCAACATCTCTTTCGGTCTGCCCAATCGCCACGGCATCAACAATGCCTTCCTGCCGATGGCTATGGCGACCGGCATGACTTCTGCGATCATGAACCCGGTGGCCCTGCCCATCGGTCCGAAGAAGATCGCCGAGAAGAAAGCAGAAGTCGAAGCGGCAGGCATCATCATCCCCGAAGGCATGGATGACGAGGCCTTTGTTCAGCTGTTCGGCATGGGCTCCACCAAGCCGCGTCCCGGCAAGGAGATGGAGGCGATCCGCGCTGCCAACTTCCTCACCAACAACGACGAAGGTGGCGCTGAGTGGATCAAGTTCAACAAGGTCCCTGCTAAAGCCGGTGAAGAGGGTCGTGGTCGCGGTGGCCGTGGCGGACGTCGTCGTCGCGCCTGATCCTCTCAGGACTATGACAATAGAAAAGGCCGGGATGATCCCGGCCTTTTTTATTCGAACCAAGGCCTTATGCCGGTTGACGGGTCGGTCCGACCACAACTTCACGAATGTTCATCCCTTGCGGCTGGCCATACATGAACTCTGCGGTTCGGGCGATGTCGTCAGGTTCCAGCGCGCCACCGATGCTCTCGCGCCAGTCCGCGTAGTCGGATTTGATCTGCTCATCCGTTGTATGGTCGATCAGCTCTGTGCCAACCACACCTGGGCAGATCGTCATGACGCGGACGTTGTCGTCTGCCACTTCTTCCCGGATGTTCTCACTCATGGCGGAGACCGCAAATTTCGTGCCCACATAGGCCGCGTGGTTCGGGAACGACTTGCGTCCTGCAATGGAACTGATGTTGAGAATGGTCCCGCCTTTGCGGGCCTTCATGTCTGACAGCACCGACTGCACCCCATGAAGCAGACCGATAACATTGACATCAAACATCTTTTTCCATTCCGTCGGATCTTGGGTGTCGATCTGACCCAGCAACATGACACCGGCGTTGTTCACCATGAGATCGACGGGGCCATAGATCTCTTCTGCCTCTCGAATGGCGGATTGCAAGGCGTCGGGATTGGTCACATCAACCGCGCGGCACAGCGTGTTGGGGAGGTCAAGGGCCTCCAGCTTTTCGACCCGGCGCGCCAGCAGCAGCAAGGGGTGGCCCGCGTCAGAAAACCGTTTGGCCATCGCGGCCCCGATGCCAGAGCTTGCGCCTGTGATTGCGATCAGCGGTTTGGTTGTCATGTCTAACTCCTGTCGATTGAGCCCAAGGGGCCATTGTTTGCGTCTGGACAAGACATAGGGCTGGCGATTAGCTGGTTCGATACCGTTAATCTGAAATCAGTGTCAGGTAAAAATGAACAATGTATCTTGGCGGGGCATCCGTGCCTTTCTGCTTGTCGCGGAACATGGCAGTTTTACGGCTGCTGCACGGGCCTCGAATATGTCTAAGGCCAACATCAGCCAGTTGGTGAGCGAACTGGAAGAAGCGCTCAGCGTGCAGCTTTTGGTCCGCACCACCCGCAGCTTGCGTCTGACCGAGGTGGGTGAAGGCTATGCAGACCAATGTCGCAAAGCGATGAACCAGCTTGACGCTGCTGCGGACTGGGCAAGTCAATCCACCCGCACATTGAAGGGCGCGATCCGGATGAACTCTGTTGGTGGGCTGATCGGAGAGGACCTCGTGGCGCCGCTGATCATGTCGTTTCAACAGGCGCATCCGGATGTGACCGTCCGCCTTGATTTTTCCAGTGCGCGGGTGGATCTGGTTGATGGGCCCTATGATATCGTCCTGCGGATGGGCGAATTGCCGGATTCCTCACTCATTGCGCGGGGGCTGCGAACCATTCGGACCCGATATGTCGCCAGCCCGGCCTTTGTCGCCGCCCGCGGGCCCATCAACACCCCCTCTGATCTTGTTGATCTGCCGCTCATCTACGGCAGCGTCGATCATTGGCAGATGTCACGAAACGGAGAGGAGCAGACCATCCAGGCCCGCCGCGGCCTGCGCATTGCAAGCGGCAGAGTCATGCGCCGCGCCGCCATTGAAGGCCACGGCGTCGCCAGGATCGGGGATGTCTACTGTGATGCGGATATCAAGGCCGGCCGATTGGTAGAGGTCCTGCCAGATTGGGCAGAGGAAACGCCACTGTCCCTTGTCTGCCCACCGATGCGCCATCAACTGGCCCGTGTCAGGTCGCTGATGGACTGGCTCTGCAGCCACTTTCCAGCCCACTACCGCGCCGCTCTGAATGGCGAGCTAACCGAGTGGAGAGAAGCACAGGCATACCCGCACGCAGGCTCTCACAGGGGGGAGGCAGATGGTGGAACGCTGTGATGAAAAGTGGCGCACCTGAGAGGATTCGAACCTCTGGCCTCTGCCTTCGGAGGGCAGCGCTCTATCCAGCTGAGCTACAGGTGCCTATGCCGGTCGTATAGCCATGCCTGCCGGTCACTGCAATCACAAAAAACACCGGAACCATAATTCATTTCAGGCGTTTGTCTTGCGAGTGACAAATCGTGAATGCACCGCAAACGGAACTGGGAATGTTGCAAGAGGCCATCAACGCACAAGAAAAAACCCGCAGCGGCGATGCATGCGGGTTCTTCGTGGATGGGGAAATCGGCGGTGTTTCAGCCGTTCCAGCTGCGGACCACGCCACAGTCCATGTGGACGAAATTGGACCTGCGGTATTTGCCGACACCACCAGCGCGGCACGCGATTGCAGCGTTCGCCATCTGGGTGACAGAGCGCGAAGACAGCCGCAGATCGGCCGCCTGACCGCGCATGTGCAGGGAGTTCTTTGCAACCCCGCGCGAGCGGCTGCGCAGCATCGCGTTGGTTTTCGGGCTGCGATAGCCCGACAGCATCATGTAGGGCTCGTTCACATCCAGGAGGTTATGCGAAGCGGCCATGATGTCGATGGTGCGCAGGTCGATTTCCTTAACGTCGTCGCTGCGCCAGTCACGCATGAAGTAGTTGATCTCCTTCACGGCGTCTTTGATGTATTTGCCGTCAATCCAGTAGACCATATCGATCCGCTCGCCGGTGCGACCGGAGAACATGCGGATGCGGCGGATGTCGCCTGCGCCCCGCAAGAAGCCTGCTGCATTGGAAAAGGTGGGGGCCGCCGTCAAAGTGGTCGCCGCGAACGCACCCAAAAGGGCCCGACGGGAAAGTCCCGATTTGTCCGTCTTTGCTAGTGTCACTGCGCTGTCCCGTACGCCTGAAGTCTCTGCCTGTTGTCCGATGTTACGGACTTTCATGTGATCCTCTGTTCACGCAACGAATGTATGGCACATACAGAATCGTGAGCCAAGTT
Organism: Phaeobacter italicus; assembly: GCF_001258055.1. Lineage (GTDB taxonomy): Bacteria > Pseudomonadota > Alphaproteobacteria > Rhodobacterales > Rhodobacteraceae > Phaeobacter > Phaeobacter italicus. Next base: position 724,154 of record NZ_CVRM01000011.1, on the reverse strand, counting down.
TTGAATGTTGCAGTGCGACATGAACCGTGAATTTAGGCAATTTTTTGCTGAAAAGGGAAATAAAGCGTTAATTTCCCCGTTCCTTAACCAGTTTTCCAAGGCCAGAGAGGTGCGGCTGCGACCCATATGTCGCAGGGCTCTGTTGCCTTTATGCGCTGATTGAAAAGTGAGTGGACAACCAGGGCTAGCGTTTACCAGGATTTCATATAGGCAGGCGCAACCTGTTATAATCCAAATACGATTTGAGGACCGAAACTGATGTCGCCCGTGATGATGACCCGAGCCATTCCAGCGCTGAAAGCAGGCGTTTTCGCCTTGGCCCTTGGGGGCATGACAGGACTGGCTGCACCAGCGCAGGCGCAGGTCGGTGCGTTCAAACAGGCGGTGGCGGAGGCTGCCTCTGCAAGCGAGCCTGTGGCGCAGTTCTATCGTGATACGAAATTCGAACCCATCTGGACGGGCAGTGACGAATCTTCGCGGCTGCGCCGTGCGGCGCTGTTTCGTGCGTTGGAAGAGGCAGGCACACATGGCTTGCCGGACCGTTCGGCCGAAATTGCCGACCTGATGAATATCCTGCGCAATGTGCAGACAACCCGCGACCTGGGTCGTGCCGAAGTCGCCATGAGCCGCGCTCTTGTTAACTATGCGGCTGATCTGCAGACCGGCCTTTTGGAGCCGCGCCGGATTGACGAGGGCATCGTCCGCAAGAAGCATCAGCCCGATTTCGCCTCTTACCTGACCGGCATTCGCGACCAGGCGCCTGTGGCGTTCCTGCGGAGTCTTGCGCCGCAGAACCCGCAATACCAGGCCTTGCTGCGCGAAAAGATGCGGCTGGAGGCCCTGCAGGCGGCAGGCGGCTGGGGGCCCACCGTTTCTGCCAAGAAACTGGAGCGGGGCGATCAGGGGGGCGCAGTGATTGCCTTGCGCAACCGGCTGATCGAAATGGGCTACCTGGAGCGCAGCGCATCTCTTCGTTATGACACAGCGCTTGAAGGGGCGGTGCAGAAATTTCAGGCGGCCCACGGGCTTGAGGCGGACGGCGTTGCCGGGGCAGGCACCATTTCGGAAATCAACAAACCTGTGTCTGCGCGGCTCAAATCGGTTCTCGTCGCGATGGAGCGGGAACGCTGGCTGACGCCCGATCGGGGTGAGCGCCATATCCTGGTGAACCAGACCGACTTTACCGCCAAGATCATCGACAATGGCGAGGTCACATTTCAGACCCGCTCTGTGATCGGCAAGGACCATTCAGATCGCCGCTCCCCCGAATTCTCGGACGTCATGGAGCATATGGTCATCAACCCAAGCTGGTATGTCCCGCGCTCTATCATCACCAAGGAATATCTGCCCAAGCTGAAGGCAAACCCCAATGCCGTTGGCCACATTGAGATCACCGACAGCCGTGGCCGCAAGGTGAACCGCAGCACTGCAGATTTTTCGCAGTATACCGCTCGGAATTTCCCCTATGCGATGCGCCAGCCCCCCAGCCGCAAAAACGCGCTTGGGCTGGTGAAGTTCATGTTCCCGAACAAGTATAACATCTACCTGCATGACACACCGCAAAAGAGCCTGTTTCAGCGTGAGGTCCGGGCGTTCTCGCACGGCTGCATCCGCTTGGCCCAACCCTTTGAATTTGCGTATGCTTTGCTCGCCAAGCAGACAGAGAACCCCAAGCAGTTCTTTGACCGTATCCTGAGCAGTGGCAAGGAAACCAAGGTGGATCTGGAACAACAGGTGCCCGTGCATCTGATCTATCGCACCGCCTTTGTCACGCCTGAGGGTCGGGCAGAGTATCGCCGCGATGTCTATGGTCGTGACGCAAAGGTATGGGCCGCGCTTGAACGGGCAGGGGTGGTGTTGCCGGGCGTACAAGGGTAATCCTCGGGCCCAAAGGCAGTTAACCGGAAGGGCCCGACATGTTTACAGTGCGCGAGATTGCCGCCTCTCTTGGAGCAGAGGCTGAAGGGGATCTGGATCTCACCATTTCGCGGGCGGCAGAGCCGCAGGACGCCGGGCCGGATGATCTCGCCATGGCGATGGCCCCGAAATATGCCGAAAACCTCTCTGATGGCTCTGCGCGTGTTGCGCTTGTGTGGGAGGGGGCAGATTGGCAATCAATGGGGCTGAAGGCCGCCATTTTTGCACCCCGTCCGCGTCTGGCTATGGGCGGAGTGACCCGGCTTCTGGATCCGGGCCAGGGGTTTGATGATTTTGGCATTGGGGTCCATCCCAGTGCTGTCGTCCACCCAGAGGCCGAGCTGGCAGCGGATGTAATCGTTGGCCCCATGAGCGTTGTTGCGCGTGGCGCAAAGATCGCCAGCGGATCGGTGATCGGGCCGCAGTGCTATATCGGCGCTGATGTGGTGATCGGCGAAGGGGCTCAGCTGCGCGAAGGCGTCACGATCGGCGCCCGTGCCACCATTGGTGCACGGTTTCGCGCCCAACCGGGCGCGCGTGTTGGCGGGGACGGTTTTTCCTATGTCACGCCCGAGGTGTCCGGTGTCGAGACCGCCCGCAAGACCATGGGGGATCAGGGCGAAAGCAAAGCGCAGAGCTGGCTGCGGATCCACTCGCTCGGCGCGGTCGAGATCGGGGACGACGTTGAACTGGGCATGAACTCCACCGTCGATAATGGCACCATCCGCAACACCGTGATCGGTGATGGCAGCAAGCTCGACAACCTTGTTCACGTCGGCCACAACACCCGTGTCGGTCGGGACTGTCTGCTGTGTGGGCAGACCGGAATTTCCGGCTCGGTCGAGATCGGCAACAATGTCGTTCTTGGCGGGCAGACCGGTGTTGCAGACAATCTGTTCATTGGCGACGGCGTGATTGCAGGCGGCGGGACCAAGATCCTGTCGAATGTTCCCGCGGGCCGCGTGGTCATGGGCTATCCAGCTGTCAAAATGGAGACACATACCGAAATGTATAAGGCGCAGAGGCGTCTTGGCCGACTGATGCGCGACATTGATGCGCTGAAGAAGGCAGTTTTCAAATAACGGCGCTGTCACTACATGAGCAACTGAACCACAACTGGGGACCGTTATGAGCACACAGGACAAGGTCATCGCCATTATTGCCGAACAGGCCGTGCTGGAACCGTCGGATGTCGCGCTGGACAGCACACTCGAAGATCTGGGGATTGACAGCCTCGGCCTGGTAGAGAGCATCTTTGCCATTGAGGAAGAGTTCGACATCACCATCCCGTTCAACGCAAATGAACCGGAAAAAAGCGAGTTCGACATCTCCAACGTTGCCGCGATCATCGCCGGCATTGAAAAGCTGATTGCAGAGAAATGATCGCGGCTCGGTTCGGCGAGGGCCCAGCATGAAACGGGTTGTGATTACCGGCATGGGGACGATCAATGCCCTCGGCCACACCGTTGCCGAGACGATGACCTCTCTTGCTGAGGGACGTTGCGGGATTGGCGAACTGGATTTTCAGGACGTTGACCGCCTGTCGATCCGGATCGGTGGGCAGGTGCACGGATTTGAAGCGGAAGGCAGGTTCAACCGCCAGCAGATGAGCCTCTATGATCGCTTCACCCAGTTCACGCTGACAGCGGCCAAGGAGGCGATCCAGCAATCCGGGCTGGAGTTCCATGGAGAGCTCTCTCAGAAATCGGGCGTTGTGCTTGGGACTGCAGGCGGTGGCGTCTCGACCTGGGATGACAACTACCGCTCTGTTTATGAGGCGGGCAAAAACCGGGTCCATCCTTTTGTTGTGCCCAAGCTCATGAACAACGCGGCCGCAAGCCACGTCTCGATGGAGCATAACCTAAAGGGGCCCAGCTTTACCGTTTCGACGGCTTGTGCGTCCTCCAATCATGCGATGGCACAGGCGTTTCAGATGGTGCGGAGCGGGATGAGCCCGGTCATGGTCACCGGCGGATCTGAATCCATGCTGTGCTTCGGTGGTGTCAAGGCGTGGGAAGGTTTGCGCGTCATGTCACGGGATGCCTGTCGGCCCTTTAGCGCCAACCGCAATGGCATGGTCCAGGGCGAGGGGGCGGGGATTTTCGTGTTTGAGGAATATGAACACGCGCGTGCCCGTGGTGCGGATATCATCTGCGAAGTCATCGGCTTTGCCATGTCCTCGGATGCGGCCGACATCGTGATGCCCAGCAAGCAAGGCGCTGCCCGTGCAATTGCGGGTGCCTTGCAGGACGCCCGCCTCAATCCCGAAGATGTGGCCTACATCAATGCCCACGGCACCGGGACAGCGGCCAATGACAAAACCGAATGCGCAGCCGTTGCAGATGTGTTCGGCCCACATGCTGACAATCTGATGATGTCCTCGACAAAATCGATGCATGGGCATTTGATTGGTGGAACTGGGGCCGTGGAACTGTTGGCCTGCATCATGGCATTGCGCGACGGGATCGTTGCGCCCACCATCGGCTATGAGGAACCAGACCCCGAATGTGCGCTTGATGTGGTGCCGAACACCGCCCGCGAAGCAAAGGTCGATGTCGCACTTAGCAATGCGTTTGCCTTTGGCGGGCTGAACGCGGTTCTGGCATTGCGCAAGGTCTGAACCGATTGCACCGGACAAAAGAAAACCGCCGCCTCCGAGATCCGGGGGCGGCGGTTTCCTGTTTTTGGCAAAAGCCTGCGTTTACTGCTTTACCACATCCACGACGTTGTAGCCGGCGGTAAAGCCGCTCAGCGACATTTCCATGTTGATCACCTGATCCGGCGCCGGTGCCGGACGCAGGCTCAGCGTGGCAACCTTGCCCTTTTTCATGGCGTCGATGTCACCCTGCGTCAGACCAATCTGCGCAACGCAGCCGGTCGGGTTGCAGAACGAGTAATTGTAACGCTTGGCAGGACCGCCATCGACGGAAATGGTCAGGGCTGCAGGCAGCAGCGTTTCCAAAGGAACGATCACAGTCGCGCCGGCCACGGCCTGGCTGCCCTCCTGATCGATCCGGAACATCGAAAACTCAGCCATCGGGCTGCCGTTTTCGTCGGTCATGATCTGCAGCAACGAGCAGGGATCCTGCTCCTGTTCCGTTTTCACGCAGGCCAGATCCCAATCGCCATGTGTTTCCTTGGAATACCGCTGACCCAGACGCGGGCCTTCTTGCACAGGCTGGCCCAGATCCAGAACGTCGTCAGCCGTCGGGGCTTCGGCGTTTTCTGCTGCGGGCTGGCTCTCTTCGGTCGCAACCGCCCCAGAGCTGTCCTGCGCCATCAGGGGCAGGGGCAGAGCCATCAGCGCTGCCAGGGTCATCGGGGTCAGGGACTTCATCATGATTGCCTCATATATCCTTGCTTGGTGAAATTGATGTAGCACGCCAAGATTGGGCTGTCAGGGGAATAACCACCAGAACCGGCATCGATGGCGGGGAATTGAGCGGGAAGTTTCTCACTGGCGCAAGGGATTGTTCAAAAAACAAAAAAGGGAGCAGAGCGCCCCCTTTTTCGTATAGTCTCTCCCCGTCGGACTGGCCGACTTAGTTATTGGGTAGGACGTTACGAAAGGGTCGGCCATCGGTCAACATGCAATGAGAAAAAAATGTGGTTAGCGCAAATTTTATCGACACGCGCGCGCATTCCGCGCAGGTTTCCCGCTCTGGTTGCCCCGGCGGAATGTGATATGCCTAAATGATAGGCATTCAGGGCAGAAACACGGCAGAATTTCCACGCCATCCAATCACTTACATGTATCAGATAGTCACGAAAAAAGGCCGTGCCAAGGGCACGGCCAGTCTGACAGGGAGGAAATGTCCACCAACACAACCGCATGATGGTCGGTGGGCAAGTATGACGGTCGCATGAAAAGGTTAATTTTGTATTTTCATTGAAACGATCGCCGCCTCTGCGCAGGATTGGTGACAGCACAAGGTCGACAGACCAAATTCAAAGGAACACAGGCAGCCATGACAGAGACCATTTTCATCGGAGGCGGCGGCGAGTCTTATGCTGAACCGCAGGAGATGACCCTGAAATACGCCAACCGCCACGGCCTGATCGCCGGCGCAACTGGCACCGGCAAAACAGTCACCTTGCAGATCCTGGCGGAAAGCTTCTCGAACGCGGGCGTCCCGGTGATCCTGTCTGACGTTAAGGGGGATCTGTCCGGCCTCGCCAAAGCGGGGAGCGCGACGCATAAACTGCATGGCCCCTTTATGGAACGTGCGGCCAAAATCGGGTTTGCAGATTACAGCTATCACGCAACGCCAGTGACATTCTGGGATCTCTACGGAGAGCAAGGCCATCCCGTCCGGACCACTGTTGCAGAAATGGGGCCGTTGCTGCTTGCTCGTCTGCTGGAGCTGAGCGAGGCGCAGGAGGGTATCCTGAACATCGCCTTTCGACTGGCCGATGAAGAAGGTCTGGCGCTGCTTGATCTGAAGGATCTTCAGGCATTGCTGGTCTGGGTTGGTGAAAACCGTGCCGAATTGTCGTTGCGCTACGGCAATGTCTCTACCGCCTCCATTGGCGCGATCCAGCGGCGCCTGCTGGTGCTGGAAAATCAGGGCGGCGCGCAGCTGTTTGGCGAACCTGCGCTGGAGCTGTCGGACCTGATGCGCTGTGACGCTGACGGGCGGGGAATGGTGAACATTCTGGCGGCTGACAAGTTGATGGCTGCGCCGGGCCTTTATGCGACTTTCCTTCTGTGGCTGTTGTCCGAACTGTTTGAGGAATTGCCAGAGGTTGGTGATCCGGACAAACCCAAGCTGGTGTTCTTCTTTGACGAGGCCCACCTGCTGTTTGACGACGCGCCAAAGGCCCTCATAGATAAGGTCGAGCAGGTCGCGCGCCTGATCCGTTCCAAGGGGGTTGGCGTCTATTTCATCACGCAGTCACCTGCCGACGTGCCAGAGGACATCCTTGGCCAGCTTGGCAACCGGATCCAGCACGCCTTGCGGGCCTTTACGGCCCGTGATCGCAAAAACCTGCGCCTGGCCGCCGAGACCTACCGCGAAAACCCAAGGTTCTCGACCGAGGACGCCATTCGCGAGGTCGGTGTCGGTGAAGCGGTGACCTCGATGCTGCAAAAGAAAGGTGTGCCCGGCATAGTCGAGCGGACATTGATCCGCCCGCCGAGCTCCCAGCTTGGCCCGATTTCCCCATCCGAGCGCGCGGAGTTTCTGCGCCAATCCGATATGGCCGGAAAATATGACCAACCTGCGGACCGACGGTCAGCCTATGAAATTCTGGCGGAGCGCGCTGCCAAGGCCGCAGCCGAGGCCGAAGCCGCAGAAGACGCGGCCGAGATCGCACCAGAGCCCATGGCACGGGAATACAACGCCGCCCGTCGCTATAGCGGTGCGCGGGTCAGCCGCTCCAGCGCGCGTCGTGTCAAGCCGCGCGACAGCTTTGGGTCGGCAATTGGCGAGGCGGTCATCAAAGAACTGAAGGGCACAACCGGTCGCCGCATCGTGCGCGGGATCCTGGGCAGTTTGTTCAAAGGGCGCTGAGCCCAGCAAAGCCCAGAATGCAAAACGCCGCCAGATCTCTCTGGCGGCGTTTTTTGTCGTTTGTGGCGATTGGCCTTAGCGTTCCGGCAACAGGCCCCGTGGGCTGAACCGCAGGACAAGCAACAGGATCAAACCCATCGTCAGCAGGCGCATATGCGCGGCGCTGTCCAGAAGATGTGCCTTTACTGCGCTGCCGTCGGAGAGCCCCGCAGTGATGGTTTCGATCAGGAGGAGCCCCATAGGCTCTACCTTGATCCACAGGAACCAGATCAGCAGCCCGCCAAGAACCGAGCCAAAGTTGTTGCCCGACCCGCCGACGATCACCATTACCCAGATAAGGAAGGTAAAGCGCAGCGGGTTGTAGGTGCCGGGTGTCAACTGGCTGTCCAGCGTTGTCATCATTGCACCGGCGATGCCGCAGATCGCGGAGCCCAGAACAAAGATCTGCAGATGGCGACGGGTGACGTTCTTGCCCATTGCTTCGGCGGCGACCTCATTGTCGCGGATCGCACGCATCATGCGGCCCCACGGGCTCTTGAGCGCCATCTGCGCCATCCACAACAGCACCAACAGCACAACAGTGAACATGAGCGAGTAGCCCAGCTTGACATAAAGCGTGGATGCCAGAACCGGATCCAGACCATAGTCTGCCGCCTTTGCCACGAACTCTGCATCGTTTTGCAGGTCCACTTCATAGGGCATGGGGCGGGGCAGGCCGATGACGTTCTTGACGCCACGCGACAGCCAGTCCTCGTTTTTCATCACGGCAATGATGATCTCGGCAATGCCAAGGGTGGCAATCGCCAGGTAATCAGACCGCAGCCCAAGCGCCGTCTTGCCGATCAACCAGGCGGCGCCCGCCGCCAGCAGACCGCCGGCAGGCCATGCCAGAAGAACCGGCAGACCCAGACCACCAAGGTTGCCTGCAAGGGCAGGGTCAATGGCCTCGACACCGGCAACCGACGGGTCAAAGATCGCGCGGTAAACCACAAAGCCAACGGCAAGCACCGCAATCATCACGACGCTGCGCAGCTTGCCCGGCTCCATCATGCGGAACACGGCAATCGCGGCAACCAGCGTCATCGCGCCCATCACAAGGGCCATGATGATGCCAACGCCGCCCTGGCTCCATGCGCCGGGGGTCGGGGCACTGGAGACCAGCACAACAGCCAGACCACCAAGAGCGACAAAGCCCATGATGCCGACATTGAACAGACCGGCAAAGCCCCACTGCAGATTGACCCCAAGAGCCATGATGGCCGACACCAGCCCCATGTTCAGGATCAACAGGGCCGAGTTCCACGACCCGGAGAAGAACAACGCATTGGTGGAGCCCTCAAGCAGGATCAGAACACCAACAAAGAGGAAGAGAAGCGAGGTTTTTACTGTATCGCTCATACCGCTTTTCCTTTGAATAGGCCCGTGGGCTTGAACAGAAGCACAATCACCAGGATGGTGAACGAGACGGCAAATTTGTAGTCCGTGCTCAGCAGCTGGACGAGACCATCAGGTTTCAGGCTTTCAGGCAGCACATAGGTGAGCACCTTTTTCCACGCATAGGTGATTGTCACCTCGGAGAAGGCGATGATGAAGCCGCCGGCAATCGCGCCAATAGGGCTCCCCAGACCGCCAACGATCGCTGCCGCAAAGATCGGCAGCAGCAGCTGGAAATAGGTGAAAGGTTTGAACGACTTGTCCAGACCATACAGCACACCTGCAATGGTCGCGAGGCTGGCGACGATCAGCCATGTGTACATCACCACCCGCTCCGGGTTGATCCCGGAGAGCAGCGCCAGATCTTCGTTGTCGGAATAGGCACGCATGGATTTGCCGGTGCGGGTCTTGTTCAGGAACCAGAACAGGAGGGCCACCACGATCACCGCAGTGATAACGGTGATCCCTTGGGTGGTTTTGATGGCAAGACCTTCACGCAGGCCGGTCATGGCCTTGAAATCGCGTGCAGAAATCAGGAACCGTTCGCCATCCGCAAAACGCTGGTCACCCGGGCCGATCACAAAACGGACAAGCCCGTTCATCATGAACATCACACCAAGCGAGACCATTACAAAAACCACCGGCTTGGCTTTTTGTGCGCGGTAGAATTTGTAGACGGTGCGGTCGGTAAACAGCATCAGCGCCATGGTCGCTGCGATCCCTGCAGGGAGCGCAAGCAGCGCGGTCGGCAGCGGGCCGAAGCTCACGCCGAGGGACTGAAGCCACCAAGTGACAAGGATGGTGATCATCGTTCCAAACGCCATGGTGTCACCATGGGCAAAGTTCGAAAACCGCAGGACAGAGTAGACCAGCGTCACACCAAGCGCGCCGATCGCGAGTTGGCTGCCATAGGCAATGGCGGGCACGCCAACAAAATTGACAAATGCCACTAGGGCGTTGAGGAAATCCATCTCTTAGCCCCCCAGGAAAGATTTGCGCACTTCGGGATCGGCCAGCAGCTCTTGGCCGGTGCCGGTATAGGCATTGCGCCCCTGCACCAGAACATAGCCTTTGTCTGCGATCTCAAGCGCTTGCTTGGCGTTCTGTTCCACCATCAGGATCGGCAGACCTGTGCGCGATACCTCGATGATCCGGTCAAACAGCTCGTCCATCACGATGGGGGACACACCAGCGGTCGGTTCATCCAGCATCAGCACCTTGGGCTTGGTCATCAGTGCACGGCCCACGGCCACCTGCTGACGTTGACCGCCTGACAATTCACCCGCCGGCTGATTGCGTTTGTCGCGCAGGATCGGGAACAGATCATAGACTTGCTCCATCGTGTCGCGAATATCATCGGTCCGGATGAAGCCCCCCATTTCCAGGTTTTCCTCAACCGTCATGGAGGTGAAGATGTTCTGGGTCTGCGGAACAAAGCCCATGCCCTTTACGACGCGATCCTGCGGAGACAGGGACGTGATGTCCTCGCCATCCAGCCGGACCGCGCCCGAGCGGACGTTGAGAAGGCCGAAGACGGCTTTCATCGCGGTGGATTTGCCAGCGCCATTCGGGCCGACGATAACGGCGATTTCGCCGGGGTTCACGGCGATCGTGCATTCATGCAGGATGTCCGGCCCCTTGCCGTAACCGCCTGTCATGGCATCGCCAATCAGAAAGGGTTCAGACATTATGCCTGCTCCAGTTTATCTTTGTTTTTCAGACCAGTGCCGAGGTAGGCCTCGATCACCTGCTCATTTGCCTTGATCTCGTCCAGCGTGCCTTCGGCAAGTTTCTTGCCCTCGGCCATGCAGATGACCGGATCACAAAGGCGGCCGATGAATTCCATGTCGTGTTCGATGACGACAAAGGTATATCCGCGTTCCTCATTGAGGCGCTTGATGGCGTCGGCAATGGTGTAGAGCAGGGTGCGGTTCACCCCGGCGCCCACCTCGTCGAGAAAGACGATCTTGGCATCCACCATCATCGTGCGACCAAGCTCCAGGAGCTTTTTTTGGCCACCGGAGATTTCGCCGGCCTTCAGGTCCGCGATATGGCTGATGGTAAGAAACTCCAGAACCTCATCTGCCTTGGCGCGCAGGGCGCGTTCCTCATCAGCGATCCGCTTGCGGCCAAACCACGTGTTCCAGAGGCTTTCGCCAGACTGGTTGGCCGGCACCATCATCAGGTTTTCCCGGCACGTCATGGTCGAAAACTCATGCGCGATCTGGAAGGTGCGCAAGAGCCCCTTGTGGAACAGCTCGTGCGGGGGCAATCCGGTGATATCCTCGCCATCCATGGTCACCCGGCCGGAGGTCGGTTGAAGCACGCCAGCGATGACGTTGAAAAGAGTGGTTTTTCCGGCACCGTTTGGCCCGATCAAACCGGTTATGGAGCCCTTTGCGATTTCCAGCGACGCGCCATCTACCGCGTGGAACCCGCCGAAGTGCTTGTGCAAGTCCTCGACGACGATCATGTCATTTCATCCCCTGCCGCAGTTTCACGGCTTTTGAATTTGGAACAGCCCGGGCAGAACCCGGGCTGATCATAGGTTAACATCTGAAAGAAATCAGAGTTAGCGGTACTTAACCGTGGTTACAGCACCGTCCTTGATTTCGATTTCACGGTAAGAGCCTGCGCTTTCACCCGGGCCAATCAGCTCAACGCCGGTTGCGCCCTGATAGTCGATCTGACCACCTGCAGCGAGGATCTCAAGCGCCTTGCCCAGCTCACCCGGATTGATCGGCTCGCCCGGTGCGTTAGCAACGTCGAGGATCTTGCCAGCGTAATCGGCCGGGTTCATGGAGCCCGCAGCCTGCATCGCCAGCAGGATCAGCGCAGCTGCGTCGTAGGATTCACCCACGTATGCAGAAGAGCCGTCAAAGTCAGCGTCTTTGGTCATTTCGGCAAAGATATCAGCACCTTGGCTCTGGGAGCCGGGGAACTGGCCGAAGGAGCCGTCGAGATCCGGACCGACGTTCTGCGGAAGGGAGTCACCAACCATGCCGTCGGGCAGGCCGAAGGTGTCGAATGCACCGGTGTCAAGTGCACCCTGGATGATGCCCAGACCACCCTGGTCGAGGTAGCCCGCAACAACCAGAACGTCGCCGCCGGCAGAGGCCAGTGCGCCAACTTCAGCAGAGTAGTCACCTTTGCCGTCTTCATGTGCAGCAACGATGGTCACTTCACCGCCCGCCGCCTCAAAAGAGGTTTTGATCGCGTCGGACAGGCCTTTACCATAGTCGTTGTTGGTGTAGGTCAGCGCGATGGAGTTCACGCCGCGATCCTTCAGCACTTCGGCCATGATCTGACCCTGACGGGCGTCAGACGGCGTGGTGCGGAAGAACAGACCGTTGTCTTCCATGGTCGACAGACCCGGCGAAGACGCCGACGGCGACACCATGACCATGCCGTTTGGCACAGCAACGTTCTGCAGAACCGCGCCGGTCACGCCGGAACAGTCAGAGCCCATGATGCCGTTGACACCATCGGAGAGCAGTTTTTCCGCGCTTGCGGTGGCGATGCCGTTGTCGATACAGGCAGAGTCACCACGCATGGTGGTCACTTTTGCGCCGTCCAGCAGCTTGCCAGATGCGCTGACCTCAGCGGCGGCCATTTCAGCAGCGCCAGCCATATGCGGTGTCAGCGATTCAATCGGACCGGTGAACCCCAGCAGAATGCCCAGCTTCACTTCTTTTGCATGACCGCCTGCAAACGCGGTGCCCGCAGTCAGGGCAGCGGCGGCGGTCGCCATCATGAGTTTTTTCATTTTTTTTGAACTCCCAATGTTGGAACAAAATGTTCAGATCGGACCCTAGGCAAGCAGGAATGGAAAGGGAAGGGCTTCTGCACAAAACCGAGGCAGGTTTTTTGGCGTTTCGTGGCGTTTTTTCGCCTCATCAATCCCGTGGGACGGATCGGGCGAGCAAACTGTCGGAAACCTTCACGCTACACATGTTCAGGACTGCCGGTTTCCCCCATTTCAGCGTCGCAACAGGTTCCCCACAGGTTCAGTGGGCGCAGGGGTGGATCTATGTGGTGAGTGCACTAGTTGAGAATATGCAAGGCCGCAGATTGTCATGCGGGGAAATATGCAGACTTATCATAAGTGCCCCTGAAACCGTTCTGAGAGAAGTATCGATATTATGCTCTTTGCTCCATTGGTCCGGATGCTGCGCACTGTCAGTTTATGTCGCGGCATGGCTGTGTGCGTCACCCTGGGTTTTGCGGCGTCAGCGCAAGCAGAGGACATCCAAACAAGCGAGGGGCCGCTTCAGCTCACGCAGGTCGCGCAGGGGTTTGATGTTCCCTGGGGTCTGGGTCTGTTGCCGGGCGGGGGCAGTCTGGTCACCGAACGCGACGGCAGGCTTCTATTCGTCGAAAACGGCACCGTGACAGAGGTCAAGGGCGTCCCACGGGTTGCCGCACAGGGGCAGGGTGGTCTTCTTGATGTGCTTGTTCCCCATGATTTTTCCTCGCACCGGGTGATTTTCTGGAGCTATTCAAAACGGGTGGGCCACGGCGCCACCACAGCGGTTGCGCGCGGCAAACTCAGCCGTCGCAACACTGCGCTGACTGATGTGCGCGACATCTTTGTGGCGAGCCCCGCCTCCACCACCGGGCGGCATTTTGGCTCTCGGCTGGCAGAAGGGCCTGATGGGGCCATCTACGTCACAATTGGTGACAGGGGGGATCGCCCGTCCGCGCAGGAAGTCGGCTCCCACAATGGATCTGTGGTGCGGATCAACCCCGATGGCTCTGTGCCACGCGACAATCCCCTGGTGGGGCGCACTGGGGCGCAGCCTGAGATCTGGAGCTACGGCCATCGCAATCCCCAGGGGCTCGCCTTTGATACGCAAGGGCGGCTGTGGTCCGCCGAACATGGCGCGCGCGGTGGGGATGAGATCAACCTGATCGGCAGGGGGCTGAACTATGGCTGGCCTGTCATCGCTTATGGGCGTCATTATTCGGGGCTCAAGATCGGGGAAGGCACCAGCCGTGCGGGAATGGAACAGCCAATGCACTACTGGGACCCGTCAATCGCGCCTTCCAACCTTCTGATTTATTCCGGAAAAATGTGGCCCGACTGGCGTGGGGATATCCTGGTCGGGTCGTTGAAGTTTGACTATATCGCCCGCCTCTCCGGCACGCCACTGACAGAGGTGGAGCAGATCAAAAGCGATGAGACCGGCCGGATCCGCGATATAGAAGAGGCCGCAGATGGCAGCATCTGGTTCCTCTCTGAAACCGAGGGAGCGCTATACCGCCTCTCCAGGTGATTTTGACAAAAATGGCCGGGCACGTCGGCCCGACCTGTTCATTGCAAAACTCTTGCCTCAGGCGTTATTCGCTGGCCCCTTTGGTGCCGCGCTCACGGTAGGGGGTGGTGTTGTAATGTGCCCGGTAGCATTTGGAGAAATGCGACGGCGAGGCAAAGCCACATGCAAGCGCCACGTTGATCACGCTCATGTCGGTCTGCATCAACAGGTTGCGGGCTTTTTGAAGCCGCAGTTCCATGTAATAGCGCTTGGGCGAGCGATTGAGATACCGCCGGAACAGCCGCTCTAGCTGGCGCGTCGACATGCCCACATTCTGCGCAAGAATTGACGGGCTGATCGGCTCTTCGATATTGGCTTCCATCATCTGGATGACCATCGACAGTTTCGGATGGCGTACCCCAATGCGGGTCGGGATGGACAGGCGCTGGGTGTCCTGATCTGTTCGGATGGAGGAATAGATCAGCTGATCCGCAACCGCATTTGCCAGGTCTTCGCCGTGATCATTGGCAATCAGTTTCAGCATCAGATCGATAGAGGATGTCCCGCCGGCGGTGGACAGGCGGTTTCCGTCGATCACAAAGACAGATTTGGTCAGGTCGACTTCATCGAACTCTTCATTGAAACTGTCGGAGTTTTCCCAGTGAATCGTCGCGCGCTTTCCATCCAGAAGACCCGCGCGCGCCAATGCATAGGACGCCGTGCAGAGCCCGCCAACAACCAAACCTTTGCGCGCTTCACGGCGCAGCCAGGACAGCAGGCGTTTGGTGGTGGCATCCTGAACGGCAATACCGGCGCATACCAAAATCGTATCATCGCGCTGCAGTTCGATCAGGTCTTCATCCACCTGAAAGGAGGTGCCAGCCGAACAGGAAACAGTCCCGCCGCCCTCACTCAGCAATGTCCACTTATAGACCTCACGTCCGACCATCCGGTTGGCAATGCGCAGACATTCCACGGCAGAGGCGAAAGACAGCATCGAAAAACTGTCCAAAAGCACAAACGCAAAGCGTTTCAGCTGGGGCTCAGAAGCCGGGGAATGTCTTGGCGTGCTTGGCTGTCGCATGGCCAGAGTCCTTGTTGTCGCATTTACTTCTGTTGGTGACTTTTTCAGCCACGAAATTTATCGCCCGTTTTCATAGCTTCGCGGTGTCGTCAAGACTTTGCAAATCTAAACTGGTCAGAAGCGGTGCGATTTCGTATAGGTACCGCTCACATTACAAGACTCTATCGGAGAAACAGCTATGAGTGAGTGGCAAAAATCGACCTGGCGCCAGAAACCGCGGGTACAGATGCCAGACTATACCGACGCCGACGCCCTGTCGGCTGTTGAGGCTCAGCTGTCCAAGTATCCGCCGTTGGTCTTTGCCGGTGAAGCACGTCGTCTCAAACAGCACCTTGGTGCGGCCGGTCGTGGCGAGGCGTTTCTGCTTCAGGGCGGCGACTGCGCCGAAAGCTTTGATCAGTTCAGTGCCGACGCAATCCGCGACACCTTTAAGGTGATGCTGCAAATGGCGATGGTGCTGACCTATGGCGCCAAGGTTCCGGTTATCAAGGTGGGCCGCATGGCCGGCCAGTTTGCCAAACCGCGCAGCGCACCCACCGAAACCGTGAACGGTGTCGAACTGCCGAGCTACCGTGGTGACATCATCAATGATCTCGCCTTTACCGAAGCCGCGCGTATCCCAGACCCAAAGCGGATGCTGCAGGCCTACACTCAGGCCGCTGCAACCCTGAACCTGTTGCGCGCATTCTCGACCGGCGGTTATGCGGATGTGAACCAGGTGCACGCTTGGACCCTCGGCTTTACCGAAGGGGAAAAGGCCGAACGCTACCGCGAACTGGCAAACCGCATCACCGATACGCTCGATTTCATGAAAGCGGCCGGTGTGAACAACGACACCGCCCACACGCTGCAAAGCGTCGAGTTTTACACCAGCCACGAAGGGCTGTTGCTGGAATATGAAGAGGCATTGACGCGTCTGGATTCGACCTCCGGCAAATGGCTGGCCGGATCGGGCCACATGCTGTGGATCGGCGATCGCACCCGTCAGCCTGATGGTGCGCATGTCGAATTCTGCAGCGGCGTGCAAAACCCCATCGGTCTGAAATGTGGCCCAACCACCACTGCCGATGATCTGAAGGTTCTGATGTCCAAGCTGAACCCGGAAAACGAAGAAGGCAAACTGACCCTGATCGCCCGTTTCGGTGCAGGGAAAGCAGGTGAGCACCTGCCGCGCCTGGTCAAGGCCGTCAAGGAAGAGGGTGCCAACGTGACATGGGTCTGTGACCCGATGCACGGCAACACCATCAAATCCGCGACTGGCTATAAGACCCGTCCGTTTGAAAGCGTTCTGCGCGAAGTGCGCGACTTCTTTGGCGTTCACGAAGCAGAAGGCACCATCCCGGGTGGCGTTCACTTTGAAATGACCGGTCAGGACGTGACCGAGTGCACCGGTGGCGTCCGCGCAGTCACGGACGAAGATCTGAGCGATCGTTACCACACCGCCTGTGACCCGCGCCTGAACGCAAGCCAGTCGCTCGAACTCGCGTTCCTGGTCGCTGAAGAGGTGTCTCAACTGCGCGCCCGCACGACGGCTCGCGCGGCAGGCTGATCGGCCAGCCTTTGCAGGGCTGACCCCGAAACATGAATAGCCCCTGCGCCGATGGCGTGGGGGCTTTTTTCTGCTCTCAGTTCTGACAGGAAGGCCGGGCTGGGAATGGATCGAAAAGGGAAACGCCCCGGACGTTCTGTCACGGGGCGGGGAATTTTGGGCTATGTCCAGTAGCGCAAAATAAACTGTTAGGAAGTCCTTAACCGATTCAGTCGCGGCTGACCACCAGTCGCAGGTGGCTTCCACGCGCGGGGCGTTCTTTTTTCTCACCGCGCTCATCCTTGTCCGCAGCGATGCCACGGTTTTCGATAAATGCGCGCGCTTCGCTCATGATGGATGGTTCGTCTTTGAAACGCGCCTGAGTTTCCGCAAAACCCGGATTGGGTGTGTTCACACCCGCAGCAGGTTTTGCATCCTCGCCACGCGGTTTGGCCTTAAACGCGGGGTCTGCGCCATGTTCGGCAACCGGGCGGATCTGGGTTTCTGTGACAGAGAACCGCTGGGAGACACCAGTTGGGTTGCCTTCGGAGATGAACACGCCAAGCGCACGGCTCACATCCCCCAGATCGCTGCGCAGCGGCAGCAGGAGCATCCGTGCTTCACGCGAACCGCGCAGGCGGTTGTTTTCCGTCTTCAGCGTCAGTTCAATGATTGCGGGCGTGTCGAACATGTTTTCCAGCGCGCTGCTGACCTGTTTGCGGGCCTGCGGTGTGAAAAACGCCGTGATCGGCATGCCGCGCACTTCCATGCCGGCCATTTCGTTGACCTTCTGCCCTGCAAGGCGGAAGCGGGCGATGCCAGGCGCAATACGTTCAAGGATAAAGGTCTGGGGCAGAATGTTTTCCAGGCCGCGTGGGTCGATCTGGGACCGGCTGGGGATGTCATCGCCCCGACGCAGTGCGGTCCAGTAGGATTCAGCCTGCCGCATCGGCGAGAGAGAGCCGGAGGAGCGGAAACGGTCCATCTTCACGACTTTCTGCTGACCAGTGCTGTTGTTGTCTTTGCGGCCGCCAAAAAACATAGGTGTCATCCTTGTTGGATCCGGCTGGTGAGGTCCAAGTGATCTTGGTTAGTCAACTCTTAATGCCGGATTGGTTATCCTGAAGTTAACATGACACAATCTAATTCAATTTTGGACTACTTCTTTAACGAATGGTTAACACATCCACTTGACACGTCGCGCAGGTGGACTTGGCCTGCAAGTCCTTGTAATCCGGGAAGGCTCGCACAGCTGTGCGCCACAATCGGGGGAGAGCACCACAGATGACCATCCATTCGATGACCGGATTTGCCGCTGCACAGGGGACGACGGGCGCCCACAGCTGGTCCTGTGAGCTGCGATCGGTGAATGCCAAGGGCTTGGACCTTCGGTTGCGTATTCCCGAGTGGCTGGAAGGGTTTGAGCCCTTTGTGCGTGGTGAGTTGGGCAAGGCGTTGGCGCGTGGGAATGTGTCGATGACCCTGCGCATAAACCGCAACGAGGACGCAGGCGCAGACCTGACCATAAACGAGGCGATGCTGGCCACTGTCCTGTCATCAATGGCAAAGATCGAAGCAGCCGCGAAGGTGGCGGGCGTTGATCTTGCCCCCAGTACCAGCGCAGAGATCCTCTCGCAAAGGGGGGTCTTGGAACAGGGCAACACCGCGGATGACCCCGCACCAATTGTGGCAGCGCTGAAAGGCGCCTTTGCCGCAATTCTGTCCGACTTTGTTAACATGCGCGCATCGGAAGGGTCGGCACTAAAGGCCGTGCTCCTTGATCAGCTGGACGAGATTGACACCCTGCAAAGCCGCGCAGCAGCCCTCGCAGAGGCCCGCAAACCGCAAATGGCCGCAACCCTGCGCACCAATCTGGCACGGGTTCTGGACAACGCAGACAAAGTAGACGAGGCCCGTGTCGCCCAGGAACTTGCGCTTCTGGCGGTCAAGGCTGATGTCACCGAAGAAATTGACCGCCTCAAGGCCCATGTTTCGGCAGCCCGCGACTTGCTCGCCAAGGGCGGCGCAGTTGGCCGCAAATTGGATTTCCTGATGCAGGAATTCAACCGCGAGGCCAACACCTTGTGCTCCAAGGCGCAAAACAGCGACCTCACGGCAATCGGTCTCGATCTTAAATCGGTCATTGATCAGATGCGCGAGCAGGTCCAGAACATCGAATAACCGTCACACGCGATGTGGCGCACACATAATATATAGGAGAGCACGCCATGGCAGACCGGCGCGGCCTTTTGATCATCCTGTCTTCGCCATCGGGTGCGGGGAAATCCACACTGGCAAAACGCCTGCGGGCCTGGGACCCGAGCATTCAGTTCTCGGTTTCGGCCACCACGCGCGATCCGCGTCCGGGCGAAGTGAACGGGCAGGACTACCACTTTATTTCGACAGACCAGTTCAAGACAGACGTCACAAACGGCGACATGCTGGAACACGCCCATGTCTTTGGCAACTTCTACGGCTCTCCCAAGGGGCCCGTGCAGGGCGCGATTGATGCGGGGCAGGATGTTCTGTTTGATATCGACTGGCAGGGCGCGCAGCAGATCCGCAACTCGGATCTCGGCCAGCACACGTTGTCGATTTTCCTGTTGCCGCCCTCGATCCATGAGTTGCGTCGCCGTCTGGAAAGCCGCGCACAGGATGACGCAGAGACGATCAGCCGCCGCATGCAGAAAAGCTGGGACGAAATCAGCCACTGGGGCAGCTATGACCATGTGCTGATCAACGACGATCTCGATGCCACTGAAGAGCAGCTGAAAACCATCATCACCGCCACGCGCCTGCGTCGCATCCAACAGCCCCACCTGATGGATCACGTGCGCGCCCTGCAAACGGAGTTTGAAGACCTGTCATGACCATCTACGCGCTCGGAACCTCCAAACCGCAGATCCACGAAGACACCTGGGTCGCGCCTGACGCGAACCTGATCGGCAAGGTCGTCCTGGAGGAGGGCGCGTCAATCTGGTTTGGCACCACCATTCGTGCAGAACACGAAGAGATCCGGATCGGGCGGGGCTCCAACGTACAGGAACAATGCGTCCTGCACATCGACCCCGGCTATCCGCTCACCATTGGTGAAAACTGCACCATTGGCCACAAGGCCATGCTGCATGGGTGCACCATTGGCGAAAACACCTTGATCGGGATGGGCGCGACCGTTCTGAATGGCGCGAAAATTGGCAAGAACTGCCTGATCGGGGCAGGTGCCCTGATCACCGAGAACAAGGAGATTCCCGACAACTCTCTCGTTATGGGGGCGCCGGGCAAAATCGTGCGGGACGTGGATGAGGCTCTTGTCGCCTCGCTTCGTCAAAGTGCGGTCCATTACCAAAAAAATATGCGTCGCTTCCGCGATGAATTAACAGAGGTCTAACACGTGAGAAATTCCAAAGGGTCGCTGATGCGGCCAGATCCGCTGCCGTCCAGTGCAAGCCACCCGGTTGTCACCCCGCTGAGCCCGTCGGTGGTATACGCAAGCGAAACCCCCGACGCGCTGGACGATCAGTACGAGGGCCGCGTCCACGGCTATACCTATTCGCGCGAGGGGCATCCGAACGCTGATGTCGTGGCCAAGCGGCTGGACGCGATGGAAGGGGCCACAGGCGGTGTTGTGACCGGCTCCGGCATGGCAGCCGTTACCGCCGTCGTCATGGGCCTTTTGAAATCCGGCGATCACGTTGTTGGCGGCAATCAGCTTTATGGTCGCTCGCTGCGCCTGATGGCCGAGGATCTGCCGCGTCTGGGAATTGAAACCTCTCTGGCTGATCCCGGTGACATTGCCGCTGTCGAGGCCGCGCTGCGTCCGGAAACCAAGATGATCCTGGTTGAGGCCGTTTCCAACCCGACACTCGCGATCGCCGACATCGATGGGCTGGCAAAGCTGTGCAAGGACCGCGACATCCTGCTTGTGGTCGACAACACCTTTACCACTCCGCGGGGGTTCCGTCCGTTTGAACGTGGCGCTGACATCGTGATCCACTCGATCACGAAGCTGCTGGCGGGTCACTCCGACGTGATGCTGGGCTATGTCGTTGCCAAAGATCAGGCGCTGAATGATCGGTTGCGTGTCTTTGCCGTCACCACCGGCCTGACGCCAAGCCCGTTTGATTGCTGGCTGGCAGAGCGTGGGATGCTGTCATTTGAACTGCGGTTTGATCGCGCGCAATCCACTGCTGTCACATTGGCCGATCACCTGTCCGCGCTGCCCGGCGTCAAGCGGGTGATTTACCCGACCCGCGCCGACCATCCCGATCACGACCGCGCGATGGCGCTGCTGGACGGGCAGGGCTGCAATATGGTGAGCTTTGAACTGGATGGCGGCCGTGAGGCGGCCAACGCCTTTACCCGTGCAGCGGACGGGCTGAGCTTTGCCCCGACCCTGGGCGATGTGGCCACCACGCTGTCGCATCCCGCGTCGTCGTCTCATCGCGCACTGAGTGCAGAGCGTCGGGCAGAGCTGGGCCTTCATGAAGGGTTCTTCCGGGTTTCTGTGGGTCTTGAAGATCCCAAGGAGCTTTGCGCAGTCTTTACGGACGCAGTTGCAGCTGCCACGTCGTAGTTACAATTGACCGCTAAACCCACCAGCAGGGCAGCTACGGAGGCGACGGATGGCACAGGATCTGATTGATGGCTTCATGGAAGCCATGCCTCTGCCTGCCGTGCTGGTGGATCAAAGTGAACGCTTCATCGCTGCAAATGCGGCGGCGAAGACCCTTTTGGGCGCCCATCTTGTCGGGCGCCATTTCGCCACCATCCTGCGCCAACCCAGTGTTGCGGCTGCGATTGAGGGCTGTCTTCACGACCGGCAGCCAAGATCGGCGCGTCATCTGTCCAATGACGGTGCGCAAGACACCACGTTTGAGGTTTGCCTGCGCTATATCCCGGGAATTGGGGCAGTCAACGGGGGCGCGGCCCTCGTCAGTCTCACCGATATCACAGAACGTGAGCAGGCCAGCCAGATGCGGCGGGATTTCGTAGCAAACGTCAGCCACGAGCTGCGCACGCCGTTGACGGCGCTGATGGGGTTTATCGAAACCCTGCGTGGCCCGGCGCGCGATGATGCCGCCGCACGCGAACGGTTCCTTGAGATCATGCAGGGGGAAGCCAACCGCATGAACCGCTTGGTTGGTGACCTGTTGTCGTTGAACCGTGTGGAAAGCGAAGAGCGCGTGCGCCCGCGCGAGCAGCTGGATCTGGGCGCACATCTTGCCTCAACACTGAAATCGCTCGAACCGGTGGCCCAAGGCAAAGAGGTTTCCCTGGCGCTTGAGGTTCCGCAGACGCCCACCTTGGTGACCGGCGATCCGGATCAGCTGCAGCAGGTTTTCACCAATCTGGTGGAAAACGCGATCAAATATGGGGGCAATCAGGTGCTGGTCCGTCTGTCCCTGTCAGACCGCGACCCCGCCGTGCGCTCGGCTGCCGTGCGGGTTCAGGTCATCGACAATGGGGCGGGCATTGACCCTATCCATCTGCCGCGATTGACCGAACGGTTTTACCGTGTCGACACCCATCGCTCTCGCGAACAGGGGGGCACCGGGCTCGGGCTTGCGATTGTAAAGCACATCGTCAATCGCCATCGCGGCCGGATGCGAGTCGAAAGCAGTGCCGGCAAGGGCACAACCTTCACTGTCATATTGCCCCGCTGATTTTTCCGGCGCTGCCTTACCCGCGACAAGAGGTGTCACAAAGACCTTTTCCGGTCGAGACGGGGCGGCTGACCTAGATTGCGCGTGCCAAGCAACTGACATCGCTATATAATATCTGAAAACCCGCAAGCGACGGGCAGGGGATTTCCCCCTCTTCCAAGCCGGAAATAGTTAACGCTGCATCTGAATATCTGCGTTTTTTGTCATGAAAACCGCCTCCTCGCGCGGATTGTCATACAGCTGTTACATACCTGTCACAAAAGGCACATGCGCGGCCCTTAGGTCAGGGCGCAAGATCATCAGGGGATGGTCCTGAAAATTGACACCCAAGGAGACAACAGATGTCCTTTGTGAAATTTACCGCTTCCGCCCTGGCTATTTCGGCCGTTTCTGCAACCGCCGCTGCTGCGCGCGATCAGGTGCAGGTTGCCGGTTCTTCGACCGTTCTGCCCTACGCTTCGATCGTAGCCGAAGCTTTTGGCGAGAACTTTGACTTCCCGACACCTGTTGTTGAATCCGGCGGGTCCTCGGCTGGTCTGAAGCGGTTCTGCGAAGGTGTGGGCGAAAACACCATCGACGTCGCAAACGCATCGCGCCGCATCAAGGACAAAGAAATCAAAGCCTGCGCCGAAAACGGCGTGACCGATATCATCGAAGTCCAGATCGGCTATGACGGCATCGTCTTTGCATCGGACATCAACGGCAACGGTTTCGAATACACCCCGAGCGATTGGTTCCTGGCCCTGTCCGACGAGATCCTCGTTGACGGCAAGATGGTTGCCAACCCGAACAAGACCTGGGCTGACGTGAACACCGCGTTCCCGGCACAGGACATCCAGGCCTTTATCCCCGGCACCAAGCACGGCACCCGTGAAGTGTTCGAAGACAAGGTGATCCTGGCGGGTTGCGAAGCCACAGGCGCATTCGACGTCCTGCTGGCGGCTGCTGAAGGCGACAGCGACAAGGCCAAGCACAAGGCGGCTGAAAAGGCCTGTATCTCCCTGCGCACCGATGGTGTGTCCGTGGACATCGACGGTGACTACACCGAAACCCTGGCACGCATCGAAAGCAACAAGGACGGCATC
This sequence comes from Phaeobacter italicus, assembly GCF_001258055.1. Taxonomy (GTDB): domain Bacteria; phylum Pseudomonadota; class Alphaproteobacteria; order Rhodobacterales; family Rhodobacteraceae; genus Phaeobacter; species Phaeobacter italicus. The sequence continues at coordinate 700,675 of NZ_CVRM01000011.1, read as the reverse complement.
GGCGTCTTTGGCCTGGCGTTCTATGAGAACAACACCGACAAGCTGCAGGTCGCGACCATGTCTGGCGTCGTGCCCTCCACCGAGAGCATCGCAACCGGCGAATACCCCGTATCCCGCCCGCTGTTCTTCTACGTGAAAAAAGCGCACATCGGCGTCATTCCCGGCCTGAAAGAATATGCTGAATTCTTCGTCGCGGACGAAGTGGCAGGCCCCGATGGCCCGCTGGCAGAATACGGTCTGGTATCCGATCCGGAACTCAGCAAGACCCAGGCTGCCGTTGCAGAGGAAGCCGTGATGGGCGGCAATTCCTAAGCGCTCTGGCAAGAATGAAAATCGGGCCGGGGCAGAGTGTTGCCCCGGCTCTTGTTGTTACCCCTCTGGCCATGCGCCGGATCCCGCGTCGCAGTTTTTCTGACCTATCCGTCCCACCGAAACGGAGACTTTGATGCCGACACTATGGCTCGTATTTACCCTGATTGCCCTCGCGGCTCTGGGTTTTGTGCTGGGGCGCCAACGCGCGCTTGCCTCAGCCGGAGGCGATGTGAAGCTTCTGCATTCCCTGCCGGCCTACTACGGCCACAATGTCGCGCTCAGCGCGATTGTCCCGGCCATTGCTGTGCTGGCGATCTGGTCTTTGGCCCAGCCAATGATGATCGAAAGCCGCGTCGCTGCGATGATCCCGGCCGAGAGCATTGCAGAAAACACCACCGTCTCGCTGGTGATGAGCGATGTGCGCCGCCTTGCCGAAGGTCTGGATCAGGCTGTGGAAGCAGGGGTTCTGGATGCCGCGGGCGCCAATGCGCTTGAGGCACAAACCATCGACGTGCGGGCGCTGCTTGCTCAGGTTGGTGTCGCGCTTGGCTCCGAAGTAAGCCCGGAGGTGCTGGCTGCAGCCCAACGCTATCGGAGCCTGACAGCAACAGGCAGCATATTGAAAACCGTTGTGGTTCTTTTGCTGTCCCTGGGCGGATTTGCCTGGGCCTACGGGCGCACGCACAAGGATTTTCGAGCCCGCAACGTGGTCGAGCAGGGCATCATGGCGCTGCTGATCCTGGCCGCGAGCCTCGCAATCCTGACCACTGTTGGCATCGTGTTCTCCATGCTGTTTGAGAGCCTGAACTTCTTTGGTCTGCACAGCTGGAGCGACTTCTTCTTTGGCTCGACATGGGCTCCGAACTTTCGCGGGGACAGTGAACTGTCAATCCTGCCGCTGCTGTGGGGCACGCTCTATATCTCTTTGATTGCGCTGCTTGTTGCTGTTCCGGTTGGTTTGTTTGCTGCCATCTACCTTTCCGAATACGCCAGCGGCGCCGTGCGCTCCTTTGCCAAGCCGCTGCTTGAAATCCTCGCAGGCATCCCGACCATCGTCTATGGCCTTTTTGCGCTGTTGACGGTGGGGCCGATGTTGGTGCGCATCTTCGGGCAGGGCGAAGACGGTCTGCTGGGCGTCGAATGGATGAGCGGTGCAACCTCTGTTCTGACAGCGGGTCTGGTCATGGGCATCATGCTGATCCCCTTTGTGTCCTCGCTGTCCGATGACATCATCAATGCGGTGCCGCAGTCGATGCGCGATGGCTCTCTCGGGCTGGGTGCGACCAAGTCTGAAACCATCCGTCAGGTGGTCCTACCGGCCGCGCTTCCCGGGATTGTTGGCGCCATCCTGCTGGCCGCGTCTCGCGCGATCGGGGAAACCATGATCGTGGTGATGGGCGCTGGCGCGATTGCCAAATTCTCGCTCAACCCGCTGGAATCCATGACAACGATCACCACCCGGATCGTCAGCCAGCTGACCGGCGATACCGATTTTGCCAGCCCCGAAACCCTTGTTGCCTTTGCCCTTGGTCTGACGCTGTTCGTTCTGACCCTCGGGCTCAATGTCCTGGCGCTGTACATCGTGCGCAAATACCGGGAGCAGTATGACTAATGACCGACACCCGTCAAAATCCCGCAAACAATAAGGGCGGCTCACTGTTGCAGCACAGCGCCCGCACACGCAAACGCAATGCCGCAGAGCGCCGGTTCCGCGCCTATGGTATCGCTGCGATCTCGGTCGGCCTCTTGATGCTCTGTGTCCTGGTGACAACCATCGTGGGGCGTGGCACCGGTGCATTCCAACAGACCTTTGTGACGCTCGAGGTTGAGCTGCTGGAGAGCAAGCTGGACAAATCCGGCACCCGCGACATCGATGCAATCAAGAAGGTCACGACCTTTGGCTATGCGCCGATCATCCGGGCCGCGGTAGAGGCCAAAGTGGCCGAACTCGGCATCGACAGCCCGCTGAAAGCCAAGGAAATGGCCGGGATCCTGTCAAAGGACGCAGCCGCGACACTGCGCGAATTTGTTATCGCAAACCCGGATCAGATTGGCGAAACCGTAGAATTCCGCTTTCTGGCCTCCAGCCGCGTTGACGGCTACATGAAGGGCCGTGTGAGCCGAGACAGCATCGCCAATGACAAGAGCATTTCGCCGGAACAACTGGATCTGGTCGATGCACTGGTGAGCGCGGGCGTGGTTGAAAAGACATTCAACCTAGCCTTCATCACCGGCGCAGATGCCTCTGACGCGCGTCCCGAAGCCGCAGGCATGGGGGTCTCCATGCTGGGATCACTGTTCATGATGTTGGTGGTCCTTGCACTGGCGCTGCCCATCGGTGTCGCCGCGTCCATCTATCTGGAAGAGTTCGCGCCCAAAAACTGGCTGACCGATATCATTGAGGTGAACATTTCCAACCTCGCCGCGGTTCCGTCGATCGTGTTTGGTATTCTCGGCCTTGCGGTATTCATCAACTACATGCACCTGCCGATGTCCGCGCCTTTGGTGGGTGGTCTGGTCCTTACGCTGATGACCCTGCCCACGGTCATCATTTCGACCCGCGCCGCGCTCAAGGCCGTGCCGCCCTCGATCCGTGATGCGGCTCTTGGGGTAGGGGCGTCGCGGATGCAGGCGGTGTTTCACCATGTGCTGCCGCTCGCAGCACCCGGTATCCTGACAGGGACCATCATCGGTCTGGCGCAGGCCCTTGGCGAAACCGCACCGCTTTTGTTGATTGGTATGGTTGGCTTCATCGCATCCAACGCACCGGAAACCATTGCCGATGGCTTGCTGTCGCCAAACTCTGCCATGCCTGCTCAGATCTATGAATGGGCCAAACGTGCCGATCCGGCCTTTTACGAACGCGCTTGGGGTGGGATCATCATTCTGTTGATCTTCCTCGTAACCATGAACACAGTGGCTGTGATCCTGCGCCGCCGCTTTGAACGCCGCTGGTAAGTGGGGGCTGAAATGAACCAGATGACTGCATTGGAAAAAGACGTGGAAACACAAAAAACCAAGATCGCCGCCAAGAACGTGAATGTCTATTACGGCGAGTCCCACGCGATCAAGGACGTGAACGTCGAGATCGAAGACAACACGGTCACCGCTTTCATCGGCCCGTCAGGCTGCGGCAAGTCGACATTCCTGCGCTGCCTCAACCGGATGAACGACACCATCGACATCTGCCGTGTGACCGGTGATATCGAAATCGACGGCGAAGACATCTATGACAGCCGCGTGGACCCTGTGCAGCTGCGCGCGAAGGTTGGGATGGTGTTTCAGAAACCCAACCCGTTCCCCAAGTCGATTTATGACAATGTGGCCTATGGCCCGCGCATTCATGGCCTGGCCGCCAACAAGGCGGAGCTGGACGAGATCGTTGAAAAATCCCTGCGCCGTGGCGCCATCTGGGACGAGGTGAAAGATCGTCTTGATGCACCGGGCACTGGTCTGTCGGGTGGCCAGCAGCAGCGCCTGTGCATTGCACGCGCAGTTGCGACAGAGCCCGAAGTCCTGCTGATGGACGAGCCATGTTCGGCGCTGGACCCCATTGCGACGGCCCAGATCGAAGAGCTGATCGACGAGCTGCGCGACAGCTATTCGGTTGTGATCGTGACCCACTCCATGCAGCAGGCCGCCCGTGTCAGCCAGAAAACCGCCTTCTTCCACCTTGGCAATCTGGTGGAATTTGGCGCAACCGGCCAGATCTTTACCAACCCCGAAGATCCACGCACCGAAAGCTACATCACCGGCCGCATCGGCTGATCGAGGACAAGATTATGGTAGAACAACATATTGCATCCGCGTTTGACCGCGACCTCGAAGCGATCCAGGCCCAGATCATGAAAATGGGTGGTTTGGTCGAAGCAGCCATCATGGATGCCGCTCGCGCATTGGAAACCCGCGACGAAGAGCTGGCCCAGCAGGTGCGCCAGGGCGACAAGGCAATTGATGGTCTGGAAGAGCTGATCAACGAAGAGGCCGCCCGCGTCATCGCGATCCGTGCCCCCGCAGCCGTTGACCTGCGTCTGGTTCTGTCAGTCATGAAGATTTCTGGCAACCTGGAGCGGATCGGCGACTACGCCAAGAACATCGCCAAGCGGACGGCCGTTCTCGCTCAGGGGCCAAATGTGTCTGAGAGTGCCGCCGCCATGCGCCGGATGGCCCGCGAGGTAGAGTTGATGCTGAAAGATGCGCTGGATTCCTATATCCAGCGCGATGTGGAACTGGCCCATGATGTCATCGCCCGCGACAAGGACGTCGACCAGATGTACAACGCCCTGTTCCGCGAGTTTCTGACCTTCATGATGGAAGACCCGCGCAACATCACCCCCTGCATGCATCTGCACTTCATCGCCAAAAACGTCGAACGGATGGGCGATCATGTCACCTCGATTGCAGAGCAGGTTGTCTATCTCGTGACCGGCGACAAGCCAGAAGATGACCGCCAGAAGGCTGATACCACCTCTTCCATTCCGCAGCAGGGAGTGTGATCCATGTCTGCGGACCAACCAACGGTACTGGTTGTCGAGGATGAGCTGGCCCAGCGAGAGGTGCTGGCCTACAATCTGGAAGCCGACGGATTTCGCGTGCTGCGCGCCGAAAACGGCGAAGAGGCGCTTTTGATCGTTGAAGAGGACACGCCGGACATCATCGTTCTGGATTGGATGATGCCGAACCTCAGCGGGATAGAGGTCTGCCGTCGGCTGAAGTCGCGCACAGAAACCCGCAATATCCCGATCATCATGCTATCCGCCCGGTCGGAAGAGGTCGACAAGGTGCGTGGTCTGGAAACCGGCGCGGATGACTATGTCGTCAAGCCGTACTCTGTCGTGGAACTGATGGCCCGCGTCCGGACCCAGTTGCGCCGGGTCCGTCCGTCAACGGTTGGTGTTCGGCTGGAGTTTGACGATATCGTTCTGGACGCTGAAACCCACAAGGTCAGCCGTGCCGATACGCAATTGAAGCTTGGCCCGACAGAGTTTCGTCTTCTGTCCACCTTCATGGAAAAACCCGGCCGCGTCTGGAGCCGTGAACAGCTTTTGGATCGGGTCTGGGGCAGGGACATCTATGTCGACACCCGCACTGTCGATGTCCACATCGGTCGGCTGCGCAAGGCGCTGACCCAGCACGGCGGCTCTGACCCGGTGCGCACTGTGCGGGGTGCAGGTTACGCTCTGGGATAGAATGTGCGTCCGCCATGACATCTGGCACCCCCTGGCGATCCAGGGGGTGTTTTTGTGGGCTCAGCGTGGCAGCGGATCCTCTGGCTGGGCCTGACCTGCCAGCCAATCGCGAAATTTGACAAGCGCCGGGTCCTTGGACCGGGTTGCAGGCCAAACCAGGTAATAGGCGCCGCGACTCTCTGTTGGAGAGGGGTGCAGCGCCACAAGCCTGCCTGTCGCAATGTCCTGTTCAACCAGATAATCCGGCATCAAGGCCACACCCAGGCCATGCAAAGCCGCCTGAGTGATGGTTGAGAATTGGTCATACATTGTGCCGGACAAACCCGTGGATGCCGGAACCCCGTGGCTTTCAAACCATTGGGCCCAGGCCTTGGGGCGGGTCTGAATGTGCAAAAGGGGCAGGGACAGAATGGCCGCCGGATCCGGTATATCGCGACCATTGAGCAGATCAGGTGCGCAAACCGGCAGCATCTGCTCGTGTTTCAGCAACAGCGCCTCGGTTCCGGGCCAATCTGCCGATCCGAAATGTATCGCAGCATCAAAGCCTTCACCAACAAAGTTGAACGGTTCCAGCCGGGTAGACATGTTGATTGTCACATCCGGATGGAGACGCGCAAATTCTGGCAGTCGGGGCATCAGCCAACGCATTCCAAAGGCAGGCAGAATGGCCAGGTTCAGCGTACCCGCAAGCGGAGCTGCCTGCACCCGCAGGGTTGATTGCGCAATCTGATTGAGCGCCTGCCGCACCTCTGATGCATAGGTTTGCGCCTCTGCGGAGAGGGTGAGACGTTTCTGATCGCGCCGCACCAGATCAACGCCCAATTGCCGTTCCAGCGCCTGCAGCTGCCTGCTGACGGCGCCCTGTGTCAACGACAGCTCATCTGCCGCAGCCGAGGCGCTGCCAAGCCGGTCGAGGGCCTCAAGCGCACGCAGCGCTGCAATTGATGGAAGAAATCGCCTTGGTGTCGCCATTCAGAACCACATCAAAGTATGAGCTTTTGTCATGTTTCCTTGTGGTTCTATCGCTGTTTTTCACCTTACCGCAAGGTTAAACTCTGGCCCAGACACAAGGACCAAAAGGTGGACCAATGACCGACAAACCGACCCTGCGCGCCAAAGACGCCCCCGATCTGGGCAAGTTCAATTGGGAAGACCCCCTGCGTCTTGACGAACAATTGACCGAAGACGAACGCATGATCGCGGCATCTGCACGCTCTTATGCTCAGGAAAAACTTCAACCTCGCATTCTAAGTGCTTATGAAAACGAGGAAACTGATCCTGAAATCTTCCGCGAGATGGGCGAGATGGGCCTTCTTGGCACCACCATCCCCGAAGAATACGGCGGGCTTGGCGCGGGCTATGTCTCTTATGGTCTGGTCGCGCGCGAGGTCGAACGCGTCGACAGCGGCTACCGCTCCATGATGTCGGTGCAAAGCTCGCTCGTGATGTATCCCATTTACGCATATGGCAGCGAAGAACAGCGCCAGAAATACCTGCCAAAGCTTTCTTCCGGAGAATGGATTGGCTGCTTTGGCCTGACCGAGCCGGACGCCGGATCTGACCCCGCAGGCATGAAAACCCGCGCAGAAAAGACTGATGGCGGTTACCGTCTGACCGGGTCCAAAATGTGGATCTCCAACGCACCCATCGCCGATGTCTTTGTTGTTTGGGCCAAATCCGAAGCACACGGCGGAAAAATCCGTGGTTTTGTGCTGGAAAAAGGCATGAAGGGGCTGTCGGCACCCAAGATCGGCAACAAGGCATCGCTGCGCGCGTCGATCACCGGTGAAATCGTAATGGACGGCGTCGAAGTCGGCGAAGACGCGCTGCTGCCCCATGTCGAAGGCCTGAAAGGTCCGTTCGGCTGTTTGAACCGGGCACGTTACGGCATCAGCTGGGGCGCGATGGGGGCTGCAGAATTCTGCTGGCATGCCGCCCGTCAATATGGGCTCGACCGCAAACAGTTTGGCCGCCCGCTTGCAAATACCCAGCTGTTTCAGTTGAAACTTGCCAACATGCAGACCGAAATCACCCTTGGCCTGCAGGCCTCTCTTCAGGTCGGTCGCCTGATGGATGCGGCAAACGCGGCGCCCGAGATGATTTCGATCGTCAAGCGCAACAACTGCGGCAAGGCACTGGAAATTGCTCGCAATGCACGCGACATGCACGGTGGCAATGGGATCAGCCTGGAATTCGGCGTCATCCGTCACATGGTGAACCTGGAGACAGTCAACACCTACGAGGGCACCCACGACGTTCACGCCCTGATCCTTGGTCGCGCACAAACGGGCCTGCAGGCGTTTTTCTAAACTCCACGTCTGACGGATAAAATTAAACAAACCGCGCTTTTGGGATGCCAAAGGCGCGGTTTTTTTTGTTAAGATCCTTGCAATATTGTTAATGGATTCAGATGTTTACCGTTGGCGGACCCTTTGAATTCATGCAAGGGTGCTGGGCAAATTCGCAAACCCCGAACGCTCTGCAATTAGCGCAATGACCTGTGCTGCAAATTGCTGGGCTGACTGAGGCCAGGTCTGGCCGAAACGGTTGACGCCCAGCCTGCGCAAATACCTACAATAACTAACGATCGCGCCAGGCTGGGGTTAACGTGCTCTGGAAACCGCGCCAAGCGAGGCCAGTGATCGCCAGAGCAGCCCGCATTTTTGCAGACCCCGTGCAGCGCGGGAGATTTTCCGCACAAGCAGGAGTTTTCGCAAAGCCAAAGCGGGGTGATCAGCAGGCTTTGCAGAAATGCAGGTAAACAGATTTGCGCCCACACAGCCATAACCTCGCTGAGCAGGCGGTCGCACCGGAGCTATCACAAAACTCTCCATGAATGCGTGCCATTTTTTAGCACGCCAGGGATCCACGCCTCAACCTGTGTTGAAAAAAGATGAATCGAAAATCTTAAGGAAATCCCGACCGGGTTTCCAAACCGGCGCAGGTGATTGTTCAGGGATGTTGGCCCACAAACGCTGCTTCCACGCAAGGCAATTGCCGGTGGAAAAACACGACAGAAGGATGACTACAGAACAGAGAGAGCGAAGCGAACTGCTCGTTTCAGCGTGTTTTATAATCTGTATTATGGTAATTAAGAGCGCTATAAAGAACCCTGGAACCCGTTGACCTGGCTTAGGTTTTGGTAATTGGGCGCATCAGCCCTTCCTGAGCGACGCTGGCGACCAATCGGCCATCTTCCGTGAAAATGGATCCTCGGTTGAACCCTCGACCACCGCCAGCAAAGGGAGAATCCATCGTATAGAGATGCCAGGCGTCAAACTGTACCGGCGCATGAAACCACATCGCGTGATCAAGGCTCGCTGTCATGGCTTCGCCTTTGAGAAAGCTGAGCCCATGCGGCCGTAGCGCAGATCCAAGCAAGCCGTAGTCAGACACATAGGCCATCAACACATGTTGCAGCTGCGGACTGGCGTTCTTGGCCGCTTTCATCCGAACCCACATATGATTGATGTCGCTGGCTTTTCCAGGATCGACAGGATGGCGCGGGTCGATGTCTCTAATTTCGAAAGGTCGTTCACGGGTGAATTCAACGCGGATTTTCTCGCTGACTTCGCTGGCAAATTTCTTGTGGAGATCCTCGCGCGAGACCAGCTGCTCAGGGCTTGGAACCTGGGGAATGTCGTGCTGATGTTCCCAGCCAGGTTCGTTGATGTGAAAAGATGCGGCGAGGTTCAGGATCTGCTTGCCGTTTTGCATCGCCGTTACGCGCCGCGTCGTGAAGCTGCCGCCATCTCGTGCAGGATCGACCACATAGATCACCGGCTTGGATGGATCACCGGGACGGATAAAATAGGCATGAAGCGAGTGGCACAGCCGGTCCGGCACGGTCAGATACGCCGCCATCAACGCCTGAGCGATGACCTGACCGCCGTAAATACGCGTTGGCGTTTCACCGCCAGAGCCGACCCCGCGAAACAGATTGCGATCCAGTTCCTCGAGGTTCAGGAGATTGAGAAGAACATCAGCAGCTTCAGGCATTTACGTGGCGACTTTCATCTGGATATTGGTGCAACGGCCACGCGCAAATCGCGGCGCCTTGCGCTCTCCTGTTTCGTTAATTCGTAAGCGCGCCGTGAACCAGCGCTTTCAGCTCCGCCCGCGACGGATATGAGCTTGAGGGCGCGAGCTGGGTAAAGAAAACCACGCTGAGATCCAGAACAGGATCAACCCAGAAAAACGTGGACGCCATTCCACCCCAGCTGAAGTCGCCGGGCGAACCCGGACAGCGCGCGCGTGCAGGATCAAGGACAACCGCGCCCCCAAGACCAAACCCCATTCCTTCCATTGGCTGTTCAGCGAAACTTTGCGGACCCATCGATGCGATGTCACCCGAAAGGTGGTTTCGCACCATGAAATCAACTGTTTGCGGGGAAATGATAAAGCCGTCATCGGCGCGGCCTTTTCGGCGGATCATCTCTGCAAATCGCATGTAATCGTCGATGGTGCCGACCAAGCCACCGCCACCGGAATGCATCTGTGTCCTGTGAAATGGGCTGGTATGATAGTCATCCGTCAGGCGAAGCGGATTGCCTCCGCGCTGCGCTTCGTTCAGCGCCATCGCGTCGCCCGCCAAGGGTGAATAAAGCGAGGCAAATTTGTCGCCGATGCCTTCCGGGGTCTGAAACCCTGTCATGGCCATATCCAAGGGATCAAAGATCTCGCGTTGGAAGAAATCTTCCAATGTCCGCCCACTTACCACTTCGATCACGCGGCCAAGGACGTCGATACTGACGGAATACTCCCACCGGGTGCCGGGCTGGAATGCCAGAGGCAGCTGCGCCAGCTCTCTGACTTGAGGGGCAAGCGCACCCTGCCCCGGTTTGAACATCAGATCAGCCTCAGCCATTGCTTCCGCCAGGATACCGGGATTGAACGGATAACTCAGCCCGCTGGTGTGCGTCAGCAGCTCATGCAAGGTCGGCGCGCGGCTTGCCTCGGTCTGGCCGATATGTTCCGCGCCCGCAACAAGGGCCTGCATCTCTTTGAATTCAGGTATGAAATCACTGACGGGTGCATCCAGATGCATCAGCCCACGCTCGACCAGCATCATCAGAGCAACAGATGTGATGGGCTTGGTCATCGAATAGATCCGGGCGACGGTGTCCCGGGTCCATGCAAGATCCTCCTCGATGTTGCGCGCGCCAACCTCACTATAATAGAGCTCCGCACCATGCCGGTTGATCAAAACGGCGCTGCCAGCGTATTTCTTTTGATCGACGTAGCGGTGTTGCCAATCCCTGATCCGGTTCAACCTGTTAACGGTCATGGGCGGTGCTCCTGTTGCGGGTGATCAGCCGATCACCTTGGTCATGGCCGGGACGGTTTCTTCGGTAAACCAACCATTTGCGGGTTCGTTTGCGCCTGCGGCCATCGCGGTTTCAATCTTGGTGATCGTGTCACCGCGCAGCTGGCGCTTGATCGAGGCAAAGGCGCCCGCTGGCAGCTCGGCCAATGTGCGGGCCTCTTTAAGGGCATATCCCATCAGATCCTCGGCGTCGTCTGCGATGATATCGACCAGATTGAAATTGCGCGCCGCAATCGGACCAATGGTCTGTCCTGTCAGCATCAGACGACGCGCGATATTCCCATCCAGCGTCGCACGGGCAATTTCGAGCGGACCAACTGGGAAATCGACACCGACCTGCACTTCTGCAAGGCCGAACTTGGTCTTGGCCATGGCCACCCTGACATCACTGCAAAGGACAAAGAACATGCCGCCCGCAATCGCAGCGCCATTGATGGCAGCGACCACAGGTTTGGGACAGGCATAGATCGCAAGAAACGCCTCGTTCAGTCCGCGCACAACAGCCTGCTGTCGTGGAATGTCAAATTCACGTGCGGCTTTCAAATCCATCCCGGCCGAAAACACCTTGAACGGGCTCGTCAGGATGACGGCGCGAATGTCCGGGTCAACCGCAATCGCGTCAAACTCTACCTTGATTTGATTGAGAAATTCCGGCGTCAAAGCGTTGACCGGGCCTCGGCCAAGCCGAATTTCAAAGACACCGCCGCCGTGGTCTTTGCGGGTGATCCATTCACTGTCGGACATAATATTCTTGGTCTCCAATTGGCTCCGGTTCTGAAGGCGGAGCAGTCAATTCATCATGCGCCTGCCACGCAGCCGGGTCGAGCGTTTTTGCCTCCGTATTACTACGGAGCCCACGTTGCCAGGCGCAGATCAGGGCCTCATGCTGAGCGTTTCGGCAGCCGATATCAGTTGATCCGCATACGTGTTTTCAAGGGTTTGACGGCTGACATGAAAGGAAGGCCCGCCAACATTCAGGCCGTAAACCCGCATTCCATTCAATGAAACAACCGGCACGGCGATACCATTCACATCCTCGCGCCAGTCACCATAGCCGGTGCAAAACCCCCGCGAGGTGTATTCTTCCTGCGCCCGTCCCAGGCTGTCCTGACGGGCCTGCCTGCTGGTTGGGTCAAGCCGGTCTGCCACGGCCAGCGCCTCTGCCTGCTGATCTGCGGACATGCCCGCAAGAACCGCGCGGCCAATTGCAGAGAAAAACAACGGCAACCGCATCCCGACATGGGCCGCAAGCGAGACATCCTCGCGAGAGCGATGCACCGCGATATAGATCACATCTGCATGATGTGCCTCTCCCAACGCGCTGGTAATATAGGAATTTTCCCCGTTGCGCAGATCCCGCAGTATTTGGGACGCACGCTCCGATATGTCCATGCCCGCCAGAACGCCATAGCCCAGACGCAGCACCCCTGCCCCCAGCCGATAGCTGCCGGATCGCTCATCCTGCACCAGATAGCCCAGCTGACACAGCGTATAGGTCAGCCGCGATACCGTGGGTTTGGGCAAGTTCGTCCGCTCTGCGAGATCGGTATTCGTCAGCTCCAGCTCATTGCGGCGAAAAGCCCGCAAAACATCCAGGCCACGCGCCAGTGCGGTGACGAAATTCCGGTCTTTTTCACCGCCTGCATCTGCTTCGGTTTCGCTCATTTCTGCCTGTCCTTGCGCAACGTGCCCTCGGCGAATGTTTTGCCTTTATCCTCAGGCCCTGGCCAATGCCGCCAGGCCCGCCCGCGCAAACTCCGGCACATAAGCCCCTAATCTTGCGGCATGTTCTGGGTTTGATGCGTTTCCGTCCAGCCCTCTTTTGCGGACACCTTGCAATATGGCAGCCATCCGGAAAAAGCTGAAGGCAAGATAATAGCCAAACCTGTCGATCCCTGCGAGACCGCGGCGGGCGCAGTAGCGATCGATGAACTCTGCATCACTCGGCAATCCCAAAGCCGCGCGGTCCACCCCCGCAAGGCCCCGCCCCTCGCGGCCTGGTGGCATTTGCCACTGCATGATGACCCCGGCCAAATCTGCAAAAGGGTGGCCCAGTGTGGACAGCTCCCAGTCCAGGACCGCGCGACAATCCGCACCATCAGGCGCAAAGATCATGTTGTCGATCCGATAATCCCCATGCACCAGTCCGCTTTGCCCGTCATCCTCTGGCAAATCAGCATCAAGCGCCGCGATAAGAGCATCCATGTCCTCGATGGGCTCAACCTCGCTTGCGCGGTATTGTTTGCTCCAACGGCCAAGCTGGCGCGCGAAATAGTTGCCTTGCGGGCCATAGTCCTCCAGGCCGACCTCGCCGATCTTCACATCGTGGAGCGCAGCCAGAACGCGGCTCATTTCCTCTATCACGGCGCCTCGCTCGGCAGGGGAAATATCGCCCATCACAGGGTCTGAGAAGTTCCGGCCAACGACATGTTCCATAACATAAAAATCAGATCCTATCACCTCTGGATCCTGGCAGAGGTGATAGACTTTCGCGACCGGAACATCACTGCCTGACAGTGCGGACTGCACACGAAATTCCCGGTCCACCGCATGTGCAGATTTCAGTAGCGCCCCCGCCGGTTTCCGGCGCAGGACATAGTTTCCAGCACTTGTGGTGATCAGAAACGTCGGGTTTGATTGCCCCGTCTGGAATTTCTCGGCTGTGATGGTGCTGTCAAACCCCGCGAGCCGGCCCGCCATATAGCGCTGAACAGCGTCCAAATCGATGCCTTGCGCTCTGCTCATCTGTTCGCCTCGTTGTTTGCGAACTCTGCAGCAAGGGACCGGCACGCCGCGCGGTAGCCCTGGTCGATTTCGGAAATCAATTCAGCGGCGGGCTTCACGGCCGTAACGCCACCAATCCCCTGACCCGACCCCCAGATTTCTTTCCAGGCTTTGGGCTTTGAGGAGCCGCCAGAAAAATTCATCTTGCTCGCATCCGCCGAGGGCAGATCATCCGGATCCAACCCCGCAGCCTTGATTGATGGCTTGAGGTAATTCCCTGAAACCCCTGTAAAAAATGAGGAATAAACAATATCATCAGCGGTGCTGTCGACGATCATCTGCTTATATGCAGTTTCGGCGTTGGCCTCCTTTGTGGCGATAAAGGGGGAACCCGCATAGCCGAAATCAGCCCCCAACGCCCGCGCCGCCAAAAGCGAGCGGCCATTTGCAATCGCGCCGGAAAGGGCCAATGGCCCCTCAAACCACGTCCGTATTTCCGAAATGAGCGCGAAAGGTGACAAAACACCTGCGTGCCCGCCAGCACCAGCCGCAACAGCGATCAACCCATCCGCGCCTTTTTCGATGGCCTTGCGCGCAAATTTATCGTTGATCACATCATGCAGAACAACGCCGCCGCAATCATGCGCGGCGTCATTCACTTCGGGCCGCGCGCCAAGGGATGTGATCCAGATCGGCACTTTCCAGCGATGACAGATTTCCAGGTCACGCTCTAGCCTGGCATTGGAGCGATGGACGATCTGATTCACGGCGAATGGCGCCGCCGGGGTGTCGGGGTTGGCCTGGTTGTATCGGTCGAGCTCCTCCGTGATCCGTTCCAGCCAACTCTCCAGCAACGGAGGCTCTCCCTCCTGCTCGCGCGCATTGAGCGCAGGGAAGGATCCCACGATCCCGGCCTTGCACTGGGCGATCACCAGATCAGGGTTTGAAATGATGAAAAGCGGCGCACCGAACAAAGGTAGCCGCAGTTTTTGCAGGGCGTCCGGCATCGCCTGACCAGCCTGCGTGAATTCCAAAGCCTTCATAATCAACACCTTACCCTGCACTTCTGACATATGCGCCGCTTGGCGCACAGCTCTTTTGCATAGCAGACTTACATTTCGCAATTTCGTTGACAACGGGGCATCTGCGCAGAAGACTTCACGTCATATGGCCCGCGCGGCGGGTGTTTGCACAGGGAAATGCCAATGCACGCCATGCTCTCGATCACGCCCGGAGGCCCGGAAACACTGGAGTGGGCGGAGGCCCAAACGCCAGAATCTGGCCCCTCGCAGATACTGGTCGCGATCCGCGCCGCAGGTGTGAACTACCCTGACACACTGATGATCCGTGACCTCTACCAGTTCAAACCACCGCGCCCGTTTGCCCCTGGCGGGGAAATCGCAGGTGTGGTGGTCAGCACCGGCCCAGAGGTCACCGATTTTGCCGTTGGCGATCGCGTCATGGCGCTGAGCGGCCATGGTGGATTTGCAACGCATATCTGTATCGACGCCGCAGATGCGCTGCGTATCCCGGATGCGATGCCAGACACCGATGCCGCGGCGTTCGTTTTCACCTATGGCACCTCGTACCACGCGTTGATGGAACGCGGGGTGTTGCGTTCTGGCGAAACCGTTCTGATCCTTGGCGCCGCCGGTGGGGTCGGCACCGCCGCCATCCAAATCGCCAAAGCGGTCGGCGCCCGTGTGATCGCGGCGGTCTCAGATGCGGGCAAGGCAGAGGTCTGCAAGGCCCTTGGCGCCGACGATACGGTGATTTACGGACGCAACCCAGACAAGGAAGAGCAGATCTCTTTCTCACGTAATATCAAGGCCCTGGCCGGGAAAGCTGGCGTCGATGTCATCTATGACGCGGTGGGGGGCTCTTATGCTGAACCCGCGCTGCGCGCCATCGCCTGGCAGGGGCGATATCTGGTTGTCGGCTTTCCGGCCGGCATTCCCAAGATCCCGCTCAATCTGCCACTTTTGAAGGGGTGCCAGATTGTAGGTGTGTTCTGGGGCGCCGCGGTGGAGCGTGATCCAAAGGGCCATCAGGCCAACATGCAGGCGCTGTTCGATCTATACGCAAGTGGGCAGGTCAAACCCCTGATCCACGCGACCCACCCGATGAAAGACGCAGCAAAAGTGTTGGAAGAGATGCAAAACAGGCAGGTCATGGGCAAGGTGGTCATGGTAAACGATCAGTAAGCCCCCCCCTTCATTACGGTCGGATTGCGCACTGCGCGCTTGCAAAGATAGTAGAAATACTTATCAATATGAGGGTATTACGTGAGGAAACGAAGGGAGCCGTCATCGGCTTCACCGTCAACTCATCATAAAACCAACCGCCGCGACCAAAGACAGCGCTCCTGATCCGGTCACAGGCAATGTCACCAGAGCAGGACCACAAAATGCATAAGATCCTCGTCATGAATGGTCCGAACCTGAACCTTCTTGGCACGCGCCAGCCAGAGGTCTACGGCAGCGAGACCCTCACGATGGTCGAAGAGCGCTGCGTTGCCTACGGCAAGCAGGTCGGCATGGAGGTCACCTGCATGCAGTCCAACCACGAAGGTGTGCTCCTTGATGCCATTCACGCGGCGAAAGGCGTCTATGACGCGGTGATCCTTAACGCCGGTGCTTACACCCATACGTCGATCGCCCTGATGGATGCGATCTACTCCGTCGAGCTGCCCGTGGTCGAAGTTCATCTCTCCAACATCCACGCACGCGAGTCCTTTCGCCATACGTCCTATATTTCAAAAGCGGCGTTGGGGCAGATCTGCGGCTTTGGCTCGCAGGGCTATCTTATGGCGCTGGATGCGCTCAGGGCACATCTCAATCCCGCGACATACGGATGAAACTGCGCGCCTACCTCGATTTTATCTGTGCGGCCAAAACCCTTGAGGAGCTTTGGCTCGAACATGTGCGCCAAATGGGCGACTATAAATTCGACAAGCTTCTCTACGGCTATACCCGCCAAAAAACTAAGACCTCTCTGGGCGATCCTGAGGATTTCGTCATCCTGTCCAACCATTGCAGCGAATACGTCGAAGGGTTCGTGAATTCCGGGCTTTATTTCGACGCCCCGATGCTGCATTGGGCGCTGGAAAACGACGGCCCCGGAAGCTGGACCCTCGTGCAGGACCAAATCAGCAATGGCGGGCTCTCAGAGAGTGCGCAGAAGGTGCTGGAATTCAATGCAAAACATGGTGTTACCGCCGGCTACACGGTGAGCTTCAACTCCTCCTCCGACCGCTTCAAGGGGGCGATTTCGCTCGCTGCCTGCGATGGGCTCAACCAGGATGATGTCGAGGACATCTGGCGCGAACACGGCCGCGATATCACCTTGATGAACAACATGGCCCATCTCAAGATCCTGACCCTGCCCTATCAGCCTCCCAATCGCAGCCTGACCCGCCGTCAGCGCGAAGCGTTGCAATGGGTTGGGGATGGCAAGACGACCCAGGACATTGCCGTTTTGATGGGGCTGACCACAGCAACGGTCGAAAAGCACCTCCGCCTCGCACGCGAGGCCCTGTCGGTGGAAACCACCGCCCACGCGGTCCTCAAGGCAGCGCTGCACAACCAGATGTACACTATGGAAAACGAGTGAGTTTTCTTTAGGGCGTGCAATACCGGCGTAATTATCAATAGTTTTACCGCACCAATTCGTTTGCGAAAATTTGAATTGGTATGGAATTCATGACTTCCATCCCGCCCAATTTATAGGCATACTTAACATGTTCCGTGAGTGGGGCTTTGGCCTGGGACTGCAGGGTATGATCCTTGGAATTGCAAGGCGCTCAGACCTGTCCGGTGGCTACGTCTATTCTTCGACGCAAGTGCCGGCATGATTTTGGGGCTCTTATCCGTTTGGGTAAGGGCCCTTTTTCGTATCCACCTTCTTAGTATCCACCTTTTGTGTCTCGCGGCCGGATCTCTCAGCCGAATTTCTCAGGCGCACATCACACATGAAAAAGGCCGGTGATCCCGCGGATCACCGGCCCCATCAAAACATAAGTCGAAAAGACTTAGCCCTGAGCAGCTTTTGCCACTTCAGCAGCGAAGTCTTCTTTTTCGACTTCGATGCCTTCGCCGACTTCCAGACGCACGAAACCGGTGATGGTTGCGCCTGCTTCTTTTGCAGCCGCTTCAACGGTCAGGTCCGGGTTCACAACGAACTGCTGGTTCAGCAGGGTGGATTCAGCAACGAACTTCTTCATGCGGCCAACGATCATCTTTTCGATGACCTGCTCAGGCTTGCCGGACTCGCGCGCGATGTCCATCTGAACCTGCTTTTCTTTCTCGACGACAGATGCGTCCAGATCAGCTTCGGACAGAGCGGCAGGGTTCACAGCTGCGATGTGCATTGCGATCTGCTTGCCGATGGCTTCGTCGCCACCTTCCATTGCAACGAGAACACCGATCTTGCCCATGCCTGCGGTTGCAGCATTGTGGACGTAGGACACAACGTTGGTGCCTTCGATCGACGCCATGCGACGGACGGACATGTTTTCGCCGATGGTGGCGATTTTGTCGGTGATGGTTGCTTCGACGGTCTTGCCGCCCAGGTCAGCCGCTTTCAGCGCGTCAACGTCGTCAACAGACAGAGCTGCTTTTGCAATGCTGGACACCATTTCCTGGAAGTCCGCGTTTTTCGCAACGAAGTCGGTTTCGGAGTTCACTTCAACAGCAACACCTTTGCCGCCTTCGACGACAACTGCGACCAGACCTTCAGCCGCGGTACGGCCAGATTTCTTGGCTGCTTTTGCGAGACCCTTGGTGCGCAGCCAGTCAACAGCGGCTTCCATGTTGCCGTCGTTTTCGACCAGTGCTTTTTTCGCGTCCATCATGCCTGCGCCGGTGGATTCGCGCAGTTCTTTCACCATTGCTGCAGTGATTGCCATCTTAGGCTCTCCTCAAGTCAAATACGGTTTGGGGCAGGTCTACCCTGCCCCTCATGTCAAATCGATGACACGAAGATCAGGCGTCGGCTTCAGCCGCAACAGCCTCTTCTTCCGGCGCTTCTTCCAGAGCACCCAGGTCAACGCCTGCAGCACCCAGCTGGGCGGTCATGCCGTCCAGAGCGGCGCGAGCGACCAGATCACAGTACAGCGCGATTGCGCGTGCCGCGTCGTCGTTGCCGGGGATGATGTAGTCAACGCCCTCGGGGGAGCAGTTGGTGTCAACAACAGCCACAACCGGGATACCCAGTTTGTTGGCTTCTGCGATGGCCAGCGCTTCTTTTTTCACGTCGATGACGAACAGCAGATCCGGAACACCGCCCATTTCGCTGATACCACCCAGAGACGCTTGCAGCTTCTCCTGGTCACGCTCCATGCCCAGACGCTCTTTCTTGGTCAGGCCTTCGGCGCCGGATGCCATGCGCTCGTCGATGTCTTTCAGACGCTGGATCGACTGGGAAACGGTTTTCCAGTTGGTCAGCGTGCCGCCCAGCCAGCGGTGGTTCATGAAGTACTGAGCGGATTTCTCAGCGGCTTCTGCGATCGGTCCAGCTGCCTGGCGCTTGGTGCCAACGAACAGAACGCGGCCGCCTTTTGCAACGGTGTCACGGACAGCGGTCAGAGCCTGGTCCAGCATGGGAACGGTTTGGGTCAGGTCCATGATGTGGATGCCGTTGCGCGCACCGTAGATGAAAGGTGCCATGCGCGGGTTCCAGCGCTGGGTTTGGTGACCAAAGTGTACGCCTGCTTCAAGCAGCTGACGCATGGTGAACTCGGGAAGAGCCATGTATCTTTTCCTTTTCCGGTTTCGTGCCTTGGCGGGGGTCTCAGAGCGGATGCTCCAACCGGCGGTCTACCGGGGATGTCTCCCCCGGACAGGCCAATCCCCACCTGCGGATTGAATGGCGCGCGTATAAGTCAGCTGGGAGAGATGCGCAAGGCCTAAAAGGACCAAGCTGACCCAGACCCACCATTTGGTGGGAAATCAGGGCTGACGTTCGGCCCAAATCGCCTCATGTCCCTTGCGGACCGCCCCCTCACAGGCCGCCGCCAATGCCTTGCGGTCTGCAAAATCAGCAACCTTCAACGCAGGGTGATAGGTCAGAACCACCCGACCCTGCCGCGGCGACGCCAAGGTCTGCAGCAAATGGCTGGCAAAATCCATGTCTCCCCACCAGCCATAGAAATTCCGATCGCCCCCCTTGGGCGGCAGGAATACCACCGATACTGGCTGGACCGAGATCTCATCCCGCAGGGTGGGATGAAAGAACGCCGCAAACAAAGTGGTCTTGAATGGCAGCACCCGCAGCCCGTCGGTCGATGTCCCTTCCGGGAAAAACAGCAACTTGTGGCCAGCCATCAGGCGCTGCTGAAACAGCACGGTCTGGTTGCGGGCCTCGCGGGCGTCACGTTTGATAAAAACGGTCCCCGTCGCTCGTGCAAGCCATCCGATGCCGGGCCAATTGGCCACCTCTGCCTTTGAAACGAAATAGATCCGTTTGCGCGCGTTCAGGGCAAAGATATCAAGCCAGGACGTATGGTTCGCGACCACTGCGCCCCGCTCTGCCATCAGCTTGCCCCTTGTCTCAAACCCCATTCCCAGAATGCGGAACGCATTGCGGCAGACAAACTGTGTGATGAAGGGCGTCACTGGCCTGTGCAGCCCGAAAACCGGCCGCTCTACCAGACGTATCAGCAGCAGAACCAATAGGCCGCCAAACACCAACATTCCCAGGGCCAGCCCGCGCACCCCCACCAGGACCCACCCCAAGGCCGTTATCCGCGGCGCGTCGGGGGTTTGTTCGTCGTTCCAGGTGCTCATGCGGAGTTTCGCCCACCCTCATAAATCCGACGCTGGCGCTCGTTCATCTTGGCGGTATCAAGAACCAGACAGACATCCGTGGTGTTAAAGGCGTGGTCGACATAAGCGCCATCCCCCACAACCCCACCAAGACGCAGATACGCCTTTATCAAGGCAGGCGTGTCCAGCATCGCCTTGCGCCGATCAACGGCCTCCTTGGGCATCAGATCCATTGCTTGGTATGTTTTTGCGACCGGACGCAGCTCTTCTGGGGCCAGGTGGTTGTGATGCAGCATCGACAGCGCATCAGAGAGCGGTCCCACGTCTGTGCCGTGAAAACTGGCAACGCCAAACAGGACTTCGATGTCATGGGCTGCGACATATTCCGCAAGAGCCGACCAAAGGTGGAACATCGCCATGCCGCCGCGATATTCGGGGTGAAGACAGGATCGCCCCAGTTCCAACAGCTTGCGACCGGACTGAACAAGGGCCGACAGATCATATTCATCGGCTGAGTAGAACTGCCCCGCCTGCGCGGCCTGATCCGATCGCAGAACCCGGTAAACACCCACGACCTCTGCGCGTTTCAAATCCCGCAGCAAGAGATGGTCACAGTAGGGATCGAACCGATCCCGCTCTAGCCCGGCCTGATGGTCAACCATCTCTCCGCTGCCACCCAGCTCGCGCACAAAAACTGCGTAGCGCAACGCCTGAGCTGCGCGCAGGTCGTCGTCAGTTCTGGCCAAGGTGACCTGAAATTGAGGGGATTGCGTTGACATAAAACCGCCCAAAGCTGATTTGCCTTGCGCGCAGCTAGCCGATAAGGCAGGCCATGTGCAAGTTTGGTTCAAATTTTCGATAGCTTGTTAACCGTTCATAAATGCTTATGACGGATCAAAGACTGGAATAAGGGCCACCTGGGCGCTGTTGAACACCACTTTTCCCTGATCGGGGAAATTGACGGTGATCCTGCCGCCTGCGTTCGATTGCACCTGTCCCTTGCCCCATTCGGGGTGGTTTGGATGGGTCACAAGCATTCCAGGGGCAAGTATGGCGTTGAGGTCGTTCATGCGTGAAGGCCCAATTCGGAGGAAAGATATGTCTGTAGATAACGCTAATCTCGCGGCTTTGGTAGGGTCGCGCATCTGCCACGACCTGATCAGCCCGATCGGCGCGATCAACAACGGATTGGAGCTGCTTGGAATGTCCGGCGACATGTCCGGTCCCGAGCTGGAACTGATCTCTGACAGCGTGGCGAATGCAAACGCCAGGATCCGGTTTTTCCGCATCGCCTTTGGCGCGGCCAGCGAACAGCAGATCAGCCGGGCCGAGGTGGTTTCCGTGCTCGAGGACATCTCCAAGGGTGGCCGTTTGAAATACCAATGGACACCGCAGGAACCCGCAACCCGCGCTGAGGTGCGTCTGGCGCTTTTGGCTGGTCTTTGCCTTGAAACCGGACTGCCCTACGGCGGCAACGTCAATATCCTCTGCGCAGATGGCAAATGGACCGTCATTGGCGAGGGGAGCAAGTTGAACATCGATGACGAACTTTGGGCCCGTGTAAGTGGTGGCAGCTCATCTGCAACAGTGACACCCGCGCTGGTCCAGTTTGCTATGCTGCCGGAGGCCGCGCGCGACTTGGGCCGCACAGTTCGGGTGGAACAGACGCTTGAACGTGTGACCATTCACTTCTGACGCTTCACGAAACTGGAAAAAATCAAGGCGCCGCAATCTCTTGCGACGCCTTTTTCATGTTCATCCGTTGCGTGGTGTTAGGCCCGTACGGCGCCGTTGCCACGCACAAGATACTTAAAACTGGTCAGTTGTGCCGCACCAACAGGCCCGCGCGCATGCATTTTGCCAGTTGCGATCCCGATCTCTGCACCCATGCCAAATTCCCCGCCATCTGCGAACTGGGTTGAGGCATTGTGCATCAGGATGGCACTGTCCAGCTCGGCAAAGAACTGTTCTACCGCGCGACCGTCCTCGGTGATGATGCAGTCGGTGTGCTGCGAGTGATGGGTTCGGATGTGGGCAATCGCATCATCAATGCTGTCCACCTGCTTGGCCGCGATGATGGAATCCAGGTATTCCCGCCCCCAATCATCCGCATTTGCAGCGACCATTCCGTCGGGCCCCGGCAGGCCACTTTCGGCGCGAATTTCGACCCCGGCTGCCGCGAGCGCTGCCAGCACCTCTGCACCGAGCGTCGCTGCAATTTCGCGATGGATCAGGAGACATTCGGCAGCACCACAAATCCCGGTGCGGCGGGTCTTTGCGTTCAGCACGACATCCAGCGCCTTTTGCGGATCTGCAGCCTTGTCGAGGTAGATATGCACAATCCCCTCCAAATGCGCAAAGACCGGCACACGGGCTTCACGCTGGACGAGACCAACCAACCCCTTGCCACCACGGGGCACAATCACATCCACCGTGTCCGTCATGGTCAGCAGGCACTGCACCGCTGCACGGTCCCGCGTTGGCACCAGTTGCACTGCATCCTCCGGCAGATCCGCCGCGCGCAGCCCTTCGACGAGACAGCGGTGAATGGCCTGGCTGGAGTGAAAGCTCTCTGACCCGCCCCGCAAGATCACCGCGTTGCCCGATTTCAGGCACAGCGCGCCGGCATCGGCGGTCACGTTCGGTCGGCTTTCGTAGATCACACCAATAACGCCAAGCGGTGTACGCACCCGCTGAATGTTCAGACCAGAGGGCTGCGTCCATTCCGCCAGCACCTCGCCAACAGGATCAGCTTGAGCTCCAACCGCACGCAGACCCGCGACGATGCCGCCAATGCGCTCTTCATCCAGGGCAAGGCGATCCATCATTGCGGGCGACAGGCCCTTGTTGCGGCCAAATTCCAGATCCTTGGCGTTCTCCGCCATAATGTCCGCGCGGTTGGCCCAAACAGCATCTGCTGCGGCATTCAGTGCTTTTTCTTTGCAATCTGCGGATGCTGTAGCCAGTTTTGCAGCCGCCTGCTTTGCACGTTTGCCGATGTCGGCCATCAACGCGGCAATATCTTGTGCGTCAGTCATTCTTAGAAACCCTTGTTGGACCCAATTCGCCACCGTCGGTGGTCAGGCTGGGACAGCCCTATCACGGAAACCGCTCACAGCGCCATATCATCGCGATGGATGACAGCCGCGCGCCCGGCATAGCCCAGAATTGCCTCGATCTCGCTCGACTGGCAGCCCCGGATGGCAGCGGCCTCTTCCGACGTATACCGGCTGAGCCCCTGCCCCAATTTCCGCCCGTCTGGGCCCAGGATGGCCAGCGGATCACCGCGGCCAAAGTCTCCTTCGATATGCAAAATACCAGCAGGCAAAAGGCTGTTGCCGTTCAGCAGCGCCTTTGCAGCGCCGGCATCAACAGCCAATACGCCACGCGTTTTCATTGCCGCGATCCAGCGTTTGCGGGCAAGATGGGGATCGTCCTGCGCTGTGAACCATGTGCACGCAGCACCGTTTTCCAGCATTTTCAGAGGGTTATCAGGCGAACCTTCTGTGATTGCCATAGCGCAGCCAGCCGCCGTCGCCATCTTGGCTGCCAGCAGCTTGGTGATCATGCCCCCTTTGGACAGCCCGGAAACACCATCCCCGGCCATTGCCTCAATCTCAGGCGTGATCACATCAATCTGGTCATAGCGGCGGGCGCTGGGATCCAGAACCGGATTGGCGGTGTAGAACCCATCAACATCCGACAACAGGATCAACGCATCTGCGCCGACCGTCACCGCGACCTGCGCGGCCAGGCGGTCGTTGTCGCCATAGCGAATTTCATCGGTCGCGATGGTGTCGTTTTCGTTGACGATGGGCACGACGCCCAGTCCAATCAGCGTCTCAAGTGTTGCGCGCGAATTGAGATACCGGCGCCGGTTTTCGCTGTCTTCCAGCGTAACAAGAACCTGCGCGGTCGTGATGTCATGCGGGGCCAGAGCCTCTTCGTAAGCGCGGGCAAGCCGGATCTGGCCCACCGCAGCCGCGGCCTGCGATTGTTCAAGCGGCAGATCCTGCGACGGCAGACCAAGGGCGCCGCGCCCCAGCGCGATAGAGCCCGACGAAACAAGGATCACATCCTTGCCCATCCCCTTGAGCCACGCCACGTCCTCGGCCAATGCATGCAGCCAAGACGCCCGCAATGTGCCGGTTGACCGGTCGACCAAAAGGGCCGAGCCGATCTTTACGACAACGCGTTTCGCATCGCTCAGGGTTGCCAAGAGCCCTGCTCCTCCTGAGGTTTCTGACGCAGACGATCCTCGTCGATCTCGGTCCGCATCGCCCGCAGAACCTCGTTCAGCCCTTCACGGCTCACGCCCGACATCATGAAGACTGGGCCGCCAACTGCGGCTTCCAGCTCTGCTTTTGCGGCGGCGCGCTCTTCGTCATCAAGGCTGTCCACCTTGTTCAGCGCGGTAATGCGCGGCTTGTCAGCCAGCTCCCCGCCGTAGGCTTCCAGCTCGTTGATGATGGTCTCGTAATCCTCGGCAACGGTATCCGATGTGCCATCAACCAGATGCAAGAGCACAGCGCAGCGTTCCACATGACCAAGGAAACGGTCGCCGATACCACGCCCCTCATGGGCGCCGGCAATCAGGCCGGGAATGTCGGCAACCACAAATTCAACGCCATCAATGCCGACAACGCCAAGGTTGGGGTGCAGCGTGGTAAAGGGATAGTCAGCGATCTTTGGCCGCGCGTTGGAGGTCGCAGACAGGAACGTGGATTTGCCTGCGTTCGGCAGACCCAAAAGGCCCACATCCGCGATCAGCTTCAGCCGCAGCCAAATGGTGCGATCGATGCCTTCCTGACCGGGGTTTGCACGCCGCGGCGCCTGGTTGGTCGCGCTTTTGAAATGCAGGTTGCCAAAGCCGCCGTTGCCACCCTTGGCCAACAGAAAACGCTCGCCAACCTCGGTCAGGTCCGCCAGTACGGTTTCCTGATCTTCGTCCATGATTTCTGTGCCGACAGGAACCCGCAGAACGATGTCATCGCCATCCTTGCCGGTGCGCTGACGGCCCATGCCGGACTGGCCGTTTTTGGCAAAGAAATGCTGCTGGTAACGGAAGTCGATGAGGGTATTGAGCCCCTCAGTCACCTCAACCCAGACAGATCCACCCCGGCCGCCGTCGCCACCATCGGGACCACCGTATTCCATAAACTTTTCGCGGCGAAAGCTGACGCAGCCGTTCCCGCCCGAACCGGAGCGAATGTAGACTTTGGCCAGATCGAGGAATTTCATGTCAGCTCCTTGCTGATGATCCTACCGCTGTACGGCAGGGTGATTTGGGGCTGGCCCAAACTTGGGCCGGTTGCCCCGACTTAACGCAAACGCTGCGGCGCGCCAATCAGAGTTTTCGGCTGTAGGTCCAGGTTGGAACCGTGGCATCGCGCGCAACGGAGTATGTTTCGGCATCACCGAGGTATTCAAACCCGCAATGCGTCAGCACGCGCGCTGCGGCCGGGTTGTCCTGAAAGGCCGTCGCAAACAGCGTGCTGCAATTCTGTGGGTTGGTTTCGACAAGTGTCTGCAACGCCGCCGAAGCCAGGCCGTTGTTCCAAAACACCGGAGCGATCCAATAGCCAACCTCGCTTTGGTCACGGTCCAGCCGTTTGAGGCTGATGATGCCCTTCAGCTCTTCACCACCTTCGGACGTGCTGTCGATGGCCCAGACATCCTCTTCACGGGTGGGATCCATCGCGCGTGTCACAAAGGCCTCGATCGCTCCGGGCGGGAGCGGATGGGGAATGGCGCTGGTCATCCGAGCCACGCGTTCGTCGCTGACGTAATGCGCAATCAGCCCCTCATCGGATTTGCGCAGCGGGCGTAGCACAAAGCGACCGGCATCAATGACCTTCTGTTCCATAACACTCTCATCCAAACTCATGTCCTCGCTCCTCTCGAAGACGACCAAAGGCGCGCCAGAAACGATCCAATGCCGCGCAGATAACACGGTGCCATTGATATCTCGTTAGGCAAATTCGCCAAATACGGGTCAAAACAAAAAAGGGACCGGCGGTATCGCCGATCCCCTGATTTTCATCCACCTTGCGGGTCGGCTTATTCAGCGGCCTCCGCCACTGGCAGAACCGATACGAAAGTGCGGCCTTTCAGGCCTTTGTGGAAGGTGACTGCACCATCGGTGGTCGCAAAGATGGTGTGATCTTTGCCCAGACCAACGCCTTCGCCCGGCCAGAACTTGGTGCCGCGCTGACGAATGATGATGTTGCCTGCGATGGCCGCCTGGCCACCGTACAGTTTCACGCCAAGGCGGCGACCAGCTGAGTCGCGACCGTTACGGGAGGAACCGCCAGCTTTTTTATGTGCCATTCTGTCTCTCCTTAGCCTTTAGCCAGTTCTTTGGCTTGCTCAACCCACTCGGGCTTCACTTTGATGCCTTCGATACCAGCAATGTCTGCTTCAGACAAGGCTGCGATCTGGGCGAAGGTGGTCAGACCAGCTTCTTCCAGCTTCTTGGCAGCAGCCGGACCAACACCGTTCAGGTCGGTCAGTTTGTCGCCAGCAGCAGGTGCTGCTTTAGCTGCAGGAGCGGCTTTGCCAGCTGCCGGAGCAGCGCCTTGGCCGGATGCAGCTTTTACGCCGGATTTGTCAGCGCCGGATGCCAGGATCTCGGTGATCTTGACCAGAGTCAGCTTCTGACGGTGACCTTTGGTGCGCTTGGAGGAGTGCTTACGACGGCGCTTCACAAAGTGAATGACCTTCTCGCCTTTGATCTGATCGACAACTTCGGCCTGAACCGCAGCACCGTCAACAAAAGGCGCACCCACAACCGGTGCATCACCACCGAGCATCAGAATGTCGTTGAACTGGATTGTTTCGCCAGCATCAGCAGCCAGTTTTTCAACACGCAGCAGGTCGCCGGGTTGAACTTTGTACTGCTTGCCGCCGGTTTTGAGGACCGCAAACATATGCGTCTTTCCTTTTCTACCCGCGTCCTACGGTCCCTTTCGCATCAGATGCGTCCAGTGTTTCGGCCCAGGGCCACCTCGAACAGCGCGCCCCCCTCGGGGCGTATGACAAATAAACCCCGGCACAGAGATTCCGGGCCGGGATGCGGGCTTATGCGGTGATCGTGTGGATAAGTCAACCCGTTTTCGGCGGCAATTGCGCCACCACGGTGATGGCGTCAGATCACAGATCCTGCGCGGGCTGCAGATCCTGCAGACGATAGGCCAAAGCCTCAAATCGGTTGGCCGTAATCTCATACTGGACCGCATTCAGCAGCGCATAAACCTGTTGCATCAGCGGATGCTCCAACGCGTCAATGTACTGGTCAAGCTCGGCATCGCTGAAACCCTGGTAGGTATAGGCGCTTGCGGCCATGTTTGCAGCCTGCATCGCCATGCGTGTTGCCCCCTCCTGATCGGCCATGAACGCACGCAAGCCATCGCCATCCAGCTGCAGGTCAATGACCCCCGCAGCGCTGGCCGCCATGAGAAAGCGGAACTGGATTTCCTGCAGCGCCTTCACACCGGCATCAGCGGCATCAATCGCCTCTCCCATCCGCTGAAACAACTGTGGTCTGCTGCTGCCATCGGCCACAAGATCGCTGATGATCCGCATCCCTGCCTGCTGTTTGGCGTCATCATCTTCAACCCGGTGCGAGGCGTTCTCTGCGGCAACCAGCCGCGCGCCCAGGGGACTGGCATAGAAATCCGCAGCATGAGCCAGCGCCTCTTCTGCCAGGGTCTCCTCCAGAATGGTGATCGCCGTTTCGCGCATCTCATCGCGGTCAAAGACATCCTGCGACAGACGCACCCAGGCGGAACCAAAGGCGCCGGCATCAATCCCCAGCATATCCGGCGCAAGCTCTGCCGAATGGGCAATACTATCAAGTGCCACGTCGAACCCGGTCGTTTCGAGAAAGGCAATCACCTTTGCCCGATCCGCTGCCTGTGCAGCAACGGCTGAGAAAAAGAATGCAAGAACAAGGGCTAGCGCCCCTACTCCCTGGATTAGGCGGGTTCGAGAAGCATAGGTCATACCAGAAACCTAAGCGTTTTCGCCCCCGAGACAATCAAAATTGAAAATTCCCGCCAAAAGCGCGAATTCCCCCCTTGCGCCCCTGCTCAATCCTCTTTAAACGCGCTCTCACCCCCCGCGGAGAGGTGCCGGAGTGGTCGAACGGGGCGGTCTCGAAAACCGTTGTCCCTTCACGGGGACCCAGGGTTCGAATCCCTGTCTCTCCGCCATTTTTCCTCAGATTGAGAATGACCGCCACCGGACGTGCCCGTGCCGTCGCGATCGTAATCGCGGACAGGCTGCTGCCGGGCTCGATGTCGACCTCCCCCAGCGCGCGGTCAGAAATTACCTAAAAAGGCCGATCTCGCCCCTACCCTCGCGGATCAAGCCCTGCCTAAGCACGGCTCTCTTGATACACCGCCTCCAACAGCCCCTCGAAATCGCGGGTCCATGTCTGGGTATCAAACAGCGGCAGCTGGTCTCTTTCCTCCTTGAGTTGGCGTTTGATCCGGGAAAGACGCTCCGGATCCTTGGCGAGCGCGGCTGCTAATTGAACATATTCAGCCACAGACGTGACAGACAGCTCGGCCAAATTTGCAGCATGCAGAATGCTGGTGGCGACGCGGGCGGCGAACTGCTCTCCACATAATGTGAGGATTGGCACCCCGCACCAGATCGCATCCGAAGCGGTGGTATGGGCGTTGTAGCTGAAACAATCCAGACAAAGGTCGACCTGAGAGATCCGGTCCAAGTGGTCTTTCTGGGGCAGCGGTCCCGTCAGGATCACACGATCAGGGGCAACCCCTGCGGCCTTGACCTTGGCAATCAACCTGTCTTTCAGATCAAGATTGCTGAGATAGAACAACAAAACAGAGTTAGGCGCGGCCTTCAGGATCTCCATCCAGGTTGCAAACTCCCGCGGACCGATCTTGTAGATGTTGTTGAACGTCGCAAAGACAAACCGATCCTGCGGAATGCCGAAACGGTCACGCATATTCGTGTCTGCAGGGCTGTAGCGCGGATTGGTGTTGGGTTGATAGCACTGCGGCATCCGCAGAATGCGTTCGCTATAGCAGTGCTCCGCCTCTGGCGGGATGGTGATGGGGTCGGCAACCATGAAATCCATGTCGGCCATCCCCGAGGTGCCGGGAAAGCCCAGAAATGACACCTGCACTGGCGCCGCGCGGTGGGCAAAAATCTCCGGTCGGGACTGAAACGTGTCTCCCTTCAGATCAACCGCAATGTCGATCTGATCGCGCCGCGCAACCTCAGCAATCTGCCCCGCAGAAATGGCCGAGATGTCCCGGTAGGTGTCAGCGATCTCCTGTACCAGCTGCTGATAGCCGCCCTCTCGCGGGGCCAGATCGTAGACAAAGAACTCAAACCGGTCACGATCATGGGCACGCAACGCGCCCTCGAACAGATGCATGGTCGGGTGATCGTAAATATCCGCTGAAAAATAGCCAACCCGGATCCTGTCGCTGGGTGGATGGGGGCGCAGGTCAATTTGGCGGCTCACAGGCGCAGCAAGTCGAGCGTTCGCCAGTTGCAACTCTGGGTCGTCGATCAGCGTCAGCAATGTCAGAGATGCGAATTTGTGCTGGTGGGACAGCTGGCGCTGCAGGGTCGCGGTTTCCTGTTCCGCATCAGTCCAGGCAAGAAACTGTCGCCTGAGCCGCAAGATAAGCGGCAAGGCAATTGCATTGTTCTCATCCACCTCAAGCGCATATTCGAGGACCTCAAGCGCCTCCTTCTCAAGCCCGCCATCCCTGAGCCGCGAGCCAAGCGCCGCGATGAACACGGAATTATGTGGCGCCAGAGACAGCGCCTTTTGCTGCCAGCCAATCGCCTCACGGATACGCGCCGGATCAGAGGCCACGATTTCGGCCAGATAGTGATAGCTGATTGCCGTTTCCCCCTCGCTTTGAAGGGATTGGCGCATCAGCGCCTCTGCAGAGGGAAACTCAGCACTGCGCATCATCGCGACGGCATGGGTGTAGAGCGGGCAATTGACCCCGTTTGGAAAGGCGACAGTCACAGCGAGCTCCTTTGCGGACAGATCGCTTCAATCTTTCGGAAATTTCTTAAGATCCGCTTAGGTTGCGACAGCCGCTGAACCAATTTGCGGGCTTTTATCCGTCGCGATAGCCCTGCCGATCCCTCCACGCGCGCCGTCCCGCCGTAAGGCCGACCTAACAAAAAATCGCCACCCAAAGGATGGCGATTTTAAGATGCGATTTTTGCAGCGATTGATCCTTTTCAGGTCAGGCAAATAGCTCATGCGCCAGTTCAAGAGCATCAACCAGAACGTCCACCTCTGCCCGCGTGTTGTACATCCCAAAGGACGCCCGGCAGGTCGCGGCAACGCCAAGATGCTCCATCAACGGGCCGGCGCAATGTTGACCTGCCCGGACCGCGACACCTTTTTTGTCGAGAATGGTAGAGATGTCATGTGCATGCGCCGCCCCTTCCAACGTAAAGCTAAAAATCGCCGCCTTTTCAGGGGCCTGCCCCTGAACGCTCACCCAGTTCAGACCGGACAGTCGTTCGCTGGCATAGGATTTCAGATCCGCCTCATGGGCTGCAATCTTATCCATCCCAACACCCATCATGTAGTCCAGTGCAACCCCCAGGCCGATCATCTGCACAATACCGGGTGTACCGGCCTCAAACTTCATCGGGGCGTCATTGTAGATGACACGGTCGCGGCTGACTTCCTTGATCATGTCGCCGCCACCCATAAACGGCCGCATCTCGGCCATCCGCTCTGGCCGGACGTAGATGGCGCCTGATGACGACGGACCATAAAGCTTGTGCCCAGTGATCGCGTAGAAATCACAGCCGATATCCTGTACATCCACCGGCATGTGGACGGCGCCCTGTGATCCATCCACCAGCGTCGCCACGCCGCGGTCTCGTGCGGCATGACAGATGGATTTCACATCAACAATCGTGCCCAAGACGTTGGAACATTGGGTGATTGCGATGAGCTTTGTCTTGGGCGTGATGGCATCGATCACCGACTGTGGGTCCAGGCTACCATCTGGGGCGGTCTCAACCCATTTGATCACCACCCCCTGCCGTTCGCGCAAGAAATGCCAGGGCACGATGTTGGCGTGATGCTCCATCACGCTCAGAATGATCTCGTCACCCGCTTCCAGATTGGGCATCGCCCAGCCATAGGCGATGGTGTTGATGCCCTCGGTGGTCCCGGAGTTCATGACAATGTGGTCTTCGTGGCCGGCATTCAGAAACCGCGCGATGGTGCCCCTGACGGTTTCGTATTTCTCTGTCGCGAGATTAGAAAGATAGTGCAAGCCACGGTGAACATTGGAATATTCCTCGGCATAGGCTCGCGTGATCGCGTCGATCACGACCTGGGGTTTCTGCGCAGACGCCCCGTTGTCGAGATAGGTCAGCGGTTTGCCATTCACCTCACGCGACAGGATCGGGAAATCGGAACGGATTTTTTCGACGTCATACATGGTCGGGTAGCCCCAGAATTTCAGGGGCCTGCGCCCCAACAAGGAATGTCAGAAGGAACAGAACGATCAACGCCGACATGAACACGGTGCCGATGGCCCGCCAGATCGACGCAAATTGATGTGCTTCCTTGATGAACAACATAAAGATCGCCAGCATGGCGAAATTTGTCAGCAACGCAATCAGCGAGGCGGCAAGCGGCAGGATCCCATGCAACAGGATCACGGCGACCAGCAGTCCGATCTGCAACGCATTGAGCCAGACAGTCAGCGCCAGAAGATCGCTGAACCGCGCTTTTCCACCCAGCCAACGCCCGGTCCAGGTCATCAGCGCACAGGTCGCCACATGCAGACCAAAGACCGCGCCGGCATATGCCACAGCCGGAATCGCAGAGGTAAGCCCTGCCTGCGCGGGCGACATCGCGTCTGCAACCCGCAGCACCAGCGTATTCACGACAGCCGTCAGCGCGAGCCCCAGCCACAAGGCCTCGCGCGGCCAGTTCACCGACAGGATTTGCCGGGCTGCCTCGGTCGGGGCCTGAAATGTCAGACCCACAAGGGTTTGAAACGGAACCATCCGATCACTCACCTGTCTTTGCCCAGTAGGACTGCGCCATGCCACTGATCCAGAACCACATGAACGCTGCAAACCACAGGCCGCCCACGAGGGTTAGCTCGACCCCGCTTCCGATAAAGCCTGCAACCAGACCGTTCAGCAGCATCAGCGGGCTGGCCGCGAGAAAGGCCCAGAACAGCGCAAAACGGGCTTGCGCGCTGTCACCTTTTCCACCCAGAACCTTTGCAATCCAATGGGTTACAAGGGAAAGCGTATAGAAAAGCAAGGGCGCAATAAAGATAAGCCCGAGCAGCGAGCCGCCCAGAAGCATGTTCAACTCCTGCCCGGTCAGATGCGCCTCACGCGCACGGACAGGCATCTGCGCGATGAAGGCCAGCGCACATCCCGCCATGAGGATCGCCAGCAGCCGATCCTCTCGCAACCCCATGGCAAGACGCCGCGCAATTACCTTGCGCGGCCCCTTGTAGGTTGCAACGATGTCCTGCGTTATGGACATCAGCGGCGGCGGGCCAGCCAGCCCTCGAGACGCGCAACAAGCGCTGCGGCGATCTCGTCGTCTTCGATCTCTTCCACAGCCTCGGCCAGGAATGCGAGTGTCAGAAGATCGGCTGCAACATCCGTCGGCACACCGCGCGAGCGGAGGTAGAACAGGCCTTCCTCATCGATCGCACCCGAGGTGGAGCCATGCGAGCAGGCAACGTCATCGGCATAGATTTCCAGCTCAGGCTTGGCGAGGAACTGACTGTCGTCATCCAACAGCAACGACTGGGAAATCTGATATCCATCAGTCTTTTGCGCGCCTTCCTTCACCAGGATCTTGCCCTGGAACACACCGGTTGCCCCGTTGCGCAGCACCTTCTTGAACACCTGGCGGCTTTCGCAGTTCACCGCGTCATGGGTGATGAACACGGTGTCGTCGTGATGAAAATCACCGTCCCCGACACAGGCACCTGCGATATGCGCAACAGCATCGTCGCCGGTCAGTTCGATCACGGCCTCATTGCGGGTCAGGACGCCATTCACAGTCAGCGTGAAGGCCTTGAACACGGATTCCGTACCGAGGCGTGCAAACAGATGCGTTGCAGCGCGGCGTTCGTGATCGCGCCCTTGCGCACGGACCAGATGCAGGGCGCCACCGTCCGCGACGTCGACTTCCATACATTTGTTAAAGCGCGACGCAGCGGGGCCGTTTTCCAGAATGGTCGCAGACGCGCCGCTTTCGACACGCACAACATGGTGCAGGATCGCGTCGGAACTGTCCGAGCCGTGCCGATACACCAGGTTCACCGGCTTCGAAGGGGTGCCAGTCACGCGGATCACAACGCCATCCTGGGCGAAGGCCGTGTTCAGAGCCGCCAGCGGACGGGCCACCGGGGTTTGACCGCGGGCTTCAAGAACACCGTACAAGTCCTTGGCCCAATGGATATCTTTGTCACAGATATCAGCGATCCGTTCGATGCTGATGCCTTCAAGGCTCAGATCATCAGAGGCCTCTGCGTCAAACACACCATCGACAAAAACCACTTTGAGGCGGTCAAACTCGTCAAACATCGGGGCTTCGCCCGCGTCAAAGACGGCCGCTGTCGGCGCGTCGGCCTGCACCAGCGTGTCGGGACGGGTGTATTTCCAATATTCATCGCGGCGGTTGGGCAGACCCATGGTCTGCACACGCGACAGGGCGGCCTTGCGTGCCTCTGCCAGACAGCCACCTTCCGGCAGCGTCATCGCTGCCAGACGGGCGTCGGTATCGCTTTGCTTGCGTTCGGGAAGCGCCATTTACACACCCTCTTCCGCCAGAATGTCCGCATAGCCGTTGTTTTCAACTTCCAGCGCCAGCTCGGGGCCACCGGTCTTGATGATACGGCCGTCTGCCATGATGTGAACGACATCAGGTTTGATGTGGTCCAGCAGACGCTGATAGTGGGTGATGACGAGGAAGCCACGGCCTTCGTCGCGCAGCGCGTTCACGCCTTCGGAAACCAGTTTCATCGCGTCCACGTCAAGACCGGAGTCGGTCTCGTCCAGGATGCACATCTTCGGTTCCAGCATCGCCATCTGCAGGATTTCGTTGCGCTTTTTCTCACCACCGGAGAAGCCGACGTTGACCGGACGCTTCAGCATTTCCGCATCGATCTTCAGGGTCTTGGCCTTTGCGCGCACGTCCTTCAGGAAATCAGATGCGCTCAGCTCTTCTTCACCACGGGCCTTGCGCTGCGCGTTTACGGCAGTGCGCAGGAAGGTCATGTTGCCAACGCCCGGGATTTCCACAGGGTATTGGAATGCAAGGAAAATACCGGCTGCGGCGCGCTCTTCCGGCTCCATTTCCAGAATGTCTTCACCCGCGAGCGTTGCTTCACCGTCGGTGACTTCATAGCCGTCACGACCGGACAGAACATAGGACAGCGTGGACTTGCCAGAGCCGTTCGGACCCATGATGGCATGCACCTTACCCGCTTCCACGGTGAGGTTGACGCCCTTGAGGATCTGCTTGTCCTCTTCTTCAAGTTTGACGTGCAGGTTTTTGATTTCGAGCATTTTTTCCTCGTTTATATCTCTTCGGGGCGAACCCCGGTTGTTCCTGTGCCCCGAAGGGCGAATTCCTTAGCCGAGCACCACGGCTGTTCCGCTGGCCGAGACCATCAGCATGGATTGGCCGACCACTTCGTAATCCAGATCGACACCGACAACCGCATTGGCACCTTTGGCGCGGGCGCGGTCCTCGAGCTCTGCCAGCGCGGTTTCGCGCGCGTCCTGCAGCTTGCTTTCATAAGCGCCAGAGCGGCCGCCCACGATGTCGGTAATCGAGGCAAAGACATCGCGCACAACATTGGCGCCCATGATTGCCTCACCCACCACGATGCCCTTGTATTCGGCGATCTGGTAGCCTTCGACGTTTGGTGTGGTTGTGACAATCATGCCATTGCCTCCATGCGTTGATGCCCAGGGGCCTGTCATTATCCGACAGACCCTTCCAGCGAGATCGCGACCAGCTGCTGCGCTTCCATGGCGAACTCCATCGGCAGCGCCTGCAGCACGTCCTTGCAGAAACCGTTGACCACCAGGGCCACCGCTTCTTCCTCGTCCATGCCGCGCTGGCGGCAGTAGAACAGCTGGTCATCATCCACCTTGGAGGTGGTCGCCTCGTGCTCCACGCGCGATGAGTTGTTCTTGACCTCGATATAGGGAACCGTGTGCGCCCCGCATTTGTCGCCGATCAGCAAGCTGTCACACTGGGTGTAGTTGCGGCTGTCCTTGGCTTTGGGGTGCATCGACACCAGACCACGATAGGTGTTCTGGGCCTTGCCGGCAGAAATGCCCTTGGACACGATGCGCGACTTGGTGTTTTTGCCCAGGTGCACCATCTTGGTGCCGGTGTCCGCCTGCTGCATGTTGTTGGCAATCGCGATCGAGTAGAACTCGCCCTGGCTTTCCTCGCCGCGCAGGATGCAGGAGGGGTATTTCCAGGTCACGGCAGAGCCGGTTTCCACCTGGGTCCACATCACCTTGGAGCGGTCGCCGCGGCAGTCAGCGCGCTTGGTCACAAAGTTATAGATACCGCCCTTGCCGTTCTCATCACCCGGATACCAGTTCTGAACGGTGGAGTATTTCACTTCGGCGTCTTCTTCGATGATGATTTCCACCACCGCAGCGTGCAGCTGTGCGGTGTCGCGCTGGGGTGCGGTGCAGCCTTCGAGGTAGGACACGTAAGAGCCCTTGTCCGCAATGATCAACGTGCGTTCGAACTGGCCCGTGTTTTCGGCGTTGATGCGGAAATAGGTCGACAGCTCCATCGGGCAGCGCACGCCCGGCGGCACGTAGACGAACGAACCATCGGAGAACACGGCAGAGTTCAGCGTCGCATAGAAGTTGTCGGTAACCGGAACAACAGAGCCGAGGTATTTCTTGACCAGCTCGGGATGCTCGCGGATGGCTTCGGAGATGGAGCAGAAAATAACGCCTGCCTTCTTCAGCTCCGCCTGAAAGGTGGTGCCGACCGAAACGGAATCAAACACCGCATCCACAGCAACCTTGCGGCCTTCGGCGGGCATGTCTTCTGCGCCTTCGACACCTGCAAGGATCATCTGCTCTTTCAGGGGGATACCCAGCTTTTCGTAGGTGGCCAGCAGCTTGGGGTCGACCTCATCCAGCGACTTGGGCTTCACTTCCATCGACTTGGGACGGGCATAGTAATACTGGTCCTGAAAGTCGATTTCCGGGTAATTCACCATCGCCCAGTTCGGCTCGTCCATCTTCTCCCAACGCTCAAAGGCCTGCAGACGCCATTCGGTCATCCACTCGGGCTCTTCGTTCTTGTCGGAAATCAGGCGCACGATATCGGGGTTCACGCCCTTGGGGGCATATTCCATCTCGATGTCGGTTTCCCAACCGTATTTATAGGCGCCACCAACTTCGCGCACGGCATCGACAGTTTCCTGATCAACGCCTTCTTTTACCTGAACATCATCCAAAGCGGCCATGGTCATCTCCTGCAGTCACGCCACGCGGGCGCGGTGTTTCTTCTGTTTGGCGCACCACGCTTCAGCAAAGCGCAGCACATCTGTTTCTGTTGTCTCGGGGCCCAGGGACACGCGCACGGCGCTCTGGGCTGTTGTCTCGTCATACCCCATCGAAGTCAGAACGGCGCTTGCGCGCACCTTTCCGCTGGAACAGGCGCTACCCGCGCTGATCGCGAAACCGGCCAGATCCATTTGCATGACCTGTGTCTCGCCCTTCCATCCCGGGGTTGCAAAGCAGCTGGTGTTGGGCAGCCGTTTTGCAGATTTCCCTACGAAAATAGTCTCGGGGCTACCCTCTGCAAGGGCCGCCTCCATAATGTCGCGCAGCGCGGCAACCTGCTCCCAGACGCCGTCCGCCAGCAGTTTCGCCGCCGCCTCCGCAGCGGCGCCAAAACCTGCGATACCGACAACATTTTCCGTACCAGAGCGGCGGCCCATTTCCTGTCCGCCCCCCTTGATCTGTGCTGCCAGATCCGTGCCGCGTTTCAAAACGACAGCACCGACACCCTTGGGTCCACCCAGTTTATGCGCCGAAATCAGCGCCATGGTTGCCCCCATCCAGTTGAACGCGACCGGCAGCTTGCCAAAGGCCTGTGTCGCATCCGTGACAGCCAGCCCCTGCGGCAGGGTCTGGATCACGCCGGTTTCTGAATTTGCCAGTTGAAGCGCAGAGATTGCCGGGTCGAGAACGCTGACTGCGCCTGTATCGGAAACCTGCAGATCCTCGACAGACCAGGCCCTTACAGCGTCATGTTCAACTGCAGCGGCGTGCAGATTTCGCCCCGCCATCGCCAGCTGCGCCCCTTCGGTTGACCCGGAGGTAAACACGATATCCGCGCCATCTGCACCAAAGGCCGCGGCAATCTGCGCGCGGGCCCGTTCGATCACGGCCTTGGCAGCGCGACCTTCGGCGTGCACCGAAGATGGATTTCCGCAAACCTCCATCGCGTCGACCATCGCAGCCTTTGCAGCAGCGCAAATTGGCGTTGTGGCGTTATGATCTAGATAGAGGCGCGACATTGCGTGTCTGTCTGTCCTGTGGCTGACCCGCTCTTGGCGGGCAGGGAACAAAAATTACACCTGATTTGGCAGGGGTTGTGCGGGGATCAATCGTCCACCACGGCGAAAAGGTTCGGCACCGCGGGGCATGGCGCAAGGTCGTTCTTGATCACATCAGAGAGCCGGGTCTGATGAAGGAACACATAGACATGTGCGCTCAACCCTTCCCAAAGCCGATTGGTCAGCGACTGCGCCCGACTTCCCGACAAACCACCAGAGGCCCCCGCCCCCTTGTGCATCGCATCCACGGTCTCATCCACGGCGCCAAGCACATCGACAACCCGGATTTCAGATGCCGGGCGGGCAAGCCGATAGCCGCCACCCGGACCCCGGACAGAGTCAACAAGGCCGGCACGCCGCAGTTTCACGAATAGCTGCTCAAGATACGGCAGAGAGATATCCTGGCGCTTGGAAATATCCCCCAAAACCACCAAATGACCCTCTGGCTGAAGCGCGATGTCAGCCAGCGCCACCATCGCATACCGTCCTTTCGTCGAAAGTTTCATGTTTTCAAATCTCCAGAACGGGACAAAGCAGCGAAAAGATTGACCTTGAACGCTGCAATGCGTATCTCAGCGGGACGGCAGCGTGACTTGGCCTCTGCCATCAATTAGAACCGTTCTAAGGTGCCCGACGGAATTCGTCAAGTTTTCCCGAACAGCATCCGCAGAAAATAAGAGTAGGATTCACTCACCCATGCCTGAGGTCATTTTTCCCGGACCCGAAGGCCGCCTGGAAGGCCGCTATCACCCGCAAAAAGAAAGAGACGCGCCGATCGCCATTGTGCTGCATCCGCACCCGCAGTTTGGCGGGACGATGAACAACAAGGTCGTCTACAACCTGCATTACGCCTTTTACAACATGGGCTTCACGGTTCTGCGGTTCAACTTCCGCGGCGTTGGCCGCTCGCAAGGCGAATATGATCAGGGTGTGGGCGAGCTGTCCGATGCTGCATCGGCCCTTGATTACCTGCAGTCCATGAACTCCAACTCCAAACACTGCTGGGTTGCCGGCTTTTCCTTTGGGGCCTGGATTGGCATGCAGCTGTTGATGCGTCGTCCTGAAATCACCGGGTTCATCTCTGTTGCGCCGCCGGCCAACATGTATGACTTCTCCTTCCTCGCGCCCTGCCCGTCTTCTGGCCTGATCATCAACGGTACAGCCGACCGTGTGGCGCCTCCTGCAGACACCACCAATCTGGTGAACAAACTGCACGAGCAGAAGGGGATCACCATCACCCACACCGAAATCGAGGGCGCTGATCACTTCTTCCAGGATCCCCACATGGATCCGATGATCAACAATGTCTCCGATTACGTCAAACGCCGTCTGACTGAGAACTCCCGCTGATGAGCACGATCGAGACGCTGGCACAGAAACTGGCGGCGGACACCCTCAAGGTGCAGGACGCCACCGGCGAAGAGCGCCTGTATATGGAGGTGAGCCAGGTTCTTGGGGCCGCGTCTCAATCGTTGGAAGAGGCATTTCTGACAGAAATGCGCGTGCGCCTTGCCGAGCGTAAGGCGCGCGCGTTTCTCAATGACAAGATCAACGCCGCAAAGGCGAAAATAGCATCCAAGGCACCAGAGCATGACTGACCCACAAGCGCGACTTGACCGCCAATTCCAATTTCTCCTGGAGGCGGACAAGCTGCGAAGGGTAAAACGGCAAAACCTTATTCTGGATGGCTCTCGCGAGGAAAACGCCGCCGAACATAGCTGGCACCTCGCGCTCTATGCGCTCGCCTTTGCGCCATTTGCTCCTGCAGATGTGTCGATTTCTCGCGTGGTGCAGATGCTGCTGCTCCATGACCTGGTTGAGATTGACGCAGGCGACCATCCAATTGGCGATGACATCGACTGGACCGCCGTCGCAGATGCCGAAGCCGCAGCGGCCACGCGCCTGTTTGCCCTTTTGCCAGCAGATCAGTCCGTTTTCATGCATGGTCTGTGGCGCGAATTTGACGCCGCTGAGACAGCTGATGCCCGCTGGGCCAAGCGGATCGATCACTGCCAGCCAATTTTCCAGACCTTGTGCAATGCGGACGTGCCTGACTTTCACGTCGAAATTGTTCGCAACAACCTGTTTGGGGGCCGTGCGGCGGCACTGAAGGACCATTTTCCCGAGGTATATCATCACGCGGTTGCGCTTCTTGAAGGGGCCAAACCCGATGATCGGATCACACAGCCGCTGGCCTTCCTGAACGCGGCCGACGCCCTCAAAGGCGTTAACAGGGCCACAAAGATCGGCGATGGCAGCCGTCGTGAAAACTCGGCTGAACACAGCTGGCACATCATGCTTTATGCTTGGGTTCTTGCCGAACACAGCCACGCGCCCATCGATATGGCCAAGGTTCTGCAGATGCTGTTGCTGCATGACATTGTCGAGATCGACGCCGGTGATGTCCCGATCCACTCTGGCCTGACCGCAGAACAATTGGCAGAAATCGAAGCCCGCGAAGAGGCCGCAGCCAAGCGCCTGTTTGGGCTTTTGCCCGATGCACAGGCGGCCGCCTTCCGGCACATCTGGCAGGAATTTGAGGCCGCCGAAACAAACGAGGCGATCTATGCCAAGGCCGTCGACCGGGTGCAGCCCGTTCTGTTGAACCTGCTGACGGGCGGTGGCAGCTGGATCGACTATGACGTGACGCTTGAGCAGCTTGACACCCGCGTCGGCCAAAAGGTGACACGCGGCGCGCCAGCTGTCTGGACCTATGTTCACAACCGCGTCGCCCCGTGGTTTGCCGAAAACGCCCGCGACTGACCTTTTCCTTCAGGCCTGCTCGAGCCTAACTCACCCGGAGAGTCTGATGCCGCTCCATTATGTGTATCTTGTCTTTGCCGTGATCGCAGAGACGATCGGAACCACGGCCCTGCAGGCAAGCCAGCAGTTCACCCGCCTCGGCCCCTCCATCCTGGTGGTGATCGGCTACGGGCTGGCATTTTACCTGATGGCGCTGACGCTCCGGCATATGCCGGTGGGTATCGTCTACGCGATCTGGTCGGGCCTTGGGATTTTCTTTATTGCGGTCATCGGTTGGCTGGTATTTGGTCAGAAACTGGACCTGCCTGCTGTCCTTGGTCTTGGGTTGATCATGGCAGGCATTCTGATCATCCATCTTTTCTCGAAAACCTCAGGTCACTGAGGCAAGGCAAAGCCGGGATTTTGCGCGTCGGCGCAACGCTGCCGCCTCTTGGGCGGCAAAAAGATGCATTTGCTCTGGCCTTTGTCCCGGT
Organism: Phaeobacter italicus; assembly: GCF_001258055.1. Taxonomy (GTDB): domain Bacteria; phylum Pseudomonadota; class Alphaproteobacteria; order Rhodobacterales; family Rhodobacteraceae; genus Phaeobacter; species Phaeobacter italicus. Next base: position 659,506 of record NZ_CVRM01000011.1, on the reverse strand, counting down.
ATCGCGCTATGCGCGCGGCAACTTCCTTACAAAGGCTGACACCTATGGACCTGCGCAATATTGCGATCATCGCGCACGTTGACCACGGCAAAACCACGCTGGTTGACGAGCTTCTGAAACAATCCGGTGCCTTCCGCGAAAACCAGGCTGTGGCGGAACGCGCCATGGACAGCAACGATCTGGAACGCGAGCGCGGCATCACCATTCTGGCCAAAGCAACCTCGGTCGAATGGAACGGCACCCGCATCAATATCGTCGACACCCCCGGCCACGCCGACTTTGGTGGCGAAGTTGAACGCATCCTGTCCATGGTGGACGGTGTGGTTCTGCTTGTGGACGCCGCTGAAGGCCCGATGCCGCAAACCAAGTTCGTGACCTCCAAGGCGCTGGCCCTGGGTCTGCGCCCGATCGTGGTGGTGAACAAGGTCGACAAACCCGATGGTGAGCCTGATCGCGCGCTGGACCAGTGTTTTGACCTTTTTGCAAACCTGGGCGCCGATGACGAACAGCTGGACTTCCCGTCCATGTATGCCTCTGGCCGTGCCGGCTGGGCCGACATGGAGCTTGACGGCCCGCGCAAGGATCTCTCTGCCCTTTTCAACCTGATCGTTGAACATGTACCCGCCCCCAAACAGCTGGAGCGCAAGGACGAGCCGTTCCAGATGCTGGCAACCACGCTTGGCTCTGATCCGTTCATGGGCCGCATCCTGACCGGTCGTGTCGAAGCGGGTACATTGAAAGCTGGCGATAGCCTCAAGGCGCTGAGCCGCGAGGGCGAGCTGATCGAAAACTTCCGCTGCACCAAGGTTCTGGCGTTCCGCGGTCTGTCGCAGCAGCCGATCGACGTGGCAGAGGCCGGCGACATCGTGTCGATTGCGGGCATGAGCAAGGCAACCGTTGCGGACTCTCTGCTCGACACCTCCGTGAACGAGCCCCTGCCCGCCCAGCCGATCGATCCGCCGACCATCACCGTGACCTTTGGCATCAACGACAGCCCGCTGGCTGGTCGTGACGGCAAAAAAGTCCAGTCCCGTGTGATCCGCGACCGTCTGCTGAAGGAAGCGGAATCCAATGTCGCCATTCAGGTCACCGACACCCCCGGCGGTGAAGCCTTTGAAGTCGCCGGTCGCGGTGAACTTCAGATGGGTGTTCTGATCGAAAACATGCGTCGCGAAGGCTTTGAGCTGTCCATCTCGCGTCCGCAGGTTCTCTTCAAGGAAGAAGACGGCGTTCGCATGGAGCCGGTCGAAGAAGCCACCATCGACGTGGATGACGAATACTCTGGCGTCGTGATCGAAAAACTCACCGGTCACCGCAAAGGTGAACTGGTAGAGATGAAGCCCGCCGGCGCAGGCAAGACCCGCATCATCGCCCATGTCCCGTCGCGTGGCCTGATCGGCTATCACGGTGAGTTCCTCACAGACACCCGCGGCACCGGCGTCTTGAACCGCGTGTTCCACGGCTGGACCCCTCACAAGGGCACCATCCCCGGTCGTCGCGCAGGCGTTCTGATCTCCATGGAAAACGGCACCTCGGTGGCCTATGCTCTGTGGAACCTCGAAGAGCGTGGCAAGATGATGATCGGCGCGCAGGAAGACGTGTATCAGGGGATGATCATCGGCGAGCACAGCCGTGACAACGACCTGGAAGTGAACCCGCTGAAAGGCAAGAAGCTCACCAACGTGCGGGCCTCTGGTTCCGACGACGCGGTGCGCCTGACCACGCCGATGACGCTCAGCCTTGAAGAAGCCATCGCCTATATCGATGACGACGAACTGGTAGAGGTCACCCCCAACACTGTGCGTCTGCGCAAGCGTTACCTCGACCCGCACGAGCGCAAGCGCATGGCCAAAGCCAACGCGTAACGTCACGCAGATTTGACATTGAGAAAGGCCGCCTGCCAGGGCGGCCTTTTTGCTATCCAGCAGCGGCGTGCTACCGTTGTCACACAACCCGTTTGGCAAAGGGCACAGAATGCGGAAAATTCAGGTTCAGGGTGTTCACCATATCACCCTCACCGGCGCAGACCGGCAAACGTCTATTGATTTCTGGGAAGGCGTGCTGGGCATGCCCTTCATATTTGATCAACCCAATCTGGATGATCCGGATGAGGGGCATTTGTATTTTGATCCGGGTGATGGGCGGCTGATCACGGTCTTTACCAATGAAAACCGCACCCCTGACCGCAAGCGGACCCCGACGGATCCCGGCTGTGTGCATCATTTGGCCTTTAACGTGTCAAAAGCCACCTTCAGCCAGGCGGTCGAACGATTGGAGGAACGGGGTATTGGCCATTCCGGTCCGCGTGATCGCGGGTTCATGGATTCCATCTACTTCAAGGATCCGATGGGATTGCTGATTGAATTGGCCTGCTACCGGTTTGAACCCCCTGTCGGCTGTACCCATGCAGATGTCATGATCGCCGCACACCGGATCCGGGTTGCCAGCGGCGACTACAACATTCAGGAAAAACACCTGGCAGAGGCGATCGAAGATCTCGTCCAGCGCAGCCAATCGAGCCTTTCAGAAGACCGATCCGCCAAAAACCCCTACGCCTGAGGCGCCTCAATCCTTCAAAAGAAAAAGAGCGACCGCAAATCTTGTTGGTCAGTAAGTCAGGACTATGTTTCCACTGCTCACATTTGATGTGAGAAATACTCGGGAATGCAACATCGGGGGCTTTCATGGAGATCGTATTGGGGGCGCTGATGGACTACATCCATCAGAACATGAAAAGGCGACGAATTCTAAAGATCTGCCTTCTGGTCCTGATCGTCATTGTAGGATGCGGTTTCGCTTACATTGAGTGGGCCGCACGTTGAAGCTCCGAGCTTGATCAGATTTTACAGCAGAAGCCTTTGAAATGCTTCGGCAGATGAAAAGTCTCCGATGCGCGCAAGGAACCATTGAATATAACACGAGAGATTCTTGGAGGCCGGGCCACGAAACGGTCGAAGAAAATCTCTGAAGCGCGAATGCAGAGAATTGACGTTCTGGATGTGATACGAGGCCGACATGGTCTTTTGACCTGGTTTGCTTCGAACGATGAAATGTTCAATGCCTTGGGCCTTTGAAAGCGCTCTATAAGCAGGGTGAGCGTCGCTGCAAAGCACCGCATCGGTAGCCAGCATCGGAGAAAGTGTTCGGTTGATGGTTGAATGATTACGATTGGGAATACGCTCGAAGCAGCGGGCACCGCTGCGATCTGCAACAGTGAGAATGGGTAGCTGCCACTTGGATAGACCGCGCAGCATGGGCACGCCTTTCTTGCCATATTCATACCAACGCATTCTGGGAGGCTTGGGGTTGGTGAGCGGATCGCGCTGATGTCTGACCCACTCACGACTGCCTTTGCGGGATTCCTTCTGGTATGTTTCGTCGGCCTCAACGATGCCTGAAAAGGCCTTATCGGAGATGCCAGAAAGAGCGGAGAGTGCAATCAAACGCCAGCGCCATACTGTGTGTTTGTTGAGCCCAAGGCGTCTTGCCAGCACGCGAACGGATGATGGCGGGCGTGTCCCCAGCATATCCCTCAACACATCAAAGAACAGCCCTGGCCGATGAATGCGCGCAATCCGTGTGCCAGTGCGTCCAGTGAAGGTCCTTCTGCAGTTACCACATCGGTAACGTTGCACATTTGTGGGTGTCTTGCCCCATTTTTGGCGCTTGCCGCATCCACAGTGGGGACATTCGCGGGCGCCGCTTCCCTCGATTTGAGCGAGTGCTTCCTTCCTCCTGCGAGCATCGGAAATCCGAGCTCTGGCTTCTTCAATCTGCGCAGGGTCCAGCAAATCAAAATGCTTGAGGAACTGGGTAAATTCGTGATGATGCATATTCGGCTCCTTTCAAAAAGCCGAATAATATTGGCCACTTATGCCGAAAACGAAGAGGGCCAACACGATTTGCGGACACTACTAAAGAAAAAGAGCGACCGCAAAAGGCCGCTCTTTCAAAAGGTCTAAAATAGTGCGTGGCTTAGGCCGTGGTTTCAACGACCATCAATTCGCGCTCGGACGCACCTTTGGCATGGCTCAGCGCCTCTTGGTATTCCGGGCTGTTGTAGCAATCGACAGCCGCCTCGACGCTTGCGAACTTTGCCACAACATTGCGCGGCCGTTCCTTTCCCTCGAGCTGCACGAATTTACCACCCCGCGCGATGAACTCTCCGCCGTGTTTGGCAATCGCCGGACCCGCCAGCTCGGCGTATTTGCCGTATGCATCGGCGTCGGTCACGGTCACATGGGCAATCCAGAGTGCGGGCATTGGGGGCTTCCTTTGTCAAACGATCTTTCCGGCAGGTTACGATGTTTGCCGGAAAGACCAAGTGTTTTTTGACCTATTGGTCAATTCAGGCTCAGCCCGCGAGGAATGCCTCTGCGGCCTTCAGCGCGTCTTGCGCACCAGAGAAGTCCTTGCCGCCGCCTTGCGCCATGTCAGGACGGCCACCGCCCCCCTTGCCGCCAACCGCCGGAACGGCCGCTTTCAGAACGTCAACGGCGGAAACCTCAGCCGTCAGATCGTCGGTGACACCTGCGGCGACCGCGACCTTACCGCCGTCGTTGGCAATCAGCAGGATGACGCCAGAACCGATCTTTTGCTTGTGCGCATCGATCAGACCACGCAGATCCTTGCCAGAGACACCTTCGAGCGCCTGACCAAGGAAGGTCTTGCCGCCGATGTCTTTGGTCTCGACTCCGCCACCAGCGCCGCCACCCATTGCAACCTGCTGTTTCAGCTGGGAAACTTCGTTTTGCAATGCCTTGCGTTCATCCAGCAGCGCCTTGATGCGCTCTGGCACATCGCCGGGCTGTGCCTTCAGCTCCAGCGCCGCCTGAGCCAGAAGGTTATCCTGACCCGTCAGGTATTGGAACGCCTCTGCGCCGGTCAGTGCCTCAATGCGGCGCACGCCTGCGCTGCTGGCGCTGTCACCCAACACAACAAATGTCCCGATATCACCGGTCTGTTTGACATGCGTACCGCCACACAGCTCCAGCGACCAGGTTTGGCCGTCCTGACCCTTGCCAGTGGGCGCCTTACCCATCGACACCACGCGAACCTCGTCGCCGTATTTCTCGCCAAACAACGCCTGCGCGCCAAGCGCACGTGCATCATCGGGGGTCATGATACGGGTTTCCACGGTCGAGTTCTGGCGGATGAAGTGGTTCACCTGCTGCTCCACGGTCCGGATCTCATCCAGGCTCAGCGCCTTGTTGTGGCTGAAATCGAACCGCAGACGATCATCCGCGTTCAGCGAGCCGCGCTGTGCCACATGCTCACCCAGCACCTCGCGCAGCGCCTCGTGCAGGAGGTGGGTCGCCGAGTGGTTCGAGCGGATCGCAGAGCGGCGCGCGTGATCCACCTCAAGCTGGGCAGCAGCCCCCTTGGTGATCATGCCGCTTTCCACCTTGCCAAAGTGGATGAACACGCCAGCAGCCTTCTTGGTGTCACTGACACGCACAACGCCACCGTCCACACGGATTTCACCGCTGTCGCCAACCTGACCACCGGATTCTGCATAGAACGGCGTCTGGTTCAGAACGACCTGCACATCCGTGCCCGCACCGGCCTCGGACACTTGGGCACCGTCAACGACCAGCGCCATGACCTGACCCTCTGCGGCCTCGGTCTCATAGCCAAGGAAATCGGTGGTACCGGCCTGATCGGCAACATCGAACCAGATCGTGCTATCCGCGCTTTCACCAGAGCCCGCCCAGGCGGCGCGCGCCTTGGCCTTTTGCTCGGCCATCGCGCTGTCAAAGCCGTCGGTGTCAACAGTGCGGCCCTTTTCGCGCAACGCATCCTGTGTCAGATCAAGCGGAAAGCCGTATGTGTCGTAGAGTTTGAACGCAGCCTCACCCGGCAGCGGCGCGCCCTCATCAAGGTCGGCCAGTTCATCATCCAGCAGTTTCAGACCGCGATCCAGCGTCTGTTTGAAGCGCGTTTCTTCCTGCAACAGCGTCTCTTCGATCATCGACTGCGCCCGACCCAGCTCCGGATAGGCTGCGCCCATCTGCTGAACCAACGCAGGCACAAGGCGGTGCATGACCGGATCCTTGGCGCCAAGAAGATGCGCATGGCGCATCGCCCGGCGCATGATGCGGCGCAGCACGTAGCCGCGGCCATCATTGGACGGCATCACACCATCCGAGATCAGGAAGGAGGTCGACCGCAGGTGATCTGCGATGACCCGGTGATGGACGTTCTGGTCGCCATAAGGATCGACATTGGTCACGTCAGCCGAGGCTTCGATCAGCGCCTTGAACAGGTCGGTGTCGTAGTTGTCATGGCTGCCCTGCAGCAATGCGCCAATCCGCTCCAGCCCCATGCCGGTGTCGATCGACTGCATGTCCAGCGCCTTCATCGAGCCGTCTTCGAACTGCTCATTCTGCATGAACACGACGTTCCAGATTTCGATGAAACGGTCGCCGTCCTCATCCGCGCTGCCCGGAGGGCCACCCCAGATGTGATCACCGTGGTCATAAAAGATCTCGGTGCAGGGACCACAGGGTCCGGTCGGCCCCATCTGCCAGAAGTTGTCAGAGGTATCGATGCGGATGATGCGATCTTCCGGGACACCGACCTTTTTCCAGATCTCAAAGGCTTCGTCATCGGTGTGGTAGACGGTCGTCAGCAGCTTTGACTTGTCGATCCCGAATTCCTTGGTGATCAGTTCCCATGCAAACGGGATCGCCTCTTCCTTGAAGTAGTCACCAAAGGAGAAGTTCCCGAGCATCTCAAAGAATGTGTGGTGGCGCGCGGTATAACCCACATTGTCGAGGTCATTGTGCTTGCCCCCGGCGCGGACGCATTTCTGCGAGGTTGTTGCGCGGGTGTAGTCGCGGGTTTCAAGCCCTGTGAACAGGTTCTTGAACTGCACCATGCCCGAGTTGGTGAACATCAGGGTCGGGTCATTGCGCGGAACCAACGGGCTGGAGGACACAACCTCGTGGCCCTGTTTGGCAAAGTAGTTCAGAAAGGTTGAACGGATATCATTGAGCGTCGGCATATACGGGATCTCTTTGCTGGCTGTCTCAGCGGTCCCGGCAGGTGTAGCCCCAGCCTTCCGGCCTGTCCAGCACTGCAAGGCGCAAAACCAAGGGTGAATTCGAACGAAAAAGGGCGCGGAAGCCTCCACGCCCTGATTTGATCAAAATTTCATGCGGTTTTCGGCGTTTACGCCTCAAGGATATCGTCGTCACCGCCCTCGGGTCGGTCGAATTCCAGACCATGCGCCGCGCGGATCTTGTCCTCGATATCATAGGCGATATGGGGGTTTTCCCGCAGAAACGTCTTGGCATTCTCGCGGCCCTGCCCGATCCGTTCGTCCCCGTAAGAGAACCAGGCACCGGATTTTGCAACCACACCAGCCGCAACACCAAGATCAAGCAGCTCACCCATCTTCGAGATGCCTTCGCCATACATGATGTCGAATTCAACCTGCTTGAAGGGCGGTGCGACCTTGTTCTTGACCACCTTGACGCGGGTCGCGTTGCCGACCACCTCGTCGCGGTCCTTGATGGCACCGATCCGGCGGATGTCCAGACGGACGGATGAATAGAACTTCAGTGCGTTACCGCCAGTTGTGGTTTCGGGCGAGCCGAACATCACGCCGATTTTCATCCGGATCTGGTTGATGAAGATCACCATACAGTTGGAGCGGCTGATGGAACCGGTCAGCTTGCGCATGGCCTGGCTCATTAGGCGGGCCTGAACGCCCACATTGCTGTCGCCCATGTCGCCTTCCAGCTCCGACTTGGGTGTCAGTGCAGCAACAGAGTCGACGATAACCATGTTGACCGCGCCCGACCGCACCAGCGTGTCGGTGATTTCCAGGGCCTGTTCGCCGGTATCGGGTTGCGAAATCAGCAGTTCGTCCAGATCAACGCCCAGCTTGGCCGCATATTGCGGGTCCAGCGCGTGTTCCGCATCCACAAAGGCGCAAACGCCGCCTTTCTTTTGTTGTTCTGCGATGCAGTGCAACGTCAGCGTGGTCTTGCCCGAGCTTTCAGGACCGTAGATTTCAACGATCCGTCCCATCGGCAGGCCACCAATGCCAAGTGCGATATCAAGCCCCAGCGAGCCGGTCGAAGACGCCTCGATCTCGTTCAGGGGGTTGCCATCGCCGAGCTTCATGATGGAGCCCTTGCCGAACTGCCGTTCAATCTGCGCCAGGGCGCTGTCGAGCGCCTTTTGTTTGTCGCCGCTTTTCTTGTTGTCTTTCATGGTCAAAAGATCCGCCATAGTCCCTTGTCCCTTCCTATGTGTCACACCCGCAGGCGGGCGGCAATCACTGCTTTGTTCACCTCATGTTCTATATGAGATCAAAACAGGAACATTGCAAGAAGAACTTCACTGGATGTTCTTCTTTGTTCTCTCTCCGAGTTGGTAGCCAACATGGTTAAGAGAGTGTTATTGAAAGGAGAACCACGGGTATTTGAGCAGGCTTTTCACGGTATGCTGATCTTTTTCAAAGAACGTCTGGCGCTGCTTTCGGTGCCGAAAACCGGCACCACGGCCTATCACGCCGCCTTGGCGAGCCGGGCGGATGTGGCGATTTCAAACCCGCCCGAGCTGAAACACGCCCCGGTCTATCGCTACAACCGCTGGATTCGGCCGATGTTTGACAAGGTGTGCAACGCCGAGATGGAGCTGGTCGCGGTCATGCGAGAGCCGATCAGCTGGCTGGGGTCATGGTATCGCTTTCGCCAACGCGACGCACTGGCAGGCCATCCCAACAGCACGGCCGACATTTCGTTTGACGCGTTCCTGCGGGATGCCTGCCGTGGCAAACCGCCCCGCCACGCAGATGTCGGAAGCCAGGCCAGGTTCCTTGCGCCCCAACCCAATGGCTGCGCCGTGCGTCATTTGTTTCGATATGAAGAGCCGCAGAAGCTGCAGGCCTTTCTTGAGACGCGGCTTGGCTACCGTTTTGAGCTGCCGCAGCTGAACGTGAGCCCTACCCGGAACCTTGCACCCAGTGACGAGACGCTTGCCCTTGTCCGGCGCAAGCGGGCGGAGGAATTTGCCCTTTACGACAGCATCAGCTGATCTGGGCACCCCGCAGAAACAAAAAACGCGCCATCCGTCCGGACCGCGCGTTTTTTTTCATGCCAGATGGTCGCTAGTGCAGCTGTTCGTGAACCGTTTCGGTCAACTGGTTGAGCGAGAAGGGTTTGGGAAGGAAGACCGAGTTCGGCACCGACGGCTCTTCTTCGCCAAAGGCGCCTTCGGCGTATCCCGAGACAAAGACGACCCGCGTGTCCGGTCGGGTTTTCAGCGCCTCGCGCACCCAGCTGGGCCCGTCCATTCCCGGCATCACCACATCAGTGACAAAGACATCCACTGTCAGACCGGGGTCTTCCAACGTGCGCAGCGCATCCTCGGCAGAGTCGGCTTCCAGTACGGTATAGCCGCGCATCCGCAACGCACGGGATGCAAAGGCGCGGACCGGGGCCTCGTCCTCGACCAGCAGCACGACACCCTCGCCATGCTGGGCCGCGGGGGAGGGCTTTGCTCCGACTTCGGCCTCTGGCTTCACAACTTCCGGTTCGGCTTGGCTGTTCACCGGGAAATACAACGTGAACTGGGTGCCCTGATCCTTGATCGAGTCGACAAAGATATAGCCGCCAGTCTGTTTGATGATCCCGTAGGCGGTCGACAGACCAAGACCTGTCCCCTCGCCGGTGCGTTTGGTGGTGTAGAAGGGTTCAAACACCTTCTGCAGTTTGTCCGGCGCGATCCCGACCCCTTCGTCAGACACCTTCACGGTGACCCAGTCACCGGGGGGCACAACGGCGCGATCACGCTCCAGCGGTTCGTCCAGAACAACGGCTTCTGTCTCAACCCGGATTTCACCACCCTGTGGCATCGCATCGCGCGCGTTTACCACAAGGTTCATCAGCACCTGTTCCAGCTGGCGCTTGTCCGCCCGGATCGAGCGCATGACCGGATCATGGCTGAGCGTCAGAGTGATCTTTTCACCCACAAGGCGGTTCAGCAGATGGGTAAGGTCAGACAGCGTGTCACGCACGTCCAGCACTTCCGGCTGCAAGGTCTGCTTGCGCGAGAAGGCGAGAAGCTGGCTCACCAATGCGGCGGCACGGTTGGCGTTTTCGTGGATCTGGATCAGATCACCGAAATCCTGATCGCCCTGATCGTGCCGAAGAAGCAAGAGGTCACAATGGCCTGAAATCGCCGTCAGCAGGTTGTTGAAGTCATGCGCAACACCGCCCGCCAGCTGACCGATAGCCTGCATTTTCTGGCTTTGAACAAACTGCGCCTCGAGGGTCTTCAGTTCAGTGGCGTCATTCAACACCGCGATCAGAACTGTTTCGCCCTCTTCCACGACACGGGTCAGCGTCACCTGGACAAAGACCTCCTTGTCGCGACGCGAAAGACGCAGGAACTCTGATTTATGCGAGGCATGGCCCTCGGCAGTGTCCCGCAGCCAATCGGCCATCGGGCGACCAAGGCCCTCCATCAGCTGGCCAATCTTCAGGTTCTTCGTGGTTTTGGTGCCAAGAAGCTGCATGCCGAGCTTGTTGGCGGACAACACGGTGCCATCCGGCGACACCTTTACAAAGGGAACCGGCAGGCTTTCCAGCGGTGCCTTGCCACTGTTGGCTTCGGATGGATCAAGCGCGAGGAAATAGAGTTCGCTGCGGCCCTGGCTGCGGTTCTTTTCCTGAACGAGAACCTCAACCGGACCGGATTTCGTGCTCATGGTGTTGATTTGCCCCGACAGCACCGGCAGCGACGTGAACAGTCGATCTGTCGACTTCACCCGTTCACCGATCAGAGCGCGCGCGGCTTCGTTCATGAACAGAACGGTCCCGGTGCGGCCGACGGTCAGCATCGGGATCGGCACATTGTCGGCATTGCGCCCTGTTGTCGGGCGATCAGCGATTTCCTCTACCCGCCACAAAAAGCTGCCGCCTTGCATTTGGTGCACTGCCAGACGGACATGTCCACGGCGCGTCACGATATCTTCGCGCGCGGCCCCTTCTACGCGAGCCCGGCTTTGCAGTCGGAACAGAACCGCAGAGGGGTTGGCAAGGATAGAGCGCATGGTCCCAGCCAGGGTTTCGGTGTCGCCATCTTCAAACCGCTTGGCCGCGGCCCCGTTGGAGGCATGCACGACGCCATCTTCATCGGTGACAAAAGTGGGCGTCGCATCCTTGTCGATGAAGCCGGTCAAAAGCTCCGTCGCCATTGCGCGGGCTTTCAGGCGCGTCCGGGCCTGGATCAGCATCAACAGCGCCACCGCCACCAGCGTCAGACCAACAGCAATCAACCCGCGAGTGATCCACTCGGGCGTGTTCAACACCCAAGGCGCGGTGATCACCATCGCAGACAAAACCAGCACAGCCGCAAGACGTGCATGTTCAGGCGTGTAAACGCGCAACTCGGGAACGGGGGAAGTTCGACGTCCGTTCATTGCGGCTCCCTCAATGGATCAAGTGCGCCCATATCGCGACGAATAAGGTTAAGACTGCGTTAAGGTTGCAGTAATTTTATTGGATCTCTCTGGGTTTAATCGTTGCCGATACGGCGCAGTACCGCAACATAGAAACCGTCGGTGCCGCCCTGCACCTGCCAGCCGTGATCGCTCTGCAACTGCCAGCCAGAGCGGCGTGCGAGAAAATCATCAACCTGCTTGCGGTTTTCGACCGACAGCATGGAGCATGTGGCATAGGCCAAAACGCCGCCGTCAGCGACCAGTTCAGCGGCCTCATCAAGAATGGCGCTTTGGGTCTGGCACAAAGTGTCGAGCTGGGACTGGCTGAGCCGCCACTTGCCCTCGGGGGCGCGGCGCCAAGATCCGGAGCCAGAACAAGGTGCATCACACAGCACCAGGTCATAGGGGGCCTTTGCGCCGGTTTTCCGCGGCTCCAGCAGGGTTACCTTGACGCCCGCACGCTCTGCACGGACTGGCAGATCTTTCATCCGTTGTGCCGCAATATCATGGGCATAAAGGTCGATCTTTGCCCGCGCCGCCAGCGCCAAGCTTTTGCCACCACCGCCGGCGCAATAGTCCAGCACCCGCATCCCATCGGCAAGCGGCAGCGCCTCGATCACCGCCTGACTGGCAGCATCCTGCAGCTCTACCAACCCATGAGCATAGGCAAGAGAGTTGCGCAGCTTTCGGGCACCTTCGGTGACGTTCAATGCAGTGTCCGCCGCAGGGTGCGGCTCCGCCAGGATGCCTTCGGATGCGAGCCGGGCAACCGCCTCTGCCTGATCCGGATGACGGCGGTTGACGCGCAAATGCACTGGCGCCCGGCTCTGCAGGGCCCGGCCTGCCGCCTCAACCCCATCGCCCAGGCTCTCAGAAAACAACGGCCAGAGCCATTGGGGAATATCCAGCCGTTCCGCATCGGACAGCTCTGGCACCCGCGCGAGCGCAGCACGTTCATCATCGTTAAGTGCAGAAGGCCCATGACCTTCACCCGTGAACAGCGTGTCGGGCTCCACACCTTCGGCGCGCAATGCGCCCAGCATCAGCTGGCGACCGGTGGTGGTTGTGTGATCGATCAGATCCACCCTGCCCCCGCCACCAAGGGCCGCAAAGGAACGCAAGCACCGCAGCGCGTCAAATACGTGGTCGCGCACCGCTGCCCGATCCTTGGATCCGGCAAAGCGGCTACGTCGCGCCCAGGCTGTCAGCTGTTTCTCCGCAGGTTCCCCGGCCAGGATCTGGTCGAGGATTTCGATTGCGGCCTGTCGGCGGGCTGCCGGGGTCATGCCCCGGCCTCATGGCGATGCATCACGGTCATCCGGCAGCGCTCCTGTTTTTTAGCCGATACGGTAGTTCGGGCTTTCACGCGTGATCTGCACGTCATGGACGTGGCTTTCCTTGAGGCCGGCACCGGTGATACGGACGAACTCGCAGTTCTTGCGCATCTCATCTACGGTCGCACAGCCTGTGTAGCCCATCGCTGCACGCAGACCGCCAACCAGCTGATGAATCACCGCACCTGCAGCCCCTTTGTAGGCCACCTGCCCCTCGATGCCTTCGGGCACGAGTTTGTCACTGGCGGCATCCTTCTGGAAATACCGATCAGCAGAGCCACGCGCCATCGCGCCGAGCGATCCCATGCCGCGGTAGGATTTGAAGGAACGGCCCTGATATAGGATCACTTCGCCCGGCGATTCATCCGTTCCCGCGATCATCGAACCAACCATCGCGCAGGACGCGCCGGCGGCAATGGCCTTGGCGAAATCACCTGAGAATTTGATGCCACCATCCGCGATGATCGGAATGTCACCAGCGGCGCCGGCACAATCCATGATCGCGGTCAGCTGCGGAACACCGACACCTGCAACCATCCGGGTGGTGCAGATGGAGCCCGGACCAATCCCGACCTTGACGGCATCCGCGCCCGCATCGATCAGCGCCTTGGTGGCTGCGGCTGTCGCGACGTTACCCGCAACGACCTGTACCTTGGACGACAGCGCCTTGATGCGCTTGACCGCCTCGATCACCCCTTCGGAGTGTCCATGCGCGGTGTCCACCACCACGATATCGACACCAGCATCAATCAGCGCCTCAGAGCGGGCAAAACCGCTCTCACCAACAGAGCTGGCGGCAGCAACGCGCAGACGACCCAGCTCATCCTTGCAGGCAGTGGGGTTGAGAACGGCCTGCTCAGTGTCTTTCAGCGTCAGAAGACCGGTCAACTTGCCGCTCTTGTCGGTCACCAGCAGCTTTTCGATGCGGCGCGCCTTCATCATCGATTTGGCTTCTTCCAACTCGGCCGGCTCTTGCATCACGGCGAGGTTGTCAGAGGTCATCATCACCGAGACAGGCGTGTTGTCATCGGTGGCAAAGCGCATGTCGCGATTGGTCACGATGCCAACAACACGGCCCTCGCCATCAACGACCGGGAAACCGGTCACGCGGTAACGTTCCTGCAGCGCCTTGGCGTCCGCCAGCGTCTGATCTGCCGTCAGGGTGATCGGGTTGTAGACGATCCCGCTCTCGAAACGCTTGACGCGGCGGACCTGGCGGGCCTGCTCTTCCAGATCAAGGTTCTTGTGAATGACGCCCATGCCGCCAGCCTGCGCCATGGCGATCGCCATGCGGGATTCCGTCACCGTATCCATCGCCGAGCTGAGCAGCGGAATGTTGAGGGAGATGGAATTTGTCACCCGCGTGCGCGTGTCAGCCGTGCTCGGCAGAACGCTGGACGCACCTGGTACCAGAAGAACATCGTCGAATGTGAGAGCCTCACGAATCTGCATTTGCTATCCCCATGCAAAACCCCGTTGGCGATGACCCTATGGCACAGATGCCGCAGATGGGAAAGAGCCCGATTCGAGAAAAACCGGAGAATTCACGCCCCTGCGCCGAAACGATCCGTTTGCCTGTCACGGGGCCGCCGATCTTTGCTGACATGGATCAAGGCGGTGCGGCTCTCCTGCTGTCAGCATGGGATACGCGAACAGATCAGATCGGAACCCCAGAGCCATGCCAGACGACACATGCTGCCGCCCATTGGAGGGGGTCGTTGTCCTTGACCTTACCCATGTCCTCGCCGGGCCCTATGCCTCTATGGGTCTGCAGGATCTGGGTGCGCGCATCATCAAGGTAGAGCGTCCCGGCCTTGGCGACGATACCCGCGCCTTTCCGCCGTTCAAGGATGGCGCAAGCGCCTATTTTGCGACCATCAACCACGGCAAGGAAAGCATCGCGCTGGACCTGCGGGCCGAAACCGATCGGGTGATCTTTGATCAGCTGCTGGAGCGCGCCGATGTGATCCTTGAGAATTTTCGCCCCGGCGTCATGGAGCGGCTCGGTTATGGGTGGGAGGCGCTGCATGCGCGGTTTCCAAACCTGATCTATGGCGCTGTCTCAGGTTTTGGCCACACCGGCCCGGACCGGTTGCGCCCTGCCTATGACATGGTGGTTCAGGCCCGCGGAGGCGTCATGTCGATCACCGGGGAAAAAGACCGCGACCCAGTGCGCGTCGGGGCCTCTATCGGCGATATCGCAGCGGGCATGTTCCTGTGTCAGGGGGTTCTTGCTGCGCTCTATGCCGTCAAATCCGGCGCGCCCGGACAGAAGGTTGACGTGTCCATGCTCGACAGCCAGCTCGCGTTGCTGGAACATGCGGTCGCCATCACCTCTGTGACGGGCCATTCCCCCCGCCCGTCCGGTGCGCGCCATCCGTCGATCACGCCATTTGAGACCTTTCATGCCCGCGACGGGCTGTTTGTGATTGCCGCGGGCAATGACGCGCTTTTCGCGAGCCTGTGCAAGACGCTTGGCCTGCCTCTTGCAGAAGATCCGCGATTTGCCACCAACTTGGCCCGCTGTGAAAATGCGCGGCTGTTGAAACGGCTGATTGAGGCAGTGACGCTGGACCAGCCCAAACAGCACTGGATCCAAGAGCTGCAGCGTGCAGGCATCCCCACCGGTCCCATTCAGGATGTGGCGCAGGTCATGCAGGATCCTCAGATCCTTGCCCGCAATATGGTGGTCGATGTGTGCGACGCAGACGGCCATCCGCAGTACAAGGCAGCAGGCAATCCGGTCAAACTCTCAGCCCTGCCCGATCCTGTGACCCGCAGACCCGCCCCCAGCCTTGATGGCAATCGCAAAGACATCCTGAAATGGCTCGCCAATGGCGCGACACAAGACGACCATAGCGACACCTGAGCGCTAAACTGCGCCAAAACCAGACATAAATGACGCCAGCGGGCATGAAAATGACGCGGCCCGGCTTTCCCTGCGCGCAAAACGCCATATGCTCCCGCAAAATGCGCACGAACATAGGTAGAGGCATGGCAAACGATCCCGTCACCGACCCGACCCAGGCATCCGCAACCGATCCGTTGGTGGTGTTCACCCCATCGGGCAAGCGCGGCCGCTTTCCCGTTGGAACGCCCGTCCTGACAGCGGCCCGCCAACTTGGGGTCGATCTCGACTCTGTCTGCGGCGGTCGCGGCATCTGCTCCAAGTGCCAGATCACCCCGTCGTACGGAGAGTTTTCCAAGCACGGGGTAAGCGTTTCGGATGATGCGCTGAGCGAGTGGAACAAGGTCGAACAGCGCTACAAGGACAAACGCGGGCTGATCGACGGGCGCCGACTTGGCTGTCAGGCAACCGTTCAGGGGGATGTGGTGATTGACGTCCCGCCAGAAAGCCAGGTGCACCGCCAAGTGGTGCGCAAGCGGGCCGAAGCGCGTGAAGTCACCATGAACCCGTCGACGCGGCTGTATTATGTCGAGGTTGAAGAGCCCGACATGCACAAGCCGACCGGCGACATGGAGCGGCTGATCGAGGCGCTGGACAGCCAGTGGGGTCTGAAGGGCGTGCAAACCGATCTTCATATCCTGCAGTGCCTGCAGCCGGCCCTGCGCAAGGGCAACTGGAAGGTGACAGTCGCCGTGCATCTGGGCGACGCCAGCCAGTCCCCCAAGATCATGCACATCTGGCCCGGCTATTACGAAGGCTCTGTCTATGGTCTTGCGGTGGATCTTGGCTCTACCACCATCGCGGCCCATCTGTGCGACCTGAAAACCGGCCAGGTGGTTGCCTCCTCCGGGATCATGAACCCGCAGATCCGTTTTGGCGAAGACCTGATGAGCCGGGTGTCCTATTCCATGATGAACAAGGGCGGCGATCAGGAAATGACAGCCGCCGTGCGCGAGGGCATGAACGCGCTGTTCACCCAAATCGCCGCCGAAGCGGAAATCGACAAGGCGTTGATCGTGGATGCGGTGTTTGTCTGCAATCCGGTGATGCATCACCTGTTCCTCGGCATCGACCCGTTTGAGCTGGGTCAGGCCCCTTTTGCGCTGGCAACCTCCAACGCGCTGTCGCTGCGGGCGATTGAACTGAACCTCAACATTCATCCGGCCGCCCGTGTCTATCTACTGCCCTGCATCGCCGGTCACGTCGGCGCGGATGCTGCGGCGGTCGCCCTTTCCGAGGCGCCGGACAAATCAGAGGATCTGGTGCTGGTTGTTGACGTGGGCACCAACGCCGAGATCCTACTTGGCAACAAGGAAAAGGTTCTGGCCTGTTCCTCTCCCACTGGTCCTGCGTTTGAAGGCGCCCAGATCTCCAGCGGTCAGCGCGCCGCCCCGGGCGCCATCGAACGCGTCGAAATCAACCCGGAAACCAAAGAGCCACGTTTCCGCGTGATCGGTTCAGATGTGTGGTCGGATGAAGAGGGCTTTGCCCAGTCTATCGCGACGACCGGCATCACCGGCATCTGCGGTTCCGGCATCATCGAGGCAATCGCCGAAATGCGCATGGCTGGCGTGCTGGATGCCTCTGGCCTGATCGGCTCGGCCGAACAAACCGGCACGGCACGCTGCATTCAGGATGGGCGCACCAATGCCTACATGCTGTGGGACGGCTCCGCCGAGGGCGGCCCGACGATCACCGTCACCAACCCCGACATCCGCGCAATCCAGATGGCAAAGGCTGCGCTTTATTCCGGCGCCCGGCTCCTGATGGACAAATTCGGCGTGGAAAAGGTCGACCGCGTTGTGCTCGCCGGTGCCTTTGGGGCGCATATCTCAGCCAAACACGCCATGGTTCTTGGCATGATCCCAGATTGCGAACTGGACAAGGTCACATCGGCAGGCAACGCCGCTGGCACCGGCGCACGGATTGCCTTGCTGAACCTCGAAGCGCGCGGCGAAATCGAGGAAACCGTCCGCAACATCGAAAAGATCGAAACCGCAGTGGAGCCGCGTTTCCAAGAGCATTTCGTCAACGCGTCTGCCATCCCCAACTCTGCCGAGCCCTTCCCGATCCTGGGCACGGTCGTGACACTGCCGCAGGTTAATTTCAACAGCGGTGGCGGTGACGCAGCTGAGGACGGAGGGCGCCGCCGTCGCCGCCGTCGCGGCTAGGTAAGGGAAAACGATTTTGCCGGGGCAATCAGCGTGTTGTGCGCTTGACCCGCCCCGGCGAATTCGCTACTCCCAGCAGCACGGATGCGGGTATGGTGAAAAGGTATCACGGCAGCTTCCCAAGCTTTAGTTACGGGTTCGATTCCCGTTACCCGCTCCAGTAAACACCCTAGGGTCCATTCGAGGGTCCATTCCAGCGCAGATCACGGACATTACGTAGCCGACTGAAATCAGTCGGTTTTTTTGTGTGCCGATCATATTCGTCCACCCCGACGCCGATCAGCATACCGGATCGGTGCATGAAGCCCGCCAGCCCTTGCGCCGCTCGGACATTCCGCCTAGGCAGGCGCAATGGAGCTGATTTATCACACCCCACTCAGCGCTGAAGCGCAGATCGAACATGGCCTGACAGAGCCTCAGCCGCTGGCAATGGCCGACCGGGTGCGGTTTTCCGAACTGGATATCCTGCACCACGTCAACAACAAGGCCTATCTCAGCTGGTTTGAAACCCTGCGCGTGGCGTATTTCAACCGCTTCTTCGCACCCTTCTTTGACGGGATGCCAGCCCCGCGCAATGTCGTGCGCAACGCCAATATCCACTACGTCAAGGAAATGGTGCTGGACGAGGATTACATCACCACTGCCCGCGTCGTTTCGTTTCGCCGCACCTCTTACATCATGGAGCAGCAGATCTGGTCCGGCGATCTGCGCGCAACAATGACCGGTGTGATGGTGTTGCGCACGCCAGATGGACAATCAGGCTATCCCCTGCCCGACCCCTTGCGCCAATCCCTTATCGAACGTGACGGCGCCGTCGCCGAAGGCTGAGCATAAAAATAGGCCCTCCCAAACGGGACGGCCCATATTTGCGAACATGTTCTGCAAACATGCGTAAAGGCACCGCGCACACGCGCATGCGTTGCTTGCGCGCTGGCTCAGGGGGCCCAGTGCACTGTCATTTCTGACAAGACGGCCTGAATTGGCGCCTCTTCCGGTGGCAGCGACTTGGCGCGCTCCAACGCTTCGCGCTTGGCATCGCCGTAGATCACCAGATGTTTGGAAATCGCAGCATCCAGCACACGGGCTGACAGGCTGATGCGGGGCTCTGGCTGGCTGTCAGGGCGCATGACCGCAAGGATGGGCGCAGTCGCGGCCAGCGCAGCCTCCAGCCCGCCAACCCCCGGAAACAGCGAGGCGGTGTGCATGTCTTCGCCCATACCAAGCAGGACAACCGACAGCGGCAGCTCAGGCTCGATCATGCTTTCAACCTCGGCCAGAACATCTTCGGGCGCACGCGCGGGAACATGGAACGGCAGGAACCGGGCCGCGGCAGCGCGATCAACAAGGAGCCGCTCGCGGATCATGCGAGCATTCGAACGCTCGCTGTCGGCAGGCACCCAGCGTTCATCGGTTGCCATCAGGCGCACGCGATCCCAGTCGATGTCTGCGGCGCAAAGGTCGTCAAAAATCGGGGCTGGGGTTGTTCCGCCCGCCACCGCAATCGACGCGCTGTCATGGTGCAGCAAATGCGTCTTGAGGTCGCCCGCAATCTGATTGGCCACATCGATGGCCAGCATGTCACGGTCTGCGTATTCGGAAATTTTCATGGGTTGATCCCCCGCCAGTCTCGTTGGTCACGGCGCATCAGCAGATCGGCGTCGCCGGGGCCGGTGCTACCGCTATCATAGGGTTTTGGCACATCCCCACGAGATGTCCAGCCCGCAATGATCGGATCCGTCCAGGCCCAGGCGGCCTCGACCTCATCGTCGCGCATGAACAAGGTCTGATTGCCCCGTATCACATCGGTGATCAGCCGCTCATAGGCGTCCGGTGCGCCGTGAATGTTGTCCCCCAGGGCCTGGGCGAAGCTCATGTCCAAGGGCACGTCCATCAACCGCATCCCGCCCGGCCCCGGCTCTTTGATGGTCACTTTCAGGGTGATCCCCTCGTCGGGCTGCAGGCGGATTGTCAGCAGGTTCGCGTGCCGCCCCGCATCCGCACCAAAGATCGAGTGCGGCGCATCCTTGAAGAAGACGTTGATAACAGAAGACCGCGCCACCAGACGTTTGCCCGTCCGCAGGTAAAACGGCGTCCCCGCCCACCGCCAGTTGCTGATATGCGCCTTCAGCGCGACATAGCTCTCTGTGGTGCTGCGTGGCGCGCCCACGGTTTCGCGGTACGTCAGATCCGTACCGGTTACACCACTTGGGGCAACATATTGTCCGCGCACGATATGATGCGGCTCAACAGGCTCCAGCGCGCGGATCACCTTCAGCTTTTCATCGCGCACGGCATCGGGGTCGAATTTGGCCGGTGGCTCCATCGCGATGAGACAGAGAAGCTGCATCAGGTGGTTCTGCATCATGTCCCGCATCGCACCGGATTTGTCGTAATACGCCTCACGCCCGCCAACGCCCACGGTCTCTGCCACCGTGATCTGGATGTGGTCGACATATTGGCTGTTCCAAAGCGGCTCAAACAACATATTGCCAAACCGGATCGCCATGAGGTTCTGAACGGTTTCCTTGCCCAGATAATGGTCGATCCGGTAAATCTGGCTTTCGTCGAAATGACTGGCAAGGGTTTGGTTCAAGGCCCGCGCAGACGCGAGGTCATGACCAAAGGGCTTTTCGACCACGATCCGGGTCTGATCGTCGGCCAACTCATGCGCCCAGATCTGTTCCGCCAGCGGCGCAAACAGCGATGGGCCAACAGAAAAATAGAACACCCGCACCCGATCCTGGCGTGGCTTGCCCAATTCCTGTGTGAGCGCCTGCCAACCTGCCGGGTCGGTTGCATCAACCCTGAGATAAAGGACGCGATCCAGAAACCGGGCCAGCTGCTCCGGCCCTAATGCGCCGCAATGGGTTTGCAGCGCCTCGGCCACCAGCGCCTGATAGCTTTCGCGGGTCAAATCGCTGCGCGCGGCACCAATGATGCGGGCGCCATCGGGTAGCTGCTCGTCACAGTGGCGCCGAAACAGGGCCGGCAGGATCTTGCGCTGTGCCAGATCGCCAGTTCCCCCAAAAACCACCAGATCAAATGGGTCGACCGGAATAACTCGGGAAACCATGGGCCTGCCTCTTTGCCGCGGGGCGCGCCTGCTGCGCCGGATAGATCAAAGACAGCCTGACAAATCAGGACCATAGCGCAGGGCTGCCAGCTTAGTCCGTGACAGTATAAGCGACTGAGGGCAAAAGAAAACAGATCAGAAGCCCACGCATGCCGTATGGTCAGAATTATGCCTTACATTCCAGCAAAGCGGTCACGAATGAAGATGCAGCACGCCCTTGACGTTGCGCCATTCACCGGGGCTGATCATTTTGCGATGGGTAAAGCGGACCGAATGCAACGGGCCCTCGATCTCGCGCTGCCAGAACTCGATAAACTCAAACAGGCGCGGATGATCGGGCGCCAGATCATAGTCCTGCCAGACAAAGGTATTGAGCACGTGGATGTGGTCGGGCATGTGATATGTCATCTCGGCCGTGGTCAGACCGTAGCCCTTCAACATCAGCTCTGTTTCGCTTTTCTCCATTTCAGGTCTCCTCTACGGACACCCCCCATGTCGTAAGCATATCATAAAATTCGTTAATCTCGTACAAATACAGCCGCTTGGCAGAAATACAGCGAGGAATGACGCCAAGATCAGCCAGCTTGCTTGCGCCTTATATGCCCTTGCTGTTAAGGTGCAGACACAAGATATAGACCCAGCAATAACTACGGGCAGCCAACGTGAGCGATACGCCGGAAACTCCTGAAAACATGGACGAAAATAAACCTGAGCGGCCTCAGTATGATGGCCCGACGGTTTCCATTGAAACCGAGATGCGCAACTCGTATCTCGACTATGCGATGTCGGTTATTGTCAGCCGCGCCATTCCCGACCTGCGTGATGGTCTGAAACCGGTTCACCGCCGGATTCTGTACGCCATGCACGAAGTCGGCAACAGCCATGACAAACCCTATCGCAAGTCGGCCCGTCCGGTTGGCGATGTCATGGGTAAATACCACCCCCATGGTGACAGCGCGATCTATGACGCCCTTGTGCGGATGGCGCAGGACTTCTCCATGTCGCTGCCGCTTCTGGACGGTCAGGGCAACTTTGGCTCGATGGACGGCGATAACCCGGCGGCGATGCGTTACACCGAAGTCCGCATGGACAAGCCGGCCGCGTCGATCCTGGCCGACATCGAAAAAGACACGGTTGATTTCCAGGACAACTACGATGGCAAGGACCGTGAACCAACGGTCCTCCCCGCCCGCTTCCCGAACATGCTGGTCAACGGCGCCGGGGGTATTGCGGTTGGCATGGCGACCAACATCCCGCCTCACAACCTCGGCGAGGTGGTGGATGCCACCCTGGCCCTTATTGAGGACCCGGACCTGACCAGCGAACAGCTGATCGAGTACATTCCCGGCCCCGATTTCCCCACCGGTGGTGTGATGCTGGGCCGCTCTGGTGCGCGCAAGGCGTATCTGGAGGGCCGTGGCAGTGTCATCATCCGGGCCAAGACCAAGGTCGAGGAGATCCGCAAGGACCGCTATGCGATCGTGGTCGAAGAAATCCCCTATCAGGTCAACAAGGCCGCGATGATCGAAAAGATCGCCGAGCAGGTCCGCGAAAAACGGATCGAAGGCGTGGCCCACGTTCAGGATGAATCCGACCGCAACGGTGTGCGGGTTGTTGTCGAACTCAAGCGCGACGCAACCCCCGAGGTGGTGCTGAACCAGCTGTATCGCTTCTCGCCCATGCAGACGTCGTTCGGCTGCAACATGCTGGCGTTGAATGGTGGCCGGCCAGAACAGCTGACCCTGCGCCGTTTCCTGTCGTCCTTCATCGACTTCCGCGAAGACGTGGTTGCCCGCCGCACCGCATATGACCTGCGCAAGGCCCGTGAACGCAGCCACATCCTGTGCGGCCTCGCTGTGGCAGTATCCAATGTGGACGAGGTGGTTGCGACCATCCGCGCCTCTGCCGATGCCGCTGAGGCCCGTCACAAGCTGATGACACGCCGCTGGCCTGCGAGCGATATCGCACCCTACATCCGCCTGATCGACGATCCGACCCACACCATGAATGACGATGGCACCTATAACCTCTCTGAGGTGCAGGCCCGTGCCATTCTGGAACTTCGGTTGCAGCGTCTGACGCAGATCGGTGTCAAGGAAGTCACCGATGAGCTGGAAGAACTGGCAGGCAAGATCAAGGAATACCTTGAAATCCTGTCCTCCCGCGAGCGGATCCTGGGCATCATCTCGGACGAGCTGCGCGAAGTGCGCGACAACTTCGCCGTTCCCCGTCGCACCGAGATCGTCGACTGGTCCGGCGACATGGAAGACGAGGATCTGATCGAGCGCGAAGATATGGTCGTGACGATCACATCTGGCGGCTACATCAAACGGACCCCGCTGGCCGATTTCCGCGCGCAAAAACGCGGTGGCAAGGGGCTGTCTGGGATGCAGACCAAAGAAGAGGATGTTGTTACCAACCTCTTCGTGGCCAACACCCACACCCAGCTGCTGTTCTTCACCACCGATGGGATGGTCTACAAGCTCAAGACCTGGCGTCTGCCGCAGGGCGGCCGCACTTCCAAGGGCAAGGCGATCGTGAATATCCTGCCGATCCCCACAGGGGTGTCCATTGCAGCGATCATGCCGGTCGATGTGCCGGACGAAGATTGGGAAAAACTGCAGGTGATCTTTGCCACCAGCGCAGGTGACGTGCGGCGTAACCGCCTGTCGGACTTCACCAATGTCCGCCGCAACGGCAAGATCGCGATGAAACTGCCAGAGGACGGCTCTGTCAAACTGGTCAATGCGCGCATCTGTTCCGAAGATGACGACGTGATGCTGTTCACCGATTCCGGTCGTGCGATCCGCTTCCGCACCACGGATGTTCGTGTCTTCAACAGCCGTGAATCCACCGGTGTACGGGGCATCAGGCTCAACGGTGACGATCACGTTGTCTCGATGTCGGTGATCCGCCATTTCGAAGCCTCCCCCGAGGAACGCGCAGCCTATCTCAAGATGCGCCGCGCCGTGGCCGGGATTGCCGACGATGGCGAGAGCGACGACGAAGACGTGGTTGCAGGTGCCATCAGCCAGGACCGCTATGCCGAAATGTCAGCAGCAGAAAACCTGATCCTGACCATCACATCCGGTGGTTCGGGCAAGCTGAGCTCAAGCCACGACTATCCGGTACGTGGGCGCGGCGGCATGGGCGTCACTGCAATGGACAAGGCAATGCGCGGTGGTGCTATCGTGGCTTCCTTCCCTGTTGAGATGGACGACCAAATCATGCTCGCGACCTCGAAAGGGCAGTCGATCCGGGTGCCGATTGATGGCATTTCCTTCCGCTCCCGCTCTGCCGGTGGCGTGCGG
This sequence comes from Phaeobacter italicus, assembly GCF_001258055.1. Taxonomy (GTDB): domain Bacteria; phylum Pseudomonadota; class Alphaproteobacteria; order Rhodobacterales; family Rhodobacteraceae; genus Phaeobacter; species Phaeobacter italicus. The sequence continues at coordinate 635,251 of NZ_CVRM01000011.1, read as the reverse complement.
GTCTTCAATACAGGCAAGGGCGAAGAGGTCGTCTCTGTTGCCTGGATTGCCGAGCAATCGGACGAGGATGAGGCGGACACCAGCGAAAGCTGAGGCCCGTAAGACAAACCCAGTCAAAACGCCGCCCCAACCGGGCGGCGTATTTGTTAATCAAAGGCTAATCAGTTTCGGGCAGCCTTTCATGTCGTGGAAACGCCATCGGGAAAGGAAGGCGACGCATGAATCTCTATCACTGCTCGATTGATCTTCACCACGAGGCCAAGGCCCTCGTCTTTGCCAACGCGGTAGACCAGTGGATGGGATACCTCAAGGAACGTGGTGTCATTCAGACTTGGCGTCTGTTGCGTCGGAAACTGAACCTTGCCAGCGATACAAATCGCGACTTTCTGCTGGAGATCGAGTTCACGGATATGTCGCAACTTGACCAGGCATTCCGCGTCCTTGGTGAGATGGACGAAAATGTCGAACGGCTTTATGCCAATGTGAACACATTGATCGCAGCGGCAGACTTTGGACTTTACCGCCCCTTTCCTGATCCGGAACGGGCAGAGCGTATGGCATTGATCTGACGCTAAAAACACAAAACCCCTGCCAAATAGCAGGGGTTTTCTGGTTTACGTGCGCTGCGATCAAAGACCGTAGAGCGCGCCGAATTTCTCTTCCAGATAGGCAAGCAGGGGTTCCGGGCTCGGCGGCATGCCTGCGGCGTGGGTGATGGTCTCGACCGGATTGCGCAGGCCACCATGCGTTTGCAGATTGTCCCGCAGCCAGCTGGTCGCAGCCACGGTATCGCCTGACGCAAGCTGGGCATCCAAATCCGGCACCGCCTGACGCAGCGCCTGATACAGACACCCCGCATAGACATTGCCGAGGCTGTAGGTCGGGAAATAACCAAACAGCCCAACCGACCAATGGACATCCTGCAGGCAGCCGTTTGACGGCTTGTCTACGTCATAGCCGAAATCAGCGGCAAAGCGATCATTCCAGGCGGCTTCCAGATCCTGGACCTGCAGATCACCCGACATCAACGCACGCTCCAGATCAAAGCGCAGCATCACATGCAGGTTATACTGCAGCTCGTCCGCTTCGGTCCGGATATAGCCGTTCTGCACGGCATTCACCGCCGCATAAAAGGCATCTGCATCCGCGATACCGAACTCGCCAAACTCCGCACGCATCTGATCGAACAACCAACCGGTAAAGGCGCGGCTGCGGCCGAGCTGGTTTTCGTAGATCCGGCTCTGGCTCTCGTGCACACCCATCGACACGCCGCGACCCAATGGGGTCAGCAGATAGGCGTGATCGATGTTCTGCTCATAAGCAGCATGACCGACCTCGTGGATGGTCGAGTAAAAGCAATTGAACGGATCGTCGTCACTGGTCCGGGTGGTGACGCGCACGTCAAGGCCGCTGCCCGAACAGAAAGGATGGACCGCCTTGTCCACCCGTCCGTGGCTCATCTTGTAGCCAAACGTCTCTGCCAACGTGGTGGTCAGCGCCATCTGCTTGTCAGCGTCGAAATGGCCGCTGACACCTTGGGGCGCGGGTTTGTCCAGTACACGGGCCCGCAGGTCCACCAGACGCGGGCGCATTGCATCAAAGAGATCCGCGATCTCGGCACCGGTTGTTCCGTGTTCGTAGTCGGCGACCATCGCATCATAGACGTCACCGCCTGCGGCCAGCGCCTGTCCTTCTTCCCGTTTGAGAGAGACCACCTCTTCCAGAACCGGCAGGAATGCGGCCACGTCTTCTGCCGCGCGGGCCGCTGCCCATTTGCCCTGCGCCTCAGAGGTCACACGCGCAATCCGCTTGGCCAAATCGGCGGGAACCTTGACCGCCCGGTCATAACTGCGGCGGATTTCGCGCAGCTGGGCCTCGCCAACCTCATCCGGGGCGACCGCAGCGGCCAGCCAGTCTGCCACCCGCGGATCTGACCGCCGGGCATGAAGAACCGCTTCGATTGCGGCCATCTCTTCGCCGCGTTGGGGCGCGGCACCGCGGGGCATCATGGTTTCCTGATCCCAGCCGAGGCGACCAGCAATCTGGCCCAAGGCCTGTGTGTCGCGTTCAAAGGCCATCAGTTCATCAAATGCGGTCATGCTCAGTAATCCTTGATCGAAGTGGCAATCGGGTATGCCGACAGGAACCGGGCGCGCAGGATCAGCACCCAAAGGCAAACGGCCATCAGCTGGTGCAAGATCGCAATCTGCCACGGTGCGGCGTAGAGCACGGTCACGATGCCAAGCACCATTTGCAACAGCAAGGCCGCAAATACCGCGTTAAAGGCAAATTGCGTGCGCGGATGGGCGCTGTTTCGCCCTCGCAGCCAGACCACAACGCCAAAGGCAAGGAGGAGATAGCCGCTCACACGGTGGATGAACTGCACAAGGCCGGGGTTTTCAAAGAAGTTCTTCCACAGCGGCTCGATCATGAAGGGATCCGGCGGAATGATCTGCCCCCCCATCAGCGGCCAGTCTGTGTATGACCGCCCTGCGTCGATACCTGCAACCAAAGCGCCAAGGATGATCTGCAAAAAGCTGAAGTGCAAAAGCCCGGTGGAAAGGCTGAACAGCTTGCTTTCTTTGGCACGCCGCGCCTGCATCAGGTCGCGTTCTTCCCGACCAAGCTGGAACATATACCAGGAAATCACCCCAAGGATCACAAAGGCAAGGCCAAGGTGTGTGGCCAGACGATAAGAGGCAACCGCAGTCATCCCCTCGCCCTGTGTCACGCCAGAGGCCACCATCCACCAGCCGATACCGCCCTGCAGCCCGCCCAGGAGACCGGGCAGCAACAGCTTGCCAGCCCAACCAACTGGGATCTGGCGCGCGACCGCAAAGCCGAGGAAGCCAACAGCCCAGATCAGCCCGATCACACGGCCAAGCTGACGATGACCCCATTCCCACCAATAGATGACCTTGAAGTCCTCAAGCTGCATCCACTGGTTCTGGATGCGCCATTGGTCGATCTGTTTGTACTTTTCGAACTCAGCCTGCCAGTCGGCCTCGCTCAGGGGTGGGATTGCACCGGTGACGGGCCGCCATTCGGTGATCGACAACCCGCTGTCGGTCAACCGTGTCAGCCCCCCCACGACGATCATCGCCACGACCAGAGCGAACAGAACCGACAGCCAGGCACGTATGGCGCCCCGTGCGCCGCGACGGGCGCGATCGATCCCACCGGGTTGGGCTTGCGGGCGCTCCTGCGGCTGATCACCAGAGACGTCCTCGAAAATGCTGCGCTTGCTCATGCTTGCCTCTTCCAATTTCCCGTCAAGCTAGGCCGCAGGTCAGCCCCCGTCCAGTGCAGGGTTCGCGGCCAAATGACCGTTCAGTCGCGTTTTTCTTTCCAACGGACCATCTGTCGCATCACGCCGTGCAGCATCTGCACATCCGCCCGGGTCAGCGGCAGGCGGCTGAACAAGTTGCGAAAGACCACCTTCATGCCCGGTGCCTTTTCTGGCGGAAAGAAAAAGCCCGCCTCTTCCAGCCGACCCTCGTAGTGATTGACCAGCGCATCCACATCCGCGTGGTTGGCCCAGTCGGATTTGCCGAGGTCGGTGGTCACGTCCACGACCTCTTCCACCTGACGACGCCATTCATAGGCGGTCAGCAAGACGCACTGACCAAGGTTGAGCGACGCGAATTCAGGATTGACCGGCACAGTGATAATGGCGTTTGCCCGCGCGACATCCTCGTTTTCCAGACCCGCGCGTTCCGGGCCGAACATCACCGCGACCTTCTGGCCGGCGGCGGTTTTCTCTGCGGCCAGCTTCATCGCTGCTTCCGGGCTGTAGACCGGTTTCGTCAGCTCGCGCGGACGCGCGGTGGTGGCAAAGACGAAATCGCAATCTTCCAGACTGTCGGCCAGCGTCGCTGACAGCTGCGCCTCGTCCAGCAGGCGCCCCGCCCCGGAGGCCATGGCAACCGCCTTTTGATTGGGCCAGCCATCACGCGGCGCCACAATGCGCATCCGGTCGAGACCAAAATTCCACATCGCCCGGGCAGCTGCTCCGATGTTTTCACCCATCTGGGGGCGGACAAGGACAAAGGCGGGTTGAGGTGTGTCGCTTGGCATCCATCTCTCCAAAAAATCTGCTTTGCTCTAATCGGCAGGCGCCAAATGGGCAAGAGCAAGGGGGCGACTTCTCGGCCAAAGCGGCTATATCTTGGACAGAACCGTCAGATGACTGCGCCGAAGCTGCCACGGGATCTGGATTTTCGCGCCCCAGGTTGTCGCCAAATCCTTGCGTCCGGTGGCAAATGCGCTAAACACCGTCAACCACTGAACAGGAGCCCTCCCCATGGACAGCCCCGCTGACGCCCCCGAAACGCCGCAGATCTATCTGACCACACCGGCGAGCTTTGAGCTTGGCCGGTTCCCCGACCAGCTGGCCCGTGTATTGGACGAGGTCGAGATCGCCTGTGTGCGCCTTGAACTGGCCAGCCGGGATGAAGACACGCTGAGCCGTGCAGGTGACGCTCTTCGCGCTGTGGCCCATGCCCGCGATGTTGCGATTGTCATCACCGACCATCAGATCCTCGCAGAGCGTCTGGGGCTGGATGGCGTGCATCTGTCCGACGCAGCGCGCCCCGTCCGCACGGCGCGCAAGGCGCTTGGGCCGGATGCAATTGTCGGCAGCTTCTGCGCCGCGTCTCGCCACGATGGCCTGACGGCAGCTGAGGCGGGTGCGGACTACGTGAGCTTTGGCCCCGTTGGCACCTCTGGTCTGGGTGACGGCAATCAAGCACAGAAAGATCTGTTTGAGTGGTGGTCGCAGATGATCGAGGTGCCGGTCGTGGCCGAAGGTGGACTGACCGTTGATATCGTTCGCGAGCTCGCGCCTTACACCGATTTCTTCGGCATCGGGGACGAGATCTGGCGCGAGGAAGACCACATCGCAAGCCTGCGCAAGCTGATGGCCGCGATGGAGGGCTGATCGCCCCCGTACTCAAATCCATTTATCGAAAAACAGGGCCGCCCAGCACATGCTGACGCGGCCCTTTTTTCATCCCGGCGCGACAGTCCGGGTTTGTTAGAGAAACACCCGTTCAGCAAACCAATAGGCACCGATAAGAGCGATCGTGAAGCTCGCAGGGATTGCAACTCTGCCCCGGTACTTGGGATGGCCCCAGAACCAAAATCCAAACAGCACATAGGCCACACCAACCACCGTGAGCTGGCCCAGCTCCACCCCCACATTAAAGCCAAGAAGCGCCGGCAGAAACTGGGCGTCAGGCAGGCCGAACTCTGCCAGGACAGAGGCAAAGCCAAGCCCATGCAACAATCCAAATCCGAAGATCACCAACGTGCGCCAGCTGTGCAATTTTCGGGCAAAAACGTTTTCGACCGCGACAAAAACGATGGATGCAGCGATGAGCGGCTCAACGATGGCCGGATCTATCCTGATCCAGCCAAGCGCCCCAAGCGCCAGGGTGATTGTATGCGCCACCGTAAACGCGCTGATTTGCCAAATCAGCGGACGCAGCCGCGTGCTGAAAAAGAAAAGCCCCAGAACAAACAGAATATGATCCAGCCCCTTGGGCAGGATGTGGGTGTAGCCGACGGGAATATAGTCGACGAACGCCTGCTGCGGGCTCTGGGCCAGACCGCCTGAAATCGGGATCGTCGGCGTCACCTCCCCACCCTGCAGATAGCCTGTATAGGGGTCTTCCACCCCATTCTGGCGCAGAACCACGCCACCGGACCCCTTGGGCCAGCCAATCTTCAACCCGCGGGCGGCGCCATCAACCGGCCCGGTCACGATCAACGCACTGCTGCGAGGCAATTCCACTTCGCCGACTTCTGGAATGGTCACGGACTGAAGGCTGAGCGGGATATCCTCATCGGCGTATACCTCCAGCGTGCTTAGCCAATCCTCCGCAAAAAGCGCCACCATGGGCTTTAATTCGGCCTCGCTGAGAGCGCGCAAGCTGTCATAGTCCTGCGCCTGTGCAGCTGTGTCCGTATTCTCCATCCCATCAAGGTTGATCCCGGCCACGAATGCCTCGATGTTGAGACGCAGTTCGAGGGTCAGCTGACCATCCGCAATCTCGAAATCCGCAATCGTCGGCGTGACTTCGTGGGCTGCTCCGCTAGAGTAAGCTGCAAGAAAGGTGCTGATTGTCAGCGCAAAACACAGCACAAAAGACCGTAGCGTCTGCGTCACGTTTGCAGGTCCAGACCGCGCGCTGCGCACCGCCAGAGCCAGAGCCAGAGGTTCCATCCACGCCATGTCCATCCTCCGCCCCATCGTTGCAGCCGTCGCGGGTGTTCTCACCCTTCCCATTGCAGGTGCGGCTCTTTCACATGAGTTTTGGATCGCTCCGGAAAAATATCAAGTGGAATTAGGCGGATCTCTTCAGGCAGACCTGAAAAACGGGCAACGGTTCAAGGGATTTCGCCTCCCCTATCTGACGCAGGACATCGACCGGTTTGACATCAGGACATCCGCAGGCGTTGTGCCTTATGTTGGGCGGCTGGGGGACACGCCTGCGCTCCAGCTTGACGATCCCGCACCCGGTTTGACCGTTCTTCTTCATGAAACACAGCCCGACAGCCTGACCTATGACACATGGGAGGAATTTGCAGAGTTCGCCCGCCACAAGGGATTTACCAACGTCGAGGCCCGCCACACCGCGCGAGGGTTGCCGCGCGACGGGTTTTCAGAAATCTACACCCGCCACGCAAAATCCCTTGTCGCCGTGGGGGATGGCGCGGGACAGGACCAACCAGAGGGGCTGCTGGTGGAGTTCGTGGCGTTGAAAAATCCCTACATCGACAACCTGGACGACGGGCTGCCTGTGCGCCTTTACTATCAAACCGCGCCCCGCCCCGATGCCCAGATCGAAGTCTTTGAACGCACAGAGACAGGCGGTGTGACCATCACGAAGCTCAAGACAAATGCAGATGGCATCGCCGTGATACCCGTCAGTCGGGGCAACAGCTATCTTCTGGATGCGGTTATGCTTGACCCCCGGGATCCCGCCAGTGGCACTGGCGCAGTCTGGGCCACCCATTGGGCAGCGCTCACCTTCGCGGTCCCGAACTGACAGGCCAAGGCGGCCGGACCAATGGTGCAGACCACAACGGCGTCAGGCACCAATACATCTGCCCCCATGACATCTGGTCCCAAGACAACAGGCCCCATGACAACAGGCCCAAGGCATAACCCTGTTCTGCGCACCCGCCTTTTTCAGGGCGGAAAATCCACCAATGCGATGAACTGGAATAAAACGGTCTGTTACCGCACACGGTTGCGCCTTGCAGGAGCCAGAAAAACGCGGCAATACAGCCGCCATGACACATCCCTCTCACTCTCCCGCCGAGACCCCGGATCAGACCATGTCCCAGGCTGCCGCGCCGCAGCCCGATATCCTGTGCATCGGTTCTGTTCTGTGGGATATCATCGGCCGTTGTCCTGCAGAGATGCAGCGCGGTTCTGACATGCCGGGCCGGATCACCCGCTTGCCCGGTGGTGTTGCGATGAACATCGCCATGACCCTTGCCCGCTTTGGCCTGCGCCCTGCCCTGCTCAGCGCAGTTGGCCGCGATGCCGAAGGCGATGAGCTGGTCAATGCCTGCACCCACCTTGGCCTGATCACCGACCACCTCTACCGTTCCGAAGATCTGCCAACGGATCGCTACATGGCGGTTGAGGGCGCCAACGGGTTGATTGCGGCGATTGCGGATGCCCATTCGCTTGAGGCGGCCGGCGCCAAGATCCTGCGCCCCCTTGGTGATGGCAGCCTGGGCCATGCAGATGCACCCTATGCCGGACCAATCGCGCTGGATGGCAACCTCACGCTGTCGCTGCTGGACGATATCGTCGCCGATCCCCTGTTTGCCAAGGCCGACCTGCGTGTTGCCCCCGCATCGCCCGGCAAGGCCGAACGCTTGCGCCCCTTCCTTACCCGCAGTCACGGAACGCTTTATGTGAACCTCGAAGAGGCAGGGCTGCTTTGTCAGGAGGAATTCACCGACAGTGCCACCGCCGCGCGCGCCATGCTGGATCGCGGCGCTGCCCGCGTTCTGGTGACCGACGGCGGCAGCAGTGCCACCGAAGCCGACCAGAACGGTCTCATCACCCAGACGCCCCCGCGCGTCACCGTTGCCCGCGTCACAGGCGCAGGCGATACCTTCATGGCTGCGCATATCGCAGCAGAGGCCCGCGGCGAAGACCGCGCCACCTCGCTGGCGTCCGCATTGAAGGCCGCCGCCACCTATGTTTCAGGAGAACCCCCGCTTTGATCAACATGACATTCTCGGCCGAAGTTGCCGCCGCCCGTGAGGCAGGCCAAGCCATCGTCGCGCTGGAAAGCACCATCATCACCCATGGCATGCCCTACCCGCAAAACGTCGAGGTCGCAGCCCAGGTCGAGGACGATATCCGCGCCGCAGGTGCCGTGCCTGCAACCATGGCCGTGATCGACGGAGTTCTGCACATCGGCCTTGAGGCGGATCAGCTGCAGGCGCTTGGCCAGGCCAAGAACGTCGCCAAGATCTCGCGTGCAGACATGCCCGCCTGTATTGCCACCGGCGGCACCGGGGCGACCACTGTCGCTGCAACCATGATCGCTGCGCGCATGGCAGGCATCAGCGTCTTTGCGACCGGCGGCATCGGTGGTGTGCACAAGGGCGCCGAAACCAGCTTTGACATCTCCGCCGACCTGATGGAGCTGGCCCAAACACCGGTCACCGTCGTCGCGGCTGGCGCCAAGGCGATCCTTGACCTTCCCAAAACTCTTGAGGTTCTGGAAACACAGGGGGTACCGGTTATCGCCTACGGGCAGGACAGCTTCCCTGCGTTCTGGTCTGCAACCTCCGATCTCGCGGCGCCGCTGCGGATGGACAGCGCCGCAGAAATCGCACGCGCCCATGCCACCCGTCAGGCGATGGACCTGCCTGGTGGTCAGCTGATCGCAAACCCGATCCCGGCAGATGACCAGATCGCAGCCGAGGCCCTCGCGCCTATCTTGGCTCAGGCCCAGGCCGAAGCGGATTCACAGGGCGTCGTCGGCAAAGCCGTGACCCCCTTTCTGCTGCAACGTATCTTTGAGCTGACAGATGGTCGTTCCTTGAAGGCAAACATTGCCCTTGTTCGCAACAATGCCCGCCTTGCTGCAGAAATCGCCAAGGAATTGGTCACTCTGAAGCAATAATGCGTGTTTCTGCGCAGCTGCCCATTGCGGTTGCGCAGAACCCTGCCTAGCTTCCTTTTGTTCCTCACTGGTATTTGACAACGATGACCACACCCTTTGATGATGAAACTGCACCGCGCCGTCCCGGTCTGTTTGCCCGACTGCGCTCATCATTCTTTACCGGGATTGTTGTCATCGCTCCTGTGGGCCTGACGATCTGGCTGCTTTGGACAGTCATGGGATGGATCGACGGGGTTGTTCTGCCGCTGGTGCCACAGACCTTCCGTCCCGAACAGTATATCGGCATCAACCTGCGCGGTGTTGGCCTGATCATCTTTTTGCTGTTCACCATCATCGTCGGCTGGATCGCAAAAGGCATCATTGGCCGCTCTCTGATCGGGTTTGCCGAAAGCCTGGTGGATCGGATGCCGGTCGTGCGGTCGATCTACTCGGGGATCAAGCAGATCTCCGAAACCGTCTTTGCGCAAAGCGAACGCAGCTTTGAAACCGCCTGCCTGATCCAGTACCCCCGCCGTGGCATCTGGGCGATCGGCTTTGTGTCGACCACCGCCAAGGGCGAGATTTCGGGCCGCGCTGAAACCGGTGGCAAGCTGCTCAGCATCTTTGTCCCAACAACGCCCAACCCAACCTCCGGCTTTCTTCTCTTTTTCCCGGAAGAGGATGTGATCATCCTCGATATGTCGGTCGAAGATGCCGCCAAACTGGTGATTTCGGCGGGGCTTGTTTACCCCAACGCCAAGGATCCGACCCAGCCCCCTGAACTGGTCGAGACCTGATCCAGGGGCACCAGCACAACGGCGGACAAGCCGATGCAGCGGCTAGCCGAACATCTCAGTCAGATCGACAGTGGAGCGCGCGCCGATATGCGCGGCGTCCCCTTCCAGAAAGCGCTCGGCAGCGGCCCGACCGGCTGTCTTCAGCTTGGCCAGGATCTGCGGGATCGGGATCAGCTTGGTGTGAACCGACAGCTGCCGCATCAGATCATCATCCGCGATCCGGTGCACCAGAACCCGTTTCATCTGACCCGCCTCCATTCGCCCCTCGGCCAGCAATCGCTGCACAAAGGCAATGGCACGCAGCTCCCGCAGGAGCGATGAGTTGAAACTGATTTCGTTGATCCGGTTCTGAATCTGCTGCGGCGTGCGCGGCAGTTCATCGCGTTCCAACGGATTGATGCTCACGATCACCACATCTGACGGCAGTTCAGGCTGATAGAGCGGAAACAGCGCAGGATTGCCGGTGTAGCCACCATCCCAATAAGGCTCCATCCGACCGGTTGCTGGATCCTCGATTTCGACCGCCTGAAACAGGTTCGGCAGACAGGCAGAGGCAAGGATTGCGTCGGTGCTGACCTCGTCGCCGGAAAACACCCGCACCTTACCGGTCCTGACCGAGGTCGCGCAGATAAACAGCTGCGGCCCCTCGGCGGCGCAGACTTCGGCGAAATTGAACCCCTCCACCACGGGCCGCAACGGATTGCGGTAAAACGGCCCATAGCTGTAGGGCGACAGCAGCTGTCCCATTGTCTCACGCGGGGAAAACGGCGCGATCCAGTCCAGCATTCCAAGGATCGGCGCCGCGTCCAGCCCAGCCAGCCAGTGGGCAAAGCGCATGTCTCCGACTGCGCCCATCCGCTGCCACAGATGATCCAGACAAGACCGCGCGCCCTCTCTGCCACCATGCGCCAGCCCCGCCTTGAGTGCCGCGCCGTTCAGCGCCCCCGCAGACGTGCCGGTGATGGCCGCAATCTCAAGGTCATCCACCTCCAGCAGGCGGTCCAACACACCCCAAGTAAAGGCCCCATGCGCTCCGCCGCCCTGAAGGGCCAGATTGATCCGCCGTGTCATGCGAGCTCCTTAAAATGTGTGACGCACTATGTGTGGCGCGCCGTGACCTGCCGGGTCCAGCGCCCAAGGCCCGTTGCCCATCATCTTTCCCGAAATACTCCGGGGGTGAATTGCCCAGCGGGCAAGAGGGGGCTGGCCCCCTCTCCACCGTGGATCAAAGCGCAGTCCAGCCGCCATCCACGCTCAGGGTTGTCCCGGTCATCTGCGCAGCCGCATCTGAGCACAGGAACACCGCTGTGCCCCCCAGCTGCTCAACGGTTGCAAATTCACGGCTCGGCTGCCGCTCCAGCATGACCTTTTTGATGACCTCTTCCCGGCCCATATTGTATTTTTCCATCGTGTCCGGGATTTGCGCCTCAACCAGTGGGGTGAGCACATAGCCCGGGCAAATCGCGTTTGCGGTGATCGGCTCTTCTGCGGTTTCCAGTGCGATGGTCTTGGTCAGTCCGACAACGCCGTGTTTTGCCGCCACATAGGCCGATTTATAGGGCGAGGCCGTCAACCCGTGCGCCGAAGCAATATTGATGACGCGCCCCCAGCCTGCCTCTCGCATCATTGGCAGGGCGGCGGCGGCCGTGTGGAACGCAGACGACAGGTTGATTGCAAGAATGGCGTTCCATTTGTCGACCGGGAACTCATCGACCGGGGCGACATGCTGAATGCCTGCATTGTTGATCAGGATGTCGCAGCGTCCCGCCTGGGTGATCAATGCACGGCAGGCCTCTGCACCGGACATATCAGCCTGAATATAGCGCGCGTCCACGTCAAATTCCTTGGCGATCTCGGCTGCCAGCGCATGGTCTTCTTCCCGATCGGTGAAGGAGTTCAAAACCACATCCGCCCCAGCCCGCGCCATCTCCCGCGCAACCCCAAGCCCGATCCCAGAGTTCGACCCGGTGATCACTGCACATTTGCCCTTCAGCGTCATTCCACTCATCCCTTTTTGCGAAAATGTATCTGTGCAACTGTGGCATGCTGCACCTGCAAAGGGAACGTCTGTCGTAACCTGAAAGTTGCACAGAAATTGTGCGAATTCCCTCTGGCATCCCGCGCAGGAAACCTGCAAAAGGAGCCTCCGCAATGCAGCGTCTCCCGCACATCGCAGATGAATCCTGTCGGCATGATGGCGTGTTCAGCCGCCGATAGGCCAAAAAAAACGCCCGCACGAAGCGGGCGTTAAGTTATTGAGGCAGGTTTCATACAGGCAAGAAACCTATCGAGCAGTGACTCATGTATAAGCAATTTCTCTCTTTCATCCAAGCTAAAAGTTTGAATTGCCGCGCAAGCAGGGCTAGCGTCTGACTTCATGAAAATAAGGGCAGAGCGGGGTTGCTAAAAAAGTGCGACATAAATTTTTCTCTTTAGTTCGGCCAGCCTTGGCGGGAATCATGCTGATGGCGGGCTCAAATCTGGCGTCAGCCGAATCAGCACATGGCATAGCTATGTATGGCCAGCCCGCCCTTCCACCGGATTTTGTGTCTTTACCCTACGCAAACCCGGATGCCCCCAAGGGCGGCACCGTCGTGTTTGGCAACACCGGAGGCTTTGACACGCTGAACCCCTTTGCACAGAAAGGCACGCCCCCCTGGCAGATGCGGTTCTGGGGCTATGAAAGCCTGATGGGACGCTCGCAGGATGAGGCTTTCACCCTCTATGGCCTCTTGGCGGAGTCGATCGAGGTGCCAGATGATCGCTCCTGGGTTGAATTCACCCTGCGGCCAGAGGCCCGATTCTCTGACGGCTCGCCAGTCACGGTTGAGGATGTCCTGTGGTCCTATGAAACGCTCGGTACCGAAGGTCATATCCGCTATCGCCGGTTCTGGAACCAGATCGACAGCATTGAACAGACGGGCGAACGCAGCCTGCGCATCACCTTCAACGAAGAAAACAGGGAACTGGCCTTGATCGCGGGCCTGCGCCCCATCCTGAAGAAATCGCAGTGGGCAACAAAGGACTTTGCCGACTCCGGTCTGGACGAGGCCCCAATCGGATCAGGCCCCTATGTGGTCGCTGGCTTTGAGCCCGGCCGTTACATCACCTTCGAACGGAACAAGGACTATTGGGGCAATGACCTGCCGTTCCGTCGGGGGACCAACAATTTTGACGAAATCCGGCTGGATTTCTACGGCGACCAAACCGTGCTGCTAGAGGCCTTCAAGGCGGGCGAGATTTCGGCGATCCGCGAATTCAATGCCGCCAAATGGGATCGCGCCTATGATTTCCCCGCGGTCACAAATGGCGATGTCGTCAAGACCCTCGTGCCCAACGGCAAGCCATCGGGGATGACCGGTCTTGGCTTCAACACCCGCCGCGCCCCTTTGGATGACTGGCGCGTCCGCGAAGCGCTGATCCTCGCCTTCAACTTTGAATATATGAACGAGACCCTGACTGGCGGCACCCAGCCCCGTATCTCGTCCTACTTCTCCAACTCCTATCTTGCGATGCAGCCCGGCGCGGCTGAGGGGAAGGTCGCGGATCTGCTCTCCCCGTTCGCAGACACGCTGGTTCCCGGGGTGATGGAAGGCTACCGCTTTCCCGAAAGCGATGGCAGCGAACGCAATCGCAAGAACCTCAGGGCCGCAACCAAGCTGATGGCAGAAGCGGGCTGGACCGTTGTTGACGGTGTCATGCGCAATGCTAGCGGCGAAGCGTTGGAGCTGCAGGTGCTTCTGACGCCGGGGAACCTCGGCGAAGGCGAAATGCGGTCGGTCGTCGAAATCTACGCCCGCGCCCTGGAGCGTCTTGGCGTCACTCTCATCGCTGATGTGGTGGACAGCGCCCAGTTCGTCGAACGCCAGCGTGCCTTTGATTTTGACCTGACGTTCTTCCGCAGGGCCATGTCGCTCAGCCCCGGCAATGAACAGTATCTCTATTGGGGGAGCGCAAGTGCGGATCAGGAAGGCTCGCGCAACCTGACTGGCGTGTCGGATCCGGCCGTGGATGCAATGATTGACGCGATGTTGATCTCCAAAAGCCGCGAGGACTTCATCGCTGCGGCCCGCGCGCTGGATCGCCTGCTGACCGCCGGCCGCTATGTCATCCCGATCTGGCAGTATTCCGAAGGGCGCATCGCCCATGTCAAGGAACTGAAGTTCCCCCAAACCCTGCCCGTCAGCGGAGACGGCATCGGTTATATGCCCGAAGTCTGGTGGTATGAGGGCAAGTAAACCCTCAGCCGCGACCTAAGCGCCTTACCCGTCACGCTGAAATGTGTGGCGGGTTTTCTTTTGCCCGATACCGATGCCTGCTGCCGCGTAGCTGCGCAATCAGTCAAATCCTGCCGACGCCCCTTGGCACAAAAGCCACACGTTTCAAATTTCACAAAAAAGTGTTAGGCTGGGCATCCACTCATAAGAACAACCCTAACCCCGAACCCCAAGGGAGCCCCTCAAATGCCTGTTCAAACAGCCTGCCGCAGCTGGTTCGACAGGATGCCCCGTATCAAACAACGGTTTCCGCATCTCGAGACCCGCCAAGCGCCCTCTCTGCTAGATGACAAGGACAAGTTCGTCGCATATCTCGCCCGCACGCATCATCTTACCCTGAATGAAGCCCGCGAGGAGGTTGATGACTTTCTTTACACCGAAAGCCTGCACCGCGAACTGGAACGCCAGGTCAGCTGATCGCCACGCCTGATCAGGCCAGCGACGTCACCCAAAGAATGGTGGCGTCTTCGTCGCTCAGCGAAATCACGTTATGGCCCATCGCGGCGTCGTAATAGGCGCTGTCACCCCGGCGCATTTCGATCGGCTCGTAGAATTCGGTATAGAGCCTGACCACCCCGGTCAGAACATACAGGAATTCCTCCCCGTCATGTCGCACCCAACCGTCGAATTCATCCATCGACCGGGCACGCACCCTTGCGCGATAGGGCAGCATCTGCTTGCGGCTCAGGCTGTCAGCAAGCAGTTCGTGTTCGTAGGTCGCGGTAGCATGGGCAGAGCCCTGACCCAGCTTTGTGACAGACAGTCGCCCGTTGATCTGATCACGCTGTGGCTGTGTGAACAGCTGCGGAATGGTGATCTGCAACCCTTCAGCCAGCTTTTTCAGCGCCTCATAAGTCGGTGACATCTGGCCGTTTTCAATCTTGGACAGAGTCGATCGGGCCAGCCCCGCCTGATTGGCGGCATATTCCAGTGTCCAGTCACGGGCCTTGCGCAGCTCGCGGACACGCGCGCCCAGATCCAGAGGCTCTGCCGAGACATCCTCGCCCGAAGCGCGGGCGATAGTGATGAGCGATTTGGGATCACGAGAGGTCATTGTGACCCTATAGGGTGCTGTGGACAATCTTGCAACGTAGGGATTGAGCCGTTAGCCAAACAACATGCTTTCGCTTTTTGATGACGGGGCGCATCCGCCCTGCCCCGATCCTTTCAACCTGGCTGATTATGTCCTCAATCAAGGGGCCTCGGGCCGCGTTGCCGCGGACGACGCCCCTGCACTGGATCTGCTTGGGCCTGACCACGTCGAGAGCTGGACCTATGGCGCGCTGCGCCAGGCGGTACTGGGGACAGGCACGGGCCTTCTTGGTGAGGGGCTAGAGCCGGGTGATCGGGTTCTTTTGCGGCTCGGAAACGACCCGCTGTTTCCGATCGCCTATCTGGGGGCCATTGCTGTCGGGCTGGTGCCAGTGCCCACCTCGTCTCAGCTGACAGAGCCCGAAGTCCAGCGCATGATCGACGAACTGGCCCCACGCGCCATTCTGCGCGACCCGGCCGTAGCGTCACCTGATCACCCAAGGGAGATCCCCGCCGACTCACTCAGGCAGATGCAATCCCTGCCACCTTGCGAATTTGCCTACGGTGCGCCGGATCGCCCCGCCTATATTGTCTACACCTCCGGCACCGGCGGAAATCCGCGCGCAGTTGTTCACGCCCACCGCGCAATCTGGGCACGGCAGATGATGATCCGCCATTGGTACGACCTTGGCGCAGACGATCGTCTGATGCACGCAGGTGCGTTCAACTGGACCTTCACCCTTGGCACCGGATTGATGGACCCGTGGAGCATGGGGGCCACCTCGCTGATCCCAAGGGCAGGCACCGCGCTGGAGGCGCTGCCGGATCTGATGGCACATCACCGTGCCACGCTTGTTGCCGCTGCGCCGGGGGTGTACCGCAAAATGCTCAAATCCCGGGCGATGCCGAAAATGCCGAGCCTGCGCCATGCGCTATCTGCCGGGGAAAAACTGCCTGCGCCCCTTGCTGCCGACTGGCAGGCCACCACCGGTACGCCCATCTACGAGGCATTCGGAATGTCCGAATGCTCCACCTTCATCTCTGCCAGCCCCACCAACCCGGCCCCTGTTTCGGCACTGGGGCGGCCACAACCCGGTCGCCGGATCGCGGTGCTGGATGACACGGGCGCGCCTGTGCCGCTGGACACCCCCGGGATCATCGCGATCGACCAGAGCGACCCGGGCCTCATGATCGGCTATTTCAACGCCCCAGAAGCCACAAAGGCACGGCTCTGCAATGGCTGGTTTTTGACCGGCGATCGCGGCACCATGAGCCATGATGGGCTGATCCACTACCTCGGCCGCAATGATGACATGATGAACGCGGGCGGCTATCGTGTTTCGCCGATGGAAGTGGAAGCAACCCTGATGCGCCACCCCGGCCTGACCCAGATCGCAGTCGCCGCGGTTTCTGTCGCACAAGACACCCAGATCATTGCCGCGTTTTTTAACGGTGCCGAGGATGTG
This sequence comes from Phaeobacter italicus, assembly GCF_001258055.1. GTDB lineage: Bacteria > Pseudomonadota > Alphaproteobacteria > Rhodobacterales > Rhodobacteraceae > Phaeobacter > Phaeobacter italicus. The sequence goes on along the minus strand of NZ_CVRM01000011.1, from coordinate 618,539 downwards.
ACTGCCGACACGCTGCTGGCTTTTGCAAATCAGCATCTCGCACGTTACAAGCAGCCCCGCGCCTATGTGCGCGTGGACCAGCTGCCCACCGGGGCAAATGGGAAACTCCTGCGTCGGGCCCTGCCCGATCTCTACACCCGCCTGATGCAAAGGACACCAACATGAGCGTCGTGAAGCTTGATATCCTGTCTGACCCGATCTGCCCCTGGTGCTACATCGGCAAGACCCATCTGGACAAAGCGCTGGCAGAGGCGGGCGACCATCCGTTTGTGATCGAATGGCACCCTTTCCAGCTGAACCCCGACATGCCCCGCGAGGGTATGGATCGCCGCGCCTATCTTGAGGGCAAGTTCGGCGGCAAAGAGGGCGCTGTACGGGCCTATGCCCCGGTGGTGGAACATGCAGAAAAAGCCGGGCTGACCATCAATTTCGAAGCCATGCAGCGCACTCCCAACACATTGGATGCCCACCGCCTGATTCATTGGGCCGGGATCGAGGGCAAGCAAAACGATGTGGTTGACGCCTTGTTCCAGGCGTATTTCGTGGATGCAAAAGACATCGGCGATCATGAGGTTTTGGCCGATATTGCCGCTGCCTGCGGGATGGAACGCGATGTGACGCTGCGCCTGCTGCAAGGCGATACAGAGGTCGGTGAAATCCGCGACCGCGACGCGCATTCCCGCAAGATGGGGGTAAGCTCGGTGCCCACCTATATCGTTGCAAATCAACATGCCGTCCCCGGTGCCCAGCCTCCCGAACTGTGGAAGCAGGTGATCGCAGACATTCAGTCACAATTGGCCGCAGACCAGGGCTGACCCCAGCCCATCTGCCTGCCCCTGTTCAAAAACCACACTCCCGGCGCCTCACCGCGCCGGTTGTCGGCCTGATGCGCTGAAGGCCCGACACGGATGCACAGTCACCTGTGCATGACCTGCGCTGGCCCCATCTGCCAAGATGTGTTAGCGCAAGACACGGCGACGCCCAGATAGCCCCCGATGACCGGGTCTCCTGAAGTGTCGCGAAAGGTTTCAAATGACAGAGAATACAAAACACGCCATGTCCAGGGCGGAGTTCATTGCATTGATCGCGATGATGTTCGCAACGGTCGCATTTTCGATCGACGCCATGCTGCCTGCCCTGCCGGAAATCGGCCAAACCCTGAGCCCGGACAACGTCAACCGGGCACAGTTGGTCATTGCCGCTTTTGCCCTTGGGATGGGGATTGGTACATTTTTCACAGGCCCGCTGTCCGATGCGTTTGGCCGAAAGAACGTGATTTTTGCCGCAGCCCTCCTTTACATCGGAGCAGCCGTCACTGCCTGGGCAAGTTCGTCGGTTGAAATGCTGCTGCTGAGCCGCGTCGTCATGGGCCTTGGGGCCGCAGGGCCGCGGGTGGTGGCGCTGGCCATTGTGCGCGATCTCTATTCGGGCCGGGAAATGGCCAAGATGATGTCCATTGCGATGATGATCTTTACCCTTGTCCCGGCAATCGCGCCGATGCTTGGCGCCGGTATCATCTTTCTGACCAGCTGGCGCGCGATCTTCCTCGCCTTTGCGCTTTTTGCGCTGATCATTATTCTGTGGATGGGCCTGCGCCTGCCTGAACCGCTTGCAGTTGAAAGCCGCCGGCCTTTCCGTCTGCCACAGCTGATGGCGGCTCTGGTTGAGATGATCCAACATCCGACAGTACGGCTGTCGATGCTGGTCCAGTGCCTGTGTCTGGCAATGCTGTTTTGCATGATCACGCTGGTGCAGCCGATCTATGATGTCGTCTTTGACCGCGCAGAGAGCTTTCCGTTCTGGTTTGGCTTCATTGCGTTGATGTCGGGCACAGGCAGCCTGATCAATGCCTCTGTCGTCGTCCGCCTTGGCATGCGGCGGATGGTGACCTGGGCGCTGTGTGGCCAGATCGGGCTGTCTGCTCTGATGTTGCTGCTGGAGAGCCTGCATCTGCCCAATGATACGATGTTCGGTCTGTTTGTTGCCTGGCAGACCAGCGTCTTCTTCATGGCAGGCCTTACATTGGGCAACCTCAACGCCATGGCGATGGAACCGATGGGGCATATCGCAGGCATGGCCGCATCGATTGTTGGTGGTGTCTCTACCATCTTTGCGGCGGCGGCCGCCGCGACCGTTGGTCTGCTGTTCGACGGATCCATTGCGCCACTCACCGGTGCCATCCTGTTGATGGTCGCATTGGCCTTTCTGATCATGCTGCACATGGCGCGGGTCGAGATGCGCCATCCGGCCGAGTAACCCAGCCACGTCCCCCAAAAAACCAAAGCCCCGCCATATGTTGGCGAGGCTTTTTCATGTCGGGCTGGTCAGACGCACAGCAGCCCGAACGTCAGCTGCTTTTGGCTTTGCTGCGCTTCTTTTCCGCGACAACCTTCTCAGCAAGATCCCGTGCGATCGCAAAGGCCCCTTTGATTTTGTCGCTGTCCTTTTTCCAATCACGCCGCACAACGATTTTGTTGTCCTTCACCTTGGCCAAACCATCCTGGGCCTGAATGAACTCCACCAGCCCCTGGGGCGAGGCAAATTTGTCGTTGTGGAACTGTATGGTTGCACCTTTGGGGCCACCGTCCAGCTTGGCAATGCCCGCGCGTTTGCACATCGCCTTGATCCGCACGACGAGCATCAGGGTGTTGACCTCCTTGGGCAGCGGGCCAAAGCGGTCGATCAACTCGGCGGCAAAGCCTTCAAGCTCCACCTTGGTGCTGAGATCCGACAGGCGCCGGTACAAGCCAAGACGCACATCCAGATCCGGCACGTAGTCTTCGGGGATTAGAACAGGCACCCCCAGGTTGATCTGCGGCGCCCATTGGTCGTCCGCCGCGCTAAGCCCTTCCAGCTCGCCGGATTTGATCTTGGCAATCGCCTCCTCCAGCATGGACTGATAGAGCTCATAGCCGACATCGCGCATCTGCCCGGACTGTTCCTCTCCCAACAGGTTGCCCGCCCCACGAATGTCGAGATCCTGCGACGCAAGCGAGAAACCTGCCCCCAACGTATCAAGCGACCCCAGAACCCGCAGACGCTTTTCTGCGCCGGGGGTCAGGCGCACGCGCGGTTTGGTGGTGAGATAGGCATAGGCCCGCGTCTTAGAGCGCCCCACCCGGCCCCGGATCTGATAGAGCTGCGCGAGGCCAAACATATCGGCCCGGTGCACAACCATCGTGTTGGCCGTTGGGATATCCAGCCCGGATTCCACAATCGTGGTGGCAAGCAGAACGTCGTATTTTCCGTCGTAGAACGCATTCATGCGCTCATCCAGATCGCCCGCAGCAAGCTGACCGTGCGCCACAACATAGCTCAGTTCCGGCAGTTGCTCCTGCAGGAAGGCTTCGATCTCTGGCAGGTCCGTGATCCGGGGAACGACATAAAAGCTCTGCCCGCCCCGGTAATGTTCACGCAGGAGCGCCTCCCGGATCGTCACCGCATCAAATTCGCTCACATAGGTTCGGATCGCCAGCCGGTCGACAGGCGGCGTGCCGATGATCGACAGATCGCGCACCCCCGTCAGGCTGAGCTGCAGCGTGCGCGGGATCGGGGTAGCTGTCAGCGTCAGCACATGAATGTCGCTGCGCATCTGTTTCAGCCGTTCCTTATGCGCCACGCCAAAGTGCTGTTCTTCATCAATGATCAGCAGGCCAAGGTTTTGAAACTTGACGGTCTTGGCCAACAAGGCATGGGTGCCGACCACGATGTCCACCGTCCCGTTGGCAAGGCCCTCGCGGGTCTTTGCCGCCTCCTTTGCTGTAACAAAGCGGGACAACTGTCTGACTTCCAAAGGAAACCCGCGAAAGCGCTGCGCAAAGCCAGCAGCATGCTGGCGGGCCAACAACGTGGTCGGTGCCACAACTGCAACCTGAACCCCCGACATGGCCGCAACAAAAGCTGCGCGCATGGCAACCTCAGTCTTGCCAAAGCCCACATCGCCACAGATCAGACGATCCATCGGCATGCCAGAGTTCAGATCCGCCATCACCTCGCCAATCGCGCGCAGCTGATCGTCGGTTTCCTGATAGGGAAAGCGGGCCGAGAACTCTTCCCACGCATGTGGCGGCGGGTCCATCATCGGCGCCTTGCGCAGGGCCCGTTCTGCGGCCACCCGGATCAGCCGGTCTGCCATCTCGCGGATGCGCTCTTTCAGCTTGGCCTTCTTGGCCTGCCACGCGCCGCCACCAAGCCGATCCAAGAGACCTTCATCATGGCCGTATTTCGACAGCAGTTCGATGTTCTCAACCGGCAGGTAGAGCTTTGCCTGTTCAGCGTATTCCAGGAGAATACATTCATGCGCCGCCCCGGCGGCGGTCACCACCTCCAGCCCCTTGTAGCGGCCGATCCCGTGGTCGACATGCACCACAAGATCGCCGGGCGACAAGGACTGCGTTTCAGTCAGAAAATTCTCGGCCTTGCGGCGTTTCTTCGGGGCGCGGATCAGGCGATCCCCCAGCACGTCCTGTTCTGAAATCACGGTAAGATCGTCAGTCTCAAACCCGTGTTCCAGCGCCCAGACAGCGAGGTGCAGACCGGATTTGCCGATCCGCGTGCCATCACGGATTGCGATAACCTCCGCCAGCCCCTCATCCTCGATCAGCCCGGTCAGACGTTCCCTCGCACCTTCGGAATAAGAGGCAACAACCACAGGGCCAACCTGCATCCGCGCCTTAATATGATCCGCCAGCGTTTTGAAAAGACTCACATTTTCCAACTGCCGTTCGGGCGAAAAATTGCGCCCGATCCGTCCGCCTGCGTCAATCACCCCCGGTCCAGTAGCCTGGGGCAGCGGATGGAACTGGATCACCCTGTGGCTTGCGACCGCGGCCTCCCATGCGGGATCATCAAGATACAAAAGCCCCGGCGGCACCGGTTTATAGACCGTATCCATCCGCCCCTTCTGGGCCATCGCGATCTTGCGCGTCTCATATTGGTCAGTGATGCTATCCCAACGCGCCAGACGGGCGGGCGTCACCTGATCGTCCAGCGTGACCGTTGCGCCCGGCAGATAGTCAAACAGGGTTTCCAGCTCTTCGTGGAAGAACGGCAACCAATGCTCCAACCCCTGATATTTGCGTCCGGCCGACACCGCTTCGTAAAGCGGATCATCGGTTCCGGCAGCGCCAAACTCAATTCGGTAGTTTTGGCGGAACCGGGTAATCGCCGCCTCGTCAAGGATCACCTCGGACACCGGCGCCAGCTCGATCAGGTCCAGCTTCTCGGTGGTGCGCTGCGTGGCGGGATCAAACCGGCGCGCGCCATCCAGGACATCCCCAAAAAGATCAAGCCGAACGGGCCCAGCTTGCCCCGGAGGAAAGATGTCAATGATGCCGCCCCGAACCGCGAAATCGCCGGGTTCCATGACAGTTGGGCTCTTGGTGAAACCCATACGTGTCAGATAGTTACGCAGCGCTCCTTCATCAATTCGATGATCCACCTGCGCAGTGAACGCCGCGTCGCGCAACACCTGCCGGGCGGGCACGCGCTGGGTGGCGGCATTAAGCGTGGTCAACAAAACGAACTGACCCGGCATCTGATGCACCAAGGCTGCAAGCGTCGCCATCCGCGCCGCTGCGATATCCGCATTGGGCGAAACGCGATCATACGGCAGACAATCCCAACCGGGGAAGGAAATCACCGGCATGTCGGGCGCAAAAAATGCCAGCGCCGCACGCATCGCCTCCATCCGCTTGTCGTCTCGCGCCACATGGACCACCGGCCCGCCGGATTTAGCGAGTTCTTTCAGGATCAGCTTGGCATCAAACCCTTCCGGGGCGCCGCCTGCAATGATCGCCTGTTGCGCCATGCTACGTCTCTCTCTCTTCCGGTTCAGGGCAGGACGCCCCATCATGCAATATGGATGAGCCCAGCTCTCTGCCGATCAGCCAAGAAAGCCGATCTGCAGGTTCTGATACATGCCCCAAAGGGCTGTCACGAAAATCGCCAGCATCCCGACCAACTGGACAAACAGCCGGGTCAGGCTCAGCTGCCGCGCGAGTGCCTCACCTTCCAGCCCATCGCGATTGATGCGACGGGCCGCGGCCCAGTTAATTAGGCCGACAAAAGCCATCGGAAAGGCCAAAAGAAAAACAGCCTGAGCAAATTCGACGCTGTAGACAAACCCCAACATGCCCAGCATCGCCAGCACGAAACAGCTGACACCCAGCACCCAATGCCCAGACATTTCAGTGATATACATCATTCTGTTCACGTTGACGCGCACGATCGCCTCAAGATCATCCATTGGCTGACCACCCTGCTTGCGCGAGCGGTAAACCATGTCAAATGGCACCCCCAGGATCCAATGGCTCGCCGACGACCACACGACAGCGAGCGCGATCCAGTACCACAGATTGGAAAAGGACCGCATATCGATCAGCTCGGTCAAGGTGTGAAACAGATCCAAAGCATGGCCCTTCTGTTGTGCTGTCGGTGGCCCCTATATCCACTGCACAGCCTGTCGGCACAAGGGGTTGGGCCATGCAACGAAGCTCTCGTCTGGCGTGGCGCGGCGAATGTGCCACTTGTGATGCCGGGCGTTCCGTGTCACGCAGGGGAAAATACGCCTGCGAACGCGGGCAGATCCGCAGACATGAGGACGAAATGAAGCCCACCGTTGCCGCCTTTCCCGCTGCCCGCCCGCGCCGCCTGCGCGCGACGCCTGCCCTTCGCAATCTGGTGCGGGAGAACACGCTGACAACGGATGATCTGATCTGGCCGGTGTTCGTACGCGACGGCGACGGCATCGAAGAGCCGATCCCCTCCATGCCCGGTGTGACCCGCCGCAGCATCGACAAGATCAAGGAGGCCGCGCAAGAGGCTCAGGCGCTTGGCATTCCCGCAATCTGCCTGTTTCCCTACACCGATCCTGCGCTCAAGACCGAAGACTGTGCCGAGGCATGGAGCCCCGACAATCTGGTCAACCGGGCGATCCGCGCCATCAAATCCGTCGCGCCCGATGTCGCGGTCATGACCGATGTCGCCTTGGATCCCTACAATATCAACGGCCATGACGGGTATGTTGTGGATGGCGAAATCGTCAATGACGAAACCGTCGAAGCCCTGGTCAAGATGACCCTCGCGCAGGCCGATGCTGGCGCCGATATAATCGGCCCCTCCGACATGATGGATGGCCGTATTGGCGCCATGCGCCGCGCCCTTGAAACAGCGGGCCACCGCAACGTCACCATCCTGTCTTATGCTGCCAAATACGCCTCGGCCTATTACGGTCCGTTCCGCGATGCGGTTGGGGCATCTGGTGCGCTGAAAGGGGACAAGAAGACCTATCAAATGGACCCCGGCAATACGGACGAGGCCCTGCGGATGATCGAACGCGACCTTAGCGAGGGCGCCGATATGGTCATGATCAAGCCGGGTATTGCCTATCTCGACATTTGTCAGCGGGTCAAATCCACCTTTGGCGCTCCGACCTTTGCCTATCAGGTGTCTGGCGAATACGCGATGATCGAGGCCGCCGCCCAGAACGGGTGGATTGACGGTGAGCGGATCATGCTTGAGAGCCTCATGGCCTTCAAACGCGCAGGCTGTGACGGCATCCTGACCTACTATGCGCCCGCCGCTGCGCGGCTGCTGAACAGCTGACGACGTTAAGAAATCACGTTAAATTGCAGGCAGGAAGCCGCTGATCTCTCTTGGGAGATGGATGACAGGCGGCAGCTTTCCGCGTATACATTGGCGCAGAGCCAGGCAACTGGCCGGTTTCAATAACGTGAACGGCCCACAGGGCCCGCCCAGACAAACAGGCAACCACGATGAGCAGCTCTTTTTCTTCCCGTATGACACGGCGCGGTTTCGCGCTTGGTGCGCTTGCCGGTGCTGGCGTTACCGCCGCATGTGGCAACGGCATCGGCAATTCCAACGCCTCCAAGATCGACGCCCGTGTCGACGCCACTCTGAGCCAGATGTACAGCCAATACCCAGGCGCCGTCACCTTGGCCGAAAAATCCACTGGTATGTTGATCATGCCGCTCGTGACAGAAGCAGGCTTTTTCGTCGGTGGTGCCTTTGGGCGCGGGGCGCTGCGCATTGATGGCGTGACCGTGGATTATTATTCCACCGTAAAGGGCAACGCCGGTCTGCAAATCGGCGCGCAGCAATACGCCCATGTCCTGTTCTTCATGACCCAGGACGCGCTGTCGAACTTCCGCCGCTCCTCTGGCTGGGCGGCTGGTGCGGATCTGGAATATGTTCTGCGCGACGAAGGCAATTCGCTGGCCGCAGACACCAATACGCTGAACGCGCCGATCCTGGCGGCGGTTTTTGCTCAGGCCGGCCTGCGCCTCGGTGCGACGCTTGAGGGAACCAAATACACCCGTATCATTCCCTGATCGCTGTTGCAGCGCCTGAAATTGAAATGGCCTTTCCGTCGGGAAAGGCCATTTTTGTTTGTGTGTCGCAGCGCGGGCCAGATACCTTTTAATCCAGCGCTTTCAGACGCTTATAAAGGCTAGAGGTGTCCCAGCGACCACCGCCCAGTTTCTGAACGTCCTTATAGAACTGATCGACCAGCGCCGTGACCGGCAGGCTGGCCCCGGTTTCATCGGCAGCGTCCAGACAGATCCCAAGATCCTTGCGCATCCAGTCCACTGCAAAGCCGTGCTCGAAATGATCGTCAAGCATGGTCTCGTGGCGGTTCACCATCTGCCAGCTTCCTGCAGCGCCCTGGCTGATGACCTCAACCACCGCGCGCCCGTCCAGACCCGCCTTGTCCGCGAAATGCAGCGCCTCACTCAGGCCCTGAACCAGCCCCGCAATGGCAATCTGGTTGCACATCTTGGTCATCTGACCTGCACCGCTGTCGCCAATCCGACGACAGATCCGGGCATAGGCATCAATGATGGGTTCTGCCTTGTCATAGGCCGCCTGATCGCCACCACACATGACGGACAGAACCCCGTTCTCGGCACCAGCCTGCCCGCCTGAAATCGGCGCATCGACAAACGAAAGCCCCGCCTCTGCGGCTGCGGAAAACAGCTCGCGCGTCACCTTGGCCGACACTGTCGTGTGGTCGACAAAAATCGCCCCCTCCGACATCGCGCCAAACGCACCGGTCTCTCCAAGACAGACGCTGCGCAGGTCGTCATCATTGCCAACGCAGGCCATGACGAAATCAGCGCCTTTCGCCGCCTCTGCCGGGGTTGCGCCCAAGGTGCCGCCGTGTTCCTTGACCCAAGCCTCCGCCTTGGCGGTTGTCCGGTTGTAGACAGTGACCTCATGGCCTGCCTTCACCAGATGTCCTGCCATCGGGTATCCCATGACACCCAAACCCAAGAATGCAACCTTTGCCATCTGCTTTTCCCCTGATGCGTCTTGTCCTATGTTGGCGTCACCCTAACAGCCGGGCGCTGCGGCGCAATCTGCACGGGCAAAAAATATGCGCCGCAATCAGGCAAATAACATCAAATTCCTGAGGAACTGCACCACCGATGCAACTGCTCTTTCGCTGGCTTCTCCGCTTCGCCGCTGGCCTGATTCTGCTATCTGTTCTGGGGCTTGGCCTGATCTATTTCCTGGCCGCTCAATCCTTGCCCGATTATGACAAGGAAATCGCCCTGCCCGGGCTGCTCGCCCCGGTCGAGATCGTGCGCGACAATGCCAATGTGCCACATATCTTTGGCAGCTATGGCGCCAGCGACGAAGACGTCTATTTCGGGCTGGGCTATGCCCATGCGCAGGATCGGCTGTGGCAGATGACCGTTCTGCGGCGCACCGCCAAGGGGCGGCTTTCTGAAATCTTCGGCAGCCGCACCGTTCCTGTCGACACGCTGGTGCGCAGGCTCGATATCTATCGCCTCGCCCAGCAATCGGTTTCGGCCCAGACACCCGAAGCGATGACCGCGCTGCAGGCCTATTCTGCCGGGGTCAACGCGCGGCTTCAGGAAATCAACGACGACGCGCTGGGTCGCGGCGCGCCAGAGATGTTCCTGTTCAACGTCCCGATGGCGCCGTGGCAGCCGGCAGACAGCATTGCACTGATGAAGCTCATGGCACTGAAGCTGTCCGGCCATATGCAGGAAGAGATCCTGCGCGCCCGCGTCTCGCTCGCCCTTCCTGATCCAGAGCGGCTGCGCGACATCCTCCCCGATGCCCCCGGCAAGGGCATTGCCGCCCTGCCCGAATACGCCGCGCTTTTTCCCAGCCTCAATCGCCATGCGGCAGCGACCGCGCCCTTTCCCGATCTGCCGCTGATGCCCGTTGCGCCGCGTGGTCAGGCGGGCGCCTCAAACGCCTGGGCCGCAGCCCCCAATCGGTCCGCCGCTGGCGGGACGCTCCTTGCCAATGATCCCCATCTGGAGCTCACGGCTCCGGGCATCTGGTATTTGGCCCGTCTCGAACTTGGCACCGGCGGGATCATCGGCGCCACAATCCCCGGTATCCCCGCGGTCCTGACGGGGCGCTCTGATCTGATGGGCTGGGGGGTGACCTCTTCGTATATGGACGATCAGGATCTGTTCATCGAACAACTAAACCCGGAAAACCCCGAAGAATACCTGACACCGAATGGCTACAAACGGTTTGAAACACGCCCCTCGATCATCAACATCAAGGACGGAACACCCGTCACGCTGACGCTGCGATGGACTGACAACGGACCTGTCCTGCCGCGGTCGCTCTTTAACCTTGCCAGCATCACACCGCCGGGCCATGTCATCAGCCTTGGCTGGACTGGCCTCAGCCCGCAAGACACGTCTGTCAGCGCAGCACTTGCGCTGATGCGCGCGAACTCCGTCGAGGAAGCTATTGAAATCGGGGAAGGTTTCATCGCTCCGTCGCAAAACATCACGCTTGCGGACCGCAACAGTATCGCGCTGAAAACCGTCGGAGCCATCCCGGCCCGTGACGCCCGCCACCAAAGCCAGGGACGCCTGCCCAGTCAGGGCTGGCGCGCCGAAAATCGCTGGCTGGGCCGCGCGCCATACGCGGCGAACCCTGAATTTGTCGAACCGGTTGGCGGCATTCTGGGCAATACCAACAACAAGCTGCTGGACCGCCCATTCCCCAATCACGTCTCGTTTGAATGGGGCGACACCCAGCGGATCAACAGATGGCAACGGTTGATGCAGGATCGTCAGGTTCACACCCGCGACAGTTTCATTGAGGCGCAGCTCGATACCGTCTCCTACACGGCGCGCACCCTATTGCCGCTGATTGGTGCAGATCTGTGGTTCACCGGAGAGGCCGCCGCCGAAGGCACCCGCGAGCGTCAACGCCAGATCGCACTGTCCCTGCTGTCTGAATGGAACGGCGAGATGAACGAGCACCTGCCAGAGCCGCTCATCTATGCGGCCTGGGTCCGAGCTTTGCAAAAACGCCTGATCACCGACGATCTCGGCCCTCTGGAAGCGGAGTTCAAGCACGTCGACCCGCTATTCCTTGAACGCGTTTATCGCAATGTCCAGGGTGCCGCGGAATGGTGCGACGTCCGCCAGAGCGCCCCGCGTGAGAGCTGCACCGACATTGCCCGCCTTGCGCTGGATGATGCGCTGATCTGGATCGAAGAAACCTATGGAACGGCCTTGGAATCCTTACGCTGGGGGGATGCCCACCAAGCCACCCAGAACCATGAGGTCCTGGGCGAAGTGCCGTTCCTGCGGGTCTTTTTGAACATCACGCAGTCCACCAGCGGTGGCGACAACACGCTCCAGCGTGGCCGCACATCTGGAGAGGCTCCCACCCCCTTCCACAACGTTCACGCAGCGGGCTATCGCGGCGTCTATGATTTTGCCGATCCGGACAGTTCGGTCTTTATCCTGTCAACCGGACAGTCCGGTCATTTCCTGTCCCGCCACTACGATGACATGTCGCAACTGTGGCGTCGGGGCGAATATATTCCAATGTCTCTGGATGAAGATCTGGCACGTGCTGCCGCCGTTGGCATCACCAGATTGCTGCCAGTGAATTAAGTATCACGCATAACAATCTGATAAAAAATAAAAACCCCCACCGACACATCTGTCAGCGGGGGTTTTTTCAATGGTATTGCGGCCCGATGTCAGAGCCCGGCAAACCGTTTTTTCTGCGTCTCTGTCCACAAAACGGTCAGTTCAAAACCGGTTTCGGTCTGCACTTCCTTTTGCACGACATCCTGTTCAAACAGCCACGCCCGCTGTTTGCCTTGCGCAAATGTCAGGGTGATATCATCTTCATGACGAACCGATCGCAGCTTTTCCGCGATGTCTGCAAGAAGACGGGGCAATCCCTCTCCACTGATCGCTGAGATCGCATGAATGCCGTCTTCGCGCTCGGCTCTCTGACGTCTGGCTTCCGCTTCGTCCTCGCTCAGGAGATCCAGCTTGTTCCAGACCTCGATCCGCGCACGGCTGTCATCGACCCCAAGGGACGTCAGGATCGCCTCAACATCATCCGCCTGGTTCTGGCTTTCCTCATGGCTGATGTCGCGCACATGGACGACCACATCCGCGGCCAGAACTTCTTCCAACGTGGCGCGGAACGCCGCGACCAGCTCGGTCGGCAGGTCAGAAATGAACCCAACAGTGTCCGACAGGATGATCTCCGGCCCGTCCGGCAGTTCAACCCGGCGCATGGTCGGGTCAAGCGTGGCAAACAGCATGTCCTTCGCCATCACCTCAGCGCCCGTAAGCCTGTTGAACAGCGTCGATTTGCCTGCGTTGGTATAGCCGACAAGCGCAACAATCGGATACGGTACCTTGGCGCGCGCAGCCCGGTGCAGCGTCCGTGTCTTGACCACCTTGTCCAGCTGACGGCGCAGGCGCACCAGCTGTTCATCAATGGCGCGACGGTCCGCTTCGATCTGGGTTTCACCGGGACCGCCGACAAACCCCAAACCGCCCCGCTGGCGTTCAAGGTGGGTCCAGGCCCGAACCAGACGGGTGCGTTGGTAACTCAGCGCGGCCATCTCCACCTGCAGCACACCCTCACGGGTGCGCGCCCGGTCCGAGAAGATCTCAAGGATCAGCCCGGTCCGGTCGAGGATCTTGACTTTCCACGCCTTTTCCAGATTGCGCTGCTGAACCGGGGATACCGGTCCGTCAATCAGGACCAGCTCAACCTCATTGGCTTTGAACTGGTCCCGCAATTCTTCAATCTTGCCCGAGCCAAACAGCATCCCCGCGTGCGCCTTGGGCAGGCGCACGACGTCAGAGCCGATCACTTCGATATCGGGCAAGGCTTTTGCAAGTGCCACGCCTTCTTCGAGGGCGGACACCGCATCGCGACGATCGCGATCAGATTTGATATCAGGATGCACCACCCAGGCACGGGTGGGCGTCCGGTCATGCTCCATCAAGAGGCGTCTTCACCTTCATAGAGGCTGATCGGCTGGGCGGGCATGATTGTCGAAATGGCGTGCTTATAAACCAATTGCGATTGCCCGTCCCGACGCAGCAGGACACAGAAATTGTCAAACCATGTGATCACGCCCTGCAGCTTGACGCCGTTGATCAGGAAAATTGTGACCGGAACCTTGGTTTTACGAACGTGGTTCAGGAAGGCATCCTGAAGATTCTGTCTGTCCGAAGCCATTATTGTTATCTCGCCTTTTTTCTTGCTGCGCTGCGGACCAGCGCGTCGTGTCAAAATACTATGAACGCAGAAATGGGGACTTTCCACCGGAAAATCACGCGCGCTCAACCCACGTTAACCACGAACTCCTAGCTACGCCAGAGGTTTGGTGTCATCAGCGCGATGATTGCGAGGGTTTCAAGGCGCCCCAAGACCATCGCAAAACAAAGGATTAATTTTGCAGCAGCTGTCAGTTCAATCAGGTTGATCGGCGCGGTGCCTGCGATTTCTGTCAGCGGCCCGGTGGTCGACAGCGTTGCAATGGTCAGAATCATCGCCTGCTCGAAATCTGCACCCACCGCCGCCAGAGCGATACTGATGACCGCAAGCGACACCGCAAACAGCATGAAAAACACCCAAGCCACAAAGGCACCGCCCTTTTGCAGGCGCCGGTTTCCCCGCCCCTCGTTGCTGACAGAGGACGGGTGAACCAACCGCTCCATTTCCCGCAGACCATTGAGATATAGGGCATAAACGCGCAGCAGCTTGACCCCGCCAGCGGTCGTTGCGACGCCTCCGCCGATCACGGACAACCCCAAGAGGATCATGCCGGGTGTATTGAGCCCGGACCACTGGCGCGCGGTTTCCCAATCAGCGCTCTCAAACCCGGTGGTCGACAGGAAAGACAACACCGTAAAGGTCGCCCCCCAAAGGGATCGCAGCGCCTGCTCCAGCTCATTGGTGTTTGTCGACACCTCAAACGTCGCGATCCAGTGACGCAGGAACAACAGCAGCGGCACGCCACAGACGATCAGCAGACCGATCCGGAACTCCGGGTCGCGATCAAGACGGCTGTGACCACTTGTCACGGTGTCAGAGGAAAACGTCAGACGCGACAGGGCGAAGAACATGAACAAAAACATGACCATCTCGCCGCCCAGCCCGCTGGATCCATTCTCGACCCCACCAACCGCCGAAATCCCCGACGTCGCCATCACCGACATCGCATGGCTCAGAGCAGACAGCGCGCCCTCTCCCGTCACGATCAGAAGGATCCACAAAACCAGCGTCAAACCCGCATAAAGCGGCGCAAGCGTTTGGGTCACAACAACAAGTTTACGTCGCGGATCGGCCCGTTGCATATGCAGCGGTGTGGCTGTCCCCCGCCCCGGTTCGCCCTTGGCCGTGACCTCAAATCCACCCAGCGAGAGCGGGGCCAAAATGGCCGAGGCTGCGACCCACATCAAAAGCCCGCCAAGCCAGCCAACCAGAGCGCGCCACAGATGCACGCTCGGCGGAAGGCGGCCAGGATCAGAAAACACATCAAGCCCGGTGGTGGTAATGGCGCCGACCATATCGACATAGGCGTTCAGATAGGTGGTGTTGCCGATAGCCTCGTAAACCGGAACGGCAAGAAAGGCCGGCAAAACCGCAAAGCTCGCCAAGAGCGACGTCAGCTGGCCGGGCATCGAATAGCGCGGGACGCGGTTGCCCATCGACAGGCCCACAAGAACCACAACCATGATCCCGATAATGCCCGCGTAAAAGAAACTGCGCGATGTCTTGTGATCGTCCAGGATCAGCCCGTGCAGGGCCGGCACCCACATCGCCAGCGAGGCAACGCCAAGGATCAGCAGAAACAGCGGCAACCGCAGGATGCCGCGGTCCTTTGATTTCTGCAGATGTCGGGGCCGGGCCATTTAGAAGAAATCGATCGAGACCTGCATCAGGCGCTCGACCTCTGGCACGTCGTCGGCCATCGCAAACAGGGCAATCACATCGCCCTCGTCAATCCGCATTCCCCCCGTCGGGCGCATGACCTCACCATTTTTGCTGACGGCCCCAACCAGAACCCCTTCGGGAAAGTCGATATCGCGGATCATCTGCCCCGCCATGGGCGAGGTCGACATGACCTCTGCTTCGATCACCTCTGCCTCGGCGTCGCCGATGGAGTAGACCTGCCGCACGCGACCATAGCGGATATGGCGCAGGATTGAGCTCACGGTGGTGGCACGCGGGTTGATATAGGCGTCAATCCCAAGCGGCGCCATCAACGGCACCAGCGTAGGGTCGTTGATCAGCGCAATGGCAAAGGGGCACCCTTCGGCCTTGGCGCGCACTGCGGCAAGCATATTGACCTTGTCATCATCCGTCACCGCCAGCATCGCATCCGCCCGGTCGATCCCCGCCTCGATCATAAGACTGCGGTCAAGACCGTCGCCGTTCAGAACAATCGTACGCTCCAGCGTTTCGGCAGCTTTTTCGGCACATGTGCGGTTGCGTTCGATCATCTTGGCGCGCACGCGGCCAGTCCGGGCCTCTAGCGCCTTGGCAACCTCCAGCCCGACGTTACCGCCACCGACAATCACCATCCGATCCTGTTTTTTCTGATGCTTGCCAAATACTTCGATGGTGCGGCTCACGTCATCGACATGGGCGAACACATAGGCGCTGTCGCCCACAAACAACTGGTCTCCCGGCTCTGGCGCAAACAGCGTCCCATCGCGGCGGATCCCGACCACGATGGCGCGCAGCGTGGAAAACAGATCCGTCAACTGGCGCAGCGGAGTGTTCACCACCGGGCAGTCCTCGTCGATGTGCACACCAAGAAGCTGGGCCTTGCCCTCCATGAACATCTCAGTGTCAAACGCCGCAGGGGCAGACAGGCGCTGCATTGCCGCGGCAGCGACTTCACGTTCCGGGCTGATCACTACATCAATCGGCAGGTGATCGCGGCGATACAGATCAGAGTAGATCGCCTCCAGATAGCTTTTTGAACGAAGGCGCGCGATCTTGCGCTGGATCGAAAACACCGAATGGGCCATCTGGCAGATGACCATGTTGACCTCATCCGAATGGGTCGCCGCGATGATCATGTCAGCATCACGCGCACCTGCGCGTGTCAGCACGTCCGGATAAGAGGCAAAGCCAGCAATCCCTTGAACATCAAGGGTATCTGTTGCACGCCGCACCAGTTCGGGGTTGTTGTCGACAACGGTGACATCGTTGTGCTCTCCCGACAGATGGCGGGCAATCTGCCAGCCAACCTGGCCTGCGCCACAGATAATAACCTTCATGTGCCTGTCCCCTGGTGCGCCACATAGGGCGCCAAAGCCCAAAACTGCCTGATTTGAATGACAGAAGCCGCCGACACGGTCAATTCAATTGTCTTATGCCAGCAATTGGTCCAAGCTCCTCCTATGTCCATGCGAAATCATATGTTTGCCGGGCTATCCTTGGCGATGCTCCTTGCGGGTTGCGGGCCTGTCCCGGTCTATTGGAAAGATGGCGCTGAGGTCTCGCGCCGCGATGCTGACCTGCTCGCATGCGAGGTGGAAGCCTTGAAAGACGCCCCCGTTGCCAACCAGATCCGGCAACGCCCGCCAGTGTTTTACCCAGGGCGGGAAATCTGCAGGCAAGGCCGCTGCTACCGGACCGCCGGGTATTGGGAGGACGGCGAAATCTACACCGTCGATGTCAATGCCGATTTGCGCAAACGGGTCGAGCTGTCCTGCATGGCGGCGAAGGGTTATCAAAGCGTCGCCCTGAAACGCTGCCCTCAGAAACTGGCGGATCAACTGGCCACCTATCAGAGCCGTACTCTGCCACCGATTGGTCCGGCGTCCTGTGCGATCCCCCAAAGGGGCCAGCAACCGAAAATCGCAATAGCCCCAGAATGAAAAACGGGCCGAAGAACGACCCGTAATCCATTGTTTCTTTGCGATTTTACGAGATCACTCGGCCATGTCTTCTTCTTTTTCGACATGGGCGATCCGCGCGCCAGCCTTGTTGGAGGTCACAACCCCCAGCGATTTCAGCTTTCGGTGCAGGGCAGAACGCTCCATCCCGACAAATGATGCCGTGCGGCTGATATTGCCACCAAAGCGGTTGATCTGGGTCAGAAGATACTCTCGCTCAAACGCCTCACGCGCCTCGCGCAGCGGCAGGGTTGCAAGCGCACCGGACAGCACCACCCGGCCCTGATCTTCCTGCGGCTCTTCCTCCCGCGGGAGATCTTTGGGCTCGATCGGGCCGGAGCTGTCGCCAAGGATCAGCACCCGTTCGACCATGTTCTTCAGCTGCCGCACGTTGCCGGGCCAGATCATGGTTTGCATCAACGCTACCGCATCATCGCTCAACATGCGCAGCGGCAGGCCCTGATGTTCGTTGAAGTGGCGGATGAAGTGATCGGCCAACAGGGGAATATCCTCGCGCCGATCTGCCAACGAAGGCACCGGGATCGGCACGACGTTCAGGCGATGATACAGCTCCTGGCGGAAGCGATCCGCTTCAATCTCGCGCTCCAAGTCCTTGTTCGTGGACGAAATAACCCGAAGATCAACCTTGATCTTGTCGCTGCCGCCCACCCGCTGGAATTGCTGGTCAACCAGCACACGCAGGATCTTGGACTGGGTGCCAAGGGGCATATCGGCCACTTCGTCAAAGAAGACGACCCCACCGTGGGCCTGCTCAAGAAGCCCTGGCTCAACTCCGCGCTCTGCGCTCTCGCGCCCAAACAGCACCTCTTCCATGCGGTCCGGCTCAATGCTTGCGCAGTTCACAGTCACAAACGGCGCCGAGGCGCGGTTGGATTGCATATGGATATAGCGCGCAGCGATCTCCTTGCCGCTGCCTGCCGGTCCTGTCAGCATCACCCGGCCGTTGGATTTCGTCACCTTGTCCAACTGCCCGACCAGCGCCCGGAATGCGGCAGAGGCCCCGATCATTTCGGTGACGCCAGAGTCCTTGCGCTTCAGGTCAGAGTTTTCACGCCGCAACTGCGACGTCTCCATCGCCCGGCGAATAACAACCAGCAACTGATCGATGTTGAACGGTTTTTCAATGAAATCATAGGCGCCCTGCTTGATCGCGGCCACTGCGATTTCAATGTTCCCGTGACCGGAAATGATGACCACAGGAATGTCGGGCATGTCCCGTTTGACGACCTTGAGGATATCGATGCCATCCATCTGGCTGTCCTTTAGCCAGATATCCAGGATCAGGAGCGCAGGCGCCTCCTCGTTGAGGGCTGCCATACATTCTTCAGAACTCCCGGCCTTGCGCGTGGCATAGCCCTCATCCTCAAGAATATCGGAAACCAGCTCGCGGATGTCCCGTTCATCATCAACAATCAGAATATCACTCATGTCAGACCTGCTTTCACTGTACTCTTCTGTTGGCCTGCAACCTCACTCTTTGCAGGCAGGCGGATGACGGCCATGGCACCAAAATGGCTCTGACCGTCAAAGACCGGCGCATCCTCCAGCGCCAGCGTACCGCCGTGTTCTTCGATAATTTTCTTTACAATCGGCAGGCCAAGGCCGGTGCCCTCGTCCCGCGTTGTCACATAGGGTTCGAACAACCGTGCCCGATCCTCCGGCAGACCGATGCCATTGTCGGCGATGGTCACCTCATAGCCCGATTTCTGCGCCGAAACCGCGATACGGATCTCTGGCTTCAGATCTGGCACTGTTCCCTTTTTGGAAAGGCTTTCAACGGCTTCCCCGGCGTTCTTGATCAAATTGGTCAGCGCTTGGCCAATCATCGTCGCGTCAAGATCCGCCATCATCGGCGCGTTCGGCAGATCCGCCGTGATGGTCAGATCCGGCTGCCCGGCTTTCTGCAATGTCACCGCCTCGCGCAGAAGCTGGACCAGATCCTCCTCGCGGCGATCAGGTTCGGGCATGCGCGCGAACTTTGAAAACTCATCAACAATCCGGCGCAGGTCATTGGTCTGGCGCACGATCACATCCGTCATCGATTGCAGCAAATCGCTGTTTTCCTCGCCCAGCTTGGGTGCGAATTTGCG
This sequence comes from Phaeobacter italicus, assembly GCF_001258055.1. Lineage (GTDB taxonomy): Bacteria > Pseudomonadota > Alphaproteobacteria > Rhodobacterales > Rhodobacteraceae > Phaeobacter > Phaeobacter italicus. The sequence goes on along the minus strand of NZ_CVRM01000011.1, from coordinate 599,224 downwards.
TTTGATGCGTTCAGCGCTCAGCTGGATCGGGGTAAGCGGGTTCTTGATCTCATGGGCGATCCTGCGCGCAACATCGCCCCACGCCGCCATCCGCTGGGCGCTGACAAGATCCGTCACATCGTCAAAGGCCACTACATAGCCTTCCAGGTTGCCCTCTCCGCTGCGACGCGGCGACATGCGAACCAGGAGATTTTCCAGCTGGCCCTGACGGGTCACCTTGACCTCTCCCTGCACGACATCGCTGCCGCTCTCGCTCAGCTCCTGAAACAGGGGGCCGAATTCAGGCACCGCAACCGCCAAGGCAAGAGATTGCCGATCCTCGTTCCAATCCAGCAAGCGCTCTGCCGAGCGGTTCACAAAGGTCACGCGCCCCTCGTCATCCAGACCGACAACGCCGGAGGTGACGGACATCAGAACGGAGTCAAACAACCGACGACGCCGTTCAATCTGGCGGGTGTTCTCCAGCAGCTCATCTCGCTGCCCGCGCAGTTCTTCGGTCATCTGGTTGAAATAGCGACCAAGCTGGGCAATCTCGTCATCGCCCTCTTCTTCCGGAACCTGCACATTCAGATTGCCCGTCCCAACCCGGCGCGCCGCGATGGTCAGACGCCCCACCGGCCGGGACAGCCGCTCTGCGAACCACATCCCAAGCCACATCGCCGCAAGGATCAAGATCACCGCAAAGCCCAGATACAAAAGGCCGAATTCAAACAGGACCCGCCCGCGTTCGTTTTCCAACTGCTGATAAAGATGCGCAGTTTCCTTGGTATCATCCAAAAGGCTGAGCAGTTCGCCATCGACGTCACGGCTGACATACAAAAAGCGGTCCACAAAGGCATCCAACCGAACCAGGGCCCGGAATTCGTTGTTGTCCCAGTCCTGAACCAGTTTCAGCCCGTCAAAAGTTGCCTCGCTGATGTCGCCTGCGTCCGGGGTCTCAAAATCGAACTCATAGGACCGCTCCCCGCGGGCGCGGATGTTTCCCGCGCCGTCGATGACATAGGCTTCCTGCAATCCACGCTGGATCTGCAGCTGCCCCTGTGTCAGCACCTGCCGCAGCTGCCCATCAGAAATAAAGAAGTTCCGATTCCGGCTGTTGTCGATATAGCGGGCAAGCGCGCTGGCATCCTCTGACAGGTCGCGTTCCTGCTGCGCCTGATACGCCTCTGCTGCGGCAAGCGAACTGCCGACCACCTGTCGCACCCGGTCCGAAAACCAGCCCTCAAGCCCGACATTCACCGTCAGACCCGCAAAAAGTGCCACGATGACCGTGGGTGTCAACGCAAGGAAGGCAAACGCCCCGATCAACCGCAAGTGCAGCCGCGATCCAGCAGATTTGGCCCGGCGCGCTGCAATAAGCCGTCCCACCTGCGTCAGAACCAGCGCGGCAATCGCCAGCACATAGATCAAATCGGCCAGCAGGATCAGCCGCAGCGACAGCGACGCGGCCCCTTGGGAAAACGGCCCGATAATGAGAAATGTCGCCACCGCCAAGACGGGGCCAAGCACCACAAGCCCAAGCGCGCCGAAATTGCGCGCCCTGCGTGTTCTGCGCCACCGGTCAAGGGCAGCAAACGGCCCATATGCCGAGCGAAGATGTGACCTCTGCGCCACGTACTGCCCTCATCCTGATGTGTGGCCATTCTGGCCAACCGCCATATCTCGTGATCGAAACCAGCACCTTCACTGATTTGCCACGGTTCTGTGGCGATATTACATCAGTTTGCGACGGCGTGTCACCTCAATATCAAGGTCCGTGATCTTCTTGCGCAACGTATTGCGGTTAATGCCAAGTAAATCCGCGCATTTGGCCTGATTTCCGCCGGTCATCGCCAGCGAAATTTCGATCAACGGCGTCTCAACTTCGCGCAGAATACGGGCGTAGAGCCCCGGAGGCGGCAGCATATCGCCGTGCAGATCAAAATAGCGCTGCAGATGGCGTGCCACTGATTCCGAGAGTTTTTCGGTGCTGAGCGGCGCGCCTCCCGCGGCAACTGGTTCGCCGCCAGATTGCGCGCCCAGCGCCGACTGGACCTCTTCGACCGTGATCTCCTCGCTGCGCGCGGTCAGGGCAAGACGCCGCACCACATTCTCCAGCTGGCGCACGTTTCCGGGCCAGGGGAATTGGCGCAGTGGTTCGCGGGCAGTCTCGCCCAACTGACGATGCGGCGCGCCTTCGTTTTCGGCCCGTGTCAGGAAATGTGCACAGAGCCGCGGAATATCATCGACCCGCGCCCGCAGCGCAGGCACCGCAAGTTCGGTGCCACTGATCCGGTAATAGAGATCCTGACGCAGTTTGCCTGCCTCCATCGCCGCAGCAGGGTTTTCCTGACTGGTAGCAATAAAGCGGGGCTGACGATCGCCGGGGGCATCCATCATGCGCACCACCCGCGCCTGCGCCTCTTCCGGCAGATCGGCGATTTCATCCAGCAACAGCGTCCCACCACGCGCTTCGTTCAGCAGCCGTGCGGGACCATCAAGCGCAATGAGATCCGCCGCCTCTGCGCGCACAAACGGTAGGGTCCGGCGATCAGACAGATCGTGGATCGACCGGGCGATCAGTGATTTTCCGGTTCCGCTCTCCCCCGTGATCATCAGCGGGATATCCGTGTTCATCACCCGCGCCACCAGCCGATAAAGCGCCTGCATCACTTCGGTCCGCCCAACCAGCGGCAGATCTTCCGCGCTTTCGCCAACCGTATCCGCCTGGCTGAGCGGCTCGGTGCGCCCAGCGCCCTGCGGCGACCGTTTTTCCGACAGAGCCTTGGCCGTGCGCTTCATCAATTCCGGCAAATCAAATGGCTTGGGCAGGTAATCATAGGCCTCCGCCTCGGCCGCCTTGATCGCTGTCATGATGGTGTTTTGCGCAGAAATCACGATCACCGGCAGGCCGGGTCGATCTTCGGCAATCTTCGGCAGCATCTCCAGCCCGTTTCCGTCCGGCATCATGACATCCGAGATGACGACATCGCCTTTGCCCTCTCCCACCCAGCGCATCAAAGTGGTGAGAGAGGAGGTCGCGTGGACCTTGCACCCTGCCCGCGTCAGGGCCTGGGTCAGGACCGTGCGAATGGTGCGATCATCATCTGCGACAAGAACGGTGCCGTCCATGGTCTGTTACTCCTGCGGTATGGGTATGGGTGTGGGCCGGGCCTTGGGCGTGGTTGGCACACGCGACAGGGACAGGCGGAATACGGTTTTGCCAGGTTCGGATGTGACAGAGATCCACCCCTGATGATCGGCAATGATCTTGCTCACCAGTGCGAGCCCCAGACCGGTGCCGTTCTCGCGGCCCGACACAAAGGGGTCAAAGATATCATCGCGGATACTATCAGGCAGGCCCGGACCATCATCCGATATTTCAATCTGCAACGGCAGCAGCTTGCCCGAGCCGTCACTGCGGCGCAGGCGAAAGGAATGCTCATAGAAGGTCCGGATCCGAATGGTCCCGCCCACAGGATCAGCCGCCTCAGAGGCGTTTTTGAGCAGGTTCAAGACAACCTGCAACAGCTGATCTGCATCCCCCCACGCCATCGGCAGAGAGGGGTCATAATCCTCGATGATGGTCATATGCGCCCCAAACCCCAGCAACGCAGAGCGACGGGCGCGATCCAGCACGTCGTGGAGATTGACCTCCTGAAAGGCGGGTTCGGAGTGATTGCCGAATTGTTCGACCTGCTCCAGCAGCTTAACAATGCGTCGGCTTTCACTCACGATGAGATCGGTAAGCTCAAGATCCCCACCACTCAGCCCCATCGACAACAGCTGGGCCGCACCGGTAATCCCGGCCAGGGGGTTCTTGATCTCATGGGCCAGCATCTCTGCCATCCCGATCGCGGATTGGGCTGCGGACTTCGCCGAATGGTTCTGGGTCATCCGTGCGGCCAGCTCGCGGGGCGACATCAGGATCAGCATATGCCCCGCAATCGCACCCTGCCCCTGCACCCGGGCGACCTGCACATTGCATTGCAGCGGCGCGCGTCCCGGTGCCCCCACGTCGATATCATTTACAAACAGTGGCGTTCCCGCCTCTCTTGCACGGTCAACGGCTTCGTCAATCTTTGGCGCGATGATGACATGATCCCAGATCGGCTTGCCCCGCAGCGCCTTTTGGGAGGTGTTCAAAAACCCCTCGGCGGCGGAGTTCACATCGACGATACAGGCCGCATCATCAATCAGAAACGCAGGCACCGGAAGGGCCGCCCAAAGCGCACTGTCCGACCCGTTCCAATCCGATGGCGCCTGCTCTGTCATCGCTTTGCCGCCCTCTGTCATGCTGCGGCCCCTCCCGTCGCGGGGGCAGAGCCCAGCAGCGCATCGGGCAAAAGTCGCAGAACATCCTTTGGATCCTTGGCCGTCAGGATGTCGCGGCGCAACGGCGCGGGCGTTGCCGCCTCGTCCATATACCAACCCAGATGTTTGCGGGCGACGCGGATCCCAAGGTCCAGACCGTAAAAGGCCAGCATCGCCTCATAGTGGTCGCTCACCAGTCGCACCAGATCAGTGCCTGTCGGGATCTGTGGCGCCTCGCTTCCCCAGATGTCATGCGCCACCTGAGCCAAGAGCCACGGTTTGCCCTGCGCGCCACGACCAATCATCACCCCATCGGCACCAGAGCGTTTCAGCGCCTCGCGGGCAGTGGCGGTGTCGATGATATCGCCATTGGCCAACAGCGGCACATCCAATGCCGCCTTCACCTCGGAGATTGCCCCCCAGTCGGCAGAGCCCTTGTAGAACTGGCACCGCGTGCGTCCGTGGATCGTGACCATCTGCACCCCCGCATTTTGCGCACGGCGGGCCACGTCGGCGGCGTTGAGACTGTTGTCGTCCCACCCCAGCCGCGTCTTTAGCGTGACAGGCACAGACACCGCCCCGACAACCGCCTCGATAAGCGAGAGCGCATGATCTGGCGTCTTGAGCAGGGCAGAGCCGGAATAGCCGTTTGTCACCTTCTTTGCGGGACACCCCATGTTGATATCGATGACCTTGGCGCCACGGTCTTCGACCTGGCGCGCCGCCTCTGCCATCCAATAGGCATCACGACCCGCCAGCTGCACGGCCGTGTTTTCCACATCTGCGCTCAGTTCGGCCCGTTCCCGCACGCCCGGCTTGGCCTGCACCATTTCCTGGCTTGCCACCATTTCGCTCACCATGAGCCCCACGCCAAAGCCGCGCACCAGATCGCGAAACGGGCGATCCGTGATTCCGGCCATCGGAGCCAGAGCAATCGGGGGCGTGAGAGAGGTGGTACCCAGTGTAAAGGACAACTGCCTAATCCTTGTGCATATGGTTGATATTTAGCGGAGGGCTCAGCTATGCGACAATGAAGCCCCCGGCTGCAAGGCTACATAAAGTGGCATTTGCCTAATTTTTAGGCAGTCGACAGGGGGTGATTGCCTCCGTCTGCATCACCTCCTAAACAATTCCCAAAACGGAAAGAGCCTGACCATGCCTGCCGATACGCCCCTTCCCGACGCGACACAACCTGCCGCTTCAGTCGATCCTACTGTCGGATTTGCCCACCAAATGGACACCACAGCCGCCCTGATCGTTGCAGCCGGGCGCGGAACGCGCGCGGGGGGTGGGGTGCCGAAACAATGGCGACCGCTGGCCGGAAAGCGGGTGATCGACTGGACATTGGCCGCCTTTCGCACTGCCGGCGTGCGCCAGATTGTCCTCGTTCTGTCCCCTGATGACGACCAGGCCTGGGCCGAATTCGGCTCTGTTGCCGATATCACCCTGGCGAAAGGGGGCCAGACCCGCGCCCAATCCGTGGCCAACGGTCTCGCTACCCTGAAAGACAGCCCGATCCAGAAGGTGCTCATTCATGACGCCGCGCGCCCCTGTGTCTCCTCCCGCGTCATCCACGCGGTATGCGCGGCGCTTGACACCGGTCTTGCCGCCGCGCCTGCTCTGCCTGTCACGGATGCCCTGTGGCGCGGTGCAGAGGCCAAGGTGACTGGCACAGAAGATCGCACGGGCCTTTATGGCGCGCAGACACCACAGGGGTTTCGCCTGGATGCGATCATCTCTGCCCATGCGGCCCTTGCCGAAACGGGGGCTGATGCCGCCGACGACGTCGAAGTGGCGCGTGCTGCGGGGCTTGACGTCGCCATCATTCCGGGCGACCCCGACAATATGAAAATCACCCGCCCGGAAGATTTTGACCGGGCCGCACGCATTTTAGGGGGCGACATGGATGTAAGGCTTGGTAATGGCTATGATGTTCACCGGTTCGGAGCGGGGGATGAGGTCATTCTCTGCGGGGTGCCCATCGCCCATGATCGCGGCCTTCAGGGCCACTCGGACGCGGACGTAGGACTGCATGCCATCACCGACGCCCTCTATGGTGCGCTGGCAGAGGGCGACATTGGCCGCCACTTTCCACCCAGCGATCCGCAGTGGAAAGGCGCAGCCAGCGATATCTTCCTGTGCCACGCCGCCGAGCTTGCCCGCTCCAAGGGCTATCAGATCTCCAACGTGGACTGCACCCTGGTGTGCGAGTTCCCCAAAATCACCCCTCACGCCCCAGCCATGCGCGCCGCAGTAGCAGAGATCCTGTCGATCGATATCTCTCGGGTGTCGATCAAGGCAACCACATCAGAACGGCTGGGCTTTACCGGTCGCTCAGAAGGCATCGCAGCCATCGCAACCGCCTGTGTGGTGAAACCATGAAGACCTCGCGCCTTGCCTTTCTGATCGGTACTGTCGGCGGTGTCGGGTATCTGCGCCCTGCCCCCGGCACTTGGGGATCGCTCGCCGCTTTGCCGATGGCCTATGCGCTGCATCAGCTCGGTGGCTTTCTGCTTCTGGCTCTGGCCACAGTGATCTGTATGGTTGTCGGGGTCTGGGCGGCCGAGGCCATGACCCGCAATCGCGAAAACATGGATCCGTCCGAATTTGTCCTGGACGAGGTCGCAGGCCAGTTCATCGCGCTTTGGGCGATTTCCTATCCCGCCTGGGCCCATGACATCGCAATCACGGCGCTTTGGCCCGGCTGGATCGCTGCCTTTGGTCTGTTCCGCCTGTTTGATGTCTGGAAACCCGGCCCCGTGGGCTGGGCCGACCGCCAGAAAGGCGCGACAGGTGTGATGATGGACGACATCATCGCGGGCATCCTTGCCGCTATTGGTGTTGCAGTGCTTGCCGGTATTTTCCACGGCCTCCTTGGCCTCTGACAGGAGCAATAGACATGCGTGACGCCGAGATCTCACCGCTGGCCATCGACATCATCCAGCGCGCCAATACAGAAGGCGTCACCATTGCCACCGCCGAAAGCTGTACCGCCGGCATGATTTCAGCGGCACTGACCGATGTTGCGGGCTCCTCCGCTGTGGTGGACCGGGGGTATGTCACCTATTCCAATCAGGCCAAGATGGACATGCTGGGCGTGTCCTCTGCCACGCTGGAGGCGGTGGGCGCCGTCAGCGAAGAGGTCGCGGTCCAGATGGCCGAAGGCGCGCTGAGCCGTGCTGGCACCACCCTTGCAGTCGCTGTAACCGGGATCGCAGGCCCCGGCGGGTCAGAGCATAAGCCAGAGGGGCGGGTCTGCTTTGGCCTTGCCCAACGCGGGCAGGATACTCTGGTCGAGACAGTCGAGTTTGGCGCGCTTGGCCGCGCTGGCGTGCGTGCAGCGACCCGTGACCACGCGCTGGCGCTGGTCCTCTCGGCCCTCACCCGAGCGGGCTGACCCCACCACAACCGGCAAGACGCAAAGGCGCAACAGCCGCAATCGTCACCATTTGCGCCCCGACGCCTGCCGCAAACGACAGCCCAATCGGCGCAATTCCAATCCGGACTGCATTTTGTGCACCCGCACCCGGTTTGCGCCCAATTTCCGGGCATTTTAACAAAAGCCTGTTTTTCAGGCGACCAAATCGCAGCTGCCGCTTTTTTCAACGCCCTGCATCCGGTTTGAACGTCCGCAGTTCGATCAACCCAGCGAGACGCGCGGAAGGAAAAGCGGATGAACGCAGCCGATACAGCATGGATCATCGTGGCCACGGCCCTGGTCCTCTTCATGACACTGCCGGGGCTCGCCCTGTTTTATGGCGGACTGGTACGTGCCCGAAATGTACTCAGCGTCTTTATGCAGTGCTACGCCATTGCCTGTTTGATGAGCGTTCTGTGGCTCGCCTTCGGCTACTCCATCGCCTTCGGAAGCGGCACCTCCGGCATCTGGGGCGGTCTGGACAAGATGTTCCTGACCGGTGTCACCGCCGACAGCCTGTCTGGCACCCTGCCCGAAGTGCTGTTCTTTGCCTTTCAGATGACATTTGCGATCATCACCCCTGCGCTGATCGTCGGCGCCTATGTCGAACGTGTGGGCTTTGGCTTCGTGCTGGTGTTCTCCGGTCTCTGGATGCTGCTGTGCTACGCGCCTGTCGTCCACTGGATCTGGGGCGGCGGCATGATGGCCGATGGCGGCATCTTTGGCGAAATCGGCGTGCGCGACTTTGCCGGGGGTATCGTGGTGCATGAAACCGCAGGTCTCGCAGCGTTGATCATCGCCGTCTTCCTCGGCCCGCGCAAAAACCGCACCACACCACCCCATAATCCCGGCTACGTCTTTATTGGCGCGGCCATGCTGTGGGTGGGCTGGTTCGGCTTTAACGGTGGCTCGCAACTGGCGGCAGATGGCGGGGCCGCAATGGCGCTGACCGTCACCCATATCTCAGCGGCGACCGCCTCTCTGACCTGGGCGCTGTGGGAAAAGATCAAATACGGCAAGGCATCGATGGTGGGCCTGGTCACCGGTACCATTGCGGGTCTTGCCTCTATCACGCCGGCTTCCGGCTTTGTTGGCCCGGTTGAGGCGCTGGTGATCGGCGCGGTTGCAGGCATCCTCTGCCAGGAGGCTGTGAACCTGGTCCGCAACCTCCTGAAGATCGACGATACGCTTGATGTTTTTGCGGTGCATGGTGTTGGCGGCATCTTCGGCACCATCATGATCGCGGTCTTTGGTCAGGGCACCTGGATTGCCCAGCTGGGCGGTCTTGCGGTGGTGGGGATCTTCACGGCGGTCGTGACCGTGGTGCTGGTCAAACTGGTGGCTGCCATCACACCGCTGCGCGTGGATCTGGAGACAGAGACAAACGGTCTGGATATCTCTGTCCACGGTGAACGCGCCTATGACATGACCAGCTAAATCACAGTATCACAAACAAGAAACGGGCCTGCACTGCGGGCCCGTTTTTTTTGCATTCCCTTATGGAATCAACGGATTACGACGCACATTTCAGTGCACGCAGATCATTACCCGTATAGCTCGGCCGCGCGCCGCTCAAAGGCGCGCACGATCCGCTGCATCGCCTCGTTGAACACCACACCAATGATGCCCTGCAGCACTGCGTTCTTGAATTCAAAATCCACAAAGAACGACACATCACAGCCGCCATCTTCACGATCGGCAAAGGCCCAGTTCGATTTCATGTATCGAAACGGTCCATCCAGATATTCTGTGTCGATCTTCTTTTCGCCCGGAAACAGCGTCACCCTGCTGCCGAACCGTTCGCGAAACACCTTGAAGGAGATAACCAGATCCGCCTCCATAACCTCCGCATCCCCCGCACCACCGGCCAGCGGGGTCCGGCTGCGGATCCGTGCGGCAGCGCACCAGGGCAGAAACTTCGGGTACTCAGCCACATCAGCAACCAGATCATACATCTGCTGCGCGGTGTAAGGCATTGGCCGGGTTTCTGAATGGGTAGGCATCTGTGGCAAATTTCCTGCTATGATCGTCGGGCGTCATGTCATATGAACGCGCGGGAATTTCAAGGGGGCACCCATGACACAGCGGCCATATGTCATCGATGTGATGATCTCAGCCAAAGCCATTGCAGCGCGGATCGAAGAGCTCAGCGCCGAAATCAAACGTGAATTCAAAGGCACCGACAAGCTGGTTGTTGTTGGTCTTTTGCGCGGCAGTTTCGTCTTTATCGCCGATCTCGTGCGCGAGTTGGATCTGCCGATCGAAGTCGACTTTCTTGAGGCGTCTTCTTACGGTGATGCCATGGAAAGCAGTCGAGAAGTGCGCATTCTCAAGGACTTGCGCGGCGCAATTGAAGGGCGTGACGTGTTGGTCGTTGAGGATATTGTCGATACCGGCCACACACTGAACCACGTCACACAGCTTTTGCGCAGCCGCCAGCCCGCGCGCCTGAAATCGATCGCATTGCTGGACAAACCGTCGCGCCGCGAGGTTGATTTCCGCTCCGACTGGATCGGCTTTGAGATCCCTGACGAATTTGTGGTGGGTTACGGAATCGACTACGCTCAACGCAACCGCAACCTACCCTTTATCGGCAAGGTCCGCTTTACCGACGAAGGCTGAGACCGGCCGCCGTGGCGGTCTGTCAAAGCCCCCCGGCACTGCTGATTGTTGAAAGGCGCGCACAGTCCGCGCCTTTTTTTCTTGCGCACGGGAACCGGCAACCGCTCGCCGATCCGCCGCCCCTCATCAGCACAAAGCAGCGCAGGCAATTTGCCATTCACAGCAGACACCCCCATGTGATGTCCAAACGCAGAGATCACAAGGAGATCCGCAATGTCCATGAAGCATTTTGCCGCCGCAGCAACCGCGGCAGCCCTGACACTGACGCCCGCCCTTGCCCCGACCGCCGTCAACGCGGCTCCGCCGAAATGGGCGCCCGGCCACAACAACAGCGCCGCACAACACGCCCCCGGCCAGATCAAAAAGCAGTATAAGAAGCGGCACAAGGGGACAGAGCGGATCAGCGGTGACTATGTTTACATCGACGATTACGCCCGCTGGGGGCTCGCCCCGCCAGAGCCGGGCCATCGTTACGTGCGCAAGGATGACCGCATCTACGAGGTGGTGCGTGACACGCTCGCCATTGTAGGTGCCGTCGCCCTGGTTGATGCGCTGACCAACTGACACGCGCATCCGCGAACATTAGCAGGCCCTGCCAAGAGCCTGTTAAAAATGAATTTTCAGAAAATCAGCCGTCTAGAAGCTCTGACACAACCGCCCGGAACAGGCCAGCCCCAACGGGGATGGCCGCATCCGGGAAATCATAATCAGGGTTGTGCAATTGTGGCTGATCCTCGCCCGCGCCCAGCCAGAACATCGCGGCCTTCGCCCCCTTGCCGAACTGGCCAAAGTCCTCGGACCAGCGCTGTGGGCGATCCTGCATCGCGACCCCCAGCCCGACCCGTTCGCAGGCTTTCTGCAACACGGCAACGGCCTCAGGGTTGTTGGTGCAGGCCTCAAACACATCATCAAAACTGATCTCATGACCAAGACCCTGCTCTGCGCAGACCTTGCCGACCAGGGCCGTGGCCTCTTCGATCAGCTGCGCCATGCGGGTGTCATTGACCGTTCGCAGCGTCGCCCAGACCTCTCCCTCACCGGGGGCGATCCCGAATGTGGCCTCTCCCAGGCGCGCGTGGGTCAGCGTCACAAGCGCGTAGTCAGGTCCAAGGTCCGTCCCACCGCCAAGCGCCACCAGCCCCGGCAACAGCTGCGCCATCGCACCGGCGGGCGACACGCCGTCCTGAGGTGCAGCAGCATGAGAAGTGCGACCGCTCAGCCGGATCCGCATCCCGCGCGACGCGCAATTGGCAGGCCCGCTGCACAGGGCAATCTGGCCAACTGCCAGGCCCGGAAGATTATGAAGGGAAAACGCATAATCCGGTGCAATCTCGCCAAAGGCCGGATCCGCAACAATCGCGGGTGCGCCCTTGCCGGTTTCTTCGGCCGGCTGGAACATCAGCACAACACGGCCCCGCGCTGGACGTTCTGCTGCCAGATCTTCTGCCAAGGCGGCAACCATGGTCATATGGCCATCATGCCCGCACAGATGCCCACGCCCTGCATGGGTCGACTGATAGGGCTGATCGGACAGCTCCTCGATCGGCAGGCCATCCAGCTCGCACCGGATCATGACCGTCGGCCCGTCTGCCGCGCCATCATAGACCGCAGCCACACCATGACCGCCAAGCCCGGTCAGCAGGCGATCTGGCGCAAACGCGCGCAGATAGGTGGTGATATAGGCGGCGGTCTTTTCCTCTGCCCCCGACACCTCCGGGATCTGGTGCAGAGCATGGCGCAGCCCGGTCAGCTGCGCCAGACGGTCCGGCGTCATGCCAGGCCGAGCTTGTTGTTGCGGGCCTCGCGCAGGCGGGCAAAGTCATCGCCCGCATGGTAGGACGAGCGTGTGAGCGGCGTCGCCGAAACCATGAGGAAGCCCTTGCCATAGGCGGCTTTTTCATAGGCCGCGAACTCCTCTGGCGTCACGAACCGATCCACTGCGTGGTGTTTCGGTGTCGGCTGCAGGTATTGGCCAATGGTCAGGAAATCGACATCCGCTGCGCGCATGTCATCCATCACCTGCTTCACCTCCTGCGCATTTTCGCCAAGGCCAACCATGATGCCCGATTTGGTAAAGATCGACGGATCCAGTTCCTTGACCCGCTGCAACAGACGAAGAGAGTGGAAATACCGCGCACCGGGACGCACACCGGGGTATAGCCCCGGCACGGTTTCCAGGTTGTGGTTAAACACATCGGGCTTTGCCTCGACCACGGTTTCCAGCACCTCAGGCGCGCATTTCAGGAAATCGGGTGTCAGGATCTCGATTGTGGTAGAGGGGCTGCGGTGACGCACGGCCCGGATGGTCTGTGCAAAATGGTCAGCACCACCATCTTCAAGATCGTCACGGTCGACCGAGGTGATGACGACATGGTTCAACCCCAGTTTCTGCACCGCATGGGCCACACGACCCGGTTCAAATGCGTCCAGCGTGTCGGGACGACCGGTCGCAATGTTGCAGAAGGTGCACCCGCGGGTACAAATCTCGCCCATGATCATCATGGTTGCGTGGCCCTGGCTCCAACATTCACCAACGTTGGGGCAGCCTGCCTCTTCACAGACGGTGACGAGGTTATTTTCGCGCATGATCTTATGCGTTTCAGCATAGCCTTTGCCCCCTGGCGCCTTGACGCGGATCCAGCTTGGCTTTTTCGGCTGAGCATTGTCAGGGCGATGGGCCTTTTCCGGGTGGCGTTGCTCGGGGATTTTTAGGTCTCTCACGGGATGTTCCCTTGCGGCATGTTTTCTTGGCTGATTGGTAACATAGACGCTCGTTGTTGACACGACCAGTCTTGTGCACAAGGTTTCACAAAACTAACCGCCCGATGCAGTGCCTGTAACCTCCTGTTTCCGTTTGCAAAACCTTTCCGCATAGCAGCCGTGCATGACCTGCATTGCTGCCTTGCGTCGCAGTCCAGCCCACAGATCTGCGCAGGGCCTGGCGGTTTTGGCGCGCGCTTGGGGCAACAGGTGCGACAAAACACGAGACGAGTCGCATAGCCGCCCGCTATTGCCGCATTGCAAAATACGTGCCCAAGCCGCGTCACGCGCGCGCAGAAAAACGGCATCTCATCCTGGGGAATTTACAAACTGCAACATAAGGATAGCCGCAATCCGCAATACCGTGCAGATGCGGCGATTATCCCGTTGCGGGCGATTTAGAACTATTATAAGTCCGGGCCAAACCCATCTGATTTGAAGGAGCTTGATGATGAAAGCTGGCGTAAAACTGCCCGACGTTACCTTCCGCACCCGTGTACGTGACGAGTCCATCGGCGGCGACAACCCGTTCCGCTGGGAAGACAAGACCACTGCCGACTATTTTGCTGGCAAACGCGTGGTTCTGTTCTCGCTGCCGGGCGCTTTCACCCCGACCTGCTCCACCTACCAGCTGCCCGGCTTTGAAAAAGGCTATGGCGATTTCACCGCAGAAGGCATCGACGCGGTTTACTGCATGTCCGTCAACGACAGCTTTGTGATGAACGCCTGGGCGCGCGCACAGAACCTGGAAAACGTGCAGGTGATCCCGGATGGCTCTGGTGAGTTCACCCGCCGCATCGGCATGCTGGTCGCCAAGGACAACCTGGGCTTTGGCAACCGCTCCTGGCGCTATGCTGCCATCGTCAACGACGGCGTTGTCGAAGCATGGTTCGAAGAGCCGGGCCTGTGCGACAACCACGGCGAAGACCCCTATGGCGTGTCCTCCCCGGAAAACGTGCTGAAGCACCTGAAAGAAGCCAAGGCAGAAGTCGCAGCCTAAGCGTTTCTTGGGCCAGATGGCCTGCAATCACTACGGAAAGCGGGCGCTGTGCGATCAGCGCCCGTTTTTCATTGCGTGCCCATCAGCTCGGCCCCATCCGCATGGCCCTGTCGGATTGGCCCTGTCAGCTCGGCCCTGTCAGCTTGCCACTTTGCGGCTGTCCTGTACGATGGCTTCCCCCACATCCCGCACCACATCCGCCAGCTGATCGAACCACTCGCCGCCACTGCTTGAGCGGCGGCGCACCAGTCCGATCCGGCGAAACGGTTCCGGATTTGGAAACCGTTGAACCGCAAGCCCTTGGGCGGCCTCGCATTCGGCCCGCACGGCCAGTTCTGGCATCAGCGTCAGACCAAAGCCTGCAGCCACCAGTCGAGACAACGTCCCCAGCGACCCTGCCCCCATGTTGATGCCCGGCGCCGCACGCTGCATGCCGCAGACCTCCAGCGCCTGATCGGTCAAACAATGACCATCCTCCAGCAGCATCAGCTGTTCGGTGCGCAGATCACTGGGCCGCAGCTGGGCCTTGCCTGCCTCCATCTGCGCCAACCGCCCGGCGGAACCGGCCAGCAGGAACCGGTCGGTGAACAGCTCCACCTCCACCAGGTCTGCCGCGCCACTGGGCAGCGCAAGGATCGCGGCGTCCAACTCTCCCGCCTGCAACAGCGACAGCAACCGTTCGGTGCGTGCTTCGCGCACCTGCACCGTCAGCTGCACATCGCGCGCCCGCAGATTGGCAAGCGTTCCGGGCAGCAGATAGGGCGCCAGCGTCGGGATCACCCCCAGCGCAAGGCTGCGCTGCCCCACCCCCTGATCTCGCGCCAAGCGGTCCAGACTGCGGGCCGCGTCCAGCACGGTATCGGCCATCTCCAGAACCTGTCGGCCAAGAGGCGTCAGGATAACGTCCCGCGCCCTGCGTTCCACAAGCGCACCCCCCATCGCCTCTTCCAGACTTCGGATTTGCACGGACAAGGCAGGTTGCGACACATGCGATGCCTCAGCCGCACGCCCGAAATTGCGGTGCTGGCTGAGGGACTTGAAATAGCTGAGCTGACGAAGCGTAAAGTTCATAGGCGTGAGTTATCACAAACAACCCCACCAACAACCCTGAATTATCAGCCGATCAGCTCATCCGGGGTTTGCTGCCTGTCGTAGTGCAGCCTTAGCTGTTGCAAAGCGATCCGCAGCACCACCTTGCCCGAGCGCGCCGACCAGCCCAGTTGCCGTTCTGCCGCCTCCAGCCCCTCCAACTGGCAACAGCAGCGCACCACGATGTCACTCAGCCCCTCCCCAAGCGCTGACATCGCCTGTGCGGCCCGCTCCTTTGCTGCAACCGCCGCCTGCCCCGGTCCGCGCCGGTTGTGGCCGATCCCGATGGGTGCACTCACACGCTCACCCAGATGTTCGGCGACCTCGGCCAGTTCGAAATCTTCGCGAAACCGCTCTCCCGCGCGGACCAGATCCGGTGTCAGAAAAGGGGCGCCCTTTTCATCAAGGCGGCGGGCCAGCATGTGCAACGGGGTTTCCGCCAAGCCATAGCGCACCCGGCGGCGACGTTTGCGCAGGCGGGCTGCAGCGCGGCTGGCATTGACGGCACTGTCGCGTTGCGCGCGCGCCCGGTTTTCGCAGCCGGCCACGATCCGGCTCAGCGCATTGCGTCCCTCCTGCGTGATCCGGTAGCGGCTGATCCGACCGCGGCATGGGCAGGCGATCCAGTTTCGCAGAGCCAGCGCCTCGGCCAGGGTCCGCTCCACCACCAAGCGCGCTTCGCCTCCCTGTTCGGTGATCGCCGCCATGTCACGCACGACCACGGCCTTGTCCATGCCATCCGCAACCGCCAGCACCGCACCCTTGGGGCTGAGACAGGTCAGTGTTTCCACCACTTCCAGCTCAAACGCCTCCTCACTTCCAAGTGCTGCCCCAAAGGCCAGCGCCCGCGCCGACAGGGGGTGTGGCCCCGTCCGCTCTGCTGTCGGGGTCTCTGACCCATAGTGCTGGGCGGCAAGATTGCTGAGCGCACCGTCCACCAGCGGATCTTCGCGTCGCCGTTCAATGCGCCGCACCTGACGGAGGATTGTTGACGGGTGGCAACCCGCCTGTTTGGCCAGCAGCCGGATAGAGCGGCCCGCGAGCGTGTGTTCAAGATAGCGGGTCGCCTCGTCGGGCACCCACTCTGGCAGATTCGACACATCCATAGTTTGCATTTTCTCACCCCACTTTTGAACAGACGGGACCATCCTCCCAGCGGTCTCCTGCGTATATCCACCACCCTCCTTTCACCTACTGACCTGATTTCAAACAACAGTCCCAGGTAGGTCATCATTATTTTCAAATTTGTCTCAATCAATATTCAACAGTGCGTTCGCCAAACGGACCACCGCCGCAACACCCGCTTTGGTTGTGGTAGGATCGGCCAAATTCAGCCTGAGAGAGGAGAGGAAAATGCAAGATGTTCTGACCCAATTGAGCCAGCTGTCACGCCCCCGCCTGCTGGTCCAGGCCGCCAAAGCAGGGCTTTGCCACTATCACCGCGATCGCCATCTTGGCCCTATTTTGGGGGCAAATCCGCTGCCTCGCCCAGCAGCGGCTGCCGTGCTGCTGCTGGATCTGGAACGCCAATGCAATCACCTGCGCTGCGGCAAGGATCCGGCCTATTCGGCACGCTCCCATATCGGCGTGCTGATCGCCCTGATGGGAGAGGCTGAAAATCTCCGCAAAATCGGGACGGCTGATGCGCAAAGCGACTGATGAGGCCAGATTTTCCCTGACTTCCGAACAGGAAATCCCGCCACGGCAAAACAAAAACGGCGGCCCTAAGGACCGCCGCATGTTTGCAAGGACGCACCAGCCGGAGACATCCGGCCAGCGCTGTCGTGCCTTAGATAAAGGCGTCCGGCATGGAGGCCTTCTTCTCGGCCACATAGGCTTCGAGCTTGGCCAGGATCTCCGGATCGATGGCCGGCGCCTGATAGGCGTTCAGCAGCGTTTCAACACGGTTGCTCGCCAGGGCGATGGTGTCGCGCGCGCCTTCTTCTTCCCAGGTCTCAAACGGCTTGTAGTCCAGAAGCTCTGTCTTCCAGAAGGCATCCTTGAAGTTCGCCTGAGTGTGGGCACAGCCGAGATAGTGACCACCGGGGCCCACTTCGCGGATCGCATCCATTGCTTGCGCGTTTTCGTCGATCTCGACGCCCTTGGCGAGCCCGTGAAGCACACCCAGCTGATCGGCGTCCATGACGAACTTTTCAAAGTCGGCCACAAGACCACCTTCGAGCCAACCACAAGAGTGCAGCTGGAAGTTCACACCGGACAGAAGGCCCATGTTCAGCGAGTTCGCGGTCTCATAGGCGGCCTGCGCATCCGGCAGTTTGGAGCCACAGAAAGACCCGGCCGAACGATACGGCAGGTTCATGCGACGTGCCAGCTGACCTGCGCCATAGGTGATATGCGAGGTTTCGGGCGTGCCAAAGGTCGGCGCACCAGAGTTCATGTCGATCGATGTCACCATCGCGCCAAAGATCACCGGCGCACCCGGACGCACCAGCTGGCTATAGGCCACACCGGCCAGAACTTCGGCCAGAACCTGTGTCAGGGTGCCGGCAATCGACACCGGCGCCATTGCACCGCCCACGATGAAGGGCGAGATGATGCAGGCCTGATTGTGCTCGGCATAGACTTCCAGAGCGCCCATCATCACATCATCAAAGGTCATCGGCGAGTTGATGTTGATGAGCGAGGTCATCACCGTGTTGTCGCGCACGAATTCCTTGCCGAACAGGATTTCGCACATCTCGACGGAATCCTTGGCGCGGCTCGGGTCGGTCACAGAGCCCATGAACGGCTTGTCGCTCAGGGTCATATGGGCCATCAGCATGTCGAGGTGACGCTTGTTCACCGGCACATCGGTCGGCTCGCAAACGGTGCCACCAGAGTGGTGCAACCACTTCGACATATAGCCGAGTTTCACGAACTTCTGGAAATCATCCAGCGTCGCGTAACGGCGGCCACCTTTGGCATCGCGCACGAACGGAGGGCCGTAGACAGGCGCCAGCACCATGTTCTTGCCGCCAACCACAACCGATTTTTCGGGGTTGCGGGCGTGCTGGGTGAACTCGGAAGGGGCGGTTTTGCACAGTTCGCGGGCCAGGCCACGCGGGATGCGCACGCGTTCGCCTTCAACTATTGCACCTGCTGCGCGCCAGCGCTCCAATGCGGCCGGGTTGTCAACAAAGTTGACGCCGACTTCTTCCAGAATGATATCTGCGTTGGTCTCGATGACCTGCAGCGCTTCCTCGCTCAGAACTTCAAAGTTCGGGATGTTGCGCTCGATGTACTTTGCGGTCTCGATCTTGACGCCAGTGCGCTCAGCGCGGCGCGCGGCACCACCGCCTCCACGGGCGCGACGACGGGGGGCTGCAGAAGCTGCATCTGTCATGGTTTTTCCTCACCACAGGCATTTCGTTGCATCGGTGATTATCCCGCCACGCCAAACAAGCGCCGCAGATTTACGTCCTCTGGCGTTGAAAAGCGACATTTCGGTCAGGTTTCCCACAATTTCCGACAGGTTCGCGCAGGATCGCGCCGCAAAACCTGGCCCCCTTGCTGTTCCGTGCTGCGGTCGGTCGAATTGATCCGCGATCATGGCGCGCAACCGCGAAAATACCTTGCGAAATCCGCGCCGCTGCCCTATGGCGCGTGCATGACAGAGACATCCCACGACCGCCTTCTCATCATCGACTTTGGCAGCCAGGTCACGCAGCTGATTGCGCGCCGTCTGCGCGAGCTGAACGTCTATTGCGAAATCCACCCCTATCAGAATGTCACGATGGACTTTGTGCGCGAGATGGCGCCCAAAGCCGTGATCTTTTCTGGTGGCCCCGACAGCGTGACCCGCGAGGGCAGCCCCCGTGCGCCACAGGAGATCTTTGATCTGGGTGTGCCGATCCTCGGGATCTGCTATGGCCAGCAGGTGATGATGCACCAGCTCGGCGGCAAAGTGCTGTCGGGTCATGGCACCGCTGAATTTGGTCGTGCCTATGTCACCCCCACGGTCGACAGCCTGCCGCTTTTGGATGGCTGGTTTGCAGATGACAGCGACCGCGAACAGGTCTGGATGTCTCATGGCGACCACGTCAGTGAAATCGCACCCGGCTTTGAGGTCTATGGCACCTCCCCCAACGCGCCTTTTGCGATCACCGCAGATGTGTCGCGCAACTTCTACGCAGTTCAGTTCCACCCGGAAGTGCATCACACCCCGAATGGTGCGAAACTCTATGAGAACTTTGTCAAAATCGCGGGCTTCACCGGCGATTGGACGATGGGTGCCTACCGCGAGCAGGCGATCCAGGCGATCCGCGATCAGGTTGGCGACAAGAAAGTCATCTGCGGCCTCTCCGGCGGCGTTGACAGCTCGGTTGCAGCGATCCTGATCCACGAGGCGATTGGCGATCAGCTGACCTGTGTGTTCGTCGACCACGGCCTTCTGCGCAAGAACGAGGCCGAAGAGGTCGTCACGATGTTCCGTGACAACTACAACATCCAGCTGATCCACGCAGATGAAAGCGACCTGTTCCTGGGTGAACTGGATGGCCAGTCGGACCCGGAAACCAAGCGCAAGATCATCGGCAAGCTGTTCATCGACGTGTTCCAGAAACACGCCGACACCATCGAGGGTGCCGAGTTCCTGGCGCAGGGCACGCTTTACCCCGATGTGATTGAATCGGTGTCCTTCTCGGGCGGGCCTTCGGTCACCATCAAATCCCACCACAACGTGGGCGGCCTGCCGGAAAAGATGGGTCTGAAACTGGTCGAGCCGCTGCGCGAGCTGTTCAAGGACGAGGTCCGCGCGCTTGGCCGCGAATTGGGTCTGCCCCAGAGCTTCATCGGCCGCCACCCCTTCCCCGGACCGGGTCTGGCGATCCGCTGCCCCGGCGAGATCACCCGCGAAAAGCTGGAGATCCTGCGCGAGGCGGATGCGATCTATATCGACCAGATCCGCAAGCACGGTCTTTACGACGAAATCTGGCAGGCGTTTGTGGCCATCCTGCCGGTTCGCACCGTTGGCGTGATGGGCGACGGGCGCACCTATGATTATGCCTGTGCGCTGCGCGCGGTGACCTCGGTTGATGGCATGACCGCGGATTACTACCCGTTCAGCCACGAGTTCCTCGGCGAGACCGCGACCCGGATCATCAACGAAGTCAAAGGCATCAACCGCTGCACCTATGACATCACCTCGAAGCCTCCCGGCACCATCGAGTGGGAATGATCTGATCCTACAAAACCCCGGCCCCCGCGGCCGGGGTTTTTCTTTGGAGCCCCGGTGGTCCTATCGGGGCCGATGGAATGAAATTCACTTCGATATTAGTAAAATAGTTACGACCTTCGGAGAAAATCGGAGCAGTCGCTTTGGATCTTGGCCACTCAGGCCGTTGGGGTCTCCGGCGTCGTGCGAAGCGGAGCAGTGTAGCTGGAAGGTTAATTGAGTGAACGACACGGATTATGACCGCAACGGCTGGCATCTTTCAAAGGGTCTTCTTGCGCCTGAAGATTTATCGGCAATTGATACACTTATCCTGGACAAAATTCGGGAGCATTTGCCCCAAGCGAAGTCCATTCAGGATCGCGCCTGGGTTGAATTTGCAATTCGGAAACCAGAGGTTGTCACCTTGGTTTACGACTCGATCAGAGACCACCCGGCCATCCTTGACCTCGGGCGCAATCCTAAGATCACAGCAGTGGTTAAGGATTTCCTTGACGCCCCTGTGTTGTACCGAAAGGTTCCACTTAGAATTGACGTTCCCTTTGAGAACAAAGAGCTCGCTTTCTGGCATCAGGATGACTTCTACGTACAAGGAAACAAAAAAGAGCTAACGGTCTGGATACCGTTGCAAGATACGTATGCACATACCGGTGCGCTCTCGGTAATGACGTCCAGCCATAAAACAGGCCCCATCCCCCATACCTATAAAGTCGGCAAGAAATCACTACCGACGGGGATCTTTGATCAGCCAATAAGTATTGTCGAAATGGAACGCGGCGGTGCCTTGTTCTTCAGCTCATATCTGGTCCACTCATCAAACTTGAACATTTCAGATCAGATCCGCTACTCAATTCAACTACGTTACTCATCCTCGAACGCCGGATCGCATTCGAAGTTGATGAAAGGAACAATAAATGTCTGAAACCATGGTGAAACATAGCCGGGAACCTCGCAACCAATCAGCAGGCGACTTGAACCAATTTGCAGCTATGGAGAATCTATTTCTCTCGGACACCGACAGCGTTGTTGACCGCCTTGATGCATTTCCCAAATACGCCTCAAGGCAGTCCATTGCAAAGTTCCTGACAAAATATGAACTTTTTCAGAAAGTTCTTCACGTGAATGGCTCCATTGTCGAGGGCGGGGTGCTTCACGGAGGTGGGACGATGGCTTGGGCAAAATTATCATCGATCCTGGAACCAGCCAACCACACCCGCAAGGTAATCGGCTTTGATACATTCGGTGGATTTCCATCGGTAGATGCCAAAGATTTGCGTGGCAACGACGGCACATTGACCAAAGTTGGCGAGCTCAAAGGCTCTCCATTAGACCGGGTGAACGAGGCGGTCCGCACCTACGATCTAAATCGCCCGCTAAATCACATACCGAAAGTTGAGTTGGTTCAGGGTGACATTGCAGAGACTGCGCCAGCCTACCTTGAAGATAACCCACATTTGGTTGTGAGTCTGCTTTATCTGGATGTCGATCTTTACGAGCCAACCAAAGTACTACTGGAAACCTTTGTTCCGCGAATGCCTAAAGGTGCGGTCATTGTTTTTGATGAACTGAACGCAAAGATGTTTCCAGGTGAGACTCGCGCGGTGGATGAAGTGCTCGGGCTAAAAAATATCCGGATAAAGCGTTTCAGTTTCGATAGTTATGTGTCATATGCCGTGATCGAATAAACGGACGTCCTCTGCCTGATCGCTGCGTGTAGACACACATAGACCGTCACGAGAGACGCCACAGCTACCCATTTCTGACAGCAACTATTGACCCAACATCGGTTTTACCCCTTTCTCCTGCTAAAAGAAGATCGGGGGCACAATGGCAGAGCAGGACGCGCAGATTGGCAAGGCCGCGCTTTGGATGGTGGGGGCGATTGTGTCGTTTTCGTCCATGGCCATTGCAGGCCGTGAAGCGGGGCTGACGCTTGATACGTTTGAGATCATGACCTACCGCAGTCTGGTGGGGCTGGTCATCGTCGTGGCGATCCTTACGATCAGCCAATCCTGGCACAAGGTGCGCCGGGACAGGCTGGGGCTGCATCTGATCCGCAATGCTGCTCATTTCACTGGCCAGAACCTCTGGTTTTTTGCGGTGACGCTGATCCCGCTGGCGCAGGTTTTTGCGCTGGAGTTCACCTCTCCCCTCTGGGTGCTGATCCTGTCTCCGCTTCTGCTGGGAGAGCGGATGACGCGCCCGAAAGTGCTGGCAGCGACCCTTGGGTTCATCGGGATCCTGATTGTGGCCCGCCCCAGCCCGGAAACCCTGAATGCAGGGATCGTGACCGCTGCGGGTTCTGCAATCTTCTTTGCGCTGACCATCATCTTTACCAAGCGGCTGACCCGCCATGAAGGGATTGCCTCTATCCTGCTGTGGCTGACGCTGATGCAACTGGTGATGGGGGGGGCAATGGCAGGCTGGGATGGCAACATTGCTTTGCCTGATGCCGCAACGTCGCCTTGGCTGCTGGTGATCGGCTGTGCAGGTCTGGCGGCACATTTCTGCATGACCAACGCGCTATCTGTTGCGCCTGCGACGGTTGTTGTTCCGGTGGATTTTGCGCGCCTGCCAACAATCGCGATCCTTGGAATGATCCTTTATGGTGAGGCACTTGACCTGTGGATCCTGCTTGGTGCCTGCGTGATCTTTGCGGCGAACTACATCAATATTCTCGATGCAGCCGGCCGGTTGTCGGGTGCAAATGGCGCCAAAAAATCACACTGACAGAGCGGTTTGCACCCTGCCGCTAATTGCCTCTGCGTCAACGTTGACCGAAAAAAACGCCCTTGCTAGCGTCCCAAGCTAGTTACAACCAGGCAGATATGGCCTGGACAGGGAGGAACAATGAAACGCTATCTTGCAACATCAGCGGCTCTTGCGCTGGTTTCCGCCGGCACGGCCATGGCGAGCGGCCTGGACCGCACCGGCCAGCCCATCGGCATCATCTTTGAAGAGGGCAACTACGCGGAGTTTTCCGTCGCGACCACATCCGTGGACCTTTCGGGCAATGACCGCGCCACCAGCACCGCGGGCACCACGCTCAACCCGTTCCGCTCTGCGACCGGTGATGTTGGCGACCGTTTCAACATGTTTGGCGCAGGCTACAAACGTGACCTGAACGAGCAGCTGTCCTTTGCGCTGATCTTCGACCAGCCCTGGGGTGTTGACGTGAACTACCCCGTTGGCAGCTCTGCGCTGCTGGGCGGTACCACGGCGGTTGCAGATTCCAACTCGCTCACGGCTCTGCTGCGCTACAAGTTCAATGACAACTTCAGCGTTCACGGCGGGATCCGCTATCAGGAAATCGACGGTGCGATCAACCTCGCAGGTGGCGCCTACAGCTCGATCGGTAGCCAGTACAACGTGCGGGTCAACAAAGACGGAGCCTTTGGCTGGGTCGCAGGCGTTGCTTATGAAATCCCCGAAATCGCGCTGCGCGCTGCTCTGACCTACTCCTCTGAAATCGAACATGATTTCAGCCTGACGGAAACATTTGCAACGGGCGCATCGGTTGGAACCTCGACCAAGACCAAGACGCCGCAGTCCGTCAATCTGGACCTTCAGACCGGCATCGCCGAAGACACGCTGCTGTTTGGTGGCATTCGCTGGGCCGAGCACAGCGTCACCGATCTCGTCGTGCCGGGCCTCAGCACCCAAGCGAGCCGCTCCATCGATCTGATCGATCTTGACGATTCCGTCACCTACACATTGGGTGTCGGCCGCAAGTTCAACGAGAACTGGTCTGCCTCTATCGCGGTGATCTACGCTGATGTGGACGGCGACAACCTGGTGTCCCCTCTCGCGCCGACCCACGGCTACGAGGCGATCCGCCTGGGCGTTCAGTACACTCAGGACAAGATGAAGATCTCTGCGGGCATCCGCTACACCCGTCTGGGTGACGCAATCGCAGCGCCCGGTGGCGTTGGCGTTGCAGACTTCAGCGACAATGACGCGGTCAGCTTTGGCGTGAAAGTCGGCTACAGCTTCTGATCCCGTGACAGGCCGCGCCCCAGCGCGGTAACCAGACAGCCCCCGCATCCCGGTGATGCGGGGGTTTTCATTTGTCCGCAGCTTGGGCAGGCGAACGCGGGACATCTGGTCGCGATTGACCCACGCGACATTGGTCAGTAGCAAGGCAAAGAACCAAAAGGGACCGGATTTCAGATGCTTTATTCCTCTGCCGAAGAGTGGCGCAACGCGCCCCAGAAACGGGTTTTATTCTTTGGCATGTCCGGTCTGGGCAAAACATATATCTCCAACATCCTGCGGGGTTCGGGGAGCTGGTTTCACTATTCGATCGATTACCGCATCGGCACCCGCTACATGGGCGAATACATCGCCGACAATGCCAAGGCAGAGGCGATGAAAGTCCCGTTTCTGCGCGATCTGCTGCTGTCGGATTCCATCTATATCGGCTCAAACATCAGCTTCGAAAATCTCACCCCCGTTGCCTCTTATCTTGGCAAACCCGGCAACCCGGACAAAGGCGGGCTGCCGATGGCGGAATATACCCGCCGTCAGGACCAGTTCCGCACCGCCGAGCTGAATGCGCTGCGCGACACCGGCTATTTCATCGACCGGGCCGAACGGCTTTACGATTATCCCAACTTCATCTGTGACACCGGTGGCAGCATCTGCGAATGGGTAGAGGCCGACGATCCGAGCGATCCGCTGCTGACGCAGCTGTCGCAGCAGACCCTGATGGTCTGGATCAAAGGGGACGAGGCCCACACCCAGGAATTGATCCGCCGCTTTGACAGAGCCCCCAAGCCGATGGCCTATCAGCCGGCCTTTCTCGCGCGGGTCTGGCAAGAGTATCTAAAGGAAAACGCCCTATCCGAGGAACAGGTCGACCCCGACACCTTTATCCGCTGGACCTATGCCCAGGCCCTGGCACACCGCCAGCCCCGCTATGAGGCGATGGCGAAAAACTGGGGGGTTACGGTCACCGCCGACCAGATTGCCTCGGTTCGAAGTGAGGCTGATTTCACAGACGTGATCGCCAACGCTCTTGAGCTTCGGGCACAGGCCTTCTAGATCTCACCATCCCGGACCTCAGAACGAGGCCGCCATACGACGAAAAAGGATAAGACATGCCGATCAAGATCCCCGCTGACCTGCCCGCCTATGACGTTCTCACGAACGAAGGCGTGATGGTCATGTCGCCGGATCAGGCGGCACGTCAGGACATCCGCCCCCTGCGCATCGGTTTGCTGAACCTGATGCCCAAGAAAATCCAGACGGAAAACCAGTTTGCCCGCCTGATCGGTGCAACGCCGCTGCAGATTGAACTGTCACTGATCCGCATGACAGAACATCAGACCCGCAATACTGCCGCCGAGCATATGGCAGAGTTCTACCGCCCGTTTCAGGAGATCAAGGACGAACGATTTGACGGGCTCATCATCACCGGCGCCCCGATTGAGCACCTGCCGTTTGACGATGTGACCTATTGGGACGAACTGCGCGAGGTCTTTGACTGGACCCAGACCAATGTCCACTCCACCTTTGGCGTCTGCTGGGGTGGGATGGCGATGATCAACTACTTCCACGGCGTGAAAAAACACATGCTGGATCACAAGGCATTCGGCTGTTTCCGTCACCAGAACATGGACCCCGCATCCCCCTATCTGCGCGGGTTCTCTGATGACTGTGTGATCCCCGTCTCGCGCTGGACCGAAATCCGCCAGGATGAAATTGATGCGCGCCCCGGTCTGACCACTCTTCTCGGCAGCCCCGAAGTCGGCCCCTGTCTGGTGCAGGATCCGGGTCATCGTGCGCTCTATATTTTCAATCACTTCGAATACGACAGTGATACGTTGAAACAGGAATATGATCGTGATGTCGAAAGCGGCACGCCGATCAATGTTCCGATCAACTACTACCCTGACGACGACCCGAGCCGCAAACCCCAGAACAGATGGCGCAGCCATGCCCATCTTCTTTATGGCAACTGGATCAATGACATCTACCAGTCGACCCCCTTCGATCTGGCAGAGATCGGCCGCTAAGGCCGTGCTGGCGACATCACTTGTCCTCGCACTGGGTGCGGGCGTCACATTGTGGCGGGCGTCGGTGCGCGAGGCGGTGGCGGTGGCAAACTACCCACCGCAAGGCCAGTTTCTGGAGGTCACAGGCGAACAGGTCCATGTTCTGGACTTGGGCCAGCCTGCCGGATGGTCGTCTGACGCCCCTGCCCCTGACCTGGTCCTGATCCACGGCGCCAGCGGCCATATCCGCGATATGAGTTTCCGGCTCGCCCCGGCGCTGCGCGATCGCTACCGCATCGTGATCGTTGACCGCCCCGGCCTGGGCTACAGCAGCCGGGCCGACCACACCGGCGCGAGCCTGGCCGAACAGGCCCGACTGATCCGCGGTGCCGTTGCCCAACTCGACGTGCGGGCGCCAATCGTTCTGGGCCAGAGCTATGGTGGCGGGGTTGCGCTTGCCTGGGCGCTGGATGCGCCTGGCTCTCTCTCTGCGCTGGTGACTGTCGGGGGGGTATCCCACCCCTGGCCCACACCCCTCAGCCGGTTTTACAAGATCACATCGTCGCCTTTGGGTCAGGCGCTGGTGGTCCCCCTGCTGACGGCCTTTGTGCCGCGCCAGACCATCCGCGACACCCTGACCGAAGTGTTTGAACCCCAGCCGGTTCCAGAGGGTTATTTCGACCACTTTGGCCCGGGGCTCACCTTGCGCCGCTCTGTCATGCGGGCCAATGCGCTGCAACGGGCAAACCTGCTGGCAGAAATCACCGCAATGGCCCCCCGTTACCCAGCGCTCCGCCTCCCGATCGAGGCCGTCCACGGCAGCGCAGACACAACTGTCAGCCTTGATCTGCACGCCCGGCAATTGGAACGCGATGCGCAGGCGGTCAACCTCACGGTGCTGGATGGGATTGGCCATATGCCCCATCAGGTCGCGACCGACGCCGTCGCCGCCGCGGTCGATCGTGCCGCAGAGCGGGCAGCAGCGCAGGCACGTCTTCGTTAAAACGATTCACATTTCGCGCCAAAGCCCCATATAAGGGTTAGAAGACAGAAGGAATTTCATATGCCCCTGCCCTTTGACGGTGCCATCAGCCGCTTTTACGAAGAGGATGCGCCACAGGACATCCGTGACGCGATTGGCGCCGCCGACAAGGACGACGTTCTGGACCCCAGCTATCCCTATGACGAGCGGATGGGGCGCAAGGCGTATGAAAAACAGATGCAGGCGCTGCAGATCGAATTGGTAAAGCTCCAGTCCTGGGTGCGCGACAGCGGTGCGCGGATTGCGATCCTGTTTGAGGGGCGCGACGCGGCTGGCAAAGGGGGCACGATCAAGCGGTTTCGCGAAAACCTGAACCCGCGTGGCGCCCGGATCGTGGCCCTGTCCAAACCCACAGAGCAAGAGCGCAGCCAATGGTATTTCCAGCGCTATATCGCCCATCTCCCCTCTGCCGGAGAGCTGACGTTCTTTGATCGCAGCTGGTACAATCGCGGTGTGGTCGAACCTGTTTTCGGCTTTTGCACCGAAGCCCAGAAAGAACACTTCTTTCATCAGGTTGGCGGCTTTGAAGAGGCGCTGACAGAGGATGGCATCCAGCTGTTCAAGATCTGGCTGAATGTGGGTCGCGCAGAGCAGCTGCGCCGGTTTCTTGCCCGCGAGCGCGACCCGCTGAAGCAATGGAAGCTGAGTTCCATTGACGTCAAGGGGCTGTCCCTTTGGGAGGAATACACAGCCGCGATTGGCGACACACTCAGCCGCAGCCATACGCCCCATGCGCCCTGGACCATTGTCCGCTCTGACGACAAACGCCGCGCCCGCCTCGCGGCCATCCGCAGTGTCCTGAGCCGCATCGACTATGCCAACAAAGACCACGAGGCGCTTGGCACGATTGACGCGGGCATCTGCGGCGGACCGGATCTGTGGAATGCCTAAACGCGGCTATCATCACGGCAACCTCCGGCAGGCGCTGGTCGAGGCCGCGCTCCACCTAATCGAGGCAAAGGGCCCCACGGGCTTTACCCTGTCGGAAGCCGCAAAACAGGCCGGGGTGACGCCCGCTGCCGTTTATCGCCATTTCGATGGGCGTGAGGATCTGATCGCAGAAGCCGGCCGACAGGGTTACATCATGTTTGCCGATCTGATGCAGCACGCCTACGACAAATACCAGCCCTCTGCACTGGCCGCATTTGAGGCAACCGGGCGGGCCTATCTCGCCTTTGCACGCAAACATCCGGGCCATTACATCGCAATGTTTGAAAGCGGCATATCCGTCAACCGCACCCCGGAGCTGGCCGAGGCCGCGGCCCGCGCGCGCGGCATCCTTGAGCGCGCGGCCTCTGATCTGAGCCAGCACATCCCCGCCGAGAAACGCCCACCCGCATCGATGTTTTCGGCACATGTCATGGCCATGAGCCACGGGGTGGTCGAGCTATATGCGCGCAACTCTCCCGGCGCCGCCTCCCCCTTCCCCCCCGAAGATCTTTTGGAGAGCGGCATCGGCATCTATCTGCGCGGACTGGGCCTGATTGAACCGGACAGGTGAACCTGCTACTGCCATCTGATAGGGCAGACGAAACGGGCCCGGCACGCGCCACCAACGCATCAACCACGCCCAGCATTTGCACCTGACATACCTCATAGAAAACAAGGCCTAAGATGAAGAGCTTGCTGTCGAAATGGAACCACCGGCGGAAGTTTCTCCGGGGAGAGAAGCGCGCCAACGAGACCGCGAAGGCAATCGAAGCCAAGCTGACACCGGGCGAGCGGGCTGAAATTGAGACCCTGATGTCTCGGTTCTCACCTTGGGAGAGCGGCCTTCCTTTGGTTCGTGTGGGCGGCGATCTCGATGGCGGCTATCTGCTTCCCGACGACTTTGACGGCATCCAAGCGCTCTACTCTCCCGGTGTGGATGAGACCGTTGGGTTTGACTTAGAAATCGCATCGCGGGGTATCGAGTGTTTTCTGGCCGATGGAACCGTCGAAGAACCCCGTAACCTTGCCCCCAATATGCACTTTGAAAAGATGATGATCGGCAATGGTCCGGCCGAGACCTTCATGTCGTTTGACTCTTGGGTCAACCGCACATCTCCCTCGGGTGATTTGTTGCTGCAGATGGACATCGAAGGCTTTGAATACAGCGTCCTGCCAGCGACACCGCGCGCTCTTCTGGATCGGTTCCGGATCATCGCCATTGAGCTGCACGAAATCGATAGGATGTTGCTTGGATCACGCCGGTCGGAACTGGCGTCTTTCATGGACTTGCTGTGCGAGAATCACGTTATTTGTCATCTTCACCCAAATACGGTCACGCCTCCTGTAACGATTCTTGGTCGTCAGATCCCACCACTGCTGGAACTCACTTTGATCCGGAAGGATCGGATAAAGGCCAAGCCGCTGTCGCCTGCCCCTTATCCGCACCCACTTGACGCGCCAAACAGTCACGATCTGCCAGTTCGTGATTTTCCAAAGTTCTGGTGACTCAACATGAACGTTTTTCTGATCAACCTTGACCGGGCACCGGATCGACGCGCTCATATGCTGAGCGAACTGTCGCGTCTGCTGCCAGGCACTGAGGTTCAACGCGCCCTTTGCGTGGACATCAAGGCTCCAGACTGGACGCCTCCTGCGGAATTCACCCCAGGCCGCTGGATGAGCGATCGCTGGGATCTCCCGGCAAGCGATATCGAAATCTTCCGCAGTCACATGGACTGTTGGAAGCGGATTGCTGCGTCTGGCCAGCCTGGACTGGTGCTTGAGGATGATCTTCTGTTTTCGGATGATTTTGGCCGGATCGCGTCAGAGTTGATGGCCAACGCACCGAAGGGAATTGTCAGACTGGACGCCGTTTCAACCCCCATGTTGCGCCGCGCGGGCACCGCCACAGATTGCGGATATCAGCTCAACCAGATCAAAACACTGGCACCAAGCGCGGCCGCATATGTCGTCGATCCTGACACAGCAGCCAACATGGCAGCGACGGCCCGCATTGAACGGACAGTTGATGATTATCTGTTCGACCCAGATCCAGCCGCTCGTGGTGCCCGAGGGCACACCCACCCGATTTATCAGATCGAGCCTGCCGCAGCTGTTCAGGCCCAATTCGGCTCTTACGCAGATTCGAGCCGTGACATTCCCGATTTCCTCAAGGCAACCAAGCGGACAGATGTCAGAACCCGCAAGGACCGTCAGTTTTCCGGTCCCCTGCTGTATCGTCTTCGCAAAGAGATCCTACGGATGCGCCACCGAAAGAAAGCCGCAGCTGAGATAAAGAAGGCGGACCAGTCCAAATACCGGTGGGGTCGTCCAGATTTAAACAAACAGCTCAGGTGGGATTGATCCCATAAGAGAAAACCGCCCATCTGGGCGGTTTTTTTCACCCCGCCAGCAGCCGACATGGCTGGGGATTGCCGGGTGGGCGCAAAAGAAAAAGGCCGCAGAGTGCTGCGGCCTTTTCCAAAATCTTGGTCCGTAAGCTTAACGCTTGGAGAACTGGAAGGAACGACGGGCCTTGCGGCGGCCGAACTTCTTACGCTCAACAACGCGGCTGTCGCGGGTCAGGAAGCCAGCGGCTTTCAGTGCGCCACGCAGGGACGGATCATAAAGCTGCAGCGCTTTGGAGATACCGTGCTTGACCGCACCGGCCTGACCGGACAGGCCACCGCCTTTGACGGTTGCGTAGACGTCGAACTGGTCCTCGACACCGGCAACCTGGAACGGCTGGCGCAGGATCATCTGCAGAACGGGACGTGCGAAATATGCGTTCAGCTCTTTGCCGTTCACAGAGACCTTGCCGGAGCCCGGCTTGATCCAGACACGGGCAACAGCGTCTTTACGCTTGCCGGTCGCATAGGCGCGGCCCAGTTCGTCACGAACGGGTTCACGAACGATGGTTTCTTCAGCGACTGCTTCCACACCGGTTGCAGCTGCGAGCTCTTCGAGAGTGTTGATCTGATCAGCCATCGGTCTCAGCTCCGGGTGTTTTTCTTGTTCATGGACTTGACGTCCAGAACTTCGGGGGCCTGGGCTTCGTGCGGGTGCTGGGCACCAGCGTAGATACGCAGGTTGGTCATTTGCTGACGGGACAGACGGTTGCCGGGCAGCATGCGCTTAACAGCCTGGTAAACCACGCGCTCAGGGTGCGCGCCTTCCAGGATCTGCTGTTTGGTGCGGGATTTGATGCCGCCGGGGTGGCCAGTGTGCCAGTAGAAGTGCTCTTCGCGCTTCTTGCCGGTCATCTGAACCTTGTCAGCGTTGATCACGATGACGTTGTCGCCCATGTCCATGTGCGGAGTGAAGGACGGCTTGTGCTTGCCACGCAGACGCATGGCGACGATCGATGCAAGACGGCCCAGCACCACGCCCTCGGCGTCGATGATGATCCACTTCTTGTCGATGTCTGCCGGGGTAGCAGAGAAGGTTTTCATATCAGGTAAATCCTGTTTGACGTTAAGGGCAAACCCATCACGGGCCACCCGAATTCGATGGACGGGGTTTACGGTGGATAAAAGCGCAGGTCAACACCCCAAACCTACATAAAATCATGCGTTTTCAAAGTCTTAAAAAATAGGTAATATAATACCCCACGCTTAAACGCTGATTTGCTCCGGCGGATTGTCCAAAAGGGTTCTGAGACGGGTCATCGCGTCCTCAAAGCGGGCTGTGGTGACATGGCCATTGATAGCGATGCGCACCGCATTGGGCGCGCGGCCATCCCGCAGGGCAAATTCATCTGCCGACCTGATCTGCACCCCTTGTGCCTCGGCAGCGCGGGTAAAGGCCGCCGCACGCCAGCCAGAGGGAAGCATCAACCACAAAAACGGCACGCTGTCCGACCAGACCAGCTCAAAACTGCCAAGCGCATTGACGGCGATGCGGACATATTTGGCCATCTCTTTGCGCACATCGCGCACCAGCTGCGGTGTACGGGGATCGGACAGCAGGATGCGGGTCAGTTCTGCCAGCGGCTGGGCAATACCGAAGTAGCTGTATTCAGCCGTGCGTCGCAGATCGGCTGCGCGCCCCTTTGGGGCCAGTGCAAAACCCACCCGCAATGCCGGGGTGATGGTCTTTGAAAAAGAGGTCACATGCCAACCCAGCTCTGGCGCAAGCACACGGTAGCTCGGCGCACGCGCCTCGCCCATACGATAGCAATCATCTTCGATGATCTGCACCTCATGGCGGCGGGCAATCTCGACGATCTGTTTGCGCCGCTCCAGCGGGGTATAGAGCCCCGTTGGATTGTGCACTTCCGGGCTGGTGCACAAAACGGTGGCGCCGGTCTTGCGGATCGCCAGCTCCAGTGACTCGGGCAGGATGCCCTTTTCATCCATTGCCACCCCAACAACCCGCGCCCGTGCCAGGTCTGCCGCGCGGCGAAAACCGGCATAAGACAGATCTTCGACAAGGATGGTCGGCTGCGCGCCTTCCAGCACAGTCTGCAGTACCGTCAGGATCCCGTTCTGGCCCCCATGCGTCAGCACGACGTCATTTTGATGGACATTGCCCAGCAGATCATCCGACAGCCACTCTGCCACCACTTCGCGCACCGGCTCATAGGCGTCGCGGGTTGGATAGTTCAGAAACAGCAGCGGATCTGCCTGGGACACCTTGACCATCGCTTCGCGCAGCGCAGCCACCTGGCCCACATCCACCAGGCGCGGGCTGAACAGGCTGACATGACCCGGATTTTGCGCCTCAAGCAGGTGAAGCTGCCGCGACCAGACATCATCTGGCACTTTGTTTTCCGGCTCTGCCACAAATGTCCCGCGCCCCACCTCTGCCTGCAAGAGCCCGGCATCCGTCAGCATGGTGTAAGCGCGTGCAACGGTCCCAGGGGTGATCTTCAGCTGATAGGCCAGCTCTCGCACCGGGGGCAGCTTTGTACCGATACAAAGCGTACCATCCTCGATCGCACCTCGGATTGTATCAGCGACACGCTGGTATTTCGGACCAGCCCGACCAGAAAGGTCCGATGTGAGCGCATTTGGCCAAATTGTACCCATTACAATCCTTCCTTAGACAATGTAGTCCGCAAATTGTACGCAGTAATTGTTACATTAACACAGGATTGTATCAGTACAATAGGAAATTACCATGACACAGTACACAAAGACGACATCCCCAGACATGCTTTACCTTTCCAGCCGCCCTGCCCTGCCGGTGCTGGCAGAGGCAGCCGTCGCCTTTGCGGTCCTGATCACGAAATGGACGGTCCGACAGCGGACCCGCCGTGCCCTTGCTGCGCTGAGCCAGGAACAGCTCGATGATGTCGGGCTGAGCCGCGCCGAGGCACATTACCAAGCCACTCTTCCGTTCTGGCGCCCATGATCCCCGGGCAACGGAACCACCTCATGGCCGGGGCCCGCCCCCGGCCTTTTTTATTTTCGTAAAAAAAGTCTTGAAAGAATCCCGCACCCACAATAGATGCCCCCTCACTTTCGGTACCGATCCCAACCCCGGACTCTTATCCGGGGGGGCGCTAAGGGCCGGCTGGATTGTCATCTACTGGAACGAAGGGGAGTGTCATGAAAGACGCCAACCTCTTCCAACTGGGGATCGGTCTGGAGACAGGCGCCCATGAGGAAGATACCGCCCGCGGTGTAACACCCGCGAATCTCGACGCTATTGTGGAATCGGATCGCGAAGACCATTTCATCCGCAAGGATGGCAAGGTTTTTGCAGGCACCCATCTGATCATCGAAGTGATGAACGGCACCGGCCTGGACTGCGAAACCCGCATCCAGAATGCCTTCCGCAAATGTGTTGAGGTCTGCGGCGCAACTCTGCTGCACATTCACACCCATAAATTCTCGCCCCAAGGCGTCTCTGGCGTGGCCGTGCTCGCCGAGAGCCACATCTCCGTACACACCTGGCCGGAAATCGGCTATGGCGCGTTTGACGTCTTTATGTGTGGCGATGCAGAGCCTTGGAAGGCTGTCGATGTGCTGAAAGACGCCTTTGACACCGACACCGTGGAAGTGCGCGAACTGCTGCGCGGCGAAGAGCTGATTGCGAAAGAGGTGGCGGCATGACCACCTCTGACAAGCAGGAGTGGGTCACCGAAGGTCTGCACGCGCATTACGCCCAGCGTCTGCGCGTGGACGAGATGCTGTATGACAGCAACACCGAACACCAGCGCCTGAAGGTGTTTCAGAACGGTCAGTTCGGCCGCATTCTGACGCTGGATGACGTGGTTCAGACCACCGAGGGTGACAACTTTATCTACCACGAGATGCTGACCCATGTGCCGATCCTGGCCCATGGCAATGCAAAACGTGTGCTGATCATCGGTGGCGGCGACGGCGGCATGGCCCGCGAGGCGCTGCGCCACACGTCGGTCGAACATGTCACCATGGTCGAGATCGACGCAGGCGTGGTGGATTTCTCCAAAGAATATCTGCCGATGCTGAGCGACGGCGCCTTTGACGATCCGCGCCTCAATCTGGTGATCAATGACGGTGCGCTCTTCATGAAAGAGAACACCGAGAAATTTGACGTGATCATCGTCGATTCGACCGACCCCATCGGCCCCGGTGAAGTGCTGTTCACAGATACCTTCTATGGCCACGCAGCGCGGTCGCTCACTGAGGACGGCATCATCGTCACCCAGAACGGCGTTCCCTTTATGCAGGGCGACGAACTGACCGGCACACTGCGCGCCTTTCAGGCGTTGTTTGCAGATGCGTCCTGCTATCTTGCTTCGGTTCCGACCTATGCCGGCGGCCCGATGGCCTTTGGCTGGGGCAGCCACTCCGACAAGGCCCGTCTGGTGAGCCTTGAGGATCTGGAGGCCCGCTTTGCTGCGGCCGGCTTTGACACCGGGTATTACAACCCGGAGGTTCACAAGGCTGCGTTTGCCTTGCCGAACTACGTGAAAAAGCTGTTCCCGTAAGGGACAGGCATCAGCGGGCTTCGGCCCCCTTTTTCTTTGGCTTGACCGCCACTCCTGCCCCTTGGACGGTCCCGCCCCTCTGGGCGCGCACCAATCCCCCTTGGCCTGACTGCCAGTCTTTGCTAGGCGCGACGGGAGCGAAACAAAATCTGGCAGACCCTCAATGCAGCGCGATCCGATCCTTGTTGTAGACCGTGAGACCGGCGAAACCTTTGAAGAGGTGGTGCTGGGCGAAAAATGGATCCGCTGGGCCTATCAGAACGCCAGTGCCAAGCCGGTTGAGAAACTGCTGTTCCGCTCGGCCCTTATCAGCCGCATCATGGGGGCTTGGTTTGACTCCCGCCTGTCGCGGGGCAAGATCTCTGCGGTGGTGGACGAGCTGTCAATCGACATGAAAGAGGCCACGCAAGCCGTTGAAAAGTATCAAAATTTCAATGACTTCTTCGCACGAAACCTGAAACCGGAAGCCCGCCCCTTTGATCCCGATCCCAAGCAGGTTGTCAGCCCCGCCGATGGGCGTGTGCTGGTGTTTCCCGAACTGGCCGAGGATGTGTTTGTCCCCGTCAAGGGCCATCCGATGTCGGTGCGCAGCATGCTGCCGCAGATCGGGGACCGGTTCATCGGCGGGGCCCTGGCCATCGTGCGGCTGTGCCCGGCAGACTATCATCGCTACCACTTTCCGGCATCGGGCCGGATCACGGCAGCGCAGGACCTTTCTGGCGCGCTGCATTCGGTGAACCCCATTGCGCTGGGGGCCGGACCAGATGTCTTTGGCGAAAACAAGCGCAGCTGGACCCTGATCGAGACCGACATGATCGGCACCTACGCCTTTGTCGAGGTCGGCGCGTTTGGTGTGGGCTCCATCGTCAATACCCGCACCAGCGGCGCGGTCGAGAAGATGGACGAAAAGGGCTATTTCAAATTCGGCGGCTCGACCGTGGTTGTGGTGTTTGAACCGGGCCGCGTGCAGTTCAGCGACGATCTGGTCGCCAACAGTGCCAAGGGTCGCGAAACACTGGTGAAAGTGGGCCAACCCCTCGCCACTGCGATCTAGGGTCAGACGGTGCCTGCCTTTTTGGGTGGAATTGCGTAGGTCATGGTAGAGCGCGCGACGGGCCGCGGATCCCCTTGCGAGTAGATCAGCACGTCGCCAACCGCCAACTGACGCCCCAGCTTGAGCAGCTTGCCCTCGGCCACCAATGGGGTGCCGCCTGCAGGTTTACGCATGAAATCAAAGGAGGCATTGGTCGTCACTGCCAGCGCCTCTCGCCCGATGCGCGACAAGACCAGCGCGTAGATCGTCACATCCGCCAGCGCAAACATCGAAGGTCCGGAAATGGTGCCCCCCGGACGCAGGTGCCGATCATCCACAACCAGGCGCATGGTGATGCCGTCTTCATCCAGCCGCTCAATGACAAAATCATTTGCCACCTCGGCAAACACCTCGTGCAGGTAATCACCCAACCCTGCGGCATCAAATGCCAGACCCATGGTTTTCCTTCCCAGAATTGTTCTCTTTGCCTAACGTTGGCCTCAATCCGAGGGAGGACACAAGATGGCAATTCTGGAACGTCACGACAGCAACGGGATCGCGACCCTGCATCTGAATGCGCCCGAGCGGCTGAACGCACTGTCTGACGAAATGCTGGCAGCCCTGAAGGCCGAGATTGATAGCCTGCACAAGGACACGGACACACGTGTTGTGGTGATCGCCGGGCGGGGCAAGGCATTCTGCGCGGGCCATGACCTGCGCGAGATGACAGCCGGGCGGCAGGCAGAGGATGGCGGCGCAGCCTATTTTGCCGATCTCTTCTCTCGCTGCACCGAGGTGATGCTGGGCCTGCAACAGATCCCCCAGCCCGTTATCGCCCAGGTCCACGGGATCGCAACCGCCGCTGGTTGCCAGCTTGTCGCCTCCTGCGATCTGGCGGTGGCAGCAGAGGGCACGCGCTTTGGCGTGAACGGCGTCAACATCGGGCTGTTCTGTTCAACGCCGATGGTGGCGCTCAGCCGCAACATCCACCGCAAGCAGGCCTTCGAGATGCTGACCACGGGCGAATTCATTGATGCAAGCCGGGCCGCAGAGCTGGGCCTTATCAATCGCACGGCCCCACCCGAACAGCTGGAAGCCGAAACCCGCGCCCTTGCCGAGACTGTCGCCAGCAAATTGGGGGCTGCCGTGCGAATTGGCAAACGGGCGTTTTATGACCAACTGTCGCTGCCCACAGCAGACGCCTATGCCTACACCGGCGCGGTCATGGTCGAGAATCTGATGCTGGATGACACCATCGAGGGCATCGACGCATTCCTGCAAAAACGCCCCCCAAGCTGGAGCAAAGCCTGAGTTTTGGGAAAATAAATCTCAAAGGTCTGCAAAATTTTAGGCTTTGTTTACCAATCGGGATTTATTGTTTCCATGTCGGGTCTTTCAAACAAGGCAAGATCATGGCAAAGATTGGGCAGGGTTTATGGCAAATTTTCGTAAACTCGGTCACAATTAGGGTCGCTGATGCGGACCGTCCCTCCAACCGGATCTCTCCTCCGGCCAGACAGTTCCCCAGCGACCCCAATTCACCCAGCTTTCCCTGACACAGCATTCACGCTGCCGCATCGTGCGATGATGGTCCGCCTGTGGTGCAGATTTCAGACCAAAAGCCCACCCAAACGCACCGGAAATATTGCGCGAGGCGCGCCACTGCCCTATGTGGCGCAACATGACAAAACAATTGCATATCGTGGGCGGCGGCATGGCCGGCTCGGAGGCGGCCTGGCAGGCGGCTCATATGGG
Source organism: Phaeobacter italicus (assembly GCF_001258055.1). GTDB lineage: Bacteria > Pseudomonadota > Alphaproteobacteria > Rhodobacterales > Rhodobacteraceae > Phaeobacter > Phaeobacter italicus. The sequence continues at coordinate 561,197 of NZ_CVRM01000011.1, read as the reverse complement.
CGTGGACGTGGTGCTGCATGAAATGCGCCCCAAGGTGGAAACCTTTGCGCATCAAACCGGCAACCTTGGCGAGATGGTCTGCTCCAACTCCTTCCGCTCGGACGATGATGAACAGAACGCCGTCGGGCTGCTGCATTGGGAAATGCGGGCGGCAAACGGCCTGATCATGTCCACCGCAGAGCAGCATCGCCTGCCCGCTGGTGGCGCGCTTGCCGTGGACCGCGACCCCTTTGCCGAAACCGTTACCGCACGGCTGAAGGCGCTGCCGAATGTCACGGTGTCTTATGAAGAAGTGACAGAACTGCCGGAAGACGGCCACTGGATCTTTGCAACCGGGCCGCTGACCTCTCCCAGCCTGGGACAGGCCATCCAGCGTGAAACCGGGACCGAGGCGCTGGCCTTCTTTGATGCAATCGCGCCAATCGTCTACGCCGAGAGCATCGACATGTCGAAGGCCTGGATGCAATCGCGCTATGACAAGGGTGAGACCGAGGAAGAGCGCACGGCCTATCTCAACTGCCCGATGGACAAGGACCAGTACGAGGCGTTCATCGACGCCCTCTTGGCGGCAGACAAAACAGAATTCCACGAAGGTGAGACCGCAGGCTATTTCGACGGCTGCCTGCCGATCGAGGTGATGGCCGAACGCGGGCGCGAGACCCTGCGCCACGGCCCGATGAAGCCTGTCGGCCTGACCAACCCGCATCAACCCGACGTCAAGGCCCATGCGGTTGTCCAGCTGCGCCGGGACAATGCGCTTGGCACGCTGTTCAACATTGTCGGCTTTCAGACCAAAATGAAATACGGCGCCCAGACCGAAGTGTTGCGGATGATTCCGGGGCTGGAGAACGCGAGCTTTGCCCGCCTTGGCGGCATTCATCGCAATACCTTCCTCAACTCGCCCACCCTGCTGGACAGCGAAATGCGCCTGAAGTCCAAGCCCCATATCCGGTTTGCCGGCCAAATCACCGGGGTTGAGGGCTATGTCGAAAGCGCGGCCATGGGGCTGCTGGCTGGCCGTCTTGCGGCGGCTGAGATCCTGGGCAAGACCCTGCCGGTCGTGCCCCAGGACAGCGCGATGGGGGCGTTGATCCATCACATCACCGGCGGTGCCGAGGCCAAGACCTTTCAGCCGATGAACGTGAACTTTGGCCTGTTCCAGCCTGTTGACGGCCTGAAAGGCGGGCGGCGCGGACGCAAGGACCGCTATAAAGCCTATACCGACCGGGCCAAACTGGCCTGGCAGGATTGGCTTGCAAACTTTTCCTAGACGCTGGTTGCAGGCAGCGCCTAAGCTGCCTGCATGACGGACAAGTTTCTGGACAAGGCCTATGGCCTTGAAACACCGGAAGCGACCATGGAGCACTACAACCAATGGGCCGCTTCCTACGACAGCGAAATTGCTGAAAACGGGTACGCAACGCCGGGCCGCATTGCTGCGGCCTGGGCCCGCTATGCAAAGGATCGCGCTGAGCCGATCCTTGATTTCGGCTGCGGGACGGGGCTCTCTGGACTCGCGCTGCGTGCAGCGGGGTTTTCTACCCTCGACGGGATGGAGCCCGCGTCAGAAATGCGCGCCGAAGCCGAGGCCAAGGGCATCTATCGCCGCCTTATCGCCATTGACGTGGCCGATCCCAGCCCGATCCCCAAAGGCGCCTATCGTCAGATCAGCGGCTGCGGCGTCCTGGGCACCGGCGCGGCGCCTCCGCAGGTCTTTGACATGATCCTGCACGCGCTGCCAAAGGGCGGTCTGTTTGTGTTTTCACTGAACGATCACGCGCTTGCGGATCCCGCTTACACCGGCAAGCTGAATGAATGGCTGGACTGTTGTGCTGCACGGCTGCTATTTCGGGATTACGGGGATCATCTCCCCGGCCTGAACCTTAAGTCGACCGTCTATGTGATTGAGAAAGCGTGACATTCACTACCCGATTTGCGCCATCCCCAACCGGACCTCTCCATCTGGGGCATGCCTATTCCGCCTTGCTCGCTGCGGATATGGCCCGGGCCGCAGGCGGGCGGTTTCTGTTGCGGATCGAGGATATCGACACCTCCCGATCGCGCGCCTCCTGGACCCAACAGATCTATGACGATCTGCATTGGCTTGGCCTCAGCTGGCCAGAGCCGGTGATGCAACAATCCCTGCGCCTGCCGCGCTACAGCGCCGCTCTGGCGCAGCTCACGGCGCTCGGCCTGACCTATCCCTGCCGCTGCAATCGCCGCGACATCGAGGCAGCCGCCGGTGCACCACAGGAAGGGGTGCCGAAATTCGGCCCTGATGGACGCATCTATCCGGGCACCTGCCGGGACCGCAACATGGCAGATGCCGGCCCTCAGGATGTGATCCGACTGAATATGGAAAAGGCGGTCAAGGCCGCGCCGCTGCGCCATTTCCAGGAAACCGGAGAGGCCCATGCCGGCCAACACATGCTGGAGCCCGAACAACTGATTGCCGCGGTTGGCGACATCATCCTGGTGCGCCGCGGCATGGGCAGCGCCTATCACCTGTCTGTCGTGGTGGATGACAGCGATCAGAACATCACCCATGTGGTGCGGGGAAAGGATCTGTTTGAGGCAACGCAGATCCATGTGCTCTTGCAGGCGCTGCTTGGCCTGCCGACACCCGTCTACCACCACCATGGGCTGATACGGGACGATCAGGGCAAACGGCTTGCCAAACGCGATGATGCCCGTGCTATTGCAAAATATCGCCGCGAAGATGGTGCGCGCCCGCAGGACATTCGCGCCATGGTCGGCCTGCCACAGGCCCCCCTGTAGGTCGCAACAGACAGCCTATCAGGGGGCTTTATCGCCGCAGCAGCCTCAGACCATCGGCTTCATCAGCTCGACTTCTTCGCCATCCCGGATCGCGGTATAGAAACAGCTGCGGCGGTTGGTGTGACAGGCAGGCCCGGTCTGACGGACCACCGCCAGAAGGCAGTCGCGGTCACAATCGACCCGCAGATCAACCAGTTCCTGAACATGGCCCGAGCTCTCACCCTTGATCCAGAATGCCTGCCGCGAGCGGGACCAATAGGTGACCTTTTTTGTCTCAAGCGTCTTGGTGACGGCATCCGCATTCATCCACGCCATCATAAGCACCTCGCCGGTTTCGTCGTCCTGCGCGATGCAGGGCACCAGACCGGCCTCGTTGTACTTTAGGCTAAGAGGATCAAAGGACATGACAAAAACCTTTTGCATCTGGAAACTGGCCCCCTATGTATGAGGAACAGCGAGCAAGGGAAAGGCCGAGGTGCACTCATGTCCGGCGAAACCGATCTGATCAAACTCTACTCCGGGCGTATCCTGGCACTGGCCGCAGATATTCCGCATCTTGATCGGCTGGAGAGCCCAGACGTTTCGGTCAAGAAACGTTCGCCCTTGTGCGGCTCAACCGTCACCGTGGATTTGCAGATCGAGGACAACACGATCACCGGATTTGGTCAGGATGTGAAGGCCTGTGCCCTTGGTCAGGCAGCCGCTGCTGTGGTGGGCGAGGTCATCATTGGATGTACGCTCGATCAGGTAGAGACCGGCCGCCAGCAGCTCAAGGCGATGCTGACAGAAAACGGTCCCGTGCCGGATGCCCCTTTTGATGGGTTCGAGGTTTTGATCCCGGCCCGCGATTTCAAAAACCGCCATGCGTCTATCATGCTGGCGCTGGATGCCACGCTTGAGGCGATGCAGTCCTACCGCGAACAAACCTGCGCCTGATCGCAGCCCAACACGCTGTTGTTGTTCTGAACCTACGCCCATTTTGGTTGCCCCATCTGGCGTGGTGGGTGCCCCATCTGGCGTGGCCCCGTCTTGCGGTGGGTTTTCGAGACTGACACACCCGCAGACCGTGCATCAGCTGATCTGGGCCTCCCGTCCAAAAAAACCGCCGCTGACCCAAATGGGCAGCGGCGGCAGGTCAGCTCTCTTATGCGGGACCCGGATGGAACCATTAAGGCCTGAGGCAGGCCCACCAGAACAGACAGGCGATCCATTCTGGTTCTTCGGGACATGCGGCCCCACCCGGCATGAAGAGTGCGATCAGGAAAAAGAGAAATCAGGGAAAATCGGCGTCTTGGGCGTATTGCACTTCGAACACGCCCTGCAGGCAGACGGTCAAAGCAGGCCCGGCAGATGCAACCCCGCCAGCAACATCACAACAAGCGCGGCCGCGCCAATGGCGTCCTGCAGCAAAGTCGAGTGGGCATTCTGAACAGTTGTCTTGATCTGGGCAATCATGGCTCTGGCCTCCTGTCTGTCTTGCGTTCGCTCTCTGGCGGTGTTGTTGCCTATTTGTTCTCACATACAGGCCGACATGTAAAGAACTTTATGAGAACATTTGCGAACACAGGAGAACATCTTGTTCCGGACATCGCAACCGCACGACCGGAACAAATGAGGAACAGGCCCTAACCCACAGAAATCAAACGGATCGCCTGATCCTGTTTCATCAGCCACAACAGAACACGCGCCGCCTGCCCCCGCGGGCTGGACAGATCGGGGTCACTCGCCAATAGGGCGCGGGCATCGCTTTGGGCCACTGACATCAGCCCTGCCTGACGCTCCAGATCGGCGATGCGGAATCGCGGCAGGCCGGACTGCGCCGTGCCGATGACATCACCGGCCCCGCGCATTTCAAGGTCGGTTTCCGAAATCCGGAAGCCGTCTTCTGTTTCGCGCAGGATTTCCAGCCGCTTCTGCCCGCCTTTGCTGAGCGGCGCCTGATAAAGCAGCAGACAAGTGGAATCCGCACTGCCCCGCCCGACCCGTCCGCGCAGCTGGTGCAATTGAGCCAGGCCAAAAATCTCCGCCCGCTCAATCACCATGATAGAGGCATTGGGCACGTTCACACCGACCTCGATCACCGTTGTCGCAACCAGCACCTTGGTTTCGCCCGCCTGAAAGGCCGCCATCGCAGCGTCTTTTTCAGCTGGGGGCATCTGGCCGTGAACAAGCCCGACAACCCCATCCCCCAACACCGCACGGAGCCGCTTGAACCGTTCCTCGGCAGCGGTGAGGTCCATCACCTCGGATTCCTCCACCAGCGGGCAAACCCAATAGCATTGGCGCCCCTCATCAATCGCGCGGCGCAGATGGCTGACCACCTCGTCCATCCGCTCCGTGCTGATGATGGCGGTCTTGATCGGTTTGCGCCCCGGCGGTTTTTCGTCCAGCACCGAGACTTCCATATCGCCATATTGGGTCAGCGCAAGCGAGCGGGGAATGGGCGTGGCTGTCATGACCAGAACATCTGCGCCCTTGCCTTTCTCTGCCAGCTCCATCCGTTGGCGCACGCCAAACCGGTGCTGTTCGTCAACGATAGCCAGCCGCAGATCACGGAAGGCGACATCAGGCTGGAACAGCGCATGGGTGCCGACCAGAATGTGAATGTCCCCACGGGCAAGAGCGGCGCATTTTGCCTTGCGTTCGCGCCCCTTGTCACGGCCGGTCAGGATCTCCAGCACGACACCTGCGTCTTCGGCAAGCGGGCGCAGCGCCTCTAGGTGCTGGCGGGCGAGGATCTCGGTCGGGGCCATCATCACCCCCTGCCCGCCTGCTTCAACTGCGACCAGCAACGCCATGAAAGCAACCAAGGTTTTACCCGCGCCAACATCGCCCTGAAGCAGTCGGTTCATCCGTTCAGGCCGGGCCATATCGGCGCTGATCTCTTCAATTGCGCGCGCCTGTGCCCCGGTCGGTCGATACGGCAGCGCCGAAAGCACCCGCGACTGCAACTGCCCTGTCGCAAGAGACACCCGGCCCGGCAAAGCCCGGTCCTGTTGTCGGGCCAGCGCCAGCGTCAACTGATGAGAGAACAGTTCATCATACGCCAACCGCGCCCTTGCGGGCGCCTCTGCCATCAGATCATCAGGCCCTTCAGGGCTGTGCGATTTTGTCAGGGCGTCCTGCCATGCAGGCCACTCTTCTTTGCGCATTTGCGATGGGTCGATCCACTCCGGCAGATCCGGAAGCCGCTGCAGAGCGCTTTGCGCGGCCTTGAACATCGTCTTCTGCGAAACCCCGTGGGTGAGATGGTAAACCGGTTCGAAATCGGGGATGTCATCGGCGTCAGCCAGCGCAACCATGTGATCCGGGTGGACCATCTGCGCAAGCCCGTCAAACAGCTCCAGCTTTCCCGAAACCACCCGGCGTGACCCTTCCGGCAACTGCGCCTCAAGATAGCGGCTGCGGCCGTGAAAAAAGACCAGCTGAAATTCCGTTTCCGCATCTGTCACATTGATCCGGTAGGCGCCCCCCTTGTTGCGGGCCGGGCGATGGGTGCCGATCGTGACCTCAACGGTTGCAACAGATGGAAAATCAAGCCCCTGGATGGTCGTGCGTCGCCGCCTGTCCACAACGGAATAAGGCAAGGAATACAACAGGTCACGGGGCGACTCTATGGCAATCTGGGAGAGGTGCTGGGCGGTCTTTGGCCCAACCCCTTGCAAGGTTTCCACACCCGCAAAAAGCGGAAACAGGATCTCCGGTCTGCCGCTCATGCGCCCTCGATCAATGTAAGCCAGCCGTCCTCGTCAAGGATACGAATTCCCAGATCGCGGGCCTTTTGCTCCTTTGATCCGGCGCCGGGGCCTGCCACCAGAATATCCGTTTTCTTGGACACAGACCCGGCAACCTTGGCGCCAAGCCCTTCTGCGCGGGCCTTTGCCTCGGCGCGGGTCATTTTTTCCAAGGTGCCGGTAAACACAACGGTTTTACCTGCGACCGGGCTGTCCTTTTGCGGGGCTTCTGGCGGTACGATGGTCAGATAGGCCCGCAATGCATCAAACGCCGCCCGTTCATCGGCATTGGCAAAGGCATCCGACAACGACAGGCCCAGGGTCGCACCGATACCATCAATCCCGGTGAGATCCTCCCAGGCTGCCCGGGCAGCGGGGGGAACGTCACATTGGGCGATGGCACTGTCGCGCACCTCTTTGATGCGGGCGCGCCTGTTGGCCTGAGCCGCTGCAATTCGCTCGGCGTCCTCTGCCTCGTCAGCCGCGCGGTGGGCCAAGGCGGCCGGGCGCGCCGTATCGACCGCCTCCGCCATCGCATCCCAATCCATGTAATGCAGCGCCAGATCGCGCGCGCCGACCTCGCCCACATGGCGGATACCAAGACCGAAAATCAGCCGGGCCAGCGCAATCTCCCGCTTGTCTTCAATCGCGGCAAAGAGATTGGCGGCAGAGGTCTCGCCCCAGCCATCGCGGTTCTTCAGCTTGGTCAGGTTCTGAGCATCGCGGGCCTGCAGGGAAAAGATATCGGCAGGCGTTTTGATCGCCAATGTCTCGTCCCCATAGAACATTTCAATCTGCTTGGCCCCAAGCCCGTCGATGTCAAACGCCTTGCGGGATACGAAATGCTTCAGTTTTTCAACGGCTTGCGCAGGGCAGATCAAGCCACCGGTGCACCGGCGCACGGCGTCCCCCTCCTCGCGGACAGCGGGGCTGTCGCATTGCGGGCAAGTGGTTGGAAAGGCATAGGCTTCTGCCCCGTCAGGTCGCTTGGACAGGTCGACATCCGCGATTTTGGGGATCACATCGCCCGCACGATAGACCTGCACCCAATCCCCGATGCGAATGTCCTTGCCATCGCGGATCTCTTCCCCCTTGGAATCCAGACCGGCAATGTAATCTTCGTTGTGCAGCGTCGCGTTAGACACCACGACGCCGCCAACGGTGACCGGCTGCAGCCGGGCAACCGGGCTCAATGCACCGGTGCGGCCAACCTGAATGTCGATCCCCTCAAGCCGGGTCCAGGCCAGTTCCGCAGGGAATTTATGCGCAATCGCCCACCGCGGTGTCGTCGAGCGGAACCCGAGACGGTCCTGCAAGGCAAGCGCATCGACCTTGTAGACCACCCCGTCAATGTCATAGCCCAGCGTTGCGCGCTGTTCCTCGATCTGACGGTAATGGGCAATAAGATCCGCAACCGAGGTGCAATGCCGGGTCAGCGGGTTGGTCTGAAACCCCATCTTCCGCAACCGCGCCAGCGCATCGAACTGCGTTTCGCCCAAAGGTTCAGACAGCTCTCCCCAGCTGTAGGCAAAGAACCGCAGCGGACGGGCCCGGGTGATTTCGGCGTCCAGCTGCCGCAGAGAGCCGGCGGCTGCGTTGCGGGGGTTGGCGAATGTCTTGCCACCGCGGGCCTCGTGGCGTTCGTTGAGGGCTGCGAAATCCTCGTGGCTCATGTAGACTTCGCCGCGCACCTCAAGGATTGCCGGGGCGTTCGGGATTTCCTGCGGAATGTCGTCGATGGTGCGGGCGTTTGCGGTGACATTTTCGCCCACCGCCCCATCGCCGCGGGTTGCTGCGTGAACAAGGGTGCCGTTCTCATATCGCAGCGACAGTGACAGCCCGTCAATCTTTGGCTCGGCGGTATAGGCCAGAGGCTCAGATGCCGAAAGACCAAGGTATTTCCGCAACCCCTTGTCGAAATCGGCAACATCATCGTCGTCAAAGGCATTGCCAAGCGACATCATTCGCTGGGCATGGGTGATCTTGCCAAAGCCGGAGGCCACGGGCGCCCCCACTGTGTCAAGTTCGGTGGCCTCGGCTGCGAGGTTGGGAAAAGCCTCTGCCAGCGCGCGATACTGGCGCTTTTTCGCGTCGTAGTCGGCATCGCTGATTTCAGGCGCATCTTTCTGGTGATAGGCCAGATCAGCGGCGCGCAGCTCGTCTTGCAGCTGCTCAAACAGCGGGCGGGCCTCTTCCAGAGTGAGAGATTGGGGATCCATATCGCCTTGCTGTGTCACGTCCGTCGCCTCTTTCTTGTCTTTGCTTAGGTGATAGGGCGATGGTGGGGACAGGTCCAGACGCGGCCTGCGCAAAATGGGTGTGGCGAACACGAAAAATCCCGCCGAAGCGGGATTGTTCCGATCTACATCTGCAGAAGATGGGAGGGGAGCGCCGGATCAGGCGCCCACTGCCATGCGATGACCGCCGGTCATCTGGTCGTCCTGCGGATCGCGCAGCACATAGCCACGGCCCCAGACGGTTTCGATGTAGTTCTCGCCACCGGTTGCGGTGCTCAGTTTCTTGCGCAGTTTGCAGATGAAGACGTCGATAATCTTCAGCTCTGGCTCGTCCATACCGCCATAAAGGTGGTTCAGGAACATCTCCTTGGTCAGGGTCGTCCCCTTGCGCAGGCTCAGAAGCTCCAGCATCTGGTATTCCTTGCCGGTCAGATGCACGGCCTTGCCGCCCACTTCCACGGTTTTGGCATCCAGATTAACCGAGATCTTGCCGGTGTTGATGATCGACTGCGAATGTCCTTTGGAACGACGGATAATCGCATGGATACGGGCCACCAGCTCTTCGCGGTGGAACGGTTTGGTCAGGTAATCGTCCGCACCAAAACCAAATCCCTTGATCTTGTTCTCGGTGTCATCTGCACCGGACAGGATCAGGATCGGGGTTTCGATACGTGCCATCCGCAGCTGACGCAGCACCTCGTGGCCGTTCATATCCGGCAAGCCCAGATCCAGCAGGATCAGGTCATAGTCATAGAGCTTTGCAAGATCGATCCCCTCTTCGCCGAGATCGGTCGAATACACGTTGAGGTTCGCATGAGTCAGCATCAACTCAATGCTCTTCGCCGTTGTCGGATCATCCTCAACAAGAAGAATGCGCATATTATTTTCTCCGCCTGTACACTGTTTCCCTCAGGTCGAGTTAACCTTGATGGAAAAAAGTTAACGGCCCGTTACCATGATGGTTAATTTGCGCCTTTAGCTCAAGACTGATTAAAATTTTTGCGTCATTGTTTGCGGTAGTCTTTCAATCGGGTTGCCTTCAGCGCGTCTTCGCCAAAGTCGGCGACGGCTGAAACCCAGCTGCGAAATTCCTCTTCGCTCAGCCCGTAGCGGCGCATCGCCTCGTTTTGGGGGATCAATCCATAGAGCACACCGCGCACGACCGCGGCCTTTCGTGACGCAACCCAGCGTCTGGTCGTCTCAGGCGGCAGATCCGCACGTGTCATCACCGTGCCATCCGGCAAGGTCACAGCGCGCGGGCCATCAACTTTCTTCAAGAACATCACCGTTTCCTTCGTGTGGATCAACGAATGTGGTTCGCCATGTTTCACCCAAACGCCTTAAGGACCGGTGAAGCTCACCCCTTGAGGATCGTTAGGATTTTCCTATATTCTGCGGCGTCTATCCCCCTGATTTCGAGGAGTGCCTGATGGCGCAGGAGTCCAATCCCCCGCTGAATTCGCTTGGCTTTGCCAAACCCCCGTCCGAAACACGGGTGGTCGTGGCCATGTCGGGTGGCGTCGACAGCTCTGTAGTTGCTGCATATTTGGCCGATCAGGGCTATGATGTGGTGGGTGTGACGCTGCAGCTTTACGACCACGGAGCGGCGCTAGCAAAAAAGGGCGCCTGCTGTGCCGGCATCGATATTCACGATGCCCGCCGCGTGGCGGAGGAACGGGGATTCCCGCATTATGTTCTCGATTATGAGAACATTTTTAAGGATGCCGTTATCGATGAATTCGCTGACAGCTATCTGGCTGGTGCAACCCCGGTCCCCTGCATCCGCTGTAACGAGCGAGTGAAATTCAAGGATCTTCTGGAAACCGCGCGCGATCTGGAAGCCGATTGCATGGCCACCGGACATTATATTCAGCGCAAGATGGGCGCCCACGGACCGGAACTGCATTCCGCCGAAGACGCCAATCGCGACCAGAGCTATTTCCTGTTTTCCACGACACCTGAGCAGCTGGATTACCTGCGCTTTCCGCTGGGCCATCTGCCGTCCAAGGATGCCACCCGCGAAATGGCCGCGCAGTACGGCCTGGCCGTGGCCGACAAACCTGACAGTCAGGATATCTGTTTCGTGCCAAACGGCGATTATGCCAGCGTGATCGAAAAATTGCGTCCCGGTGCGGCGGAACCGGGTGAAATCGTTCATGCCGATGGCCGCGTGTTGGGTCAGCACAACGGGGTGATTCACTATACGATCGGCCAACGCCGTGGCCTTGGGATCGGCGGGCTGAGCGAACCGCTATACGTGGTCAAGCTGGATGTGGATAACAAGCAAGTTGTTGTGGGGCCAAAAGAAATGCTGGCGACCCGCACCATCCCCGTGCGCGAGATCAACTGGCTTGGAGACGCTCCGTTTACCAGCCAGCCGGAGTGGCACCTGAAGGTCAAAGTCCGCTCCACCCGCCCCCCGCGTGAGGCCATCATCCGCCCGATTTCCGAAACCGAGGCCGAGGTCGAGCTTTTGACGCCAGAGGAAGGCGTATCCCCCGGCCAGGCCTGTGTTTTCTATGCTGGTGAAGGCTCTCGCATCTATGGCGGCGGCTGGATCTGGAAAGGTAACTGAGTCGTTTACTAAGATGAGGTTAACGCCCTGCTCCGCTGCAGGTCGGGGCGTTAACACTTTGGTCAGGATTTATCTCTGAGCGGCCGTGGAAATTTACCAGTCTGTTTCCAAAATCGCATCAAACACACCAAATCTGGCTAGCCACATTCGTTGTGCCACCAGATATCAGGTTAGCCCATAGACAGTTTTAGAATTGCGCGCAGACCGTCAGCTATGCGGCAGACGCGCCAGTACCGCGCGCGCGGCGCGCAGGCCCGGTGCCTCTCCGCCTTCTCCCAGACGGTCCATCGTGGTGGCCATCGCAGCGGCCTGCGCCGTCGGGTCTGCCTTCACTTTTTTCAGCGCTCTGGCGATCTTGTCAGGGGTGCAGTCCGGGCCAAGCCGCTCTGGAACCACGCGGGTGTCACTGACCAGATTGACCAGCGTCACGGTGTCAATCAGCGCCATCCGGCGCATGATCTGCCAGGTCAGCCACTGGAATTTATAGGCAATCACCATCGGTGTGCGGGCTGCCGCAAGTTCGAGAGAGACGGTCCCAGACGCTGCAAGGGCCAGCTCTGCCTCGGCGAAGGCTGCACGTTTGTGGGCCTTGGCTACCTCAGGCTCCAGCGTGTTGGGGTCGATCACCAGTGCGGTATCTGACCATTCGCTCAGCTCTGCGCGCACCAGATCGGCAACCGGCGCGGCGGCAGGCACCACGATGCGGTATTCGGCATGGGTCTGCTGAAACTGGCGCAGAGCGGCGCCGAAAACCGGTGCAAGGCGGCTCACCTCAGAGCGACGCGATCCGGGCAAGGCCAGAACAAACGGCGCATCCTCCAGATCATACGCCGCGCGAAATGCTGCAATCTCTGCTGCACTGGCCTGCGGTTCCGCAACCACCGGATGGCCGACAAAATCACATTCCATGCCCGCAGCCTCCATATAAGGGGGCTCAAACGGGAGCAGGGCCAGAACATGGTCGATCACCTTGGCCATCTTCTGGGCGCGTTTCGGGCGCCATGCCCAGACAGATGGGGCAACGTAGTGAACAGTGCGCACGTTGCAGGCGTCTTTCACCAGTGCCGCAACCCGCAGGGAGAAGTCGGGACTGTCGATGGTGATCATCACATCCGGCCGACTTTCGATCACCGCATCGGCGGTTTCGCGGATCCGGCGTTTGAGATGACGATATTTCGGCAGCACCTCTGCCAGCCCCATGACCGACAGTTCGGACATATCGAACCGCGAGGTCAGGCCCTGCTCTGCCATGAGCGGCCCGCCAATGCCCTCAAAGGTCACATCAGGGCGCAATGCGCGCAGACCCGCCATCAGGGCCCCACCCAGACGGTCGCCCGAAGGCTCCCCCGCAAGGATGAAAACCCGCAAGCTCATGCTGCGGGGCGCAGCCAGAGAAACAGGCCCAGACGATTGCAGGCTGCAATCACCTCGTCCTGTGACAAGACGATCACCCCGCCGGCCTCCAGCACAATGCCAGAGAGCCCGGCCTGCGCGGCAAGTTCAACAGTCTGCGGCCCAATCGTGGGCAAATCGGCGCGCCGGTCCTGGTCGGGTTTGGGCGCCTTGAACAGCAAGCCGCCAGTCCCATCCGGACGTTGGGCCAGGGCGCGCAACATCCAGTCGGTGCCAAAAAGATTCTCGACGGAAATGGCCTGGCCACGGCGGATGGCACAGGATTGACCAACATCTGCCCGGCTCATTGCCTCAACAACTTCGGCGCCACGGTCGGCGTCCGGGCGATCCAGCTCACCTGGCTGGATTTCCGTCGGAACGCCCTCGCCCATCAGCAGATCCGGTGCCACCTCATGCGCGGCGCGCACGCTCAGCCCGGCCTGCTCGAAAATCCCGATGATCGCCCTCAGCGCGCCATCATCACCGGCGGCAATCGCGCCCTGCAGGATCGGCACCAATGGCATGGTTTCGGCATCAATTTCCGACGGATCAATCGCCGGTCTGCGCACGGCGCCAGCGAGGCAAATCTCTGTCACCCCCGAGGCGGTCAGCCGGGCGATAAAGCTGCCCAGCTGTTCAAGGCGAAAAGTCAGCTCTGCCTCGATGTGGTCCGGTTCTGAGCCGCGCATTGCACAGACCAGCGGACGGTCTTTCAGACGGTGGGCCAGTTCAGCAGGCAATGCCCCCTGGCCCGCAATAAGTGCCAGCACCTGCTCAGCCCCCCGGAGTCAGGAAAGAACGATCGCTCTCGCCCGTGATGAATTCGACGATTTCCTGCACATAGGCGCTTTCGGTTTCAGCGCCCAGTCGGCGGGCGCGTTCCTGAAAGGTGCCTTCACCCTGCGCCAGCATCTGAAAGGCCGCACGCAGCGCCGTAATGTCAGAGCGCTGCACACCACGCCGTTTGAGACCAACAAGGTTGAGACCATCCAGTTCACCGCGCGGAGCCTGCACAAGACCGTATGGGATCACATCGTTTGTCACCATGGTCACCGCGCCGATAATGGCGCCCCGACCGATGCGGACCCATTGGTGGATCCCGGAAAGCCCCCCGATGATCACGTCATCTTCCAGCACACAGTGCCCGGCCACAGCCGCCGAATTCACCACGATCACCCGATCGCCGATCTGCGCATCATGGGCGATGTGGCAACCGGCCATGAACAGACCGTCGTCCCCAATACGTGTCACGCCGCCGCCACCTTCGGTGCCGGCATTTACCGTCACATGCTCGCGGATCCGATTGCGCTCCCCAATCACGGTGCGGCTCTTCTCGCCCTTGAACTTCAGATCCTGCGGCACCTCGCCCAGCACGGCGAAGGGAAAGACGATGGTGTCGGCCCCTATTTCGGTATCGCCGGTGACGACTACATGGCTTTTCAGCTCAACCCGGTCACCAAGAACAACCTCGGCGCCAACCAGACAGAACGGACCGATGATACAGTCCGCGCCGATCTTGGCCCCCTCTTCGACCACCGCGCTGGGATGGATCTGGCTCATGCGATCAGTCCTTTTGCAGATCGACCATGGCAGAGAACTCGGCCTCTGCTGCGACTTCGCCATCCACGGTTGCGACACCCTTGAATTTGAAAATCTTGCCGCCCGGCTTGCCACGGGTGGTTTCAACCCGCATTTCCAGAACATCACCGGGGATGACCTTGCGGCGGAATTTACACTTGTCGATGTTCATGAAGTAGATCAGCAGCTCGGTGTCGATCATGTCCATGCCAACGCCCAGCATCACGCCGGCGGTCTGGGCCATCGCTTCGACGATGGTGACGCCCGGCATGATCGGCGTTCCCGGGAAATGCCCCTGAAAATGCGGCTCGTTCATGGTGACATTCTTGATGCCGCAGGCCGAGGAATAGCCATCGATCTCGACAACCTTGTCCACCAGGAGGAACGGGTAGCGGTGCGGCAGGATCCGTTGGATCAGATGAATGTCGGCGCTTTTCAGCTCGGTTGTCATTGCGGTTTTCCCGTTTTCTGAATGTTGACTATGTCCTAGCAACTGCCCGCCGCCGGGGCAAGCGTAGGCCGCCCTGCCACGACGCAGCAGCGGTGACAGTGTGCAGGCTATTCGTTGCCGTCTTCCGGTGCTGTCCCATCGCCCAGGACGTCATTGATGCGAGCGATTGCCAGATCCGTCACATCCGACGCATCCGAGCTGAGAAACACGCTGGCGTGTTCGAGGATCGCACCGGCCCCTGCCTCACGCATGATCTGCTGAAGGATGGGCAATGAGGCGGCAAAAAACTCGCGACGGGCATCCTCGCCCATCTGATTGATCTCCCGCAGTTTGCGGTCCTGGCTGCGGCGGGTTTCCTGAACCTTCTCGTCAAAGGCATCAGCCAGCGCACGAAAGGCCGCTGGGTCCATTTCGGTCCGACGCGCGGTAAGGTCCAGTTCCTCCGCCCGCAGTTCGGCCTCGATACGGCGGTTTTCTGCAGTAAGAACAGCGCCTTCTGCTTCCAGCTCGCGGGCGATGCGCTTACCAAAGGCGCTCTCGGCATAAAGCCGGTCAGACTGAATCGTCAAAAGCCCCGTTTGTGGCGCACCCAGCTGATATGGTTCTCCCATGGAGAAGCCCACGCCGGGCAGCCCCGGAGACTGTGCATTTGCCACCGTACCGGAAACCGTCGCAACCGCGCACACAAAAGGCGCCAGCCATCCCGCCAGCGCCCTCATGTGCCGTGTGTCCACAGCCATCTTCATTACGATCAGAACCGCGCCTGCAAGGTCAGGTCAAAGTTCTGTTCTTCATCGAAGTCTTCTTTCTTGAGCGCTTTGGAGAAGTTAAAGCGCAGCGGGCCAAAGCCGGTGGTCCACAGAAGCGAGAATCCGACGACGTGGCGGAACGACCCTTCACGCCCGACAATTGCACTGGATGCGCCGGTGTTGGCGTTGTTCAGCCCCCACAGGTTGCCGACGTCATAGAAAAGACCACCCCGCAGACCGATCTCTTCAGGAAGACCCAGCGGGAACTCTGCATCAAGACGCGCGACCGCGTAATAGTTGCCGCCGAGGAAGTCGTTGTAATTGCCACCCGCCCCATTGGAGGACTGATCGCGCGGACCAACACCACCAGGTTCAAAGCCGCGCAGAATGCTGGGGGACAGAACAAATCGATCAATCGACCGGCTAAAGCCATCACCCTGCCAGCTGAAGGCACCTGCTTCGATGGTTGCCCGCAGAGTGACTTCATCGTTCAGGATGCGGCGCTGCGCAACAATCTTGGCTGTGGTGCGCACATACTCCTGATCGCCGCCAAGCCCGGCGTAATCGGCGCCAACCTCAAACAAGAAACTGCGGTTGGAATCCAACCCGTTCAGGCGGCTGTCGTAGGTGTAAGTAAAGCCAATGGTGCTGGCGTTTTGTTCGCCCTGCGCAATTTCGCTGCGAACGACCGGGCCTGCAAGCGGTGTCCCGTTCGTGTCATTCCCCCGGCTGATCATCTCATCCATATCCCAGGTATAGCGGACCTGAAGACGGGTGCTTTCCGAGGTATTGAATGTCAGCGCAGGCGAGAAGAATGCCCGTTTGGTGTCATACTCCGAGAAGCTGGAGTCCGTTTCGGCCAGACCGAGATCCAAGTCAAACCGCAGATCGCGGCCAAGCAGGAAGGGTTCGGTGAAGCCAAGAGTGTATTCCTCGGCGTCCTGCGCTGTCGAGATATTGAAAGACAGACGCTGCCCGCGACCCAGGAAGTTGTTTTCCGACAACCCCAAAGCCAGACCAAAACCATCATCGACGGAATACGCGCCGCCAAGGCTCAACGAGCCGGTTGGTTGTTCGACCACGTCCACATCAACGACAACCTCGCTGGGCGAGCTGCCTTCGCGAACTTCGACCTCTGCAGTTTCAAAGAAACCGAGCGCGCGGATGCGTTCTGCGCTTTCGCGGATTTCGCGAGGGTTGAAGGGATCGCCCTCAACCGTGCGGAATTGGCGGCGGATGACGCGATCCAGCGTGGTTGTGTTTCCTTCAATGTCGATCCGCTCGACAAAGACGCGGGGTCCACGGGTCAGGACAAACTCGACATCCAGCGTCAGATCACGGTCATTGCGCGTGACCCGCGGCTCGGCACGCAGGAAGTCGATCCCCTTGCGGATTGCGAGCGTCTCCAGTCGGGTGATCGCGTTTTCGACAAGCGCTGGATTGTAGACAACGCCGGGGCGCAGACGCAGGACCTCGCGGAACTCATCCGCGTCTGCCTCTGACATCTCGCTGGTGACGGAAATCTCACCAAAGGTGAACTGCTGGCCTTCGGTGATATCAACCACAAGGAACACACCATCGCGCTCTTCGGTGACTTCGGCGTTGGTGCTGTTGACCCGCACATCGACATAACCGCGCGACAGGTAGAAATCGCGCAGGACCTGGCGGTCGAACTGCAGGCGATCCTCAATCAGGGTATCAGCGCGAATGAAAGTGCGCAGCAGGCCTGCCTGTTTGGTCTCCAGAACCCGACGCAGCCGGCGGTCAGAGAACACCCGGTTGCCCACAAAGGACACGCGCTCCACCTCAGTGGTGTCGCCTTCAGAGATCTCAAACACCAGATCGACGCGGTTGTCGCTGCGGCGGATGATGCGCGGCGTCACGGTCGAAGCAAGACGCCCCTGGGCACCATAGGCCTCTGCCAGGGCGGCAGCGTCGCGCTCTGCGACGGTCGGATTGAAGACCCGGCGCGGCGAAGACTCGATCAGCGCCAGCAGCGCGTCATCCTTGATGCGGCGGTTGCCTTCAAAGCTGATCCGGCTGATGGTCGGGAATTCGGTGACTTTGATGACCAGCGTGTTGCCGCGCGGCACGATTTCCACACTCTCGAACACACCGCTGTCCAGAATGCGCTGGTAGGCGTCATTCAACTCGCCCGCGCTTACGGATTTGCCACGCTCGATGCCGGTGTAGGCAACGATTGTCGAGGTCTGAATGCGCTGATTGCCCTCAACCTGAACGTTTGTGAAACTATAGCTCTGAGCGGCCGCAAAATCAGGCGCCAGGGCAAATCCCAGGGCAACAGCCAGCGCTGCCGCAGATACGTTTTTATACAAAATATGGGCACCCAATGTGCGCCCTCCACAGGATTTACCCGCGACTTTCCCCCGAACCATCGTTCAAAACCCGATTTTTTAACAGCTTTGAAACGTGCGTATCGGGTTTATTCGCTGTTGTCAAAACCAACAAAAAGGCGCGTGGGTTCAACCCACGCGCCAAAGAGCGTCCAACAGCTTGAAAAGTCAGAGACTGCCGATCCATGCACCTGCAACCAGCGCCCCAAGAATTGTCGCAACCGACAGTGCGCGGTCCCAATTCAGGCGTACAAACAGGCCAAATCCCGTATTGGTGATATGCAGGCTACTCATGGCGTCCACTCTCCCCCGTTGATGTCAACTTTCCCACATCTGCCACAGCGCAAAACCGGCAAAGACCCGCCCATGCGCTGCCCACCAGCAGATTACCAAAGGGTTAATCGGGGAATGTGGCGACAGTTGGGCGCAGAGGGCCACAGCCCTGGATGAGATCGTTAAAGTTCTATCCAATTCCCTGACGCTCAGTGCCTTGCGCCCCTATCACCCCTGGCGCCGACCGGTCCCAAACGCGACCTTTCATGACGGGCCATGAATGCCCCCCACGAAAGATCACCTACGAAAAAGGGCCACCGATTGCTCGGCAGCCCTCACTAAGTCGTCTGGTTTCCCGCTCAGCAGAACAGATCATTGCCCAAAGCAAACAGCATCAGTGTCAGGATTGCGGCGATGCCAAAGGTCATCAGCACGCGCATCACACCATCACTTGGCGGTTTGCCGGTGACTGCCTCGTAGGCGTAAAACATCAAATGCCCACCATCCAGCGCCGGGATAGGAAAGAGGTTCAGCAAACCTACAGCCGTCGACAGGACCGCAATAAACCGAATGAAGCTCTCTGCGCCCTGGCTGGCCATCGCGCCAGAGGTTTCCGCAATACCAATGGGGCCGGACAGATTACAGGTGCTGATCGCGCCGGTGATCATATGCGTCAGGCCGGACAGGGACATGTCCACTACGCCCCAAACCTGCGCGCCCCCGGCAATGATTGCATCGCTCAGGCTGACGGCCTCGGAGGCCGGTTCAAAGGCCAGACCACCGACGATGCCCATCCGCCACTGGGTCGCAAACCCGCCATCTGCCTGTGGTTCATCCACCCGGCGCGGCGTCAGTGCGGTGGCAAAGGTGTCTCCATCACGCCAGATCTCCAGCTGCAACTCAGCACCCTCGCCGCCCTCAACTGCCCGTTTGAGCTGGTCAAAGGCAAAGATCGGCGCGCCGTTTACCGCGACAATCACATCACCCGGCTGCAGATCTGCATCTGCCGCTGCGCTGCGGGGGGCGACACCCCGCACATGCGGCGGCCAGGGATAAGGGCCCTGTACCTCTGCCTGCTGGCCATCGCGCAGCACGGTATAGCGCAGCGGCTGCTGTTCCGGCACAGACGTGCGGAAGCCTTCCCAGGCGGCACTATCTTCAAGCGAGGGCACCGAGATGCCTTCGACCTGCAACAGCTGGTCGCCCGCCTGCAAATCCTGCTCCAACCCCGGAAGCGGCATCACATCTGCAACCGTCAGCGGGTTGCGGATGGTGCCAGAGGCAAAAAACACACCAGCGAAAATAACTGCGGACATGACAAAATTGAACACCGGCCCCGCAGCAACGGTTGCCGCACGGGCCCACAGGGGGGCGCCATGCATGGTACGTCGCAGCGCAGCCGGATCAGCCGACGCCTCCGCCATTGCGGCAGCGTCCTTGCCTGACGCCGCATCGGAATCGCCAAGGAATTTCACGTAGCCGCCAAACGGCAACAAGGCGATCTGCCAGCGGGTGCCGCGCTTGTCCACGCGGCTGAACAGAACGGGGCCAAACCCCAGCGAAAACACCTCGGCGTGGATGCCAGACCAACGGCCGACAATGTAGTGGCCATATTCGTGCACTGCCACGATCACCGAAAGCGCAACCACGAAGCTGGCAATCACATAGAAGAAACCGCCGAGTTGCGGCAGGAAGGAAACAAGATCCAATGGTTTACCCTGTCTGTTTCAAAATTGCGTTGTCGACCTCACCTCTGGCGAGATGGTCCATGCGGGTCACGGTATCAAGGGTCATGGCATCATCAATGCCGTGCTCGCCTGCTCGCTCGTCCACTTGCGCCAACACCTGTGCCACCAATGTGGCCATATCAAGAAATCCGATACGCCCGGCGATAAAATGATCGAGAGCCCGTTCTTTGGCCGCGTTAAAGACCGCTCCCATCAGACCTCCGCGCGCCATCACATCATAGGCAAGCTGCAGGGCGGGATAGCGGGCAGGATCCGGCGCGCGGAATGTCAGCTGTGCGAGCTTTGCCAGGTCGAGACGCTCCACCGGCAGATCGCGACGGTCAGGCCAGTGCAGCGCATAGCCGATGGCATGGCGCATATCCGGCGCGCCTAGATGCGCCATCAAGGCGCCATCGTTGAACCCCACCAGCGCATGGACGATGGATTCAGGATGAACCACCACCTCGATCTGCTCTGGGCGCACATCGAAAAACTCACGTGTTTCAATAACTTCCAGCGCCTTGTTGAACATGGACGCGCTGTCGATCGTGATGCGCTGCCCCATATCCCAATTGGGGTGAGAGGACGCCTGCGCCACAGTGGCGGTTTTCAGATCCGCAAGTGGCCAATCGCGGAAGGCCCCGCCAGAGGCGGTGATGACGATCCGCTCAACCGCGGCCATGTCCTCGCCCACCAGCCCCTGAAACACCGCCGAGTGTTCGCTGTCGACCGGCAGGATGCGCGCATTGTGCCGCCGCGCCGTATCCAGCAAGAGAGATCCGGCACAGACCAGCGACTCCTTGTTGGCAAGCGCCAGCGTTGCCCCCTGCTTCAGCGCTTCCAGACCAGGGGCAAGCCCCGCCGCGCCGACAATGGCAGACATCACCCAATCTGCGGGCCGCTGCGCAGCCTCGATCAGGGCTGATGGCCCAGCCGCGGCCTCGATATCATGGCCGGCCAGGGCCGCGCGCAGTGCATCCAGCTGATCCGGATAGGCGGTAACGGCCACATCTGCCCGCAGCGCAATCGCATCACGCGCCAGCTGCCCAATATTGCCACCGCCTGTCAGGGCTACCACATCATAGGCATCAGGGGCCCGCCGGATCAGATCGATCGTGCTTTGACCGATGGATCCGGTGGCCCCGAAAATAGAGATCTTTCGCATTACATTGCCCCGCCGGGCAGCCCCCAGATGCTCAGCACCAGCAGCACCATCGCCGCCGCACCCAGCATACCGTCGAAACGGTCAAACAGACCGCCATGACCGGGGATCAGCCCGCTTGAATCCTTGACGCCCATCTTGCGTTTGAGCGCGCTTTCAGCAACGTCGCCTGCCTGGCTCGCCATAGAGACAAGAACCGACAACACCACCACACCAAGGCCGATGCCCGCCTCGGCGGCAAATACCGCGCCCACCGCCGCTGCGGCCAGCCATCCGGCAGCGGTGCCAGACCATGTCTTCTTGGGGCTGACACGGGGCCAGAACTTGGGTCCGCCAAGCGCCTTGCCTGCGAAATAGCCCGCAACATCGGTTGCGACCACAACCGCGACCAGCCAGACCATCCAGTCCAGCCCAAGGGCGCTGCGCATCCAGATAAAGGCAAAGGCGGCAAACATCACCCAAAGACCAAAGCCTGCGAATGTGCCACGCCGCTGATCCAGCCCGATCACCCCCAGCAGCACAGGCACCAGCAACATCGCCAGCCCATAGGTTCCGCCAAGAAGCGACGCCGCCAGGACAGCCCCCATCGCCAAAACGCCAAGCGGCAGTGCAAGCCCCTGCCGATGCGGCGCAACCATCCGCAAGAGTTCCCACATCATGCCGCCGCAGGAGGCGGCAATCAGCACATCAAAGATCACCCCACCGCGCCAGACGGCAAAGCCGCCAACCGCAATCATCACCACTGCAGAAATCAGCCGCGGCATCAGATCGGCCCAACGCTCCGCCCGGCTCATGGTTTCACCGCACCAAATCGGCGGTCCCGCTGACCGTAGGCATCGCACAGGCGCTTTAGCTCCTCGGCAGAGAAGTCCGGCCACAGCGTGTCGATGAACTCGTACTCTGCATAGGCGGATTGCCACAGCAGGAAGTTCGAAATCCGCGCTTCTCCACTGGTGCGGATCACCAGATCGGGATCGGGCAACACATGGGTATCAAGGTATTTCGGAAGGGTTTCTTCATCCACATCATCGGGATTGAGCCGCCCTTCAGCCACGTCGCGCGCCAGACGCTTGGTGGCGCGCGCCACCTCGTCCCGCCCGCCATAATTCAACGCGATGGTCAGATGGGTGCCGTCATTGCAGGAGGTTTCCTGCTCCAGCTGATCCATCAGACCCACCAGTTTCTTGTCGAGCCGAACCCGATCGCCGATGAAGCGCACCCGCACATTGCGCTGTGACAGCGCCTTCATCTCCTTGGAGATGTAGCGGCGAAACAGGCTCATCAGGCCCGCAACCTCAACCTGAGTTCGTTTCCAGTTCTCGGTAGAGAAGGCAAAGATGGTGAGGTATTTCACCCCGAGTGCGGGGCAGCATTCCACCACCTCCCGCACACGTTTGGCACCGGCATGATGCCCGAACAAACGCGGCCGACCCCGCGCCTGGGCCCAGCGTCCGTTGCCATCCATGATGATCGCAACATGTTTGGGGCCCCGATCCGGTGTCTGAGCAACCGGATCAGGCGCCAAGGCGGTGTCTGTTCTCTGTGACATCAATCAGGATCAGACCTGCATGATTTCGGCTTGTTTCACTTCAAGAGCCGCATCAACCGCTTTGATCATCTTGTCGGTCAGCTCCTGAACTTCGCCTTCCCACAGTTTCTGATCGTCTTCGGACATGCCGTCGGCTTTTGCCTTCTTGATCTGGTCCATACCATCACGGCGCACGTTGCGGATCGCAACACGCGCGCTTTCGGCGTATTGACCTGCAACCTTGCCCAGCTCGCGGCGACGCTCTTCGTTCAGCTCAGGGATTGGCAGCATGATGATGGTGCCGTTGAGCTGCGGATTGATGCCCAAACCGGATTCGCGGATGGCCTTTTCAACCTTGCCAACCAGGGCCTTGTCCCAGACGTTCACGGTAACCATGCGTGGTTCGGGCACGTTGACGGTGCCAACCTGGTTGATCGGCGTCATGGAGCCATAGGCATCCACCATGACCGGCTCCAGCATGGAGGCAGACGCACGACCGGTCCGCAGCGAGGCGAATTCGGTTTTCAGGTTGCCCATTGCGCCATCCATGCGGCGCTGAAGATCATCGGTATCAAGAATAAAATCGTCAGACATTCTGCTCTCTCCCCTGACTTGAGGCGGTGTTTGCTATGCTCATAAGCCATTGCCAAGGCGTTGTATAGCGATCATGCGGCGGTTTTCACCCCGGGGTTTGCCCGAATTGGGCCACTTTGGGCCCATCTCCCCGCCAAGGCAGACAGGAAAAAACCGCGTTACGGCCGGGGCTGCAACGCGGTTTGATCAACTTCGCAAAAGCGGCGCTTTGGCGGCGTCAGCCCTGCACCTTCGTGTAGGTGCCCTGCCCGGCCAGAATGCCACGGAACCCGCCCGGCTCATCCAGCGGGAACACGATGAGCGGCAGATTGTTGTCACGCGCCAGCGCGATGGCAGATGCATCCATGACCTTCAGGCGCTTGGCCAGCACTTCGTCATAGCTGATCTCATCATAGCGAACTGCGTCGTCATGCTCTTTGGGGTCCTTGTCATAAACCCCGTCGACGCCGTTCTTGCCCATGAAGATCGCTTCGCAGGCCATTTCATTGGCGCGCAGTGTCGCAGCTGTATCCGTCGTGAAATAGGGGTTGCCGGTGCCAGCGGCAAAGATGCAGACCCGCTTCTTTTCAAGGTGGCGCACCGCGCGGCGGCGGATGTAGGGCTCTGCCACCTCATCCATGCGAATTGCCGAAATCACCCGCGTGAAAACACCAAGACCTTCCAGCGCAGACTGCATCGCAAGCGCGTTCATCACCGTTGCGAGCATTCCCATATAGTCTGCCGTTGTGCGCTCCATCCCCTGCGCCGAGCCGGACAGCCCGCGGAAAATGTTGCCACCGCCGATGACCATGCAGATCTCGACCCCCATGTCGCGGACCGATTTGACCTCTTGCGCGATGCGCTGAACGGTCGGCGGATGCAGGCCAAACCCCTGATCCCCCATGAGCGCCTCGCCCGAGATTTTCAGCATCACACGTTTATAGGTTGCCGCCGGCGTGGCCTCCGGCTGATCGATGTTATGGGGCATGTTGCGCTCCGGAATATGACGGGGTTAATTTGGCCGCAAAATGAAGCAAATCGGCGGCGGGATCAATGCGCTGCCGGGATGTTTTTCGTGCCTTTGCCGCAAGAACCATCATCGGGCCGGAACATCCAAGGAACAGGACACAACCCATGCGCTTGTCAGCGACGCTGCCCCAGATTGACCCGGACAAGCCCGTCCTGATTGCCGGCCCCACTGCATCGGGAAAATCGGCTCTCGCGCTGGAGATTGCAACAACCCAAGGCGGTGTGATCATCAATGCCGATGCGAGCCAAGTCTATGACTGCTGGCGCATCATTACGGCCCGCCCCTCGGCGGAGGAAGAGGCCCTCGCGCCGCATCGCCTCTACGGGCACCTGCCATATGATGCGGAATACTCCGCCGGTCACTGGCTGCGGGAGGTTCTTCCCCTTCTCAAATCTGGCCCCCGCCCGATCATTGTTGGCGGCACCGGGCTCTATTTCTCGGCGCTCACACAAGGGCTCGCCGATATTCCCGCAACCCCGCCAGAGGTTCGCGCGGCAGGCGATGCCCTTTCCCTGGAAGAATTGCGCGCCGCCCTGGACGCGCCGACAGCCGCCAAGATCGACCTTTTGAACCGCGCCCGTGTTCAACGTGCCTGGGAGGTTTTGACGGCCACTGGACGCGGCCTGGCAGACTGGCAAGCGGACACCCCGCCGCCGCATCTCTCCGTGGCGGATTGCACCGCAATCGTCTTTGACACTGACAAAAGCTGGCTGGAAGACCGTATCCGGCGCCGCTTTGACCTGATGATGGCGGCCGGTGCGATGGCGGAGATCGCAGCGATGGCAGACCGCTACGATCCTGCTCTGCCATCGTGCAAAGCCATCGGCGTGCCCGAGTTGATGGCGTTCTACCGTGGAGAGATCAGCGAAGACGACGCCCGCGAACGGGCCTCTGTTGCCACCCGACAGTTCGCCAAACGCCAACGCACATGGTTTCGCGGTCGCATGAAGGACTGGATCCACCACCGACCGGCGTAACTCAGCATTTTCAGATAGTTATACGCCAAGCCTCCACACCAATGGGCTGCATCGATCTTTTCAAATAAATTTTTGCGCGCATATCGCACCCTAAGTGCGTGAAATATTACTTTCTTGACTAAATCCAAGATTGTGCAGCACAAGGGGCCTCATAAACTTGCAAGAATCATTTTTTCGTGTCCTTGTGCGGTCAGAAATTTGAATGCCACACATATAATCAGTGAACTTATGCCTTTTGACCCGACCAATATTGGAGAGATCAAAGTCAGCCCCCTCGCCCAGCTTTGCGCTGACGGCGCCTGGCAGTTGGAACTGGCCCACGATCTGAACGATCACCTACTCATCTGGATCACACGCGGACAGGGTCGGGTTTTTCTGAACGGCCAGCAACGCGGGTTCGGGCCCAATAGTGCGATCTTTGTTCCTGCGGGCACACTATGGTCCATGGAAATGGGTCGCCAATGTATCGGTCAGGCGATGATCATCCCGGCATCAACCCCGATGGACTTTCCAGAACAGGCTGTCGCGCTGCGCATTCCGGACGCTCAGGATCAGGCCGTGATAAACGCCGCAATCCAAGCCATGCAGAATGAGCAGCAGACCCGCCCTGCGCTTTGGTACCGGGCCATGCAGGCACATGGCGCGCTACTGGCGATCCATATCCGTCGGCTGCTGTCCGCGCAGGACACGGCTCAGCCGAAACTGACCGCAGCCCAGCGGCTGGCGCAGGGTTATTGCGCCCGGATCGTTCAGTGCTATGCACAGCATGCCAGCATGGCCGACCACGCCACCGAGCTGAATGTCACGCCGACCCATTTGACGCGGGTCTGCAAGGCTGAAACCGGGAAAACAGCGGGTGCCCTGCTGACAGAGCGTCAGTTGCATGCTGCGCGAAGCTTGCTGGTTTCAACCGACCTCCCGATGCGCGACATTGCGGCCACCCTTGGCTTTGGCAGTGCGGCCTATTTCACGCGGTTCATCACCCAGCATACTGGCGAAACCCCAAGCCGATTGCGCAAACAGGCCCGTGAGCGTCTGAAAAAGGCGGCTTGAGCGCGCCCACAAATCACTCCGACCGGACCACAGAGCTGCTCTGGCAGGCCGCAACGCATGAGCCGCGCAACCAGCCAAACAGACTTCCCTAAAATGCGCGAGAATCTCCACTCCAATCAGCCGCATCGAACTGGGCACATCTGCCCAGTTCCAGACAAAAACGACACGTCCTAGGTCGCAAAAACCAAAAAGCGACCCCTGAAATGTCGGAAAAATATGTGAAAACGTCGATTTCGCGCATTGACGTGACACCGCATCTGGGGCCGAATGTCGTCACGGGGCAACAATTGTTGACAACAGCACCACGTCAGGCGCCAGGCAGATGACCAGGCACCTAGCCGTCCCAGAGGAAAGATACGTGGCGCGACAGGGAGAGTTACATGACAAACGACACCATCACCGGGACCGCGATCCACCCGGCCGCAAAGATGTATGCCTCTGAAGCACTTGCGGGGAAGATGGACAGACGCGAATTTCTGACCCGCGCCACTGCGCTCGGTGTCACCGCCTCTGCCGCCTATGGGCTGATCGGTCTGGACAGTCCGGTTCAGGCCGCCGGCCACATGAAGGAAGGCGGCACCATGCGCTGCCAGATGGAGGTCCGTCCTCTCAAGGATCCGCGCACCTACGACTGGTCCCAGATGGGCAACCTGACCCGCGGCACAATGGAATATCTGGTAGAGTACAACAACGACGGCTCCATCCGTGGCATGTTGCTCGACAGCTGGGAGATCAACGACGACGCCACCGTCTACACGTTGAATGTCCGCAAGGGCGTGAAGTGGAACAACGGGGATGACTTCACCGCCGAGGACGTTGCGCGCAACATCGCGGGCTGGTGTGAAAAGGACGTGGAAGGCAACTCCATGGCCGGCCGCTTTGGCACGCTTGTAGACGGCAATACCGGCAAGGCAATTGATGGCGCAATCGAGGTGGTCGACAGCCATACCGTCCGGCTGACCCTGCCAACATCCGACATCTCACTGATCCCCGGCATGGCCGATTATCCGGCGGCAATCGTCCACAGCAGTTTTCAGACCGACGATTTCACCCAGAATGTCGGCACGGGCCCCTATGTGCTGAGCGAGCTGGAGGTTGGCGTCAAGGCCGCACTGGATCGCAATACTGACCACACTTGGTGGGGCGAAGAGGTCTTTGGCCGGCCAGCGCTAGATCGGATCGAATATGTCGATTTCGGCACCGACTCCGCGTCTTGGCTCGCAGCGCTGGAATCCGACGAGGTTGATCTGCTGTATGAATCCGTTGGAGAGTTCATCGACGTGATGGACGGCCTCGGCTACGTAAAATCCGAAGTTGTCACAATGTCTACCATCGTCGTGCGCCCCAATCAGCTCGCAGAGGTGGACGGCAAGAAACCCTATGCCGACAAGCGTGTTCGTCAGGCGCTGGCGATGGCCGTCGACAACAACGTGTGCCTGGAACTGGGCTATGGTGGTCGCGGCCAGCCAGCCGAAAACCACCACGTCGGTCCGATCCATCCGGAATACGCCGAACTGCCAGCACGCAAGGTGGATCCCGCAGCGGCAAAGGCCTTGATGGAAGAGGCGGGCATGCTCGACTTTGAGCATGAGATCATCTCGATTGACGATGATTGGCGCAAGAACACCACCGACGCGGTGGCGGCACAGCTGCGTGACGCGGGTTTCAAGGTCAAACGCACCGTTCTGCCTGGCTCCACCTTCTGGAATGACTGGGTGAAATACCCCTTCAGCTCCACCAACTGGAACCACCGCCCGCTGGGCGTGCAGATCCATGCGCTGGCCTATCGCTCGGGTGAGGCATGGAATGAGTTCGGCTGGTCCAACGCAGAGTTTGACGCCCTGCTCGCCGAAGCGCTGTCCATCGCAGACGCCGACAAGCGGCGCGAGGTGATGGCCAAGATGGAAGCCATCATCCAGGACGAAGGCGTGACCATCCAGCCCTACTGGCGCTCGCTTTATCGCCACATGCGCGAAGGCGTCAGCGGTGCCGACATGCACATCTCGTTTGAGCACCACCACTACAAATGGGGTTGGGCCGCCTGAACTGTCCGGGTTGAACCAGCCACCGGCCTGCCCCAACGGGGCAGGCTGCCAGCCCAAACGCAGCTGGCCGATGATGCGCGGCGCAACTCATCGCGCGCGGCCCCGATCTGCGTGACAGACCAACAGGACATTCCATGGCACTCTTCATTCTACGCCGAACGGGCGTGATGATCCTGACGGCCCTGTGCCTCACGTTCATCGTGTTCTTCCTCACCAATCTTTACCCGAACCTCGAAAAACTGGCGAAAACCGAAGGCAACTTCCGCATGTCGGACGAAGCCGTCGCCAGCTGGCTCGACAAGAACGGGTATCTGCAGCCAATGCCGGTCAAATACGGCCAATGGCTGGGGATTCTGCCGGGCTGGCGGGGTGCAACCGAGGACGGGATCACCGGCCGATGCATCACCGGTGCGGTCTCACAGGAGGAGGCGGACAACGCCCCGCGTTTTTGTGGGGTGCTACAGGGGGACTGGGGCTATTCCACCCGCTTCAAGGATAGTGTCTGGAACATCATCGAGGTTCGCCTTGGCAATACCGGCTATCTGATGATGTGGGTTCTGATTGTCATGATCCCCACGGCGCTGGTGATCGGCGTTCTTGCCGGGATGCGCGAAGGCTCTGTGACGGACCGGTCGCTGTCTACTGCGTCGATCCTGACAACGGCCACGCCTGAATATGTCTCTGGCGTGATTTTCATTGCTGTGTTCACCTCTTCCACCGTTGGGCTGAAGTGGTTCAAGGGGACCGCGAACTCCGCAATGACAGAGCCGACGATCGAAAATTTCTTTCTGCCGGTCATCACAATCGCCCTGTACGGGATCGGCTATATCGCGCGAATGACCCGCGCCTCCATGACAGAGGTCATGACCGCCCAATACATCCGCACCGCGCGGCTCAAGGGGGTGTCATTTCCCAACATCGTCATGCGTCATGCCCTGCGCAATGCCCTGATTGCGCCCTTTACCGTCATCATGTTGCAATTCCCCTGGCTCCTGAGCGGCGTCGTCATTGTCGAGACACTGTTCAACTACAAGGGCTTTGGCTGGTCGCTGGTCGAAGCGGCAGGCAACAACGATATCGAACTCCTGCTGGGGATATCCGTCATCTCCGTTGTCATCGTGCTGCTCACGCAGCTGATTTCCGACATCGGCTATGTCTACCTGAACCCCCGCATCCGGATTTCCTGAGAGAGGACGCCCCATGGAACCCCTTAGCTGGACCGGAAGCCTGTCCTTCCTCACCCCGATCCTTTTTCTCAGTCTCGCCGCCCTCGGTGTCAGCATCATCGCCTGGATGGTCCTCAGCGTTGCGGGCGGAATGCGGGCCAGCGCGCAGGGCCCCTATGGTGCCCCTGCCCTGACCGCCACACCCGAAGGGCTGGCCGCACTGGGCGTGCGCCTGTCCCTTCTGGCGGCGGTGGCCATCGTGCTGATCCACATCGTCTTTGGCATCCTGTTTGGAACCGCAGGCGGCATCATTGGCGCGATGTCGCAGCTGATGTTGCCGGTGTGGATTGCCCTTGCCCTGCTGTTTTTCGTCTCGATCAGCTTCAAACGCAGGCTGGGCCTTTACGGCAAACTGTTTGACAGCCCCATCGGCATGATCGGTTTCGGGCTGGTGATGTTCTGGGTCTTTACCGGCATTCTTGGCGCGCTGGACCTGATTGCCCCCCATGACTCTGTTGCTCAGGTCTCGGGCATGAAGAACAAGCTGCCCGGCACTCCGATCCCAGGTGCCAGTGAAGACGCGGGCGTGGCGGCGTGGTATCTGCTGGGCGGAGACAATCTGGCCCGCGACGTTTTCAGCCGCCTGATTGATGGGGCCTGGGTGGTGGTGCAGATCGCACCGCTTGCGACCCTGTTTGCCTTTATGGTCGGCATCACCCTTGGGCTGCCTGCAGGCTACTATGGTGGGCGGCTGGATACCTTTCTGTCGTTCCTTGCCAATCTCGTGCTCGCCTTTCCGGTGATCCTGCTGTTCTATCTCTTGGTCACGCCAGAGATCGTAGCGACCGGGTTGCCGCAGTATATCGCGGTTGTGCTCTTTGCCTTCCCGCTGGTTTTTGCCGGTGTCCTGCTGCATTCGCGCTACCGCACCCGCCCACAAGCCAACATGCTGTGGCTGGCCCTGGTGCTGATCCCTGGCTTTCTGGGCTACATGTCGCTGATCAACGAGGCGGGATCCAAGATTTCCTTCTGGCCGCTCGATTTCTTTGACGTGCCGGGCGGCATTCTGGTCGTGTTCGTGTCGGTTGTTTTCGTGAACTCCCCCACCGTGTTTCGCATCGTCCGGGGCCTGACGCTGGACATCAAGACCCGCGACTATGTGGCTGCGGCCCAGACCCGTGGAGAACGGCCCTGGTACATCATGCTGTGGGAAATCCTGCCAAATGCGCGCGGACCGCTGATCGTCGATTTCTGCCTGCGCATCGGCTACACGACCATCCTCCTTGGCACCTTGGGGTTCTTTGGTCTCGGTCTGCCACCGGAAAGCCCGGATTGGGGCAGCACGATCAACGACGGGCGCAAACTGTTGGCGATCTACCTGCATCCGCCGCTGCCACCGGCGCTGGCCCTGCTGAGCCTGGTTCTGGGCCTCAACCTCTTGGCCGACGGGCTGCGCGAAGAAAGCCTGCGTGATTGATCCGAACCGACAGGACCGGGGGCCGGCCCCGCCGCCATCTGGGTTTGAACCAGCGGCGCTACAGTTGGCAGCCCCCGGGATATTTGGAGCAGAGGAAAGACGGATTTCCCGCTCCAACAAGGAGAAAAGACAATGAACAAACTGGCAGATTATGACGGTCCGATCCTAGAAATCGACAAGCTGTCGATCTCGTTTTTCACCCGCCTGCGCGAAATCCCTGCGGTGATGGATTTTTCGGTTGCCGTGCAACCCGGCGAGGCAGTGGGCCTCGTAGGCGAAAGCGGCTGCGGCAAATCCACTGTCGCGCTTGGGGTCATGCAGGATCTGGGCAAGAACGGCCGCATCGTGGGCGGCTCAATCAAGTTCAAGGGCCGTGATCTTGCAGAGATGACCGCCGAAGAACTGCGCGATGTGCGCGGCAATGAAATCGCCATGATCTATCAGGAACCGATGGCCTCGCTCAATCCGGCGATGAAGATCGGCAAGCAGCTGATGGAAGTGCCGATGATCCACGAGGGGGTCAGCAAGGCCGAAGCCTACAGGCGCGCGCTTGAGGTGGTCACGGATGTGCGCCTGCCCGACCCGGAAAGGATGCTGAACTCCTTTCCCCATCAGCTGTCGGGTGGTCAGCAACAGCGCATCGTGATCGCGATGGCGCTGATGTCCAAGCCATCGCTGTTGATCCTGGATGAGCCCACCACCGCGCTTGATGTGACGGTAGAGGCCGCTGTGGTGGAACTGGTCAAGGATCTGGGCAAGAAATACGGCACCTCGATGCTGTTCATCTCACACAACCTTGGCCTGGTGCTGGAAACCTGTGACAGGCTCTGCGTGATGTATTCCGGCGAAGCGGTAGAGCGCGGCTCAATCCACGACGTCTTTGACGAGATGCGCCACCCTTACACACAGGCGCTGTTCCGTTCGATCCCGCTGCCGGGCGCGGACAAGAATGCCCGCCCACTGGTGGCGATCCCCGGCAATTTCCCCCTGCCCCACGAACGCCCACCCGGCTGCAACTTTGGCCCGCGGTGCGACTATTTCGAACCGGGGCGCTGTGATGCAGGCGACATCCAGATGGCGGCAATCTCCGGAAATGACCGCCACCACACCCGCTGTCTGCGCCATGACGAAATCGATTGGGCCGCACCGCTGAGTGTCGGTGATCAAAAGGCCCGCGCCGACGTTGGAGACGTGGTGCTCAAAATCGACGATCTGCGCAAATACTATGAGGTCTCGGCCAATGCGCTGTTTGACAATGGTGCGCGCAAGGTGGTGAAGGCCAATGAGACCCTCAGTTTCGAAGCCCGCGAAAGCGAAACGCTCGCCATCGTCGGCGAGAGCGGCTGTGGCAAATCCACATTTGCCAAGGTGCTGATGGGATTGGAAACCGCCACCAGCGGCCAAATCCAGCTGGATGGGCAGAATATCGAATCCACCCCGATCGAGGCGCGCGATGCCAAGACCATTTCAGACGTGCAAATGGTGTTCCAGAACCCCTTTGACACGCTGAACCCTTCCATGACCGTGGGGCGTCAGATCCAGCGCGCGCTGGAGATCTTTGGCATCGGATCCTCCGAGGCAGATCGCAAACAGCGAATGCTGGAGCTATTGGATCTGGTCAAGCTGCCACGCGCCTTTGCCGACCGGATGCCACGTCAGCTCTCGGGTGGGCAGAAACAACGGGTCGGCATTGCGCGGGCCTTTGCAGGAGATGCGCGCATCGTGGTCGCGGACGAACCTGTTTCGGCGCTGGATGTCTCTGTTCAGGCGGCCGTCACCGATCTGCTGATGGAGATCCAGCGCGAACAGAAGACGACGCTGCTGTTCATCTCGCATGATCTGTCGATCGTGCGCTACCTGTCCGATCGGGTGATGGTGATGTATCTTGGCCATGTGGTCGAACTGGGGACCACCGATCAGGTCTTTGCCCCGCCCTATCACCCCTATACCGAAGCCCTGCTGAGCGCCGTGCCGATTGCCGACACCAAGGTAGAGAAACGCCACATCGTGCTGGAGGGCGATATTCCATCCGCAATGAACCCGCCGCCGGGCTGCCCATTCCAGACACGCTGTCGCTGGAAATCCAAAGTGGGCGATGGCCTGTGTGAACGCGACGTGCCGCCAATGCGTCAACTGGCGGACGGACATCAGGTGAAATGCCACCTGAGCGCGGCAGATCTGGACGAAATGGAACCCGTGATCAAGATCGCGGCAGAGTAAGCCAATCGCCTGGCAATATCGTCCGGCAACCAAAACAAACGGCGCGACAGCTCTCCTCTGTCGCGCCGTTTTTCATGGCCGGGTCTAAGCCCAGCCAGATGTCATGGTCCCGATCAGCTCAGCAACAGCATCACGATCATCAGCAGGTTCATCGACGCAAACTGCATCAGCCGTGGCATCTCACGGTGCCGCAGCATCGCAACCACAGCCGCCACCAGCGACAAAGCCGCCCCCCCAATGGCAGCACCCCCCACCAGAAGACCGGTCAAACCGCTCTCCGGCCCCCACGGCGCGCCAGGGGTGTAGATGCCTTTCAGCCCCACACCAATCAAAATGCCCAGGATTGCACCGGCCAGCGTGAACTCCACCCCGCGAATGGTGATCGGGTGACGTTCGGCAATGACGCTGTCCACGATCTGCGGCGACGGACCAGCCTGCGGCTGCCATTGCATCTGAGTGAGACGTTCGTCAAAGCGCTTGTAAGACACTGGGTTTCCTCCTGGTTTCGCCAATAGTTGACAAATGATTAAGGCAACTTTCTGGCGGCTTGGCGGAGTTAACACGGCATTAAGGAAAATTATCAGAAGATTAATCCCGGCGTAGGGATTGACAGCGTTCCCCCGCGCAGCACCTGGCTGGGATGCGCAAAAAACTGCTCATACTCAATGGGCTAGGCATCAGATAAGGGCGCAAGGGCGAGCTGCCCGATCAGCTGCCCCAGATTTTCTTCACGTAATTCTGGGTCTCGCGGTACGGTGGCACGCCACCATGTTTGCGCACGGCCTCAGGACCTGCGTTATAGGCCGCAAGCGCCAGCCGCCAGGAACCGAATTTGCGGTATTGCTGCGCCAGATAGCGCGCCCCGCCTTCAAGGTTCTGCTTGGGATCATGGGGGTCCACCCCAAGCGCCCGCGCCGTCCCCGGCATCAGCTGCGCAAGACCAAGAGCCCCCTTGTGCGACTTGGCGGTCGCGTTCCAGTTGCTTTCCTGCTGGACCAGCCGCAGAAACAGATCCTCCGGCACGCCGTGTTTCTTGGCGGCGGCACGCGCAGTCTGCAGGTACTGGCCCCGGTATTTGCCGGTATAGGGAAGACTGCCGTATTTGGACGGCGTGTGGATCGTAGGCGGCTGCAGGCGCACAGAGTTCTTGTATTGACCCGCCGCACGACTGTCCAAGACCCGCGCATGCGAGGCGAACAATTGACGCTGGCTTTTGGTGCTAAACATATCCGCGGTCGCAACCTGGGCCGACGCAACGCCAACCAACACAACCCCCACCAACAGCTTCCGCATGAAAAATGCCTTACCCTGTCCCTGATTGCGCGAAACTATATCCGGATTGACTAAAAAGAAAAGCACCTTCGCGCCGATCTGCACAGAACCGCCTGCAACCATCGATGGCAAGGCAGGCGCGCCCTTGGCCCAGCCGCATCGCAAAATGGCCAGCCCGGCCCGATATATCCCCATCTAGCTGGTTTTCAGCCTCCCCGCGGAACGATACTGTGGCCCCCAACGCGCCGCGTCCAGATTCGTGGTGCCTCTGATTTACGCCCTCGGGGACATGATGCAGCAAGGTCGGGCAGCCCCCTGCCTGACAGCGGCATCGCTCTCCGCACACAGAACAAAAAGGACAGATCCCATGGCAGGCTCAGTCAACAAAGTCATCCTGATCGGCAACCTTGGCCGCGACCCCGAAGTGCGCAGCTTCCAGAACGGCGGCAAGGTCTGCAACCTGCGGATCGCGACCTCCGAAACCTGGAAAGACCGCAACACCGGCGAACGCCGCGAAAAGACCGAGTGGCATTCGGTCGCGATCTTCTCCGAAGGTCTCGTCCGCGTCGCAGAGCAATATCTGCGCAAGGGCTCCAAGGTGTATATCGAAGGCCAGCTGCAGACCCGCAAATGGCAGGACCAGAATGGGCAGGACCGCTATTCCACCGAGGTTGTTCTGCAGGGCCTTGGCGGCACGCTGACCATGCTGGATGGCCGCAATGATGGCGGACAGGGCGGTGGCGGTGGCTACGGCGGCGGCCAGGGTGGCGGCTATGGCGGTGGTCAGGGCGGCGGCTATGGCGGTGGCGGCTACGACAGCGGCAACCAGGGCGGTGGCTTTGGCGGCGGCAATCAGGGTGGCGCCTCGCACAACATCGACGACGACGAAATCCCGTTCTAAGTCACCCGCCAACAACGTCAGATTGCAACCGATTTCACGGCTGCATCTTCAAGGAAAAGCCGGTTCCCGAGGGAGCCGGCTTTTTTTCAGTAAAATTTGATCGAATACCTATGCAAAGCCGTCGGCAGCACAGGTCGCTGTGGCCCCTATTTTTATGGACACTTTCCATTTCAACCGGATTTTTCGTTCGTTTTCCGTCACCTAACAAAATCCTAAACCCCTGTTCGTTAAACAGTTCGTTAGGACTTCAGCCGCTAGGCCCGTTCAGTGACCTAAAGTTAGGCGGAGCGTTCCAGTATGGTTTCTCGGGTACTACATTCATTCTCGATCAGATCAAAAATCCTCTTTCTGATCGGCATTCCTCTCCTCATCATCATGGGGATTTCCGGGGTTGTTCTATACAATCTCAACAAACGGGCGAGTTTCGACACCACCCAGACTCAAGAGATCATGTTGGTGACGTCTGATCTTGTGCGCCAATTGCAGGAGGAACGCGGCACGACAGCGCATTTCCTGGCCTCGGACACCACCCAAGTTCCAGCAACGCTGAAAGAGAACCGCGAGATCGTTGAAGAACGCCGCGCACAGATGCTGGCGCTGATCGAAGCCGCAGATCTGTCGCAGCTTCATGAAAACACCCGCGTGTTTGTCAAAAAAGCCCACCACGAACTGGAGCAGCTGACCGCCATTCGCGCCGATGTGGACGCGCGCCGCCTGACCGCAAGCGACGCCAAGGAGTTCTACACCCTTTTGAACCTGCACCTGCTTGAAACCGCCCTGGCGTTTGAGGTGCTGGTGCATGACACAGAGCTGGCCGAACGCGCGATGGCCCTCACCTATCTTCAGATGGCCAAGGACGCCTACAAACTTCAACGCTCCATCGGGGTTGTCGGCTATAGCCTGGGCTGGAGCGCAGACCACTCCGCCCAGATGACAATTGCCTACCTGCAGTCCAAGGAACGGCTACGGGTGTTTCACGAGCTGTCGGATGCCAAAAGCGTGGCCCTGTTCGATGCCCGTCTGGAAACCAAGGGCTACAAGGCTTTTGACACCGCCAGAAAGGCAATCAAGGCAGGCACCCCGCCGGAGAACCTGAATACGCAAAGCTGGGACAAACTGGCCTCTGCCGCCATTGACGAGGTTCAGGCGATCGAGCAACAGATTTCCGCACAGCTGATGGAGGACTTCCACGCGTTTGACGCCCGCAATCAACAGGCGTTCTATCAGACGCTTGCCGGGCTCTCAGCCGTACTGGCCTTGATGTTGATCAGCGCCTATCTGGTGGCACGGGACATCACCGGCAGTCTCAAGACAGTGACCACCGCACTTGAGGAAATTGGCGCGGGCGATCTCGACCATGAGGTCAGCGGCAAGAAACGCGGGGACGAGATCGGCAGCATCGCCCGTCAGGCAGAGATCCTGCGCGGTCACGCGATCAAGAAACGCGAAACAGACGAGGCCCTGGCACGCTCCTCGCAGGAACAGCAGTTCGTCTCCAACGAAATTGCCGTTGCCTTGAACCAGGTCAGCAACAAGGCGTTGACCTATCGGCTGGACAAGGATTTCCCGGAAGACTTCCAAAGCCTGTAGGTCGACTTCAACGCGCTGGCAGAAACCCTGCAGGACGCAATGAGCACCGTGCGCGAGGCGGCCCTGTCGGTTGGCGAAAACAGCCAAACCATCGCCGCCAACATGGACGACCTGTCACGCCGCACGGAATCGCAGGCGGCAGCGCTTGAACGCTCCTCCGAGGCGATGGACAGCATCACCGAAAGTGTCGGCCAATCCGCTCAAAGCGCCAAACAGGCCGAAGGGCTGAGCGAAACCACCCAGAACAAGGTGCAGGATTGCGAAAACATCGTCCAACAGACAGTGGGCGCGATGGAAGAAATCCGCACCTCTTCCAATGAGATCTCTCAGATCACCAAGGTGATTGAGGACATCGCCTTTCAGACCAACCTCCTTGCGCTCAATGCCGGGGTTGAGGCCGCGCGCGCAGGCGAAGCCGGCCGTGGTTTTGCGGTCGTCGCCTCAGAGGTCCAGCGTCTCGCACAGCGGTGTTCGGATGCGGTTTCACAGATCGACGAAATCACCGCCCGCAGTTCCAACCAGGTCAAGACCGGCTCGCGGCTGGTCACTTCGGCGGGACAGGCAATGGCCGATGTCAGCAGCCAGGTCAGAGAGATCTCTCATCTGGTGGTCTCCATCGCTCAGGGGCTGGAATCCCAGTCCAGCCAGCTGAGCGAGGTCAACCACGCAGTAAGCGACATGGAGCGGATGACCCAGAACAATGTCGCCATGACTGAGGAAACCTCCGCCTCTGCCAGCCATCTGTTCCAACAATCCAGTGATCTCAATCACATGATCGGAGAGTTCAAACTGGACGCCGCCGAGACGACCCAGCCCCACGGGGCAGAGCCCCTGGACGACTGGGGAATGGCAGAGCCGGCCGCTTCCTATGACGACGACGTCCGCGTCGCCTGAACAAACTGGCCCAAACATAAAACAGCCCCCGACACGGCGGGGGCTGTTTTGACATTCGATCTGGTCTTTGTTGTCAGGCTGCGGTCTTGTCGGCCAATGCATCCTGCAAGACCTCCAGAACGGCCTCCCTTGGCACGTCAGAGGTCACAAATGCCTGACCAATTCCCCGCGCAAGGATAAAGCGCAACTGGCCGTCCACGACCTTTTTATCCTGCCCCATCAGCTCCAACAGCGCCGCCGCATCCGGCAAATCGCCCGGGATGTCGGCAAGGTCGGTCTTCATGCCCATCTCTTTCAGATGCGCCCGCACCCGGCTGGGGTCTTCCTGACTGCACAGCCCCATGCGCGACGACAGCTCAAACGCCAGCGCACAGCCAATCGCAACACCTTCGCCGTGCAACAGCCGATCGCCATAGCCCGTCGCCGCCTCCAACGCGTGGCAGAACGTATGGCCAAGGTTCAAAAGGGCGCGGTCCCCCTGCTCTGTTTCATCGCGCACGACGATATCCGCCTTCATCTGAACAGAGCGTCTGACCGCCTCGACACGGGCATCCATATCCCCGGCCGCAAGCGCAGGGCCGTTTGTTTCCAGCCAATCGAAAAACGCCGCATCCCCCAAAAGGCCGTATTTCACCACTTCGCCATAACCGGCGAGGAAATCACGCGCTGTCAGCGTCCCAAGAAGCGCGGTGTCAGCAAGCACCAGAGACGGCTGATGAAACGCGCCAATCAGGTTTTTGCCCTGGGGCGCGTTGATCCCAGTCTTGCCACCCACCGAACTGTCCACCTGCGCCAGCAGAGAGGTCGGGATCTGCACAAACCTGACACCACGACGCAGAACCGCCGCGGCAAAACCGGCCAGATCACCGATCACGCCGCCACCAAAGGCGATGACGATGTCATTGCGCTCGACCTTCTGCTCCAGCAGCCATTCCACCGCGCGGGTGAACTGCGGCCAGCCCTTGGTCGCCTCTCCCGGCGGCAGGGCGAGCGCCTCCATCTCGATCTCAGCTGCCGCAAGCCCCGCGCGCAGGGCATCCAGATGGTGGCTGGCCACGGTTTCGTCCGTCAACACAGCGACCCGCCGACGGCGCAGCATCGGCTTTAGCCGCGCGCCAATTCCAGCCAAGAGATCAGGCCCGATCACCACGTCATAGGCGCGATCGCCCAGTGGCACATGTACCACCTGTTCCATTACGTCCACTCCAACACGTCCGGGCGCGCCTTGAGCGCTTCGATCACCCGGCTCACCATTTCTTCAATCGATGCCTTGCCGTCAGACACAACCGCCAGATCCGCCTGCGCATAAAACGGGACCCGCTCGGCGTAGATCGCAGACAGCGTGGCATGCGGATCGGCGGTGCGCAGCAGGGGGCGGGTGTCGCGGTGCTTGACCCGGTTCCACAGCACGTCAAGATCTGCCTTCAGCCAGACCGACACACCTTTTTCGGAAATTGTCCGGCGATTTTCCTCCGCCAGAAACGCGCCTCCCCCGGTAGAGAGAACCCCACGTTCCTCCTCCAGCAGGCGGCTGATCACTTGCCGTTCCTTCTGGCGAAAGAATGGCTCGCCGTCGCGGGCAAAGATTTCCGGGATCGTGCGGTTTGCGGCCACTTCGATTTCGTGATCGCTGTCGAGGAAGGGCACATCCAGCCGAGCCGCCAGCCCACGACCCACGGCCGTCTTGCCAGCGCCCATCATCCCCACCATGACAATGGTCTTTTTCAGCCGCCACTGACCCGGATTCTCCGCCGGGCGGCTTGGTGTTTGCTCTTTTTCGCTCATAACTTAGTGAATGACGTGATATTCCGCAAAAGGCCATATATAACTTGCACAAAAGCCAAAGAAGCAAGTGAGCGGGACACCCATGGGGCGATTGATCAAATACCTACTTTACATTGTTATCCTCGCAGCGATTGGTCTGGTGGTTTATGCCTATGTCGGCCCCTGGTTCGGTGCCGATTTTGATGCCCCAACCGAGGAAGTGCGCAAACCGGTGGTGTTGAATGCCGATTGAACCGGGACAGCCTGTCCCAACGCAGGCGCGCGCTGCCCTGCCCGCCTCTTCTCTCTCCTGCCCCCCTGATGGCGACCCTGCGTCCCATCTGACCCCGCGATCCGGCGGGTTTCGTGCGCGGTTTTGCACAGGGGTGAGCCTGTGTGTGCTGGCCTCTGCCCTGATGGCCGCCCCTACGCTGGCACGGGCGGAAACCGCAACGGTTGCCCCCGCCGAAAACCGCGAGCAAAAAACGGGCCAGCCACAGCCCGGCTCGCCGCAGGCCAGCCCGCAACAATCCAACCCTGCCAAACCCAACGCGCGCGGCAGCAATCCGTTGTCGGCCATTGACTGGCTCGCCACGCCAGCGCCAGACCCCGGCCTGCCGGGAACCGTCCTGCTGGAGCCGCCAGTCACCGGATCAGCCAGCCTGCCAGAGGTGACGGTCACCCCCCTGACCAGCCTCACGCCCCCGATTGGCCTTGTGTCACCTGCCAGCACGGGGTTGCCTGTCGATCTGTGGCGCGGCAGCGACGCGCAGGTTCTGGCCCGTCTCCTGCACGCAATCCCCGTCGAACGCTCTCCCGCGATGCAGTCGCTCATGTTCACGCTGTTGCTGTCGGAAACCCGCGCCCCCGCAGAGGGCGCCGAAACGCTGCTGCTGGCCCGTCTTGACCGTCTGATGGATCTGGGTGCCCCCGATCCGGCCCAGGCGCTGGCCGAGCAGGCAGGCCCGACCAAAACCAAGGCCCGTTTTCGCCGCTGGCTGAACGCCACGCTTCTGACCGGAGACGAACAGATTGCCTGCTCCACGCTGCAGCGCCAGCCCCATCTCGCCCCGGATTATGCCGCGCGCATCTTCTGCGCGGCCCGGCTTGGCGATTGGCAGACAGCCGCACTCTTGTGGGAGGCCGCGCAGGCTCTGGAGCTGTTGTCCAAGGCACAGCTCGACCTTCTCGATCGCTTCCTCAATCCCGACTTCTACGAAGACGCAGCCCCGCTGCCAGCGCCCAAACACCCCGATCCGCTGACGTTCCGCCTGTTTGAAGCCATCGGAGAACGTCGCCCGACCGCCACCCTGCCCCGCGCCTTTGCCGCCGCCGATCTGCGTGACATCGCAGGCTGGAAGGCCCAGCTCGAAGCCGCAGAACGGCTGACCCGGATTGGTGCGCTCAATCCCAATCACCTGCTTGGTCTATATAGTGAACGCAGCCCTGCCGCCTCTGGTGGTGTCTGGGATCGGGTCGCAGCCCTGCAACGCTTTGAAACCGCCCTGCAGACGGGTAGCAGCGAAGCGGTGGCCAAGACCCTGCCAACCGCCTGGCGCGCCATGCAGACCGCGCGGATCGAAACCGCATTTGCCGATCTCTTCGCGGATCAGCTCGCCCGGATCCCGCTGGAGGGAGACGCCGCAGAGCTGGCCTGGCGCGCCCGATTGCTGGCCCCGACCTATGAAACCGCCTCGCATGAGGCGCCAAGCGGATCGGATCAGGCCGCGTTCTGGGCGTCGATCGCGCAGGGCGTCCCCGACATGGCGCGCGCCCGCACAGGTCGCGATCAGGCCATTGCAGCGGCATTTGCAGACGGCAGCGAACCCCCGGCAGAGCTGCAGGCGCTGTTGAAAGACGGCCAGCTGGGAGAGGCGATCCTGCGCGCAATGATCCTGTTTGGACGGGGCGCAGATGGCAATCTTGGCGATCTGACCGATGCGCTGGCGATGTTCCGCGCAGTTGGGCTAGAGGACACCGCCCGCCGCGCCGCCCTGCAACTGATGCTGTTGGAGCGGCACTGACCGCCACATCCTGGTATCATCGTTTCGATACATGTGCTCTGATCTCAGCCACCCGCCCGGCCAAAGGATACCGCACCCCAGATGCCCGCCCCACGTGATGACCTTCAGTGGATCTCCACCTTTCTTGATGCGCAGGCTGCCGATCTTGGCGCCGCACATAACACGCTGCTGGCCTATGGTCGCGATCTCAAGGATGTGGCAGCTTGGCTCGCCGCGCGACAAATCGGATTTGAAACCGCCAGCCGGGATCAGATCGAATCCTATCTGATCGCCTGTGACGCCGAAGGCCTGTCGCGCGCCACCCGTGCCCGCAGGCTCTCGGCCATCAAACAGATCTACCGCTTCGCCTTTGACGAAGGCTGGCGGGACGACAACCCGGCGATCCAGATCAAGGGGCCGGGGCGACAGAAATCACTGCCCAAGACGCTGGAGGTGATCGAGGTCGACAAACTCTTGGACGCCGCGCGCCAGTCTGGTCGCAACCTGCCTGACCGGATCCGAAACACCTGCCTGATGGAACTGCTTTACGCCACCGGCATGCGGGTGAGCGAACTGGTGGGCCTGCCTGTGACCGCAGCCCGAGGAGATCCGCGGATGCTGCTGGTGCTTGGCAAGGG
This sequence comes from Phaeobacter italicus, assembly GCF_001258055.1. Taxonomy (GTDB): domain Bacteria; phylum Pseudomonadota; class Alphaproteobacteria; order Rhodobacterales; family Rhodobacteraceae; genus Phaeobacter; species Phaeobacter italicus. The sequence goes on along the minus strand of NZ_CVRM01000011.1, from coordinate 519,056 downwards.
CGGCAAGGAACGGATGGTGCCCCTGTCGCCGCCCGCCCGCGATGCGCTTGCCGCTTGGCTGGCACATCGCGACAAGGCAGAGGAGGCCGCTGTCGCCAAGGGCGCGCCGCCATCGCGATACCTGTTTCCCTCGCGCGGGAAATCCGGCCACCTGACGCGGCACCGGTTCTATCTGCTGATAAAAGAGTTCGCGGTCACCGCAGGCATCTCCCCCGAGGCGGTGTCCCCACACACCTTGCGCCACGCCTTTGCCACGCATCTGTTGGCCAATGGCGCAGACCTGCGCGCCATTCAGGCGCTTTTGGGACATGCCGATATCGCCACAACCGAAATCTACACCCATGTCCTTGACGCCCGGCTGAGCGAACTGGTGCTGGAACACCATCCACTCGCCCGGGGCAGCGCCGCAGCCAGCAAGGGTGGCGCGCCTGACACCGACACTGACGCCGACACCAACGACTGAGCCCGGCGCGGTAAGGCCGAATATTTGCCCTTCACCTGCGACACAGGCGCAGCTGCCCCTTGCGACATGGCCCTACGCACCCCATAACCATGGGGATCTCAACACACTTTCGGGAACATGATGGACAGCACATCCACCTTTGCCGATTCCGCTTTCTGGACCACAGCAGGCGCAATTGTCTTTCTTTTGGTTCTTTCCGGCTTCTTTTCCGGCTCTGAAACCGCGCTGACGGCCTCCTCGCGTGGCAAATTGCGCAGCCAGGCCGACAAGGGCTCCAAGGGGGCGAAACGCGCCCTTGCCATTACCGAAGACAGCGAACGCCTGATCGGCTCCATCCTGCTGGGCAACAACCTGGTCAATATCCTCGCCACCTCCCTCGCCACCGCGCTGTTCACCCGCGCCCTTGGCGAAAGCGGCGTGGCTCTTGCGACGTTGGTGATGACCCTGCTGGTTCTGATCTTTGCCGAGGTTCTGCCCAAGACCTACGCCATCTCCAACGCCGAAAAGGCGGCTTCTGCCGTGGCGCCTCCGATCGGGGTTCTGGTCACGGTGCTGGCGCCTGTGGTGGGGGCGGTCCGCCTGCTTGTCCGCGGCGTGCTGCGCCTGTTTGGGGTGCGGATTGATCCCGACAGCCACATCATGGCGGTGCGCGAAGAGATCGCAGGCGCGCTGCACCTTGGTCACTCCGAAGGTGTGGTGGAAAAGGAAGACCGCGACCGTATCCTCGGCGCGCTCGACCTCTCCGACCGTTTTGTCGAAGAAATCATGCTGCATCGCTCCAACATCGAGATGATCGATGCCAATCTCGACCCGCAGAAGATCCTGGAACAATGCCTCACCTCGCCCCACACCCGCCTGCCGGTGTTCAAGGACGAGCCAGAGAACATCATCGGCGTGGTCCACGCCAAGGATCTCTTGCGCGAGATGTATGCCCAGATCGGTGGCCCGGATGGCGATGCCGCCTCCTTGCGCAACTTCAAGATCACCAGCGTGACCAAACCGCCCTATTTCGTCCCGGAAACCACAACGCTTGATGATCAGATGCGCCAGTTCCTGCGCGCGCGTACCCATTTTGCGCTGGTCGTGGACGAATACGGCACCCTTCAGGGGCTCATCACTCTGGAAGACATCCTCGAAGAAATCGTCGGCGAGATCACCGATGAATTCGACCCGGATGAAGAAACCGTCGTCAAAAAAGCACCCGATGGCCATTACCTGGTGGATGGGGCGACCACCATTCGCGACCTCAATCGCGCGACCGACTGGAATCTCCCCGACGAAGAGGCCAACACCATCGCAGGCCTCGTCATCCACGAGGCGCAGACCATTCCGGTGGTGGGACAGGTGTTTTCCTTCCACAACTTCCGCTTCGAGGTCACCGCCCGCGAGGGCAACCGCGTGACAGAGCTGAAGATCCGCCCGCTGCGCTGATCCCAAAGCCAGCTGTCGCCTGCGATCTGAATGGCCGCTGCTCCAACTGGGCAGCGGCCTTTTTCATGCGCTTTTTGCGAAAAGCCACGCAAAACCCGCCGCAAATACCCGGTTCCCGACCCGGAGTGTCGTTTTTCCACTGGACTACTGTTCACATGTGTCCAGAATATATCCAACGAGTGCATACACGACACAACGGGGACGGCGATGAAAACAACCACACGGGTAGCAGTGATCGGCGGCGGTGTCGTCGGGTGTTCGGTTCTCTACCATCTGACCAAACTCGGCTGGTCCGATGTCATGCTGATCGAACGCTCCGAACTGACGTCTGGCTCCACCTGGCACGCCGCCGGCGGCTTTCATACGCTCAATGGCGACACCAACATGGCCGCGCTGCAGGGCTATACGATCAAACTCTATCGCGAACTCGAAGAAATCACCGGCATGTCCTGCGGTCTCCACCACGTTGGCGGCGTCACCCTGGCCGAAGATCAGGAACGGTTCGACATGCTGAAGGCCGAACGCGCCAAGCACCGTTTCATGGGACTGGAAACAGAGATCGTCTCTCCCGAAGACATCGCCAAGATCGCGCCAGTGACCAATATCGACAGCATTGTTGGCGGGCTTTATGATCCGCTCGACGGCCACCTTGACCCCTCCGGCACCACCCACGCCTACGCCAAGGCCGCGCGCATGGGCGGCGCCACGATCGAAACCCACTGCAAGGTGCTAGAGACCAACCAGCGCCCCGACGGCAGTTGGGATGTGGTCACGAACAAGGGCACCGTGCACGCCGAACATATCGTCAACGCAGGCGGTCTTTGGGCGCGCGAGGTCGGTGCAATGGCCGGCGTCTACTTCCCGCTGCACCCGATGGAGCACCAGTATATCGTCACCGATGAGGTGCCGGAAATCGCCGCGATCATCGACGCAGGCGGCGAACATCCGCATGTGATGGACCCGGCTGGCGAAAGCTACCTCAGGCAAGAGGGCCGCGGCCTCTGCATCGGGTTTTACGAACAGCCCTGCAAACCCTGGGCCGTTGACGGCACGCCGTGGGACTTTGGCCATGAACTGCTGCCCGATGACTTCGACAAGATCGAGGACAGCATTGCCTTTGCCTACAACCGCTTTCCCGCGCTGGAACGCGCAGGCGTCAAATCGGTGATCCACGGCCCCTTCACCTTTGCGCCTGACGGCAACCCGCTGGTCGGCCCGGTGCCCGGCATGCGCAACTACTGGTCCGCCTGCGCCGTGATGGCCGGCTTCTCGCAGGGCGGCGGTGTCGGCCTGATGCTGGCCCAGTGGATGGTCGAGGGCGAATGCGAGCGTGACACATTCGCGATGGACTGCGCCCGCTTTGGCAACTGGATCACCCCGGGCTACACCCGGCCGAAAGTCATTGAAAACTATCAGAAACGCTTCTCCATCGCCTACCCGAACGAGGAACTGCCCGCCGCCCGCCCGTTCCGCACAACGCCGATGTACGACATCTTTGATGGCATGGGCGCGGTCTGGGGCGCGCAATACGGGCTAGAGGTGCCGAACTACTTCGCTGAAGGGGATGAACCGCGGTATGAGACCCCCTCCTTCCGCCGCTCCAACGCCTTTGACGCCACCGCGCGCGAGGTGAAGGCCGTGCGCGAAAACGTCGGCATCAACGAGGTCCACAACTTCGGCAAATACCTGGTCAAAGGCACCGGCGCCCGTGCGTGGCTCGACCGGATCATGGCCGGCCGGGTGCCGCAGGTGGGCCGCCTGTCGCTGACACCGATGCTGTCGCCCAAGGGCCGGTTGATCGGCGATTTCACCATCTCCTGCCTTTGTGAGGAAGAATTCCAGCTCACCGCCTCCTACGGCTCACAGGCCTACCACATGCGCTGGTTCCTGCAGAACATGGACGCGGGCGTTCACCTCGAAAACATCTCCGACACCCGCAACGGTTTTCAGATCGCAGGCCCCAAGGCCCGCGATGTGCTGCAGGCCTGCACCCGGTCCGATGTCTCGGACATGCGCTTCATGGATGTGCGCCGCCTCACCGTGGGCATGGCCGACTGCATCGTGCAGCGCGTCAGCTACACCGGTGATCTAGGGTATGAGATCTACTGCGACCTGCCCAGCCAGCGCGCCCTGTGGGACAGCCTTTGGTCTGCGGGTCAAGAACACAGCATGAAACCTTTTGGGATGCGCGCGATGATGTCGCTGCGTCTGGACAAATTCTTCGGCTCTTGGCTGAGTGAATTCTCGCCCGACTACACCGCTGCGGAGACCGGGCTGGATCGCTTTATCTCCTTCAGGAAACCCGTTGATTTCATTGGCCGTACCGCAGCAGAGGCTGAACGCGACGCTGGCCCTTCACGCAAGCTCTGCGCCTTTGAGGTCGACGCGGACGACGCCGATGCGGTCGCCTATGAACCGATCTGGCTGGATGGCGCGGTGGTCGGCTTTTGCACCTCCGGCGGCTATTCGCATCACGCGCAAAAATCCGTCGCACTGGGGTTTGTCCCGGTAGAGCGCGCGCAGGAGGGGCTGGAGGTGGAGATCGAAATCCTCGGCAGTCGCCGCCGGGCCCGGTTGATCACATCGCCACTCTTTGACGCAGACGGGACCCGGATGCGCGGCTAACCCCCGGCAGAGGGTCAGCCACGCTGACCTTCTGCGCCCCCCGTTGCACAGGCTGCGACCGCTTCCCCCACGTCACAGGCGCAACACTTGGGTCACAGGTCGGCCCCAATGTTTCGCACGCGAAACATTCCGTCAGCTAGACTGACCTTTCACCGCCTTTTGCTGGACCTGTTTCTTCTTCTTGCCCAAAATGTCCCGACCGGAGGCCCCAACCGCCGGTCCAGACCCCGGGGAGACAACCACCATGACCGCTATCGCCATTCTGCTCCTTGCGGCCGGGGCCTCCCGTCGGATGCAGGGGCGCGACAAGCTGATGGAAATGGTGCCCACCCCAGACGGCCCGCTCCCCCTGATCCGGGCGCGCTGCGATGTGGCGCAGGCCACCGGGCTTGCGACCTATGTCACCCTCCCCGCCCCGGACCATCCCCGCGCAGCTGTGCTGGATGCCTCTGTCACCCCCATCCATGTGCCCGACGCAGCAGAGGGCATGGCCGCGTCGATCCGCGCGGGTATCAGGGAAATTGGGTCTGACATCGACGGGGTGATGATCGTGCCTGCCGACATGCCGGATCTGACCACTGCGGACCTGAGCACGATGGCAGATGCATTCTGCGCAGCCCCGGACCACATCCACCGCGCCACCAGTGCAGAAGGCGCAATGGGCCACCCTGTTGTCTTTCCCAGCCGCTGTTTCAAAGCGCTGTTGCACATTCAGGGCGACGCGGGCGCGCGGTCTGTTCTGCGCGGCGAAGAGATCCTGCCGCACCCCCTGCCGGGCTCCCATGCGCTCACCGATCTGGATACGCCAGAATCCTGGGCCAGCTGGCGCGCGGCACAGAACCAGACCGACGCGCCCTAGCGCGACATCAATGAATCAGCCACTGCGCCTCGCCTGCGCGGGCGCGCCGACCGATCTGTGGGCTGGCGGTTTTCGGGGTCAGCGTCTTCAGTTCGGGAAACAGCTCCAGCACCTCCTGCCGCTGCGCCCGATCCAACCCACGCAAGGATTGGTCGGCTGGCTGAAAGCTCTCGATCCAGGCCCCATCGGAGAGCACCACCTCATGACGGTCAAAGACGAAATGGATGTATTCGATACTGCTGGTTTCCACCGCATCCACACCGTTCAGACCGGTCAGATGTTTCGCCGCGATCAGGATCTCGTGGTTTTCAAAGTAGAATGCAGTCTTGTCATTGGCGATCAGAACCCGGTGATTGGGGCTGACCAGCAGATCGCGCTCCGGCATCCCATCGCCAAGCGCGCCTTCGGCAATCAGAACGGGCTGAAACTCGCCCGCGTCCTTCAGCTTTTTATGGTCAAGGTGACGCGAGCCGATCCAGCGGATTGTCTGCAGGCCGTTGTCGCGGGTCACGACCCTGTCCCCCACATTCAGGGCTTCAACCGCACAGGCACCAAAGGGGGTCGCAATATGTGTTCCGGGCGTAAAACAGGGCACGTCACGGTCTCCGTCTAAAAGCCCGACCACCTCGGTTGCGCGCAATGGGCAACCGGCCAATGGCCTGCTTTCGCTGGTTTGATCTGGGCTGCAACACTCTGCGCAGCAATGAAGAGAGCGCCGGGACAAATCCGGCCGCGTTGGACACAGGTTACTTCACGCCGATGTGTCCAAAAAAGAACAAAATCTTAACGATCATGGATCACAGCAGCCCATCTGCCGTCAGGGAAACAGGTCTGAGGCCAACCTATTGTTTCCATTTCCCGCAGCCTGCACCCAGCCGGGCGCCTGCATCTGTGGAATTTGGGGCCAGCCGTTTCCATAGCGCAGACAATTGGTCGGGGTGGTGGCCCCTCTCGCGCCAGTGATCCGTCACCGCCATCGGCAAGGGTCCGCACGGGGTTGTCGCGCCACCGGCAACAATCCACACAATTTTAGACAACTTGAATCCTTCGCCCCGATCAATCGGCACATCCGCTGCGGCAATTGCGCCGAATCAAATGAAATCAAGCGACTGGCTTCAACCGCTCGGCGGTTTGTCTGCGAAACAGCTGATAGCGGGCCTCATATTGCTCGCGCAGTGCGGCCTCGGGCTCGATCACCTGGGCAATCTCTGGCGTCAACAGGACCTCTGAGGGGGGCTCGCCCGTCACGGCAAGACGCGCCAAACGCGCCGCCCCCAAAGCGGCACCGAATTCGCCATCTTTGGGCAGGCAAAGCGGCAGGTTCAAAACCGTTGCCAGCAGACGCCCCCAGTAAAGGGACTTGCTGCCACCTCCGATGACCAGACAGCGCTCAAGCCCGGCTCCCGTGGCCTTCAGCGCCTCAAGACAATCGCGCAATCCGAAGCTGACCCCTTCCATCACCGCCCGCGCGAGATCGTCTGTGGTCGTTTGGACGCCAAGTCCCTCAAAGCCACCACGCAACTTGGCAGAGTTATGTGGTGTGCGCTCACCTGACAGGTAGGGAAAGAAGGTGGCCGTGCCGGGTGGGCCAAGCTGGTCTCCGATGGGCGCTGTCAGCTCTGCAGGGCTGCGCCCGGTGATGCGCCCCAGCCAGTTCATGCAATCGGTTGCCGACAGCATGACGCCCATCTGATACCAGCGATCCGGGATGGCGTGGCAGAAGGTATGCACCGCCGTTGCCGGATCAGGGTGAAACCCGTCACGGGCGGCCAGCACCACGCCTGAGGTGCCGAGAGAGACAAACCCCTGCCCTTCGGCCATCACGCCCGTACCACAGGCCGCAGCGGCATTGTCACCTGCGCCGCCAGAAACCACCACGTCAGGGCGAAGCCCCCAGTGCGCGGCCAGTTCTGCGCGCAGGGTGCCCGCCGCCGTGCAGCCCTCGACCAGATCGGGCATCTGATCGCGCCGCATGTGCCCTGCACTCAGCAGGCGTTCCGACCAGTCCCGCGCGCCAACATCCAGCCACGAGGTGCCCGCACTGTCGGACATGTCCGCCACATGCCGCCCGGTCAGATGCAGATTGAGATAGGCCGCAGGCAAAAGCACCTTGGCGGTTTTGGCAAAGATCTCGGGCTCGTGACGCTGCACCCACAAAAGCTTTGGCGCGGTGAAACCCGGGAAGACGATATTGCCGCTGAGGCTGCGCACCTCATCTGTCGCGTCCAGCTCTGCCGCCTCTGCCGCAGAACGGGTGTCGTTCCACAGGATGCAGGGCCGCAGCACCTGATCGGCGCGATCCAGCAGGACTGCCCCGTGCATGTGACCTGCCACCGCGATCCCGCGAATATCGCTGTATCCGGGGGTGTACCGCAACTGTGCCATCGCCTGATCCAGCGCAGCGATCCAGCTGCCGGGATCCTGCTCTGACCAACCGGGATGGGGGTGCTGCGCAGAATACTGCGCCTCGGCTGAGGCAACGGGTTGACCGGAGGCGTCCGTCATCAGCGCCCGCAGGCCGGATGTGCCAAGATCAATGCCTAGATACATGTCTGTCCCCTCTCCCGGTTGTGGCGCTCTGGTCTGTCGCTTCAGACGAAGCGGTTGACCAGGGCCTCCAGCTGTTCCTGACGGCCAGAAACTGGCTGCGGATTAAGCGCCTTGGCCTCGGCCTGATCGGCGATGGCGTCCAGCGTCGCGCCCTTGGCCAGATAGCCCTGCGCCTCGGGACTGTCCCAACCCGCGTAGCGCGCGCGGCGCTTCATCTCCAGACTGTCACTCTCCAGCATGGCGGCGGCTGCACGCAGGCCGCGGGCGCAGACATCCATCGCCCCCACATGGGCGGCAATCAGATCCTCGGCATCCAGGGACTGGCGGCGCAGCTTGGCGTCGAAATTGGTGCCGCCGCTGCCAAAGCCGCAGCCGCGCAGGATTTCGTAATAGGCCAGCGCCACCTCTGGCACGTTGTTGGGGAACTGATCGGTGTCCCAGCCGGACTGGTAGTCGTTGCGGTTCATGTCGATGGACCCAAAGATCCCCAACGCATTGGCCATGGCGATTTCATGTTCAAAACTGTGACCCGCGAGGATGGCATGGCCCTGTTCGATATTGACCTTCACCTCGTCCTCAAGGCCAAAGCGTTTGAGAAAGCCGTAAACGGTGGCGACGTCATAGTCATACTGGTGCTTGGTCGGCTCCTGCGGTTTGGGTTCGATCAGGATCGCGCCTTGAAAGCCGATCTTGTGTTTGTAGTCGACCACCATAGACAGGAAACGGCCCATCTGCTCCAGCTCGCGCGACAGATCGGTGTTGAGCAGCGTTTCATAGCCCTCGCGCCCGCCCCAAAGGACATAGTTCTCGCCCTCCAGACGGTGGGTCAGATCCATACAGGCCCGCACGGTAGAGGCGCAGTAGGCAAAGACGTCCGGATCGGGATTGGTGCTGGCCCCGGCCATATAGCGGCGGTTGGAAAACATGTTTGCGGTCCCCCACAGAAGTTTCGGGCCACCATCGGCCATCTTCTGTTCCAGCACATCGCCCATGGCGTTCAGCCGGGCATGGCTTTCTGCGAGGCTGTCGCCCTCTGGCCGGATGTCGTGGTCATGGAAACAGTAATAGGGCACGCCAAGGATGCGGAACATGTCAAAGGCGGCATCTGCCTTTTTGCGTGCCAGATCCATCGTGTCGGCCGGGAACCAAGGCCGATCAAACGTCTGCCCGCCAAAGGGATCGTTCCCTTCCCACACGAAATTATGCCAGTAGCACACGGCAAAGCGCAGGTGATCCTCCATCCGCTTGCCCATGACGATTTCGTCGGGGTTGTAGTGGCGATAGGCCAGCCCGTCGCTGTCGGGATCGTAGGAAATCGGCGCGATATGATCGAAGTAACCAGCCATGGTCAGGCCCCTTTGTTTGGCCCGGCCGCAGGCTGCGGGGGCATGTTGTGTTTGAAATGAACCGCCGGAGTGATCTGTCCGGCAGTGGGATCCAGCGCCAGCCCGTCGCTGAGCGCGATCAAGGCAGCGAGCGCCTGTGACAGTTCCTGTGCGGGTTTTTGATCGATCACCGCATCAATCAGCCCGTCAGCGACGGCCTTGCGGGTCGCATTACAGAGTTCGTGGCTCACCACCACGGGGCGCCCGGCGATGTTGTCGCTGCCCCGGTGGTCCAATGCTGCAATCAGGCCCGGAACCCCGGCCCCCAGATTGTATAGTCCGGTAATCCCCGGCTCTGCGGCGAGGGCTGCAGTCAGAAGCTGGTTCAACCGCGTTGGATCATCGCCCGTCTCCAGTGGCGGCAAAACAGCCATCTGATCTGCAACCACCTCGCAGAAGCCCGCGTAGCGTTCGGCGTGGTCGCGGGCCTGCAGGCTGCCCATCACCGGCAGAATGAGGCCGCGCTGGGCGTGGCGGCGATGAGAAAGCAGGATGAGATCTGCCGCCGTGCGCCCTGCGGTGCGGTTATCAATCCCTACATAGCAGTCACGATCGCCCTCTGCGCTGTCTGCCACCAAGGTCACCACCGGGATCGACTGCGCCCGTGCCCGGCCCAAGGCGGCGGATACCTCTGGGTGGTTCACAGCCACCACGCACAGCCCGTCACAGCCCGCCCCCACCGCGCGGTCAATTTCCAGCGCGAGCGCTGTGGGGTCAAAGGGCGGCACGGGCGTGATCGTGATCGCCTGCCGCGCCTTGCGCTGGGCCTCTTCCTGTTCGCTCAGCAACTGGCGCAGCGAGGCAAAAAAGCCCCCCGCCGCATTGGGCAGCAGGACATGGAACCGGTAAAGACGCCTGCGGGACAGGTTGGCTGCGGTTATGTCGCGCTGATAGCCCAGCTTGGCGATTGCCGCCTCTACGCGGGTTTGGGATTTCTTGGCGACCCCACCGCGTTTGTTCAGCACGCGATCAGCTGTGGCATAGCTCACCCCGGCCTCGGCAGCGACATCGTGAAGGGTTGGTTTGCGCATGGCGGGATCCGGCGGTTGCGTCGTTGTGATAATGATAGACGTATATCATTTAATGATAGACGTCCATCATTTCCTGCAAGCGTCGCATTTCATCGCCCCCTGTTCCGAAATCCCGGGCAAATTCTGCCTGCGTGTCGGAACCCGATCTTAACCCTGATGGCGCATCACATGTCACAGTCTTCGCCCAGCCATTGCCATGATCGGCCCGCCCTGATCTGCGCAGAGGAGAGCGGAGAAACTTGCATGTTGCTTCGGGATGGTATACGGCGGCATACAAAATGCGAAGGAGTCGCGTGTCGCCCTTATTTTCAGGGCTTTCGTCTCCGGCGTTTCATCTGAACCATATCAAATTGTAGGGATCGTCATGAGCTTGTACACCGACTACCTAAAAGAGATCGAGGCGCGCAAAGAGCAGGATCTGCACCCCAAGCCCATCGACGATGGCGCACTGGTTGCCGAACTGATCGAGCAGATCAAGGACAGCGACAATGCGCACCGCGAAGACTCCCTTCAGTTCTTCATCTACAACACCCTGCCCGGCACCACCAGCGCGGCCGGCGTCAAGGCGGCCTTTCTCAAGGAGATCATCCTGGGCCAGGCAGTGGTTGCGGAAATCACCCCTGATTTTGCCTTTGAGCTGCTGTCGCACATGAAAGGCGGCCCTTCGGTTGAGGTGCTTTTGGATCTGGCGCTGGGTGAAGACGCGAAAATTGCTGCGCAGGCCGGTGAAGTGCTGAAAACGCAGGTATTCCTGTATGACGCGGATCTGGAGCGTCTGGCGGATGCGTTCAAGGCAGGCAATGCTGTCGCCAAGGACATCCTCGAAAGCTACTCTGACGCCGAGTTCTTTACCAAACTGCCGGAGATCGACGAGGAAATCGAAGTCGTCACCTATATCGCGGCCGAAGGCGACATCTCGACCGACCTGCTGTCTCCGGGCAACCAGGCGCACTCTCGTGCGGACCGTGAACTGCACGGCAAATGCATGATCACCCCGGAAGCGCAGGAAGAGATCAACGCGCTGAAGCTGCAGCATCCGACCAAGCAGGTCATGCTGATTGCGGAAAAAGGCACCATGGGCGTTGGCTCGTCGCGGATGTCGGGCGTGAACAACGTGGCGCTGTGGACCGGCAAACAGGCATCGCCCTATGTTCCCTTTGTGAACTACGCCCCGATCGTGGCAGGCACCAACGGCATCTCGCCGATCTTTCTGACCACCGTGGGCGTGACCGGCGGCATCGGCATCGACCTGAAAAACTGGGTCAAAAAGGTCGACGCGGACGGCAAGGCGATCCTCAACAACGACGGCAACCCGATCCTGGAACAGAAATATTCTGTTGCGACCGGCACCGTTTTGAAGATCAACACCAAGGAAAAGAAACTCTACAGTGCGGACGGCGAAGAGCTGGTCGGGCTTGAGAGCTCCTTTACCCCGCAGAAGCTGGAATTCATCAAGGCTGGCGGCTCTTATGCCATCGTCTTTGGCAAGAAACTGCAGACATTTGCCTGCGAAACCCTTGGCGTGCCGCTGAAATCCGCATTTGCCCCCTCCAAGGAGATCCACAACGACGGTCAGGGCCTGACCGCTGTTGAAAAGATCTTCAACCGCAATGCGGTGGGTGTGAAATCCGACAAGCCGCTGCACGCAGGCTCTGACGTGCGCGTCAAAGTGAACATCGTCGGCTCGCAGGACACCACCGGCCTGATGACCATGCAGGAACTCGAAGCGATGGCGGCAACCGTTGTCTCGCCCATCGTGGATGGTGCCTATCAGTCGGGCTGTCACACTGCATCGGTCTGGGATCTGAAAGCGCAGGCCAACACGCCGCGCCTGATGAAGTTCATGAACGACTTTGGTCTGGTGACCGGTCGCGACCCCAAAGGTGTCTATCACCCGATGACTGACGTCATTCACAAGGTTCTGAACGACCTGACAGTGGATGACCGCGCGATCATCATCGGCGGCGACAGCCACACCCGCATGTCCAAAGGCGTGGCCTTTGGCGCCGACTCCGGCACCGTGGCGCTGGCCCTGGCAACCGGTGAGGCCTCCATGCCGATCCCGGAATCTGTCAAAGTGACCTTCAAAGGTCAGATGGCCGATCACATGGATTTCCGCGATGTCGTGCACGCAACCCAGGCGCAGATGCTGGAACAGCACGGTGACAACGTGTTCCAGGGCCGCGTGATCGAGGTGCATATCGGCACGCTGCTGGCTGACCAGGCGTTCACCTTCACCGACTGGACCGCGGAAATGAAGGCCAAGGCCTCTGTCTGTATCTCCAACGACGACACGCTGATCGGCTCTCTGGAACTGGCGAAATCGCGCATCCAGATCATGATCGACAAGGGCATGGAGCATGAAAACGGCACCCTTGGCCGTCTTCTGGAGATCGCAGACAAGCGCATTGCCGAGATCAAGTCTGGTGACGTTCCGGCCCTGACCCCGGATGACAACGCCAAGTATTTCGCCGAAGTCGTGGTTGATCTGGATGCCATCAACGAACCGATGATTGCGGACCCCGACGTTCACAACCCGGACGTCTCCAAGCGCTACACCCACGATACAATCCGCCCGATTTCCTACTACAAGGCGGAGAAGAAGGTGGATCTGGGCTTTGTTGGCTCCTGCATGGTGCACAAGGGCGACATCAAGATCGTGGCTCAGATGCTGCGCAACCTGGAAGCGGCCAATGGCTCTGTCGAGTTCAAGGCACCGCTGGTTGTGACCGCGCCGACCTACAACATCATTGATGAGCTGAAGGAAGAAGGCGACTGGGCGATCCTGCAGAAATACTCGGGCTTTGAGTTCGACGATGCGGCGCCAAAGACCAGCGCACGGACAGAGTATGACAACATCCTCTATCTGGAGCGTCCGGGCTGTAACCTTTGCATGGGCAACCAGGAAAAGGCCGCTAAGGGCGACACCGTTCTGGCAACCTCGACCCGCCTGTTCCAAGGCCGCGTTGTGGCGGACCTGCCCGAGAAGAAGGGCGAGTCGCTGCTGGGTTCGACCCCGGTTGTTGTCCTCTCCGCGATCCTGGGCCGCACGCCCACGCTGGAAGAGTACAAGACCGCCGTTGAAGGCATCGACCTGACCAAATTTGCACCGCCGGTCGAAAAACCTGCGGGCAGCCGTTCGGTCCATTTCTAAGCTGCGCCCTCCCCGCCTGCGGGGAGCGGACAAAAAATCAGGGCGTCGACATCTGTCGGCGCCCTTTTTTGATTCTGCCTTGATTCTGCGCCGGTTGATTCTTGGATCTTTTTCGCTGAGGCTGCGATGGGCGGAATCGGGGGGCAAACCAGATGATACCGGATGATTCTGCGGGCGCCCCGCCTCGCGATTCCCCGTTGCGCGAGAGCAGGCTTGGCGCGGGTCTGGTTGCCCCCGACACGGACACCACGCCACATGCTGAAATCGGACAATTGAGGCGGTGACAGCGCCAACGCCAAATGGCGCGCAGAGAGCCCCCGTGAGGGGTGAAAACCAACTGCGCCGCACACCATCAACAAGCGGCAAAACAGCCCTGTGGCGCGCGCCTGAAGCGGCCTGCGGGCATAGGATGGATATCATGGGGTGAAAAACGCCAAACCCCGACATCATGTTTGAAATCAAACGCTTACGCGAAGATCTTCAAGCGATACGGCGCTGCCGTTGTCGCGAAACATGATGCCATTTGGGGGTTATGGCGGAGAGACAGGGATTCGAACCCTGGAGACGGTTTCCCGCCTACACACTTTCCAGGCGTGCGCCTTCGACCACTCGGCCACCTCTCCGTTGGGCGGACTTTTGACGGATCACGGGGGGGATTGCAAGAGCGAAAACAGCAAAAAATTCACTTTCCTGCAAAGAACTTGTTACGCGACCAAATGGATGTAGACGCGACGGTTCTGTTTCCCCTTTTTTTCAACCTTTCCAAGGCGGATAGCCCCGATTTCGCCGGTCCGGTTGACGTGGGTTCCCCCGCAGGGTTGTAGGTCGATCTGATCGGATTGGGTTCCGATGCGAACAAGGCGGATGCGGCCGCTGCCACGGGGTGGTGAAACCGACATGGTTTTCACCAGATCGGGCTGGGCATCCAGCTCTGCGTCGGTGATCCAGCGCTCTGTTACCTCCAGATCGCGGGCAATCAGCGCATTGAGCGCATCTTCGAGCGCCTGCTTGTCTTCGGGCGCCTCTGGCATGTTGAAATCCAGCCGGCCCTTCTCGGCCCCGATCGCACCGCCAGAGACCGGCAACGGCAGGACAACGGACAACAGATGCAATGCTGTGTGGATGCGCATGTGGCCCATGCGACGGTCCCAGTCGAGGCTCTGGCTGACGGCAGCGCCCACAGGTGGCAGGGCCGCGTCTGGCTCGGGGATCAGGACAATCTCACCTGCCTCGCCCTTGACCGTGTTGATGATGCTCAGATGACCGCCATCCCAGCTTAGCGCGCCGGTGTCGCCGGGCTGACCACCCCCAGTTGGATAAAAGACGGACTGGTTCAGAACCAGCCCGCCTTCTTCGGTGTGAGAGATGACCTGACCTGCCGCTGTGCGCAGGTAGGCATCTTGTTGGAACAAGGGATCAGTCATCACCGTCGTCTCCGTCGTCTTTTGTCGTGCTGTCGCTGTCATCGCGCTGTGTCAGATCGTCCAGATCCGGCTTTGGCGGTTTCGAGCTGCCACCGGACCATGCGGAGCCGGATTTGCCGCTGGATGCGCCCTGCCCCGCGGCTGGCGCCTGGCCTGCGGCCTGGGCCAGCGTTTCGGGGTTGCGGATCCAGATGTCGCGTTGTGCAAACGGGATCTCGATCCCCGCCTCTTCAAAGCGGCGGGCGATGTCATAGTTCATGTCGGATTTCACCGACAGAACCCAGTTCACATCACGCAGGATGGCGCGGATTTCGAAATCAAGGCTATCGGCGCCAAAGCCCTGGAACACCACCGAAGGTGCCGGGTTCATCAGCACCATCGGATGGGACTTTGCGACCTCGATCAAAATCGCCTCGACCTTGCGGGGGTCTGTGCCATAGGCAACCCCAACCGGCACGATCACCCGGCCCACGGTGTTGCCACGGGTGTAGTTCGTGACGGTTCCGGTAATCAGGTCCGAGTTCGGCACAATCACGTCGGTGCGGTCAAAGGTCTCGATGCGGGTGGAGCGCACGGAGATATCGCGCACGTAGCCCATGAGCCCCCCGACTTCGATCCAGTCGCCCTTGGACACCGGACGTTCCACCAACAGGATGATGCCGGAGACAAAGTTCGACACGATGGTCTGCAGGCCAAAACCGATGCCAACCGACAGCGCACCAGCAACAATGGCGAGCGATGACAGATCAAGCCCGGCCATCGAAATGGCGATCAGCGCTGCGAGGAAGATCCCCACATAGCCCATCCCCGACACGATGGCATTCTGGCCGCCAAGGTCGATGCGTGTCTTGGGCAGGAGCGTGTTGCGCAGGCTGCCCTGTACCATGCGTGTGACGGCATAGCCGATGGCAAAAACCGCAACAAAGGTGATGAAGGCCGTCGGAGAGATATTGGTATCCCCGATCTGGAACCCCTTGAGGAAGTTCGACCACAGCTCTGTCAGGTCCGCGACCCGCGCGCCCCAGATGAGCGCCAGCACCGGCAACGCCAAAAGCGCCAGCGCAAAACCGATCAGGGCGCTGAACAGTGTGTCACTTGCTGCTGCTCCCTTGCCGGTGACAAACCCGTAGAGGTCAGAGAAGAACCGCTGCAACACGAACAGCCCGGCCAGCACAGCCAGCGTCAGCATGGCCGGGTAGATCAGCGCCTCGGCCGCGTTCATATACCCAAGAGCCGCAAGCACCGGTGCCGCAAAGCCAAGGAGATAGGTGGCCCGCCGGATCACCGAAATCACCCGGTTGGCGCCGGCTGCAATGGCGCTCTCGTCGCCCTCTTCGCTCTGGGCCTCTTGCGCCTGTCGCTGCTTGCTGCCGATGCGGTTCAGCCGCAGCAGGATCAGCGCCGCGGCGACGATCAGCGGAAAGCTGAAGACCGCGATGCTGCTCTCGGTGATGTTCTGGATGCCCTCCAGCGTTGCCAAGGCGTCCTGCACGACAAGGACCACCGCCATCGCCCAGATCAGGAACCGGGTTTCCGACTGGTACCGATCGTCGATCGGGAACAGGTCGTTTTCAATGCGCGCCGCATAGAGCCGCTCGCCCATCCAGTGGAAGGACAGGATGATAAAGGCCCAGGCGGGCATCGCGTCGAGGAAAATACTGCCCCGCACCCCCAGAATGCCCG
Organism: Phaeobacter italicus; assembly: GCF_001258055.1. Classification (GTDB taxonomy): domain Bacteria; phylum Pseudomonadota; class Alphaproteobacteria; order Rhodobacterales; family Rhodobacteraceae; genus Phaeobacter; species Phaeobacter italicus. The sequence goes on along the minus strand of NZ_CVRM01000011.1, from coordinate 502,451 downwards.
ACAGATCAATGGCAGCGGCGAGGATGATGATGCCAACCAGCGGCAAGAACACCTGTAGGAGCGAGACCACGAAGGTCCAGACCCCAGTGCCCTTTGCCCCGTAGCCACGCAGAAAATCACCGGCCCGGTGGGCCCAGGGGCGCCCCCGCAGGATCAGCAGCACGGCGAGGATCAGCAGCGCCAGAATACCGACGAGATCGCCACGAATGCGCTCCCCCGTCGTATCACTGCGCAGCTGTGACACGGTTTCATTGCCGATCGACCGGATCGCCACCCCCATGTCGCGCAGCGCCTGCTGCCAGTGTTCGGGGTTCAGCGGGGATGGCCCGCGCTCCAACAGCCGTCTGGTCAGCCGGTCCCGAACGATCTTGTCGATTTCGTTGATCAGGCCGTCGGCGCGGCTGTAGGCCTCTTCGGCGACGATGCGGGGCACGCGCAGCTGGTTGAGCTGCTTGGTCAGAGCCTCGCGCAGCAGCGCGATATCTTCCGGCTCGCTCTCGCCTTCGGCGGGGGCCGGTCCAAGGGCATCAAGCTGGCCCTGCAATGTCTGAATGCGGTCACCGTTTTCGCTGCGCTTGGTCTGGAAGGTCTGCCGGTAGTCGGTCAGATCCTTGCGCAGCTGTTCCAGCGCGATGTTGGAGGCGCGGCTGGTGTCGATGACATCCTCGGCGCGTTCTGCGGTCCGCAACCAGCTATCGTAGTAGCTGCGCGCCTGTTCAGAGGTCTGGGCCGAGAGTGGGAAAGCGAGGCCAATCACCAGGATCAGCCCCGCCATCATGTTGAAAAACAGATTTTTTAAAGGTGTCATACGTCCTCGAATACACCGGGAATTGAAGCCGGTGTATGGGTCATCCAATCAGGCACCGGCAGATTTTTCTCGCGCAGGAAGTCCGGGTTGAAGAGCTTGGACTGATAGCGGGTGCCATAGTCACACAGCACCGTCACGATCGTTTTGCCCGGCCCAAGATCCTTTGCCATGCGCACCGCACCTGCGATGTTGATCGCAGAGGAGCCGCCCAGCACCAGACCTTCTTCGTGCAGCAGATCAAACACATAGGGCAGCGCATCCTCGTCGGCCACCTGATAGGCAAAATCAGGCTTAAATCCGTCAAGATTTTTGGTGATGCGCACCTGACCGATGCCCTCGGCGATGGAGCCACCTTCAGAGGCGAGCTCGCCCGTGGTGTAGTAGGAATAAAGCGCAGCCCCCATCGGATCTGCCAGACCAATCTTTACACCCTTAGGCTGGAGCGCCTCGGCCACACCCGCCAAGGTGCCGCCAGAACCAACCGCACAGACAAAGCCATCAACCTTGCCGTCGGTCTGTTCCCAGATCTCGGGGCCGGTGGTTTCGACGTGGGCCTGACGGTTCGCCACGTTGTCAAACTGGTTGGCCCAGATCGCGCCGTTGGGTTCGGTCTTGGCCAGTTCCTTGGCCAGACGTTCCGAATAGCGCACAAAGTTGTTGGGGTTGCGATAGGGCGCCGCAGGCACCTGCACCAGCTGTGCCCCGGCCAGACGCAGCATGTCCTTTTTTTCTTCGGACTGGGTTTCGGGGATCACGATCACGGTCTTGAAGCCCATCGAGGCACCGACCAGCGCAAGGCCGATCCCGGTGTTGCCTGCCGTCCCCTCAACGATGGTTCCGCCGGGTTTCAGATCACCGCGGGCGATGGCATCCTTGATGATGTAGAGCGCGGCGCGGTCCTTGACCGATTGGCCGGGGTTCATGAACTCGGCTTTTCCCAGAATCTCGCATCCGGTTTCATCGCTGACGCGGTTCAGACGGATCAGAGGCGTGTGGCCGATCGCATCGGCCAGATCATGTGCAATGCGCATGGTATCCCTTTCGATCATTCCCTTGAGGTGTAGCCAAGGGGCAGTTGGACCACAAGCCGTCAGTCCGGCTTGCAGGTCGTGTTACATGGTCTGCGCGCGGCGCAGGCGGTCGCGGTGACGGGCAAGCCAGAGCGCCGCCGTGACCAATGGCATGTCCTGATAGATCTGGGCGTCGATGCCCTCCATCAGAGCGTCAAAACTCAGGATCTGGCTGCGAATGTCCTCGTTTTCGCTATCAAGGCCACCGCCCTCTCCGACGGTGTCCAGATCGCAGATCCCCACGAAGATATGCAGGAATTCGCCCGATGCTCCGCTTGACGGATAGGCCCGTGTAACCGTCTCCAGCGACGTGAGAGACAGGCCCGCCTCCTCCTGCGCCTCGCGGTGGGCGGCCTGCTCTGCGGTTTCGCCCGGATCAATCAGCCCCGCAACCGGCTCCCACATCCAAGGGGTCCGACAGCCCGCGATATAGGTCGCCGCGCGGAACTGTTCGATCAGCAAAACAGCATCGCGGCGCGGATCATAGGGCAGAACGACAGAGGCCTGCCCCACCAGCGCCGCCCCACGGTTGACCACCGGGCTGAGGCTGCCATCGTAGCGACGGAATTGCAGATCCATCTCTTCCATCGCGAAGAAATTCACATAGGCGCGTTTATGGGCATGGACCACGACATCACGGCTCAGGTCGTGGTCTGGATCAGCCGGTCGGTCCTGCGCAGCAAGCCAGGCCGCTGCCCGGATACGGATCGGGCGGAACCGCTCGGCCACCTCGGCGGCGGTCAGCCGTCCACGATAGGCCATGACCTCTTCGGCGGCGCGCAGCGACAGGGCGCCCCATTTGTCTTGCCACTGCTCCAGATCCCAGACATCGCCCGTGTGCCAAAGCCCCGGTTCGGGAAAATAGACATCCGCCGGGCAAACCGTGCCATCCTGCAGCGTCACGTTCATCCGGCGCAGCGTGTAATCAAAACCACCTTCGTAGAAGTTGAGCGCATCCATGTCGTCCTGACTCAGCCCCCGCAGCAGCAGCCCCGGCGCCCTGTGGCCCTCTCGCTCCTCGATGGCCGGAAATGGCTGATCCACAACAGCAAAGGCACCATGTCCGGGCAGATGGGCCTCGCGCACGTCAAGGTCCGGACCGGTGCGGCCCAGGATCAGTTCCAAAAGAGGCACATGGCGCAGCGTGCCATAGACAAAAAGATCAACCAAAATCGCAGTCCCGTTGGAGTTCAAGCCCTCAACGCCAGCGTCTTGCGGCGTTTTCGGTCAACAAAGCCGAGAACACGCCGCCAATCACAAGCGCCAGCCACACATGTGGCACCGCCATGACAAAAAAGAAATCCAGAGCGATCACAAAAATCGCTGAAAGCGCCTCAAAAGGACCATCGTATCGGTTTCGCATGGCAAGGCGGAACATTTCCCACGCGCCTTGCAGGAACAGACCCCAAAGGACCAGCAAAGCCACGCCAGTCAGGCCATTGTTGATCGCGTTCACCAATCCGTGGCCGGTTTTGCGGCCAACCCAGATCCAACCGACCAGCAAACCAAGCCCTGCATTGAGCGGAACAAAGTAGCCAAAATCGGTTCCCTCTGGCAGCAGAGGCATGATGAGGTAGGAGGCAACAATCGCAACCAGAGCCATAGAGATAGCGGCGATCAAACGGGCGGCAGTGGGCATTGTGTCGGCTTCCGTATCAGCGGTGAGAGATCGTGACCTGCGTCACATCACAAGTGCCCGCCCGAAAGGCCGAGGCGCAAGAGGTTAGATAGAAGTTCCACATTTTTCTAAAGCGATCGTCAAAGCCCATGGCGGCAACTTCGTCCCAACGGTCGTTGAAGGTATGGTGCCACCGCCGCAGCGTCTGGTCATAGCTGTCACCGAATTCCAGTGATTTGACGATCTGCAACCCTGCGTTTTCCACCTGTTCGCGCAGAATCTTTGGCGCAGGCAGCATGCCGCCGGGAAAGATGTGTTTCTGAATGAAATCAACCCCGCGTTTATAGACCTCCCAGCGGTGGTCCCCGACGGTGATGATCTGCAGCGTCGCCCGTGCGCCGGGGCGCAGCCGGTCGCGGATCATCTTGAAATAGGCAGGCCAGTATTTTTCCCCGACCGCCTCGAACATCTCGATCGAGGCAATGCCATCGAACTCTCCCTTGCAGTCGCGGTAGTCCTGCATCCGCAGCTCTACCTGACCTGAAAGGCCTGCCTTATCAATGCGCTCGCGCGCGAACTTCAACTGTTCTTCGCTGATGGTCAGCCCCGTCACCCGCAAGCCGCGTTCGCGCGCCGCATATTCCGCAAAACCGCCCCAGCCACAGCCGACCTCCAGCACGTGATCACCGGGTTTGACGCCCATCTGATCCACCATTGAGGCGTATTTTGCGGTTTGGGCTGCCTCCAGACTTTCCTGGCCGGTTTCAAAGATTGCGCTGGAATAGGTCATCGTGTCGTCAAGCCAGAGCGCGTAGAAATCATTCCCAAGGTCATAGTGATAGGAAATGTTTGCCCGCGCCTGGGTTCGGTGATTGCGCTGCAGCCAGAAACGGAACTGTTCATAGGCCCGGATCAGGGCGCTGCCCGGAAAGCCGTCATAGACCGGTTCATAGCCCAGATGCACCAGATCCATGAAATCCTGCAGATCCGATGTGCTCCACCACCCTTCGAGATACGCATCCGAGAACCCCAGATCCCCCTCGCGGATCAGCCGGGTAAAGCTGTCATCGTTGTGAATGATCAGATCTGCCGCAGGTCCGGGTTCGCGCCCCACAACCCGAAACACCCGCCCATCCGAAAGCTTGATGTCCAGCTGCCCCACCTCCAGCGCCTGCAGCCGCTCAAAGATGGCCGCGAAATAGCGCGGCAGGTTGCTCTGTCCTTCGGTCGTTGTGAGCAGCATGTGGCGCGACCCCCTTTCCCTTCAAATGACAAGATTTGAAAAAGGCTAGGCCAAATCAGGCGTTTCTGGCAAGGGATCTGTCGGAAACGCCGATGGGGTCGGGCTGGCCGCCCTACCCTTTGTCGCGGTTGTGATAAGCCTCCAGAGCGCGCTCGCGCCCGGCCTTAAGATCAAGGATGGGCCGGGGGCGGGCCATATCCGCAGAGAGCTGCCAGGATTTGGGGCAAGCCGTGAAAAAGGCGCGCGCCGTGTCTGGCGGTTTGGGGTTTCCTTCGGCGATCCATTGCGCCTGATAGCGCCCCTTGGGGTCGAATTTGTCCAATTGGCCATCCGGGTTGAAAACCCGAAAAAAAGGCGCGGCGTCCGGCCCGGAGCCTGCCACCCACTGCCAGCCCATCGCATTGGAGGCCGGATCCCAATCCACAAGGCAATGCTCAAACCACTTCTGGCCGATCCGCCAATGGGTGAGCATGTGTTTGGTCAGAAAGCTCGCAACGATCATGCGTGCCCGGTTATGCATCTTGCCGGTCACATACAGCTCACGCATCGCGGCGTCGACAAAGCGGTAGCCAGTGCGCCCCTGTTTCCAGGCCAGCACCTCTGGGGTGTCTTCGTTCTCTGACCACGCAAAGGACTGCCATTCCTCGCGCCAGCTCTTGGTCAGGATATGGGGGGTGTGGAACATGAGGTGATAGGCAAACTCGCGCCAGACCACCTCCTTGAGGAAGGTTTCCGCCCCCGCAGCGCCCTGCGCCATTGCCTCTGCCCCTCGGTGCCACATGCGTTGCGGGCTGATCTCTCCCCAGGCGAGATTTTCCGACAGACCAGATGTGCCATCCACGGCGGGCAGATCGCGCAGATCCTGATAGCGGGCGATGCCGGTTTCGATAAATTCATCCAGCCGGTCCTGCGCCGCCTCTTCCCCGACCCGGCAATGGGCCGCCAGCACAGGCGCGCCCCGGCGCATGGCAGCGGCCAATTTCCATGTGTCCAGCTGGTCGGAGTTTGGCCACTGCTCTGGCGCGGGGATCGTCCCGGGTGCCACCAAGAGACCCGGCACATCACGGCCCCGCACCGCGCGCCAGAACGGGGTATAGACACGGTACATCCCCCCCGTCTTGGTTTCCACAGTCCAGGGTTCAAACAGGAGATTTCCACTGTAAGAATGCGCTGCAACACCTTGGGATTTTAAGGTTTCTTTAATCAGCGTGTCGCGCGCCCGGCTGGCCGGATCATAGGCGCGGGTCCAGTGAACGGCCTGCGCGCCCGTCTCTTTCAGCAGATCCTGCAACACCTGAAGCGCCGAGCCGCGCCGCAGGATCAGCCGACTGCCCAGCCTCTCCAGCCGCTGCGCCAGGTGTTCAAGCCCGAGCCCCAGACGAAACCGTGGGGCAGCGCCGAGATCTTCATCCTGGCTGTCAAAGATGAACACCGGCAGCACCGGCGCGCCGCTGTCGACGGCGGCGGTCAGGGCTGCGTTGTCGGACAGGCGCAAATCGCGCCTGATCCACCAGATCACCGGCGCATTTGCCGGAATTCCATCAGTCATGGAGCGGTCAAGGTCCCTTGTTCACACGTGTTTACAACACGCGATCTAGGGCCTCCATCAACTGTGTCACCTCCTTTTCAGAGGTATAATGTGTGAAACTCAACCGCAGCACACCTTTGTCCGTATCCACACCCATCGCCTTGAGCGCACGTACCGCGTAGAAATCACCGCCGCCTGCCATGATGCCGTGCTGTGACAGCTCGGCTGCGACCTCTGCGCCCGCGCGGTTGAGCGAGAGCGCAACGGTTGGCGCGCGCCTCTGCGCATCCGTTGGACCAAGAAGGCGCACATCGTTGCGGTCCTTCACCATATCCAGAAGCGGTTGCAGCAGCGCGACCTCATGGGCGCGCATGAGATCATGAACAAAGGCGCCCTGCTCTGCGCCTTCGGTCTCTGGCCCGCCGTGATGATGAGCCAGCGCCGAGATGTAATCAGCCATGCCCGCGCTTGCAGCAATCTGCGCGTGGTCGGGTCCGGCTGGGGTAAAGCGTTTGTAGAGAACGTCGGCGTTGAAGTAATGCGCCTGATTGGGCAACAGCGCGCCCAATTCGCGCCGGATCACCATGATGCCCTGATGCGGTCCATAGGTCTTGTAGGCTGAAAACAGATAGATATCCGGACCCAGCTCTCCCACGTTGGGCAGGCCGTGGGGCGCATATGAAACCCCATCCACACAGACAAAAGCCCCGGCAGCATGGGCCAGCGCGGTGATTTCCGTGACCGGGTTCAGCTCTCCCACGACGTTGGAGCAATGCGGAAAACAGACGAGGCGGACGTTTTCATCCAAGAGGGTCTCAAGATCGGCGGTGTCAAGATGACCGGTCTGCGGGTTGATCGCCCATTCGCGGATCTCGATCCCCTCGTCTGCAAGGCGACGCCAGGGGCCGGTGTTGGCTTCGTGGTCCTGATTGGTGACGATGATCGCCTCACCCGGTTTCATGAACTGACGAAACGCCTGCGCCAGAACATAGGTGTTCTGGGTTGTGGAGGGGCCAAAGCTCAGCTCTTCGGTGGCAACCCCCATGATCGCGGCAAGGCGGCTGCGCGCCTCGTCCATTTCGGCGCCCGCCAGTTGGGAGGCGGCATAGGGCGCATAGGGCTGGACCTTGCGTTCGACATAGTAGCGATTGAGCCGGTCGATCACAGGCTGGCAGGTGTAAGAGCCCCCCGCGTTTTCAAAGAAGGCCTGGCCCCGAAGGCTGTCGGCGCGGAATGCCGGGAACTGACTGCGGACAAAGTCGATATCGAGGGCCATGATCACTCCATTCATTTTGCTGAGAAAATCAGTGCAGCCCTTCCCCATGCAGGTCAAGGACTGAGGTGACGTTTGGCCCGATCTAACGCCGGGCCACCCCGTTCAGACAAAAACGCCCCGCACCGTTTGGTGCGAGGCGTTGATTTTCAAAATGGCTGGCAGATTCAGCGCATCTGGTCGCGCTCTCCCTGCAGGCCGCGCGCGATGGCCCAGCACATCAAGAGCAGCACAATAGTGAACAACAGTCCGGTTGAAATCACCATCGCCTGCAAGGCGGCCAGACCGCCACCCAAAAGCAGCACGATCGCAACGGCCCCTTCGAACACGCACCAGAACACGCGCTGGGGCATCGGTGCATCGACCTTGCCCCCGGCGGTGATCGTATCGATCACCAGCGAGCCGGAGTCCGATGAGGTGACAAAGAACACAACCACCAGGACGATCCCGACAAAGGAGGTCAAGGACGCCAGGGGCAGCTCGCCCAGCATCTTGAACAGTTTCAGCTCAAGCGCGGCATCCTGCGCACCGGTGTAGCCGTCTGCGATCACCTGATGGATCGCGGTGCCGCCAAAGACGCTCATCCACAGAACACAGACCAGGCTGGGGATCAGCAGAACGCAGATCACGAACTCACGGACGGTGCGGCCACGGCTGACACGGGCGATAAACATACCCACAAACGGCGACCAGCTGATCCACCACGCCCAGTAGAACGCGGTCCAGCCCTGGCTGAAGTTCACGTCTTCGCGGCCGAAAGGCATGGAAAGGGCCGGCAGATACTGCACATAGGCCACCAGGCTGTCGACAAATCCGCTGAGGATCAGCAGCGTCGGCCCAACAAGGAGCACGAACAGCAACAGCAGAAAAGCAAGCCCCATGTTCAGCTCGCTCAGCACCTTCACCCCGCCATCAAGGCCCCGGACAACCGAAACCAAAGCAACAGCGGTGATGGCCGAGATCAGGACCACTTCGGTTGTCGAGCCGAGTGGCACGCCGAACAGCTCGTTCAGACCCGCATTGGCCTGTGTCGCGCCAAACCCAAGAGAGGTCGCCAGACCAAAGAGGGTCGCAAACACCGCCACGATGTCGATGACATGGCCGGTCCAGCCCCAGACACGTTCGCCGAAGATCGGGTAAAAGGCAGAGCGAATGGTCAGCGGCAGGCCCTTATTGTAGGAAAACAGCGCCAGAGACAGCGCCACGATTGCATAGATCGCCCAAGGGTGCAGGCCCCAGTGATAGATCGTCGCCGCCATGCCAAGGCGCACCGCCTCTGCCTGATCGCCAGCAGCTGCGCCAAGCGGCGCCCAGTCGGTTCTGACGCCATCCTCACCAACGCTGATGCCACCCATCGCGGTGGAATAGTGGCTCATCGGTTCGCTGACGCCGTAAAACATCAGCCCGATGCCCATGCCTGCCGCAAACAGCATCGCAAACCAGCCCAGGTAGTTGTAGTCGGGTTCGGCCTCGTCCCCGCCAAGGCGCACACTGCCCCAGGGCGTTACGATCAGCGCAAAGCAGAACAGCACAAAGATGTTGCCAGCGCTTAGGAAGAACCAGTCGAAACTGCTGGTCACGGTGCCGCGCAGCCAGCCAAACAACGCATCAGCCTGCTCTGGCAGCACCAATGCGTAGAATACAAACATCATCACGGCGATGCCGGAGATCATGAATACAGGATTGTGGATGTCGAACCCGATGGGCCCAACCGAGCCCTCAAGGTTGTCCTGACCGATTTCATAGTCGGTCTCGATTACATCAGCGCTTCCGTCCGGGGTCGGGATGCCCTGATTGTTCGTTTCATCAGTCATACGCGTTCCAGTCTTGTTATTGTGAACGTCCACAAACCCAACAAGTGAAAGCTGCGCAGGTTCCCGCCGAAGTGAAATTTTTTCTGGAACCGATCCGGATGCCCCGCGTTAGTTGCGTCTTTTCAGCGCGCTAGCAGATAAAACTGACCCTGTTGAAACAGAAAATGCGCGCAAAACCTGCGCGCATTTTCAAGACTGTCACATCGGCCCGGCGGCTCAGGCGTTCACGTCGACCACAACGCGGCCCTTGACCTGGCCTTTCAGGATGTCCTTGCCCAGTTGCGGCAGATCCGACAGGGTTGCGGGCTGAACCATCGCCTCCAGTTTGTCCATCGGCAGATCCTTGGCGATGCGCTGCCAGGCCCGCAGGCGATTGTCATAGGGCTGCATTACGCTGTCGATCCCAAGGAGGTTCACCCCTCGCAGCAGGAACGGAATGACCGTGGCTGGCAGTCCGGCACCACCGGCCAGACCGACCGCAGAAACCGAGGCGCCATATTTCATCTGGCCGAGAACCCGTGCGAGCATATCGCCGCCCACCGCATCAATGCAGCCTGCCCAGGTTTCGCTTTCCAGCGGGCGTTTGACCGTCTCGTTGATCTCTTCCCGGGCGACGATCTGGGTCGCGCCGAGGGATTTCAGATAGTCGGCTGTTTCCGGTCGGCCGGTGACGGCCGCAACCTCATAGCCGAGGTTGGCCAGGATGGCGGTCGCAACCGAACCCACGCCCCCCGCAGCACCCGTTACCAGAACCGGACCGTGCCCCGGAACCAGCCCGTGATCTTCCAGCGCCATCACGGCCAGCATTGCGGTAAAACCGGCCGTGCCCACCGCCATTGCCTGACGGGTATCAAGCCCCTCGGGCAGCGGCACCAGCCAGTCGGCGCGCACGTTGGCCTTTTGGGAATAGCCGCCCCAATGAGCTTCGCCGACGCGCCAGCCGGTCAGGACAACCTTGTCGCCCGGCTTGTAACGCTCATCAGAGGACGTCTCTACCGTACCGGCAAAATCGATGCCGGGCACGTGGGGGTATTTGCGCACCAGACCACCGCCCGGCCCGATGCACAGCCCGTCCTTGTAGTTCACGGTGGAATAGTCCACCGCCACCGTCACCTCGCCGTCGGGCAGCTGATCGAGGCTGATCTGTTCCACCGCGGCAGAAGTCTTGCCGCTTTCTTCATCCTTGTTCACGACCAATGCATTGAACATGTCGTCTCTCCCTTAAATCCAGAATTTTTCCTGCACTGTCGCGGCGCGCATGCCGTCCGGTGTTTCCACCTCCAGCGCGGTGCCCGCATCCCAGTGCGTCATGCGGACCATGCCAATGGCCACGTTGGTGTTGAAATCGGGCGACCACGCCGCTGAGGACACCTGCCCCACCTTGCGCCCGTTTGCGAAGACAGGCCACAGCCGGTCACAGGGACCCACGGCATCGCCTTTGATCGCGATGGGGCGGATCTGCTGAACCGGGCCTTCCTTAGCGACCCGCAACAGCGCATCGCGACCGATGCAGCCGATTGCGGTGTGGGTGTTGCAGAACTTGCCCAGACCGCATTCATGCGGGGTGTTATCGTCGGTCATGTCGTTGCCGTAGCTCAGCAAGCCACCTTCGATCCGCTCAATGAGATTGGGGCAGCCTGCCCGCACCTCAAGATCTGCGCCCAGCTCAAAAAGCCGGTTCCACAAGGGCATACCCATATCGCTGCCCTCCAGGTAGATCTCGTAGCCGCCCTGTTTGGAGTAACCAGAGCGCGCGATCACCAGGTCGCGGCCCTCGAACTGGTAGATGCCAAAGCGAAAGAACCGCAGGGATCGAATGTCCTCACCGAACAGGCGCGCCATCAGATCGTCTGCTTTTGGGCCTTGAATTGCCAGAGGTGACACATCCGGCTCATCCACCAGAACATCCAGCCGCCAGCCATTTGCGATCCCCTTGACCCAAAGCAGCAGGTCGCTGTCTGCAATCGAGATCCACCAGCGGTCCTCTGACAGTTTGACCGCCACAGGATCATTCAGCATTCCCCCGGTTTCATCGACGATGGGGACATAGAAACACTGGCCCGCCGTCATGCCGCGCAGATCGCGCGGTGTCAGCATCTGCATCAGACGGGCCGCATCCGGGCCACGCAGCTCGACCTGGCGCTCGCAAGAGACATCCCAGACCTGAACGTGACGCTTGAGATGGTGATAATCTGCCTCGACGCTTTCAAAGACGGTGGGCAGCAGCATCCGGTTGTAGACGGTGTATCCTTTGACGCCTGCGGCCTCGACCCCGTCCGAAAACGGTGTGCGACGCAGGCGGCGGGATGGTGCGATCAAGGCCATGGCAATTCCTCCCTACCAGGCGCAGCCGGGGCGATACGGCGGCGGTCCCACCCGCCGCCTGCCCCAAGATCAGCGTGGACCGTGCCAGTCGATCTGGCAGATTTCAGCTGAACGGTTTTCAAAATCCCAGACACGGCCAAAGGCGCGCACGCGGCCCTTGGTTGCCTTGGCAACGGTGATGTCGGGGCCCATCCAGTATTCGGTGTTGGTGACGACAATGTCCTTGCCATCCTTGCCCTCAACCGGAACAACCGCGCCCTGGATCTTTTTGCCGACCATGAGACGGCGTTCCTTACCTTCGGTTTCAAAGACAACCGGTGCCCGCTCTGCGCCGAGGAATTCGCTCACCAGGAGCGAAAACAGACCCGTGGTGCCGCGTGCGGCCCCGGAGAAGATGTTGACCAGGCCGTCATAGGCTGCGTCAGAGGCACGATCATCAATGAACGCCGCAGCTTTCCAGTTGCCGCGCCCCATGTTGCCCGGAATTTCCAGGAACAGGCCGACGTTCAGACCTGACAGATCTTCGTCCCCATATTGCCCCTCGTCGATGCGCACACCGGCCCAGGCCTGACAGTGGCCCTCGGTCGGCGGGTGCTGACCCAGCGACACCACACAGGGGCAGAAGACAGTACAGTTACAATTGAGGATCAGCTCCCCCTTGATGGTCCAGGGAACCGTCCCGACCGCAGCATCCAAAGCCATTTTTTCTCTCCCTTAGTAATCTCAGATAAGTGTGAGCCCGATCCACACGGACCAGCCCAGAAGCAGCACGCCCAGAGGTCGTGTCAGGTACCGGCCCAGATCGGGCAGTTTTTCAAAAACCATGATGAGGGTTGCGAGCCCCATGAAAGCGACGTTCATGACCCCGCCGACAAAGGCCAGCAGCATCAGCGCCCAGCAACACCCAAGACATACCAATCCCAGCCGCACACCATTGCGAAAGGCCCCCTCGTCCCAGTGCTGCATGAAAAAGACCAGCGGACGGCGGCATTTGCTGAGGCAGGCCTCCTTGGCGCTGGAAAACTGATAAAGCCCCGCAATCAGCAGCAGTGCCGCGCTGAGCCCTGCAGAGAGGCTGTCGCCGAACGCAGAAATCAGCCCCAGCTGAAACAACAGCATCTGCAGCGCGGCCGCGACGATGGAAAACCCACCCCAAACTAGCAGATACCCACCAACCAGATCACCAAACCGGGTATCCGGCGCGGCGTGGCTGAGGTCATCATAGGTCGCGAAAGCTGGCAGTGCGGTCGGCGCCATCATTGCAGCCGACATCAAGGACCACATCAGAACCATCCGCAGATAGCCCGCCGCATCCGGGGTCATCGTGCACAGGTCCCGCCAGAAATCTGCGCCATAGATCTGGCCCGCCTCGCGCAGATCCGCAGGCACCGCCATCAAATACAGCACGATCCAGGCCCCCAGGATCACGGCAAAAAGGCCCAGCCAATGCCAGCCCTGCATCATGCGGATCTTTTGGGTCAGGACAGCTTTCATTGCGGGCGCCCCTTGCTCGGATGGGTTGCGTTCATGCGTCGAGTGCAGGAGTTGCTTGCCAATCTTACGACTCAACCCCTATGAATCAAATGTCAGACTTTTAAATGTCTGACAAATGATTTCTTGCAGCCGGAGCCCCGAAATGAAACTTGACCCCAACAGCGCAGCCGACCTGTCGGCGCAAATTGCGCAGGCCATTCGCGATGCCATTGTGGCCGGGGATCTGATCGTGGATGAGCGTCTGCCGTCCGAGGCGGAGTTGTCCGAACAGTTTCAGGTTTCGCGCCCCACTGTGCGCGAGGCGTTGAAACGGCTTGCTGCGCAGTCGCTGATCCGGACTCAGCGGGGGGCGACAGGCGGTGCCTTTGTGAACCGTCTGAACTACGAAGATGCCTATTCCCAGCAGATCACCACCTCTACCCTGCTGCTCAGCATGAACGCCGTGAGTTTCGACACGGCCTGCGAAGCGCGCTATGCGCTGGAGCGGGCCTGTGCGCCCCTTTCGGCCACCCGCCGCAGCGCCGACCAGCTAGCAACCATGCGCGCAGAGATCTTTCGCCAGGGCCAGCCCGGTCTGACGGATGAGGCATTCTGCGCGTCTGATGTGGCCTTTCACAGGGCGCTGGTCGACGGGGCGGGCAATCCGGTTCTGTCCTATCAGCTTGCAGGCGCGGTTGAAGCGATGCAGCCGCTGATGAACATGATCACCTTTACCGCCCGTGACCGGCAGATCATTCTAGCGCTGCACACGCGGATCGCTGACGCAATCGAAGCGGGCGATGGGCCTGATGCGGTTCAGGGGCTGAGCGCGCTGGAAGACGAAACCCGCAAACTGGCTGCGGATGTCTTTGCCGCGCGCGCCAAACGCTAGGGTCAGGATGCATTGATTGCGGGCGTCATAATGCGCAGGAAAGCAACAGAATTTCCTGCAGGATTTCCCTCTGCCCCCCTTTGCAAGCAGCCGTTTGCCGCCTATATAAGAGCTGTCCTTCGGGACTATGGACATAAACGCGCTCGTAATAAGCGGATCGGACCCGGGGGCGGTACCCGGCGGCTCCACCATAACACCACTGGGGTATCCTTCGTTTGGGGGTATTTTCAGGTTCTGGGGGCCGAAATAGGATCGACGAACGTCTAAAGGGGTTAGCTTTGTCTCGGCTGTCTGCCACCGTTACCGGCGAAAACAGTACAATTGCAAACGACAATCGTGCTCCGGTTGCTCTGGCTGCGTAAGCAGTCCGAGTCGAACCGACTTTAAGCCCTAGCGCCTAGCCGCGTTAGGCGGGGTTCGCAGGTACCTGGCAACAGAAACCTGCACTTCCCCTCTCCAACCATGAATTCTTGCGGCCATTCGACGTGACCGGGCATACCCCCTGCGCCAAAGGCCAAATTCTGCACCCCCTCGCATGAAGTGCTGCCGTCGCTTCATTGGGGTCAGTTGACGGATCCAGATACGTCCCAACCGCGACCTGCGACATTCCGCAGTTCAGCGCAAATTTTACGTTGAATTTTTCGTAAACTCTGTGGTTCAGTTTTCCGTGAACGCTCTAGCACATCGGTCAAGGTTGCATGAAAAACCACGAACGCCTTTACACCTGGTTCCATGACGTCTGGATCAATGGTCGAACTGAGCTGATCGAGCCGATGTTTCATCCTGATTTGAATATGAAAGGCCCGCTGCATGGCGCTGTCACCGCAGCCGAGGACTATGCCGAAGTCGTCATGACACTGAAGGCCCGCCTGACCGGGCTGGAACTGGAAAAGACCCATGGGCTTGACGATGGCAACCTGAGCTGTGTGCGCATCCATGTCACCGGGACCGGGTTTGGCGGCGCAGGGCCGCTGGACTATTTCGGCGTTTTGGTTGTTGAATTCAAAGATGGTCAGATCCGCGATTTTCTGTCGAACTTTGATTATGTGACCATGCTGGAGCAACTGGGCCAGTTGCCACCGGAATGCCTGCCGATCTGCATGACAGGCGAGCGGCTGATCTGGGCAAGCGATGCTGGCAAATCCGGCAGCAGCCCCGACGACGAGCGCGCCCAAACACCTGCGCAACGCACCTGAGGCAAACGGTCTTTTCTCAGATTCCGTCGCTTTCCCGCTGGTTCTGGGCTGTGCGGATGTTATGGCTGTGACGAACGCAGGTAGCTCCATGATTTTGCCATGACACAGCATTCCCCTTCTCCACGCTCCAACGCAGAGGCGACGACCCATCCGTCATTGAGAGAGCTTTTTCAGGTCTTTGGCCGGATCGGTGTTCTGTCCTTTGGCGGGCCTGCGGCGCAAATTGCGTTGATGCACAAGGAACTGGTGGAAGACCGCCCCTGGCTGAGCGAGGACCAGTTCCTGCGGGCCCTGTCGTTTTGCATGATGCTGCCGGGCCCTGAGGCGATGCAGCTTGCAACCTACGCAGGCTGGCGTCTGCGCGGCGTTCCCGGCGGATTGATCGGCGGGCTTCTGTTTGTCCTTCCCGGTGCGGCGGTGATTGCAGCGCTGGTATTCCTATATGTCAGCTATGGCGCGCAACCTATTGTTCAGGATGGATTTCTGGGCATCAAGGCCGCTGTTGTCGTGATCGTTTTCCAGGCCCTTATTCGACTGCGGAAGAAGGCCCTGAAGGGCCCATTTGATCTGGCGCTTGCGGGGCTTGGATTTGCGGCCCTGTTCGTCTTTGGCCTGCCATTTCCATTGGTGGTTCTGACCGCCGGTCTGATTGGCGCCTTTGCTCTGCACGGCAGTGCCCCAGTGGAACAGGCCGCGGTAAAGACCGCGCCCTTGAAAGACCCGGCCATCACATTGCGCCCGATCGCGCTGTGGGGTGCGCTATGGCTGATGCCGCTGGCCGCGCTCAGCATTGCCGGGCCACAGATTCTTGCCGATATCGGCTGGTTCTTTGCCAAACTGGCAGTGGTCACCTTTGGCGGAGCCTATGCCGTTCTCGCCTATATGTCCCAAACTGTTGTCGACGATTTCGGCTGGATCGACACAGGCCAGATGATTGATGCGCTTGGCCTTGCCGAAACAACCCCGGGTCCGCTGATTCTTGTCACGCAGTTTGTTGCCATGCTGGCCGGTGCGCTGGCGGCCGGTGTCTGGATGGCACTTGCGGCCGGTGTTGTGGCCCTTTGGGCGACCTTCGTGCCATGTTTTCTATGGATCTTTGCCGCCGCTCCACATGTCGAGCGGATCACCAACCATCCACGCCTTGGTGCCGCGCTCAGAGCCATCACCGCTGCGGTGGTCGGGGTGATCCTCAACCTGTCTGCATGGTTTCTGATGCATGTGATTTTCCGCGAGATCACAGCGAGTGAGAGCGCATGGCTGGCCCTGCCCCATCCGCAAATTGCCAGCCTCGATGTTGCGGCGCTGATGCTGGTGCTGATTGCGCCTGCCGTTTGGGTGATCTGCCGCGGGCGGCTGAGCCTTATCCTGCCGGTCATGGCCACCCTTGGCGTTGCGGTGTCGCACATCGTTTAAACACCGCCAGCCTGCGACGCAAACGTCCCAAATAATTTACGAAAGCTTGCGGAGCGGCTCTTTAGTTTCCCCCAGAAATCCGTATTCTGAAGCAAATCGAACAAGGGTATCGGAATGTCCCGCGAAATTGACTATGGAAATCTGATGCATTCAGCCATGCGTGGGCTGATCCGCTCGGTTCTGGAGGGCGTGGCCAAGGATGGTCTGCCCGGCAACCACCATTTCTTCATCACCTTTGACACATCCCACCCGGACGCCGAATTGGCGGATTGGCTGTCTGATCGCTATCCCGGCGAAATGACTGTTGTGATGCAGCATTGGTTCGACAACCTGAATGTGGGCGAAGACGGGTTTGCCATCACGCTGAACTTTGGCGACGCGCCCGAGCCTCTTTATATCCCTTACGACGCGATCAAGACCTTTGTTGATCCATCGGTCGAATTTGGCCTGCGCTTTGAATCGCCCGATGATGACGACATGGACGATGTTGCCGAAGACGGGCTGGATGATGACATCGAGATCGAGGTGCAGGAAGATACTGCAGAAAAGAAAGAGGCAGATGTTGTCTCTCTCGACAGCTTCCGCAAGTAAGCCGATCAGCTGCAATTCCATCAAACGCCCTGCCAGATAGGTGGGGCGTTTTTTTTGCGGACCATGCGCGATCAAGAGCGAGAGTGGCTGGCCAAAAACGGGCGGGAACGGCGCATTGGCACACCGTTTTCATCCAAGAAGAACAACATGAAAATCAGACCCCAACCATTTGCAAAAAAATGGTTTATCTGCTGATTTACTGCCGCTCCAGGAAGGTTTTCAAACGCTTCAACGGGAAGCCGTTGCGGTGGGACGAATAAACCAGCTCCAAGCCGCCATCCGCCAGCGTCCGGTCATACTGCTGGATTTCATAGTCGCCATTCGGGCCGACAAACATCGAAAACACCGTCAAAGTATCGCCCACGATCCGTCCCCAGACATAGGGTTCCCCCTTCATCGGGTCGAGCTGCACGGTATGGCCAAACACGTTGCGCTTCATCGCTGCGGCGAAAATGTCATCGCGCCCTGTTGGCGTGAACTCGATGGCATAGGATTTGGCTTTGCGACGCCCGTCAGGTTTGATCGAGGTGGTGGTCCACTGCACGTAGAACCCATCCTCATTATCCTCGACCGGGCCGATCTTCACAGCCGCATCGCGCCGCTCGCGGGTGCCGTCCGCCTTTGGCACCACAAGCGAGCCACGGTATTGGCCAAAGAAAGGCTCCACCTCTGCGGCACAAAGCGAGCCGGCCTGCACTGCAACCAGCGCCAGCACCGCAGCAAAGCCACCAAGACTGCGGCGCAGCGGTGCAGAAATCTGCGGCATTTTCAGAGATCGCAATAGGCTCAAGGGCATGTCCTCGTGACGGTCCGGATTTAAGTGGCTCGATGTTGGGTAATCTAAGCTTCTTTTGGCGCTGTGCAATGGGTCATGGCCTATTGGGCCTGTACCCGCCAGCCGGAATGACTATGCTGCGCGCAACTGCGCAATTGCCACCGCAGCCCGCAACGGTTAGACGGCATACCGACGCATACATTCAGTCACTGGTTATAGTATCAGACGGAGAGACAGACATGTCCGCAACCCGCACCGAAACCGACAGCTTCGGCCCGCTTGAAGTTCCCGCAGACAAATACTGGGGTGCCCAGACCCAACGCTCGATCATGAATTTCCCGATCGGCTGGGAAAAGCAGCCGGTGGCCATCGTGCGCGCGCTTGGCGTGATCAAGCAGGCCTGCGCCATGGCCAACAAGGCGTCGGGCAAGCTGGACGCCAAGATCGCGGATGCGGTCATTCAGGCAGCAAGCGAGGTGGTTGCAGGCAAGTTTGACGACAACTTCCCGCTGGTGGTGTGGCAGACGGGTTCTGGCACCCAGTCCAACATGAACTCCAACGAGGTGATCGCCAACCGCGCCATCGAGATCCTCGGAGGTGTCATTGGCTCCAAGGATCCGGTGCACCCGAACGATCACTGCAACATGGGCCAGTCGTCCAACGACACCTTCCCGACCGCCATGCATATCGCCACCGCGATGTCCGTGCGCGACGTGCTGGTGCCCGGACTGACCAAGCTGGCCGAAGGGCTGGAAGCCAAGGCGGAAGAGTTCAAGGACATCATCAAGATCGGCCGCACCCACACGCAGGACGCGACCCCGCTGACGCTCGGCCAGGAATTCGGCGGCTACGCCCATCAGATCCGTCAGGGTCTGGCGCGGGTCGAGGCGGCGATGCCCGGCATCTATGAGCTGGCACAGGGCGGCACCGCTGTCGGCACTGGCCTGAATACCCAGAAAGGCTGGGGAGAGACCGTGGCCGCCAACATGGCCGAGATCACCGGCCTGCCCTTTGTCACCGCACCCAATAAGTTCGAAGCACTGGCCGCGCATGACGCAATGGTGTTCCTGTCCGGCGCGCTCGCGACCATTGCGGGCAGTTGCTACAAGATCGCCAACGACATCCGTTTCCTCGGCTCTGGCCCCCGCTCTGGTCTGGGTGAGCTGATCCTGCCGGAAAACGAACCGGGCTCTTCGATCATGCCGGGCAAGGTGAACCCGACCCAGGCAGAGGCGCTGACCCAGGTAGCCGCCCACGTCATGGGCAACGACGCGGCGATCAAGTTCGCAGGCTCGCAGGGTCATTTTGAGCTGAACGTCTACAACCCGATGATGTCCTACAACCTGCTGCAGTCGATCCAGCTGTTGGGTGATGCGGCGGACAGCTTTACCGAGCGGATGCTGAACGGCATCCAAGCCAACGAGCCGCGCATCGACAAGCTGATGAAGGAAAGCCTGATGCTGGTCACCGCGCTGGCGCCCACCATCGGTTATGACAACGCCACCAAGGTCGCCAAGACCGCCCACAAGAACGGCACCACGCTGAAAGAAGAAGCGATTGCACTGGGTTTTGTGGACGAGGCGACGTTTGACGCCGTGGTTCGCCCGGAACAGATGATCGGCCCCAAGGACTGATCCTGCGCCAAGCAGACAGACATGACAAACGCGCCCGGCCCTCGTCCGGGCGCGTTTTCTTTGGTCACTGGTAATCCGCTGCGAGCAGAGTATTCTGGCACAATGGCAGACATCGTGAACCTCAACCAATTTCGCAAATCCAAGGCCCGGACCGACAAGAAGGTTCAGGCCGATCGCAATGCGGTAAAATTCGGTCGCACCAAGGCAGAGAAACAGCGCGACAAGGCGGTGCAGGACCAGGACAGTCGGCGCCTCGACAGCCACAAGCGCGACGACTGATCAGGATGAGCCAAAGGCCACGCAAACATTCGCTCACCTTGCGGGGGCATCGGACCTCTGTTTCGCTGGAGGACGAGTTCTGGGACGCGTTTCGCGAGATTGCGGCAGCCGACGGGCGCGCCATAAACGACCTTGCGGCGGAGATCGATGAAACACGCGGGGTTGATTGCGGGCTGGCCTCTGCCATACGGCTGCATGTGCTGCGGCGCTTAAGGTCACGTTGATCGGACTTCGGCGTCGCATTGCCATGCCGAAACCCCGCCCCCCGTTATCCCCGATGGCGTATTGGTGCGGCTGTTTTCGGCGCGAGTTGAAACACCGGGGGTTTCATTCAGTCCATACGCGGGCCAAATCATCATGGCTGCAATCGGGAGGCTGCGCCCATCATCCAGTGCTGCGAATGTCTTGGATGACGTTTCCGAATGTTCACGGCTCGCGCCGCGTCAGCTGCAGCCAGATCCCGTTTTTCGACCGCACTGTCAGATGCGCCGCTGGGACAGGTGTTTTGCCCGGAACCGGTGAGATCCGAAACTGCCGCAGGATCATCGACAGCATCAGCACCCCTTCAACCATGGCAAACCCGGCACCGGTGCAAACCCTGGGACCCGCAGAAAAAGGCATGTAGGCGCTGCGCTGACAGCTTTTGCCATTTTCTGTCTGCCAGCGACCGGGATCAAAGCCATCTGGATCGCTCCACAGGCGTTCGTGACGGTGCAGGTGCCACGGGCTGAGAACAATCTGCGCGCCTTTGGGGACCTTTCTGTTGCGGAATGTCCGGGGCTCTGCCGCCTCGCGCACCATCATCGGCACCGGCGGATACAGCCGCAGCGCCTCGCGGAACACATCCCGGCTGATCCTTAGCGAGGACATCGCTGCAAACTCGCTCAGATCGGCGCCCCGGGCCTCTTCTGCCACGGCCTCCTGCCAGTCAGGCGCGCAGGCCAGAAGGAAAAGCGCCCAGGCCAGGGCAGAGGCGCTGGTTTCGTGGCCTGCGAGGAAAAAGATCGCGACCTGATCCACCATTTCGTCAGCTGAAAAGCACTGCCCGGTTTGGGGGTCGGGCGTGGTCATGATCTTGGTCGCCAGATCCCGGGGCGCGCAACCTTCTGCGATTTGCCGTTGCCTTTCTTCGGTGAGGGCTGTGATCAAGCCACGGATATGGCGCGCATGTTCGCGGCTTCTGCGCCGGTGAAATCGGGGGAACCAACGCGGCAGTCGCAGGAAGGCCGCAAGATTGAGGATCGGTTGGTCCTGCTGATAGGCGCGGAAGCTGTGAAAAACCTCTTGCGCCAGTTGGTCCTCGATCGGGATGGAAAACAGCGTGCGAAAGATCACATCGGCGGCAGCATGGGAGGCCTCTGCCTCGATCTCGACCGGTTGCCTTGGATCCAGGGACGCCAGACGCGCAACGGTGGCTTCGGCGGCCGCATGGATCGACGGATAACTGTCGCGCAGCCGTCCGCCTTCAAACGCGGGATCGATGATGCGGCGCTGACGCTTCCACTGCGCGCCATTGGTCAGGAATACAGAGTTCCCCAACAGCGGCCGCAGACCCTCGCTCACCCTGTCGGATTTCGGAAATGTCTCGGCTTCAGTCTTCAACACCCGATCAATGAGATCGGGCTGATTGACCAAAAAGGACCTGAAGAAGGGCGTGCGAAACTCTGCCATCCAGGCCCGGTAGAGCCGAGCGGGCTGCGCCGACAAAAGATCGGCGCGAAACAGGCGGAGGTAGCGCCAAAGCGACACGCGGTCGGGTCGTGGCTCCGGCTTGGGCGGGGCGGTGTTGGTTGCCTTGGACAGGTGCGGACAGGCGACACCAACCGCCGGGTCTGGCGCCGGAGCATCACAGGGCGGCAGTGGGTGTCGTTGGGGCGCGGGCGCTGTCATGGCTCGACCGAGGTGTATTTCGACGCCGTCACATCAATACGGGAGCGCGATGGCGCCCGCCCCTCATACCGATCCTGCAAGCTGCGCGGACCTGCGGTGATCTGAAAATAATCGTAATCTCCTGGGGCATCAAAGGCGCAGAGATACTGGAAATGCAGGCGGAAAAACCGCCAGCGCAGCTCGGCCCACCGCTCTGGGCTCAGCGTCTGGCTAAAGGCCGCAGAGATGACCAATGGCCCCTGGGTGGCCCCGTCTGCCACCCCGCTGACTGCAACCGGATCACAAAGGGCAAAGGAACAGCCGTCACCGGGCGCAGACACATCAACCCAGGTCAGATCCCTGCGCCGCGACAGATCGCGCAGATCCCGGCGCAGACGCGTGGCGTGCGGCAGAAAGGACACCATCGGCACCACCTGCCCAAGGCTGAGGAACCCAAGCGCGGCATGACCGCTGCGGGTGCCAATGCGCAGAACATCCGCCAGCACACTCACTCCGACGTGCGCACCAGAGGAATGACCTACCACCAGCACCTCGTCATATTGCGGATCATTGAGCGCAACCGCGATGTCCCCTGCGAAACGGGCAATCCTCTCTTCCAGTTCGGGTGCATAGGCCCCCGACAGGGCCGCGGAATGGGCGTAGTCATGCATGAGATAATAGGCATAGATCTTGCCATCCATCCGTCGAAACCACCGCAGCAGCGCAACGCCCAGCCCAAGGCCAATCCCCCAGAACACCAGCTGTGCCGCCGCAGCGACCCAGCTGGTGTCGCTGATGCGCGCCACCGCTGCCTGCCCGCTGCGCGCAATAAGCAGCGCGACAAGAAACGCCAGAACCGCCTGCAGGATCAAGACCCCAACGGGGTAAAGCGCCGCAATCACGGGCCCCTTGCGCAGCCACATCAAACGTCTCAGCGTTCCGGTTGAGATGTAGATCCAAGCGGTTCGGATCAGCTGCCAGTAGGTCTGCGCAATCGACGGCGCCATAGAGCCACGCACGATGTCGGACCAAACCAGAACCTCAACATCGGTGGTGGTGTGCAGATCATCGATGGTGGCCTCCACCTTCCAGCCGTATCGGGGACCGTCGTCCGTGGCCACGCCATCTGCGGATTTGGCGTTCAGCGCGATTTCATAGCCGCTGATTGCAGCCTGGGCAGCCCCTTCGCTTCGGTACAGCTCGCGGTAGCGACGCGGATGGATGGGATCATAGCCGGGGATATAGAACATCTTGCGCCGCCGCACGGGTCTTGCGGGTTCAATTTGCCCTTGTTGTGCTGTGCCTGTCGCTGGATCACGATCGCTGTTCTGGGTCACGGCCTGCCCGACCTGTTCTTGATGATGCTGTCCTTCGCAGCTTAGCCAAGGCACCCACAAAGAGTAAGCCCCGCCGGGCATTTGCCGGGCGGGGCTTTCATCTTTCGGATGTCACGCCAAATCAGCCGAGGGCAGCCAACGCCGGGAATGTCTCCAGCAGCCAGAACGAGAAGGTCGAGAACAACCCTGTCACCAGCATCAGACCCACAAAGATCAACAGCGCACCCATCGCCTTCTCGATGATGCCCATGTAGGGCTTGATCCGGTTCATCACCACCATAGAGCGGTTGAGGAACATCGCGGCCAAAAGAAATGGCACGCCAAGACCAAGCGCATAGACACCAAGCAGGACCGTACCGCGCGTCACAGAGGCCTCTGTCGCCGCGATTGACAAGATCGCCCCCAGCTGCGGGCCGATGCACGGCGTCCAGCCAAAGGCAAAGGCCAGACCAAGAATATAGGCCCCGACCGCCGAGCCACCGGATTGGCCGGCATCCATTCGGGCCTCGCGGTCGAGGATGGGAATACGGAACACCGACAGGAAATGCAGGCCGAAGACAATCACGACCACGCCGGCGATTTGTGCAAACAACTCCTGATTTTGCAGGACAAACGCCCCAAAGGCCGACGCCGTGAACCCCAACAGCAGGAACACGGTCGAAAGCCCCATGACAAAGAACAACGCTGCCACGATTGCCTTGCGCCGGGCGGCGGCTGTGCCTTGGATTTCACCCAGAGACACCCCGCTCATATAGGCGAGATACGGCGGCACAATTGGCAGCACACAGGGCGACAGAAAGCTGATCAATCCAGCGGTCAGCGCCACGAGCATGGCAGGGATCAAACCTGCGTCGATGATTTCAATACCAAACATGCAGACTACTTAGACCACGCCTAGGCAAAGGTCACGGGGGGCGCAGGTCACATCCTTGTGGACAGGATGAAACAACCGCCTTATCTGCAAGGTATGACTGATACGACTGAGACCCTAGACGCCATTGGCCTGCTGTGCCCCCTGCCCGTCCTCAAGGCGCGCAAGCGGCTGAAACCATTGACAACTGGCAGCATTCTTGAGGTCCACGCCGATGATCCGGCGGCGGTCGTGGATATCCCGCACTTCTGTCAGGAAGCCGGTCACGAGCTGGTCGAGATCCGCGACAATTCCGCTCATCAAGTCTATCTGATCCGCAAAGGCGGCTGAGCAGGCTTTCCCCCGCACCTGCAACACCGCGCCGGTCACACGGATGATCACGAAACCGGCACTGTGACCCGCATTCAGGGAAGTGGATTTTCCGCCCCGTCCGGCAATGCCTCGCAGTCCTGGCTGAAGATATTGAGCCAGCCTGACGTGCCGCGCTGCCAGATCGAACTGACATACATCGCTGCGGGCTCATCGGTCCCGACACGGGTATACTGCGCCTTGTAGGCAAGCAGCACACAGTCCGGAGCAATCCGCAAAATGCGGGGCTGTTCGATCCGATACGTCGATACCGATGGCCCGCCAGCCAATTGCGCGGCGTGGTCGGCCCGACCAGCAAAACCCGATGGGTAAACACCAAGGAAATCCGGATGCAATGCGGCCAGGTCCGCAGCAGCGTCACCTTTGACCAACGCCTCCCAGACGGAGGTTTCGCAGGCGATGAGTTCGTTCAGAAGCAGGGTGTCGACAGCAGGCTGTTGCGTCATGTGTTCTCCAGTTGAGGGGGTGAAAAAGAAAAAGGCGAGCCCTGAGCCCGCCTTCTTCGAATTGATATCAGCTACCGATTGACCACCAGCCGCGTTTTTTCGGCTTGGGCGGAGAGGCCGGTTCCGGCTCTGCCTCGGCCAATGCTGGCTCTGATGTTTCGACCGCAACCTCGACCGGGCTGACCTCTTCGGCGAGGGTTTCCTCGGCCTTGATGTCCGCAACCTCGGGGCTGGCGCTCTCTGCCTCGGGGGCTTCTGCGGCCTCGGGGGCGGCAGCTTCGGGCGCCTCTGCAACTTCTGCGACCTCAGCTGGAGCAGCCGCGCCATTCAGCGGTGCCGCCTCCGGTGCAGCGGCGTCCTCTGCCGGTGCATCTGCCTCTGGCGTGGGCTCAGCTACGGCTTCTGCAGGTGCATCGGCAGCGTCGTCCTTGACCTCCGCCGCGGCCGCAACCTCAGCAGTCTCAGCTTCCTTCGGCTCATCGTCCGTCTTCGGCGCGTCAGCTGCAGCAGTGTCCTCGGATGCGTCTGCGGCGACCTCATCCGATTTCTTCTTGCGGCTGCGCGAGCGGGTGCGGGTTCGGGTGCGTTTCTTCTTTTCACCTTCACCGTCTTCCGCGTCAGCGGTCTTTGCCTCGGCTGCGTCTGCCTCTGCGGCATCATCCTGAGCGGCATCGGCATCTTTGCCGTCTGCGGCCTCTGCGTCAGCTTGCGCCTCTGCGTCGCCCTCTGCAGACTGCGCTGCGTTTTCATCCCCTTCACCGGAAGAAGATTTCCGACGACGACGACGACGGCGCTTGCGTTTGGGTTTGGTCTCCCCTTCGCCCTCGGCCTCGACTGCGACCTCTGCAGCCTCTGCCTCACTTGCCTCTGCGGCTTCCGCCTCTTCCGCCTCGTCAGCGTCAACCTGATCCATGATGGATGTATCGACAGAAACGACGGGCGCCGTGGCAACCGGCACCACGCGGGACGCGGTTTTGAACTTCTCAAGGGTGAAGTCCGGGCTCACCAGATGCGCGTCGCCTTCGATCCGCACGGACAGGCCGTAACGGGCTTCAATCTGGGCGATATGCTCGCGTTTCTGGTTCATCAGGTAGTTCGCGATAGAAACCGGGCAGCGGACCAGCACCTCGCGCGAGCGGCGGCGTGTGCCTTCCTCTTCGATCTGGCGCAGGATCGACAGCGCAAGCGAGTCATCCGAGCGGATCAGACCGGTGCCGTGGCAATGCGGGCATGGTGCGGTGGTGGCCTCGATCATGCCGGGGCGCAGACGCTGACGGGACATTTCCATCAGACCAAAGCCCGAGATGCGGCCCACCTGAATGCGGGCGCGGTCGGTCTTCAGCTTGTCTTTCATCCGCTTTTCGACGGCAGCGTTGTTCTTGCGCTCGTCCATGTCGATGAAATCGATGACGATCAGACCTGCAAGGTCACGCAAACGCAGCTGGCGCGCCACCTCTTCGGCGGCCTCAAGGTTGGTCTTGAGCGCGGTTTCTTCGATCGAGCCTTCCTTGGTGGCACGACCGGAGTTCACGTCGATTGCCACCAGCGCCTCGGTCACACCGATCACGATGTAGCCACCGGATTTCAGCTGCACGGTCGGGTTGAACATGCCACCGAGATAGGTTTCCACCTGATAGCGGGCAAACAGCGGCAGCTGGTCCTGGTAGTTTTTCACGTTCTTTGCGTGGGACGGCATGATCATTTTCATGAAGTCCTTGGCGATGCGGTAACCGCGCTCGCCCTCAACCAGAACCTCGTCAATCTCGCGACTATAGAGATCGCGGATGGAGCGTTTGATCAGGTCGCCCTCTTCGTAGATCTTGGCAGGCGCGATGGACTTCAGCGTCAGCTCGCGGATCTGTTCCCACAGGCGCTGGAGGTATTCGTAATCACGCTTGATCTCGGACTTGGTGCGCTTGGCACCGGCGGTGCGCACGATCAGGCCCGCACCTGTCGGCACGTCCAACTCAGTGGCGATTTCCTTCAGCTTCTTGCGGTCTGCAGCATTGGTGATCTTGCGAGAGATACCGCCACCGCGTGCGGTGTTCGGCATCAGGACGCAGTAACGACCAGCCAGCGACAGATATGTGGTGAGAGCGGCGCCTTTGTTGCCGCGCTCTTCCTTGACGACCTGAACCAGCAGAACCTGGCGGACCTTGATCACTTCCTGGATCTTGTAGCGGCGCGGACGTGGTTTGCGCGGCGGACGAATGTCTTCGCTGTCATCTTCATCCGCGACGGATTCGATGTTCTCGTCCTTGGAGGTCGCATCTGCGGCGCGGGACACGTCGCCATCAGCGGCCTCTTCGTCGTCGGCCTTTACGTCGTCGTCAGAGCCGTCCGCTGCGGTGATGTCATCTGCAGCGCCATCTTCTGCCGCGTCATCTGCCGCCGCTTCGACAGCTGTCTCTGCGTCCTGGACCTCAGGCGCGTCGGAGGCATCTTTGACGGCTTCCTCGACCACGGGGGCCTCTGCTGCGGTCTCTGGATCGGCCGCAACGGTTGCATCCTCTGCGGCTGCATCGGACTCTTGTGCCTGAACTGGCGCTTCAGCCTCAGCTGCCAGTTTTTCAACCTCGTCCGTCCCATCAGAGGTCAGATCGATGGTCTCCATCCCAGCGATTGCTGCGGCGGGCTCTGCGGTGGTCGGATCGTCGCCTTCGGGCGTGACGTCCTTGGTTTCCACCACATCTGCAGATTTGACCTCTGCGGCCTTGGTGCGGCTGCGACGGGACCGCGAGGAGCGCTTGGGTTTGGTTTCCTCTTCCTCGTCACGTGCGCGCATCGCTTCGGCATAGGCGCGCTCTTCCTCCATCAGGGCCTCACGGTCCGCGACGGGGATCTGGTAGTAATCCGGATGGATCTCGGAAAACGCGAGGAAGCCATGGCGGTTACCGCCATAGTCCACAAAAGCCGCCTGCAGCGAGGGTTCGACGCGGGTTACTTTTGCGAGATAAATGTTGCCAGCGAGCTGGCGCTTGTTTTCGGACTCAAAGTCAAATTCCTCGACCTTGTTTCCATCGACCACCACGACGCGGGTTTCCTCCGCGTGGGTGGCATCAATAAGCATCTTCTTTGCCATGTTTCCTTGGTGCACCTACCGCGCACGCGCGCATCTGGCCCGTTACCGGGCGGACGTGAACGATTGGGGTGGTGACTTGTCTGGGCGATGTGAACTGGCGCACGAAGGGACATGTCAGTACAGCGGTTAGCCCCGGAACTGTGCTCCGGCCCTCCTGCCTGTCTGCTGTTCTCGCTCGCGCGCGTCATCGCGTTTCTTCTCCGACAGGTGGGAATATCCGCGCCCTGCCCTGATTATATGCCTGCGGGGACGTGCCCAGCAGGAGGTAAGCTGCCCCGGAAATTGCGGGGCCAATCGGTCTGTCTTTGCTTTCTCGGATCTGGCCGGACAAAAGCAAAAGCAGCGAATCTCATGATGTGGGGCCCGGTCACGACGGACTTGTCCCCATTTCTGCAGCATAAGACCTGTGGATAGGTAATGACAATGGTCATTCGTCACAGGGCCGTTGCGAAAGTGTATTCCGAACGGTTTTGCCGTGAACTGGGTAATTTTTCGTTAAAATTCGACAGGCTGCGCTCTCTGGCTCCCTTGCCGCGCAGCTTTTGGAACAGCCTAAGCGCCATTTTCGGGCCACAACAGACAACTGTGTGGCCCGAAAATGTTCGATCAAGACAAGTAATCAGAGCGCTGCAGGCCATATTTGGCCATTTTTTCGTTCAACGTCCGCCGCGGCAGGCACAGCTCTTCCATCACACTGGCGATAGAGCCCTTGTGACGGCGCATGGTGTTGTCGATCAGCATCCGCTCGAAGGCTTCGACATATTCCTTGAGCGGCTTGCCCTCGGTTGTCATCACGGGCTGCATTTCTTCATGATCGGACATCAGAAGGGACGCGATCGTGCCAGAGCCGCGACGCGACTGCAGGACAGCGCGTTCTGCAATGTTGATCAGCTGGCGGACATTGCCCGGCCAGGGCGCCTGCAACAGCTGGGCCGCTTCCTGGGCGCTGACCTGGGGTGCATCACAGCCGTATTCTTCAGAGAACTGCTCGGACAGCCGGGTGAACAGCGTCAGAATATCCTCGCCACGCTGGCGCAGCGGCGGCACGGTGATCCGCAGGGCCGCAAGCCGGTAAAACAGATCCGGCCGCAGAACATCCTCGCAGGTCTTGCCTGCCTCCTGAAGGTTCGAGATGGCGATGATGCGGGTCTCGCCGGGGATGCCCTGCTCGTTGATGACGCTCAAAAGCTTTGCCTGCAGTGGCTCGCTCAATGCCTCGACGTCTTCCAGCACAAGGGTACCACCACGGGCCTCTTCGATCGCAGGCAGCATGCTGTCTTCCGGCAGCATCGGCCCAAAGAGCCGTTTGGAGAGCGCATCCTCTTCCAGCGCAGCACAGGAAACCAGGACGAATTTCTTGCCCGCCCGGCTGCCGACCGCGTGCAGCGCATGGGCAACCAGCGTCTTGCCGGTGCCGGTCTCGCCGTCGATCAGCACATGGCCGTCGGCCTGACCCAGATCAAGAATATCCTCGCGCAGCCGCTCCATCACCGGGCTGGACCCGATGAGCTTTTTCATGATGGTGCTGCCATCCGACAATTCGCGACGCAACACCCGGTTGTCGAGCGTCAGACGGCGTGCGCCGGTTGCGCGCTTGGCCAGTTCAGACATGCGGTCGGGATTGAAGGGTTTTTCCAAGAAGTCAAAGGCGCCAACGCGCATCGCCTCAACCGCCATCGGCACGTCACCGTGGCCGGTGATCATGATGACAGGCAATGCACTGTCGCTGCCCATCAGCTTTTTGAGGAACTGCATGCCATCCATGCCCGGCATCTTGATATCAGAGATCACGATACCCGGATAATCCGGCCCGAGCACCTTGAGGGCATCCTCGGCGCTGGCAAAGGTTTCCGTGTCATAGCCCGACAGTGCCAGCCACTGGCTGATCGACTGGCGCATATCCTGTTCATCATCGACGATCGCGATTTTCATGGCCTGTGCCATTCGCGTGCCCTCCATCACGTGACGCCGCGCTATTCTGCGGCCTCGATGCCATCCACAAGGATCGGCAATTGCATTTCAAAAACGGCCCCACCGTTCTGCCCGTTGCGGGCGGTGAGCCGACCGCCTAGGTCGTTTACGATACCCGAAGAGATGGCAAGCCCCAAACCGACACCGTCTCCGGGCTGCTTGGTGGTGTAGAAAGGTTCGAAAAGGCTCTCGAATTCCTTGATGCCCACCCCATTGTCGCGCACGGACAAGGTCGCGGTTTCCCCTGCGGCCAGCAGGACTTCGACCTCTGGGTCATCCACTGATTTGGTAGCATCTAGCGCGTTGCGCAAGAGGTTCACCATCACCTGTTCGATCCGCATCCTGTCGCCCATCACATAGACCGGCTGTTCGGGCAGCGTTCGGGTGATCTTGACGTGGCGCTGCCGAAGCTGTGGCTCCATCATCGACAGGCTCGAAGCCAGCGCATCCCCCATGTTTACCGGGCTGAACGCATCGCCGCCCTTGCGGGCATAGGACTTCAGCTGGCGCGTAATCGCCCCCATCCGTTCGATCAGATCATCAATCCGGCCAAAGGAGGCGAGCGCCTCTTCGGGGCGGTTGCGATTGAGCAGAAGTCGCGCGCCCGCCAGATAGGTTTTCATCGCGGCCAGCGGCTGGTTCAGCTCGTGGCTGACGGCGGCGGACATCTCCCCCAGAGCGGCCAGTTTCGAGCTCTGCGCGAGGCTTTGTTCGGCCACCGCAAGTGTCTCCTGCATGCGCTCACGCTCGGCGATTTCCCGCTGCAGGCGGGCGTTCAATACGCGAAGCTCTGCCGACTCGCGCTGAAACAATGCCATGCGCAACGCCGTGCGTCGGCTAAGCGCATAGAAAGCCAGCGCCAGAAGAATGGCGAATCCCATGATTTCGAGCGCCAGAACAGTGTTCACCCGCTCTCTGATCGAGGCGTAGGTGGTAAACGACGTGAGCCGCCAACCCTGAAAGGGAATACGTGACTCCAGCCGCATCACGGCTTCGCCCTGCAGGTAGGCATCCGCGGGCAGCGCGGTCCAGTCGGTTGTGGCGCGGATGGCCCGCTGGATGGCCCCAACCGGCGGCTGCAGTTCGAGTGCGTCCTTCTCTGCCAGCCCCCGCCAACGGGATTCCGTCGACAAGATGATGGTGCCGGTGCTGTCGGTCACCATGACTGCGTCGGAGATCCCTGCCCAAGCCCGTTCGAACTTTTGCAGGTCCACCTCGACCACGATCACGCCCAACACCCCCGAGGTGTCGACGATACGCCGCGAGTAGGTAAAGCGATAGCCGCCAACCTCGCGTTCTATAACAGAAAACACGGTGGATTTGGCCCGAAGCGCATCCACGAAATAGGCGGCGTTGCGGTGGGTCTCTCCCAGACGGTTGCGATCGGTCGCCGCCACGGTGCGCCCGTCGCTTGCCATCAGCATGATGGATGCGGCCCCGATTTCCTCTACAAAGGAGATCAGCCGCTGCGTGGACAGCGAAAAGTCGTTGGATTGCAGCGCCGCAATCAGCGCCTGATCGCGCGCCAGAAGCTGTGGGACGATCGCATGGCGCCCCAGTTCGCTGACCAGGTTGCCGGAATAAAGCGCCAGGCGCAGCTCGGCGCGGTTGCGGGTGCTTTCGGTAAAACGGTGGGTCAGCGCGCGGTTCGTGACCCAAACAGTCACCGCAGCCACCACCATCAACAGCAGCAACGCAAAGCGCACCCGCCACGAGGTCGTGCGGGAGCGGTTCTTATCCGGTCCGGAAGATGCGTCACGCGCAGCAGTCATGGTCAAAACCTAACGCAACCCGCTGCGCGTCCACAAGTCACGCAGCAGTGACGAGCCCTGCCAATGCGCGGAAGACTGCCGCCCCGTCGGTGCCGCCGTGACCTTCGTCAGCGGCGCGTTCCGGGTGAGGCATCATGCCAAGCACACGGCGGTTTTCGGACAGGATGCCTGCGATATCGGCAATGGATCCGTTCGGGTTGTCCACATAGCGGAAGGCCACGCGATCCTGATCTTCCAGCATCGCAACGGTTTCCGCGTCGGCAAAGTAGTTGCCGTCGTGGTGGGCAATCGGCACGCCAATCACGTCACCGGCCTTGTACCCTTCGGTGAAGACGCTGTTCGATGTCGCCACCTGCAGATCAACCGTGCGGCAGATGTACTTCAGACCCGCATTGCGCAACAGCGCCCCTGGCAGAACGCCGGTCTCTGTCAGGATCTGAAACCCATTGCAGACACCGATGGCATATCCACCGCGATTGGTGTGCTCTACCACGGCCTTGCAAATCGGCGACTGGGCCGCGATGGCACCGCAGCGCAGATAATCACCGTAGGAAAAACCACCGGGCACGCCGACAATATCGACACCTTCGGGAAGGGCACTGTCCTTGTGCCAGACCATCGACACCTCACAGCCCGCCTGTTCAAACGCAACCGCAAGATCGCGGTCACAGTTCGAACCGGGAAAGACAACTACAGCCGCCTTCATCACTGCATCTCGATGCTGTAGGATTCGATCACGGTGTTGGCGAGCAGCTTTTCGCACATCTCGGCAACATCCGCCTCGGTTGCGTCGTCGGCCAGATCCAGATCGATCACCTTGCCCTGGCGCACGCCGCCCACCTTGTCAAAGCCAAGAGCGCCAAGCGCGTGGCGGACCGCCTCGCCCTGCGGATCCAGAACTCCGTTTTTCAGCATCACATGCACACGTGCCTTCATCGTGTTTTCCCTCAGGTTTCGATGACAAAGCCCGGCATCGGGCCTTTTCGTTGGACAGATAGTCAAAATCCCGCCCCTCGTCAGGGCGGGATCTTGGGCAGTTCTAAATCAGTTCACCAGCGTCGGCTTGCCGGGCGCGGGCGGATTGTTGGGCATCACACCCAGACGCCGCGCGACTTCGGTATAGGCGTCGGTCAGGCTGCCAAGATCACGGCGGAACACATCCTTGTCGAGCTTCTGGCCGGTCTTCAGATCCCACAGGCGGCAGCTGTCGGGGCTGATTTCGTCAGCAACAACCAGTCGCTGGAAATCGCCATCATAGATGCGGCCGATCTCGATCTTGAAGTCCACCAGCTTGATGCCGACAGCCAGCATCACGCCGGACATGAAATCATTGACGCGCAGCGCGAGGCTCAGGATGTCGTCCATGTCCTGCTGGCTGGCCCAGCCAAAGGCGGCGATATGCTCTTCGGTGACCAGCGGATCGCCAAGCGCATCGTCCTTGTAGCAATATTCGACGATCGGGCGCGGCAGCTGGGTGCCCTCTTCCAGACCAAGACGCT
This sequence comes from Phaeobacter italicus, assembly GCF_001258055.1. GTDB lineage: Bacteria > Pseudomonadota > Alphaproteobacteria > Rhodobacterales > Rhodobacteraceae > Phaeobacter > Phaeobacter italicus. The sequence continues at coordinate 469,303 of NZ_CVRM01000011.1, read as the reverse complement.
TGCAGATGGAGCCTGCGGCATAGTTGCGCACGATGACCTCAAGCGGGATGATCTCGCAGCTGCGCACCAGCTGTTCGCGCATGTTCAGCCGCTTAAGGAAATGGGTCGGTACGCCGATCTGGCCCAGACCCTGCATGAAGAATTCACTCAGGATGTTGTTGAGAACGCCTTTGCCCTCGATCACATCGTGCTTTTCCGCGTTGAATGCTGTGGCATCGTCTTTGAAATACTGCACGATAGTGCCTGGTTCAGGCCCTTCGTAAAGCGTCTTTGCCTTGCCTTCGTAGATCTTCTTGCGACGTGCCATGCAGAGCCTTTCGGGAAAAGAGCGGGAATCTGATCCCGCGATCTGCCGCCCTCATAAGGCAAGGGAGGCGTTGCCGCAAGGTTGCTGCCACATTCTCGCATCAATGCAGGTGGTTCACCCCACCCGCCCCCTTTCTGCTGGCGCTTTGACAGGAAGGAAGGCGGTTTTCCTTGCAGCAGGGCCAGCGCGTGCACATATTTGAAAGGTAAGTGTTTTCATCTGTATTGTGGGAGGGGTTATGACCACATTTGACAATCGCGAACAGGCGTTCGAGAACAAATTCGCACATGATGAGGAAATGCAGTTCAAGGCCGAGGCCCGATGCAACAGGTTGCTGGGCCTTTGGGCGGCGGATCTGCTGGGCAAATCCGGGGCAGACGCCGAAAGCTATGCCCAGGAGGTTGTGAAGGCCGATTTTGAGGAAGCCGGCTTTGAGGATGTGCTTCGCAAGGTCAACAGCGATCTGGAGGGCAAGGCCAGTGACGCCGACGTGCGCGCAAAACGGGCAGAGCTGCTGCTTGAGGCCAAGGCGCAGATCCTGAACGCCCTCGACTGAGGACCAGCCAAGACCACCTTGGGTGGCTGCGCGCATTCTGGACGGATTTGCGGCTGGATTTGCGCGCAGTTTACGCAGTTAACACTGTAACAATCTCCCTGGACTATAGCTTTTGGCTATAACCAATTGTGCCCAGGGACAGTCATGCCACTCACTCGGCTCAGCCGCGCGCGACATGCGCGTTGGCACGTACCACAGTTTATCCGCATTCTGCTGCCGCTGGTAGTCACCATTGCCTGCCTCGACATCCTGCAGCGCACCGTCGCCCTGCCCGATCTTGCCGAGCTCGGCGCGACCTTGGGCGCGTTTTCCCTGCATCAATGGCTTGGCGCTTTGATCGCCACGGCAATCAGTTTCTGGGCGCTTGGCCGCTATGACAGCGTTGCCCACAGGCATCTGCAAACCGGGCTGAATGGACGCGGGGCGCGACGGGCGGGAATGGCAGCTATTGCCTTGTCCCAGACCATCGGGTTCGGGTTGATCACCGGAGCCTTTGCGCGTTGGCGCCTGATGCCGGGGCTTGGCCCCGTGACCGCAACACGCCTGACGGCGATGGTATCTGTCAGTTTCATGCTGGCGTTGGCGGCGATTTGCGCGACGGCGCTCGTGATGGTTGGTGACACCTCCCAAATGCGCCTGATTGGCACACTGATGTTGGCCGCACTGGCAACGGGTCTGGTCCTGAGTGCCGTTTTTCCGGTGATGCGAATGGGGCCGGTAGCTTTGCGCTGGCCCTCGCTCACCGCGCAGCTTGCATTTGCGGGGTGGGCGCTGATTGACGTGACCGCCGCGGGCACTGCGCTGTGGCTTCTTCTTCCAGCTGGAAGCGAGATCGCCCTGACGGCGCTGCTGCCAGCCTATTTCATTGCGCTTGGCGTGGCGTTGCTTTCATCAGCGCCGGGCGGTGCAGGCGCGTTTGAGCTGGCGCTCTGCGCTCTTTTGCCGACCACAGCAGGGGCTGACATCATCGCAGCGATCGTGGCCTTTCGCCTCATCTACTATGCGCTGCCCGCCTGCGTTGCAGGGGCCACACTCCTGTTCCCGCGCGCCTTTTCGAAAGAGGGGTCTGTTGATGAACTGGGGCACGACATTCGCGACGCGGCCCACCTGCCCCATCACCGAACCTGCGCGGAAACCCAGGTCATCGCCCAGAACGGTGGCCGGATCCATGCCTTTGGCCTGAACCAACTGGCCGTTCTGGATACAACACAGGCGAGCATTGCCCTTTTTGGCCCGATCTCTGGCCGGATCAGCGAAACCCTCGATGGGCTGCGTCACCACGCCAGATCGCGCAACAGCGCAGCGTGCCTTTATAAATGTGACGCAGTCTGTGCTCAGGCCACCCGCAGGGCTGGTTGGCGTGTTCTGCGCATCGCAAGCGAGGCCGTGCTGAGCCCGAACCGTTTTCAGGATCAAGGCCCGCGCCTGCGCCAACTGCGTCGCAAGCTGCGTCAGGCCGAAAAAGCGGGCGTTGTTGTTCTGCCCGCCTCCGATGCGCTGCCACTTGAGCAGATGAGCCACGTTGATGCAGCCTGGCGCGCACGGCACGGACGGGCCAGGGGCACGACAATGGGCCGGTTTGAGCCCGGCTATCTTCAGCGCCAGGAGGTGTTTCTTGCCTGGCAGGACGACGAGATCGTCGGCTTCATGAGCTTTCATGCCGCCGCTGAGGAATGGTGTCTGGATCTTGTTCGCCTGCGCCCCGACGCCCCTGATGGCACTGGCCACGCCCTGATCCGGGCTGCCTTGACCGATGCGGCTGCACGCGCCATCCCTCGCCTGTCGCTTGCTGCGGTTCCCGATCACCTGCTGGCACGGCATTTCGACAAGGGCCTGCGCCGCTTCAAAGAGAGCTTTGCCCCCACCTGGGAGCCGCGCTATGCCGCTGCCCCCAATTGGACCCAGATGGCACTGGCGCTGGCCGATCTGATCCGCCTGGTGCATTGGCCCGAGCCAATCCGGACACCCCCCGCCAGCATTTCGCAGCAGCAGGCCCTCAGCCAAGAGGATCTCGCCGACATGACGTGGGAGGCCGCAGCCGCATATGTCGCAAACCTGCCCTCCAGCGGCGTGGAACAGACGATCTCGCAGCCGCCTCATAATGAACTTGAAGAAAATGCATTTGCCCTCTCCCGCAGGGCATGAAAGACCGAACCATTCTCCATTTTCCGGCGGATCCGCCGCCGCCCCCGTTGACAGGACGAGATCATGACCAACACTTTCATCACCCTGCTCGAAAGCAAGGACGCGCTGCTGGCTGATGGTGCCACCGGCACCAACCTGTTCAACATGGGTCTGCAGTCTGGCGACGCGCCGGAACTGTGGAACGTAGACGAACCCAAAAAGATCGAAGCACTGTATCAGGGCTCTGTTGATGCAGGCAGCGATCTGTTCCTGACCAACACCTTTGGTGGCACCGCTGCCCGCCTGAAGCTGCACGACGCACAGCGCCGTGTGCGCGAGCTGAACATGGCGGGGGCCGAGCTTGGCCGCAATGTCGCAGATCGCGCAGAGCGCAAGATCGCGGTGGCGGGCTCTGTCGGTCCGACCGGGGAAATCATGGAACCGGTGGGAGAGCTGAGCCATGCTCTCGCCGTTGAAATGTTCCACGAACAGGCCGAAGCCCTGAAAGAGGGCGGTGTTGACGTGCTGTGGCTCGAAACGATTTCTGCACCAGAAGAATTCCGCGCCGCCGCAGAGGCGTTCAAGCTGGCGGATATGCCCTGGTGCGGCACCATGAGCTTTGACACCGCCGGGCGCACCATGATGGGCGTGACCTCTGCTGATATGGCCAAGCTGGTCGAGGATTTCGACCCGGCGCCGCTTGCATATGGTGCCAACTGCGGCACTGGCGCTTCGGATATCCTGCGCACCGTGCTTGGGTTTGCCGCACAGGGCACAACCCGGCCAATCATCTCCAAGGGCAACGCGGGCATCCCCAAGTATGTCGACGGCCACATCCACTATGACGGCACGCCGGAACTGATGGGCGAATACGCAGCAATGGCCCGCGACTGTGGCGCCAAGATCATTGGCGGCTGCTGTGGCACCATGCCGGAACACCTGCGCGCCATGCGCGAGGCACTGGATACCCGCTCGCGGGGAGATGCCCCAACCCTCGATCAGATCGTTTCGGTTCTCGGCCCGTTTTCGTCCGACAGTGATGGCACCGGTGACGATGCCAGCGCCGGTGGTGAGCGTCGTCGCGGACGCGGACGCCGCCGCGCATAATCGGCGCTGAACTGACGGGCCAACAGGCCCACACCCAAAGCCCAAGGGCCCGCAGAGGCACGTCGGCACAAATGCCGCGCTGTGTCTGCGGGCCTTTTTGCTGCGCGGGCGCGTGACGGACGCGAAAATCCGCTCCCGTTCAGAACAATGCCAACTGATCGCCAGCCTGCGGCGGGCGGGCAAACAGATCACTGCGCAGAGGCTCCGAACGCTGATTGAGCCCCAGACGCTTGCACGCCGCCTTGAACCGGTTGGAGATCACATCGGCATAGGGCCCCTCGCCCCGCATCCGCTGCCCCCAGCGCGGGTCATAGTCCCGTCCACCGTGCATTTCCCGAAGCCTGTTCATGACCTTTTCCGCGCGCAAAGGGGCATGTTCGGCCAGCCATTCCTGCCAGAGCGTTGACACCTCGCGCGGCAGGCGCAGCATGATCCAACTTGCGGCATCCGCCCCGACCTCAGCCCCAGCTGCCAGCATCGCCTCAAGCTCATGATCGGTGAGCCCCGGCACCAAGGGCGAACACATGATGCGCACGGGTATACCGGCGTCCCGCAGTCTGCGGATGGCAGCCAGACGCCGTGCAGGAGACGGCGCGCGGGGCTCCATCCGTCGCGACAGGTCAGGGTCAAGCGTGGTGACGGAAATCCCGACACGCACCAAATCCCGCGCGGCCATTGGCGCAAGGATGTCGATATCCCGCTCCACCAGCGCGCCCTTGGTTACGATGGCAACCGGATGGGCGAACTCTGACAGAACCTGAAGGCAATCCCGCGTCAGCTTCAGATCCCGTTCGCAGGGCTGATAGGGATCGGTATTGGTCCCTATCGCCAGCGTCGCAACCTTGTAGCGCGGCGACGACAGCTCGTGTCGCAAGACCTCTGCTGCGTTGGGCCGCGCAATCAGCCGGGTTTCGAAATCAAGTCCCGGCGAAAGGCCGAGGTAGGCATGTGTGGGTCTCGCAAAGCAATAGATGCACCCGTGTTCACACCCCCTGTAGGTGTTAATTGACCTGTCAAAGGGCAGATCCGGGGATTTGTTGTAGTTGATCAGGCTACGGGCCTGCTCAAAACGGATGTCGGTTTCGATCTTCGGGACCTCCCGCTCGTCCGAATCTGTCGTGTTTGACCAACCGTCATCAACAGCCGCGCGCTGCAAATCAAAGCGGCCTGCCGCATTGCTGAGACTGGCGCGCGCTTTGCGACGCAGGGGGGATTGGTCGGAAAACTCGGTCATGGTGTCTATATGGGACATGCGGGAGAACAAATAAAGAACAAACAAGCAGAACCGAACATCTGCATGCGAAATCTTCATTATTAATCCGCTAGTTTTGCGCCTATAGGTCGGTTCGGAACTTGGCAATGTCGCAAATAATGCAGTCACCTTGCGACAATCTGGACCAATACGGAAAAAAGATGCCACGCCGGGGAGACTCCCCCGCCTAGTAAGGAATACGCCCATGTCGGACGACGCAGATGACATCATCCTGGCAGAACTGAACGACGAAGAACTCGTTCAGCAGATGTTTGATGACCTCTACGATGGTCTCAAAGAAGAAATCGAAGAAGGTGTGAACATCCTTCTGGAGCGCGGCTGGGCCCCCTACAAGATCCTGACCGAAGCACTGGTTGGCGGTATGACCATCGTTGGCGCCGACTTCCGTGACGGCATCCTGTTCGTCCCCGAAGTGCTGCTTGCGGCAAACGCGATGAAGGGCGGCATGGCGATCCTGAAGCCGCTGCTGGCTGAAACCGGTGCGCCGCGCATGGGCTCCATGGTCATTGGCACCGTCAAGGGCGACATCCACGACATCGGCAAGAACCTGGTATCCATGATGATGGAAGGCGCAGGCTTTGAGGTGGTCGACATCGGCATCAACAACCCGGTTGAAAACTACCTGGAAGCGCTTGAAGAGCACAAGCCCGACATCCTCGGCATGTCTGCTCTGCTGACCACCACCATGCCCTACATGAAGGTCGTGATCGACACGATGGTCGAGCAAGGCAAGCGCGATGACTACATCGTTCTGGTTGGCGGCGCGCCGCTCAACGAAGAGTTTGGCAAGGCAATCGGTGCTGACGGCTACTGCCGTGATGCCGCCGTTGCAGTTGAAATGGCCAAGGACTTTGTTTCGCGCAAGCACAACCAGATGAGCGCCTGATTTGGCACGCAAAGGACGCGCCGCCCGCCTGACTGAGCGGGCGGCGTTCCAACCGCCCTCAGGGCGTTCGCTTGAGGAAAGCTCCCTCACCGAACGGGGTCTGGCAGCCCCGGAGAAAAAGACCGGCCGTATCCTGTTGATTGCCTGTGGGGCGCTTGCCCGTGAAATCCTTGCCATCAAGGATGCAAATCAACTGGATCACATCGACCTGACCTGCCTGCCTGCGAAACTGCACCTTTATCCTGAACAGATTGTCGATGCTGTCGAAGGGGCTGTCGCGAAACATCGCATGACCTACGACACCATTCATGTGGTCTACGCCGACTGCGGGACCGGCGGAGTGCTGGAGCGCAAATGCGCGGAGCTTGGTGTCGAGATGATCGCAGGGCCGCATTGCTATTCCTTCTTTGAAGGCAACGAGACCTTTGCCCGCCACACCGATGAGGGCGAAATCACCGCCTTTTACCTGACCGATTTCCTGGTGAAACAGTTTGATGCCTTTGTCTGGCGACCAATGGGCCTCGATAAGCATCCGGAACTGCGGGACATGGTGTTCGGGAATTACACCAAGCTGGTCTACCAGTCACAGATCACCGACGCTGATCTTCTTGCCAAGGCGAAAGACTGCGCCGACCGGATGGGGCTGGCGTTTGAGCATCGCCACACCGGCTATGGCGACCTTGAGGGGGCGATGTTGCAGTGGGGTGGCGGCGCGCGGGACTGATCCCGCACACCCCCCTTTTTTTGCCGTCGCGCTTCAGGCGTCTTCCAGCGCGCTCAGCTCTTTCATTGCCTCGGCCTCGAACGCCGCGATTGCGTCACCATCAAGACGCTCATCGACCCGTTTCACCCAAGCCTTGATCGCAGGGCTGTCCGGCATCAGGTGCGGCGCCCACTGGAAAGGCGATGCCAGCAGAATATCCGCAACGCAGAGCGCATCACCCAAGAGAAAGCAGCCCCCCTCCAGCGCTGTCTCCAGCGCTGTGCAGACCTCTTCCATGCTGCGGAACGTGCTCTTGAATGCGGCGTGATCCAGACCGGAAAAGGCCGCCACCAGAACCGGTTCCAGCACCCCACCGGAGTAGGCCATCCAGCTGAGATAGCGGCCCCGATCAGGCGTGCCGATCTGCGGGCTGAACGGCTGTCCAAAGAGTTCATCCAGATACATCATGATCGCCGCGCTCTCGCGGATGCCCTGCCCTTCATCGGTGACAAGATAGGGCACCTTGCCTTCGGGATGGGGGTTGCGCGGGTCACGGCGACCGGCGCCGTCATGGCGGGGCACATCGACGGTTACAATCTCGACCGCGTCCAGCTTTTTCATGAGCATGAGCTGTGCGATCACACGGGAGGACCGGCTGTTGGGAGAGTGGTAAAGCGTTGGCATATCAATGACCTTTCAAACTTCGCTGTTGCTGATGATCGGCTTATGTGGCTAGGCTCCTGCCAATTCCTGTCAGGATGGATCTGCGATAGAAAGCCATGGCCAAAACAGACCGCCTCTTTCGTCTTCTGCACCTTATCCGGGGCCTCAGACCGCCCGTGACGGCCGCGCGGCTTGCCGCCGCGATGGAGGTCTCTGAACGCACGATTTATCGTGACATCGACAGCCTGCGCGCAGCAGGTGCCCGGATCGAGGGCGAGGCAGGTCTTGGCTATACAATGGTCGAAGATCCCGCATTGCCCCCGCAGACCTTTACCCAGATCGAACTGGAGGCGCTGACGCTTGGTCTGGCGGATGTAAACCAGCGTGGCGATGCAGATCTCGCGCAAGCCGCCAATGATGCCCTGGTCAAGATCCTCGCCACCCTTCCCGAACGCCAGCAGCGACAGGCCATGCATGCGGTCAATCTGGTCCAGCGGTTTAACACGCCCGCCACACCCACAATTGACATGACCCTCTTGCGAGAAGCCATGTGGGCCGAAGAGGCGCTGGACATCGGCTACCGCGACCTGAAAGACGCACGAACCGAACGGCGGATCTATCCGCTTGCCCTGTCATATTATGATCGCAGTGTCATGCTGCTTGCCTGGTGCTGCAAACGACAGGATTTTCGCAGCTTTCACGTCACCCGCATCGACGGATACAAAAATACCGACGAGAGCTTTCGCCCTCGCCGGGTGACACTCCTGCGGGAGTTCATAGCAAAATTGCGCGCCCGTGAAGAAGCCTGGCTGGCCGAGAATGACCAATACAGTTGCAGCTGGTCCCCGGGATCAGGGGGTTAGGCGGCTGCAGCGGCGGTTTCGCGAATGCGCTGCACCATCGCGGTCAGCCCATTTGAGCGTTGCGCAGACAGGTGTTCATTCAGGCCAAGGCGCCCCATCTCTGCCCGCGCATCCACCTGCAGCACCTCTGCGACGCTCAGCCCGTTGTAAAGCGCGCGCAACACCGCGATCAGGCCCCGAACGATCATCGCATCGCTTTCGCCATCAAAGTGGAACACGCCGTTTTCGATGGTCGGGTGCAGCCAAACCTGGCTGGCGCAACCATCCACCTTGGTGGCCGGCACCTTCAACGCATCATCCAGAGGCGCCATCGCCTTGCCCTGTTCGATCACGTGGCGATAGCGATCTTCCCAATCCTCGAGAAACTCGAAATCCTCGACAATCTCTTCAAAGGCTGCACTGGCCATGACGGTTTTTCCTCATTTCGTTTCTGCCCGGCGACACAGGTGGACCTAAGCCGCAAACAATGGCTTTTCAACAGCTTTTCAAGTGGTCTGCAATCGGGTAGCACTAGCGTGGACATATTGAACGGGTGAACCATCATGCAAAGATCAATCGCAGTCCTCCTGATCGGGGCCGTGGCACTGTCTGGCTGTGGCTTTCGCGACTCGCGCGTCAACCCACTGAACTGGTTCGGTGGATCGGATGAGGTCGAAGTGGTTGAGGACAGCAGCGCACCGGTTAACCCGCTGATCCCGCAAAAAGACCGGGTCAGTGTCTTTGCCCGCCCCGAGGCCGTTGACCAGACCGTTCTGGTCCAAAGCGTAAGCGACATGCGCGTGGAGCGGACGCCAACAGGGGCCATCGTTTATGCCACCGGGATCGCTGCACGTCAGGGCGCCTACGGGGTTGAGCTGCGCCTGGACGAGGCTGACCGCGATGAACGGACCAAGGACGCGACACTGGATTTCACGTTCCGCGCCATCTATCCCGGGTATAGAACGCCTGTCGGCAGTGATCGCACCCGCACCCTCCGGGCCGCTGTCAGCCTGAGCCGTCAGCAGCTGGCCGGTGTGCGCAGCATCCGTGTCGTTGCCGAGCAGAACGCAAGGGAAAGCCGCCGCTGAGGGACCCCGACCTGAAACGAAAAAAGGCGCCCGTTGCGGCGCCTTTTTTCGTTTGAGCCCGATGATGGGCTGTCAGAGCGTGACAACCTTTACCGATTGGCCCTTGGCTGCCAGCGCAATCTCGCCGTTGCACAGGCGAAGCGCATCTGCGCCAAACACCTCAAGGCGCCATCCATTAAGGGCAGGAACATTGCGCTGACCCGCTGCAATCGCATCCAGATCCGCGCTCGGCGCGATCAGTTTTGCGGCAACACCAGAGGCTTCGGTCTTGGCCTTCAACAGAACCCGCAGCAGATCTGCAAGTGCGGGATTTACCTGCATCTTTTCGCGGCTTTTATCGACCTGCGGCAGATCACTTGCCCGGCACGCAACGCCTTTTGCGATGGCCTCAAGGATGCCATCGGCAATCGCGCCCTTGCGCGCCTCTCTCAGCAGGAGCCGTGAATTGCCCAGATCTGACGCTGAGCGTGGTTTGGTCGAGGCAAGCTCAACCAGTGCATCGTCCTTGAAAACCCGGTTACGGGGCACGTTGTTTGTTTTGGCATAGGTTTCGCGAAAGGCTGCCAGCTCGCGCACAACGGCGAGAAACTTGCCGGAATTGGTACGCGTCTTGACCCGACGCCAGGCATCGCGGGGATTGATTTCATATGTGGCAGGATCGGTCAGAACCTGCAGTTCCTCCGCCACCCAATGAGACCGCTCCGTCCGCTTGAGTTCAGCTGCGAGATGTTCGTAAATCTGCCGCAGATGGGTCACATCCGCCAGCGCATAGGTTTTCTGCGCATCGCTCAGCGGGCGGCGTGACCAGTCCGTAAAGCGAGAGGTCTTGTCCAAGCCCTGCTTCACGATCTTGCGCACCAGCGTCTCATATCCGACCTGCTCGCCAAAGCCGCAGACCATCGCAGCGACCTGCGTGTCAAACAGCGGCGTCGGAAAGACCTGCGCATCAACCCAGAAGATTTCCAGATCCTGGCGGGCGGCATGAAAGACCTTGACCACGGACTCGTTTCGAAACAGCGCATAAAGCGGCTCAAGTGACAGGCCATCCGCCAGCGGGTCCACCAGGACAGCGTTTTCGTTATCTTTGCCGGGATAGGCCAGCTGGACGAGACAGAGTTTGGAAAAATACGTGCGTTCGCGGAGAAACTCCGTGTCCACCGTCACATATGGGTGCTGGGCGGCCTCCTGACAGAAGGTTTCCAATTCATCGGTGGTCGTGATCGTTTTCATAAAGCGAAGATATCCAGATATTCAGGTCATCATATGCATCGGTGATACGCGCTCGCCTTGCGCAATGCAATTGGGCGCCAGCTGCGGGATGCAGCTGACGCCCTTGTGTGACATTTAGCCGAGAATTACAGGGGTGCGATCCCCTGCCGCATAGCGGCGCAGCACCGCGGGGTAGAGTTTGTGCTCCTCCACCAACACCTTGGCCGCCAGGGTTTCGGGCGTATCATCCGCTGCTACATCCACGCGCGCCTGCCCCAGGATCGGTCCGTCATCCAGAACGGCCGTGACCTCGTGAACGGTACAGCCATGCTGGCGATCACCTGCCTCCAGCGCCCGTGCATGGGTGTTCAGACCTGTGTACTTGGGCAACAGCGAGGGATGAATATTCAGCATCCGCCCCTGAAACTGCGACACGAAACCGTCTGTCAGCACGCGCATGAAACCGGCGAGGCAAACGATGTCGGCGCCAGCGTCAAGGATCGGTTTGACCAACTCTGCCTCAAACGCCGCGCGGTCCTTGCCGAAGGGTTTGTGATCCACCACAGCGGTCGGGATGCCAGCTGCGGCAGCTTTTGTCAGCCCGCCAGCACTGGCAATGTTCGACAACACAAGACAGGGCCGCGCTGGATGATCGCCGGTCATGCTCTCGACCAGCGACACCATATTGGAGCCGCCGCCCGAAATCAAAATCGCGACGCGCTTGTGGCTCACAGCAGCTTGCCCGAGTAGCGCATCCCCGCACCAGCCGTCACAGTGCCCAGACGCGAGACTGTTTCGCCCTCGGCTTCCAGCACCTGAACCAGTTCATCTGCGCGCTCTGCAGAAATGGACAGGATCATGCCAATGCCGCAGTTGAAGGTCTTCAGCATCTCCGCCTCGGCGATACCGCCGGTTTCAGCCATCCATTTGAAGACGGGCGGCAGCTCCCAGGCGTTCAGGTCAATGTCCGCGCCCAGATCTTCGGGCAGCACACGAGGCAGGTTTTCGGTCAGACCGCCGCCGGTGATATGGGCCAGCGCATGCACGCCCCCTGCCCGCACCGCTGCAAGGCACTGTTTGACGTAAAGCCGGGTTGGCGTCAGGAGCGCCTCCCCCAATGTGCCCTCGCCGAATGGGCAGTCTGCGTCCCAGCCAAGGCCAGAAACCTCAACCAGCTTGCGCACCAAAGAATACCCGTTGGAATGAACCCCGTCAGAAGCGAGCCCCAGAAGAACATCCCCCTCCTGCACATCAGCAGGCAGCGCAGTGCCGCGCTCCATTGCGCCGACGGCAAAGCCTGCGAGGTCAAAATCGCCCTTGGGGTACATGCCCGGCATTTCAGCCGTCTCACCACCGATCAGCGCGCAGCCGGAGCGCACGCAGCCCTCGGCGATGCCTTCGATGATGCGGGCAGCCGTTTCTGTTTCCAGCTTTCCAGTTGCGAAATAGTCGAGGAAGAACAGCGGTTCTGCGCCTTGGCAAACCAGATCGTTGACACACATCGCAACCAGATCGATGCCCACACCGTCCACGACACCGGTGTCGATGGCGATGCGCAGCTTGGTGCCAACACCGTCCGTTGCGCCGACCAGGATGGGATCGTTGTATCCGGCGTCCTTCAGATCGAACAGCGCGCCAAAACCACCCAGCCCGCTCATCACGCCAGAACGGTTGGTCCGTTTCGCGGCGGGTTTGATGCGATCCACCAAAGCGTTGCCTGCATCAATATCCACCCCCGCGTCTGCGTAGGTCAAACCGTTCTTGCCGCTGGTCATCTCAGTGCTCCTTCAAAGACGTTGCGCAGCCTTTAGCGCAAGGCAGGGAAGAAAGAAACAGGGGAATCTGCCACATGCCCAGACGTGGCCGACAGTCCGCATTTTCACCGCGGCGTGCTGGGAAACCGCCCCATGATCGGGCAACAGCATCCGTTGCGTTAGGCAAGAGGGCAAAGCGCCTGTTTCCCCTTGGGGAAAGAAGACCCGTCTGGCGCGATCTCGGCTTGACCTCTTCGCCGCGATTACATAACCAAACCGTGGCGGGCCTGTAGCTCAACGGTTAGAGCAGAGCGCTCATAACGCTTTGGTTGCAGGTTCGAATCCTGCCGGGCCTACCATTTCATCACATCCCCCTCCCGCCATCGCGCTGCAGTCGCGACAGATCGTCGTGGCGGTCCACCTCTGGCCCTTGACACGAAAAAGGGTCAGGCAGTTACCCACCTGACCCACAGTTTTGTTAGCTCACTCAAACGGCTGCTACGCCGCTCAATCGGGCGATCAGGCGCCTGTCAGCTCTGCCGTGACATCCACCGGACGGCCAGACTGCAGCGACTGATTTGCAGCCTCAGCAAGGGCAAGCGCATTCACGCCGTCCTGAATGCCTGCGGGGACCGACTTTCCGTCCACAACGGCGTCGACAAAGGCAGACCATTCAATGCCGTAGGCCCGCATGTAGCGTTCGAGGAAGAAATAGACCGGCTTGGCTGAGGTAACGCCGGAGGTGGTGGATTTCACAACGGTGTTTTCCAGCTCATTTTCGGCCGCAAGCGTCCCGTCAGATCCCAGCACCTCAACTCTCTGGTCATAGCCATAAGGCGCACGGCGCGAGTTGCGGATGGTTGCAATCCGGCCATCTTCATACGTCAGAACAACGACCGCCGTGTCGATGTCGCCTGCTTCACCAATCTGCGGATCAACAAGGCACGAGCCGTGAGCCATGACGCTCTTGGGCATCCCGAAGAGATAAGAGCACATGTCGAAATCGTGGATCATCATGTCCCGATAAAGGCCGCCAGAGACCTTGATGTAGCTCACCGGAGGTGGCGCGGGGTCATAGGAGGTAACGGCCAGCATTTCCCACTTGCCGATTTCGCCCGCCTCAAGCGCCGCCTTGAGCGCCATGAAGTTCGGATCAAAACGACGGTTGAAGCCCATCATCATCGGCTTGTCATGGCTGGCCGCGATCTTGAGGACCTGATGCGCCCGCTCCAGTGACAGATCGATCGGCTTTTCACAGAAAATCGCCTTGCCCGCCTTAACACCTGCCTCGATCAGATCGGAATGCGTGTTTGTGGAGGATGCAATCAAGATAGCGTCGATGCTGCTGTCTGCTAGGATTTCGTCGGCAGAACAGGCCTTGATCCCGTATTCCGCTGCAAGCGCCTCGGCGGCTTCGGTCATGACATCGGTCACCGCGACGAGCTCGGAGCGCGGGTCGATTTTGATAGATGCGGCATGGACCTTGCCAATGCGCCCCGCACCAAAGAGAGCAACTTTCATGATTTGTCCTTTCAAGGAACTCAGAGGGATACACGTGCGCCGTCACGGGCGGATGTGTCGATTGCATGAATGACACGCTCAATGGCAAGCGCGTCCGTGAAATTCGGATATGTTTCCTGTCCGGCCGCAACAGCGCGCAGGAAATTTGCAACCTCGATGGTCTTTAGATCGCCAAACCCCAGCTGGTGGCCCGGCGCAGGACAAAAGGCGGCATAGGGCGGGTGATCGGCGCCCGTCAGGATCGTGCGGAACCCCTGCTCGGCCCGCGGGCCTTCATTGGTGAAAAGCTGCAGCTCATTCAGTCGTTCCTGGCTGAAGGTGATCATCCCCTTTGTGCCGTGGACTTCCCAATCCAGCTTGTTCTTGCGCCCCCAGGCAGAGCGCGAGGTACACATCGTCCCCTGTGCACCGTTTTTGTAGCGCAGGATGGCCGAAGCGGTATCTTCGTTTTCAACCGTACCATGACCAGAGCCATCAGGCATGGAGCGGGTTTTGTGAATGATCTGAGTGTCCGCGATGAGGCTGTCAATTTCACCCATCAGGACTTGCGACATCGACACCAGATGGCAGCCGAGATCCCCCAGCGTGCCCAGCCCCGCATCCGCGCGTCGCGCCCGCCAGGTCCAGGGCAAATTCGGGTCGGCTTGATAGTCCTCATCCACCCATCCCCGGAAATGGACCGGGGTGCCGATGACACCATCCGCGATCAGCTTGCGCGCATGTCCCACCGCTGGATTGTGGATGTAGTTGTATCCCACCATCGTATGAACGCCGGCTGTCCGCGCGGCGGCTTCCATCTCTTCGGCGTCTTCAATCGTCAACGCCATGGGTTTTTCACAATGGACATGTTTGCCAGCCGCAATCGCCGCCAGCGCCATCTCCTTGTGTAGGCCGTTTGGCGTGGTGATCGAAACAATGTCAACGTCAGGGGATGCCACCAGCGCGCGCCAGTCATCAGTGGGGCGGGCAAAACCGAACTGTCGTGCGTATTTCTGCGCACTTGCAGCTGGTGTATCGCAGAGGACGGACAGCTGCACCTCTGGCAGATCCCCAAAAACTGCGCCAGCCGCGCGATAGGCAAGCGCGTGGGCCTTGCCCATAAATCCGGTACCAATCAGACCAAGGCGTAGAATCACAACTCCCTCCCATATGGAATTTTTGTTCCATTTTTGGTGATGAGCGATTAAACTAAGCCTGTCAAGCAAGAGGACAGCCCGTGACAGAAAATGACCAGCAAGCGCAGCCGCCAGCAACCATCACTGCCGCGATTAACCGGCTGGATGAAATCATCGGAACCCTGCCGAAGCGGATGGATCAATGCGCCACATTCACCCGCCGCAATCTCCACCTTGTTGCCGTCTCGACTGTCTCCGATATGGCCAAGGCAGCGGGCGTTGCGCCCTCTGTCTACATGCGCTTCTGTCAGGTCTTCGGCTTTGGCGGCTATTCCGATATGCAGGCCCTTTTTCGCGAGCAGTACACCAGTTTTCGCCCCGACTACGAGGAACGGCTTGCCACACTGCGATCCGATCAGGACCACAGCAGCGGTCAACTGCTCGCCGATTTCGCCGAAGCTGGACAGAAATCGCTCATCTCTCTTGGAAATTCCGTTGCAAATGATGGCCTTATAAAGGTAGCAGAGGGCCTGTCCCAAGCCAGAATTGTTCACCTGATCGGTGCGAGACGGGCGTTTGCCGTGGTCAGCAACATGGCTTATCTTCTGGAAAACCTGGACGTGCCCACGCATCTGCACACCCACGTGGGCCACCTGAGCAATCACCACCTGGTCAGCCCCGAAGACGCCATGCTTGCAGTGACTTTCGCCCCCTTTTCGCAGACCACGATCAACGATGCCCGGATCGCAGCCGAACGTGGGGCGACGGTCTTTGGGCTGACCGATTCAGAAAAATGCCCCCTCTTCGAATTCGCGACCGAAACCCTTGTTGTGCGCGAACACGAGGTCGCGGGCTTCCGTTCCCTCAACGCCTCCCTCACCCTCACCACGGCGCTCTCCGTTCTGACCGCAGAAAAGCGGAAGGCAACTTGACTCAGCCTTTTCAAAAATGGAATAAATTTTCCACGGTTGCGATTCGAGACGGATCCACCCCTCGGCTGAAGGCCGAAAAGAGAGGGGCACCGTAGCCAAGATTTGTCGCTACGGACCTGATGGCCAGACGTATGGCCAACACATATGGGAGGAAGAATTGAAGACTTTGGTTAAAACAGCGGCTGTTGCCGCAACACTCGCATTGGCAGCACCCGCAATGGCGCAGGACATCATTGTTGTCGCCCACGGCCAGGCTAACGACCCGTTCTGGTCGGTTGTCAAAAACGGCGTCGACAAGGCGGCAGAACACACCGGTGCGAACGTTGATTTCCGTTCGCCCGAGACCTTTGACATGGTTCAGATGAGCCAGCTGATCGACGCAGCTGTGAACCAAGAGCCCGATGGGCTGGTCGTGTCCATCCCTGACGCCGACGCACTGGCACCGTCCATCAAGCGCGCGGTCGAGGCAGGTATTCCCGTGATTTCCATGAACTCCGGCTCTGACGTGTCCAAAGAGCTTGGCGCGCTGCTGCATGTTGGTCAGGACGAATACACCGCCGGCAAGGCCGCGGGCGAGAAACTGGCCTCTATGGGTGGCACCGTTGGCATCTGTGTGAACCAGGAGGTCGGCAACGTTGCGCTCGACCTGCGCTGCCAGGGTTTCTCTGACGGTTTTGGCGGGTCCGTTGACGTGATCCCGACGCAAAACGACCCCGCAGAAGTCGAAGCAAAGGTGAAAGCCGCTCTGGAATCCAACCCCGACATCGACACCGTGATGGGTCTTGGCGCGTCGCTGGTTGGTGAGCCTGCAATCCGTGCGGTTGCATCGGTTGGCCGGACCGGGGAAGTCAATGTTGCGACCTTTGACCTCTCCGCAAACTTCCTCGAAAGCGTCTCCAAGGGCGAAGCCGCCTTCGCAATCGACCAGCAGCAGTTCCTGCAAGGTTACCTGCCGGTCTCCTTCCTGGCGCTGAACGCAAGCTATGGCCTGATCCCCGGCGGCAACGTGCCTTCCGGCCCGAACCTGATCACCGCGGACAAAGCGTCCCAAGTGGTTGAGCTGAGCGCTGAAGGCATCCGCTAAGCCTTTTTCGCAAAACGTTTAATCCATTCAGGGGGCCGTGGCGCATTCTGCCGCGCCACGGCCTCTCTTTGTCTGAAGGGAGTGCCTGAGATGGCCAACATGGCCCAAACCGTCCAAGACGAACGTCTAAAACAAGAAGGCCTGGGAGCGCGGCTGATGAAGCGGCCCGAACTGGGTGCAATCGCCGGGGTTATCCTGGTAACCGCCTTCTTCCTGATCACCGCCGACAGCGCCATGTTCACGCTGTCTGGCATCATGAACTTCATGACCCCCGCAGCCCAGCTGGGCATCCTCGCGATCGGCGCCGCCATGCTGATGATCGGGGGGGAGTTTGACCTCTCCATCGGCTCCATGGTGGCTTTTGCAGGTCTCATTTTTGGCGCAAGTGTCGTCACCTTTGGCCTGCCCCTTATTGTGGCGATCCCGCTGACCATGGCGGTGGCGGCTGGTCTTGGCGCAATGAATGGCATGATCGTCCTGCGCACCGGCCTGCCCTCCTTTATCGTGACCTTGGCGTTTCTCTTCGTCCTGCGTGGCGCGTCGCTTGTTGGTCTGAAACTTGCGTCGGGCGGCTCTACCCAGCTGCGAGGCGTCCGTGACGCAGTTCAGGACGACTGGCTCGCGCCCTTCTTTTCCGGCGATGCCTTCGGTCCGATTTTCGTCGCGCTGGCAGAAATTGGCCTGATCGACACCTTCAAGAACGGCACCCCCAAGGTGCCCGGAATTCCGGTCGAAATCCTGTGGTTCATCGCGCTGTCGCTGGTTGCCACCTACGTTTTGCTGCGCACACCGCAAGGCAACTGGGTGTTTGCATCAGGCGGGGACCGCAACGCCGCTGCAAATTCCGGTGTTCCGGTGCGAAAGGTCAAGATCTCGCTCTTCATGGTGACAGCGATCTGTGCCGCATTGGTTGCCATCATCACCGTGATGGATGCAGGGTCGACCGACGCCCGCCGCGGGTTCATGAAAGAGTTCGAAGCCATCATCGCGGCGGTTATCGGCGGCTGTCTCCTTACCGGGGGCTACGGCTCGGCGATCGGGGCATTCTTTGGCGCCATCATCTTTGGCATGGTGACCATCGGGCTGACCTACACCGACTTTGACCAGGACTGGTTCCAGATCTTCCTTGGCGGCATGCTGCTGATCGCGGTTCTGTTCAACAACTATATCCGCAAGCGCGTGACGGGGGAGCGTTGATATGACCCAGGACACGACATTCCACCACGGTGATCCGCAGCGCGAAGCCAAGCCGATCATCCAGATGAAAAACATCGAAAAGCACTTTGGCAACATCATCGCCCTGGCTGGCGTCAGCTTTGACGTAAGGCCCGGAGAATGCCACTGCCTGCTGGGCGATAACGGCGCCGGAAAATCGACATTTATCAAAACGATGTCGGGCGTTCATCAACCAACCAAGGGTGAAATCACCATCGACGGCAAGCCGATGAACTTCACCAGCCCACGTGACGCGATGGAGGCCGGGATCGCTACGGTTTTCCAGGATCTTGCAATGATCCCCCTGATGAGCGTCACGCGTAACTTCTTCATGGGCCGCGAGCCGGTGAAGGGGCGCAGACCCTTCCGGCGGATGGACGTCGAAAAGATGAACGAGACCGCCGTCGAGGAAATGCGCAAGATGGGCATCAACCTGCGTGGCCCCGACCAGGCGGTTGGCACATTGTCCGGTGGCGAACGCCAAACGGTTGCCATCGCACGTGCCGTATACTTTGGCGCGCGAGTGCTGATCCTGGACGAGCCGACCTCTGCACTTGGCGTGCGCCAGACCTCCAATGTTCTGGCCACCATCGACCGGGTGCGCAAACAGGGCGTCGGGGTCGTCTTTATCTCACACAACGTCCGCCACGCGCTGGCAGTTGGCGATCGTTTCACCGTGCTTAACCGCGGTCAGACGCTTGGCACTGCCACGCGCGGCGATATTACCCCCGAAGAACTGCAGGATCTGATGGCAGGTGGTCAGGAATTGGCCCAGCTTGAAGGTTCTCTGGAAGGAACTGTCTGATGACAAAAGATCTTGATCTCATCACGATCGGTCGCTCCTCTGTGGACCTGTACGGAGCACAGATTGGCGGTCGGCTTGAGGACATGCGCTCGTTCGAAAAATATGTCGGCGGCTCACCCACCAATATGGCCACAGGAACGGCTCGGCTCGGCTTGCGCTCTGCCTTGCTGACCAAGGTCGGGGATGAGCACATGGGCCGTTTCCTGCGTGAAGAACTGATCAAGGAAGGTGTGGACGTCACGGGCGTCCTCACCGATCCCGACCGCCTGACCGCGCTTGTGCTTTTGGGCATTCGGGATGAAGAACAGTTTCCGCTGATTTTCTACCGCGAAAACTGTGCCGATATGGCGCTGAGTGTTGACGACGTGGATGAGGCATTCATCGCCCGCGCCCGGGCCGTTGTGGCAACCGGCACCCATCTGAGCAACCCACGCACCGAAGCCGCGGTTCTCAAAGCGCTGGAACTGGCGCGCAAACACGGCGCACAAACCGCGCTCGATATCGATTTTCGCCCCAACCTTTGGGGGCTGTCCGGGCACGGAGATGGCGAAAACCGTTTCATCGCCTCGGATGCCGTGACAGCAAAGCTCCAGTCGACATTGCATCTGTTCGATCTGATCGTCGGCACGGAGGAAGAATTCCACATCGCAGGCGGAACCACAGACACCATTGCTGCGCTGCGCGCGGTGCGCGCCGTATCCGGCGCGGTGCTGGTCTGCAAACGCGGTGCAGACGGGGCGGCTGCCTTTGTTGGTGATATTCCCGACAGCCTGAATGATGGGCAGACCGGCCCCGGCTTTCCCATCGAGGTGTTCAATGTCCTCGGCGCTGGTGATGGCTTCATGTCCGGTCTTCTCAAGGGTTGGCTCGACAACGAAGACTGGCCCACGTCGCTGAAATACGCCAACGCCTGCGGTGCGTTTGCTGTCAGCCGCCACGGCTGCACCCCGGCCTATCCAAGCTGGGAGGAACTGCTGTTCTTCCTCGACCGTGGGATCCAGGAAAAGGCCCTGCGCAAAGACCAGGCACTGGAGCAGATCCACTGGTCAACCACCCGCAAACTGGACTGGGACGACATCCGCGTCTTTGCGTTTGATCATCGCAGTCAGATGGAAGAGATGGAGGGCGCGACGCCCGAAAAGATCAGCGCCTTCAAAGAGCTGTGTCTGGAAGCTGCAGTTGCGCAGGCCGCCGGGCGCGGGGGCCACGGCATTCTGTGCGACGGTCGTGTCGGCACCCGCGCGCTCCATGCAGCTGCAGACCAGGGTCTTTGGATCGGACGTCCGGTGGAATGGCCGGGCTCGCGCCCCTTGCGGTTGGAGCCGCAGGTCGGAGAAGACTGCGGCGGGTTGAAGGAATGGCCTACGAATCACGTTGTGAAATGCCTGTGTTTTCCGCACCCGGACGATGATGATGCCATGTGGGAGGATCACCTCTCGACCGTCCGTCGCCTGTTCCAATCCTGTCGTCGAAACGGGCTGGAGTTCCTGCTGGAGGTCATCCCCTCCAAGGTGGGTGCGGTTGATGACACAACCACCCCAACCGTGATCCAGCGCATCTATGATGCCGGGATTTATCCCGATTGGTGGAAGCTGGAACCCTTCCGCACCGAAGCGGCCTGGGCTGCAAGCTGTGAGGCGATCGAACGCAATGACAAGCGGACACGCGGCATCGTGGTTCTCGGGCTGGACGCCCCGGAAGACGATCTGCGCGAGAGCTTTGCCCTTGCAACACGCTTCCCGCTGGTCAAAGGCTTTGCCGTGGGTCGGACCATCTTTGGCCAGGTGGCACGGGACTGGTTTGCAGGCAAGCTGGACGATCGTGAGGCCGTGAGCCGGATGACAGAGAACTACGCACGCCTCTGCGACATTTGGGGCGACGCGCGTGATAGCGTTCAAAAACAAAAAGCACAGGGAGCCGTTTGATGACAATGATCCGACTGACCGCCGCACAGGCCATGGTTCGCTATCTGGCGGCGCAGCTGAACGAAGATGGCGTGCCGTTCCTTGACGGCATCTGGGCCATCTTTGGTCATGGCAACGTCGCTGGCCTGGGCGAAGCGCTCTATGCTGAACGCGAGAGCTTTCGCACCTATCGTGGTCACAATGAGCAAACCATGGCCCATGCGGCCATCGCCTATGCCAAACAATCCGGCCGCAAACGTGCCATGGCTGTGACCTCGTCAATCGGGCCTGGCGCGACCAACATGGTCACGGCTGCCGCCCTTGCCCATGTCAATCGCCTCCCCCTGCTGCTGATCCCCGGTGATGTCTTTGCAGGGCGCGGCCCGGACCCCGTGTTGCAGCAGGTCGAGAATTTCAACGACGGCACCATCAGCGCCAATGACTGCTTTAAACCGGTTAGCCGTTATTTCGACCGGATCACCCGACCAGAGCAGCTGCTGACTGCCTTGCCGCGCGCCTTTCGCACGATGACGGACCCTGCCGACTGTGGCCCGGTGACACTGGCGTTCTGTCAGGACGTTCAGGCCGAGGCCTACGACTGGCCCGAGGCGTTTTTTGAGCCGCGCACGTGGTACATTCGCCGGGCTCTCCCGGATGCCCGAGAACTTGCACATGCGGCAGAGTTGATCAGGGCAGCGAAGAAACCCGTGATCGTCGCCGGTGGCGGGGCGCATTATTCAGGTGCCTGCGATGCACTGCGCGCCTTTGCCGAAACGCATCAGATCCCTGTGGTGGAGAGCCAAGCCGGCAAATCCGCCCTTGCCTGGGACCATCCTCTGAACCTGGGCCCCGTTGGTGTAACCGGCGCCGGGTCGGCAAACGAGATCTGCACGGATGCGGATGTGGTGCTGGGCGTTGGGACCCGCTTTCAGGATTTCACCACGGGATCCTGGAACCTGTTTCAGAACCCTGCTCGCAAACTCATCTCGCTCAATGTGGCCGCATATGATGCGATGAAGCACGGCGCAGAACCACTGTGCTGTGATGCGCTGATCGGGTTGGAACAGCTGAGCGAGGCGCTTGGCGACCATTGCGCAGAAGCGCCGCCTTCAGCCCTGAAGGAAGCATGGTTCGCGGCCGTCGACCCTCTGACCGCCGCCCCGCGAGACGACATTCAGTCGCCAAGCGACCAGCATGTGATCGGCGCAGTCCAGCGCAGTTCCGGCCCCGACACGGTCGTCATGTGCGCTGCGGGCACCATGCCGGGAGAGCTGCATAAACTCTGGAAGGCCCCCCGCCCCGGTGCCTACCACATGGAGTACGGCTATTCCTGCATGGGATATGAAATCGCAGGCGCCATGGGCATCAAGATGGCCCAGCCTGACCGCGAGGTGATCTGCATGATCGGCGATGGCAGCTACATGATGGCCAACTCCGAATTGGCCACCGCAGCCATGCTCGGCATCGATATGACTGTCGTGATCACCGACAATCGGGGTTATGGCTGTATCAACCGGCTGCAAATGGGCACCGGCGGAGCCGAGTTCAACAACCTGCTGGATCACAGCTATCACGTGAACCCAGCCAATATCGACTTCGCCGCCCATGCCGCCTCTATGGGGGCTGCGTCGGTTCACGTCTCTTCGATCGCGGAACTTGAAGACGCGCTGCAGCGATCGAAATCGGCAAAAGGTCCGTTTGTGATCGTGATCGATACAGATCCCTACCCCTCCACCCCGGATGGTGGGTTCTGGTGGGACGTCGCAGTGCCCGAGGTCTCGGCGCGCGAAGAGGTCCGCGCCAAGCGGGCGGAGTACGAAAAACAGATCAAAGCCCGCGCCTTGAATTGAGCGCCCACCCCGTGTCGCTGACCTGCGCGACGCGGGGGACCGAAGTATCAAGACAACAGACATTGGCGCGTTGAGCCGCGTCACAACAGAAAGACCACGACCATGAGCGTCAAGATTGGTATCTCCCCCATCGCCTGGCAGAACGACGACCTGCCGGACCTGACCGCAGCCTACACAATGGAACAGGCCCTGAGCGAGGCACGCGACATCGGCTACACCGGCGTTGAGCGCGGCCGCCGTATGCCGCAAGACACCGAAGGCCTGCGCAAATACTTGAACGAGTATGACATTGCCCTGTGTGGCGGTTGGTGCTCTGGCAATCTTTTGGTCAATGATGTCGCCACCGAAAAGGCCGCCATTCAGGAACAGGTGGAGCAATTTGCAGCCCTTGGCGCGCCTTGTCTGGTCTATGCCGAATGCTCAAACACCGTTCAGGGCGATCAGGGCACACCGGTCAACAACCGCCCCAAGCTGAGCCGTGACGACGTGCACGGCTATGCCGCCAAACTGTCGGAGATCGCCAAATGGATGACGGACAAGGGCCTGCCGCTTGCCTATCATCACCACATGGGCGCCTTTATCGAGGATCAACAGGACATCGACTGGCTGATGGAGGCCAGCAGCCCCGAGGTCACGCTGCTTTATGATACAGGTCATCTGGTCTTTGGCGGCGGTGATCTGTTGGGGACGTTGGACAAATGGGGCGACCGGATTCACCACGTCCATTACAAGGATCTGCGCGCCAACATCGCCTCGCAGGCGCGGGCTGAAAACTGGTCCTTCTTGGATGCCGTCATCGCAGGTGCCTTTACCGTCCCGGGCGATGCCGAGGGTTCCATTGACTTTGCGGCTGTCACGGAAAAACTGGCCAAGATGGACTATGCTGGCTGGATCGTGGTTGAGGCTGAACAGGATCCCGCAAAGGTCGCCCCATATGAGGCGTCCAAACTGGGCTATGAAACGATCCGCGATCTGTGCACCCGCTACGGCCTGACCGTAGAGGCATGATGCACCTCAAAACACAGGAGGCAAAGCCATGAGCGATCTGCTCAGAAAACCCTTTGGCACCCACGGCGAAGTGCATCGCATCACCCCGGAAAGCGCAGGTTGGCGTTATGTCGGTTTTGCGCTGCACCGTTTGCGGGCGGGCGAAACCGCGGCCGATGTGACTGGCGACCGTGAGGTCATTCTGGTCATGGTCGAAGGCAAGGCAAACATCACTGGCGCAGGTCAGGATTGGGGCGAGCTTGGCGACCGGATGAACGTCTTTGAAAAGACGCCGCCGCATTGTCTCTATCTGCCCAATGGCAGTGACTGGACCGCTGAGGCGACGACGGACTGCACCATTGCCGTCTGTTCAGCCCCGGGCAAGGGCGGGCACGACGCACGCCGAATCGGCCCTGACGGCATCACCCTGACAGAGCGTGGCAAAGGCACAAATACGCGGTACATCAACAATATCGCGATGGAAGCCGAAGACTATTGTGACAGCCTGTTGGTGACAGAGGTCTTTACCCCCGCAGGTCATTGGTCCTCCTTTCCCAGCCATCGCCATGACGAAGACGACTACCCCCGGATCACCTATCTGGAAGAGACCTATTATCACCGGCTCAATCCGGCCAATGGCTTTGGTATTCAGCGCGTCTACACCGATGACGGGCAGTTGGATGAAACCATGGCTGTGGCAGATGGCGATGTCGTCCTTGTTCCGCGCGGTCATCACCCCTGCGGCGCGCCTTACGGGTTTGAGATGTACTATCTCAACGTGATGGCCGGCCCCTTGCGCAAATGGCGTTTTGTGGCAGCGCCTGAGGTGGAATGGATCATGGAACGCGACGCAAAGTGAGATCCGCGCAAAGCGGTACAAAATGACGGGCGCGGGATCATCTCAGATGGTCCCGCGTCTTTTTCAACTAACGATCAACAGGCAAACCGCTGGGCACGCTGTCCGGAACACGCGAACGCTGCTCTCGGGCGGCCTTTCCCGTCAGGGACGTCAAAAAGCTGACCAATGCGTCGATGTCGTCATCGCTCAGGTCATTGCGCAGATAGATATCGCGGGTGCGCGCCTGCCGCGCCATTTCCAGACGGTCGCTCTGGATGACAAAATCAATCGGCGCAAGCCAGTCCACCTGCGGCAATGTCAGATCAGCCGGTGTCCAGGATGCCCTGCCCTCTTCCGGGTCAAGATGATGGCGCACCATTCGCTCAAGCGTGGAATAGGCCCCATTGTGACCATAAGGCCCGGTCAATTCGACGTTGCGCAGCATCGGGGTTCTGAACCGATAGGCGTCTGCGAGATCATCACTCTCGCCCATGCGGCCCACATCCCGCGCATAGGGATCAAACCGGCGTGCGCGACCTGGGCCAAACGCAGGCAATCCAAGTGCATGAAATTTCTGATCCGACAACAGAGCCCCCGCATGGCAGCCGCTGCAGCCCGCCGAGCCGAAAAACAAATCGGCGCCCCTTCGCTGCAAGGGTGAGAGCGCGGCCTGATCTCCGGCCAGAAATGCGTCAAACGGGCTGTCGAACGAGGTAAAGTCTTGCACCATGAAATGGGCCAGCGCCTCTGCTATGTCGGTGATCTGCACCTGCTCTGCTGTGGTTACGTGGTCAAATGCTTCAACAAACGCCTGCCCATAATCCGGCACTGCACGCACACGTTTGGCGATGATTGGCCAGCCAAGATCGATCCGGTCCCTGACGGCTCCGATGACTTCGTTCTCTCCCACATTGCCCGCCATTTCAAAGCCGCTGGTCATCGGAAACAATGCCTGCGCCGCCAGAACCGATTGCAGCCCCTGCGGCAACCATTCCTCGGCCGGGGTGTTAAAGCCGTTGCCATAGATCGGATCGCGGCTGATGCGGCCATCGTGCATCAAGACGGCAATCGACGTCGCGCCAAGGTTCCAAAGCGCCGGAGCGTTTCGCGGAATGCGTTTCTGTATCCGGTCGACGCCCTCACCCGAGCGCCGTTCCTGCCCCAGCCCAGATGCCCCCTCACCGAGGCCCAGCGAGAGACCATCAGAGGTGCCAAACCTCGGATTATGACAGGTTCCGCAGCTGATGTTTCTGTTCCCAGACAGGATCTTGTCGTAAAATAGCAGCCGCCCCAACTCGGCCTTGGCTGGATTGGTGGGCATAAAATCACGCGCCCGCAGCGGGGCGGGAAACCCAGGGCGGGTGACAACCGGTTCTGCGCCGTCCGCAAAAGAGGCACCCGCCGCCAGACCGGTGGCAACCGCCCCCGACGCCAAGGCACAACGAAGGGAAATGAGATGCGCCAACACCTGCTGAAACTGGCCACCGCTGCGATGATGTCGCTGTGTACGCCCCTGCCTGCCCTGGCCGAAATTGAAGCGGCGCGCGATCTGATGGAAGCAGGCCAGTTTGAGGAGGCCAGAGCCGCGCTCTGGCCTGCGGCCCGGTCCGGGAATGCCGACGCCGAAGAGCTGATTGGTGTGATGTATGCCATGGGGCTTGGCGTTGAGCGAGACGACCAGCGCGCCTTTGAGTGGTATCTTCGGTCTGCGATGAAAGGACACCCCGGCGCCCAGTCTGGCATCGGTTGGTACTATGAGATCGGCCGCGGCATGCCTGCCCCCGATCTTGTCCGCGCGTATATGTGGTACACGCTTTCGGCCATCGGAGGAGACCCCGATGCCGCCATCAGCCTTGAGGAAGTGGTGAAGAAAATGACGCAGGACGAGATTGAGAAAGCGCATGTTCTTGTCGAAGATTACAAGGTCTGGATGTACCCGTTCCGCTGAGCGCTCAGCATTGGTCGGACACATGCTGCAGGAAACCAAAAGAGAAAACGGCGCGAGGTGATCCCCGCGCCGTTTCCTTTGGTTTGGCTCAGTTCAGGTCCGCTGCGCGGGCTGCGCTGACGTCTGCCTCAGCTTCTGCGACCGCGTCGGTCAGTGCGGTAAAGATCTCATCCCCGCGGGTCACGTTCGACTTGAACCAGTCATAGACCGGCTCCGCTGCGGTTTTGAAGGCCGCCTTCTGTTCGGGTGTCGGAACATAGAGATCGCCACCCCCTGCAACAAAATCCTCATAGGCCTGGATCGACTTGCGCTTGGGCGAGGCAAAGGTTGCCTGCTGCAAGGCATAGAAGCCGTCAACAACAACCTGGCGCATGTCTTCGGGCATGTTCATGAATGTCTGGTTCGACATCCACCACAGCGCCCCCATGTAGGCGTGCCCATCAAGGGTCACATATTGCAGACCAGCATCCGGGAACTTCATCCCCATGATGTCGGTAATTCCGTTTTTGGAGCCCTCAACCACACCGGTCTGGAAGGAGGTGAACAGCTCTGGCCACGGGATCGGCGTCGGCGACGCACCAAGGGCCTTCACCAGTTCCTGCGGAAGATCGGCGACAACGGTCCGGATTTTCAGGCCTTCCATGTCAGACGGCTCTGCGACGCGGCGTTTCGTGTTGGCAAAGTTGCGCCAGCCGCCGGTGTTGCCAATCGTCATCAGGCGGATGGCATCACCGGAATCCTCCAACGCCATCTTGCGCATCTGGCGGGTGAAATCGCCCGACAGAACATGTTCTGCAATCCGGTCATCCGCCATCAGATAAGGCAGATCGAGAACCTGCACATATGGGAACAGGCCAGAGGCGCCGCCAGATGTGGAGATATAGACGTCGATGGATCCATCCGCCACGCCCTGAAGGCATTCCGCCCCGTTGGAGCAAAGCTGCGTACCGATGAACAGCTCAACCTCGATCGCACCGTTTGACGCGGCTTCGACGTAGTTCTTGAACACGACCAGACCGTCATAATCCTCGTCGTTTTCGTTCGAGTTTGCAGTCGCACGGATGGTGTAGTCAGCGGCATATGCCGACAGAGCAGTTCCTGCCATCAGGGCCGACAGGGCCACCGTCTTTACCAAATTCCTGAGCATCGTTTCTCCTCCTGTTGCTCTTTTATTCTGGTTTATTCGCTTGATCTGTCAGGCCCCTAGTTCAGGAACCCGGTCAATTTCGGCACCGTCAGCGAAATCGCTGGCACAAAGGTGATCAGGAAGATCACGGCGATTTCGATGGCAAGGAACGGCAGGATGGCCTTGGCGATGGTCGTCACGCGCTCTTGCGACACAGCGGCCGCAACGAACAACACCAGCCCCATCGGCGGTGTCGCGAGCCCCACAGTCAGGTTCACGCACATGATGATGGCGAAATGCACGGGCTCAACCCCGAGCCCTTCGAAAACCGGGCCAAGGATCGGGCCGAGGATGATGATTGCGGGCCCTGCATCCAGAAACATCCCGACCACAAACAACAGCAGATTGATCAGAAACAGCAGGATCAGCGGGTTTTCAGACAGGGTCAGGATGAACCCAGCCAGCTGTTCTGGCGCGTGGCTGAGGCTCACGACGGTTTTGAACGACATCGCGGCCCCAACCAGCAGCAGGACCACAGCCGAGGTGATCCCCGCCCGAGAAAAGACCTCCGGCAGGTCCGACAGCCGCATGGAGCCAAGAATGCCAAAGCTGATCAACAGCGCATACGCCACGGCGACTGCGGCCGCCTCTGTCGGGGTGAACACTCCCGCCAGAATGCCACCAAGGATCAGCACGGGCGTCTGCAAAGGCACCACCGCGCGCTTGCACACGACGCGGAAGTCTGCGCTGACCACACGGCGCAAACCCAGCATCAAACCATGTGCCAGCAGCACCCCCCCCAGAAAGCTGAGCCATGCCCCCTGCGCACCGGCGCTGTCGCTGAGTGGGACAAACTGGGAAAACAACAGACCAAGGTTCAGCCGCACCAGTGCAAAGGAGAACCACGCTTCAACCGCGCCGATCTCCACCTTGTCAAACACCACACGCCGGGCGGCAGGCAGCTCATACCGATCCG
Source organism: Phaeobacter italicus (assembly GCF_001258055.1). GTDB lineage: Bacteria > Pseudomonadota > Alphaproteobacteria > Rhodobacterales > Rhodobacteraceae > Phaeobacter > Phaeobacter italicus. The sequence goes on along the minus strand of NZ_CVRM01000011.1, from coordinate 440,490 downwards.
CCATCATCCGCACCATCACCATCAGACCTATGCCCACCAGAATACCCGGCACGATCCCCGCAAGAAACAGCGCAGCGACACTCTCGCCCATGACATAGGCGTAGATGATCATGATGCCGGAGGGCGGGATAATCGGCCCGATCACCGAACTGGCCGCTGTGACTGCTGCGGCGAATTTACGGCTGTAGCCTTCCTTCTCCATCGCTGGGATCAGCATGGAGCCAAGGGCAGAGGTATCCGCCACAGCAGAACCTGACAGCCCTGCAAACAGGATCGACGACAGGATATTCACCTGTGCCAAGCCCCCCCGCAGATGGCCCATCAGCGCCTGCGAAAACTCAACCAGGCGCACGGTGATACCACCGCGGTTCATCAATTCACCCGCCAGCATGAAAAACGGGATCGCCATGAGCGGAAAACTGTCCATCCCGTTGTAAAGATTGCGATACAGCAGGGTCAGATCCCGTTCCTGACCGTTTAGCCACAACAGGGCTCCGGGGGCTGCCAACAGGCAAAAGAACACCGGCAGGCCAACCATCAAGAGAAACAGGAACAGCGGCAGGAACCAGATCAGCATTATTCTGCGCCCCCCATGGTCAGCCCGGGCCGCGGCGGGATGCGATCCCCCCGCCCAAACAGCCGCACGATGCGTTCCAGGATCAGCTCAACATTGACGAGGATCAACAGCGCAACACCAACCAATAGCGACAGCATCATCCAGCTGCGCGGAACACGGTACCATTCGTCAAAACCAAGCGATGTCGGCACATAAAGCGAGGCGGTTGCAAAGCGCCCGCCAAGGCCCATCACCTCCTTGTAGCCGATCTGAACCCCGACGATCAGAACCGCCAGGCAGATCGCCAAAAGAACCAGCTGCAGCAGGTGAAAGGCCGCCCCGCGCAGCACGTTGTCCATCACGTCGATCGCAACAAACCCGCCGCTGCGAAAAGCGGTGGGCGCCATCAGGCCCGTCATCCACAACATGCAGAACCGCGCCGCCTCGTCCGGCCAAGGCAATGCGCTGCCCAGAACATATCTGAAAAACACCTGGATCAGGATTGCCGCCACCATGAGACCAATGGCAAAAACGCCCACCCAACGGCCGACTGCAAGCAGGCCGGTGTTGAGCGGGCGCAGAAAGTTCAGCACAGACAGGATCGCCGTCATCCCGGCGCCCCCCTATTGTTTCCTCCCAATGTCATCTCCCTTCTGACATTTCGCCCTGCGGCGTCTGGCTCATGGGCCTTTTGGCTCTTTTGTCTTGCTGGCCCCGCCCTCCCCGGCGCGGCGCAGGTGCGTCGTACTTTGTCCCAACGGGCTGCGGGTCATTCGGCGGCGATCTGGCCCATTTGACCGTTGTAGAATGTCAGCGCATCGCCACCTTCGCGCATGGTCGCGCGATCGACATGGCCCAGAACAATCATATGATCGCCGGCGTCATGCAGCGCAGATCGTGTGCATTCGAACCGTGCCAGGCAGTTGTCCAGCAACGGCACGCCATCGGTGTTGCGCTCCAGAACCAATTGGTTCAGCCCAAAGGCATCTTTTGCCACCTGCCAACACAGGTCATCCTGATCCGCAGCCAGCACATGGATCGCAAAATGCTGAGCGGTTTCAAAATACGGGAAACGCCGCGATGTCTTGTCTGGCGACCATAAAACCAATGGCGGTGAAAGCGAGACCGAGGAAAAACTGTTCGCGGTGATGGCCACCGTCCCCTTGTCACAGGCAGCGGTGACGATGGTCACCCCTGTCGCAAAGCGGCCAAACGCATCGCGCAGCAGTCGCGTGTTGTCAGGCGCCGGGACAAAGCTCTGTTTGCCCGCACCCGTGTTCGCAGCCATCATGGAACCTCCTGACCAAGCGCAGCCTCGTAGAGGCTGAACCAAGTTTCGCGGTCCAGATCGACTTTCAGCGCATCCGACGCCCGCTTGATCCGGTCGAGGTTGTTCGTCCCAAGAACAGGCAAGATATGAGCCGGATGGCGCAGGAGAAAGGCAATCGCAACCGCAGCTCTATCCACCCCCTGCTGCGAGGCAATCGCGTCTAGGCGATCGGCAACGCCACCGCTGCTGGTCATCAGCCCACCACCACCAAGCGGTGACCAGGCCATCAGGGGATGATCCTGGCGCTGATGAAATGCCAGATCTCCATTGGTGAACGGGCGGATTTCAGAGAGCGAAATCTCAATCTGGTTGGTCGCAAGTGGCGTTTTCATTGCCGACTGCAGCAATTCCCAGTCCCAGGGGCGGAAATTCGACACACCAACCGCCCGCACCTTGCCCGAGGCAACAACCTCGTCCAGCACCGCGCCGGTTTCGCGGTGATCCATCAATGGATCCGGCCGGTGGATCAACAAAAGGTCAATATGGTCCACCGCCATTTCCTGAAGCGATGTATCAACTGACGACAAAATATGAGCCCGGCTGGTGTCGTAGTATTTGACCCGCTTATCTGCATAGCGTCCCATCGGCGCAACGATGTCGCATTTGGTGACGATTTCCATTTGCGCCCGCAGGGCCGGATTGGCCTTGATTGCCTGTCCCAAAATGCCCTCAGCAGCATAGCCACCATAGATGTCAGCCTGATCAAAGGTGGTGATCCCCTGCTCAAGACAGGCGTTGATCTTGGCTTCGACATGCGCGGTCGAGGTGTCGCTATCGTCTCCCAGACGCCACATTCCATAAACCAAACGGCTCAGGCTCAGGCCCGGTGCGATTTCGATCCGTTCCATCAACGACGTACTCCATTCCCGAGAGGTGTGGCCGGAACCGTTGCAGGCACCCGGCCATATTCATGCGGCAGCGAACAGGTTTTCAGATGCGGCATGACCCGTGTCCCGAAATGTCGCGCCTCTTCCAGATGCGGGTAGCCTGACAGCACAAAGGCCCGGATCCCCATTTTCTGATATGCGTCCAGTTTTGACATAACCTGATCCGTTGACCCGACCAGTGCCGCCCCACAGCCAGAACGCGCCCGGCCAACCCCGGTCCAGAGGTGTGGTTCGATGTAGCCGTATTCATCCGCGACTTCGCGGTTCTTGGCCTGATGAGCAACGCCAAGCGAGGTGGCATCAAGGGCACGGTCGCGGATCGCCTTGCCCTGTGCTTCGTCCAGTTTGGAGACGATATACTCAGCGTATTCGTTCGCCTCTGCCTCTGTGTCACGCACAATCATATGAACCCGCAGACCGTAATCCAGCGTTCGTCCATATTGCTCTGCAACGGCATGGACCGCTTTCATCCGGCCTTCCAGCTCTTCCATCTTTTCCGGCCACATCAGGTAGACGTCGCAATGCTCTCCGCACAGATCCAGCGCCGAAGGGGAATAGCCACCGAAATACAAAAGCGGGCCACCGGTCTGATAGGGTTTTGCCGGATCTGTCGTCAGCCCGTTGAAGGAATAGACTTCTCCCTCGTGGTTGATTTCATCCTGCGTCCAGGCCTGCTTGAGAATTTCCACAACCTCGCGCGACCGCTGATAGCGAAACGCGCTGTCGGCCTTCTCGCCCGGAAAATCAGAGGAGATGATGTTGACGGTCAGACGCCCCTCCAGCATGTGATCCAGAGTCGCCAGCGTGCGCGCCAGCATGATGGGCTGCATTTCACCACAGCGAACCGCTGCCAACATGTTGATCTTGCTGGTGATCGGCGCGCAGCCCGCAACAAAGCTGAGCGTATCCTGCCCCACCTGATAGGACGACGGACACAGGATGTTGCGAAACCCCTGCGCCTCTGCCTCTTTCACGATGTCAGAGCAATGAGCCCAGGATGATCGCAGATCCCCATCTGGCACGCCGAGAAACTGATAATCGTCCGAGCAAAGCGCCGCGAACCACGACACCTCCACAGCGTCAAGATCTGCCGACGTAATGGGAACAACGCTCATCAACCTCTCCCTCGCGTTTCGCAACTTAACTCTTGCATAGCCTGCGCCTTGATGTATATCAATGGTGTATCAATTTTTTGACTTCAGCGACCATTAGCCCCATGCCAAACACCCGCGCCACCGGCTCTGCCCTGCCTCTCTATCTCCAAATCAGCGAGGCCCTGACCCGGGAAATCGCCTCTGGCCGCCTGGCTGACGGCGAACGTCTCGCGCCGGAACGCCAGCTGGCGCAACAGTATGGAACAACCGTAAGAACGCTGCGCAAGTCACTGGCAGAAATGGAAAAACAGGGGATGCTGGAACGCATCCAAGGGTCCGGAAACTACATCCGCTCGACCCAAAGCGCCCAAAGCATCTATTCCATGTTCCGCCTTGAACTACACAGCGGAGGCGGACTGCCGACCGCGGATATCCTATCTGTAGAAGAATGCCCAAAACCGGCGGATCTACCGGCCTTTGGCACTGCCGAGACCGGCACCAGAATCCGTCGCTTGCGCTATCTTGACGATGTCATAATCGCGGTAGAGGAAATCTGGCTGGACCGCGACGCAGGTCAGGTAAAGGCCGATCAGCTGTCCGATTCTCTTTATAGATATTACCGCATGGCTCTCGGCTTCTGGATCACCCGTGCCGAAGACAGGGTATCGCTTGGCCCGGTCCCGGACTGGGCGCCAGCGCATTTTTCCAAACCTGCCGGAACCACCGTGGGCTATATCGAACGGCTCAGCTGGGCGCAGGTCTCTGCCCCGGTGGAATTTTCGCGCACCTGGTTTGACCCCGACAAAGCACTCTATGTGCAGCGCCTGACTTAGGAGGAAACATGTCAGACCCCATCACCTACGGGATCATCGGCTGCGGCATGATGGGCCAAGAGCATCTGCGAAATATCGCCCTGCTCGACAACACACGCGTCGGCGCGATCTACGAGCCCAATCCCGCCATGCGTGAGATTTCAGCGCAGTTTGCGCCGGATGCCACCTTTACCGACAGTATCGAAGACCTGATGAAGATCGGGGATCTGGATTGTCTCCTGATTGCCAGCCCCAATTTCCGGCATCTCGAACAGCTGGAGCTGCTGGCCCGAACCCGGCCACTGCCAGTGTTGGTGGAAAAACCGCTATTCACCAGCCTCGACGACCGTGCCCGTCTGGCCGCGTTTGAGACCACATATCCGGCGCCCGTCTGGGTTGCGATGGAATATCGCTACATGCCGCCAATCGCGACGTTTTTGCGTGACGCTGTTGACGCGACTGGCGGCATCAAGATGCTCACCGTGCGCGAACACCGCTTTCCGTTTCTGGAGAAGGTCGATGACTGGAACCGATTTGACGCCAAATCCGGCGGCACCTTCGTAGAGAAATGCTGCCATTTCTTCGATCTCATGCGGTTGACGCTTGGATCGGAACCCGTGCGCGTGATGGCCAGCGGCGGTCAGGATGCCAACCATCTGGATGAACGCTATAGCGATGGCGTGCCGGACATCCTGGACAATGGATATGTGATTGTCGACTTCAGCTGCGGCGCCCGTGCCATGCTGGAACTCTGCATGTTTGCCGAAGGCGCAGAATATCAGGAAGAGGTGACGGCAATTGGCCCAAGAGGAAAGATCGAGGCGTTTGTACCCGGTCCCGGGCGATTTTGGCCCGAACATCTGGGGGCTGCCCCTGTGCCCAAGGTTGTGACATCCCTGCGAGAGCCACGTGGCCCTGTTGAGATCGAGGTACCGGTCGACCCTGACCTTCTGGAGGCTGGCGATCACAACGGCTCGACCTTCTATCAACACCGCAAGTTTCTTGAACTGGTGCGTGGCACGCGCCCAACCCCGGAGGTCACCCTTAAAGACGGTCGTATGGCTGTGCTGATGGGGCTGGCTGCTCAGATCTCGATCAAGGAACACAGGGTCGTGGAGATGTCGGAACTGCTCTGATCTCTGTGTCACGCCCTGATCGGGGCGGGTCTCAGATGCCGATCACGATATCCGCCTGCAGCCCGCCCAGATCTTCGCTCTTGCCAAGGCGCAGCATCCCGCCGTGGGCCCGCGCAATGTCAGTGACAATCGCAAGGCCAAGGCCAACACCGCTGCCCAGATCCTGATTGCGGGCCGGATCGAGCCGGGTGAAGGGGCGCATTGCCTCTGCTCGGTCCGCCTCCGGGATACCAGGCCCATCGTCTTCCACACGGATCCGCAAGAAACGCTCTGTCAAAGCCACCGACACCCGCGCCCGCGAGCCGTAGCGCACGGCGTTTGAGATCAGGTTTTCGATTGCGCGGCGCAGCGCCGCCTTGCGCAGCATGACCTCACCCTCTCCGCTCATCTCTCCCAGCATCACGTCCTTGCCCTGCCGACGCCAGCCATCCACCGCCACTGTGACCAACACATGCGGATCCACCGCTTCCGGCTCGCTGGTGGACACCCCGCGGGAGAAATCCAAAAACGCATCAAGAAGCGCCTGCATCTCGTCGACGTCCTGGCGCAACGGTTCAGCCTCTTCATCTTCCAGCATGGAAAGGCCCAGCTTCATTCTGGTCAGCGGGGTGCGCAGGTCATGGCTGACACCAGAAAGCATGAGCGTGCGCTGCTCGATCTGGCGTTCGATACGGGCGCGCATGTCCAGAAACGCATGACCCGCAGCGCGGACCTCATTTGCCCCACGGGGGGCATAGGCCACCGTGCGGCCTCGACCAAAGGCCTGAGCGGCATCGGCCAGCTGTTTGATCGGACGCAGCTGATTGCGCATGTAGACGAAGGCGATGACCGTCATCAGAAAGCCAAAAACAATCACCGTCACAATCAGCTGATGCGGTGCGGCAGCTGTGACACGGCGCCGATCCTGCACCAATGCGAGCGGTCCCAGGTCGGTTTGCATCACCAACTGAAACTGGCGCGTGTCAGGGAATTGCGCCGAAACAAAGGACGGCAGGTTATTTTCCAGCGTGTCACGCACCACCCGTCCGGAAAACTCCAGCACCCCCATCCGGTCCTGCGGCAACGGCTGAGTGTTATCCAAGAACCGCGCCTCGACCTGCAGTGGCTCCAGCAGCGGCATCAGCCGTTCCATGGCCATCTCTTGTGTCGTTGCCGGGGCGATGGTCTGCTCAATCAATCGCAGTTCACGCAGAATGGTGAGCGTCATCTGAACCGTCAGATCCTCCAGATCACGCTTGATGAACACGACAGAGACAACCAGCTGCAGGGTCACGATCGGAACCAGCAGGATCAAAGCCGCCCGTGCATAAAGACTGCGCGGCATATACTGTTTGAGCCATTGAAAGAACATGGGCTACACCTACCCTGCGCCCCGCTCGCTGAAAAGCAAAACGCACAACGCGGCCGGCAAGCAGAGACAAAAAGGACAGGCAGATGCAGGCACCCGATGATTTCAATCCGCAAACTGGCGTGCCTGAGGTGCTGGAACCCGGCCTCCGCCGCATCCTGGCGCCGAACCCTTCTCCGATGACGTATCGGGGAACAAACACCTATCTGATCGGCACCCAGGACCTGGCGGTGATAGACCCCGGCCCCAAGGATGCGCGCCATTTGCAAGCCATCCTGGATGCCGTCGCCCCCGACCAGAGCATCAGCCACATCCTGGTCAGCCACAGCCATCTTGACCACTCCCCCCTCGCGCGCGACCTTTCTGATGCAACCGGCGCGCCGATCTACGCGTTTGGCGGACCCGTGGCTGGCCGCAGCGCCGTCATGGCGCAATTGGCAGAGGCCGGGCTTGCAGGTGGTGGGGAAGGCATTGATCAGGGCTTCGCCCCCGATATCTGCCTTGCAGATGGGGATATCCTGCGCGGCAGCGACTGGGAGCTGGAGGCAATTCACACCCCCGGCCACCTGGGCAACCATCTCGCCTTTGGATGGGGAGATATCTGTTTCACCGCAGATCACGTCATGGGCTGGGCCAGCTCTCTTGTGTCGCCGCCAGATGGCGACCTGACCGATTTCATGGCCTCTTGTCGTCGCCTCGCTGCACGGTCCTGGCGCGTGTTCTATCCAGGCCACGGGGCCGCGATTGATGACCCGGCAGGACGGCTTGACTGGCTCATCGCTCACCGGCTGATGCGCGAGACGGCCATTCTGGATATCCTGGGCAAGAAAGCCGCCACTGCCGCGACATTGGCACGGACAATCTACACAGAAACCCCAGCCGCTTTGCTGCCCGCTGCAGAGCGCAATGTTTTTGCCCACCTCGTTGATCTTACATCGCAATCCCGCATTCAGCCTGTCGGCCAGCTCTCTGTTGACGCGCAGTTTCAACTCAATCCTGACGCCTGCGAAAGCCCGTGAACTTTTTTCCAAAAAATCGCAAAACGGCTCTGGACGCCACCGTTCGGCACCGTTATACGACCCCACATGTTCCGGCGTAGCTCAGCGGTAGAGCAGTTGACTGTTAATCAATTGGTCGTAGGTTCGATCCCTACCGCCGGAGCCATAAAAAGCCCTCTGACCAGATTGGTCTGAGGGCTTTTTTGTATTCTACGGAAACGCGCGCTACTGGCAGTGGCGTGCTTCGATCGAGACCCGGCGATTTTCGCGGGCGGTGGATGGCCAGCCCTCAAGCGGTGTTTCTTCTCCCACGCCATGGACCTCTTCCACACGGTCGCCCCTATCAAGCCTGAGACGCAGGGCTGCGGCAACCACCTCTGCACGCTGTTCAGACAGTCGACGGTTCGCATCGCGCCCCCCGCTGGCATCCGAATGGCCGGTCAACCGCAGACAGGCGTCCTTCATCGGTGCGGTGTTCAGCACACCGGCCAGCAGAACAACCTGCCGCTCCATCTGAGGGCTTAGCCGGCTGCCACCTGACAGAAAAAAGATATGGCTTTCTCTGTCCTGTGCGGTCAGCTCCCTGTCCGGCTGCGGCTTGGGCTGCGGTGCATTACAAACCTCTGATCGGACACCATATTCCCGAAAGACAGCCTCACAAAGTTCGGCATCCTGCATCTCTTGTGCGTGGCTCTCACGGACCAGGGCCCAGATGCCCATCGCAAAAACTGCAAAAAAAACAAAACATCTCAACATAGACGCAACCTCCGGATGCAAGCTTATTAACGACGTGATAAAAATTCGATAACGCGCGCCTCTGTTTATCTGTAAAAATATTCATAATTCATTTTCACCATTTATTTCCATTTACGATTCTACACTCTTAGCGTGTAATAAGAGGTCACGTGATGAGTGAAACTGTCAGGGCAAGGCTGGAGTGGATAGATGCGTTGCGTCTCGTCGCCGGGCTTTCGATGGTGGGGCTTCATGCAACGGCCGATGCGACCGGCCAGCCGTTTGTCACCGCCCTCCCCGAGGAGCGGATCATTCCGATGATGCTTCGTGCGGTTCTGTATATCGCCCGGACAGAACTGTTCCTGATCATCTCTATCTTTCTGCTGCTGATGGCCCAACATCGCAGCGGGCGGGGCTATGCGGCGACAATTGCACTGCAAGCGCGGCGGCTCTTGCTCCCCTTCCTGTTCTGGACGGTGTTTTATGCAGTCTTCAATCTGATCAAGGCTGGGCACTTTGGCTATCTAGATGCTGTTCTGGAAGAGCTTGGCACCCCGGTGAAATGGGTTGGCTTCCTCCTTTTGGGGGATGTGAAATATCACATGCACTTTATCCCGACGCTGTTTGCGCTGGTGCTGATGTTCCCCCTTTATCGCGCCGCCTATCGCTGGCCTGTGCTGGGCGCGCTGATCCTGATCTGCCTGATGTTCAAACGACAGGCAGATCTCTTTGTCTATGCGCAGTTCTGGGGGGATGACGCGCTGCCCTACCTTGTGCGGGCCATCAAGATTGCGAGCTACACGGGCTATGGCATGGTAGCGGCCGCTTGCCTGGCGCTTTGGCAGCGAGATGCGCCGCGCCAGATTGCACCTTGGTATTTTGCGCTGGGGGCCGTTGCGATTGTTCTTCTGCAGGCAAAGTGGGATGCCACCTGGCAGACGATCCAAACGGGACGCTGGCCCTATGACCACACTGCGGGCTACTGGGCCGATTTTCTGATGCCTGTGCTGCTTTTTGCATTGTGCATTTGTCTTGCCCGGCAAGGATGGGCGCCCCGAATTGGCAGATATGCGCGCTATTCCTTTGGGATCTACCTGTGCCATCCGATCTTTCTCGACCTTGCGGAGATCCTTTTGGCAGGCAGCACATGGACCCCTGCCATTATCGTCCTGACCAAAGTGGCGATCGCCCTGCCCTGTGCCTGTCTTCTTACCCTCGGGCTGGCCCGCAGCCGCCATCTTGGCTGGAGTGTCGGGCTTGGCTCCCTGCCGTGGCAACCCACTGCACTTCCTCAATTTTCCTCCCGACCCTCATGAGGTATGCGGCATGAATTACGGTTTCACCTGCCCTGATAACATTCCAGTTCTGCATCTGAACTGCCGCCGCCTGAACGCGCAGGCGGCGCAGGCGCTGCACAAGGCTGTCCGCGAAACCCGCGACGCTGGCCGTGCTGCGATGCTGATCGACATGAGCGGGGTCAGCAGGCTCACCCATTGCGGGCTCGCTGCGCTGGTGGAATGTTACGGGCAGAACGGCGGCGCTATCACCTTGGGATTTTTTGGTATCACCCCCAAGGTTCTGGGACGAATAAACAAATTCGGTCTGGGCCAGCAGCTACCGATCTATGCAACCAAGACCGACGCGCTGGAGGCTAACGTGTTTCGCCGCCATCTCCTCGCCGGGAGCCGTGCAGTGATCCTTGCGGCCGATGCGCCACGTGATCTCGCCCCGCTCAGCTGGGACCATGCAACCACCATGCTGGATTTGCTTGGGCAGCCAGTCCTGTCGCATCTGACTGCCGGACTGCGCCGGTTTGGTCTCCGGGATGTCTGCATCGCAGCAGGACACAATGCGCAGGACATCAGTCACCACCTGGACGCATATCCCGACAGCCGCGTGATCCTCAGCAAACAGGGCAAGGATGGCACCGACGGCTGGGAGGCGGCACCGCTTGGAACAGCCAGCACCTTGGCCTACCTGCAGCGGGAAATCAGCTATTGTCAGAATGATCTGATTGTTCTGCACGGCGATACGGTCGGTGACATCGATCTCCCCGCGATGATGGAACACCATCGCCGATCCGGTGCGCTTGCCACTGTGGCCGCATTCCTGACAGAGCAAAGCGATCATGCCCACCACGGCTGGGTGCGGTCATCACCAACCGGTCTGGTGCTGGGACTTGGCAGTCCTGACACCGTCATCGCCACCTCAAAGGCGCTTGCCTTGGGGGGAATATACATCCTTTCGCCCAGCGCCATCCGCATGGTTGCCGATAGACCGGCCCAGGATTTGGAGCGGGATCTGCTGCCTTCCCTGCTGGCCCATCGGGCATCGATCCAGATCTTTGAAAGCGAACGGCGCCACCGGATCCGCACGGGGCGGGACTATGCCGCAGTGCTACAGGCGGTGCTGCGCGGCGAAATCGCAGGGCTGACCCCAGATGCGCAGGAGGTAGAACCAGGCAAATGGATCGCCAAGGGCGCAGAAGTTTCGCGCACAGCCAAACTGCGTGCGCCCTGTTTTGTCGGCAGGAACAGCATCATAGGCGCGCATGCAACCCTCAGCGGCGGCACGATCATTGGCGCAGACAGCTATGTGGGCGCAGGCGCGCAGATCGATGGCAGTATCATCATGCCCAAAAGCCACGTGGTCGAAGGAAGTGAGCTGACAGGCCAACTGGCCAGCCCGTTCTGGGCCGTCGAAACAGCCATTGCCGACGGGCGCAGCGAAGGATGCGAACCCCTTGATGCCGTCAGGCCCCTGAGCAGCCCACAACCCGCAACAACCGTCTGGCGCCATCTGATCAGGGGCGTGTCATGAAAGATGACAGCCAAACCCCAGCACCACGGCCCCCGCGCGCCCGTGCGTCGCTGTGGAGCCTCGGCTTGGTCCTGATTACGGGGCTATTGCTCCCCTTGCAGGGCCCGCTTGGCGCACAGGAACGGCGCACTTCGATCGATCGGTTCTGGATTTTGTGGGAACGAACGGATGTCAGCGGCGAAAACTGCCCGAACGGCCCGCGCTGCATCCGAACCAGCAATTACACCAGCCGTCTCTTTTCGCCAGAGAACCGGCAGCAGATCTACCGCCTCTTCGGGATGCTTGATGGCAACGCACTGGTAAAAGGCCAACTGGCGGAGCATCCCGATGCGCCGCGCATCTGTCAGCATAACGCAGCCGAGGTCGCGCTTGGCTTCAATCCTGAGCGGCTGGCAAGGGGGGAAAAGTTGGACGTTCTGCACGGGCTGCGCGCCTTTGGCATGGATTTGCGCAATCTGAAGCCGCCGCCTGGGTCGTCTGATACCTTCGGAACCACGCTGCAGGCGGAAATGACTGCGCTTTTTCAGCAGGCCGGGATCCGCATTGTTCACCCGCGTGAGGCTCGCGATCTCCCGGGAGAGCCGGTGCTCAAGGTGTTCTTTTCCCATACCGGAGGAAATGACCGCTGTGACTACAGCTTCTCTGTCTTCGCCAGTCTGACACAGACCGTACTGCTGTCGCGTGACATCCGGGTCAAGGTGGATGCTGGCGTGTGGTCCTATTCGACGAACTCAACCTCCTTTGCCGCAGGGGACGAAGCCGCCGCCATACGTTCCGTCGCCGCCGCGCTCATCACAGACATCAACCGGGTCAATTAGACCACCTGCAGGGATCACCTCGCCATGCCCGAACCCTATTTCCAGAAATTCGCCCAGCGCCGTCCGCCGCGTTTTCCGGCCATGTCGCAGCGGCGCACGTTGGCCTGGCATTTCATGGCCGGCCTGACGATTGGCGTGGGGGGCTGGTATCTGCAATGGCGCTGGTTGCAATCACTGAACCCGGACGCGCTGTTTTTTTCCGTTGCCGTTGTCAGCGCTGAGACCCTTTTGTTTCTCGGCACGCTTCTGTTCTACTTCGATATCTGGGCAGAACAGGACACCCCGCAAAAACCGCCGCCGCTCACACGGGACGACGCGCATCTGGACGGGTCGGGCCCTATCGGCGTTGACCTCTATATCACCACCTACGACGAAGATCCTGAGGTTCTGATCCCGACCATTGCAGCCGCCCAGCAGGTGATGTGCCCCCCCAATGTCTCTCCCCAGATTTATCTGCTGGATGATGGCAACCGCCCCCATATCGCAGCGCTCGCTCACCGGAGCGGAATTGGCTATCTCGCGCGCAGCTCCAACGAAGGTTTCAAGGCCGGCAACCTGCGCAACGCGCTGATGCAGACGGCCGGTGATTTCATCGTGATCTGCGATGCTGATACCCGGCTGGAGCCGACGTTCCTGCAAAACACACTTGGATATTTCCGCAATCCAAAGGTGGCATGGGTTCAGACCCCTCATTGGTTCTATGACATCCCCGAAGGTCAGGCTTGGGAAAGCTGGTTAAAGACCCGTCTGGGCCAGATGGCGCAGCCCATTTTGCCCGCATTGGCGACATCCCTGCAGTGGCTGACCGGTCGCGACCGTGTCGGAGCGGACCCGTTTCTGTCCGAACCAACGGTGTTCTTTGACATCATCCAACGCAGGCGCAACCGCAATGGCGCTTCTTTTTGCTGCGGTGCCGGGTCCGTCCACCGGCGCGAGGCCATCTTTGCATCCGCGCTGAAACGCAAGAGCGCGGCGGTCGACAAGGCTCATGGTCACCCCCCCGGCCCTGCCAGCCCCATCTGGATCAACAGCATCCCGCTGCAACCCTTCCGGTTTCATGTGAGCGAGGACATCTATACCTCTATCCTATTGCAGGAGGACCGGGAGGAGGGCTGGACATCGGTTTACCACCCAAAGGTCGAGGCTCGCATGTTGTCCCCCTGGACGATGGAGGCCTGGGCAACCCAACGGTTGAAATACGCAGGTGGCACCTTTGACATCATGCTGCGCGACAACCCCCTGTTTCGCCGCGGCCTGCCCTGGCGGCACAAGCTCCATTACGGTGCGACGTTCTGGTCCTACCTCACGACCTTGTGGTTGCCGGTTCTGTTGCTTGCACCGGTCATATCGCTCGTGACGGGCATCGCCCCGGTCGAGGCCTATTCAGCGGAGTTTTTTCTTCATTTCCTGCCGGTGATCTTTCTGAGCGAAATCGCGATGGTGCTGGCATGCAAGGGGTATGCAATCCAGCCCGGCCGCGCCCTTGCGCTGTCCACGCTTCCGATCCAGCTGCGCGCATTGTGGTTGGTTCTGCAGGGCAAACGCCCCCGTTTTCCCCCCACCCCGAAGACGCCTGTTTTCGGTCAGGGTCGCCATCACATCCTGCCCAATCTTTGCCTGATGTTCATGATGGCCGGTGCCGGGATCTACGGCACTGTGCAAACTCTGCGCGGCGCCGAGAGCCACGACATGGCGCTGCTCATCACCAATCTCTTCTGGCTCGTCTGGAACATGGCTGCGGTCGGACGCATCGCCCTGGCAGCCAGCTGGTCACCTGACACCGCCCCTTCCCCCGCCCCAACTGAGGAGACAGCCAATGTCCACGACTTCTCGCTCTACCGGTAACCGAAGCAGCCTCGTCTTCCTCGCAGGGCTCGCCCTTGCTGCCGGGATCGCCGTTTCTGGCGACGGATTGCAGCACTATCTGCTGTCACGTGGCGGTGTCGCCATCGATCTCGACAGTGCCTATCAGCGCCAGCAGGAGCGAAGCCTGACACCACAGGACATTCACGCAGCCAAAGTGGCCTGGCGCTATTTTGAAACGAACTACAGATCAGAAAGCGGCTTTGTCGATGCCGTTGCTGGTTTCCCGTCCGGCACCCTTTGGGATCAGGGCTCGTATCTCTTTGCGCTTCTTGCGGCTGAGGGGCTGGGCATCATTGATCCTGCGCATTTTGGGGTGCGTGTCGACCATCTGCTGACGGCCCTCGAACGTATGCCGCTGTTTGACAACCGCCTGCCCAACAAGGTGTATGATTCACGCAGCCTTGCGATGGTGAACTACAAAAACGATCCCGTGCCGGACGGGGTTGGCTGGTCTGCGCTCGACAATGCCCGGATGTTGACGGCGCTGCGTGTTCTCGAACACCGCCGCCCCGATCACGGCCCCCGCATCCGCGCGTTGCTGCGGGACTGGGATCTGGCGGCCATGGCAGATGAAGGTCGCCTGCAAGGCGCCCAGCGTGATGGATCCGATGTGCTTTACCGGCAGGAGGGGCGGATCGGATATGAACAATATGGGGCGCGCGCTGCAGCCATGTGGGGGCTGGACACGCTGGCCGCGGGGAGCGCGCGCAATATCATGGAGTGGTATGAGGTTTCAGGCATAGACGTGCCCGTCGACCTGCGCCGCGCCAGCGCCTTTCGCGCCATCACCCCAACGCTGAGTGAGCCATTTTTCCTACAAGGGCTTGAGCTTGGCTTTGACCGCGAGGGGGCCACATTGGCAAAGCGGGTTTATGCCGCGCAGGAACGTCGGCACCAGGACACAGGCCAGATCACCATGGTGTCAGAAGACAATGTGAACCAAGATCCGTTTTTTCTCTATTCCTCTGTCTACAGCAACGGCAGCCCCTGGGCCGTGGTCTCCGAAGACGGAGATCTCTACCCCGAGCTGCGCACAGTGAGCCTTAAGGCCGCGTTTGCCTGGGATGCTCTGTTTGCGACGGACTACACCGCCCTTGCCCGCAGCAGCCTTGCAGATCTTGAAACAGATGGCGGCTGGGCCTCTGGCCGCTACGAGGTCGATGGCCGGATCAATGATGTCGTGACAGCAAATACAAATGCCGTGGTGCTGGAGGCGATCCATTTCATCGCCCACGGACCGCTCTGGTCGCTGCGCTGAAACGGCTGAAAACTGACCCGTTGGGCGCAGATCACCCTGACAAGCCAGAGCCCCCCCGGCACCGGGCGGCCGACCCAACCCATCGGGCGGCGCCATCCCGGCTCACTTGGCTTTCGCATCCGCCAAAACTCAGACTGATTGGTTTTGCCCTGCGCAGGCCAAGGGTGCCGTTTGCAGCCAGCGATGCTCAGAACCCCACATCTTCCTTGATGAAATCATAGAGGTTTTTGTAAATCCCCTCACATTCCTGCCCACCTTGCGCCTGCCCGTCTTGACAGCGTGGCGACTGAGCAGGCGCAATTTCTGGCGTGCGTGGCGCAGTTGGAGAGGTCACAGGTGCTGGTGTTGCCGTCTGTGGCTTCGGCACGAGGGCTCTGCGCGTTCCGGATGGCGTCTTCGCCGGGGCAACCGCGGGCTTTGCACCAGCGGGGGCAGTCTCCTGCCGGGTTGCCGTCTTTTCGCCAAGACGGTCGATCAGATCAAAATCCACCTCACCACTTGGCACCAGATTCTGATCTGCCTGAAACCGGCTGATGGCCCGGCGGGTCGCCGCATCCAGCGTGCCGCTTGCGGGGGCATTCAGATATCCAAGCGCCGCCAATTGCGTCTGTACCTCCGCAATATCCTCGCGGCCAAGAACATGGCGCCTCTCCCGCCGCTCCGCAGCGCGGGCATCCACTGATGGCGCCTCCAGACACTGCCAATAGGGCACACCTGCATGCTTGCCCAGCAGTTCGATCAAACCCAGCTCAATCAGGTTACGCACCGCCTGCCCCTGGCTTTCTATCCGTTCCACCGAAATCGGCACGCCGCCGGTCACGCTGTCGATGATGCCCGTCACGGTACCGTTCAGCCCCCGGCGCACCACCACCATCGAATTTGCCACCGATGCCCCCGGCACAACCCTCCGGCTTGGGTACTCGACCAGATGCAGATCAACCGAGACCACCGACAGTTTTCGAAACCCCTTGTAAAGCGATTTGGTCAGACCTGATGACCCCTCTGTCGAATGAACCGCGCCAACCTCGGCATCGACCGTGTCGGAATCCAGCTGCGAGATTGAGCCACGGATATAGAGCTGCGGCTTGACCTCCCCCTTCTTGCGGGTGGTCGTCAGCTCCAGCTGGCCAAAGCCGGATATACGGGCCTGATCCAGAAACACATACCTCTGACTGCGCCGGTTCATCTGGTTCATCGCATTGATCAGCATGTCGTCGGCCCCGACAGAAACCCGGCGGGTTTCATCCGGGATATCGGAGGAGGACACCAGATAGCTCTGCCGCGGCAATTGCGCAAACAACCCATCCATGCACCGCAGGGGTTCAGAAAAAGAGGTCAAGTTGCGCGCGGCCCTGGCATTTGGCTGGGCAATCGCCGGGGTCAGCGCAGGATACCGTGCGCCACAGCCCGCAAGCGTAAGCGCAAGTACAAGACTTCCAACGACCAAAGAACATCCCCGCATGGGCACCCTAACAACACCTATACCTGCACATCGATAAGCAGATACAACCAATGATAAGATTACATTGGGTTAATTTGGCTTATTAACTGAATTGATTTTTATGTTTTTCACCTCTTGGTTGCAGCGCCTCGTTAACAAATATGAACTACACTTCCTTGGTGGTAGGTAATGTTTGGAGGACCAGTTATGCGCCTCATACGCCGGAACGCCTCATGTTGGACTGGGGCATGGGCCGCAGCTGTGGCTATCGTCTTCACCTTCGCACAGGCCCCTGTCCGCGCGGCACCGGTTGTGTCGCCTGGCGGCTTGGCTGAGCTGCCGATTTCAGCCGATCGCTGCGCCATTTCGCTGGCCTTGACCGGGCGACATATACCGGGTTGCGGGGGCCACCCAGAAACGGATCTGGGTGCAGCCCGCCGATTGCCGCCCTCGGGATTTGATGTGGCAGCAGCACCGTTGGACAGTGCCCCAGCCGAGCAAGGTTATTTCATCCGCTTTCCGTTCAATTCCAACGCTTTAACCCCGGAATACGAGGCCCATCTGGCCCGGCTCGCTGCCGTCTTGTCATCGGCGCAGCTGCAAAACAGCTGTGTGAAACTGGTCGGGCACACGGACAGCATCGGATCTGATCAATTCAACATGCGGCTGTCGAAAACTCGGGCGCAACGGGTGGCCGCCTATCTTGCCCTTGAAGGCGGCGTCGCGATGGAGCGTATTCAGACGGCCTCGCTTGGCGAAAAGCACCTCATCAAGGGGTTGCCCGGCCCACACCCGCTCAATCGGCGGGTCGAAATCCTGGCGCGCCACAACACTGGCAAAGGGTGCAAATGACGCAACCGGGCCAGCTGTCGTTTGGGCCATTGTTTGTCGCCTGCCTTCTCTGGCTGGTGACAAGCCTGCCCATCAGCGCAGGCACAGGCGTCACCACGTCCGACACGCGCAAAGACAGCCATGTGGCCCTTGTCATCGGCATAAGCGCCTATGATCAACTGCCCGATCTGGCCAATGCCGCAGCTGATGCAAGGGCCGTGGCCGCGCGGCTTTCGGCGCTGGGTTATCGTGTGATCGCGCTTCAGGATGCAACCGGGCAGGACATTTTGCGCGGA
Source organism: Phaeobacter italicus (assembly GCF_001258055.1). Taxonomy (GTDB): domain Bacteria; phylum Pseudomonadota; class Alphaproteobacteria; order Rhodobacterales; family Rhodobacteraceae; genus Phaeobacter; species Phaeobacter italicus. The sequence continues at coordinate 422,264 of NZ_CVRM01000011.1, read as the reverse complement.
TTGGCGGGGCTCAGACTGGCGGCGCGCGATGCCTCGCAGGTGGTGATTTATCTCGCAGGGCACGGGCTCCAGTCTGGCGGCGCAGCCTATTTCCTTGCCGCTGATGCCCCCGCGCGCACGGCTGACATGGCTCCGGGCAAGGCACTGCCATTGGGCATCTTTGCCACTGCAGTCTCTGACCAGCCGCGCCAAAAAATCATCTTCTTTGACGCCTGCAGAGATCTGCCCCTGACGGGCCTCCCGCCCCACCCGCAAAAGCCGTCATATGGCTCCATGCCTGCGGGGCTTCTCATTGCCTTTGCGGCAGGCCCGGGTGCGCCCTCCTATGACGGAGCAGGGCTGCACAGCCCCTTTACGGCCGCGGTTTTGCATGAACTGGAGCAGCCAGATCATCCACTGGAGGAAATCCTGCGCCGGGTGCGTCTGCGTGTGGTGCAGTCAACGCAGGGCCAGCAGATCCCCTGGATCCGTTCTTCCCTGCTTCGCCCTGCCTGGCTGAAGGGGCAGTTTGAGCGGCATGGACATGTATCTGCGCATCACTAAAGGGGCGGTAGCGTATTTCTGACACCAAAGCCGTGCGCGCCACTCCAGGATCGGCCAGACCGGCCCAGCCCTCCAGTACCGGATCGGCGGCCCAAATATTGGCAAACAGATACCCCGGAACTTTTGGCAGCGGACCATCCTGTGCGGTTGTTTCAAAAATCAGTTTGCCCTCGACAAACCAACGCAGCCGGTCAGGCCACCATTCAAACGCGTAGCGGCGCGGACGATCTGCAGCATCAAAGCCAAGATCGATGAACCGATTGCGCATGGCACCATCCACGAACCAGGCCAGATGCAGTTTTGTCGTGTCTTTTCCCAGAAATTCAATATCGATCTCATCGTGGCGCCTGCCGTAATAGGGGCCGCTGTATGTAAAAAACCCAGTCACCACGCCAGCGCCCCTTGCCGGTTGGAGGGTGATTTCATAGCGCCCATAATGGCTTGGCTCAGGCCGCCGCATGGAAGCCCCGTCAAAACGGTTCGCGCCTCCCGCCTTGGGGGATAAAGTCAGCTGCAGGCCAAATGCGCTCGCGCTGATCTGATCGCGGCGCCAGTCGGTATCAAATTTTGGGTGGGAAAAATCGTAATGCGCAACAGACCAGCCCAATTTGCTCGGGTGAAAGCCGGAGCCAAACACCTGAGAAAACCCATGCTGCGTACCCCCGGTATCAGGCAGTTTTCCCGTCACGATGCGCCCTTTTTCTGGATCGACAAGCGGTGATGTCTGCGCCCAGGCCTGCTGCACGGCGCTCACAATCAGGACGGCGGCGACCAGAAAAAGAGCGGCACAGCCCCGCCCGACCGCACCCAGCCAGCGCTGCAGCGAGCCGCGTTGTGCCGGGCTCAGACACGGCCCCATTACCCCACCGTTTGCCACGGCTCACCCCAATTAAGGTTAATCCCCATTAACCTTAATTGTCAGACTTCCTGCAAAAGATCAGCCCCCTTGCCTGGCCGCGTTTGTGTCAGGCTCGACATTTGACAAGGCGCATTTTGCCCCTTCAGCCCGATTTTGCCCCGCGGGCAACAACCCGGATATATGACACAGGTCACGGTACAGACAGCGGGCTCCGCCCTTCTGGGGTGGCGCGCAATCTCAGGGACGCAGTTGCCTGCGTCCTGCGAAGGGGCCGCGTGAAAGGGCTTCGACCCGCAAATGACGATAGTTTTCATTTCAGACACGGGCCATTCACAGGTCAAGAACGGCCCAGTTGGCCACCAGCCGACCAGACCGATTTGCCAATCAAAAGACCAGAGCGAGAAAAGGCACGCCAGGCTGCGCGCCTTTTCCTGTCAGAGCCTGTCCTGTTCTCAGATTATTGCGGCGAAACAAGGTCCGGCAAGACGGCCGATTTGAAATAGTCTGACAGCAACTGATATTCCTGTTCCGTTGCAGCGGGCATGGGGGCCGTGTCTGGCTCTGCCGCCGGGGTCACCCCCAGTTCTGCTTCCAACTCTCGCAGGATCTCGGACACGACATCCCCCTGGTAAAGCCCCGCACCGACACCTGCCGCCCCTTGCGCAGGCGGCGCGGGGGGCAACACTGTTGGAGCGGCCGCAGGGCTTTCTTCTCGCTCGCGCAAAACGGCCAGGGCGGTTTCGGGGGCCAAGCCTATCTCTTCGATGAGATAGGCAAGTTGCCGCGCAAAATCAGCACCTTGCGGGCTTGTATCAGATCCGCTCGCAGGCAAACGTGCAAGCTGCAGCTGCCCAGGCTGGCCTGCCTGGCCCGGCTGCGCCCAGCTCTGCATCTCTGCGTCAGTGGGGGCTGTTCCGGTTTCCGAAAAGACCCCAACCGCTGGCGGACGATAGGCGGCTGCGCCCCCCGCCTGTTGCAGCGCCTCGATTTCAGCCCGGATTTCTTCTGCGACAGTCTGAAGGTTCTGTAACCGTGCAGCCAGTGCCGGGTCTGATGGCGGCGCCGCAGATGAGGGCCAATCGTCGGTGTTTCCGGTCATCCCTGCAATCTGCTGCTCGCGTTGCAGCAACAGTTCGCGCATCAACTTCAGCTCCCCCCGGACTTCGGCAACTTCCTCGTTCACGCGGCTATCAGCCGTGGGATAGGAGGCGGTCGATTGGGGGGAATTTGGCGAATACACCGGCGGATTCTGCGCAGCAAAACCGCCCCCGGCAATCACCTGTGGCTGCGGCATCGGAGATTGCCAGCTGGCCGGGCGGGTCATGTCCCCCTGCCCCTGGCTGTTTTTGGAGTTCGGCACGGGCCAGCCGCGTGGCATAACGGTATAGTCCTGCCGCGCCAGCACCCACCGCAGATAGGTCGACACGGCGCTGAACCCGCGCAGCGAAACATTGGCAATGGTTTGATCGCCGCGCCGCACCATCAGCTCTCCACCCGTGGACAGCAACGCTTCCAGCTGGTGATCAAGAGGCTGCAGAATGCGGGGCGGCACCTGAATTTCTGATACGCCTTCAGAGACATAGAAGGCGTCCCCCTCGGCGACATCTTCGAACTTCAGTTGCAGTTGCCCCCGGTTGGTCAGCATCATCGTCATGCTGTCCTTTCGCCCCTCACAGGCATAAGTGCGGGGTCGGCAGATGACCTCGAACACATCGGTGTCTAGCCGCGGAGACGGTGAAAACCGCGCATAGCCGTCCGGGTCAAAGCGAAAGTAGACCCCTTCCACCAAGCCTTCTTGAAAGGTTGGCCAGCCAAAAGAGCCGCGCAGCGCCTGCTGTGCCTCACGTGCCCCGATCGCAAAGGGCAGCGAAGTGTCCAGGATTGCATTTTCGGAGGCAAAGACCTCGGGCCCCCGTGGCGGAGCCTGAACCTGTGCAGACGCGGGCTGGCTCAGCAATTGGGTCGCCAGAATGGTGGCAAAGATTGCAATCGGTCGCATCAGAAATCTTCCCTCAGTTGAACAGAATGGCGCAGGGCCGGAAGCCAGTCTTCCTCCTGCGGGGGATCGGGATAATTGCGGCGCTCGCGGATATCCTGATCGCGAAAGGCCGTGTACCAGACCTCTGTGTCACCGGCGAACGGCGTCAGGATCTTGCCCTGCACCTTGTGCAGGAGAGAGGTCAGAATGATCCCGTTGTTGTTGGCCGTAAAGATCGCAACCCGCCCTTGCCCGCGTTCATAAAGCCCTTCAAACATTCCGTTTTCCGGATCGTAAAGTTCAATGATCGCGTCATACAGAACGTCGGTGTAATCCGTATCCCACAAGGCCCAGAGACCAAGCGCCGCCTTGGAGGCAACCGCCGCATGGTCTGGCACATAGTCGCCGCGCGGGGTGACCGTGTTCCACGGATAGCCATCCGAGAAAATCGTGTCATAGGTGAAATAAGGCGGCCCCTTGACGTTGTGTTCTGAACGCGCGGTCATGAACCCAGTGTGGCGCCAACGGTTTTCCTGAACCTGATAGATCCGGTCTGCAAATTCCGCCCGCCAGCCGTCGCTATGGAGCCAGTCGGGAGAGCTGTCATCATGGGGCATGTCAAAGCCCAACTCCAGCCCATCCTGCAGATAGGATTCCGTCACAACATAGTTTTGTGAATGGAAAATCCGTGGATCCCGCCCGTCATACGGCACCTGCACCCCATAGATGGAGGCCGTCAAAAACGGCTCTGCCCGATGCGCCAAAAGCGGACGAAACCCCCACAACGCAAAACCCTTTGCAGCATATTCCTCATACCCCAGCCGCCCCTCCTGGACGTAAACTGTTTCACCCGTTTCCTTGTCGACGTAAGAGCCCATCAAAAGGCCCTCGCTGTCGATCACATTGCTGAAGTCCCATTTCAGCAGGACGGAGTCGACGGTATTTCCCAGGTAGGGATAGCGGTTTTTGATGATCCGCATCCAAACCAGAAACCGGCCGATATCCAGCGCGGAGAAGCCGATTTCCCCGGGTTTGTTGGTATAGTCCACCTTGGCTCCGGTCTTGGTGTGATACACCTTGTTCGGCAGCTCTTTCCGGAACAGCTCCAAACCCTTGACCGTAGTCAGCAACTGGGTCATCCGGCGGTCAAACTCCGGCTTTTCGATCAGGCACAGTTCATATGCTGCCACCGCGCCGGCGATGTAGGATGCGGTGTCCCACAGCGTGGTGGAGGGATAATTCCCGACCGAATTCGCCAGCCCTGTGGTTTCTTGTGTAAATTTTTCGAAATAATGCCAGGCCACCCGCGCAGCCCGTAACTCGCGTTCGCTCAAAAACCCGCGCCGTGGCGCGTAACGGCGCACGTAGGCACCGCGCGCATCATAGCCCTGGGGGCGATCCGTAAGATCATTGAGCGTGTCAAAATAGTCTTCCGGCATCTCGCACATCCGGGGCGGTTTGGTGCGTGCAGCCTCTCCCCGGATCAGACTGGTGGTGGCAACAGGGAGGTTCCCCCGCATCAGCGCAGGAATATCATCCAGATCACCACCCGCGAAAATCGGAATGATTTCATCCTCTTGCGCGAGAAAAATAGAGCGCGCAGTCACACTGACAGAATAGGCCGCACCGCCAAGAAGCAGGGTCAACCCAGAGAGCAGCAATGCACCAAAGAGCGCTGATTTTCGTTTCGGTCTGTTCTTTTCCGGCATCTAGACCACCTCAAATCAATTCAACGCTACTTTTACGTGCAATGAGTTTATATCCGGTAAATCAGCCATTAACGCTAAATTATACAATCCAGGGCAGACTGATAAAAAGTATGATTATCGCTATTTTTGCGGAGCGGCCATGCAGCATGCGAGAGACGTGTCGGTCACGACGGATCCGACCACCCCCAATCGGGAAGAGGCGGCCAAGGTGCGTATTCTTCCCGGACCACAGGCGCGCGACAGAACGGCTCCGGCCTGGCTGATGCCCCTGTCTGTCCTGTTCACCCTCGCCAGCGAGGGCTGCGCGGCGGCAATCGCAATCTTGCCGATATTCTTCCACTCCCTTGTCGCGGTCGGCGGGGAGACCCTGCTTGCGCCCTTGTTGCTGTTCCTGGCGGTCGTGCCGCTTGTGGGGATACTTGTGTTTGATTTCGGCTACGCGCGGGCGTTTGGCGGGTTCAGGCAGGCCCGAACGCGGGCCGCCGCCATTGTGCGCGCGGCACTTGCCGTTGTGGTTGCCCTTGCGCTGACCGCAATGCACCCGATCCTTGCAGCTCCCTTTACGTTGGCCGCTTTGATGGGTCTGCTGCTGTCGTGGGGCGCAAACCGCCTTGTGGCGCGCGAACCGGGGTGGGATACCCTCCCCCAAGAGGCCGTGAGCGTTCTTGCCGGTCGGGATGCAACCGGCTGGCGCCTTGCAACCACGACGCCCGGACGCTCCACAATTGCTGATAGTGCGGGCCGCGTGACCGCCCTTTTTGCCCTTGCGTCCGGATTTGCCACCGCCAGCTGGCTGACGGCGACAGGGGTCATGAACGGCGCGGCCGTCGCCTCGGCGGGTTTGCTGTGTTACTGGGCGGCGCGCGCATTTTCGGGCTTTTTCGATCAGCTTTTTGCCCCTTCTGACGAACAAGCAACCTCTGCAATCAGCGTTGCCGAACTGCCGCTTGCGCAGGACCAGGGCGACAGTGATGGGCTGACAATCGCACGGCTATCGGCCTTTGACCGGGATGGCCGTGCGGTCCTCTCGGATGTCAATCTTGACATTGCGCCGGGCCAGATCGTCGGACTGACGGGTGGAAATTTCGCAGGAAAATCCCTGCTCCTGCGGGCGATTGCCGCGCCATTCGATCTGACCGATCTGGACGTGCGCGGCGCGGTCACCATCGGCGGACAGTCTCCCTGGCAGCGCAGCGGACGGGACAGACAGGTTCCTGCGGTCCTGATCCCGCCCTCGCCGCTTTGGCTGCCGGGAACGGCTGCGGACAATCTGTGCTGCTTTGGGGATGATCTTGACCTCCAGCAGGCCATGCAGGCGCTGAAACAACTCGTCTACACCACCGACACGGTGGATCGGGTTTCCGCAGGCACGGCAGTCGGCATGCTCTCCACCTCGGAGCAGAAGGCGCTGAGCCTTGCGCGCGGTTTCTACCTGCGACCACGGGTTTACCTCATGGATCGGCCAGAAGACGGTGCAACGCCTGCGTTGACCGCTGCGCTTGCCCGTCGGATCCAGCAGGAATGCAGGATGGGCGCCATTTTCCTTATTGCCAGCGACAACCGCGAAATCATGGACCTGTGCGATCAGGTCGTCGTGATGCAAGGCGGGCGCATCATCGATGTGGGCACGGCTGAGGACATCCGCACCCAAAAAGACATCGGCTGGCGACGGCTGCGGGCTGCGCGGTCATTGGAAAGCGAGGAAGCCCTAGACAGTTGGCTCAGGTCGCAATTTCGCCGTGATGGCGATGACGGCAATCGCAGGAACGTCTGTGTGATCGCCAGCGAGCTGCTTGCATTTTCCTGTCAGGATCTCGCGCCAGGTGAAACAGGTGGAAAAGTCACCTTTGAATTCAAGCACTTTGAATCCTATTGCATGGTTCGGATGCTGGATAGCGGCCAGCCTGTCTCCAGCGGGTATCTGGAAAAAATGCAGTCGCAGGCCGAACAGGGCGATGGGGTACAACGGCTTGCGCCATTGGCCGCGGTCATGCGGGATGCCCTGTCGGTTGAGCCGCGCCGGGAGCGTCAGGATAGCACAACAGAGGACGACGGAGAGGCCGCTCATCGTGTGATTGAGGTCAAGATTGCGACTTACGATCCCCGCAAGCCCCGCAGCCAAGGGGAACAGGCGGGATGACCGGACAGCTTGGCAACCTGCCCCCCCGGGAACGCGGCGGATGGGGGCGATGGCTGTGGTTGATGGCAGCCTGCGCAGTAATGGCCCTGCTCATTGCTCCTGCCGCACAATGGCTGGTCGAGGCAAAGGCACCGGGCCAACGCCGGTTCGACGGAACATTGAGCCCAGGCACCCATCAGATAGACCTGCGACTGCCCGCAGGCGTTCCGCTGACGGCGGTTCTCACCTCTGCCGGACAGGAGGTGAGTGCCGGAGAAACCATTGCCCTTCTCGACTTGCCGAAAATCACCGCCCGGGCGGATATGCTGCGCCGTCACATCAGGGTGAATGCGGCGCTTCGCGCCTGTCTCATGGATGCGGGCCATGCAGACGTTCTGCTGCAACAGATCCGGGAAGAACAAAGTGCACCCACCGCCGGGACCGCAAGCCCCTTGCCCGAAAGCGGGGCGCGTCACGCCGTCGGTTCCGATCTGCCGCTCAACCAGCAAGAGCTGTCATTGCAACTCCAGCGCACTGCTGAGACCTGCAAGAACACGCATAACGAAGCCGCGCTGCATCAACGCAAGCTTTTGAATGCGCTTGAAGATTTGCGGGCCAAATCGCGTCGTCTTGCGCTGCGCGCGGCCACTCCGCCAACCGGCGACGAGGATGTGCGCAGTCAGAGGCTCCGGTTGATTTCGCTCGCGCTGGATCGGGAGCAGACCAGCAAATCCATCGCCCAAATGGAACTGCAGCTGAGCGCATTGGCGACAGAACAGACGCGCGCCAACCTGCGGCGTGTCCAGCAACTGGAGCAGGATGCACAGCGCCAGATTGGTGAGCTGGAAATCCTGATGTCCTACGCCGCGACGCCCCGGCTTTATGCGCCGCAATCGGGGATCATCCTGCGCACCCGTCCCCTGCCTGAAAGCGGCACCTTTCAGCAGGATGTCGTCTTTGCGACCTTACAGCTAGGCGCCAGCGATCTGCATCGCGCGGTGTTTACCGCATCAGAGGATGCCCTGCCCTATTTGAAACCCGGCGATCCCATCACCATCACGCTGAGCGGGATTGGCCTGCACTCACAATTGCTGGACGGTGAAATTCGCACGCTGCGCCCCTTTGCCGACACCGGAGACGGGACGCCCGCCCAGCATCTTGTCGATGTCCGCCTCAGCGCTGAAAGCGAGGCATTTCTCGCCTCCAAAAGCGCAGAAACAGCCTATGCCGGGGCGACAAGCAGTGCCCACATCACCGTCACCCTGCCAGAACGCCCCTTGGTTCAGGCGTTGTGGCGCAGTCTTGAACAAGTCAGCCAAACGGCCGGGATCTGGTGACAGGCCAGAGCCTATGCATCCGCCAGCTGATCCCCTGGGATCACGAGAGTGCGGTGGGTGAGCGGGGATTTGGAAACACAGCAGGACCGGGAAGAGGATTGAGCGCGCCTGCAGGTCCCGGCGCTCAGGATTTCGATGGCGCCATGCCCGGCGGAAAAGAGACCTGTACCGTCAGCCCGACACCACCGGGGCCGAACATAAGCTGCAGATCGGCCTCATGCAGATCGGCAATCGCCTTGACCATAGCCAACCCCAGACCCGCGCCTGCGGTGGTTCGGCTGCGGTCCAACCGATAAAGCGGATCCAGAACACGGTCGCGCTCGTCCTCGGGGATACCGGGGCCGGTGTCCGACAGGCTGAGGACGTTGCCGACCACTTTCAGCGTGATCACGGCGCCCTCTCCCGCATGGCGGATGGCGTTTTCGATGAGATTGGCAAGCAGCTGCATCACCAGACTCTGGTCGCCTTGGATCGTTGCATCCTCTTCCACCCTAAGCGATAGATCCTGCCCCGCGTCCTGCGCCACCGCCTCGTAGATGTCATGCGCCTGCACCGCAACCGCCGCGAGAGAGAAGGTGCGAAAGCCATCACGCCGATCATGCCCCTTGAGGCGCGCAATACGCTGAATGGCGGCAAAGATCGCAATGATATTGTCCATCTGCTCAATTGCGGCGGCACTATGGGCCTGCGGATCTTCGGCCCGTTCGCTTTCTTCAAGATGCAGGCGCAACCGTGTCAGAGGCGTACGCAGGTCATGCGCGATATTGGCCGAAAAATCAGACATCTGCCGGATCGATGCCGCCAGCTTTTCAGTCGCGCCATCGATGCGGACCGTCAGTTCGTCGATATCATCCCGGACCCGTGCCGGTGCCAGCCGCACGGACAGATCACCATCGGCAATCCGGTCGAACCCGGCACCGATGTGGTTGAGGCGACGCTGCGCGCGCAGCCCGAAAATCAACCCGACCACGATTGCCGGAAGGGACAGCAGGATCACAAAGAACAAAATGACGGTGGTAAGGTCAGAGCCAAACGCAGAGATCCCAGGCGCATAGACGATCAGCACGCCGTCCAGCACAGGCCCCGCATAAATGCGCCAGCCCAAATCGGCCTCGGCTTCGAATTCGACATCAAAGAGCTCCTGCTGCGGCGCGATCGGCTGGCCGTCGCTGTCGTCCTCCTCCAGCAGCTCAAAAATCCGCTCCAGCGCCTCGTAGGCCTCTGGCTCGAACAGCGCCTCGCCCTCAAGAATATCGAAACCGCGCAGGTCAAACGCCTCTGGCTGCACTGGCCCCAGAACCGTACCGTCCGCCAGCAAAACCGCATAACCGATGCCGCGATCTGAAAACACATGCGCGGTGTCGATCTCTCTTGGAAAGGCGCCATCGCGGCGAAACCCTGCGCTGATCTGCTGGAACTCTTCGCGCAAATCAGCCTCTGTTTCTGCGCGGAACTCCTCGGTCACGATGTCATCAAGGACCAACCCGCCAATGCTCAGCAGGACAAGGAATGCCAGCGACAGCGCCATGGCCTGGCGCAGCGCGCTCATGCGGATCAGCCGTTTAATCAATGAACATATACCCCGAGCCCCGGATGGTGCGGATGTACTCTGCATCAAAGGGTTTTTCGATCTTGTTGCGCAGGCGGCTCATGTGCGTTTCGACCACGCTGGTCGAAGGTTCGAAATTGATGTCCCAGACGCGCTCCAGCAGCATTGCACGGGTTTGGATGCGTCCCTTTGAGCGCATCAAGACCTCTAGCAGGCGAAACTCCTTGGGGTTCAGGGGAACAGCCGTTCCGTGGCAGGTACAGGTCTGGCTGAGCAGATCCAGCTCCAGCCCGCGATGGGACAATTTGGTTGCAGGCGCGTCCCCTTCGCCGTGCCCGCGGCGGGACAGGGCCGTGATCCGCGCCAGCAGCTCGCTCATGGCGAAGGGTTTGCTCAGGTAGTCATCTGCGCCAGCCTCCAGCCCCTCAACCCGGTCTTCCACGGCGCCAAGGGCAGTCAACAGGATCATGGGAGTGTTGATGCGGGCGCCGCGCAGAGTGCGCAGCGCCGACAATCCATCCAGATCCGGCACCATGCGGTCAAAAACCAACACGTCATAGTCGCGCGTGCTGGCCGCAATCAGCGCCTCGCGTCCGTTTTCGATCCAGTCGACAACATGACCTGCCGCGCCCAGGCCCTTGGAGGTCCAGGCACCGATGTCGGCATCATCTTCCAGCAAAAGGATCCTCATCAGACGCTCCTGATCGTTTCAGTCTCAGGCCAGAACCTTATGGCCCCGCCCCTGCATGCAGCGAATGAGGATTTCGCGGCGCGCTTCATCAGCTTCGCTTGCGCCTTCCAGCGCACCGATACCGCTGCCGATAACGGCGCCGACCAATGCATCATCTACGCGATCCCCATCCTTGCTGTCCGCAACGCCGATGATGCCACCGATGACAGCCCCTTGAACAGCGCCAGATTGCACAGTTTTTTCAGTGTGTTGTTCTGCCAACGCCCGGCAGGCTCCAAGATCCGCCTGAAACCCGATCTGCTGTGGGCCATCTGTCAGCAGGGGTTCGTCAAAACTGTTGCTGCACGCACCAAGGGCCACAGCGGCAAGGCAGCCAAGAATTACTTTTGTCATGAATGATCTCCTGAGTGTCGCCGCTTTGCGTTTGTCCTGTGACGACATGAGTTTGGGTGATATTTGGAAAGGGGTCAGGCCGGGGCATATGCCCCGACCGTTGTGACAAGGGACAAGGGGATCAGCCTTTGTGATCGTCATCCTCGTCGTCGTCGTCGCAATCGCAGTCGTCCTCGTCCAGCTCATCAACCAGGCTTGCGAATTCCAAGGCGTCTTCGAATTCCTCGTCGAGCAGTTGCTGCATCATCTCTGGCGTTGCGGCCGTCTGGGTTGCGGTGTTCAGGATCGTGCCGTCCATTGCAGAAACAGTGAGTTCGCTGATGCTGGTCGGGCTTGCGACGACCGCAACAAAGACCGGCAGATTATTGAAATCATCAAGGCTGATCTCGACCAGGCGGCCCTCGGCATTTTCCAGAGCGGTGCGCATGACCTGATCGAAGGTGACCGGCACGGCCAGCATGTCGGCATAGGTCAGCTCAGGCTTTTCCGCTTCGACTGCAGGCACCACTGGCGCGCTCTGGGCCTGCAGGCTTTGCGCGGCAAAGCCGCCTGCGATCAGGGTGGCGGTCATTACGATGCCGGTCATTGTCTTGGTAATCATGGGTCATTCCTCTCATCCGTTGCGCCAGGGCGGTGGACGCCGTGTCTGGCTGATGAGACGAATATGCGGGGCCAGTCTTACAAGGTCTCCGCCTGGACCTTACAATTCTGTAAGGAAGATATTTTTTGGGCCACGGCAGGTTTTGCCGTGGCCCATTGTCTGTGTGCTCCTGTGGGCAGCCGCGCTAGGCGAGGCTGGGAAGCCAAAGCACAATTGAGGGGAAAGCGACCAGCAGCGCGATGGTGATGCCGTCTGCGATGAAAAACGGTGTGACGCCTTTGAACACGTCCTGCACGGTCAGATCGTCCCGCACCCCCGCAACAACAAAACAGTTGAGCCCAATGGGCGGTGTGATGAGACAGAACTCGGCCATTTTTACAACCAGAATGCCAAACCAGATCGCACACATCGGACCGGACATGCCAAAGGTGCTGTCAGCCGCGGAGACATATTCGCCGCCATTAAGCGCCATGACCGCTGGGTAAACGACGGGCAGCGTCAGCAGCAACATACCGATGGCATCCATGAACATACCCAGCACCGCATAGGCCAGCAGGATGCAGATCAAGATCAGCATCGGCGAGAGGGTCAGCGAGGTGATCCAATCGGAAAAGGCTGTCGGCAGTTCGGCAAAGCCCAGAAAGCGCACGTAGATCAGCACGCCCCAGATGATGGTAAAGATCATCACCGACAGCTTTGCCGTTTCCAGCAGCGCATCCTTCAGTTCGGCCCACCGCATGCCGCGATACAGCGCCATCAAAAAGACCACAAAGGCGCCAATTGCGCCCCCCTCGGTCGGCGTGCCCCAAGCGTCTCCGCCAAAGGGGTTGTAGACAAACAGAATAATCGTCGCGACCACAAACAGGATCGGCAGCGCCGGGGGCAAGGAGACAAAGCGCTCGCGCCAGGTAAAACCGGTGACCGCAGGCCCAAAGCCCTTGATCGTCATGGCCATGCCGATGATCAAAAGCCCGTAGATCAACGCCGAAAACGCACCAGGAATAAAGCCTGCCAGCAGCAGTTTGCCCACATCCTGTTCAACGATGATGGCATAGATCACCAAGATGGCAGAGGGCGGGATGAGCGAGGCCAGCGTGCCCCCCGCAGCCACGACCCCAGCTGCAAAGCGTTTGTCATAGCCGATTTTCAGCATCTCGGGGATGGCGATACGGGCAAACACGGCCGAGGTCGCAACCGATGCCCCGGATACGGCGGCAAACCCTGCCGTGGCAAAAACGGTCGATACCGCCAACCCGCCCGGCACCCAGGCAAGCCAACGCTTTGCTGCCTCGAACAGTGCCTTGGTAAGCCCGGCATAGTAAGCCAGATAGCCAATCAGGATGAAGGTCGGAATGAGGCTCAGCGCCTGGCTGGACACCTTGGAATGGGGCACCTGCCCTGCCGTTTTCACCGCAATGGTCAGTGCCTTGGTAAAGCGTGCCGGATCATAGCCGAATTTTGCCCAGAAGATCCAAACAAGGCCAATCAGCCCTGCAAGACCCGCCGCAAAGGCCACCCGCATTCCCAGAACAACCGTGACCAGAAGAAAACCGCTGACCCAGAGGCCAATCTCGATCGGTTCCATTGTCTGTCCTCCGCCTTAAGTGTCGTTGCCGGAGGCGGAGACGCCACCGAGATGTTCAGCTTCGGCTGCGGCCTGCTCTGCAGCGCTAAGCACAAGCGGCACAGCAACCGGCTGTTCCAGCCCCAGAACAAAGGCGCGACCATATCCCCAGACCTGCAGCAAAAGGCGCAGGACCAGAACCGCAAAGGCCACTGGCGCCAACAGCTTGGCAGGCCAGATCGGCAAGCCGATATCAATGGAACTGTCGCGGCTCCACAGAGGGGCGGCAAAATCAAAAGAGCGCAGAAAATGGGACCAGCTGCCCCACAGCAACGCCAGCACAAGCGCAAGGATCAGAACCACTGAGAACAGCTCAAACAGCCAAAGCGCGCGACCGCGCAGCGCCGAGATCACCAAATCCATCCGGATATGACTGCCATCGCGCTGCACAAAGGAAATCCCCATGAAAGCGATCAGCGGCATAACCTGTTCGATCCAATCGACATAGCCCGGCAAAGGCGCGTTAAAGGCGTTGCGCCCGCCGACTGATACCACTGCCAGCAGCATCAACGAAAACACCGCCAAACCACTGACCAACGCCAAGGCGCGTTCAACTGTCAGCAATTTCCGGTCTATCCGGCTGATCAGGCTGCCATCTTCCAGCACTGCTGCACTGCTTGCCATGCTCTGCCCCCCTTACTTATTTGCATTGATGCAAAAAGGGCCGGAACGATATGCCCGGCCCTTTCTGTGGTCTGCGTCAGATCAGCTGCCCGCGCGCACGTCGGCGAGGGTTTTCTGAACCAGATCATAAAGCTCCTGCGCTGGCAGGCCCTGTGCGGTCATGTCCGCGATCCACTGCTCGCGGATCGGATCCGCTGCAACCTTGCGGAACTCGGCCAGCTGGTCGTCAGAGATTTCGACCTTCTGCACGCCTTTTTCTTCCAGCACGCTGTCCCATTTCGTCAGCAGTTCGCCGTAGTTTGCCAGGTAATGTGCGATGGCTTCGTCAATGGAACTGTCAAGCGCTGCGCGTTCCTCATCGCTGAGGGCATCATAGGCGTCGGTGTTGACGACAACCGGGCAGTTCACCGTGCCGGGGTTGAGGTTGGCTGTCCACCAGTCAGCTTTGTTGATGGTGCCAAAGCTGAGATGCGCGTGCTGGGCAAAGGCAACGGTGTCGACAACGCCGGATTCCATCGCGTTATAGGCCTCTGTTGCGGTCACGGATGTGGGCACGGCTCCAACGGCAGAGAAAGCCTTGCCGATGCCACCGGTCGCACGCACCCGCATGTCCTTGAACTCTGCCAGTTCGTCCCGCGGCTCGCCTGTGCCCACGATGTTGTACTGAGGCATCGGCGACGTCATCAGCAGCTTGGCATTCCAGCGCGCCAGATCCTTCTGGACGGCAGGGTGGGCATAGACCGCATGGCTGACGGCCACTTCCTCTTCGAGATTGGCAACCCCAAGGAACGGCAGTTCCAGAACGGTGATGGACGGATTTTTGTCGCGATGGTAGCCCGCGCAGAACTGTGCCATCTCAAAGGCGCCGATGGAAATGCCGTCCAGGTTTTCCTTGTTCTTGGACAGACCGCCGTAGCTGATGTTCATGGTGAACGCGCCATCGGTTTTTTCTGACACCAGCTCTGCCAGCTTTTCCACATGCTCCGTAAAGGCGCGGCGCTTGCCCCAGACCGAAACATTCCATTCGGTCGCAGCAGCGCTGCCTGCAATCGACAAGCCAGCGATCGCCGCGGTTGCGGCGGTGAGATAAGTCTTCATGGTATCCTCCCAATTTGTGCCCTTCGCCGACGATCCTGCCCTACCCCAACAGGGTCTGACAGGCCGCAAGGCGGGCATCTTCGTTGAAGCTAGCGCCAAGGGCGCCACCTGCCAACCCCAAGGCGTACCGGGGAGTCGGACAGCCTGTCGCGCCCGCGCACAGAAGCGGACAATTCGGTCGCACTGCGCACATTTTAAGCCATCCAGACGGCCTTCACCTGCGCGTTGCTCTTCCTGAACTTGCGGGCCCGGTTGGGGCAACCCGGGGCGACTTTGGTCGCAGAGAGGCACAAGATGCCGCAGGCGATGACGCCAGTCCGCCCACCTTGATAGCGCCACCTTTACGATGCACTCGCGCAGCGACGGCTAGCTGCCGCCCTATACGTTTACAGACAAGCCATTGCCAAACATACATATTTACGGGTGCCGGGACATTTTATTTACGGATTGCGGCGGAAATCGGAAATAGGTTTACAGGTAAATCCTTATTCCTTAGTCACTTATTTCCTTATTTTCAGCCTCGGGTATTATCGCATCCGAGGATGGAAAAGATTTGACACCCACAGCCTGTCGCTGTGGTGTGCAGGTCAAAGAAGACTTTTAGGGAGGGAACCAGCATGACCCAAGAGAGGGACAGCACCACCTATGCGCCGTCGGCAGAGACCGTCGCCCGCGCGCATGTGACAGCCGCACAATATGACGAGATGTATGCCGCCTCCATGCAGGATCCCGAAGGATTCTGGGCCAAACAGGCGGAGCGGATCGACTGGATCAAGCCGTTTTCCCAAGTGAAAGACGTCAACTATGATTTTGGCAATGTCTCGATCAAATGGTTCGCTGACGGCTCCTTGAATGTTGCGGCCAACTGTATCGACCGCCACCTGGCAACCCGTGGCGATCAGACCGCCATCATCTGGGAGCCGGACGACCCACAGGATGCCGCGCAGCACATCACCTACTCGGAACTGCATGGCAGCGTCTGCCGCATGGCAAATGTTCTGCAGTCGATGGGTGTGGGCAAAGGCGACCGTGTCGTCATCTACCTGCCGATGATCCCGGAAGCCGCCTATGCCATGCTGGCCTGTGCCCGTATCGGTGCGATCCATTCGATCGTGTTTGCAGGCTTCTCCCCCGACGCATTGGCGGCGCGGATCAATGGCTGTGACGCCAAGGTCATCATCACCGCGGACGAGGCCCCCCGTGGTGGCCGCAAAACACCGCTGAAGTCCAACGCAGACGCCGCTCTGCTGCATACCAAAGACACGGTGAAATGCCTTGTGGTAAAGCGCACGGGCGGGCAGACCACTTGGATCGACGGGCGTGATCACGACTATAACGCGCTGGCGGCCGAGGCATCAGACAGCTTTGAGCCTGCGGAAATGAACGCAGAAGATCCGCTGTTCATCCTTTATACCTCCGGCTCTACCGGCCAGCCCAAAGGGGTTGTGCATACAACCGGCGGCTATCTGACCTATGCGGCGATGACGCATGAGATCACGTTTGATTACCACGATGGCGATATCTACTGGTGTACGGCCGATGTGGGCTGGGTCACGGGCCACAGCTATATCGTCTATGGCCCGCTGGCCAATGGTGCCACAACCCTGATGTTTGAAGGCGTGCCGACCTACCCCGATGCCGGCCGTTTCTGGGAGGTCTGCGCCAAGCATAAGGTGAACCAGTTCTACACCGCCCCCACCGCAATCCGCGCCTTGATGGGTCAGGGTCCGGAATGGGTGGAAAAGCACGACCTGAGCGATCTGCGCACCCTCGGAACTGTGGGCGAGCCGATCAACCCTGAGGCCTGGAACTGGTACAACGACGTTGTCGGCAAGGGCAAATGCCCGATCGTCGACACCTGGTGGCAGACTGAAACTGGCGGTCATCTGATGACCCCGCTGCCCGGTGCCCATGCAACCAAACCAGGGGCTGCGATGAAACCGTTCTTTGGTATTGCACCGGTGGTTCTGGATCCGCAGACCGGTGTGGAAATCGAAGGCAACGGCGTTGAGGGCGTCCTGTGCATCAAGGACAGCTGGCCCGGCCAGATGCGCACTGTCTGGGGCGACCATGAACGTTTCGAGAAGACCTATTTCTCTGACTACAAGGGCTATTACTTCACCGGTGATGGCTGCCGCCGCGATGAGGATGGTGATTATTGGATCACCGGCCGTGTTGATGACGTGATCAATGTCTCTGGTCACCGCATGGGCACAGCCGAGGTCGAAAGCGCACTGGTGGCCCATGCCGCCGTGGCCGAGGCCGCGGTTGTTGGCTACCCGCACGAAATCAAGGGACAGGGCATCTATTGCTATGTGACCCTGATGAACGACCGCGAGCCCTCGGACGAGCTGATGAAGGAGCTGCGCACGTGGGTGCGCACCGAGATCGGCCCGATTGCCTCCCCGGACGTCATTCAGTGGGCACCGGGCCTGCCGAAAACCCGGTCTGGCAAGATTATGCGCCGCATCCTGCGCAAGATCGCCGAGAACGATTTCGGCTCTCTTGGCGACACCTCCACCCTGGCGGATCCGTCGGTTGTGGATGACCTGATCGAAAACCGGGCCAACAAGGGATGAGCACCGAAATGGACACCACAGTTCTCACCCGCCCTGCCGTATTGATCCTGCTGGGCCCTCCGGGGGCCGGCAAGGGCACGCAGGCCCGCAAACTCGAGAGCCATTTTGGCTTTGTTCAACTGTCCACTGGCGACCTGCTGCGCGCAGCGGTGGCGGCCGGGACCGAGGCAGGCAAGGCCGCCAAGGCGGTGATGGCGGCCGGCGGGCTGGTCAGCGACGAGATCGTCATCAACATCCTGCGCGACCGCCTGGCAGAGCCGGACTGTGCCAAGGGCGTTATCCTGGACGGCTTTCCCCGTACAACGGTTCAGGCAGAGGCGCTGGATGCGCTGCTGGCCGAGACCGGCCAACGCATCAATGCGGCAATCAGCCTGGAGGTGGATGACGCTGCGATGGTCGCGCGCGTCGCCGGGCGCTACACCTGCGCCAAATGCGGCGAAGGGTATCACGACGATTTCAAACAGCCCAGTGTTGCAGGCACCTGTGACAACTGCGGCAGCACCGAGATGTCGCGCCGCGCCGACGACAATGCCGAAACCGTCGGCAGCCGTCTTGCGGCCTATCATGCGCAAACCGCCCCGCTGATCGACTATTACGACGGAAAATCCGTTCTGAAGCGAATCGACGCGATGGGCGAGATCGACGCGATTGCGAGCGCCATGCAGCAGGTCGTACAGGCCGCAACAGACTAGGCGCGCAGCGCAGAGCCAAACACGGCACTGCCCGGATCAAAAGCGTCCTATCCCCGATCAGGCCCGCAGAAAAATGCGGGCCTGATGTCATTCAGGGGTGGCATTCGCTGCCCTTTGGCCCACATTTCAAAGCGGTAGACAGTGCGACTGGTTTTATGGCACCCAGCCGCGCAGAACGTGACAGATCAAAGGGACGCGACATGTCCGAAACAACCTTTACTCCCGGACCCGATAGCCTGCGCGCCTATCGCGACGCGCTGGGATGTTTCGGCACCGGTGTCACCGTTGTCACCACCGTGACAGACCGCGGCCCGCTTGCGATTACGGCAAACAGTTTCACCTCTGTCTCGATGGATCCCCCGCTTCTTTTGTGGTGTCCGGCCCGCCAGTCCAAACGGCATGATCCCTTTGTTCAGGCTGGGCATTTCTCTATTCATGTGATGGCAGAGGAACAGCTGGATCTGGCTATGCATTTTGCCCGCAACGGAGAGGATTTTTCCATCGTTGCGGACCAACGCACCGATCACGGCATTCCTGTCCTGCCGGGCACCGTCGCCCGCTTTGATTGCCGTCACCACGCCTGTCACGATGGCGGCGACCACAGCATTCTAGTGGGCCACGTCGAAGCGGTCACAGCCCGCCCCGGCATGGGCCTCATCTTTAAACGTGGCCAATACGGCGGCTTTCTGGAAAAGTGACAGGCGCCCACTGCGGCGCCAGGGTCAGGCCCCTAAAGCGTGAACAGAGCGCAAAATCTGGCTGACCGCCGGACCGCCCGACCTGCAATTGCCGCAGATGGCAGCCCCAGCCGGATAACCGCCTCCTGCAGGACATGCTGCACAAAGCGGCCCACGCCGACAAACCCAGCGTGACCTGATCGGCTATGCGGGCCATCCCCAAGCCATTGTGGGCTGGCCTCTGCCTCTGCCCCCCCATCACTGTCCCCGTCATCGTCGTCTTTTTGTCCGCGATCATCACCCGCCAGCCAGCCAAGCCCCGCTGTGAACGCGGTCGCCGCTGCGAGGCCTCCCTCCTCCAGTTGTTGCGGAGTATCTGCCCCCACCAATCGCAAGCGTGGTGACAGGGACAATGCATCGCTTTCGCAGATGGATACGCAAAGACCGCATTGCACGCAGTCCGGCTCTGCCAGCACCAGACCGACATCCGCATCTTCCAGTTTCAGCGCTTGGGTCGGGCAGATCCAGGTACAGGCCTTGCAATGCTCACAGCGGGTCGCATCCAATTTGAGCGTGCCGTAAGGGGCGTTGTCTGGCAGTGGGATCTGGTCGGTCTCCAGCCCCATCTTACCTGCAAACTGTCGCAACCCGTCATGTCGCCTTGTCCCGCTTCCCGGCGCAACGGTCGCACCGACACTGCGAAACAGGGGCGCGCGCGTGCCGACCACCCGCAAAAGAATATGTTCAAGATGGGTCGTTGAGCGGAACAGCTCCGCCCTGTCCTCGATCCCGAAACAGCGTGCAAGGGCGAGCTCTGACAACGGGGCCTGCTTGTTCTCCCGCTCCTTCTGCGCGCCAATCAAAACCCAGTCGAATCCAGACGCAATGGCCTGCACCAGATCCGCATGCCCGAGATCGCCCAGAACATCCACCGCGACCGCCGTGACATGGGCGTGTTCCAGCAAGAGACGTTTGCGCAGCTCGATGATGCCTGCACGTTCTGCCGCATCATAGAGGATCAAGACCTGCTCTGCCTTGCTGCGGCTGGCTTGGCGTCTGACTTGCGCTGCCGCAGCAAGATCGGCAAGCGGCCAGCACGTCTGGCTGTCTGGGTCGAAGCGGCGGTATGCCCCGCCCGGATGGGACACCCGGTCAACCCGATGCCCCAGTGCCAGCATCTGACGCAGGTCCTGCCCACGCAGCAACAGTTGAGTGTCTTCCCACACAGCCATGCTCCCTCCCTCTGGTCGAGAACCGAAACAAAATCGAGACACCCCATCGTCTTAGGAAGAGAAGTTAGCACAGGATTTTCAATTTAAAGGCGTGAAAACCAATGTGCATCAACTTTTAACTGAAGGTTAACCAGTTTGCCTTTCTGGTTTGCGCCCCTCGCGGTGCAACGAAAAACCCCGCCTGCACTGCTGCGGACGGGGCCAGCCAGAGCAAGGACGCTCTGGCGATTGTTATGAAACCAAATGGTTACTTCAGGGCAGCATCGGTGATGATGTGGGTCCAGGCGCCAACCGGTTCCTTGGTGATGACCGGGCTCGACCCGCCATCCAGAAGCGTTTTGACAGTGCGCTGATAGTCCGCCTCGCTCAGCGCGCCATTGCTGCCTGCGGTCAGCTTGGCCACTTCGGACATCATCCGTTTTTGGTGCTCTTCGGTTTGTGCACCAGAGGCATCATTGTCCAGCACGATTTCAGCCGCAGCGTCCGGGTTTTCCTCGGCCCATTTCCAGCCCTTCATAGAGGCGCGCACAAAGCGCTCCATCTTGTTGACGAACTCCGGATCCTTCAGGTTGTCCTCCAGAACATAGAGACCATCCTCAAGCGTTGCGACACCTTGGTCTTCGTATTTGAAGGTGATCAGCTCGTCCGGGCTGACGCCTGCATCGATGACCTGCCAGTATTCATTGTAGGTCATGGTCGAGATGCAGTCTGCCTGACGCTGCAACAGCGGATCGACGTTAAAGCCCTGCTTGAGGACTTCCACACCGCTCTCGCCTTTGCCTTCGGTGGAAATGCCCAGCTGGCTCATCCAGCTCATGAAGGGGAATTCATTGCCAAAGAACCAGACCCCCAGCGTGCGGTTGGCGAGATCCTCAGGCGCAGAAATGCCGGTGTCTTTCCAGCAGGTCAGCATCATGCCCGAAGATTTATAGGGCTGTGCGATGTTGACCAGCGGCAGACCCTTTTCACGCGCTGCCAGAGCGGCGGGCATCCACTCTACCGTGACATCGGCGCCACCGCCTGCAATCACCTGGGTGGGGGCGATATCGGGGCCACCGGGCAGGATTGTCACATCCAGATCTTCGGCCTCGTAAAAGCCCTGATCCAGCGCGACGTAGTAGCCCGCAAACTGCGCTTGCGTGACCCATTTCAGTTGCAGCTTCACCTCATCCGCGGCCTGCGCGGCACCTGCTGTTGTCAGTGCCATGGCGGCGGCTGTGAGCACATTCTTCATTGTCAGACTCCCTGTTGTCCTTATGTTGAAAACTCTGCGCCAAGGCCGCCTGCAAACAAAGATCTTTCTGTCTTTTCTGTCATGCGGCCGTGGCGCTTGCTTATGAATTGGGCGATGTGTCCTTATGGTTTTTCCATCTTATTCAGCCACATAGACCAACAAGTTAACCCGCCCGAAACCAATCGGGCGGGCGGTGTTTTTATCCTCTTTGCGACGGGTGCCAGAAGGTCAGTGTCTTTTCGATCAGGACCATCCCCCCATAAAAGGCAGAGCCGGCAAGGGCGGCGACGAGGATCTCTGCCCAGACCATATCCAGCGCCAACTGCCCCACGGAGGTCGAGATCCGGAACCCCATTCCCACGGTGGGTGAGCCGAAGAACTCCGCAACGATCGCGCCAACAAGTGCAAGCGTCGTGGCGATCTTCAGACCGTTGAAAATGAACGGCAGGGCCGCAGGCAGGCGCAGCTTGAAAAAGCTCTGCCAGTAGCTTGCGGCATAGGTCTGCATCAGGTCGCGCTGCATCTGGTCGGTTTCACGCAAGCCTGCGACGGTGTTTACCAGCACAGGAAAGAACACCATCACCACGACAACCGCCGCTTTGGACTGCCAATCGAAACCGAACCACATCACGAGGATCGGTGCGGTGCCGACAATCGGGAGCGCTGCAACAAAGTTCCCGACCGGCAACAGCCCCCGTCGCAGGAAGTCGCTTCGATCCACGGCAACTGCGGTGAGCAAAGCAGCACCGCAGCCGATCACATAGCCGGACAATGCCCCCTTGACGATGGTCTGCATGAAATCCGCCCAAAGGATCGGCAGGCTTTCGGCAAACCGCGCAGCGATCACGGATGGTGCGGGCAAGATCACCAGCGACACATCCAACCCGCGCACCAGCAGCTCCCAAACCAGCAGGATGGTGAGGCCGAAAATCCCGGGCACCAACAGCTGCACGAGGCGAGTTTGCGATTGTGGGCTATTGGCAAGGCGGGAATTCACCCACCAGCCCGCGCACCACACGATGACGGCAAGCACAACCATTATCATGACCGCACCCCCATGCGCCCGAGAAGGACACGTTCAATCACCCCCAGCAATGCGACCAGCGCCGCCGCCAGCAGTGCCGCTGCAAAGAGCGCGGACCAGATCTGGACCGTCTGCCCATAGTAGCTGCCCGCCAGCAGACGCGCACCAAGGCCTGCAACCGCACCGGTTGGCAGCTCACCAACGATGGCCCCCACAAGAGAGGCGGCAATGCCAATTTTGAGGGACGCGAACAGATATGGCATGGAGGACGGCAAACGCAGTTTCCAAAACCCCTGAGCCGTCGAGGCGTTATAGGTCTTGAGCAGATCAAGCTGCATGTGATCGGGACTGCGCAGCCCCTTCACCATACCCACCACAACGGGAAAGAAACTTAGATAGGCCGAGATGATTGCCTTTGGCAAAAGGCCCTGCACTCCGATGGAATAGAGCACGACGATAATCATGGGAGCCAGTGCAATGATCGGGATGGTCTGACTGACGATCGCCCAGGGCATCACCGACATGTCCATCACCTTGGAATGCACAATCCCCACTGCCAGCAGAATGCCAAGCCCAGTGCCGATAGCAAACCCAAGAAGGGTTGCCGAAAGGGTAACCTGGCCGTGGTAGATCAGGCTGCGTTTTGACGTGATTTTCTTCTCGACCGTGGTGTTCCATAGCTCAACGGCCACCTGATGGGGCGCTGGCAGGCGGGGCCGATCCTGGACCCACGTGTCTGCAATGGCAAAACTGTTGCCAGCGACCAGTCCGAACTCTCCCATGTCGCGCCGCTCTCGTGCGGTGGCGGGGGTCACCTCGGCCCCTGCCCGTTCGGCCGCATCCAGCACGCCCTTGATGTTCATGGGAACACAGGCCGCATACCAAAGCCCAATGATGGCGGCGACAACTGTCAGGATTGCAGTCAGGCTCTTCATGACAGCGGTCTCCCCTTGGTGGGATGACAGGATTTGTGTCTTGCCCTAGTCATAGCCATGCCCCGCCCGCAGGCCGTCGCGCACGCGATGGGCGATTTCGATGAACTCCGGACTGTCACGGATGTCGAGCGGGCGCTCTTTGGGCAATGTGCTGTCAATCACGTCATGGATCCGCCCCGGCCGCGGGGACATCACGACAATCTTGGTCGACAGATACACCGCCTCTGGAATGGAATGGGTCACAAAGCCGATGGTCTTGTTTGTGCGCGCCCACAGCTTCAACAGCTGTTCATTCAGGTGATCGCGCACAATTTCATCAAGCGCGCCAAACGGTTCATCCATCAGGAGAATGTCGGCATCAAAGGCCAGTGCCCGCGCAATCGAGGCCCGCTGCTGCATGCCGCCCGAAAGCTGCCAGGGAAATTTACCCCCAAAGCCGGACAGTTCAACCAGATCCAGAACCTGCTCAACCCGCTTGTCCTGTTCCGCCTTCGAATAGCCCATGATTTCCAGCGGCAGCTTGATGTTCTTGGCAATCGTACGCCACGGATAAAGCCCGGCAGCCTGAAATACATAGCCATAGGCACGCTGCCTGCGGGCCTCATCCGGGGTCATGCCGTTCACGGTCAATGTCCCACCGGTCGGCTGCTCAAGCGCCGCGATACAGCGCAAGAATGTCGTCTTGCCACAACCGGATGGGCCGATGAACGAAACAAAATCGCCACGATTGATGTTGAGGCTCACATCCTTGAGGGCGTGAACCGGCCCGTCGTTGGTTTGAAAGGTCAGGTCGAGGTTCTTGGCCTCGATGACGGATGCCTGAGCAGAGATCCCGGAATCGCCGGCCTGGGTCTCAAGAGCCTGGGGTGTCGTTTCCATATTCATGTCTTCGCCTTAAATTCGCACAAGTGTGATGAAAAAACGGGCCACCATCGCTGGTAGCCCGTTCGAAATCTCACACACCTGTTGCCGGAATGCCGGTCCGCTCTACGGGACGCGGCGCGGTCAGCTCTTTCCAGGTGCTCAGCGCCTTGTTCACGGTGGTGTTGGCCTCGCGCTCAACAAATTTACCGTGACCTTCCTGGGTGCGGATTTCACCGTCGTGCACCGCAACATGGCCCCGCGTCAGGGTAAAGCGCGGCAGACCTTTGACCTCGTGCCCCTCAAAGACGTTGTAGTCGATCGAGGACTGCTGGCTCTCGGCAGAGATGACCTTTGTTTTTTCCGGATCCCAAACCACCAGGTCCGCATCAGCGCCAACCAAAACGGCGCCTTTCTTGGGATAGCAGTTCAGGATCTTGGCGATATTGGTGGAGGTGACCGCCACAAATTCATTGGGCGTCAGACGACCGGTGTTCACACCATGTGTCCACAGCATCGGCATCCGATCCTCAAGACCGCCGGTCCCGTTGGGGATTTTGGTGAAATCACCCACGCCATAGCGCTTTTGATCAGTCGTAAAGGCGCAGTGATCTGTCGCCACAACAGAGAGAGAGCCGGACTGCAGGCCGTTCCAGAGGCTGTTCTGGTGCTGCTTGTTGCGGAACGGCGGTGACATCACCCGGCGGGCGGCGTGATCCCAGTCTTGGTTGAAATACTCGCTTTCATCCAGCGTGAGATGCTGGATCAGCGGCTCACCCCAGACGCGCTTGCCCTGCATACGTGCCCGGCGGATGGCCTCGTGACTTTCTTCGCATGAGGTGTGCACAACATACAGCGGCACGCCAGCCATGTCGGCAATCATGATCGCGCGGTTTGTCGCCTCGCCCTCCACCTGCGGTGGGCGTGAATAGGCATGTGCTTCGGGGCCGGTATTGCCCTCTGCAAGCAGCTTGGCCGACAGCTCTGCCACGACATCGCCGTTTTCGGCGTGGACCATCGCAATGCCACCCAGCTCTGCAAGACGCTGGAACGACGCATAAAGTTCGTCATCGTTGACCATCAAAGCGCCCTTGTAGGCCATGAAATGCTTGAAGGTGTTGATGCCGCGCGTCTCGATGACGGTTTTCATGTCGTCAAAGACCTGCTCTCCCCACCAGGTCACAGCCATATGGAAAGAGTAGTCGCAATTGGCGCGGGTGGATTTGTTGTCCCAACGCTTGAGCGCGTCCAGAAGGCTCTCGCCCGGGTTGGGCAGCGCAAAGTCGACAACCATCGTGGTCCCGCCAGCCAGACCCGCGCGGGTGCCGGATTCAAAATCATCCGAGCTGTAGGTCCCCATGAAAGGCATCTCAAGATGAGTGTGCGGGTCGATCCCGCCCGGCATCACATAGCACCCGGTCGCATCCAGCTCTTCGTCGCCCCGCAGCCCCTGACCGATCTGCGTGATGACACCGTTTTCGATCAGTACATCTGCCTTATAAGTCAGATCAGCGGTCACAATTGTGCCGTTCTTGATGACTTTCGTCATGTCTCTTCTCCCTGTGAGAGCGCGGTCATTGCCGCATTTTTATGAGTATCCCCCGGCCCGGAACTCTTTTGGTCCGTGTTTGCCGGGGGAGCCGCCAAAGGCGACCGAGGCGATGCCCCTATTCCACGATTTCCGCTGTCTCCAGAACCGCATGCAGCATGACATCGGTGCCTGCAGCAGCCCATTCCTTGGAAATATCTTCGGCCTCGTTGTGGCTGAGACCATCAACGCAGGGGCACATGATCATAGCCGTGGGCGCCAGATCATTGATCCAGCAGGCGTCGTGCCCCGCCCCCGAGACGATATCCATATGGCTGTAGCCCAACCGCTCTGCTGCCGAGCGCACCGCCGAGACGCACCCTTTGTCAAAGGTGACGGGATCGAAATGGCCAACCGGCTCGATCTCAAGCCCAAGGCCCAATTCCTCTGCAATTTCCTTGGCTTTCGCCTCATACTGGCTGCGCATGGAAGTCAGTTTTTCCAGATCCGGCGAACGGAAATCGACCGTAAACACCACCTTGCCGGGGATCACATTGCGAGAGTTCGGATAAACGTCACAATGGCCGACCGCCCCCACCGCATGAGGCTGATGTGCCATTGCGATCTGATGGGCTGCTTCGGTCATCCGCGCCATGCCAAGGCCTGCGTTGACCCGCATGTTCATCGGGGTGGAGCCGGTGTGCGCATCCTTGCCGGTCACGGTGCACTGCAACCACCACAGGCCCTGCCCGTGGGTCACAACCCCAATGTCCTTGCCCTCAGCCTCCAGGATCGGGCCCTGTTCGATGTGCAACTCGAACATCGCGTGCATCTTACGCGCGCCAACCTCTTCATCCCCGACCCAGCCGATGCGCTTCAGCTCATCGCCAAAGGACTTGCCCTCTGCATCCTCTCGGGCATAGGCCCAATCCTGGCTGTGCTTGCCTGCAAAAACACCAGAGGCCAGCATCGCAGGCGCAAAGCGCGTGCCTTCTTCGTTGGTCCAGTTGGTCACAACAATTGGGTGTTTTGTCTTGATGCCAAGATCATTGAGCGTGCGCACCACTTCCAGCCCGCCAAGGACCCCCAGGACACCGTCGTATTTGCCGCCGGTTGGTTGGGTGTCGAGATGCGAACCCATATAGACCGGCAACGCGTCGGGGTCTTCGCCCGGCCGGGTGGCAAACATGTTGCCCATGGTATCAACACCCATGGTACAGCCTGCGGCTTCGCACCAGCTTTGGAACAGGGCACGGCCTTCGGCATCTTCATCGGTGAGGGTCTGGCGGTTGTTCCCACCAGCGACACCGGGGCCGATCTTTGCCATGTCCATAAGACTGTCCCACAGCCTGTCGCCATTGATTTTCAGATTCTGTCCAAGCGACGTCATCTCAGCTTCCTTCCCTGTTGCCCGGCTTTTTGTCGGGTCATCTTGGCTTTGCGCCTTATCGGTGGCTTTGAAACGCTGGTCATGATTTGACCAACTGGTCAAACTCACGCTATCACGGGTGGACATTCAGTCAAGAAATTGCGTCTAACTGAACAAGAAAACCCCCAACCTGTTCAAAGGTTGACCGAAATTCAGGCGTGCCGTGCTCGCGATGGCCCCTGACACTGCCGCAAGAGACCGATGCCCAAAGACCGCAACCCGACCCGCATCCAGAAAAAGAATCGCGCCACCATTTTGGAGGCCGCGCTTGAGGTGTTTTCCACCAGCGGATTTCGCGGTGCTACCGTCGACCAAATCGCCCGCGCAGCTGGTTTGAGCAAACCCAACCTGCTTTATTACTTCCCGTCGAAGGAGGCGATTTTCACAGAGCTTCTGTCGGGCCTTCTTGACACCTGGCTGGATCCGCTGCGCGCCATTGATCCGCAGGGCGATCCGCTGGAAGAGTTTCTCGCCTACGTTCAGCGCAAGCTGCAGATGAGCCGCGATTTCCCCCGCGAAAGCCGTCTCTTTGCCAATGAAATCGTGCAGGGCGCACCTCGAATGTTGGAAACCTTATCCAAGGATCTCAAACCTTTGCTTGAGGAAAAGGCAGATTTGATCGAGGGGTGGATGGCAGATGGAAAGCTGAACAGAACCCACCCGAAACACCTGCTGTTTTCGGTCTGGTCTCTCACCCAGCACTATGCGGATTTTGATGTTCAGGTGCGCACGCTGATGGGGGATGAAGACCCCTTTGATGCTGCCCCCGCGCATCTGGAGCAGATGTTTCGCCGCATGCTGACACCAGCGCCCAAGATCTGAAATCAGCGCTTTTCGATCCCCCAAAACACCGCGTTCAAATGCAAACGACGCGCCTCGGCAAAGGCGCGTCGCATTGGTTTTTCCAAACAGGTCTGCACAGTGTGAAAAGACGCGCCCCCGAAGGGGCGCGAGGGATCACTCCGCGGCTGTAGCGGATGGGTTGTTGGGGTGGGTTGTCCAGTTGGCGTATTCGTCGGACACAACCTTGCCCGTGCGTTCATCGATCTGACCCGCTGGCACCTGCTCCATCGTGATGCAGCCTTCGACCGGGCAGACATTGACGCAGAGATTACAGGCCACGCATTCATCGTCTTTGACGGTGAAGACACGATCTTCGCTCATGGCGATGGCCTGGTGCGAGGTGTCCTCGCAGGCTGCAAAACACCGGCCACATTTGATGCAGTCGTCCTGGCTGATCTTGGCTTTGGCAACGTAGTTCAGGTTCAGATACTGCCAATCAGTGACATTCGGCACAGCCTTACCGACGAAATCGTCCAGCGTCTTGTAGCCTTTGTCATCCATCCACTGGTTCAGGCCAGAGATCATTTCCTTGACCACATTGAAGCCATAGGTCATCGCCGCAGTGCAAACCTGCACGTTGCCAGCACCCATGGTCATGAACTCGGCCGCGTCACGCCAGGTGGTGACACCACCAATGGCAGAGATCGGCAAACCATGGGTCTGCGGGCAGCGGGCGATTTCCGCAACCATATTCAGCGCGATCGGTTTGACCGCCGGGCCGCAATAGCCGCCATGCGTGCCCTTGTCACCGATGGTCGGCTCTGGCGCCATTGCGTCCAGATCCACCGAAACGATCGAGTTGATGGTGTTGATGAGGCTGACGGCATCCGCACCACCCGCCTTGGCTGCGCGCGCAGGGTGGCGAATGTCGGTGATGTTCGGTGTCAGCTTTACGATCACCGGCTTGGAATAGTATTTCTTGCACCATTCCGTGACCATCTGGATGTACTCAGGCACCTGCCCCACGGCAGAGCCCATGCCGCGTTCGGCCATCCCGTGTGGGCAGCCAAAGTTCAGCTCGATACCATCTGCGCCCGTTGCTTCGACACGCGGCAGGATGTCCTTCCAGGCCTGCTCTTCGCAAGGCACCATGATCGAAACGATGATGGCGCGGTCGGGATAATCCTTTTTCACGCGGGTGATCTCTTCGAGGTTCACCTCCAGCGGGCGGTCTGTGATCAGCTCAATATTGTTGAGCCCAAGCAGACGGCGATCCGCACCCCAGATTGCGCCATAGCGGGGGCCGTTGACATTGACGACTGGCGGCCCTTCAGAGCCCAGCGTCTTCCAGACCACGCCCCCCCAGCCGGCCTCAAAGGCGCGGCGCACGTTGTATTCCTTATCCGTCGGCGGCGCAGAGGCGAGCCAGAACGGGTTCGGGGATTTAATCCCCAGAAAATCTGCTGTCAAATCAGCCATTTGTCTGTTCCTTACACTGGCAACGCAGGGCCCAACCCGGCCCCGCGGCTGGCTTAGCCCATCAGGCTGGCGTGGATATCCATGGCCGCGTCACGGCCCTCGGCTACGGCGGTCACGGTGAGGTCTTCTCCGCCTGATGCGCAGTCGCCCCCGGCCCAGACACCCTCGACCGAGGTCCGGCCATTTTCGTCGACCTTGATCTTGCGCCCTTCAAGCGCCAGCGCACCCGGTTGCCCCTCAAGGGTCTGACCAATCGCCTTGTAGACCTGATCCGCTGCAATCCGCACGGTCTCGCCGGTTCCGGTCAATGTGCCGCCTTCGCTGCGGGTGTATTCCAGCTCGATTTCCGCACAAGCGCCGTTTCCGTGGATTGCAACCGGCTGGACGTTGAACATCAGCTTGACGCCCTTGGTCGCTGCAAGATCCTGTTCAAACCGGCTCGCGCCCATGGCGTCACGGCCCCGGCGGTATGCGATGGTCACATTCTCAGAGCCAAGAAGCTTGGACTGAACCGCCGCGTCAACAGCCGTCATACCACCGCCGATGACCACGACATTGCGCCCGACAGCGAGGTTGGTGAGGTCATCCGCCTGACGCAGTTCCGCGATAAAGTCGACTGCATCCCGCACACCGTCCTTGTCCTCCCCATCGGCGCGCAGGGCATTCACCCCGGCCAGGCCGATCGACAGGAAAACAGCGTCATAGTCCGCCTTCAGCGCATCAAGGCTCAGCTCTGCGCCAAGTTTCTTGCCGTACTCCATGGTGATGCCACCGATCTGCAGAAGCCAGTCGACCTCTTTCGCGGCGAAATCGTTGGTTGATTTATACGCTGCGATCCCGAACTCATTCAGGCCGCCTGCCTTGGATTTTGCGTCATAGACCACAACATCATGGCCCAACATCGCCAGCCGGTGCGCCGCCGACAGGCCCGCTGGCCCAGCACCGACAATGGCGACTTTTTTGCCGGTCGCCTCTGCGCGGCCGAATGGGTGTACACCCTTTTCCATCAGCGTATCCGTCGCATAGCGCTGAAGTCGGCCGATTTCGACTGGCTTGCCCTCGGCGGCCTCACGAACGCAGGCCTCCTCGCACAGGGTTTCGGTCGGACAGACCCGCGCGCACATGCCGCCCAGAATATTCTGCTCCAGGATCGTCTTGGCCGCGCTCTCGGGGTGGCCCGCCTGAATTTCACGGATGAACTGCGGAATGTCGATGGATGTCGGACATGCTGTCATACAGGGCGCGTCGTAGCAGAAATAGCAGCGATCCGCCGCCACTGCTGCCTCGTGCGCCTCATACTGTGGGTGCAAGTCACCAAAGTTATCGGCGATCTCCGAGGCGGACAAACGTCCCGCTTCGATGCCGGATGCCTGATGGCTGGTCGCCATTGGGTGTCTCCCTGGATGTGTTTTATTATGGAATCAAGACTGCCACAGTTTGATTTTTTATCAACTGGTAAAATTTTTGAACGGCGAGATTTCTGCGGCGATGCGACCAGCCAATCAGCGCAAGAAATTGAAACCTATAGCAAAAAACGACTTGCTCAGATTATGGGCGGTCGACTGCCACCCGCTGTTTCCGCCCCAAACGCTGTATTTCGCCACCAGCGCAACGTCAGTATTTCTGACCTGAAATCACAAAAAAACCGCCCCACCACCCGCTCTACGCTGGCAGTGAAAGACGGTTCGAATGCAGGTTTGTTGAGGGCCCTCAGGGCCCGTCAGGCGATCATGGCTGTGGCTTCGATTTCGATCTTGGCGCGGTCTTCCACCAGCCCCGCAACCACGACCATTGTCATCGCCGGGAAATGATAGCCCATGACTGCGCGATAGGCCGCGCCAACTTCACGTTGGTGGGCCAGATACTCTGCCTTGTCGGTGACATACCACGTCAGCCGGGTGATATCGCTCGCCTCTCCCCCCGCTTCCTTGACCACGGCCAGAATATTCTCGAGCGCCTGGCTCATCTGGCCGATGAAGTCGTCGGTTTCGAATTCCTGATTGGCATTCCAGCCGATCTGCCCGCCGACAAACAGCATGCGCCCCTCGCCGATCATCCCGTTGGCGTAACCTTTGGCCGGTTTCCAGCCATCTGGGTGCACATTCACTGTTGGCATATCGGGCTCCTGTCCTCGGCGCAAAAGCGCGCCATCATTGTTGGGGCAATATCAGCCAGAAACAAAATTACTTCAAGCTTAAAATATGCAAACATAAAGAATACAAAAAAAGCCCCCTGCCGAGGCAGAGGGCCATTGGGACCGCAATCATGGAAGCGGTGATCCCGACCAAACGGTCGATCACATACCCAACGCTTCCTTGTACATCTCCAGTACCGCCTCTTCTTCGGCGATGTCGTCCTTGTCACGCTTGCGCAGCGCGATCACCTTGCGGATGACTTTGGTGTCGTAGCCACGCGCCTTGGCTTCGGCCATGATCTCTTTTTGCTGATCGGCCAGTTCTTTCTTTTCCGCATCAAGACGCTCGAAGCGTTCGATAAACTGGCGCAGCTCGCCCGCGGTTACACGGTAGCTGTCGCTTTTTTCGTCTTCGGTCATATCCATCGTGGGCTCCGTCAGCATTGGTGGAAAATCAGGTTGGCCTCTCAGATACAATCGCACATCGCCTGCCGCAAGCAGTGATGCGCCACAGGCGGCGGATGCCCGCAGCCTTGCCCTGCAGCTGACAATCGGATAGGCGCAGATCGAAGGAAAACACCGCCTGCCCCGGCGGATCGATCATCGGAGAACACGATGTATGAACTTCTGGTTTGGGCTGGTGCAGCCCTTTCTGTTGTCGGCCTGGCAGGTCTGATCTGGAGCGTCGTGCGCGTTGCCAGCGCCAAGCGTCAGAAACTTGCAGACGAAGAGCTGCGCGCAGTGATCCAAGGGGTCCTGCCCTATAACCTCGGCGCGCTGTTTTTGTCGGTAATCGGCCTTATGCTGGTCATGCTCGGCCTGACACTCGGCGCGTAACTTCAGACAAGACAACACGCAGGCGCGCCCCAATCGGCCGACGCCTGCCTGTCATCTCTATCCGGACAATTCACGCTGATTGCCCGGCGTCGGGATTAAACGGCGCCGGGATCAAACCGGCATATTGTCGAACATATCTTCCGCGGCTTCCTCGCTCAGCATCTGGTCAAGGCGGACCATTCGCATGGGAACCCGCGCACCACTGGCGCGCAAACGCGACAGCGCCTTGGAAAAATCTGCCCTCAGCGACAGCCTGTCCGCCCGATGCGAGCCGAGAATGCGCTGTTCCAGCCCTTCGGCGGCCAGCATCAGTGTTTGATCGACTTTGGTCATGTCATCTCCTCCCATTTTCACCAGCGGCAAGGCTGTTTTGTCCTTTGCCGCCCCCGTGACGTGGTCATCAGGCTGGCCTGCCAGCCAACCCCGCGAGACCGGGACAACACCCTCCCGCGTGTCTGCCCTGTGACCCACCATGTCACAGCAGCAGTCTGGCACAATTTCCGCCACGTCACCTTGAGATAAATCAACCCTAACGTGAAACCCGCAGATTTGAAACCGGTGGCGGGCCATTGTGACGATGACCTCAGGAATTTTAACGGTTGGGCTTGTACATATTCATTTTCAGTAATATGTTTTTCCCGTAGCCAGGAGGACCAAACATGACGCCCCTCGTAAAAGCGTTTTTTGATGAGCAGACCAATACCGTCTCCTACGTCGTTCAGGAGCCCCAAGGGCAAGCCTGCGCCATTGTGGATTCCGTGCTTGATTTTGATCATGCAGCAGGCCGGACCGACACCCGGTCCGCGGATGAAATCATCGCCTGGATCACAGAGCAGAACCTGAAGGTTGACTGGATCCTCGAAAGCCACGTGCACGCTGACCACCTGTCTGCGGCGCCCTATCTGCAGGAAAAGTTGGGCGGCAAGATCGGGATTGGCGCAAATATCACTGTGGTTCAGGACACCTTTGGCAAAGTGTTCAACGAAGGCACGGAGTTCCAACGTGACGGCAGCCAGTTTGACGCGCTGTTCAAGGACGGTGACAGCTTTCACATCGGTCAGATGCGTGGCGATGTGATGCATACGCCCGGTCACACTCCGGCCTGTCTCACCTATGTGATTGGCGATGCGGCATTTGTCGGCGACACGTTGTTCATGCCCGATTTCGGCACGGCGCGCTGCGATTTTCCCGGTGGCTCCTCCGAGGCGCTGTTCCAGTCGATCCAGAAAATCCTGTCCCTGCCAGATGAGACCCGGATTTTTGTCGGCCACGACTACAAGGCTCCGGGGCGTGACGAATTTGCCTGGGAAACCACGGTAGGAGAGCAAAAAGCCCTTAATGTTCACATCGGGCAAGGTCGCCCGGTCGAAGAATTCGTCGCCATGCGCGATGCGCGGGATGCGACACTGGCCATGCCACGGCTCATTCTGCCCTCGCTGCAGGTAAATATGCGCGCTGGCCAGATGCCCGAACCGGATGCACAGGGCGATGTCTTTCTAAAGGTCCCGATCAACAAAATTTGATCGCAATATCAGCCCCCTGTCCCGTTCTGACCGGCGGGGCAGAACACCCATAGCGCGAGTAACGGTCACAACCGGCGGCTTGCGGGCAAAGGATTATGAATATGGAAACAGACTGGATTTGGGGGCTCATCGGTGGAGGGCTGATTGGCCTTGGCGGTGCCGTCTTTCTACTGGGTAATGGCCGCATCATGGGCGCAAGCGGCATCCTTGGCGGGTTGCTGGACGGCAGCGGCCGCGGCAATACGGCGGAGCGGATCGCCTTTATCGCCGGGGTTGTCCTGATCCCGATGATCGCGGTCGTGTTTACCTCGGCGGAGGCACAGACCCATCTGACGCCCAACCTGGCCGTCGTCGTGATCGCAGGCCTGCTTGTGGGTCTTGGCACACGGATCGCAAACGGCTGCACCTCCGGCCACGGGGTTTGCGGCATCTCGCGCCTGTCCTGGCGCGGCCTGATCGCCACCATCATCTATATTCTCGCAGGCGCCGCGACCCTCGCCGTCCTGCGCCATGTCTGGAGCCTGATCTGATGCGTCTCGTTCTTTCATTTTCCGCTGGCGGCCTATTCGGGCTGGGCCTGTTTCTGTCCGGCATGACAGACACCCGCAAAGTTCAGGGTTGGCTTGATATCTTTGGCAATTGGGATCCGACACTTGCGTTTGTCATGGGCGGGGCCATCATTCCGATGGCAATCGCCTGGCAACTGACCCGCGGTCGCCGTCCCCTGGTTGGAGGCAGTTTTCCGACACCGCCCCGTCAAGAACTCGACCGTCGCCTTGTTATCGGCTCGGTCCTGTTCGGCATGGGCTGGGGCCTGGCCGGTTTGTGCCCCGGTCCTGCCATGGCGTCGCTCAGCTACGGGGGCACTGGCGGAATTGTGTTCATGATTGCGATGGCAGCAGGCATGATTGCGGCGCCTCCGGTCGTTCAGCGGCTAGACCACACCGCAGCAAAGGCCTAAAAGATACGTCATGGATGCACGCACATTGACCCCCCGCTATGCCGTCTCGCCGCAGATTTCGGTCGAAGACTTGCCGCAAATCGCAGAGGCTGGATTTACCACCGTGATCTGCAATCGTCCTGATGAGGAAGTTCCACCCAGCCATCAGGCCGAGACAATCGGCGCCGCTGCCAAAGAGCTTGGCCTCAAGTTTGAGGTGCTGCCTCTGACCCATCAGACCATGACACCAGAGAATGTTGGCCGCCAAAAGGAGCTGATTGCGAACTCCGACGGACCGGTCTTTGCCTACTGCGCGTCTGGCACGCGCTGTTCCGTGGTCTGGGCCTTGGGTCAGGCGGGAGAGATGGAGGTCGATGACATCCTGAACACCACATCAAATGCCGGCTACCAGCTGGACGGTCTGCGCCCCACCTTGCACGCAGTTGCGGTGCAACAGGCCGAAAACGGCTAACAGTCCAGCGGCGAACACCACATGAGCTTTGCCACGTAAGCCATTGACAAAAAAGCAGGCCAGTTTGGCCTGCTTTTTTCTTGAACCTGTGGCACGTCGCGCTGCTGGTGTCAGGTTCCGGTATTCAAACCTGCGAGTTCCGACACCTCGTCTTCGTTCAGCTCGGCCGAAAAATCTCCAAGCCCGTCGCCCATCGGCAGGGCACCAAGATCCGGCAGATCGCTGCCAAGCGTATCGCCCATTCCATCACCAAGCCCATCACCCAGACCATCTCCCAGGCCGCCACCCATAGGCAGACCGCCCAGGTCACCACCAAGATCGCCGCCTAGGTCGCCGCCAAACTCCGCTTCGAAGTCAGCGCCGAGATCGCCAAGATCGCCCATGCCAGCCATAGGCTCGCCTAGGCCGCCGCCAAGGTCACCACCGAGCGTATCCATCGGATCCTGCAAACCATCCGCAGCAACCGAGAGATCAAGCATTGGGGCGTCATCTTCAAGCGCGTGTGGCGCCCCGCCCATGTCGGTCGAGAATGCAGTGTCATCTGCAGCGGTTTCGCTCACCAACTTGGTCTTTGGGTCCGTCAGGCGCACCGCGCGTGCACCGTTCATCTGGCCCAATCTGCCCTGAGCGATGACCTGACCACTGATTGCGACCATTTCCGTTTCGTAGAGATAGGCCTGATCCAGCGGCAAGAGATCCCCCTTGGCAAGGGAGGTGAAGGCATTTGCGGGCACACGCATCTTGCATAGAACCGCCTGCAACTCAGCCCGCATCGCGCCCAGATTGCTGCCAAGCGAGGGACCGGCGTGCTGACTTCCGTTTGCCTTGCCCAGATCCTCTGCTGTGGGTTCCGGCAGGATCAGGGTCATATTCCCCTGCATCGCGCCGCAAGCCAGATCAACAGTCAGATCGATCAGGCGATAGTCTTCTGCCTCCAGCCCAAGCACCAGACTGCGGACGTTTTCGACCTGCGCCCCGAACCGGTAGCCGGAAAAGATCACCTCATCCTTTTGGCCCGACAACATGGACACGACCTTGCCGAAGGTGCGTTCCAGAAAATCCGCAACCATAGCGGCGTCTGTCGGTGTGTAGTGGCGTTCGCTGGGCGCCTTGCCCAGCACCTGCCCCATGGTTTGCTGCTGGATCAGAGCCGTGACCAGCGGTGCATCCAGCGTTGCCGCACCGATGCGTCCGGCTGGTCCATCCAGAACAACAAGGAGGTGTTTGTCAGACAGATGCGCGGCCAGGTCCTCTGGCACGCGATTGGCCTGCCGGGCGGCAAGAACGGCAACGGGAAGATCGCACAAATCGGCTGCCGCACGCGCGATAGAGCGACGCAACGCCTTGAGGGTCAGCGAGCTGGTAAGCGCGCCTTTGCCCTCTTTCGTGGCGGCCAGTTTACGGGCAATTACCCCGCCGCCGCCATGTGCTGCCGTGTCCTTAGCTGTGTCCGACATAGGTTATGAGCCTGCCCCTCTCGCGCCGCATTGCCCTATGTCTAACGCAGAAATGGTTACCAGAAACTTTACAAACCTTCGCTTAGGCAGCAATTTCCCGCCGCAGCGACAGGGACACCCGGAACGCGCCCCCCTCCTGTCCCGCAAGGTAGCCCACATCACCGCCAAGGCGCTGCATGATCTCGCGACAAATCGCAAGTCCGAGCCCCGCCCCGCCAGCCCGTTCCGGGCTAACTCGCGAAAATTTCTCAAAAATTGTGGTCCGGTATTCCGGGGGGATGCCCGCACCATTGTCGATGAAATCAATGAACAGCCAGTCACCGCTCTCCTGCGCGACAATCCGCAACTGCGGCTGTTCTGCAGTGCAGTATTTCTCTGCATTGGCGATCAGATTGATAAAGACCTGAGACAGTCGGTCGAGATCGGTCGAGAGCCTCAGATCGTCTGTCGCGTCATCGCGCAGAACCCGCAGGTCCGCGCTGCCATCCGCCAGCGCAGTCGCCACCGCGTGATCCAGAACATCCCCCAAACGGCCAGCGCTGAAATTCAGCGTCACCTGCCCGTTCTCCAAGACGCTCAGATCCAGAAGGTCATTCAGCAACCGGGTCAGTCGCAGGGCTTCATCATGGATGATACCCGCATAGCGCGTGTGGTCTGTCGCGCTCAGATGATCGGCGTCCCGCAGGATTTCAGAGAACGCCCGGATCGAGGTCATGGGCGTGCGCAGTTCATGACTGACCTGACTGAGGAACGCATCCTTCTGCTGTGAGATCTGCGTGAGCTTCTCGTTTGTTTCCTGCAACTTGCGGGCCGTTCTTGACAGCTCTTCGGATTGCATTTCAAGGCGGCTGGAATATTCCAGGATTTGCGCCGTCTCGTCCGCAACTGCCATCAGATCCTGCACGGAGACGGACGATCCGCCAACGATCTGCCCCACCATGGCATGGGCAGCAGCAGCGCCGATAGAGGCGCTCAACTCCCGTTCGAGCCGCTCAAGAAATGCAGGCGTTGGTTCAGGCAAGGGACCGCGACCGCCCTGCCGGGCTAGCTCTGCCTGAAAAAAGCGCTGCGCCTCGCCTGCGCCAAGGATGCGCTGGGACATGATCATCAGGTCTTCGGCCTGAGCAACCGAGCCAAGCCAGCCGCGTGGTCCCGAAGAATGTTCAAACACATCAACAAATTGCGCGCCCTGCAGGCGCTCCAGCGGACTGGGAAAGGTGGCCAGCGATCCGATCAGGAAAGCGCCGGTGTTCAGCAGCATCGACCACAGGACCGCATGCACAGTTTCATCGAGGCCCTCGATTCCGAACAACGCATGCGGCTTTAACCAACCAATACCGAACAATCCTTCGGCCAGAATATGGGTCGGCAGAACCCCGCCCCCAAGGGCAGGCAGCAGCATCGTGTACAACCAAACAGCAAAACCAACGGTGAGCCCCGCAAGGGCCCCCGCACGGGTGGCGCCACGCCAGAACAAACCGCCAACCAGACTTGGCAACATCTGCGCCACGCCAGCAAAGGCGATCAGGCCAATTGCAGCCAGTGCCGCGCCGCCACCGGATATCGTGTAGTACAGATAACCAAGCGCCATGATCCCCGCGATCGACAGGCGGCGCGCCAGCAAGACAACATCGCGCACATCACCGGAGACAGAGGCCCCCACCTCCTGCCAGCGCAACCAGATCGGCATGACGATGTGGTTTGACACCATGGTAGACAGGGCCATCGCTGCGACGATCGCCATCGACGTCGCAGAGGAAAACCCACCGATAAAGGACAAAACCGCAAGCCCCTGCTGCCCTTCGGCCAAGGGCAGCGTCAGCACAAAGAGGTCAGGATTTGACCCCTGCGGCAACAGCTCCAGACCGATGGCTGCAATCGGAACAACAAAGATTGAGATCAGCAACAGATAGAGCGGAAACGCCCAAGCCGCGATGCGCAGATGCCGCTCGTCTTCGTTTTCCACCACCATAACCTGAAACATGCGCGGCAGGCACACAAAGGCTGCCGCAGACAAAAAGGTGATCGCCGCCCATCGCCCGCCATCGACCTGCCATTGCCCGATGCTGGATGCATCGATCCGCTGCAAGGTCTGCGAAAGCCCCCCCGCGATCCCCCAAACAACAAAGATCCCCACAGCAAGCAGCGACACCAGCTTGACCACCGCCTCAAGCGCAACAGCCGTTACAACCCCGTGGTGGCGTTCATTTGCGTTAAGGTTTCGCGTCCCGAACAGGATGGCGAACACCGCAAGCCCCAGCGCGACCCAGAAAACCGTCTGCGTCTCGTTCACGCTGCGCAGTGGATCCGCCTCTGCAAAAATCGCAAAGGAAAGGGTAATCGATTGTAGCTGCAGGGAAATATAGGGGGTGGTCCCTATGACAGCGAGAATGGTCACACCAATCGCCAAGAGGTTGGATTTGCCATAACGCGCGGACAGGAGATCCGCGATGGAGGTTACCCGTTGGCTGCGACCGATCCGCACCAGCTTGCGCAGGCCCCACCACCAGCCGATCATCACCAATGTGGGGCCCAGATAGATCGTGATATATTCCAGCCCCGATCGCGCGGCATATCCAACCGCGCCATAAAACGTCCAGGCGGTGCAATAGATCGACAGGGACAGCGTATAAACCAAGGGGGATCGCAGC
This sequence comes from Phaeobacter italicus, assembly GCF_001258055.1. Taxonomy (GTDB): domain Bacteria; phylum Pseudomonadota; class Alphaproteobacteria; order Rhodobacterales; family Rhodobacteraceae; genus Phaeobacter; species Phaeobacter italicus. The sequence continues at coordinate 382,672 of NZ_CVRM01000011.1, read as the reverse complement.
CAGCGCGCGCTGTGGCCGCGACTGGCCATGCGGTCGGCAAGAAAGGCCACAAGGAACAGCAGGGCCACATAGCCAAGACAGACCACCGCCAGCACATTGAGCGACGCCATCAGTCCCCGCCCCCCTCCTGCGGGCCTTCGTTGACACCGGTCCAATGATCGGCCCATCGCCGCACCGCCAGCCCAAAGACGAAACTAGCAAGGATCAGCATCGCCCAGACGCTGAGAACATAAATCATCGCACGCGACAAAGGCATTCCGCCCATGCTGTCAGGGGCGGGATAGGGGTCTGGTGACGGCCACATAAGAGGAATGGCAAACAACACTGCGCCGACGATGGGCAGGAGCCGGGCAACATCCATGAGCCGTCGGCGGCGATAGGTCTTGCGCGCGACAAATGGCGCGGTGGTTTCACCCTGCCCTTCGGCGCCATCGCCGCGGATCATCCCTGTCCGGCCCGCTCAGCCAGATCTGTCCTCTCCCCTTCGCGCCCACCGGCAGCGGCCCTGTTCAGGCCGGCCTGGGCATGCAGGTCACGCACAGCAGTCAGCACCTCTGTGTTCGAAAAAGGCTTGGTCATGAAACGGGTAACCCCCGCCCGCTCGGCCATTTCCCGGTCCTTGAGCTGGCCACGCGCGGTCAGCATCAGCACGGGCAAGCCGGGCAGCTCATCGCTATCTCGCAGCTCTTTGATGATTTCCAGACCGCTTTTGCCGGGAAGCATAAGGTCAAGGATCACCAGATCCGGTTTGGCCGCACGGATCACATCAACCGCATCGGTCCCATCCGCATGGCTGTCAACTTTCCAGCCATCGCGGGTCAGCAGAAACCGGATTGCTTCCGTAATATTCGGCTCGTCTTCGACGAGAACAACATGCCTGCCCATCTTGTTGATTATCCTCCCATACGCCGCAACCCTCCGGAATTCCTTCCGGGCGGCGCCTCCTTCCCTGCGACCACAGTAGCGCCGGGATTACGCTGCTGTCAAAACCCTTCCTTGAGCAGCGAGGGCTCTCTCCGGGCCGCGCAGGCAGCCATCGGACATATCCGGCAGCTTGCACCCACTGATTGCGCGACATCAGACGCCTCACGCTTGGGGAGAATCAGCATGACAGCGTGATAGAGCGGATCGCGGTCGAAATCCGCGCTCAACCGGGGCCATGAAACAGCGTAGCAGTCAAATCCAACCGAGCTGCGCCCCTGTTGAACGACCTCCCGGTGAATTGGCTGCTGCGGCCGTGAAAGCGCGGTGTACAGCGGCCAAAGCGGACAGGACGCGCCAAAACGAGGCAATGCAAACCCGGCGACGGGTTTGTGAAACAGGATCGAGCCGGACCCATCGCAGACAACCAGCCCGGCCTCTTGCCCCAGAACTTCTGGCGGCAACGCACCCAGCCTGCGCAGGACAGTGGGCAGATCGACGCCAAAGGCGCGCGCAATCGCAGACGGGTCGCTGCCATGTTCGCTCAGGACATCGGACAAGGCCGCGAGCGGCAGGGCGCGTGCATCCGCGCAATACTGGCGCAGAGCCTCGCGTGCGATTGTCCGGGCGGCGTCTGCGACCAGCGCGCCGCTCTCCTCTATCAAAGTTTGCAACGCAACTTCCTGCGCCGCAGCATCTGGGGTTTCAAGTTCCGCAAAGTGATGCCCCGCCTCGAGAAAGAAGCGTTCCACCTCTTCCTGTGGGACACCGCGACGGTCAGCGGACGTATTGCCCTCGTCCAGAAAATTCACCAATGCCCGGCTGCTTTCTGCAAGGCGTTGGGAATCTTCATTGAGGTTTTTGTGGAACCGGTCGCGCCACTCGGCCTCCAGTTCGCCGGTTTCCGCCAAGATCGACGCGGTGGAGCGGATCGCGGCCGCAGTGGACAGGACCTCATGAAGGGACGCGGCCAGATGGGGGTCATGCGTCAATCGGTCAGAAAGCGTCTGGACCGTCTGTTCAAGACTGCTGATCCGTTTCTGCGCATGCGCGAGCACCTCTGCCCAGCCGGGAAAACGGCCTGCAAATTCGTCCACCCGATCCAGTTCGGCAACCGGGCGCGACAGCGCAGCGGCGGCTTCGCGTAGGGTCGACAACAATGCAACCTCGGCCCCTTCGGTCAGCATCGAAGGTTCGACCGCCAGGACGCGGGCCAGATCAACCAACAGCTTGCCACCGATTCTGCGGCGGTTGTGTTCGATAAGATTAAGGTAGGAGGCAGAGATATCCACCTGACGCGCCAACTCTGCCTGACGCAAGCCCAGCATCAATCTGCGTTCGCGGATCCGGCTGCCTGTCAATGTGTCCCGTCCCATCGCGGACTGCACTCCCTAAACCACTACGCATCAAGGGGTTTCTGCATCGCAACATAAGTTTATTTACAAAAACACCCGACCTTCTGTTCATTTGTTTACAGAATAAACCAGTATTTCAAGGGTTTTATTGCGCGATTTTACAGGTCGCCCACATACTGGTTTTGCACGAAAACGTGCTGACGCCAGCGGAAGTGAGGAGCTGCTGCCGTCGTTACACACTAGGGAGGATTACATGTCCAAGACTGACGTAAGCCGTCGCGGCCTGCTGAAAACCGGTGCACTTGCCGGTTCCGGCCTGGCGCTGCCGACGATCTTCACAGCGCAAAGCGCACATGCGTATACCAACGAACCCACCGGCAGCAGCGTGACGCTGGGCTTCAACGTGCCCCAGACAGGCCCCTATGCCGACGAAGGCGCAGACGAGCTGCGCGCGTATCAGCTGGCGATCGAACACCTGAACGGTGGCGGCGACGGCGGTATGCTGAACACCTTCAGCTCCAAGGCGCTGCAGGGTAACGGCATCCTGGGCAAAGAGGTGAAATACGTCACCGGCGACACCCAGACCAAATCGGACGCGGCACGCGCATCTGCCAAGTCGATGATCGAAAAAGACGGCGCTGTCATGATCACCGGTGGTTCGTCCTCTGGTGTGGCCGTGGCCGTGCAGGCGCTCTGCCAAGAGGCGGGCGTGATCTTCATGGCGGGCCTGACGCACTCCAACGACACCACTGGCAAAGACAAACGCGCCAATGGCTTCCGTCACTTCTTCAACTCCTACATGTCGGGCGCAGCCCTGGCACCGGTGCTGGCAAACGCGTACGGCAAAGACCGCAAGGCCTATCACCTGACAGCGGACTACAACTGGGGTTACACCACAGAAGAAGCCGTCCGCTCTTCGACCGAGGCGATGGGCTGGGAAACTGTTGCGGCGGTCAAAACCCCGCTGACCCAGACCGACTTCTCGTCCTACATTGCTCCGGTCCTGCAGTCGGGCGCCGATACGCTGATTCTGAACCACTACGGCGGCAACATGGTGAACTCTCTCACCAACGCGGTGCAGTTCGGCCTGCGCGACAAGCAGGTAAACGGCAAGGACTTCCAGATCGTTGTTCCGCTCTACTCCCGCCTGATGGCAAAAGGTGCGGGCGCCAACGTGAAGGGCATCTTTGGCTCCACCAACTGGCACTGGTCGCTGCAGGACGAAGGCTCCAAGGCCTTTGTGCGCTCCTTCGGCACCAAATACGGCTTCCCGCCGAGCCAGGCTGCGCACACCTGCTATGTGCAAACCCTGCTCTATGCTGACGCTGTGCAGCGTGCAGGCTCCTTTGCGCCTTGTGCGGTGGCAGAAGCGCTGGAAGGCTATGAGTTCGACGGTCTGGGCAACGGCAAGACGCTGTATCGCGCCGAAGACCACCAGTGCTTCAAGGACGTGCTGGTTGTGAAGGGTAAAGAAAACCCGACATCCGAGTTCGACCTTCTGGAAATCGTCGAAGTCACCCCGGTTGAGCAGGTCACCTATGCGCCTGACCATCCGCAGTTCTCCGGCGGTGCACTCGGCACCTGCAACAACGGGGCGTAACCCCCGGGCGCCATCAGGCGCTGCATGAACTGGCGGGCGGCGGGCCCGGTTTGACAGGCCCCCGCCCCACGTTGCCGCTCCCCACAATCTGGCCGCTTCCGGCTTCAATCGCTTTACGCACTCACACTCTCAAAGGGTGGGACAATGGACGCTATAATCCTTCAAATCCTGAACGGGCTCGACAAGGGCTCGGCCTATGCGCTGATTGCGCTGGGTCTGACACTTATCTTCGGCACGCTTGGTGTTGTGAACTTTGCCCATGGCGCGCTGTTCATGATCGGCGCTTTCTGCGCTGTGACCCTGTCGCGCATTCTGACACTCAGCCATACGGTGATCGACGAAACCAAGACCGACTTTCTCGGCAACCCGCTGAAGGTAGACGTGCCCTATGTGCATGACATCTTTGGCATTGCGGCCGGCAATGCGATCATCGACTGGGCTGTTCCGCTGGCGATCCTCTTTGCGATCCCGGTGATGATCCTGGTCGGCGTCGTCATGGAACGTGGCCTCATCAAACATTTCTACAAGCGTCCCCACGCAGACCAGATCCTCGTGACCTTTGGTCTGGCGATCGTGCTGCAGGAAGTCATCAAGTATTTCTACGGCGCAAACCCGATCCCGACCCCCGCGCCCGCGGCGTTCAAGGGCTCCTTTGATTTTGGGGCCGCCATCGGATTTGATCCCAACCTGATCATCTATCCATACTGGCGGATCATCTATTTCCTCTTTGCAACGCTGATTATCGGTGGCGTCTTTGCCTTCCTGCAGTTCACCACCTTCGGCATGGTGGTTCGTGCCGGGATGGCCGACCGCGAGACTGTTGGCCTTCTGGGTATCAACATCGACAAGCGCTTCACCATCATGTTCGGCATCGCTGCTGCTGTCGCGGGGCTTGCAGGTGTGATGTACACACCCATCAACTCTCCCAATTACCACATGGGCATGGACTTCCTGGTCCTCAGCTTTGTTGTGGTGGTTGTGGGTGGCATGGGCTCCCTTCCTGGCGCGGTGCTTGCAGGGTTCCTGCTGGGTGTGCTCGAGAGCTTTGCCTCCATGCGTGAGGTCATCGACATCATCCCCGGCATCAACCAGATCATCATCTATCTGGTCGCAATCATCATTCTGCTCACCCGCCCCCGAGGCCTGATGGGCCGCAAGGGTGTGATGGAGGACTAAGCCATGAAAAGCCTGACAAAAAACGATCTTACTCTCCTGGTTGCCGTGGCGTTTCTGACCCTGTTTGCACCCTTTATCCTGAACCCCTTCCCCGAAGGCAGCGCCATGGCGCAGTTCAATGCGGGCTATCCTGACCTGATGCAGCGCTTTGTGATCTTTGGGATCTTTGCGATTGGCTTCAACATCCTGTTCGGCCTGACCGGTTACCTTTCCTTTGGACATGCCGCCTTTCTGGGTGTCGGGTCCTATGCGGCGGTGTGGATGTTCAAACTGCTGAGCATGAATGTCATTCCCGCAATCATCCTGTCGGTCATCGTGGCGGGCCTGTTTTCCCTGCTGATCGGCTTTGTGAGCCTGCGCCGCTCTGGAATCTACTTCTCCATCCTGACCTTGGCCTTTGCTCAGATGATGTTTGCGCTTGCCTATTCGGTTCTGACACCGATCACGGGCGGTGAAACCGGCTTGCAGCTGGCGCTGGATGATCCGCGTATTCTGGGCTCCAGCCAGACACCCGAAGGCAACATCCCTGTGCCGGGCCTGTTCGGCATGGAAATGCGCGACAGCTTTGATCTTGAGCTGGGCAGCTGGGTCTTTACCTTCAACATCGGGTACTACTTCTGCGCGCTGGTGCTGATCGCCTCCTTCTATCTGGCCATCCGCATCTTCCGGTCCCCTTTTGGCATGATGCTGCGGGCTGTGAAGTCCAACCAGCAGCGCATGAACTACACCGGCCTGAACACCCGCCCCTACACCCTGGCAGCATTTGTCATCTCCGGGATGTACGCAGGGCTTGCCGGTGGCCTGATGGCCTCCATGGACCCGCTGGCCGGCGCCGAGCGCATGCAGTGGACCGCATCTGGTGAAGTTGTCCTGATGACCATCCTCGGGGGGGCCGGCACGCTGATCGGTCCGGTACTTGGGGCAGGTTTCATCAAGTATTTCGAGAACATCTTCTCCAAGATCAATGCAACGATCCTGCACGAATGGTTCGCCTTTCTGCCAGACGGGCTTGAGGATTTCATCGTCGCCATCCTCTATCCCTTCATCGGCAAAGGCTGGCATCTGACCCTCGGCATTCTGTTCATGATGGTCGTGATCTTCCTGCCCGGTGGTCTGGTCGAAGGCGGGCAGCGCATCCGCAGCTGGTTGCAGGCGCGCAAGTCCAAGAACGGCCGCCCCAACGGCACAACCGAACCCGCGGAATAAGGAGCAAAACCAATGGGTATCCTTGAAGTCAAAAACGTGGGCAAACGGTTTGGTGGCCTGCAGGCCCTGTCCGAAGTGAACCTGAGCGTGCGCGAAAACAGCGTGCACGCCATCATCGGCCCCAATGGCGCAGGCAAGTCCACCCTGCTGAACTGCCTGGTGGGCAAGCTGATCCCTGACACCGGATCGGTGATGTTCGACGGCAAATCGGTCCTGGGACGTGCCCCTTACGAAATCAACCAGATGGGAATTTCGCGGGTGTTCCAGACCCCGGAGATCTTTGGTGATCTGACCGTGTTGGAAAACATGCTGATCCCGTGCTTTGCCAAACGGGACGGCGCGTTTGAACTGAACGCGATTTCTTCGGTCATGGATCAGAAAGAGGTGCTGGAAAAAGCCGAACATATGCTGGAAGAGATGAACATGGCAGACAAGCGGCATATGCATGCTGCGGCCATGTCTCGGGGGGACAAACGCCGCCTGGAAATCGGCATGTGTCTCAGCCAGGAGCCGCGCCTGCTGCTCTTGGATGAACCGACAGCGGGCATGGCACGCGCTGACACCAACAACACCATCGACCTGCTGAAACAGATCTCTGACGAACGCGACATCACCATCGCGATCATCGAACATGACATGCACGTCGTGTTCTCGCTTGCAGATCGCATCACTGTTCTGGCCCAGGGCACGCCCCTTGTCGAAGACGATCCCCAGAACATTAAAGGCAACCCGAAGGTCCGTGAAGCCTACCTCGGCGAGTCGGCGTAAGGAGACCGAAAATGAACGTCAAACCTGACTTTTCCAAACACGCCAATCACGCAACCACTGCCCCGGCGTTTCTGTCGATCTGGGACATGCACGCCTACTACGGTGAGAGCTACATCGTGCAGGGCGTGTCCTTCAACGTCCACGAGGGTGAAATTCTTGCACTGCTGGGCCGCAACGGCGCCGGCAAGACATCTACCCTGCGGTCCATTGCCCGCACCGGTTCCCCCATGGTGACCAAGGGCGAGATCTGGCTCGACCATCAGCCATTGCACAAGATGAGCTCGCACGAGGCTTCGGCCGCCGGGCTTGGCCTGGTGCCGGAAGATCGCCGCATCATTCCCGGCCTCACGGTTGAGGAAAACCTGCAGCTGGCCCAGATTGCACCGCCCATAGGCTGGTCAATCGAGCGTCTTTATGAGCTCTTCCCCCGCCTTGGCGAGCGCCGCAAGCAGGAGGGCGTCACACTGTCCGGGGGTGAGCAGCAGATGTTGGCGATTGCCCGCGCTCTGGCGCGCGACATCAAGGTTCTGCTGCTGGATGAACCCTACGAAGGCCTGGCACCTGTGATCGTGGACGAGATCGAAAAGACGCTCGTGCACATCAAGGAACAGGGCATCACCACGATCATCGTCGAGCAGAACGCCGTGCGAGCGCTGGAACTGGCGGATCGTGCCGTGATCCTCGACACCGGCGGCATCGTCTTTGATGGCTCCGCTGCCGAAGTGCTGGAAAATGAAGAGCTGCGCGCAGAGTATCTGGCCATCTGATCCGAACACTCCCCGTCAGACCGGATTGGTCTCCGGTCTTGGCTGACTTCGGGCCGATGCGCGCATCGGCCCATTTTTCTTTGTCATCCCTGCCAAGAGATTCGCTTGGCTTTGGTTGGATCCAGCGTTTATCTGCACACATGACCGATCTTGCATTTGAATTCGCCCCTGTCGGCATCGCCCTACTGGACCGCCGCGTCATCCAACACTGCAATCGCCAGTTTGCAGAGACATTCGGCGGCGTGCCTTCCGCCTATGAAGGCGTCCCCATTGCTGAACTCTACCCGAGCCAGGAGGATTTCCAGCGCATCGGCGATCGGCTGCAGCGAGAAGACGCAAAATCGGGCCAATACAACGATGAACGGATCATGCGCAGACGCGATGGCACCCTGTTTTGGTGCCGGGTGCGTGGACAGTCCCTTTCAACGGAAGAGCCTTTCCGGACAGGGGTTTGGACCTTCGCCGACATCTCGGATGATCGGCCTGTCGTCACCCTGACCCCCCGCGAGAGGGATGTTGCGATCCTGACCTGCCGGGGTCTCTCGGCCAAGGAAATCGGTGCCGAGCTCAATCTTTCCTACCGCACGATCGAAACCCATCGCGCGCATCTTCTGGAAAAGTTCTCAGCCCGCAAACTCCCGGAATTGGTGGCAAAACTGAGCGGCATGCCGCTTTGAGGCCCAATTTGAGGGACCGGATTGCAAACCGGCGCATCCCGGCCCATGTTGGTGTCAGCCTTGTGAGTGCTTTCCTTGTGGTAAAGCATACCCTATAAGCGCCATCAAAACTTATGCCCGCAGGCCTTTGCGGGCCTGTCGGAACCGGCTGAGGACAAAAATGACAAACAAAACTCACGAAGCAGATGTTTCTTTCATCAAGGCACTGGCGGAGCTTCTGCGCGACAACGACCTGACCGAGCTGCAGGTAAAACGTGACTACGGCGAAGATGACAGCCTGAACGTGCGCGTCTCGCGCCAGATCATGGCTGCTCCGGCCGCCCCCGTTCAGGCCTATGCTGCGCCTGCCGCGGCCCCCGCTGCTGCACCTGCCCCCGCTGCTGCACCTGCTGCCGCGCCCGCGGCATCGGATGACCCGGCAAGCCACCCTGGCGCAGTGACCTCGCCGATGGTTGGCACCGTCTACACCCAGCCCGAACCCGGCGCACCGACTTTTGTCAAAGTGGGCGACCAGGTTGCTGAAGGCGATACCCTGCTGATCGTCGAAGCGATGAAGACCATGAACCACATCCCGGCCCCCAAGGCTGGCACGATCAAGCGTATCCTCGTGGAAGACGGCGCAGCGGTCGAATTTGGATCTCCGCTGGTTATCATCGAGTAAGGATCCGCCATGTTTGACAAGATCCTGATTGCCAACCGTGGTGAGATCGCGCTGCGCGTGATCCGCGCCTGTCGCGAGATGGGCATCCAGTCGGTTGCGGTCCACTCCACTGCGGATGCAGACGCGATGCACGTGCGCATGGCCGATGAATCCGTCTGCATCGGCCCGCCTTCCGGGACGCAAAGCTACCTGTCGATTCCGGCGATCATCTCGGCTTGTGAAATCACTGGCGCGCAGGCGATCCACCCCGGCTATGGCTTCCTGTCCGAGAACGCGAACTTTGTGCAGATCGTCGAAGATCACGGCCTGACCTTCATCGGCCCGACCGCGGAACATATCCGCATCATGGGCGACAAGATCACCGCGAAAGACACCATGAAGGAACTGGGCGTGCCCTGCGTTCCCGGCTCTGATGGCGGCGTTCCTGATCTGGCTGCTGCCAAGAAGATCGGCGAAGAGATCGGCTATCCGGTCATCATCAAGGCAACAGCCGGTGGTGGTGGCCGCGGCATGAAGGTGGCGAAGACCGCTGCCGACATGGAACAGGCCTTCATGACCGCCCGGGCCGAGGGCAAGGCCGCCTTTGGCAACGACGAAGTCTATATCGAAAAATACCTGACCACCCCCCGCCACATCGAGATTCAGGTCTTTGGTGACGGTAAGGGCAAGGCGGTTCATCTGGGTGAGCGCGACTGTTCTCTGCAGCGCCGTCACCAGAAGGTGTTCGAAGAGGCACCGGGCCCCTGCATCACCGAGGAAGAGCGCGCCCGTATCGGCAAGATCTGTGCGGATGCGGTTGCCAAGATCAACTACATCGGCGCAGGCACCATCGAGTTCCTCTATGAAAACGGCGAGTTCTATTTCATCGAGATGAACACACGTCTGCAGGTGGAACACCCTGTGACCGAAGGCATCTTTGGTGTCGATCTCGTGCGCGAACAGATCCGTGTTGCCGCCGGTCTGCCGATGTCTTTTGGCCAGGATGATCTGGTCATCAACGGCCACTCCATCGAGGTCCGGATCAACGCGGAAAAGCTGCCGAACTTTGCGCCCTGCCCCGGCAAGATTACCCAGTATCACGCCCCCGGCGGCCTGGGTGTTCGGATGGATTCCGCGCTGTATGATGGCTATTCGATCCCGCCCTACTACGACAGCCTGATCGGCAAGCTGATCGTGCACGGGCGCGACCGCCCCGAGGCGCTGGCCCGTCTGAGCCGCGCATTGGGTGAGCTGATCGTGGATGGTATCGACACCACTGTGCCGCTGTTTCACGCGCTGCTGGAAGAGAAAGACATCCATACCGGTGAATACAACATTCACTGGCTTGAGAAATGGCTGGAAAGCAACCTCGGCAATAGCTGAGGAATTGACTAGCATGACGGGGCGGCCCACTGGGCTGCCCCGTTTCTTATTGACCCATGCTCAGCCCCAACAACGTCTGACCACTCCCTATCGCCATGATGACCCTGACCCCAGACCTGCTGCTGCACGCCTATTCTGTCGGCGTCTTCCCCATGGCAGAAAGCCGGGACGATCCAGAGGTGTTCTGGGTGGACCCCAAACGCCGTGGCGTGTTTCCGATTGGTGGATTTCGCCTTTCACGCTCATTGGCCAAAACCATCCGCAAGGGCGACTATGAAGTCAGAGTGAACCACGATTTCGCCGCCGTGGTTGATGGCTGTGCAGACCGCGAAGAGACCTGGATCAACCCTGAAATCCGCGACCGTTACATCGATCTGCACGAGCAGGGAAATGCGCATTCAGTGGAAATCTATCACGACGGAGATCTGAGCGGCGGCGTCTATGGCGTGTCACTGGCAGGTGCATTCTTTGGCGAGAGCATGTTTTCCAGGCGGCGTGACGCATCAAAGATTGCCCTGGCCTATCTTCTCGACCGGCTGGAGATCTCAGGCTTTATCCTGTGTGACACACAGTTCCTGACAGCCCATCTGGCGTCCCTCGGCGCTGTGGAAATCAGCCGTGCCAGCTATCGCCGCCAGCTTGCGTCTGCGCTTGAAGTTGAAGCCGATTTCACCGCCGCAGCAGTGCCGAGCCCTCAGGCGCTGGTGCAGCGCATGACCCAGATATCATAGCGACTGTGATCAAGAGCGTTCAGCGCCGGGCTTGAGGCGATCATCCAGCCATCAAAAAACACGGTGCCGTCATTGGGATCGCGCACTGTGAGATAGGCAAAGGCATCGCCGGTCGGGTTGTCCGCAGGGTAGCGACAGTCCATCACATTCACGATGACGCCAAAGATTTCCGCGCTGCTGCCGACCGGGACCTCAAGATCCTGCGTCTGCCCGTTCACCTTATCCAGGCCACGCAGAATGGCCGATTGACCCTGCACCGCATCCCCCTGCTGGGAGAGGGCCGCACTTGCCCCCAGTGCAAGGGCCGCAAAACAGGCAAGCAGCCGACGCATCAGGATTCGTCCCCGCTACCGGCCACGAATTTCACCAGAAGAGATATCAAGCTGACCGCGCCCTGCGTGTCCTCGATCGCATCACCAGGCTCAAACGCGAAGGGAGAGCCACCAGGCATCACCTCGACAAAGTTGCCGCCCAGAAGCCCCTCGGAGGAGATCACGATGGCACTATCATCCGGGATTTCGATCCCGTCTTGAACGGAAAACCGCGTATCTGCACGAAAGGTCTGCGGGTTCAGATCTACGCCTGTGACAGTCCCGATCTTCACGCCCGCCAGCCGCACATCCGTGCCGACGCTCACCCCTTCGAGCGAGCGGAAAGAGGCGTTCAGCTCATAAGAGCTCCCTCCGCTGGAAATACCAGCAGCCTGCCCTGCGTAAACGGCAAAACCGATGGCGGCGGCCAGAACCAAACCGCCTGCGAGAACCTCAGTGGTATTGTGTGACATGCCGCTTCTGCCTCTGTGCGAAGATCACCCTGCCGCTACGGACAGGAAAACGGCGCCTCAATACTGGCGCCGCAAACTGTGGTCGTCCGGAGCTTATTCCGGCGACCATGCCTCGTAGTCGCTGCGCTCTTTCGGGGCACCACCTGCGCGGATGGAGCCAGCAGGCGCATAGGCCATCATGGTGCCGGTCAGGTTTTCCTGATGCGGCTTTTCCCAGGATTTATGGGCCAGCGGCTTCTCGCTTGGCAGCTCGTCAAAAGTGCGGTGCAGCCAGCCGTGCCAATCAGCGCTGATGCGCGAGGCCTCGACCTCACCGTTGAACATGACCCAGCGACGGCTGTCATCGTGGTTGCGATAGAACACATTGCCCTGATCGTCCTCACCCACTTTGATACCCTTGCGGGCGGTGAAGATACGTGTGTTCAGGGTTGCGCCATTCCACCAGGTCACGGCACCCAGGATAGAGTTCAGGATTCCCATCGGTTCCTCCGAAAATTTCGCTTCTGATATGGCGCAATTTCATCCCAAGGTCCAGACACCCTGCGCCCTGGGAGCAAGAACTGGCAAAACTTCTGGCCAATTACACATTCTGGCCACATTCATGCGCCATAGTCTTGGCAATTCATTAAATGACGATTGAGCTGCCCCATGCGTACACTAGCGCTGCTTGTTTCAATGATGGCCCTGTCCATCGCCGTTCTCGACCTGATCGATAGCACCGACCGTGTTGTCACCCATAGGTACGACACCAACGGGGTGAAACTGGTGCGCAACAGTCAAGCCGATCGCCACCCTATCGCAAGAGCTGCAAGTGAGACTGTGGATGCTGTGCGCTCAGTCATCGGGCTGTCACCTGAACCACAGCTGAGCCCGCTGCAGCAGCTGATGAAGCAACGCCGGGAAGATACCCAGAAAACTGACGTGCTAAAGTTCTGATCCCCAGCACGTCACGCCCATCGCACAGCTATTCAGTCATTGGCCGGTGCCAGTGCTGTCACTTCGATCTCGATCCGGAACTTGGGATCGATCAGATCGCATGCGATCATGGTTGCCGCAGGCGGGTTGTCACCAAAGGTTTCTGCCAGAATGGGCCAGCAGGGCTCAAATTCGGCAGCATCCGGCAGATAGTAGTTAACGCGCACCACATCCGCAAAGCTCGCGCCGGCCTTTTCCAGGGCCGCCCCGATGGTTTCGAGCGCCGACTTGCATTGCGCCACCACATCGTCGCCCTGCCCCACGGTTCCCGCCACATGCACAAAGCCGCCAGCAACAACCGCACGGCAATAGCCGATCTTGGCCTCAAACTCACCGCCTGAAGAAATACGTTTGATCACCTGTTCGTCCTTTCCAACGAAAAACGGCACGGGAATATCCCATGCCGTTTTCCATGTCTCTAAAATTCTTGAGAGAAATCAGCCGGCAGTGGCTGGCTCTTTCTCGGCATCTGCGTGGATCATCAGCGGCTGTGCGTCCGAGGTCACGGCCTCTTCGTTTACAACGACCTTCTCCACGCTCTCCATGCCCGGAAGATCAAACATGGTGTCCAGCAGGATGTCCTCGAGGATGGAACGCAGACCACGGGCGCCGGTTTTGCGTTCGATTGCACGTTTCGCAATCGCGCTCAGCGCTTCGTCGGTAAAGTCCAGCTCGGTATCTTCCAGCTCGAACAGACGCTGATACTGCTTGACCAGAGCATTCTTCGGCTTGGTCAGGATGGTGATCAGCGCATCTTCGTCCAGATCTTCCAGAGTTGCCAGAACCGGCAGACGGCCCACGAATTCCGGGATCAGACCGAACTTCAGCAGATCTTCCGGCTCCAGGTCCTTGAAGGTCTCGCCGACGCCTGCGTCGCTTTCTTCACGGACGTCCGCGCCAAAGCCCATGGCAGAGCCTTTGCCACGCTGTTTGATGATCTTGTCCAGACCCGCAAAAGCGCCGCCGCAGATGAACAGGATGTTCGTTGTGTCAACCTGCAGGAACTCCTGCTGCGGGTGCTTGCGGCCGCCCTGCGGCGGAACCGAGGCAACAGTGCCTTCCATCAACTTCAGCAGCGCCTGCTGTACGCCCTCGCCCGACACGTCACGGGTGATGGAGGGGTTTTCAGACTTGCGGGTGATCTTGTCGACCTCGTCGATGTAAACGATGCCGCGCTGTGCGCGTTCAACGTTGTACTCCGATGCCTGCAACAGCTTCAGGATGATGTTTTCGACATCTTCACCAACGTACCCCGCCTCGGTGAGGGTGGTGGCATCCGCCATGGTGAACGGCACGTCCAGAATGCGCGCCAATGTCTGGGCAAGAAGCGTCTTGCCGCAACCGGTCGGGCCGATCAGCAGGATGTTCGACTTCGAAAGCTCAATGTCGTTGCCCGCTTTTTGCACGTGGTTCAGACGCTTGTAGTGGTTGTGCACCGCAACCGACAGAACGCGCTTGGCCATTGCCTGACCGATCACGTAATCGTCCAGAACCTCGCAAATGTCCTTTGGTGTGGGAACTCCGTCGGTGGACTTCAGGCCAGAAGCCTTCGTCTCTTCGCGGATGATGTCCATGCACAGTTCGACGCATTCGTCGCAGATGAACACGGTTGGGCCCGCAATTAGCTTGCGCACCTCATGCTGGCTCTTGCCGCAGAAGCTGCAGTAAAGCGTGTTCTTGCTGTCGCCGCTTGAGTTCGTTGCCATGGTCTACCTTTCCGTCCGGGGCGTGCATGCGCCTCCTGCGCCACCCGTATTCTTGACAGCTTATGCCACCGGCACAGCCGCCACAATCGCAAAGTGTGCCCTGACGCCCGGAGGGCACACCCTAGTTCGCACCGCCTATCAGCTGTCGTCGCTGTCCAGCTTGCTGCGGTTCTCGACGATCTCGTCGATGAGGCCAAATTCCTTGGCTTCTTCCGGAGACATGAAGTTGTCACGCTCTAGCGCGTTGACAATGCTGTCATAATCCTGGCCGGTGTGTTTGACGTAGATCTCGTTCAGACGCTTCTTGAGCTTCAGGGTCTCTTCGGCGTGGATCATGATGTCGGTGGCCTGCCCCTGGAAGCCGCCGGAGGGCTGGTGCACCATCACACGAGAGTTCGGCAGCGAGAAACGCATGCCAGGCTCACCCGCGGTCAGCAGCAGCGACCCCATCGAAGCCGCCTGACCAATCACCAGGGTGGAAACCTTGGGTTTGATGTACTGCATGGTGTCGTAGATCGACAGACCAGACGTCACCACACCACCCGGGCTGTTGATGTACATGGAGATTTCCTTGGACGGGTTTTCCGCCTCAAGGTGCAGCAGCTGCGCCACGATCAGAGAGGACATCCCGTCATGAACCGGACCGTTCAGGAAGATGATCCGCTCCTTCAGCAGGCGCGAAAAGATGTCATAGGCGCGTTCACCGCGGCTGGTCTGCTCAACCACCATCGGCACCAGCGTGTTCATGTATGTTTCTCTTGGATCGACCATTTTGACCTGCCTGCTTTCAAATACGTCGGCACCATAGCCGACTAGGTGTTACCTGAGTCTTAGTGCCGCCACATTTGGGCTGCAAGGGGGCCGAATGAATTTGCCCCATCCTGACCTGCAGGCAACAGACCAGTTAAAATTTGCGCAAAATTTCGCGCGCCCTGCGCAGGGCCCGTGGTTCAGCCCCGCTTTCTGTCGAAATACGTCGGTTTGCGGTCGCAATTTGTTGGCTGACCTGCGGCCCTAGGGTTTACTTGTCGAAAATCAATGATCCCCTGCCCCAGCAGGCCTGTTTCGGGCTCCTGACATGACCGACAACTATTTCGTGCAGAAGGGGGCATCAGCCAAGCTGAATGTCCCATTCCATGGCAAGACGCAGGACTTCTATTTCCTGTTGCTGCCCAAGGCGACCATGTTGCCCGTTGCTGCGGCGGTTGAACCGCTGCGCATTGCAAATCAGGTGACCAACTCACAGCTCTATCGCTGGTATGTGATGACACCCGATGGCGCGCCCATCCGCTGCTCAAACGGGATGACGATCACACCGGACCTGCCGATGGGCTCGCTACCGGCAGAAGCCTCAGCCTTTGTTTGCGCAGGGGTCGAGCCCCAGAATGCAGCAAATGAATCGGTTTTGAACTGGCTCAGACGGGAACGCCGATTTGGTCGCTCCATCGGCGGGATCTGTACCGGGGCTTTTGCGCTCGCCCAAGCCGGGCTTCTTGGACAGGAACGGTTTACGCTGCATTGGGAAAACCAACCGGGGTTTGTCGAACGGTTCCCCGATCTCCTGCCCTCTCCCCGGATTTTTGAGATCAGCAACAAGCTGATGACATGTGGCGGCGGCAATGCGGCAACCGACATGATGCTGAACCTGATCGAAGAACAGCACGGCAAGCAGCTGGCCATTATCGTGGCCGACATGTGCCTGCATGTCCGCAATGGCGGCCAAAGCACGCCGCAGAAATCCAACTATGCCGTGGCAATCGGTAGCCGCAATCAGCGACTGCTGAACGCGCTGCAGCTGATGCAGGAATCAATCGAAGAACCGCTGTCCATCGCTGAGCTTTGCGACCGCCTCGATATTTCCAGACGCCAGCTGGAACGCCTGTTCTCGCGCTATCTGAACCAAAGCCCGATGCATGTGTACTTCGACATGCGGCTCAGCCACGCTTTTGCCCTGATGAACGAAACCTCCATGTCAGTGACAGAGATCGCGCTCGCATCAGGGTTCAACTCTGCCACGCATTTCTCCCGCCAGTTCAAGCGCAAGTTCGGCGCCAGCCCGCATTTCTTCCGCAAGGGGTGGAACTGAAAGGGGCGCGTTGCGCGCACAGGGACCCCGCTGGAAGGCCCAGATCAGGCAAACGCCTCTGCTGCAGCGAGCGCCAGGCCATCGGCAACCGCAGTCATGGCATTGTCGCAGCGCAAATCTGCATAGGGGCAGAGTAACCGCATCTGCGACTGCACCGCCCCCAAAAGAGCAGAGCCGCCGACCAAAACGATCTGCTCCACTTGCGAGGGCGCAAGACCGGCGCGCGACAGCGTTTCTTCCGCACATGCACCGATCGCAGCCACGTCATCTGCAAGGCTGCCCATCATATCGGGTTTGCTCAGCGGGACAGACAGCCCCCGTTCCAGAACCTTGAGATCAATGACCGCAGCCTCCCTATCAGGTTGATTGGCGGCGATTTTCCCGCGTTCAACCGCAAATGCGAGGTCATGGCCCAGTTCATCTTCCAGCACCGCAACAAGACGCGAAAGCTTCTCTGGCTCGACAGCGTTCTTCAGCAGATCCGCAGCCGCACGGCGGCTGTCAGCGGCGTAGAGAAAGGGGATCATCTGCCAGGTCGCGAGGTCGTTGAAGATACGGTTTGGGGCAGGCAATGCGCCATCGCCAAATGTGTTCCGGATCGCCGTTCCGCGCCCCAACAGCGGCATGACATGATCGATGCTCAGCTGTCGGTCAAAATCGGTCCCGCCCAGTCGCACACCATGTGAGGCAAGAATGCGAGTGGACCCATCCGGTTTTTGGTCAAAGGCCGTAAAGTCCGAGGTGCCGCCGCCGATGTCGACGATCAAACCAATGCCCGGGTGGACCTGCGCCGAACGCAATGCGGCTTCCGGCTCTAGCATGAACCGCACGTCTTCAAAACCTGCCGCAAGATAGCAGGCCCGCAAATCCACTTCTGCCTGCGCATTGCGGTCTGCATCCTTGCTATGAAACAAAACCGGTCGCCCCGACAACGCATGGGTGAAGGTCTGGCCGGTTGCGGCCTCGGCGCGGGATTTCAGATCGCCCAGAAATCGGGCGACAACAGTGATGAAATCCACCAACTCGCCACCCAGACGGCGTTTTTCCCGCATCAAAGGCGTGCCCAGCAGGCTCTTCAATGCGCGCATGAAACGTCCTTCATCGCCGTTGATCAGCGCGCGCGTTGCCCGCCGTCCGATCACCATCTTGTGCGTGTCCACATCAAAGAAAACAGCTGTGGGCAAAGTGGTTTCGCCCGGCTCCACCTCAATCAGCCAAGCTGCGCCGTTGACCGCCACCCCAGCAGCGGAGTTGGAGGTGCCAAAGTCGATACCAAGCGTATTGGGAGAAGTCATGAAGGCACCTGCTACAAATCCGCCAAAAGAAGGACGACGTGGCTATCCGATGGCCTGAACAGAAACAAGAGCAAAAGGTCAAAGACATAAAACAGCCCCCCGGTCGCAGACCGAGGGGCCAACGGCGTTGTCTACCGCTACTGCGAGTGAGACTGCAGATAGGCGATGATTGCCTCGATATCCGCGTCCTTCTTCAGCCCGGCAAAGGCCATCTTGGTGCCCTTCATGTAGGCTTTGGGTTTGGCAAGGAACGCTGCCAGTTCTTCTTCGTTCCAGACCAGACCGGCATCACCTGCGGTCACCATCGCCTTGGAATAGCGAAAGCCCTCTGCCGCCCCGGCCTGGGCCCCGATAATGCCATTCAGAACCGGACCTGTTTTGGACTTTGCCCCCTCACCCACCTGATGGCAGGCCTTGCATTTCTTGAAGGTTTTTTCCCCCTTCGCAACCAGCTCCGGATCCAGCGCAACGACCTCGGGTTGCTCCGGCGTGGCCTCGGGTTCTGCCTCTGTCTCTGCACTGGCGAGTAAAACGTCGTCACCGGTCTCGGCTGGCGGTTCGTCGGCTGTGGCCTCCTGCGGCGTGACGTCCAGAACACGTGCGCGCATCGTGATCTCAACGTTGTCTTTGCAGTTTTCCATGCAGGGGCTGTCTGTCCAGAAATGCTTCTCGGCTTGCAGACGGTCGTCCAGAATGAACCCATCTGCATTGGGCAGCTGAATTTCGGCAAACGTCGCATCCGACAGCACGAAGTCGTCATCCACCAGATCGTTGGAATAAAGGATGTAGGCCACGATGGCATAAACCTCATCCGGCGTCAGCGACTGCGCATCGCCAAACGGCATGGAGCGGTTCACATAGTCCCAGGTGGTCGACAGATAAGGCCAGTAGCTGCCCACTGTCTTCAGCGGGTCCTCGTGGTCCAACGTGCCCTGCCCGCCCGCGAGTTTGGGCCAATTGCCCACGCCCTCGGCAAAATCGCCATGGCAGACCGCGCATTTCTCGGCAAAGACCTCTTCGCCGGTGAACACATCACCCGAGCCCGCAGGCAAGCCGGTGCCATCCGGCGCCACGTCCAGATCCCAAGCCGCGATTTCCTCCGGCAAGGCGGGACGGCCGAGGCCGAATTTCTCTGCGGCAACGGGCGAGGCAACCGCCATAGATAAAACAGCCGCTGCAACAACGTTCCGCCTGCTCTCAGTGGGTATCGTCAACACTTCAAGAAACCTCGACATTTTCCGCCTCCCCGTTTGCCTTGACCCACCAGGTCTGGATGGCGTTGTTGTGATAGATGGAATTCAACCCA
Organism: Phaeobacter italicus; assembly: GCF_001258055.1. Taxonomy (GTDB): domain Bacteria; phylum Pseudomonadota; class Alphaproteobacteria; order Rhodobacterales; family Rhodobacteraceae; genus Phaeobacter; species Phaeobacter italicus. Next base: position 363,296 of record NZ_CVRM01000011.1, on the reverse strand, counting down.
CGCACCTCGCGCAACTGTGCCTTGGTGGGCTGCACATAGCCCGACGTGTCGCGCGCGCGGCTTTGCAGCAGCATCTCGGAGCCATCCCAATTGATGTCGAGGTAAAACCGGGTCAGCGCCTTGTCAGTACCGGGCGCCGCCAGCCGCGCCTCCTGCCAGTTCTTGCCACCGTCCAGCGAAACATCAACGCCAGCGATCGCGCCGCGACCGGACCATGCCAGCCCAGTGATGACCAAGGGCCCTGGGCCATGAGTGATCGGCGCCTGTGGGCTGGGGCTGGTGACGACGGATTTTGCATCCATCTCCCAGGTCCATTTGCGGCTGACCCCATTGGCGAGTGTGTCGGTGTATTTCGATGTCTCCTCGCGGCTTTCGACCGGCTGGTCCATGACCTCAACCCGGCGCAGCCATTTGACCCACATGTTGCCCTCCCAACCGGGCACCACCAGACGAACGGGATAGCCGTGTTCCTTGCGCAGCGCCTCGCCATTGGCCTTGAAGGCGACCAGCACGTCATCCATCGCTTTTTCCAGCGGGATCGACCGCCCGTTAGAGGACGCATCCGCGCCTTCCACGTAGACCCATTTGCCCTCAGGTTTGACGCCTGCCTCCTCCAGCAGGGTCCGAAGGGACACACCGGAATATTCCATGTTGTGGATCATGCCGTGGGTGAACTGCGCGCCATTCAGCTGCGCACCAGCCCATTCCATGCCGGAATTCGCCGCGCATTCGCAGAAATAGACGCGGTTTTCGCGCGGGAAGCGTTCCAGATCCGCATAGGTGAACACCAATGGGGTGTCGACCAGGCCGTTGATCATCAGCCTATAGTCTTCCTTGCGCAGTTCAATCGCGCCAGAATGGTGGCGTTCGAACGCACAGCCCTGCGGTGTGATGGTGCCATCCAGCGCATGGATCGGCGTGAAATTGATCGAACTGATCGTGTCCGCCGTCAGCCATTCCACATTGCGACGCACCACATCGCTTTCGTATTGGATCGGCAGGCCATAGGGGGTCGCATCTACCCCGTCCCCCAGACCAGAGGCCCAGTCCTGCACCTGCGTAATCAGCGGGTCGGGCGTGGCAGCCGAAGCAGAGCCGCCCGCCACCGCCCCTGCCCCAACCGCAGCAGCACCGGCCAGAAACTGGCGGCGCGACGGTTTGGCGTCATGTGTCTTATCAGTCATTTCTGATCGTCTCCTTACATCGAAAAATTCACTTTCATGAATTTTTCAGCGCAAAAATTTTTGGCGAGTGCCGGGCTTATGCGCCCGACACCTGCACGGAATTGTTCGGGGAAAGAGTGACAGTGCCCATCTTGCGAATGTGGCTTTCGACCACATCCCAGATCTGCGGACCTTCGGTCCCTTCATTCACACTGGCCCAGCCAGCCACGGTATAGGTCTTGGCCGGATCAATCGCCTCTCCGGTCTTCAGCAATGTCATATTGCTGATCCGTTCGCCCTGCGGCTTGGTGATGTCGATATGGTAGCCCATGCCACCGACCCGCACCATGTCACCGCCCTGCTGGTAATAGGGGTCGGGGTTAAAGATGTTGTCGGCCACGTCTTCCATCACGACCTTCAGGAACTCGCCTGTCATTTCATTGCGATAGGCCGCACCGTAGCTCATGGAGGTGACGTTCCAGATATCTTCGCGGGTGATGTCATCGCCCGGCAGCAAGGATGGCCCCCAGCGTACACCGGGCGACAGGGCAATATCAGCCTCTCGCTCGCTCAGCAGCGCGTCGCAGATGAGATCATCCCAGGTGCCGTTGAAATTGCCACGCCGATAAAGCAGCTCATCCGTCTGGCCAATCACCTCTGCCAGCTCTGCCTCATACGGCGCGCGCTGTTCATCTATCAGTTTGGAAATCACCGGGTCGGGCGCGATTACGTCCGCAAACACCGGGATCAGCTTGTGCCGCAGCCCCCTCAGCTGGCTGTCGCGCACGTCCAGATCCACCCGAGAGACGAATTTGCCGTTGGAGCCGGATGCGATGATATGCGTCTTTCCCACCAGAACCGGTTCGGGCAACGCATCATGGGTATGACCGGACAGGATCACGTCGATACCGCTGACCACACCGGCCATCTTCTTGTCGACGTCAAACCCGTTGTGAGACAGAACCACGACAACATCCGCGCCAGCGGCGCGCACTTCGTCAACCATGTCCTGCATATGCTCATCACGGATCCCGAAGGAGTATTCCGGGAACATCCAGCCGGGGTTTGCAATCGGCATGTACGGGAACGCCTGGCCGATCACCGCAACCTTTGCGCCGCCACGGTCGAAGAACTTGTAAGGTTTGAACAGCTCGGCCGGTTCATCCCATTCCGCATCGAAAATATTCTGGCCAAGAGCCGCAAAAGGCAGCCCTTCGACGATCTCGTTCACCCGGTCCGACCCCAGCGTGAATTCCCAGTGAAAGGTCATCGCATCCGGTTTTAGCGCGTTCATCACATTGACCATGTCCTGGCCTTCGGTGTGATGGCAGGTGTAGGACCCATGCCAGGTGTCACCGCCATCCAGCAAAAGCGCATCAGGCCGATCGGCGCGGATCGCGTTGATTATGGTGGAGACCCGGTCAAGCCCACCCACCCGGCCATAGCCTTCGGCAAGGGACGCAAAATCGTTATAGGTCAGCGCATAGGCGGACGGGCTGCCATCAGCGATGCCATAGGCCTTGCGAAAGTCTGCGCCGGTGATGTGCGGCACATGACCTTTGTTCGCACCGACCCCCAGATTGATGGATGGTTCGCGGAAATAGATCGGTTTCAGCTGCGCATGAATGTCGGTCACATGGATCAGGCTGATGTTGCCATAGGTGTCAAACTGCAAGAGCTGATCCTGTGTCAGTTTTTGCTGCGCTGCCAGCCGCGCCCAGTTGCCAAAACCAGAGGCCCCAACAAGAGCGGAGGCCGCCATTGAGACCTGCAAGAAATCACGCCGCGAAATCATGGGTTGTTCTTTCTGCTGCTTCACGCGATATATTCGCATGTTTGAATGAAATAGAGGGAAGCGCGCCCCGCATCATGCCTGACGCGGGGCCACGAAAATCAGTTGCGAACAGACGGTGCCTCGACCGACAGACCGTTCCCGCGGGACGCAACGTAAAGCTCCAGCGCAACGAATTCTGCCGAACCCGGGCTGTAGGTTTCGGCCCGAGTGTCGCGCACGCAGCCCTTGAAGCGGGCATGCGCGGTGTTCAGCTTGGTGTTTTTCAGACGGTACACCGGAAAGCCATTGATCTGACCCTGACTGAGATGGTCCGCACGGATCATGTTGCCATAGTTGTCTTCGTGGCAATTGGCACAGGAAAGCTCCAGCTGACCGGTCCGGGTATAGTAGAGCTCCTTGCCCTGCTCCCAGGTGGATTGGACCGGCCCGTCAATAGCCACGTTGACGGGCATCCCGCGCGACTGCACCGAAATCAGCGCCTCCATCGCAGACATCTTGCCGCCGGTGTATTTCCACTTTTCCGCGCCCATCTGGTTTTCACGGCAGTCATTGATCTGCATGGCGAGGGTCCGCACCTCACCTGCGGCTTCGTTCCACTTGGGATAGACCGCGCGCACACCGGCCATGCTGTCTTCGACATCGTCATGGCAAGAGGCACAGGATTTTTCTGCGCTGCCCTCTACCGTGGTCCAGGTGTCCATTGCCTGATCAACAAAGACCATCGCCGGATTGTCAAAGTCATCCATCTGCAACGCCTGGGTCTCATCAGAGCGGAAATGCCAACCAGACATCACCTCATCCAGAGTGTCCGCAAGATGGGCTGGCGCCGCCGCCTTGGTGACCATTTCGATCTCTTCATTGACGACCAGCGTGTCGTCATCCGCCTCTGCGTAGGCGGCGACGGGCAAGGCCAGCGCCATGGCAATTGCTGTGATTGCCTTATTGTTCATGATGTTTCCTCCCTTGGGTGGTCGCCCTACCCGACCAATGGCCGGACCGGGCGCTTGCCTATGGATCCGGAAGGGATCAGCCGATCGCGATCGACTTTTGCTCTGTGTAGACGGACCCGTCATCGTCGTACCAGGTAAAGACAAAGTCACCTGCTTCGGGGACTGTGGCTTCGAACTGGAAATACGGGTTGGTCGAAATCGCGGGCTCCATGGTCACATCGACCACGCTCTCGCCGTTGAACTCGCAGGTGAAGCGGTTGATGATCGAACGCGGAATGACGTTGCCTTCCTTGTCCTTACGCTGACCGCTTTCCATCTTGTGGCTGATGAGGGTCTTGATAGTGACCGCCTCACCGGCTGCGGCTTTCTTGGGGACTTTGACGCGGGGTTTTACACCGGATGCCATGTCGTGAACTCCTGAATTGATTGGGGCGAACCTGAAACCGGCTCGCGCTTAGCCGCCGCAGCCGCCGATGGTCACTTTTACCGTTGCGCTGGCCTTGGCAAAGCTGCCGTCCGCCATCTTTGCCACAGCAACAACGTCCTGCGTGCCTGCCAGACGGATACGGGTCGAAGCCGCCTGAACCGCTGCGAGCGGACCAAAGTTGAAGGTCGCCACGCCCGGCTCCGGGTTGCCGGTTGCCAGCACGAGGATCGCAGTTGCGCCCGGTGCGCTCACCTCGATCGGAACGGTATTGCCGTTTTCGGCGATTTCCGGCGCTGTCAGGGTCAGACCGCTGTCAGCCATATCCGCACCACCGGTAAACTCGGCAATGCGGTCGTCCGCAGCAGCGACCACCGGCATCGGCAGCATGGTCAGGGCAACGGCGCCCAGGCCCAGGCCAAGCGTGTCGCGACGAGAGAACTCCATCTTATGTCTCCTTTGACGTTGATGGCGCTTGGGGATGCAATGACCCTAAGCGTCAGTCTTCCTTGAGGGTCGCCAGAAACGCGACCACATCTTCGATTTCCTGCGCCGTCAAAATGGGCGGCAGCGGTTCCGCACCTGCTTTGCCGGTATAGGCATCGCCCGGGCGGATATAGCCATCGACCTTGTAGAATGCGGGCATCATGGTGCCCTCAAAGGTCTTCTTTGCGTTGGCAACCAGTCCGCGCAGCTCTGCTTCGTTCCAGCGATCGGCAGCCCCGTCAAGCGACGGGCCGATCTCGCCGTGGAACGGCACATCGGCCAGCGCGCTCACCTGATGGCAGGCCACACAGTTTCCTTTGGACTTGTCGCCAACCAGCAGCGCACCACTTGCGGCATCACCTGCCACCCCGCTGAGCGAGGTCTCAACGGCGCCATACTCATCGTAGACAACCTCTTTGGGCGCGGTCTCGCCCGCCAGCGCAACCGTGCCGACAAGGCACGCCGCCAGTGTCAGAGATATATGCTTCATGTTTCCTCCCATTGGCTTTTCACGCGCTGTCGGCGTGCTTCGCTGCCCCTTACCCTAGGCGAGGCACGCTGCGCAACGCAACATCAAATTCATTAATTTGAATTTTTATTTCTCCCCACGACAATCCCCTGACGCGCGCGTCCCACCCCGCCATCAACCGGGGCAACGATCACCACTTTGGGTCTACGTCAATCCGTCGATCCGTTGTCCCGCTCTTGAATTCGGCGGGCATGATAACGCTGGAAATCTTCACCGTTATCAATCGCATACCGCTCTTCGTTCACCCAGGTGAACATATCAAGTGTCGTCCCCACGCCAAAGGCCCCAGGCATTGTAGCGACCGCAGCCTGAGGGGCCGGAACATCACCTACCTCCTGTGGCAGAAACAGGATCGTCGGGGTGAACAGAACGCCCCACTTGCGCGCCATGTCCTTTTCCGAGAGCGTCTCTCCGTCAAAATCCGTGACCTCGACATCGCCATAAAGGTTCAGCTGCACGACAAAGAAATTCTCGGTGATGTAGCTGGCAACATCGGGATGCGGAAACACTGTTTCGTGCATCTTCGTGCAGTAGACACAGCCGCGTTGTTCAAAGAACAGGGCAAGTCGCTTGCCCTCGCTATTGGCTTCTTCCAGGTCTTCCCGCAGGTCCTTGAACGTCTCGCGCATCCAAGGCGCCTTGTGCAGGCCATCGTCCCCCAGTTCCGCCGCCACAACGCGCCCGCTGTCGCCCACCAGCCCAAGCAAGGGCAAAGCCAGGGCTGCGCCAACAATTGCTGCAAAGATATGCTTCATCTGATCAACTCCTCTCAGCTTTTCGCGGATCAATAGACCTCAGCCGATGGCTGCAAATCCGGGAAACCAGCGGATCATTGCCTCGGCAATGTAACGCACGCCGCCTGTGGCAATGAGCACTGCAAACAGGATCAGCATAACGCCCATCCCCTTTTCCACCCACACAAAGGCCGCCCGGTGACGCGAAACGAACGATAAGAATGGCCCTGCAAACAAAGCCGCCACAACAAACGGCGTCGTCATCGCAGCACCATAGACAAACAGCAACACCCCGCCGCGCCAAACATCCCCCATCCCCGACGCAATCATCAGGATCGACGCAAGCGCCGGCCCGACACAGGGGGTCCAGCCAAACCCAAATGCAAGCCCCATCAAATAGGCACCCGCCAATGTCGACGGCTCTGCGGTACTGTCGATCCGGGCCTCACGGTACAGCAGGGGAATGCGGACAACGCCGAGAAAATGCAGCCCAAATGCCAGCAAGATGACCGCCGCCACATAGGAGAGCACGTCCATATACTGACCAAAAAGCTGACCAAGCGCAGTCGCACCCATCCCCATCAGCACGAAAACCGTCGTCACCCCGGCGGCAAAAACAAGGGACGCCAGCACAAGCCTGCGTTGGGCACCGGGGGCTATCACGGCCTTGCCGCGCAGCTCTGCCATCGACAAGCCACCCATGTAGGAAAGATAGAAAGGCACCATCGGCAGGACGCAGGGTGTGAAAAAGCTCAGCAACCCAGCAAAGAGCGCCCCCGCAAGGGAAATTTCCAGCATGACCCTCTTGCCCTCTCTCGCCTTCCGCTGCCCGGACACCACTGTAACAAATCCGCGATCTCACACTGTGAAAAACGCTTCACTATTCACATATTCAAATTTTGTAGTACATATAGGCACAGCGATAAGATCATCGTCAACGACCATCTGGATTGGTAGCTGTGTCATCAACGTACCTTCTGGGCGGCAATGGTCTATGTCTTTTAGCAGTCGGCGGCCATTCAAGCCGCCCAAAACCGTAACCTTGCAAGAGGTCAGCTCAAGATGTTTCACCCGCTTCGCAAGACCGCGCGCCGCCTGGCCACTGCTGCTGCGGTCTTGTGCGCAACGATCGGGGGAACGGCACCGGTGTGGGCCGCAGAGCTTTTGATGGTTGAGCAACCCGGCTGTTCCTGGTGCGCCCGATGGAACGAGGAAATCGCCCCGATCTACCCCAAGACAGCCGAAGGCGCCTTTGCTCCACTGCGCCGGGCGGATCTGCGGGCCCTGCCCGATGATGTCGCCTTGTCACGGCGGGTCACATTTACGCCAACCTTCTTGATCGTGGATCAGGGACGTGAGATGGCCAGACTGGAAGGCTACCCGGGCGAAGATTTCTTTTGGCCCCTGCTGACACAGCTGCTACAGCAGCACACCAGCTTTGACCCGGAGACGGCCCAGCGCCCGACGCCTGCGCCCGATACTGCCGCTGACCACAATGGTTGAACCAGGAAAGACAAACGACATGGCCCTGCCTCAGTTCTCAGCCGACATGGCACCCGAAGATCTCGACACGATGGTGGACAACGCCACCCGCGCATCCAACTTTCTCAAGGCCATCAGCCATGAGGGACGATTGATGATCTTGTGCCACTTGGTCTCGGGCGAGAAATCGGTGACCGAGCTGGAAGAGCTGCTGTCAGCGCGTCAGGCTGCGGTGTCGCAACAATTGTCGCGCTTGCGCCTGGAGGGGCTCGTCATCCCCCGCCGCGAGGGCAAGGCAATTTACTACCGACTTGCCGATGACCGCCCACGCCGCATTCTCGAAGTTGTCTACGAATTGTTCTGCAAAGACAGCTGAGAAACGTGATACCTGCCTTTGCAACAGACCACCTTAGTGATGCGCATCTTACGGCGCTTGTCGGTCTATTCGGAGGCATTCTGCTGGGGCTCGCTGCCCGGCTTGGCCGGTTCTGCACCTTAGGCGCGATCGAAGACCTGTTGTACGGCGGAAGCAGCCTGCGCATGCGCACCTGGGGCATGGCCATCGGCCTGTCCATTCTCGGCAGTTTCTCCCTGATCGCATTTGGCTGGCTGGATCCCGTGCAGTCGCAATATCTCGCGGTCCGCTGGATGCCCATGGCGTCCATTCTGGGCGGATTGATGTTTGGCTATGGCATGGCGCTGTCCGGCATGTGCGGCTATGGCGCGATTGCCCGACTGGGCGGGGGGGATCTGCGCAGTTTTGTGATCGTACTGGTGATGGGTGTGTCCACCTATGTGGTTCTGACGGGCCCGCTTGCGCCGCTAAGGGATGCGGTCTTTCATCAGGAAGAAATCACCAGCCACACCGCCCAGGGGATTGCGCAACAGCTGTCAGCAATCACAGGCCTGTCCGTTCCCGCCGTCGGTCTGATAATCGGTGCGCTCATCCTGGCTTTCTCTGCCAAAAGCCGTGAAGTCATCGCAACCCCATCCTCTATCGGCTGGGCCGCGCTGGTTGCCCTTGCCGTGATAAGTGGCTGGGCTGGCACCTCCTACATCGCCCGCACCGGGTTTGATGCGATCCCCGTTGTGTCACACTCCTTTTCCGCCCCCCTTGGCGAAACCATTCTTTGGACAATGACCGGGAGCCTGCGCCCACTCAGCTTTGCCGTGGGGTCGGTAGCTGGTGTCTGGTTCGGCGCCTTTATCGGATCGCTCCTCAAGGGGCATTTCAGGTGGGAAGCCTGTGATGACCCCCGCGAACTGCGCCGCCAGATCATAGGGGCCGCGATCATGGGGGCGGGCGCCGTCATTGCAATGGGTTGCACAGTCGGGCAAGGCCTGAGCGCATTTTCACTGTTGGCTGTCTCGGCCCCCGTGACATTTGTGGCCATTCTGGTCGGAGCGGCCATCGGCTTGCGACAGCTGATCGAGGGCTTTCGCCGCGCCGCGTGACAAACCGGCCTGCCCGCGCGCGCAAACGGCAATGTGATTTTGCCCCAACCGCAAACCAGCTAAGTTTGATACAGGCATACACGGCGGCAGGCGGAGTTTAGCGATGTTCCATGATGTTCGGCCCAATGCAGAACGACCTGTCCCAATGGGGCGCTCGGGTCATCAGGCGCGCGCCATCACTGCAGATCGCGGCAACGGGTCTCACCTGACACTGGCCGCGCTATGCGGTGTTTGCGCGCTTTTGCTGCTGGTCGCCCTGCCCCGTCTCGCCCATGGTGGTGACATGGCGGCGCGACAGGGGTGGGCGGTGCATCCATCGGCCAAGGATTTCCCAACCCTCGTCCAGGACGTGATCGCGGCAACCAAGGAAGAGGGTCTGATTGTTGTAACACAGGCAGGCCCGACCAAGGCAGCAGCGGCCCGTGGTATCACCATCCCCGGAAATCGGGTCATTGGCGTTTTCAACAATGACTTTGCCGTGCGGATCTTGGCGCATTCGACCCCAGCCATGATCGAAGCACCTGTCCGGCTCTATGTCACCGAAAACACCGACGGAAGCGCAACACTTTCCTACAAGACCGCCACCCACGTCTTTGCCCCCTACTTCGACGACGGCGGCGCTGAGCTCGCTGACATAGCAGCGGAACTGGACCGCTATCTTGCAGCAATTGCGCAAAAATCTGTAACAACTCGGCCTTGATGCGCGCAAATCCTCACACCCGCGTGAGAAGCCTTGCACTTACACAGGGTTCCGGCAATTTGGCCCCATCAGATTGACCACGACGCGACCACAAGGGGTTTTCCCAGATGACTGAAACCACCACCACCGATGGCGGTGACACCGCTCCATTGCGTGCCGCCGATGTGCTGGCACAGCGCCTTTATGATGCGGGGTGCCGCCATGCGTTTGGCATGCCCGGCGGAGAAGTGCTGACATTGGTGGATGCACTGACAAAGGCCGGGATCACCTTTCATCTGGCAAAGCACGAAAACAGTGCAGGTTTCATGGGCGAAGGTGTGCATCACAGCGACGGGGCCCCGGCCATTCTTGTCGCAACCCTCGGGCCGGGTGCGCTCAACGGTGTGAATGTGGTTGCAAATGCCCATCAGGACCGGGTGCCGATGGTGGTGCTGACAGGGTGTGTCGATGCCGCCGAAGCCGCAACCTATACCCATCAGGTGCTTGATCATCAGGCGGTTTTTTCTGCCATCACCAAGGCCAGTTTTCGCCTGGATGCAGAGGCGGCCGGGGTCATTGCAGACAAGGCCCTGCGCATCGCAACAGCCGAGCGCAACGGCCCGGTGCATATTGACGTGCCGATCTCTGTCGCCGACACCCCCGCAGGCAGCCACCGCCCCCGCATCGCGCCTGCAAGAGCGACGCAGGCAGCGCCCGCAGACCTTGCGCAGGCGCGCGGCTGGCTGGAAGAGGCAGAGCGCCCGCTCGCGATCGTCGGCCTCGATGCGCTGACCCAAAACGCCGGTCCCGCGCTGCAGGCATTTCTGGAACACCACCAGATCCCGTTTGTCACGACGTACAAAGCCAAGGGCATTCTGCCAGAGGACCATCCTTTGTGTCTGGGTGGGGCCGGGTTGTCTCCCCTCGCCGACCGGCATTTGCTGCCGCTTGTGCAGGACGCCGATCTGATCCTCGCCCTCGGTTACGACCCCATCGAAATGCGCCCCGGCTGGCGAAATGCCTGGGATTGCGGCCAGCAGCGTGTGATCGATATCGCGGCTGAGGACAACACGCACTACATGCACGATGCCACCCTCACAGTGGTTGCAGGTCTCGCCCCCACGTTGCGGGCTCTGACGGTTGGCGCACAACTCGCTGATCAACCAGATGCTACCCCTGACCGCTGGCCCGACGGACAGATTGCCAAGGCACGCGCTGGCCTTGCGGCAGCGTTTGCGCGCGATCAGGCATGGGGCCCGGCTGCCATCATCGATGAATGCCAAAAGGCGCTGCCCGCAAACACGCTTGCAACAGCAGACAGCGGCGCCCATCGGATCCTGCTGTCGCAGATGTGGCACTGCCACGAGCCACGGGCATTGATCCAATCTTCCGGTCTTTGCACCATGGGCTGTGCCGTTCCCATGGCGATCGGGCGCAAACTCGCACAGCCAGACCGCCCGGTTGTCAGCTTTTCGGGTGACGCAGGTTTCCTGATGGTGGCAGGTGAATTGTCGACCGCTGCTGAACTTGGCGTTGCGCCGATCTTCGTGGTTTTTGTCGACGCCAGCCTTGCGCTCATCGATCTCAAGCAACGCCAGCGCAAGCTGGACAATGCAGGAGTTGACTTTGGCCAACATGATTTTGCATCCATTGGCGCCGCCTTTGGTGGTCACGGCGTCCGTGTCCGCGACCGCGACAGCCTGCGATCGGCCCTTGCCGCAGCCCAAAAAGCAGATCGTTTCACCGTGATTGCCGCGGAATTTGACCGGGAGGCATATGATGGCCTCATCTGATACCCTCCCTCATGGCCCCCTGAGCGGGGTGAAGGTCCTGGATCTGTCGCGCATTCTTGCGGGGCCCACCTGTACCCAGATGCTGGGGGATCTCGGCGCCACGGTCCTGAAGATCGAAAACCCGCGCAGCGGAGGGGATGACACCCGTCAATGGGGCCCGCCCTATGTTGTCGATGCCAAGGGCAATCAATCAGACCTGTCCGCTTATTTCATGTCCGCAAACCGCAACAAGCGTTCGGTCGAAGTCGACATCACCACCTCTGACGGCCAAGCCACGATCCGCCGTCTTGCCGCCCATGCCGATATTCTTCTGGAGAACTTCAAGCCGGGTGGTCTGCGAAAATACGGCCTCGACTATGACAGCCTGCGCAAGGATTTTCCGCATCTGGTTTATGGGTCGATCTCCGGATACGGCCAGACCGGCCCCAACGCCCATAAGCCCGGCTATGATTTGATGGCCCAAGGATACGGCGGCATCATGTCCCTGACCGGTGAACCTGATGGCCGCCCCATGAAGGTTGGCGTTGGCATCGCAGATGTCATGTGCGGAATGTATGCCTGTGTCGGCATCCTCGCCGCCCTGCGCCACAAGGAGCAGACAGGTGAAGGTCAGCAGGTCGACATTGCCCTCGTCGATGCCCAGATCGCCTGGCTGATCAACGAAGGGGTGGCAACGCTGAACACTGGCAGTGCCCCCAAGCGGCGCGGCAACGAGCATCCCAGCATTGTGCCCTATGGGCTTTATGAGACCGCTGATGGTCATGTGATCCTCGCCGTCGGCAACGACTCCCAGTTCGGCCGCTTTCTGCAGTTTCTCGGTCTGGAGGGACTGGCCCGGGATCCTCGTTTTGCCACCAACCCGGCCAGACTGGAGCACCGCGACGCCCTGGCGGACATCATCGTGCCTGCGATCCGCCAGCACACGACCGACGCGGTAATCGCCGCAATGGAAGAGAGAAAAGTGCCAGCAGGCCCAGTGCAAACGCTGGACCAGGTCTTTGCCTCCGACCAGGTGGCGGCCCGCAAAATGGCGATTGAAATGCAGTCCGAGGCTGGCCCGGTCCAATTGCTTGGCAACCCGCTCAAACTGTCCCGCACCCCCGTAACCTATCGTCATGCACCGCCGACATGTGGCAGCAGCACTGACGTTCTGGAGCAAGACGGCGACCCGTTTGATGCGCTGTGACAACGACAGAACCCGGACAAAGATTCGAACAGCAAACGCAGCAGCGACCCCTGGGTCGCTGTTTTGCATTTGCGGCGCCCGAATGTTTCAGAAAACGTCGTGCTATCCCCCTGAAATCATGCATTTAACCGGCGACTTTTGGCCGAGTGTTACAGAAACAGGCAGGCTTTGGCCAAACGCCTGCGATACCCCCTTGCCAGAACGTCAAAAATGCAGGAAATCGCCCGAAATTGTCACAGTTAGTGGCTGAAAACCGCTATTTCACACACGGCACATCACCAAACCGCGAGCGGGCATCGCGAGAGGCTATTTCGTGCTTTAACCTCGGATCAAAGCACCCCTGCTTTCGTTTTTTACACGGATCGGACAGACGATGATGCAAGATATTTTTGGCCAGGAGACCAGCCTCAAGACCGCGGCCGCGCTGGAAAGTTGGAACGGCGTGCAGATGGCTGTTCTGGCGCATTCCGCCGCCGCGCCCCAGCATTTGGGTGCTCTTCTGGAAGCCGAACCAGAATTTGCCATGGCACAGGCAGCAAAAGGCATGTTCCTTCTGCTGTTGGGCCGGTCCGAACTGATCCCGACGGCCCATGAAGCGTATGCCGCAGCCAAGGCAACAGAGGAAGCCGCTTTGCCGCGCGAGCGCCATTTCATTGCGGCGCTGGGTGCATGGCTTGATGGCCGCCCCTCTGCCGCAATTGCCGAAATGGAGGCCGTGCTGGCCAAGCACCCTCAGGACTCTCTCGCCATGAAGATGAGCCACGCGATCCGGTTTATTCTGGGTGACAGCGCAGGCATGCGTCGGTCGATCGAACGTGTGCTGCCCTCTTATGACCCGGCCCACAAGGGACGTGGTTACCTGCTTGGCTGTCACGCCTTCGCCTTGGAAGAGACCGGCGCATATGAACTGGCAGAGGCCACAGGTCGCCAGGCCCTTTGGATGGCGCCAGACGATGCCTGGGGACTGCATGCTGTCGCCCATGTCCATGACATGACGGGCAACTCCAAAGCTGGGCTTGATTGGTTGTCCGGTCGCGAGGAGGCCTGGGCACATTGCAACAACTTCCGCTACCACGTCTGGTGGCACAAGGCGTTGATGCATCTCGATCAGGGCCAGACCGACGAGGTGCTCGCGCTTTATGATCGGGAAATTCGCCAGGACAAAACCGATGACTATCGCGACATTTCCAACGCGACATCACTCTTGATGCGGCTGGAGCTTGAGGGGGTCGCCATCGGCGACCGCTGGGAAGAGCTGGCTGAACTTTGCGCCAACCGGACCGAGGATGGCTGTCTGATCTTTGCCGATCTGCATTACCTCCTGGCGCTGGTTGGTGACAATCGCAAGGCGGACACAGGCAAACTGGTCCAACGCATCCACGCAGATGCCCGCCGCGGCGCCAGCGAGAGCGATGGGCGCATGGCAACCCCCGGCTGCAGCCTCGCACTTGGGCTCGAAGCCTTTGGCGAAGGGGACTACAAAGACGCCTTCATCCATCTCTCTCACGGTCGTTCCAGCCTGCAGCTGGCAGGTGGCAGCCACGCCCAGCGTGATGTCTTTGAGCGCGTCACCATTGATGCGGGCCTGCGGGCGGGCCGCCTGGATGCGGTCGAAGCCATCTTGAACGACCGCCGCACCCAACGCGGAGGCGCCGAAGACAGCTTTGCCCTCGCCCGCCGCGCGCTGATCGCAGAAGGCCGTGGGTCCTCCACCGCCCAAAGCGTTCCAGCCGAATAACCAAGTAAGGACACGGACACAGATGGCGAACATCTCGCCCTTCCCCGCCAATCAAAGTGGCGATGCAACAGAGGTTGCCAATCGCTTGGCACCTCCTCAGGTTCCGGCGCCTCAGCGTCGGGCACGCGACCCGCGACTGGATTTCTTTCGCGGCATTGCGATGTTCATCATTCTGTGCGCCCACATCCCCGGCAACCGCTGGACCGGCTGGATCCCCGCCCGGTTCGGCTTTTCTGACGCCACAGAGATCTTTGTTTTCTGCTCGGGAATGGCTTCGGCCGTTGCCTTTGGCAGCACCTTTGCACGCCGCGGCTGGCTGATTGGCACGGCGCGCGTCATCTTCCGCTGCTGGCAAGTTTACTGGGCCCATATCGGGCTGTTTGTTTTCATCGCAACGACGATGGCGGCACTCGATCTCTACGGCGGCTTCGACAAGAGCTATATCGGCTCGCTCAATCTCAAACCTTTTTTTGAAAACCCCGTCCCCCAGCTCGTTGGCCTGATGACACTGGCCTATGTGCCCAACTATTTTGACATTCTGCCAATGTATCTGGTGGTGCTTGGGTTGATGCCTGTCATGATGGGGCTCGAGCGGATCGGTTTTTGGGCTGTGGCCGCTGCGTCCATCGGCATCTGGCTCCTTGCCAATCCCTATATGGCCGGCTTTGGCCCCGACGGCATTGGCCTTTCCGCCGAGCCCTGGTCGCAGCGCGAGTGGTTCTTCAACCCCTTCGGCTGGCAGTTGCTGTTTTTTACCGGCTTTGCCTTTATGGCAGGCTGGCTGCCTGCTCCGCCGGTTTCCAAATGGCTCATTGGACTGAGCGCAGCCTATCTGGTTCTGCTTGCCCCCTTCGGATCCTGGAAGGTGTTCCTGTGGGTGGACGCCGCCATGCCTGCCTTGGGTGATCTTATCCGCCCCACATGGGCAGTGACGTCTGAATGGCGCGAAAAAACAGATTTCGGCTTGCTGCGCTATGGCCACTTCCTGGCGCTCGCCTATCTGGCGTGGGTGGCGGCAGGAGAAGGAGGCAAACACCTGATCGCGACCGGCCACAGCCTGGCTGCGCGGATCTGGGCAGGTCTTTTGCGGATTATTTCCAAGGTTGGCCAGCAATCGCTCGCGGTTTTTGTTTTCTCGATGGCACTGGCCCGTCTGCTGGGGCTCGGGCTTGATCTCACCAACCGGTCGGTGCTGACCACCGCCTTTTTCAACCTTCTCGGTTTTGCCCTGATCATCGGCTGCGCCTATACCGCCGCCTGGTTCAAATCACACCCTTGGAAGACCAAAAAATGAGCACAGTAACGCGACGCGCTTTTTTGACGATGGCCCTGGCAAGCACCGCACCCATTGCGCTTGGCGCCTTTGCGGCACCTGCCCGCGCCACAGGTCTTCCCGCGTTTTCACAGGATATGGTCGTTGCCATGGCCCGTGACCTGGCTGGCCAGGACTACACCCCACGGCCAAGCGTGCCCCAGGATTGGCTCAACCTCACCTATGAGGAATACCAAACACGCTGGTTCCGCAGCCATGACGCCCTGTGGTCCAAAACCCCGCGCAGCTACAACGTCGATTTCTTCCTGCCGGGGCTCTATTTCCCGCGCCCGATTGAAATCAACACAGTGATTGATGGCGTCGCAGAGAATGTCGCCTTTGATCTGTCGCTGTTTGACAAAACAGACATGGCCCCCGATCTCAGCCTTGACGACACCCTTGGTTATTCCGGCTTTCGTCTTCGCACCGAGCTGAAAGAGCCGGGCAAGAAAAACGAATTCTGCGTCTTTCAGGGCGCCAGCTATTTCCGCGCAATTGGATCAAACAACAACTATGGCCTGTCTGCACGTGGTCTTGCTGTGAAAACAGCAGATCCCGCTGGCGAGGAGTTCCCCGAGTTCACCAAGTTCTGGCTGGAAGCCCCGGTACCCGGACAGAAAAACATGGTCGTCCATGCACTGATGGACTCTCCCTCTGTGACGGGAGCTTATCGCTTTGACATTCTGCCGGGCCAAGACACGGTGATGGAGGTCGAGGCCACCCTGTTTGCACGTGAAGAACTGGACAATATCGGGCTGGGGCCTTTGACGTCCATGTTCCTTTACGATCAGACAAACCGGGACCGGTTCGACGATTTCCGCCCTGCGGTGCACGACAGCGACGGCCTCTTGGTCGTCAACGGCAACGGCGAAACCCTGTGGCGGCCGCTTGCAAACCCGACCAAGCTCCAGCTGTCGTCCTTTGTGGACGAGAACCCCCGCGGGTTTGGCCTGATGCAGCGGCCACGCCTGTTGTCGGACTACGAAGACTTCGAAGCCCATTACCACAAACGCCCCTCGCTTTGGGTAGAGCCCAAGGGCGACTGGGGCAAAGGGTCGGTGACCTTGGTCGAAATCCCCGCTGACAAGGAAATCTACGACAATATCGTAGCTTACTGGCGGCCGCGCGACACCTATGCGCCGGGGTCCGAGATTTCGATAGCCTACCGTCTGACGTGGGGCGCGGATCCCGAACTGGCAGCTCCACGGGTCATCAACACCGCCTCCGGCGCGCGGATCTTTGGCGATCCGGGGCGGATCATGACCATCGATTTTGCAGCGCATCCTTTGTTTGCCGATGGGGCCGACATGCTGACGGCCCATGTCAGCTCACCGCATGTGGAAACATCTGCCGGTGTATTGCAAGACAACCCTGAAACGGGCGGTGTCCGGCTTGCGTTCTCCTTCGACCCCGGTGAACGAGATCACGTCGAACTGCGCGCGGAACTGCGCAAGGACGGAGAACCGGCGTCCGAAGTTTGGCTATACCGGTGGACCAGATGACCCCAACCGACCCTTTCACTGCCTCTGCGGCACTGACCCCGCCCGAGCAACCGCTTGCCATGCCAGAGCAGGATTTCGCGGTGCGCTTTCAGGACAGCGCAGCCCCGGCCGGTGCGACGGACGGAAACGCACGCAATGTGGCGATTTGGCGGATCCTGGCCTTTTCGCCGGCAATGGCAGCAACTGGGCTGCTGACCTGGGGCATGAAGGACTGGTTTGCTGCAGACGGGTTTTCTGCGCTGGAAGTTGTCCTGTTGGTGCTGATCGCCTTCAATTTCTTCTGGATCAGCTTCTCTGTCTCGACCGTCTTGCTTGGCCTTTGGGGGCTGTCACGCCGCCCACGGGCCCGTGGACGCGGACGCACGGAACCGATGAAAGTGGCCCTTCTTGTGCCGGTCTACAACGAGGTCCCCTGGTATGTGCTGGGCAATGCGCATTCCATGCTGGAAGAACTGCAGGAACGCGGCGGCGCACATCAGTACGCAATGTTCATCCTCTCTGACACTCGCGATGATGCAATTGCGGAGCAAGAGCGCGCCAGTGTCGAAGCGCTGCGGGCGATGCTGCCGGATGGCGCACAGCTCTACTATCGCCGTCGCCCCGACAATCAGGGCCGCAAGGTCGGCAACATCACCGACTGGGTCCGCCGCTGGGGCGCTGGCTGGGACGCGATGCTGGTTCTGGATGCAGACAGTCTGATGACCGGGCGCGCCATTGCTCATCTGGCGGATGCGTTGTCACGCGATCCCGGGGCAGGGCTGATCCAGAGCTATCCGCAGCTCATCGGTGCGCAATCGGTGTTTGGCCGGATGCAGCAGTTCGCCAATGGTGTTTACGGCCTTGCCTTGGCTGAAGGGCTTGCTCGCTGGGCCGGTCACGAAGGCAACTACTGGGGTCACAACGCGATCATCCGCACCCGGGCCTTTGCGACTTGCGCGGGCTTGCCCCCGCTTAGATCTGCCTTTGGTGGCGAAAAGCTGATCATGAGCCACGACTTTGTCGAAGCCGGTCTGCTGCGTCGCGCCGGGTGGAGCGTGAAATTCCTGCCGCGCATCCGCGGGTCTTACGAGGAAACCCCACAGACGCTAGTCGATCACGTCCTGCGGGACCGCCGCTGGTGCCAGGGCAATCTGCAGCACCTGAATCTTTTGAACGCCAAGGGCTTTCGCGCCCTGTCCCGCTTCCATCTTCTGCATGGTGCGATCGGGTATCTGATGGCACCTGTCTGGTTTGCTCTCTTGGTGATCTGGGCGCTGATCGGCACAGGAGAGGACACATCTGTCCTGACCTATTTCAGCGAAGCAAACCCCACCATGCCGTCCTGGCCTGATATGTCAGAGCCGCGCCATGTGCTGGTCATTTTGCTGATCTACGCAATGCTGCTGGCGCCAAAGCTGCTGGCAGTGGCCGCCCTACCCATGACCGGGGCGCGGTTTTCTGAGTATGGCGGTGGCGGGCGATTCTCCCTGTCGCTCATGGCAGAGATCCTTCTCGCGATCCTCTATGCCCCCATCTTGATGGTGCAGCAGATGATCGCAGTCTTTCGCACGGCACTTGGCCTGCAAAAAGGCTGGTCCCCGCAGGCCCGCGATGGCGGCAGCTATTCCTGGCGCACCCTTGCCACGTGCCACGCGCTCGAAACGGTGAGCGGGCTTATCCTCTGGGCCGGGATCATCGCAGGGGTCGTTTCCCTCTGGTTGTTGCCGATTGCGATTTCACTGGTTCTGGCAATCCCGCTGTCTGCTCTTTCGGGTGTCCCCTTGCAACGCTACGCAAAAGCCCTCCTGGCGACGCGAGAGGTTTATGCAGAACCACGGATCACGAGATTGGCCAGAGCCCGCCGTCAAACCCTGCGGCTGGCACTGGAAACCGCAGCCGCCCGCCGCACCGCAGCGGAATAATCGGCAATTGTTCTATTTGTGAAATCACGTCCGCTCAACAGAGGAAATCCCGGAACTTCACGAATACATTAGACAAGCAAAGGCAGCGTTCTACTGGGATAGATCGCTGCCTTCGTACCAGTCCAGCATCCAATTTCCCCACCCTTTGGGGACACTGTGGCCGCCCGGGACCAAAATCAGTTCAATGTCCCGACCTTCTCCGCAGTCCCAGGCACGGCGTAGCTGGTCGCCGGTCTTCCATCGCCGGTCTGGCGCGTGGGTCGTGCATTCGTTCGTCTGTCGCCACAATTCCAGACCAGCGAAAATATCGCCCTGCTGGAAGCGACCGCCACCGATGTAGCGCCCTTCCAGCGGTACGACCTGATCGGCCCAGCCATGCGTGTGCAGCAACCGGACGGGGCCCGCACAGCTTTCGGGTTGCGGGCGCCAAAACCCACCAGAGACAGGAGCGTAGGCACGAAATTGGTCCGGATGCGCGCAGGCCAGATAGACCGTCATGAAGCCACCCGCCGAAAACCCCGCAAGAACAACATCTTCTTGATCGACATTGAACCGTCCGGCAACGTCCTCCATCACGTCTTCAAAAAACGCACCTTCGTCCCGTCGGCCAAAACTGGACAAGAACGCCCAGGATCGGGGGCCGTCTTCCTCCCGAGGGAGTGCCGTGGGCGCGATCACCGCATAACCGCGATCCGTCAGCTCAGATATCATCGTCTCGTTGCGCAGAACTGCTGCGCCAGAGCTACCATAGCCATGCAGAAACATGACTGCCGGGATCCGGGCGCGGCCTGCGCGCTCGGGGAGCGCAATGTGATAGGTGCCGCTTTCGATCTCGCAAGCGGCATCAACCGTGCCGCAATCGGCCCAGACTGGGCTTGCTGAAATTGCCCCTGCGGCCAACAAAGCCATGCCGGCAACCCCTTGGGTGATGCTGCGGGTCAGGGCGATCCTCATGCCTGCCCCTCCCACCGGGCCACAGGCAGGTTGCTCCGCAGCCAACCGGGCCCCGCAGCCGAGCCAAGCATGCCTTCCGGGACATCGATCACATTCGTGTAGCCCGCTTCAGCCAGCGCCAAGGTCACCCGCGCAGACCGCACACCCCGTGCACAGATAAGGGCAATGGCCGCAGCCTGGCTGCCACCTGTGACCTCGTTCAAGGCTGTGAGAAAATCATCCCTGCGCATGTCAATCTGATGGCTACCAACCGGCACCCCAGAGGCGCGCCATTCCCGCGGCGTTCTGATGTCAATCAGGTAAATCTCACCAGCCTGCGCCTTTGCAAAGGCCTCGGCAACGCCGAGGCGGGGATGATCATGATCGGGCGCCTGCCGACGCCACCAAAGATAGCCACCAGTTGAAACCGCCGCCAATCCAGCTGCGCCAAAGAGAAAACGACGCCGTCCCAAAAGCGGTTGAACTGCGGACTGCTCATCATTTGGGCGCATGTTGCCCTTTTCCGCAGCATTTTCCGTCCTAGTTGACGATTTTGATCGAGATTGCGGCATTCGGCCTCTCCCAAGGGGGCAATTTCGTTCCTATATCCGCCAAGTCCTAGCAGGTTCCTGTCTAGTGTTCAGCATGCGATACCCCAGACGGTGATCAAGTTCTTGTCAACCTGACACCAAGCTGCCCCCATCGGGGACGGCATAGGAAAATCTAACCCCACCGCCGCTTTTGCAGGGTTTGCAGGCGCAGTGGGGGCTGGCACTGTTGCGAAAAATTGCTTAGGCACCACAACATCTGGCCCTGTGCATGGAGGAGAAGCGCACGTGTCCCTGTTCCTGATTGCAGCCCTGCCCTTTCTAGGCGCGGTGTTTCCCGCGCTATTGATCCGCGCCGGCCGCAACGCCTCGGCTTCGGCAGCCGGGTTGACGACCCTTTTGGCCTTTGTCGGCCTGATGCTTCACGCCCCAGCTGTTTTGCGCGGTGACGTGATCCAGGCCCAATTCGACTGGCTTCCCGGACTGGGGCTCAACGCGAATTTCTTTCTCGATGGGCTCGGTTTTCTGTTTGCAAGCCTGATCCTTGGCATTGGCTTGCTCATCATTCTTTACGCGCGTTTCTATCTCTCGCGAGAAGATCCGATGGGCAATTTCTACACCTATCTGCTGCTGTTTCAGGGCGCGATGGTGGGGATCGTTACATCCGACAACATCCTGTTGTTGTTGATCTTCTGGGAACTGACGTCGCTTAGCTCGTTCTTGCTGATCGGGTTCTGGAAACATCTGCCAGAGGGCCGACAAGGCGCGCGCATGGCCCTTACCGTCACGGGTGCGGGCGGGCTTGCCATGATCGGGGGCATGTTGATCCTCGGCAATATCGCGGGATCTTATGATCTCACCGTGATCCTTTCGTCCAAAGAGGCCATTCAGGCATCCCCGCTTTATTTGCCCGCTCTGATCCTGATCCTGATTGGTGCCTTTACAAAGTCGGCGCAATTCCCGTTTCACTTCTGGCTGCCGCATGCGATGGCGGCACCGACCCCTGTGTCGGCCTATCTGCACTCCGCAACGATGGTGAAGGCAGGTTTGTTCCTGCTGGCCCGACTGTGGCCGGTTCTCGCAGGCACGCCTGAATGGTTCTACATCGTGGCCACCACCGGTCTGATCACCATGGTTCTCGGCGCCATCATCGCCCTGTTCAAGGATGATCTGAAGGCGCTGCTGGCGTTTTCCACCGTCAGCCACCTTGGCCTGATCACCATGCTGTTGGGTTTCGGGACAAAGTTCGCGGCCGTTGCAGCGGTTTTTCACATCATCAACCATGCGACCTTTAAGGCGGCCCTGTTCATGAGCGCAGGCATCGTCGATCACGAGGCACACACCCGAGACATCAAACGCCTCGGCGGTCTGCGTCATCTGATGCCGATTACCTTTGCCATTGCGACCGTTGCGGCGCTGTCCATGGCTGGTATCCCGCCATTCAACGGCTTCCTGTCAAAGGAAATGATGCTGGAAGAGACAGTCCACACCGCCTGGGGTGGCTCAGCCTATCTTGTGCCGGGGCTTGCTCTGATTGGTGCGCTGTTTTCCGCGGCCTATTCCTTCCGCTATATCGTGCATGTTTTCCTTGGCCCCAAGCGGAGCGACTATCCTGCCAAACCGCATGATCCGGGCGTTGGAATGTGGCTGGCTCCGGCCTTCCTCGTGGGGCTGGTGATCCTGATCGGGCTGTTCTCTGCCAAGATCGTCGGCCCGCTGGTTGCCACTGCGGCCGGTGCGGTGATCGGAGGGGAGAAGCTGCCGTATTACTCCCTCAAACTGTGGCACGGGTTTACACCTGCGCTCTATATGTCGATCGTGGCCGTTGCCGGGGGCGCAGTTCTCCTGATGCTGCACAAGCCCCTTGCCCGGATGTGGGACAACGCGCCCCGGCCCGAGGCAAAGGTAATCTTTGAGGCGCTGATCGCAGCGCTGACCCGGCTTGCTCGCACGATCACCGATGGTCTGCACAACGGGGCAATGCCGCGCTACGCGGCGATCATGATCGCCTTTACCGTCGCGCTGTCATTCTATGCCTACCAATCCGGCACACTGGCGGCACCTACGCGCACGTTGCAGGATGTCGGGCTGATCCCGATCCTTGGCTGGGCCAGCCTGTTGATCGCCACGGGCTTTATGGTGGCAATGCATCGCAACCGCCTGCTGGCACTGGTGTTGATCGGTGTGGTTGGTCTGGTCGTGTCGATGGGCTTCAACTACCTGTCCGCACCCGACCTTGCGCTGACACAGATTTCGGTCGAAGTGGTCACCATCATTCTGATGCTCCTTGCGCTGAATTTCATGCCCAAGGAAACCCCGATCGAGAGCAGCGCAGGCGCGCGCCTGCGCGACATCTCCATCGCGAGCGTTGCAGGTCTGGGCGTGGGTGGTCTGATCTATGCGCTGATGACACGTGATTTCATTGGCGAGACGATCTCTGGCTTCCACCTCGAAAACTCGTACAAGGGCGGCGGCGGCACCAATGTGGTGAACGTCATCCTGGTCGATTTCCGGGGCTTTGATACCTTTGGCGAGATCATCGTTCTGGGCATCGCGGCGCTGGTCATCTTTGCCCTGACCGAAGCGGTCCTTGGCACGCGCGTGCGCGCCTACCTGTTGAACCGCAAACCAGATCTGCCGCAGGCAGGTGACTCTCATCCGATGATGATGGTTGTGGCAACGCGGGTGATGATGCCACTCGCGCTGATGGTTGCAGCCTACATCTTCTTCCGCGGTCACAACCTGCCGGGTGGCGGATTTATTGCAGGCCTCATCGCTGCAATCGCGATCATCATGCAATACATGGCATCCGGCTTTGCCTGGGCAACCGAGCGGCAGCGCTACCCGTACCACGCCATCATCGGCTCTGGTGTGCTGATTGCTGCCGCAACCGGCCTTGGGTCGTGGTTCAGCGGCACGCCCTTCCTGACAAGCGCCTTTGGCTACATCCACTGGGCGCCGCTGGAAGAGTTCGAATGGGCGACCGCTGCGCTGTTTGATCTCGGCGTGTTCCTAGCGGTTGTCGGGGCCGTGCTGCTGGCGCTGGAAAGCCTGTCGCGCTTTGCCTGGCAGCCGGGAGCCAACACCGACCACGCCATGGATATCAACCCGGCCCGCGACGACGTGGCCAAGACTGAAAACGAGGGCTGAGTATGGAAATCCTAGTCGCCTCTGCTGTGGGCGTTCTGACCGCAGCCGGCATCTATCTGATCCTGCGCCGCCGCAGCTTTCCCGTCATCCTGGGACTGTCGCTGCTGTCCTATGCTGTGAACGTGTTCCTGTTCGCCACCGGGCGCCTGATGTCAGGCGCTCCACCGATCCTGAACAAATACGAAGAGGTCGCCTATACCGACCCCCTGCCCCAGGCGCTGGTGCTGACGGCGATCGTGATCTCTTTTGGTATGACGGCCGTGGTCGTCATGATCGCGCTGGGGGCATTCCTGTCCTCGCGTGACGACAGCATCAACCTGAGCGAAGACGGCACCGCCGCAGGAGATGACGCATGAACCACCTCGTCATTGCGCCGATCGTGCTGCCTGCACTCGTCGCCCCCTTTATCATCATGGTCCTGCGCTATCACATGGACCTGCAGCGGATCTTTTCTGTTGCCAGCACACTTTTGATCCTGGCGATCACCATCGCGCTTGGCGTGCAGGCTGCTGACGGCACTGTTCAGGTCTATGAGCTTGGCGATTGGCCTGCGCCCTTTGGTATCGTCCTCGTGCTGGACCGGCTGTCGGCGATGATGATCGTTTTGACCTCTGTTTTGGCGCTTGCCGTAGTGCTTTATGCCATTGGCACCGGCTGGGACGAACGCGGCGCAAACTTCCACGCCCTGTTCCAGTTCCAGATCATGGGCATCATCGGTGCCTTCCTGACCGGCGATGCCTTCAACCTGTTCGTATTCTTCGAAGTGCTGTTGATCGCCTCCTATGGTCTGATGATCCACGCTGGCGGCGCAAAGCGTTTTCAGGCGGGCGTGCAATATGTGGTCTATAACCTCCTTGGCTCCACCCTGTTCCTGTTTGCGCTTGGCACGCTTTATGCGGTGACCGGCACGTTGAACATGGCTGACCTTGCAGTCCGGGTGGCAGAGATGCCTGCCGAAGAAACTGCACTTCTGCGTGTGGGTGCGGTCATGCTGCTGCTGGTTTTCGCAATCAAAGCTGCGGTTCTGCCGCTGCATTTCTGGTTGCCTGCCTCCTACAGCAACGCCCCCCTGCCCGTCGCCGCCTTGTTTGCGATCATGACCAAGGTTGGTGCATACGCCATCCTGCGGGTCTACACGCTGATCTTTGGCCCGGATGTCGAGGTCACGGCCGGGCTTGCTGGCGATTGGCTGTTGCCCGCCGCCATGATCACCCTCGCAGTCGGCGCCATTGGCGTCCTCGGCTCGCGCGAGATCGGGCGCATGGTGGCATTTGCAGCGATCACCTCGATGGGGACTTTGCTGATCGCCATCGCGCTGTTCACACCCGCATCCGCGGGAGCCGCGCTCTATTACATCGTGCATTCGACACTTGCGACAGCGCTGATGTTCCTGATTGCCGATCAGGTCATGGAACGTCAGGGAGGCCGCATTGCAGCGCGACCTGTCATGCAGCAAAGCGGCCTGTTGTCCGTGCTGTTCTTTGTCGCCGCGATCGCGATGGCGGGCATGCCGCCTCTGTCGGGATTCGTTGGAAAACTGCTGGTTATGGATGCCGCGCGGGACCATGATCTGGTCTGGTGGATCTGGGCCGTCATCCTGATTGGCTCTCTCGTCACGATCATTGGTCTGGCACGAGCGGGCACATTGATCTTCTGGAAGAGCCACGGCCTGCAAGACACTGCAGATCAGGCCGTAGTGGTGGATGACAGTGAAGACCTGCTGGACGGAACGTCTCAGGCCCATGCGGCCCAGGCAGCGCCCTCTGCTTTGCCGCTGGTGGTCTGCTTTGGCTTGATCGGCGCGATTGTGCTGCTGACCGTCTTTGCGGGTCCACTGACGCGCTACGCTGACGCCACAGCAGATCAGCTGTTCACGCCGACCGCCTATATCGAAACCGTTCTTGGAGGGGGCCAGAAATGAAGCTGATGCGCCGCATTTTCCCACACCCGATCCTGACCGTCGTCCTGACGGTGACCTGGTTGCTGCTGGTCAATGGCTGGTCTTTGAACTCTCTTGTGTTCGGCTTCATGTTGGGGGTTCTGATCCCCTTCCTGACCCAGCCCTACTGGCCGCAACAATCCAAGATGAAGCACCCGGGCAAGATCCTCGCCTATATTGGCGTCGTGCTTTACGACATCGTTGTCGCCAATGTGATCGTTGCCAAGATCGTGTTGTTCAAATCCAACGCCAAACGTCACCCGGCCTGGGTGACCATCCCGCTGGACCTGCGCACCCCCGAGGCGATCACCCTGCTCGCAGGGACCATCACCATGACGCCCGGCACCGTTTCAGCGGATCTGTCTGCGGAAGGTCATGCCCTGCTGGTTCACTGCCTTGACGCACCTGACCCCGACGCCGTGCGCGACGAGATCAAGGTCCGTTACGAAAGCCGTCTGAAGGAGATCTTCGAATGATCGAAACTGCTGCAATCTTTGCCTTCGTCTGCTTTGCCCTTGGGCTGGTCATGAACTTGTGGAAGGTCGTCACGGCCGAGGATGTGGCCGACCGCATTCTGGCGCTCGACACGATGTTCATCAACGCAATCGCGCTGCTGGTGCTTTATGGGCTCGCACTTGGCTCAGACATCTTCTTTGAGGCCGCAATGATCATCGCGATGCTCGGCTTTGTGTCCACCGTGGCCTATGCGCGCTTTATTCTGCGCGGCAACATCATCGAGTGAGGACGACATGGAATTCTTCTTTGAACTCATCATTGCCGCATTTCTGGTGATCGGGGGCATCTTCGGCATCGTCGGCTCCTTTGGCCTTATCAAGCTGAATGACCGCATGTCCCGCCTGCACGCCCCGACCAAGGCCACGACGTTGGGTGTTGGGGGCGTCCTGCTTGCCTCGATGGCTCATGCGGCGTTCTTTGAGACATATGTCTCGATCCACGAGCTGATGATCACCCTCTTCCTGTTCCTGACCGCCCCAATCACGGCGAATTTCATTGCCAAGGTGCACATCCATCGGCATGACACGCCTGACAGCCTGCCAGAGCCGGGCGAGGACAAGATCTGGGCAACCCACAAGAAGCCCGAAAACGAAGTGATCGGCCCGCAGGTCTGATCCACTCTTGCCCCCGCCTCTCGGCGGGGGTTTTCCGTTTCCGCCGCGCGCCCCTATTTCTGAACAGCCACGAGTTTTCCCATGCAGCCATCCCCCCTCCCCCTCACCAAAGACGTGGTGCTGATCGGAGGCGGGCATACCCATGCGCTGGTTCTGCGCAAATGGGGGATGCGCCCTCTCGCTGGGGCCCGGTTGACGGTGATCAATCCCGGACCAACAGCCCCCTACTCCGGAATGCTGCCGGGTTTTGTTGCCGGTCACTATGGACGCGACGCGCTTGATATCGATCTGGTCCAGCTGGCCCGGTTTGCCGGGGCACGGGTTGTGCTGGGGGCTGTCGAACACATTGATCCCATTGGTCGCCTTGTCCATGTCCCTGGACGCCCCCCGATCGCCTATGACATCGCTGCGGTCAACGTCGGGATCACCTCGACGATGCCCGATCTTGCCGGATTTCGCGAGCACGCCATCCCTGCCAAACCGCTGGGGCGATTTGCGGCCGAGTGGGACAGCTATCGCAGCCAAAGCGGCCCCGCCCATGTCGCGGTACTGGGGGGCGGCGTCGCGGGGGTTGAACTGGTTCTGGCAATGGCCCACGCCCTGCGCAATGCAGGGCGCGACATGCAGGCGACACTGATCGACCGCAGCGAGATCCTTTCTGATACCGGATCAAAAGCCCGCGACCGGCTGCGCCGCGCGCTGACAGAGCTGGGTGTCACCGTGATTGAACAGGCCAAAGTTGCGCGGCTAGAGCCGACCCAAGTGGTACTGGAAGACGGGCGCCTGGTTCGCTCGGACTTTACGACCGGCGCGGCCGGGGCACGGGCCTATTCGTGGCTTGAAACCAGCGGGCTCTCTCACAATGACGGGTTCCTGCGTGTGGACGAATATCTGCAAACCAGCACCGCTGACCTATTTGCCAGCGGTGACTGCGCGGAGTTTTCACCCTCCCCGCGCCCCAAGGCCGGCGTCTATGCTGTGCGGCAGGCCCCGGTTCTGTTTCATAACATCCGCGCCCGGCTGACTGGCGATCCGATGCGGGCCTACCGGCCGCAAAAGGACTATCTGAAACTGATCTCGATGGGCGGCAGGACCGCCGTTGGCGAGCGGTTTGGCCAGACGTTTTCCGGCGGGCTGATCTGGCGTTGGAAGGACCACATCGACCAGACCTTCATGGACCAGTTCCGCGATCTCCCCGAAATGGACGGTCCGACGCTTCCGGCTGAACACACTGCTGATCTGCCAGACGCGCTTGGCGACAAGCCGATGTGCGGAGGCTGTGGCGCCAAGGTTGGGGGCAGCGCGCTCAAGGAAAGCCTGCGCAGCCTTCCTGGCACTTACCGCGAAGATATCACGCCCCTTCCCGGTGACGATGCTGCGCTGCTCACCACAGGTGGAAAGAAGCAAGTGCTCAGCACTGACCACCTGCGTGCCTTTACCCTCGACCCGGTTGTCATGACGCGGATCGCGGCGGTGCATGCTTTGGGGGATATCTGGGCGATGGGGGCAAACCCGCAGGCCGCGACAGCCATTCTGATCCTGCCCAAGATGTCCGCAAACCTGCAGGCCCGAACCCTGCGGGAAATGATGGCAGCTGCGACAGAGGTCATGCGCGATGCGGGAGCCGAAATTGTCGGTGGGCACACGTCGCTTGGCGCAGAAATGACGGTTGGCTTTTCGGTAACGGGCCTTTGTGATGATGCGCCGATAACCCTGGCCGGCGGCAAGCCAGGGGACGCATTGATCCTGACCAAGCCATTGGGCACTGGCGTCATCATGGCGGCGGAAATGCAGGGCAAGGCAAAGGGCGCGTGGGTGGCAGAAGCCCTCGAAAGCATGAGCCAATCGCAGGCAGCCTCTGCTGAGGTTTTGCGTGTTGCCAATGCAATGACCGATGTCACGGGCTTTGGCCTGCTTGGGCATCTGTTGGGGATGTGCGACGCGTCCACAACCGGGGCAGAGCTGGTGTTTGATGCGATCCCGACCCTGACGGGGGCCAAAGAGCTCGCAGCGACAGGTATCCGGTCTTCGCTCTTTGTGGATAACGCAGCGCTTTTGCCGCAAATCCAGACTGCAGGCGCCCAGGATCTCCTGTTTGATCCACAAACCGCAGGCGGATTGCTGGCAGCCGTGCCCGCTGATCAGGCCTCCAAGGTGGTTGAAAAACTGAAATCACACGCCCCGCATACGGCAGTCATCGGGCGGCTCAGTGACCTGCCCGGATCCATCATCCTGAGCTGATGTTCTGGCGGGTTTCCGGGGGTATCTCGGCCTAAAACTTGTCCAGTTCGCGCAGCAGATCTGCGGCAATTCGATCCAGGTCTTCCGGCTGCAAATCCGGCGTTTCCAGCGTCATCCGCACTTCTGCGCCAATCGCTTTGCGGGCGGTTTCGTAGGCCGGATCGTAATGCTGAATCATCAACGCCTCGGTTAAGCCTGCCTTGTCACCGGCTGCGATCAGCTCCAGCCAGCCGTCGACCACCGCGTTCGAGCGATGAGCCCGCAAACCATCCAAGCGCGTGCGCAACATTTCGCCGTTAGACAGAATATCGTCGTAGCCCGCCTGCAGATACCGGCAACGCGCCGAGACCGGCGCCCGCAATTCAATCCGCGGTGCCTGCTTCATAGCAGTCCAGACAGTTGGGGGAATGATGCGACTGCCGATCTTGCTGGATTCGGCCTCTACCAACACCGGCTTGGTGGGGTCCATGGCCGCCAACTTTCCCGCAACCCGGGATTCAAACGCCTTCTGGCTGGGCTGTGGCGTCGGGTAATCACCCAGCAGAGACCCGCGGTGATGGGCCATCCCCTCAAGATCCAGAACCTGACCGCCGAGGGCTTCAACCCTCTGCAAGATATCCGTTTTTGCAGTTCCAGTATAACCATCAAGGGCGACCAGCCGGTGCGGAATTTCTCCGTTGTAGAGAAAATCATGTACCAAACGGCGGTAGCTTTGATAACCGCCCTGCACCACATCGGCCCGCCATCCGATCTGCTGAAGAAGCCAGGTAAAACTGCCCGATCGCTGGCCACCGCGCCAGCAATAGACGAGCGGTCGCCAAGAGCCCTCATGGTGGCTCAGCTGTTGTTCGACATGATTCGCTGCATTGCGAAATACCATCGCCGCACCGATCTTGCGCGCCAGAAACGGGCTTTCCTGAACGTAGATCGTCCCAACCTTGGCCCGTTCCTCATTATCGAGAACAGGCAAATTGATGGCGCCAGGCAGATGATCCTCTGCGAACTCGGCGGGACTCCGCACGTCAATAATACAATCGTATCGCTGCGCGTATATTTCGGATAGCGATGAGAAACAAATGGCCATGCCACTGATCTACAGCGCGCCAAGACCAAGCGAAAGCTGCATTTCCTTTGATTGCCGCACAATTTATTATGGATTGAAAATTGATAGCACTTTAAAGGCTATTTCAGCTTGTGGGTTTGCCATTCGGGCGCTCATCGGTTCCTGCACCAGTAGGGAGGCAGAATAATGTCTGAACGTGATGTTGATACAATGCAATTCCCCGGTCATCTGATCCGGCGGTTGCACCAGATTTCCGTGGCGCTGTTTGCAGAACATATGGCGCGCCACAATATTGATCTGACGCCGGTCCAGTTTTCGGCGATGGATGCCATCGCCCGCGAACCGGGCGTGGACCAGGCCACGATTGCGGCCCGTATCGCCTATGACCGCGCCACGCTTGGCAAAGTGATCGACCGGCTTGAGCTGAAGGGATTGGTGTTGCGTACGGTTTCACCGTCGGACCGGCGCGCGCGTCTTGTGGCCCTGTCACGCGCAGGCGAAACGCTGCTTGCGCAGGCCATACCCGTTGCCGCCGCATTGCAGCCCAAAATCCTCGCAGGGCTGAGCACGGAAGAGCAGGACCAGATGACCCGTCTGCTGGCCAAGGCCACGCGCGACATCGAGGATATGGAGCAGAGCGCCGCACAGCCCGTCTGAGCGGCCACAAGACCGGGGAATGATCAGCCGCCAACTGCACTATGCCGCTGAGCCATATCGCTGACCCCACACCCTATTTGGCGTAGGCCTTGCGCGCGAGATCAATGCGCGCTTCCAGCATCGACATTTCTTTCATGATTTGCCGCCGTTCGGTCCGGTCGCCAGTCTCGGCGAGCTGCTGGCGCAGTTCAGTAATCGTGCGCGACAGGCTGACAAATTCCGGCACGCCTCCGCTTTCCCGCACGAGCCGATTGACCAGCTCGTTTTCGGGGTCGTCGACCTTTGGCAAAGGCTTTCCAGCCCCAGCCAGATTGTCAAAGGCGCCTTCGGCCTCGGCCTTTTCGATGCGGGCGTTGATGAGGTCAAGCAGCGGATGGTCCATAGGCCGACTATGCCCCAGCCAGCTGGAAAAACAAAGACCGCGCCGAAGATCCGGCGCGGTCTGGATTAGTCTGCTCAGCCAATCAGCCGGGCTAGATCACTTCTGGCTGATACGGCCATCGGTGTAGGGCGTATAGGGGCCCTGCTCTGCCAGGTATTCGGCCAGCACATCCGCCAGATCCGGGCCAAAGTCGTAGGCGTTCTTGTCGTCGCCTGCGAACACCTTGTAGCCGTCACCGCCATTGCGGACGTAGTTGTTGGTCACGACCACATAGGTCTTGGCCGGGTCAATCGCGACATAGCCGTCACCCTCTGCAACCATGACCTCCTGTACGCGGCCCTCATTCGGCGCGACAGAGGGATCCCAGGTGAACTTCAGACCCGCCACCTGCGGGAAGCGGCCTTTGACCTCTTCGACCTGGCTCACGCCATTTTCCAGCGCAGCCACAACACCTTCGCCTGAAATTTCAAAGGTCGACAGGGTGTTCTGGAACGGCAGGATGGTCAGGACTTCGCCCATGGTCACTTCGCCGGGCTCCAGGCTCGCACGAATACCACCAGAGTTCGCGATCGCGATGCTCACGCCCTGATCCTTCACGCGGTCCAGCATGGCGTCCGCAACGAGATTGCCCATTTCGCATTCCTGCACGCGGCAGATGCTGCGATCGCCTTCCACAGCAGCGGAGGCCTCTGCAACCACCTTGGTGCGGATTTCATCAAGCGGCTTTGCCAGCTCTGCGATGCGGGCAACGGTTTCGGCATCTTCTGCCACGTTGCCATCCATGATGAGCGGCTCGCCCTTGGCTTCGATCACGTTGCCTTCGTCGTCAAAGGTCACGTTCAGCTCGCCCAGAAATTTACCGTAAGCATAGGCCTGAACGATCGCGACATCATTGACCATGGTCGGGTATGGGCCCGCAGCCTTATCCGAGACGTTGGACAGATAGGTGTTGCTGTGGCCACCGACGATCACATCGACACCGGTGGTGTTGGCAGCAACCTTCTGGTCAACGGCATAGCCGGAGTGGCTGAGGACGATGATCTTGTTCACGCCTTCGGCGGTCAGCTTGTCGACTTCGCCCTGAACCGCATCAACCGGGTTGGTGAAGGTGATATTCTTGCCGGGGCTGGCCAGATCGGGGGTGTCTTCAGGCGTCAGGCCGATCAGACCGATCTTCTCACCACCACGTTCGATGACGATGGATTTTTTCAGAACATCCGCAAGCGCGGGCTCGGCGCTGACATCGGCGTTGGACATCAGGACCGGAAATTCGACCGAATCCATGAACCCACGCAACACTTCGGGACCATCGTCGAATTCATGGTTGCCGACTGTCATGCCGTCATAGCCGAGCTTGTTCATCATCTCGGCTGCGACCTTGCCCTTGTAGTAGGTGTAATAAAGCGAGCCCTGGAACTGGTCGCCACCATCTACGAGGATGCTGTTGTTGCTGCGGGCACGTGCCTCGGCAAGGGCGGTCACCAGACGGGCGGAGCCGCCAAAGCACTTGCCCTCGGCATTGTCGCCCTCGCGGCAGCCGCTGTCATATTTGCTGATCGGCTCAAAGCGGGAATGGAAATCGTTGGTGTGAAGAATGGTCAGCTGGTATTCCGCTGCCGCGACACCGGCTGTCAGGCCAAGCGCGGCAACAGACGTCAAAAGACGTGTGAACATCGGAAGAGACTCCCCTCTTGTTTTTGTATTGTCCAAATGGTGATAGCAAATCGCACCACAGTCAAAGGGGAAAAAATGCCGCTCGCCTTTGTCTTTGCGTCAGCCTGTGCGATATTCGCCCTTGATTAAGGCATGGCAGCAGGGCATCACCCCGCCATGCTGATCTACAAGATTTTCCGCTCCGACGAATGGGACCACCTTCAGGCAGAGGGCGAGACCCTTGGCGCACCGATCGACCTGAGCGATGGCTATATTCATTTCTCAACCGCAACGCAGGCCGCCGAAACGGCAGCCAAGCATTTCGCCGGTGCAGAAGGCCTCTGGTTGATCGCGGTCGAAACCAAACCCCTTGGTGATGATCTGCGATGGGAAGTGTCACGCGGCGGCGCCGAATTTCCCCATCTCTATCGCAGCATGACCATGCAGGATGTGGCTTGGGCGACCCCTCTGCCGCTCGTTGATGGGGTTCACCAGTTCCCGGAGGATATGGCGTGAGCCTGATTGAACGTCTTGGGCTTGGCGCCCTGCACCGATTTGATCCCGAAACCGCCCATGGCCTGTCGATCAAGGCCCTGAAGATGGGGCTGGCACCCACACCCGGCCCGGTGACCTCTGCTCGGCTCGCAACCCAGGTTGCAGGCATCGCCCTTCCCAACCCTGTGGGTCTGGCTGCAGGTTTTGACAAGAACGCCGAGGCGCTCGCGCCGCTGAGCCGCGCTGGATTCGGGTTTATCGAGGTCGGCGCCGCAACGCCCCGCCCACAGCCCGGCAACCCCAAGCCCCGGTTGTTCCGCCTGAGCGAAGACAAGGCCGCGATCAATCGCTTTGGCTTTAACAACGAAGGAATGGAGATCATCGCGTCACGTCTGGCAAACCGCCCCAAGGACGCTGTGATCGGTCTCAACCTTGGTGCCAACAAAGACAGCGAAGACCGCTCAGCGGATTTCGCCAAGGTCCTCGCACATTGCGGCGCGCATCTGGATTTTGCGACGGTGAATGTCTCTTCCCCCAACACTGAGAAACTGCGCGATCTTCAGGGCAAGGCGGCGTTGTCTGCTTTGCTCAACGGTGTCATCGCCACTCGTGAAGAGATGGCGACCCGCGTCCCCGTGTTCCTCAAGATTGCACCGGATCTCGACCGTGCAGGGATCGAAGATATTGCCGAAGTTGCGGTTGAATGCGGCATTGATGCTGTGATCGCCACCAATACTACCCTCGCCCGCGACGGTCTGCAAAGCGCACACAGGGACGAAGCAGGCGGGCTCTCTGGGGCGCCGCTGTTTGAAAAATCCACCCGCGTTCTGGCTCAGCTGTCTGAGCTGCTGGATGGGCGCGTTCCGCTGATTGGGGTTGGCGGGATCTCCAATGCCGAGCAAGCCTATGCAAAGATCTGCGCGGGTGCCTCTGCTGTCCAGTTCTACACGGCAATGGTCTATGGCGGCCTGTCACTGGCTGGTGAAATCGCAAGGGGGCTCGACGCCCTGCTGGCAAGGGATGGTTTCGGCAATGTGGCGCAGGCTGTTGGCAGCAAACGAGGAGACTGGCTTTGATCACCTACTGGCACAATCCGCGTTGTTCCAAATCTCGCGCGGGCCTCGCCCTGCTTGAAGACTGCGGCGCGCAGGTCCAAGTGCGCCTTTATCTCAAGGACATTCCAAACGAGGAAGAGCTGCGCGAGGTTCAGGCCAAACTGGGTCTGCGTGCAATCGACATGATGCGCACAGGCGAAAAGACGTTCAAAGAGCTTGGTTTGACCAAGACGGACGATGACGCCGCGCTGGTTGCGGCGATGGCTGCCCATCCGATCCTGATCGAACGCCCTATCGCCATCACCCATGATGCCGCCGCGATTGGGCGCCCGACTGAGGCAATCAAAACCCTGCTTTGACGCCTCCGGCTCAGCGGTCGATCTGCGCCTCAAGACGGGGATAACGCAGCCCAAGCGTTGCGCCGCGTGCGAGGTTCAACACCACCAATGCCGCCCAAAGCCCGTGATTGCCCATCAGCGGCACCAGGATCACCAGCGCTCCGACGTACAAGGCAACGGACTGGATCATCGCGATGCGCATGTCGCGGGTCCAGGTCGCACCGATGAAGATCCCATCGAACATATAGCTTGCGACGCTCAACAACGGCAGTGCAGCCGCCCAGAGCAAATAGTCCCGCCCTGCCGCGCGCACCTCGGGTGATGTCGACATCAGATCAATCAACCAGCCGCCACCAATCCAGAACACCAACCCCAGCAAGACCGCTGTCGCGACGCCCCACTGGCTGGTCAGGATTGCGGCCTGACGCATGTGGCTGCGTGAGCGCGCACCAACAGCGCTGCCCACCATCGCCTCCGCCGTGAAGGCAAAGCCATCCATCGCAAAGGCCGTGATTTCGACGAACTGCAGCAAAACCTGATTGGCCGCCAGCGTGACGTCTCCCAGATCGGCTCCGATAAACAGAAACGTGGTGAATGACCCGGTCAGCAAAACCGAGCGCACCATGATGTCCCCGTTGACCTGCATCATCCGCTTGAGGCGCGCAGGGTCAAACACCCGCCCCCAATCACGCCATTGATCGCCCGCAAAAGCATCGCGACAGAACCAAAGCCCCAGTGCCAGCCCCGACCATTCGGCCATCAGCGTCGCTATGGCAACGCCCTCGACCCCCCAACCGAGCCCGAGGACAAACCACAGGTCCAGCACGATATTGAGACCATTCATCCAGACCTGCAGCAGGAACACCGCTCTGGTCCGCTCCACCGCAATCAGCCAACCTGTCACCGCATAAAGCGCAATGGTCGCGGGCGCGCCCCAGATCCGGATCTCCAGATAACTTCTGGCAAGCCCCTCAACCTCGGCGCTGGCAGGCGCAAGGGCAAAGGCCCCCCAGAACACAGCCGCCTGCGCGATGATGAAGACCGCACCCGCAGCAAAGGCCAGAAGGATGCCGCGCATCAGCAACGCGCCGGTCTCGCCCCAGTCCCCTGCCCCCCGCGCCTGGGCCGCGAGGCCCGTCGTGCCCATCCGCAAAAACCCAAAAATCCAGTAGATCGTGGCAAGGATCACCGCCCCGATGCCAACCGCGCCGATTGGTGCCGCCTCTCCCATCTGCCCGACAACACCCGTGTCCACCGCCCCGAGAATGGGCACGGTTGCGTTTGAAAGAACAATGGGCAGCGCAATCTTCAGCACGCGCGCGTGGCTGATCTCCTGCGGCGCGGTAGCGCTGGCGTCTGACATGATTGGTTACCCCTTGGGCGGCGTCGCCTCGCGGGCCACAAAATCCTGATCTGCGGTTTTTTGCTTGGCCGCATCCTGTGGCATCAGAAAATGCCCCGTCGCCTGCGCAAACAGTTTGTCCTTGTGATCCTGCCAGGCCTCTACATGCACCGAGGCATACCGCCGTCCTGACCGCGAAACGGTTGCGCGCGCATAGGCATCCCGCGGCAGGCCGGACCGCAGGTAATCCACGGTAAAGTCGATGGTCTTTGGCTGACGCGGCAGTTTTCCAGCCGCCAGTTCATCGACATCAAGACTGCCGCTCTCGATCCGTTCCCACAGATTGGCCCAGGTCAGTGTCATCACGGCCGTCACCTCAAGAAAGGCGGCCGTGACGCCACCGTGGATCGCAGGCAAAAACGGATTCCCGATCAGTTTTTCATCAAAGTTCAGCTGCGCGGTCAGCTCATCCCCGCGCCGATCAAAGGTGATGTTGAGGAAACGAGCATAAGGGACAGAGGCCACAAGCGCGGCAAGAGCTGCATCGCGACGTTGCTTGACCACCTGTACGGGTTCTGGACGGGGACGGCTCAAAACTTTCTCTCCACGGTAAAGGCGCCAACGGCGGTTGCAACTGGGTTGTCTTGATCGTCATCCATCGCCACAGCGCGCACAAAGGCGACGTTGCGGGTCATGTGGTGACAGGTCGCGCGAGTTACGATGGACTGACCCGGCGTGGCCGCCCGCATGTAGTCGATCCGCAGGTCGATGGTTGCCGTGCCCCCCGGGGCCGCGGGGTGTGACATGACCGCGGCACCACAGCAGGTGTCCATCAGGGCAGAGACTGCCCCACCGTGAATGACCCCCGTTTCCGGATCACCAATCAGCTTTTCATCATAAGGCATCACGATCTGCGCCGAGCCATCTCCCAGCTCTGTCAGGGTCATCCCCAGCTCCCGCGCATGAGGGATCGCTTCGATGAACTGTCGTGCAAGTTGCTTCTTGTCGGCCATGCGGCCCCCCGTCATATTGTTTTACTCTTTATCAGCCATACCTTGGTGGAAGAGCAACCCTGCGGTTGAACCCTCCGCGCCTTGCGCATAACCTGCCCGAGAGGGAGAAATCGGATGACCGAACAGAAATTGTCATTCAAGGAAATGTGCGCCGAGTTTGACGTAACTCCGCGCACACTTCGTTATTACGAGTATATTGAGTTGCTGCAGCCGGACCGCGAAGGCCGGTCGCGTTATTATGGTCCGCGCGAGCGTGCCCGGATGAAACTGATCATGCGGGGACGCAAGTTTGGCTTTCAGCTGGAAGAGATCCGCCAATGGCTGCTGATCTATGAAAACGAAGGCGATGAGGCCCAAAACCGCGCCTTTGTCGAAATGGCCGATCGCCAGATGGAAGAACTGCGCAAACAGCGCGAGCAGATCGACGAAGCGATGCAGGAACTGACCGATCTGCGGGCCACGACGCTGGGCCTTTTGGGGCAAGACGCCTGACCTGGCCACCCCGACACCGGCCTTTCACCACATTGTGAAAACCACTCCAATGCCCTGCCGATCTGGCGGGGCATTGCTGTTCTGACAGGCAGGTCAGGCCGCAACCCAGCCAAACAAAACCACAATTCCACGCCAAGACGTTGCGTCACGCGGCCAGCCCCCACGTCACCCCAGAAAGTGACGCAGCGTCTAACTTACGTCAACGTCAAGTTCTTGTTGTAAACGCTCTGCAAGCTGCTCACTTTAAGCTCACCAACAGCAGTTTATGAGTTATGACGATGACTGAAGAGACCAAAACCATCCGCGAGATGTGCGATGAGTTCGGCGTCACGCCACGTACATTGCGGTTTTATGAGGCCAAGGAACTCTTGTTTCCGATCCGCGAGGGTCAGAAACGCCTGTTCACCAAACGGGATCAGGCACGACTGAAGCTGATCCTGCGCGGCAAGCGCTTTGGCTTCAGCCTGGAAGAGATCCGCCAACTCCTGAACCTGTATCACATGGGTGATCAACAGCTGACCCAGCTGACCCGCACCTATGAGATCGCATGTGAGCGTCTGGCCGACATGGAACGTCAGCGCGATGAGCTGACCGAAGCCATTGACGACCTGAAGGAGCAGCTTCGGTGGGGGGATCGCGTGATCGCCTCCATGACCGCAAAGAAGGACGCTGCCGAGTAATCCGCAGCGCCCGCCCTGCCCGTCGTGGCCGGGTTTTCAGACAGACACCGCAGAACCACAGCGAGGACCGCGATGCCCAGTTATTCCGCCCCGATCAAGGACACACAGTTCATCCTGCATGACGTGCTGAAGATCACCGAAACGCAGATCCCCGGCTATGACGAGCTGGAAGCAGAGTTCACATCCGCCGTTCTGGAAGAGGCAGGCAAAATCGCCGGTGAAGTTCTGCACCCGCTGAACACTGTCGGTGACACCGAAGGCTGCCGCCTTGAAAACGGCGTGGTCTACACCCCCACCGGCTTCAAAGCGGCCTTTGAACAGGTAAAAGAAGGCGGCTGGACCGGCCTTGATATGCCCGAACAATACGGCGGCCAGAACATGCCGTATGTGATGGGCACCGCCGTGGGAGAGTTCTTCTCTGCTGCCAACCAGGCATTTACCATGTATCAGGGCCTGACCCATGGTGCGGCATCCGCCATCCTCGCCCATGGCACCGACGCGCAGAAAGACACCTTCCTGCCGAAAATGGTGTCCTGCGAGTGGACCGGCACCATGAACTTGACAGAGCCCCACTGCGGCACCGATCTGGGCCTGATGCGCACCAAGGCAGAGCCGCAGGACGACGGCTCCTACAAGAT
Organism: Phaeobacter italicus; assembly: GCF_001258055.1. Classification (GTDB taxonomy): domain Bacteria; phylum Pseudomonadota; class Alphaproteobacteria; order Rhodobacterales; family Rhodobacteraceae; genus Phaeobacter; species Phaeobacter italicus. Next base: position 324,418 of record NZ_CVRM01000011.1, on the reverse strand, counting down.
CACCGGACAGAAGATCTTCATCTCTTCCGGTGACCATGACATGGCCGACAACATCATCCATCTGGTTCTCGCCAAGATCCCCGGTGGTCCCGATGGCATCAAAGGTGTGTCGCTGTTCATCGTGCCGAAGTTCATCGTGAAGGACGACGGCTCGCTTGGCGACCGTAACGGTGTTTCGGTTGGCAAGATCGAAGAAAAGATGGGCATCCACGGCAATTCGACCTGTGTGATGAACTACGACAGCGCAACCGGCTACCTGCTCGGCACCGAACACAAAGGCATGCGCGCCATGTTCACCATGATGAACGAAGCCCGTCTGGGCGTTGGCATGCAGGGTCTGGCACAGGCCGAAGCCGCCTATCAGAACGCTTTGGAATATGCCAAGGACCGTCTGCAGGGCCGTGACGTGACCGGCGCGAAAAACCCGGAAGGCCCGGCAGATCCCCTGATCGTGCACCCTGACATCCGTCGCAACCTGATGGACCAGAAGAGCTTTGCCGAAGGCGCGCGGGCCTTCATCCTGTGGGGGGCCAAGATGCTCGACCAGGCGCACCGCTCCGAGGACAAGGACGCAGACGGCCTCATTTCGCTGCTGACCCCGGTTATCAAGGGCTTCCTCACTGACCAGGGCTATGACATGACCGTACAGGCCCAGCAGGTCTATGGTGGTCATGGCTACATCGAAGAATGGGGCATGTCCCAATACACCCGCGACGCCCGCATCGCGATGATCTACGAGGGCGCGAATGGCGTCCAGGCGCTGGATCTGGTCGGCCGCAAGCTGGCACAGGACGGTGGCAAGCACGTCATGGCGTTCTTCGAGATGATCAAGAATTTCTGCAAGGAAAACGGCGACATTTCCGACGCTTACAGCAAGGAATTCATCGAACCTCTGAAGGCCGCATCGAAGGATCTGCAGGCTGCGGGGATGTATTTCATGCAAAACGGCATGAAGAACCCCAACCATGCGCTCGCAGGCTCCTATGACTTCATGCACATGTTTGGCCACGTCTGCCTTGGCCTGATGTGGGCCGAGATGGCCAAAGCCGCACAAGCCGCGCTTGACGCCGGGTCCTCTGACGCCGCGTTCTACGAGACAAAAATCGCGACCGGCCGCTATTACATGGCACGCAGACTGCCTGCGACCGCGCTGCATCTCGCGCGCATCCAGACCGGTGCCGACACCGTGATGGCGCTGGACGCGGACCAGTTCTGAGGCACGCTGCCCAAGACAACTGACGGGTGCCCTGCGGGGCTCCCGTCTTGCGCCGATGCACACCGCACATGAGGAGAGACAATGCCCAAACGCTTTCGCCTCACCCGTCGTCTGCCGATCGCCATGACCGAAGACGGCTACCGCCGCCTGCGCCGGTTTGCCCAAGAGGCCGGGCTCGACGAGGGAGAAGCCCTGTCCTTTCTGTTTGAGAACTTCGACAGCGTGACAAACCACGAAAACCTCAGCCACCGCCTGCGCCTCTTCAATTCCGACCTAGAGGCACGCAAACGCTAAGGCCGCATCAGACGGCCACGCACAGCCAACAACAGCCAGCCGGCACACACAGAAAGGGAGCCCATGACCGCAGAGCAGAAATCCAGCTGGATGACCGACGAGCACCAGATGCTGGCCGACATGACAGCACAGTTCATCACCCGCGAATGGGCACCCAAGTTCGAAACCTGGCGCAAGCAGGGGATGATGGATCGCTCCACCTGGCAGGAAGCCGGTGAACTGGGCCTGCTGTGCCCTTCTGTTCCTGAAGAATACGGCGGTGTCGGTGGTGATTTCGGCCACGAGGCCGCCATCCTGATCGAAGGCAGCCGTGCAAATCTCGCAAGCTGGGGCCACGGCATCCACTCTGGCATCGTCGCGCATTACATTCTGGCCTACGGCACCGAAGAGCAGAAACAGCGCTGGCTGCCAAAAATGATCACCGGCGAGCTGGTCGGCGCGCTGGCGATGACCGAACCCTCGACCGGCTCGGATGTGCAGCGGATCAAGACCAAGGCCGTCAAGGATGGCAATGTGTATCGCCTGTCCGGACAGAAAACCTTCATCACCAACGGGCAGCACGCCAACCTGATCCTGGTTGCCGCAAAGACCGATCCGAGCGAAGGCTCGAAAGGCATATCGCTGGTCGCCCTGGAAACAGATGGCGCAGACGGTTTCACCCGTGGGCGCAACCTGGAAAAGGTCGGCCTGCATGCAGCCGACACCTCCGAGCTGTTCTTTGACAATATTGCCGTTCCTCCAGAGAACATCCTTGGCGGAGCCGAAGGCCAGGGTTTCTATCAGATGATGCAGCAGCTGCCGCAGGAACGGCTGATCATCGCCTGTGGGGCCGTGGGCGCCATGGAAGGCGCCGTCGAGCGCACCATCGCCTACTGCAAGGAACGAGAGGCCTTTGGCGGCCCGCTCACACAGTTTCAGAACACCCGCTTCAAACTGGTCGAATGCCAGACCAAAACCAAAGTGGCGCGCGCCTTTCTTGATGAATGCATGGTTGAACACCTGCAGGGCAAGCTGAGTGTCGAGAAGGCCGCGATGGCGAAATACTGGATCACCGACACCCAGGGCGAAGTGCTTGATGAATGTGTTCAGCTGCATGGTGGCTACGGTTTCATGCAGGAATATGCCGTTGCAGAGATGTGGGCAGATGCCCGTGTCCAGCGGATCTATGGCGGCACCAATGAGATCATGAAGGAACTGATCGCGAGGTCACTGTGACGCACAGGCTGGCATACCATGCTGCAAGGCCAGGATGCCTCCGGCGGGAGTATTTGGGGAAAGATGACAGGCGTCGACGCGCCAACCCTCGAGCTCTCCGCCTAATGGGCCAGCGCGCCGTCACCTTTCACGGCCATCGGCTCTCCAGCCTGTGCCGCACCGATATCGTCGCTTCATTTATCTTAATGCGGAGTGAAGGCTCCGTCATCTTTCCACAAATACTCCACGGGGGTGTGGGGGTGTGAAACCCCCACCGTTTTGAGCAAGAGGAAACAATATGACACTCCAACTCTATTGCTTTGGGGAGAGCGGCCATTCCTACAAGGTGGCCCTTGCGCTGGAACTGGCAGGGATCGCTTGGGAGCCGGTGTTTGTTGATTTTTTCAGCGGCACAACGCGAGGTGATGCCTTCCGTGCGGATGTAAACGAGATGGGGGAATGCCCTGTTCTTGTCGACGGCGATCTCACGCTGAGCCAATCCGGTGTCATCCAGCAGTACCTGTCTGACACCTACGGCCATTTTGGCGGCTCCACCCCAGAAGAAAAGCGCGAGATTCTGCGTTGGCAGCTGTGGGACAATCACAAACTGTCCTCCAACGCAGGTCTTTGCCGTTTTCTCATGAATTTCCTGCCCGAAGACAAACGCCCGCAGGAGGTCATTGCCTTCCTGCAGGGGCGCCTGAAGGCTGCCTATGCCATTTTGGACAAACACCTTGAAAAACGGGACTGGATTGTCGGCGATGCGCTCAGCAACGCTGATCTGACCTGCTGTTCCTATCTCTATTACCCAGAACCCTTCGGCTTTGAACGAGCCGAATGGCCCAATATCGACGCCTGGCTGTCACGGCTGAGCGCGCAACCGGGCTGGAAAGCCCCTTACGATCTGATGCCCGGCAACCCGTCGGACCGAGCCTGAGGAGACCCCGATGACCGAAGCTTACATCTATGACGCCGTCCGCACGCCGCGCGGCAAGGGCCGCAAGGACGGCTCCCTTCATGAAGTCACTGCCGCCCGCCTGTCGGCTGTTGCACTCAATGCTCTGAAAGACCGCAACAACCTCGAAGGTCACGCTGTCGAAGACGTTATCTGGGGAAATGTGACCCAGGTTGGCGAACAGGGCGCCTGCCTGGCGCGCACCGCTGTTCTGGCCTCTGATCTTGATGAATCGATCCCTGGCGTGTCGATCAACCGGTTCTGTGCCTCTGGCCTGGAAGCCGTGAACATGGCCGCCAACCAGGTCCGTGGCCGGGCCGGTCATGCCTATATCGCAGGTGGCGTGGAATCGATGAGCCGGGTGCCCATGGGCATGGATGGGGGCGCAATCGCCGTTGATCCCTCGATCGCGATCGACAACTACTTTGTTCCGCAAGGGATTTCTGCCGATATCATCGCAACCGAATACGGGTTTTCGCGCGATGCCGCCGATGAGATGGCTGTCGAATCCCAGCGCCGGGCCAAGGCGGCGTGGGACGACAACCGCTTTGCCCGCAGCATCGTGCCCGTGCGCGACATCAATGGGCTGACCATTCTGGATCACGACGAATATATGCGCCCCGGCACCGACATGCAGTCGCTGGGCGGTCTGAACCCGTCGTTCCAGATGATGGGCGAACAGATGCCCGGTTTCGACAAGATCGCGATGCTGAAATATCCGCATCTGGAGCGCATCAACCATATCCACCACGCGGGCAACTCTTCCGGGATCGTGGATGGCGCCGCTGCGGTCCTGATCGGCGACAAGGAGTTCGGCGAGGCGATGGGCCTGAAACCGCGCGCGCGCATCAAGGCAACCGCTAAGATCGGCACAGATCCGACCATCATGCTCACCGGGCCGGTCCCCGTGACGGAGAAGATCCTGCGCGACAACGGCATGGAGATTGGCGACATTGATCTGTTCGAGGTCAACGAAGCCTTTGCCAGCGTCGTGATGCGGTTTGAGCAGGCCTTTGGCGTGGATCATGACAAGGTCAATGTGAACGGCGGTTCCATCGCGATGGGTCACCCGCTGGGGGCAACCGGGGCAATGATCCTTGGCGCGCTGCTGGACGAGCTGGAGCGCAGCGACCGTGAAACCGGTCTGGCGACGCTTTGCATCGGCTCCGGCATGGGTGCCGCGACCATCATCGAACGTGTGTAACAAAGGCGCCTGGAGAGAAAGATATGTCTGATTTCACAATGAAAAAAGACGCCGACGGCGTCGCAATCATCACCTGGGACTGCCCGGGTAAAACCATGAACGTCCTGAATGGTCAGGCCATGCAGGATCTGGACGGGCTGATCGACGACGCGCTTGCTGACGAGGCGGTCAAGGGCATCGTGATCACTTCTGGCAAGAAGGACTTTGCCGGTGGCATGGACCTCAACGTGCTGGCGAAGATGAAAGAAGATGCAGGCGACGAACCGGCTCGCGGTCTGTTCGAAGGCATCATGAAAATGCACGAGGGCCTGCGCAAGATCGAACGGGCAGGTATGGATGCGAAGACCAATAAAGGCGGCAAGCCGATTGCCACTGCCCTGCCCGGCACGGCGGTCGGAATTGGCCTGGAGCTGCCACTGTCCACGCACCGTATTTTTGCGGCCGATAACCCGAAGGCCAAGATCGGCCTGCCCGAAATCATGGTCGGCATTTTCCCCGGCGCAGGTGGCACGACCCGTCTTGTGCGGAAGTTGGGCGCCATGGCCGCTGCTCCCTTCCTGTTGGAAGGTAAGCTGGTTGATCCGAAGAAAGCAAAGGCTGCCGGGCTTATTGATGAGGTGGTCGAAGATCCGCTTGCCGCGGCCCGTGCCTGGGTTCTGGAAGCCAAGGATGCAGACATCGTCAAACCCTGGGATCAAAAGGGCTACAAGATGCCAGGTGGCGCGCCCTATCATCCGTCGGGCTTCATGACGTTCCTCGGTGCCGCTGCCATGGTGCACGGCAAGACATTTGGTGCATTCCCTGCTGCCAAGGCGCTGCTGAGCGCGGTTTACGAGGGCGCGATCGTGCCTTTTGACACCGCACTGAAGATCGAGGCGCGTTGGTTCACCCATGTTCTGATGAACCCCTCCTCCGAGGCGATGATCCGTTCGCTCTTCCTCAACAAGGAAGCGCTGGAAAAGGGCGCGGTTCGCCCTGCAGGTATCGAAGATCAGTCGGTGAAGAAAATCGGTGTGCTGGGTGCTGGCATGATGGGTGCTGGCATCGCGCTGGTTTCGGCACAGGCGGGCATGGAGGTCGTTCTCATCGACCGTGATCAGGACGCCGCCGACAAGGGCAAGGCCTATTCCGCATCTTACATGGACAAAGGCATCAAGCGCGGAAAGGCGACCGAAGAGAAGAAAGACGCTCTCTTGTCGCGCATCACGGCGACGCCCGATCTGGAACAGTTGAAAGGCTGCGACCTGATCATCGAAGCGGTGTTCGAGGACCCGGGTGTGAAGGCCGAGATGACCAAGAAGGTTGAGGCGATCATCCCTGAAGACTGCATCTTTGCCTCCAACACCTCGACCCTGCCGATCACCGGCCTGGCCGAAGCCTCGGTGCGCCCTGAGCAGTTCATCGGCATTCACTTCTTCTCGCCGGTGGAAAAGATGTTCCTTGTCGAGATCATCAAGGGGAAAGAGACCGGCGACCGTGCGGTGGCCAAGGCGCTGGATTATGTCCGCCAGATCCGCAAGACCCCGATCGTGGTGAATGACGCGCGCTTCTTCTACTGCAACCGTTGCATCATCCCTTACGTGAACGAAGGCGCACGCATGATCACCGAAGGCGTGACACCGGCGCTGATCGACAATGCCGCACGCCAGTTGGGTTTCCCGGTTGGGCCGATCCAGCTGACCGACGAGACGTCCATTGATCTTGGCGCCAAGATCGCCCGCGCGACCAAGGCCGCAATGGGGGATGCCTATCCTGAGAGCCCGGCTGACGATCTGATCTTCTGGATGGAAGAACAGGGCCGTCTGGGCCGCAAGGCCAACGCTGGGTTCTTTGACTACGACGACAAGGGCAAGCGTCAGGGATACTGGAAAGGTATGCAGGAGAAATATCCTCTGGCCGATGAACAGCCTGACCTGATCGAGGTCCAGGAACGCCTGATGTTTGCGCAGGTTCTGGAAGCTGTGCGTGCGCTGGAAGAGGGCGTTCTGATGGACATCCGCGAGGGCGATGTGGGCGCTATCCTGGCCTGGGGCTTTGCGCCGTGGTCCGGTGGCCCGCTGAGCTGGCTGGACATCATCGGCACGCCTTATGCTGCCGAGCGCTGCGATCAGCTGAGCGAAAAATATGGCGAGCGATTTGCCTGCCCGCCGCTGCTGCGCGAGATGGCGGAAAAGGGTCAAACCTTCTACGGCCGGTTCAATCCTGGCGCGGAAAAAGCTGCCTGAAACGGCGATACCTGACATGGGGAAGCGGCGCCTGCGGGCGTCGCTTTTTTCGCACCCCAACATGAGAAATGCACGGTAGGCACCTCATCAAAAAAGAAAAACCGCCCAGACATCCGAGCGGTTTGCATATCTGGATCTGGCTTGCGCGATCAGATCATCACGGCGTATTCCGCAGCGCCATGCCCACCCGGCCCCATTGGCAGGCTGCTGGCCCAGGCCGTTTCTTCCGTGATCATGTCAATGACCAGCTCGCGCGCGACCTGCGGATCCAAAATCGGATAAAGCTCTTTCTCGGCGGTGGTGTCAAAGGCCAGGATATCGCGTGGTGTCACGCTCAGGCCAAGCATGCCTGCCTCAAGATAGATCACCTCATCTTGGGCAAACCGCGGCACCACGATGTCCAGCTTTGTTTCAGGTTCAGCGCGGGCAATGCCACGATACCCCTCCAGTGCGCAGGCCGGAACAACAACAAAGGGATCGCCCATCTCCACGTCGGCAATGTCGCTTTCGATCAGGACGCCCTGATCCGGCATGACCCAAAGAGCGGTGCGATTGTTCAGTGCATCCTGTGGAATGTACACGGGGCAGCGCAGCGGATCAGGAAGGCCCGGGCGCAGCAACAGGGTTTCGCGGTGAAGTTCGACAATCGGCTGCATGCCGTGGTCAAAGGTGAGTGCAAGATCACCAACCGCCAGCGCCTCGATCGGGCGCCAGCCAAGATGCGAGGCCACATGCGTGCCTGACAGGATACCGCCCTGCCCGGCTGCGACCAACGGGTACTCTGTTTCCAGAGCCTCGGCCATCGGAGAGAGCTTGCGTTTCAGCAGCCAATCCAGCATCGGTTTTCCCTTTCACCAAGGCAGCTGCACCTTCTGCGCAGCCCGTCAAGTTACCCGTCCGCACATCGGCCTGACGCCCAAATGCGGGAGAGGGATACGCAGCATTGGCTGGCGATGGGCCGTTTTGGCGATGCGCCGTCTGCCCTGCGATTCCGTCTCTCGCTTACCGGTCTATCGGTGAATCGTTAAAAGAGTATTCAAATCGCGCGATATCTTCGGCGCAGGCCTCGGCAACCGCGTCTCTTGCCTTTTGGTCATAGAGCGGCTGCCACTCTGCCGGACGGCCGGATTGATTGGCGCGGGGCAAGGTCAGATCAAACCCCAGATGATCGAACAGCGGCTGCGCGTCGCGCGAAAACTGCTCCAGCCGGATAAACAGATCGCAGCGCTCCTGTCCCTGCGAGGTCTGCATGTACGACCCGGCGGGCGTTGCACGCAGGCTTGCCAAAATGCGCGGATGCGATGCGAACTCGTTAAACGTCAGCGCCTTTGCCAGTGGGATCGACGGATGATCAAAGCTCTGTTTTCGCAGCCAATGATAGAGGCTCAGCACACGGTCCCAAGGGTTGCGCACCAGTGTGAATGCAAACAGCCGTTCCATCCGGGATTGCGGCACAAGGCCCTCCAGATCTGCCAGCGTCGAATGTTTCCACAGCCGACCACGCGCCTGCGCGCCCTGTAGTCGCCGCCGCCGTTTGCTCGCCTTTGGGGTGTCGCCAAGCATCATGTCATCGGCCATCGCCCGCTCTTCCAAAGCAAGCGCCATTGCTGTCCCACCCGTCTTGGGGATGTGAATAAAGACATAGGAACGGCCGGGCGACAGGATCATGTTCGCAAGCTAAGCGGTTTTGCCACCAATGAAAACCGAGACTTCGCGCTGCAATAATGTCATAGATCTTTCAATGCGCGCAACTTTGCGCAATATCTTGGACAAAACGCGCATGAATCATCTTGGGAGGGCAGGATATGGGCTGGATGGCAGATGAGACGGGTCTGGAGAAGACCGCTGCAAACTATGTGCCGCTGACACCACTGTCGCATCTGCGCCGCGCGGCGCATGTCTTTGCCGATGTGCCCGCCGTTGTCTACGGCTCGCACCGCAAGACCTATGCCGCCTACTATGACCGTTGCACCCGGCTGGCATCAGCGCTCGCAGGTATGGGGGTTCGCCCTGGCGATGTGGTCGCAACCTTGATTCCCAACCTTCCAGCGCAGGCAGAGGCCCATTTCGGTGTGCCTGCCTGCGGTGGCGTTCTGAATACGATCAACACGCGCCTCGATGTGGGCACGGTGGCCTATATCTTTGACCACGGCGAAGCAAAGATTGTTCTGGTCGACAGCCAGTTCCTGTCGCTCGCAGAACAGGCAAAACAAGACTGCGAGGGCAAAGGCCCCCTGATCATCGAAGTACCAGATGAGCAGGCCGGTTATCCGGCTTCGGGCCGCCATCCGGTCTATGAGGATGTGCTGTCTGCCGCGTCTCATGATTTCGACTGGATCATGCCGCAGGACGAATGGGAAAGCCTTGCGCTGAATTATACCTCCGGGACAACCGGACGGCCCAAAGGTGTCGTCTATCATCACCGGGGCGCCTATCTGATGACAATGGGAACGGTCATCTCATGGCGGATGGTCATGCAGCCAAAGTACCTGGCGATCGTTCCGCTGTTCCATTGCAACGGCTGGAACCACACCTGGATGATGCCGGTTCTTGGCGGCACGCTGGTGTGCTGCCGCGACATCACGGCCCCTGCCATCTACGATGCCATCGCAGACGAAGGGGTCACCCATTTCGGCGGTGCGCCCATCGTTCTCAACATGATCGTAAACGCCCCACAGGACCAACGACGCAGTTTCGACCACACCGTGGAAGTCTTCACCGCAGGCGCCCCGCCCGCGCCCGCCACCCTGGAAAAGATCGAAGCACTCGGCTTTCATGTGACGCAGGTCTATGGGCTGACGGAAACCTATGGCCACGTCACCGAATGTCTCTGGAAAGGGGGCAGCTGGGACAATCTTGACCAGCAAGGGCGCGCAACGATCAAGGCGCGGCAGGGTGTGGCCTTTCCAATGATGGATCATATCACCGTCATGGACGAAACGATGTCGCAGATCCCGATGAACGGTCAGGATCAAGGTGAGATCGTGATGCGGGGCAATTCGGTGATGAAGGGTTACCTGAAGAACCCCGACGCAACGCAAGAGGCGTTCAAGGGCGGTTATTTCCATTCAGGTGATATCGCCGTGCAGCACCCCGACGGTTATATCCAGATTGCCGACCGGGCGAAGGACATCATCATTTCCGGCGGCGAAAACATCTCCTCTGTGGAGGTTGAGGGCGTTCTCATGGCGCATCCGGCCGTCAACCTGGCGGCAGTTGTTGCAAAACCTGACGACAAATGGGGGGAAGTCCCCTGCGCCTTTGTCGAACTGAAACCGGGAGAAGACGTGGATGAAGCTGCGCTGATTGCATTCAGCCGCGACACCCTCGCAGGTTTCAAAGCCCCGAAAAAGGTCGTCTTTCAAGAGCTTCCGAAGACGTCGACCGGCAAAATCCAGAAATTTGAACTGCGCAGCATCGCGCGCAAGCTATAAATGCTCCAAGTGCATTGAAGCGCGCGAAAAACCCGGCGGAAGTCAATTGCTGACGCCGGGTCTGGCGTGCTATTTGGGCGCTGTACTCTGAACGGTAAGGACGCCTCTCATAGATGACGGCATTGCGGGAATACCAACGACTTGAAGCAGCGGCGCTGTGGCGGCCGGGTCCGGATGCGCAACGGCGCGACGTGATCATTTCAGTTGGCGATGCAACGCTGACCATTGCGGACATGAATGACCGCCCGCTCGCGCATTGGTCTCTTGCCGCGCTGGAGCGGCAGAACCCCGGTGCCTACCCTGCCCTTTTCCACCCCTATGGTGATCCCGACGAAACACTGGAAATCGGTGAAGATGAAACCGCCATGCTGGAGGCGATCGACAGGCTACAGGCCGCGCTGTCACGCGCGCGCGCCCACCCCGGACGGCTGCGCAGCGCGACACTTCTCTCAGGCCTTGCCGTTTTCGCCGCAGCCGCCGTCTTTTGGCTGCCCGGCGCGCTGATGTCGCACACCGTCAACGTGGTACCAGACATCAAGCGCAAGGCGTTGGGTCAGGCCCTTCTGGGGCGGATTGAGCGCCTGTCAGGGCAAGCCTGCAACACGCCGGAAGCAGCCCCCATCCTGACCCGCCTCGCGGACCGCCTGGATGTGCGTCAGATTGTTGTCCTGCGCAGCGGTGTGGCAAGCAGCCTGTATCTGCCCGGTGGCATCGTCGCACTGAACCGCAGTTTCGTGGAAGATCACGAAGACCCCGCTGTTGCCGCCGGCGCGGTTCTGGTCGAACGGGTCCGCGCCGCTGAACAGGATCCGCTTGCTGATCTCCTTTCTGCCGGCGGTATTCGCGCGACATTTCGGATGCTCACCACGGGCGAGATGACCCGGGCCACCCTTGACCGATACGCAGAAACTGTGGTGACCGCTCCGCGCCCCATGCCCACCGAAGAGGCCATCCTGGAAGAATTCGGCCGCGCAGCTGTCCCCTCGACACCCTATGCGTATGCACAGGACATCACAGGCGAGACGACCCTCGGTCTGATCGAAGCGGATCCGATGGCGGGGCGAGATCTGGAGCCAGTTCTAAATGATCGTGATTGGGTGCAACTGCAAAATATCTGCAGCTGAACCTCCTCATCTCTGTACAAAAAAACGCGCCCTGAATGGCGCGTTTTTCATTTTATCCGTGGCACCTTACAGGAACGAGCTCACCTGCTGATCCGTGCGCCCGCATATCCGGCAGAACGGACCTTCGCCAGCGCGGCCTCTGCTGCTGCAGGACCGGCGAAGGGACCCGCCAGCACCACCTGATGGGTGACGCCTGCACGTTCAACCTGGCCCAGGCGGACAGGCAGACCATGTTTGCGCAGCGACTGCGCGACGGCCTCTGCCTTGGCCCGATCTGAGACGGTTGCAGCCCGCACATATTTCTGCTGCACAACCACCGGCGCCTGCCCGTCCTCCGGAGAGGAGCGGGTCGAAAGCCGGGTGACCAACTGATCCTGATCGCCCGCGCTTTCCCGGCTCTCGGACAGACGGACCACCGGGCGATTGACGGGTTGCTTTATGCCTTGGCGCGGAACGCTGCGGGTCCAGATTTGCCCGGACGCGCCGGATACAGCATCACCGTTCTCGACAACCACCGCCTGACGGCCTGATTGCACCTCTAATTGGCGCAAAGACATCTCTGCCCGGCGCGGATTTAGGCGGTCATCCTCCCAGACCTTGCGGTAGCCATCCGGCACCGACAGGCCACGGCTCAGCTGTCGTTCTTCGTAAACATGTTTGGGCATCACGCGCGTGTTCGCATCCAGCGCGCCATACCCGCCAGCAAAACCGTCCTGCGGGCCACAACGGACTCCGCTGCCGCGGTTGATGTACTGACGGCTCAGCTCAGACGCGCCTTCGCAAGGGCCAGACGACCAGTTCGGCGTGAGGATCGTCAGCGGCACGTCATCCCGGCGATAGGCGTCGTTATAGGCAGGGCGTGGGCGTCGCGGGCTTGCCTTTGCGGTGCGGACGGGAATGGGTTTTGCCACCCGTGCCGGTTCGCGCTGGGGCTTCGTTGTCGTCACCACGCGGGGTGCTGTGGGCGTTGGCACGGGTTCTGACGGCGCAACGCTGCCTCCATCAGCCACGACCGGATCATTGGCACGCTGCCCCTCGGGCAGAGTGATCAACTCTGCGGTTGGTGGGACCACAGCCTTTGGCGCGGCGTCATCGGCTGCAATCTGGGTCGGCTGGAACCCACAGAGCTGCTTGCGACTGCGCGTCACTCGCGGAATCCACGTGACATTGCCGTCAATCCCTGCCCGAATAAACACGCAACCACGGCTATCGACATATTGTTTGCCGGAAAAGGAGGCAGGCGGGAACTCTGCCGGAGTGGCGGCTTCTCGGGCCGACTGGGCCGCCGCAGAGCCCGCTCCAAATGCAGCAAATCCTGCTGCGGCGAGCAATGCACTTGCAATAATTCTAGTAAGCATCATCAGAAGGCCCCACAATATATGGCGGCATGATGCCCGAAAACGAATTCTTAGTAAAGCTGACGCTCTGGGAATTTATGAAAGAAGTCAGTGGGATCCTGCACGCTGTCGGACGAGGGCCCGCATCCGGTGCGATGGCAGTTTGCCGGACGCCCCGTCACGAAAAAAGGCGCCCCGATACCGGAGCGCCCGCAATATCAAATGCCGAGCATCAGTGGCTCGCGGCACCGTTGGCCAACGGCAGGTCCCGCGAACCGCTGGCACCGCATTACTTGGTGCCGAACATCCGGTCGCCTGCGTCGCCGAGACCGGGCAGGATGTAGCCCTTTTCGTTCAGCTGACGATCCAGAGAGGCCGTCACGATCGGCACGTCCGGGTGCTTTTCTTTCATCAGCGCGACACCTTCAGGGGACGCCAGCAAGCAGAGGAAGCGGATATCATTTGCGCCGGCCTCTTTCAGCAGATCAATCGCAGCGGCCGAGCTGTTGCCGGTGGCAAGCATCGGGTCAACAGCGATGACAGTGCGATCCTTCAGACCCTCAGGCGCCTTGAAGTAGTATTGAACCGGCTGCAGTGTTTCCTCGTCACGGTACAGACCCACAAAGCCCACACGCGCAGACGGGATCAATTCCAGAACGCCGTCAAGCATACCGTTGCCTGCGCGCAGGATCGAAACCAGAGCCAGCTTCTTGCCCGCCAGGATCGGCGCTTCCATTTCTTCCATCGGCGTGTCGATGGTGGTGGTGGTCAGCGGCATCTCGCGGGTGATCTCATAGGCCAGCAGCTGGGTGATTTCACGCAGCAGACGGCGGAACCCGGCAGTCGATGTGCCCTTGTCGCGCATCAGGGTCAGCTTGTGCTGCACCAGCGGATGATCAACGACGGTCAGATGTTCGGACATAGGGCGCTCCTTTCAGGCAAAATCAAACTCTCATAGTCCTTGGGGCCACAGAGGGGCAAGGCAGATCTGCCGAAATTTTCGGCAAATCTGCGGATCTCTGCGGGGAAACCTGCGGCGTCAGGCCCGATCAAAGCACCGAACGGCCAGGCCCGGCAGACGGCACCTCCAGATGCGCGGCAACGGTTGCGGCCACATCGACAAAACCCAGACGTCCCAAAGGCCCGCTGCCCCTGCCTGCCATCAGGACAGGAACCTGCTCACGGGTGTGATCGGTGCCCGGCCAAGAGGGATCATTGCCGTGATCTGCAGTAAGAACCAAGAGATCGCCATCGCGCAGCTTCGGCAAGAGCGCCGCAATCTCGGCGTCAAACCACTCCAACGCGCGAGCATAGCCCGAGATGTCGCGGCGGTGGCCGTACAGGCTGTCGAACTCGACGAAATTGGCGAAGGTCAGGCTGCCCTCTTCGGCCTGCTCTACGGCGTCATGGAGATGCGCCATCAGGGTGGCGTCGTCGCCCTTGGCGAGGGTATCAATCCCCTGCATGGAGAAGATGTCACCAATTTTGCCAATGCCGTGGACGGTGCGCCCCGCGTCCTGCACCCAGTTGGTCAGAATCGGAGCCGGCGGTGTAATCGCATAATCGCGCCGGTTCGTCGTGCGGCTAAAGCCGCTTTCGGCGTCACCGACGAAGGGGCGCGCAATCACCCGACCAACCTTCATCGCATGCAGGTAAGGCGCTACCGCCTCACAAAGCGCCAGCAACCGCTCAAGGCCAAATGTTTCTTCATGGGCCGCGATCTGAAAGACACTATCCGCAGAGGTATAACAAATCGGCTGGCCGCTCTTCATATGCGCTGCCCCGTGCTCTGCGATGATCGCCGTACCCGAGGCGTGACAATTGCCAAGGATCGCATCGGTTCCGGCCGCATTGCAGACATGTGCGACCAGATCGTCTGGAAAGGCGGGGGTCTTGTCAGGAAAATAACACCAATCCCACGGCACCGGCAGGCCCGCCAGTTCCCAATGGCCAGACGGCGTGTCCTTGCCCCGGCTCTGCTCAACCGCAGCCCCCCAACGGCCCATCGGCGCCCGTTTGCCTGCGCCGAGATCGGGACAGGGCACTGCAGAAGCCTGCGCCACAGCCGCCCCCAGCCCAAGTGCATCAAGGGTCGGCAACCGCAAAGGGCCACTGCGCCCCTCCTCGGCCAGTCCAGCCGCACAGGCTTGGGCGATATGCGCCAGTGTATTGGCACCCAGATCGGCCAAGTCGCCGTTGAAATACTGCCCTGCATCAGGGGCACCACCGATGCCCACGGAATCCATCACGACAAGAAAGGCACGGGCCATCAGGAAATCCTCTCATGGATGAGCGAAGGCACAACCGGAGCCGTTTGCGACAGCGTATAGGCTGCCCGCAGGCTTTTCTCTGCGATGTCGGCTGCAGCCTCGTCAGCGGCATGGACGACGCCGATCACCCCACCTCGGGACAGCTGTGCCCCCAGTGGCGCCAACTCGGCGAGGCCGACAGCCGGATCCACGATATCGCTTTCGACCATGCGACCGCCTCCAAGACGGACAACGGCAAGACCAAGCGCCTCACCTTCGATTGCGGAAACATAGCCCGCCGTTTCGGCCAGAACAGGGCGCCTGACCGGGGCCTCTGGCAGGACGCTCTGCCATGTCGTCGCAAAATCCGCAGGTCCGCCCATCGCCGCCACCATGCGCGCAAACCTGTCCGCCACCGCACCGCTGGCAATTGCTGCGCGAATTTTCGCGGCCCCGTCTTCGGGATCCAAGGCAAGGCCACCATGGGCAAGCAGGACACCACCTTGGACTTCGGTCAATCGCGCCAGGGCGCTGTCGCGCCCCCCCTGCCCGGTCAGGATGCGCACGACCTCGGCCACCTCAAGCGCATTGCCAAGCGCCGGGGCCAACGGCTGGTTCATATCCGTGATCAATGCAGAGGTTCGGCAACCTGCCGCATTTGCGGTCTCGCTCAGACTGCGCGCCAATGCTTCAGCCTCGGCGCGTGTTTTCATGAACGCTCCGCTGCCTAGCTTAACATCAAGCACCAGCGCATCCGTCCCGGCGGCAAGCTTCTTGGACAGGATCGAAGCGGTGATCAGATCAAGGCTCTCGACCGTCGCTGTCACATCCCGGATCGCATAAAGCCGCTTGTCGGCCGGGGCGATCTGCGCAGTTGCGCCCACGATCGCACAGCCCACATCGCGCATCATCGCCTGCAGTGCATCCTGCGACACCTGCGTGCTGACGCCCGGGATCGCCTCCATCTTATCTAGCGTTCCGCCCGTGTGGCCCAGACCGCGGCCAGAGATCATCGGGACATAAGCCCCGCATTCTGCCAGCGCAGGTGCCAGCAGAAGCGACACGCAATCCCCGACACCGCCGGTAGAATGCTTGTCGAGGACGGGACCATCCAGATCCCATTGCAGCACATCGCCACTGTCCCGCATGGCCAGCGTGAGGGCACGGCGTGCCTCTACGTCCAACCCCTGCAAGCAAACGGCCATCGCAAAGGCACCTGCTTGCGCGTCGCTGACCTGACCATTTGCCAAACCTTCGGCAAACCAGCGCATCTCAGCGTCGCTTGGTGTCTTTCCCTGCCGCAGAGCAGCAATGATGGCGCGTGCGTCCATGGCTCAGCTCCGCTCCATGTGGTCCGCACCAAAGGCACCCGGCAGCAGCGCCCCAATCGTGGTGACCTGTTCGGCCCCATCCGTGGTGGCCAGCGTCACCTCGGCATCGGCCGCACCGAATTCGGCCAGTTTCTGGCGGCAACCGCCACAGGGCGGAATGGGGCTTGGGCAATCAGCGATCACATAGGCGGCTTCCAGCTTGGTTTCACCTGCCGCCACCATTGCGGCAATTGCCCCGGCTTCGGCACAGGTGCCTTCTGGATAGGCGACGTTTTCAACATTGCAGCCCACATAGACCTTGCCAGAGGCCGCACGGATGGCTGCGCCGACCTTGAAGTTGGAATAGGGTGCGTGCGCGTTTTCGCGTACGGCGGCTGCGGCGTCTTTCAGGCTCATGGCGATTCCCCGATTTTTGATCATCTGGTCAAGATGACGCAGAATAACGATAGCACGGGGGGAAGGTGAAGCCCTGCATCAGCAATTTCTGCCATGCCCTCGCGGCGGGTAACCGCCTGCCCCCAGATCCACGCCATCCCACGATCACGCGTGTCGCAATCGGTGGTTTCCCTGACGTAAAAAGTCGTTTAACACTAAACTAAAGTCTCTGGAGCCCCTGAGGACATTCATTCCAATGACCAAAAACCCCAAATCCGATACCCAAACCCTGCGCGAAGCGGCGTTGCATTATCACGCTTATCCGAACCCCGGTAAGCTGGAGATCCGAGCCACAAAACCGATGGCCAATGGCCGCGATCTGGCGCGGGCCTATTCGCCGGGTGTTGCCGAGGCCTGTATCGAGATCAAATCGGACCCGGCTGACGCAGCAAAATACACCTCGCGCGGCAATCTGGTGGCAGTTGTCACCAACGGCTCTGCGGTTCTGGGTCTTGGCAATATTGGCGCGCTGGCCTCCAAACCGGTCATGGAAGGCAAGGCCGTTCTGTTCAAGAACTTCGCCGGTATCGACTGTTTCGACATCGAACTGGATGAAGCCGACCCCGAAAAATTGGCCGAAATCGTCTGCGCGTTGGAGCCCACCTTTGGCGCCATCAATCTGGAAGACATCAAGGCTCCTGATTGTTTCATCGTAGAGAAAATCTGTCGCGAGCGGATGAACATCCCGGTTTTCCACGACGACCAGCACGGCACCGCAATTGTAGTCGGCGCGGCTGCAAAGAACGCTCTTCATGTCGCGGGCAAGAAATTCGAAGATATCAAGATCGTGTCGACCGGCGGCGGCGCGGCGGGTATCGCCTGCCTCAACATGCTCGTGAAACTTGGCGTCAAGCGGGAAAACATCTGGTTGTGCGACCTGCATGGGCTTGTCTACGAGGGGCGCACCGAGGACATGAACCCGCACAAGGCCGCGTTTGCGCAAAACACCGATCTGCGCACTCTGGATGAGGTGATTGATGGCGCGGATCTGTTCCTTGGCTTGTCGGGACCAAATGTTCTGAAACCCGAAATGGTCGCCAAGATGACCAAACGGCCCATCATCTTTGCCTTGGCCAATCCCAACCCGGAAATCCTGCCCGACGTCGCCCGCGAGGTCGCGCCGGATGCCATTATCGCCACCGGCCGCAGCGATTTTCCCAATCAGGTCAATAACGTCCTTTGCTTCCCCTTCATCTTCCGGGGCGCGCTGGATGTGGGGGCAACGGAAATCAACGACGAGATGCAGATTGCCTGTGTCGAAGGCATCGCAGAGATGGCCCGCATGACCACCTCGGCCGAAGCGGCCGCTGCGTATCAGGGCGAACAGCTGAACTTCGGGGCTGATTACCTGATCCCCAAGCCTTTTGATCCACGCCTTGTCGGTGTCGTATCCTCGGCTGTTGCAAAGGCCGCGATGGACAGTGGTGTTGCCACCCGCCCGATCGACAATCTGGACGCCTATCGCGCCAAGCTGAATGAAACGGTTTTCAAATCCGCCCTTCTCATGAAGCCGGTATTTGAATCGGCCAAGGCGGCAGCCCGCCGCATCGTCTTTGCCGAGGGCGAGGACGAGCGCGTTCTGCGCACAGCGCAGGGTATCCTTGAAGAGACAACCGAAACGCCGATCCTGATCGGTCGCCCCGAGGTCATCGAAAAGCGTTGTGAACGGTTGGGCCTGCACATCCGTCCCGGCACGGATTTCCAGATCGTGAACCCGGAAAACGACCCCCGCTACTATGACTACTGGACCAGCTATCACCGCTTGATGCAGCGCGATGGGGTGACCCCTGACCTCGCCAAGGCGATCATGCGCACCAACACCACGGCCATTGGCGCCATCATGGTGCATCGCGGCGAAGCCGACAGTCTGATCTGTGGCACGTTTGGGGAATACCGCTGGCACATGAACTACGTGCAGCAGGTTCTTGGTGGCGGCACCTATGAACCCCACGGCGCGTTGTCCATGATGATCCTCGAAGATGGCCCCCTCTTCATCGGCGACACCCATGTCCGGATCGAGCCCACACCAGAACAGATCGCCCAGACCGTTCTTGGTGCGGCGCGCCACGTCCGCCGCTTTGGCCTGGAGCCGCGCATTGCGCTGTGCTCGCAATCCCAGTTTGGCAACACCACCTGTGATTCCGGCGCCCGCCTGCGCGCCGCGCTGAAGATCCTCGACGATAAGCCACGGGATTTCGTCTACGAAGGCGAAATGAACATCGACACTGCGCTGGACCCGGAGCTTCGCGCACGTATCTTCCCGAACTCTCGTCTGGATGGCGAGGCAAATGTGCTGATCTTTGCCCACGCTGACGCCGCAAGCGGTGTGCGCAACATCCTGAAAATGCGCGCCGGTGGGCTGGAAGTCGGCCCAATCCTGATGGGCATGGGCAACCGCGCCCATATCGTTTCCCCTTCGATCACTGCCCGCGGCCTGTTGAACATGGCTGCCATCGCAGGAACGCCTGTGGCCCATTACGGCTAGGCGCGTTTCGGGGCGCGAACAGCGCAGAATCACAGGCTGTACACAGTGAAGAAGCGCAGCTGTCTGGTTTGCCAACCAATCGGGGCGGAGTTTGCAAACTCTGCCCCGTCTTGCTGTAAACTTGCGCTAACCGAAGTGGTTTGCAAAACTTTGCAAGGCTGAAACGTCAAATTCTGCAAATAAATTGCGCCAATCTGACGCGACGTCCCTTCCGGAGCTTGCCCGATCCCGCGCCATGGTCCTAACTCGGCTCAAGGACGAGGAGGAGGAACCATGTCGTATTCTGAGGTCTATGAGAGCTGGAAAGCCAACCCCGAACAGTTCTGGATGGAAGCAGCCAAGGCAATCAGCTGGGACAGCGCCCCGACAAAGGCCCTGACCGACAAAGGCGATGGCCTCTACGAATGGTTCGCAGATGCCAAGGTCAACACCTGCTACAACGCTGTTGACCGCCACGTCGAACAGGGCCGCGGAGAGCAGACCGCGATCATTTACGACAGCCCCATCACCCAGACCAAGCGTGAAATCTCCTACGTCGAATTGCGCAATCGCGTCGCCACCTTGGCCGGTGCCCTGCGCGCAAAAGGTGTTGAAAAAGGTGACCGGGTCATCATCTACATGCCGATGATCCCAGAGGCCCTTGAGGCGATGCTCGCCTGCGCCCGCCTTGGCGCGGTGCACTCGGTGGTCTTTGGTGGATTTGCCGCAAACGAACTGGCCGTGCGGATTGACGACGCCAAACCCAAGGCGATCATCGCTGCCTCCTGCGGTTTGGAGCCGGGCCGCACGGTGCACTACAAACCGCTGCTGGATGGCGCGATCGACCTCGCCACCCACAAGCCCGACTTCTGCGTGATCTTCCAACGCGAACAGGAAGTCGCAGAGCTGGTGCCGGGCCGCGATGTGAACTGGCACGGTTTTCAGTACGGCGTGGAGCCAGCCGAATGTGTCCCGGTCGAGGGCAACCACCCCTCTTATATCCTCTACACCTCTGGCACCACGGGCCAGCCCAAGGGGGTGATCCGTCACACCGCGGGTCAGTTGGTGGCGCTGAACTGGACCATGAAAAACATCTACAACGTCGATCCCGGCGATGTGTTCTGGGCCGCGTCCGATGTGGGCTGGGTCGTGGGCCACAGCTATATCTGCTACGGGCCGCTCATTCATGGCAACACCACCATCGTGTTCGAGGGCAAGCCCGTGGGCACCCCTGATGCGGGCACCTTCTGGCGGGTGATCTCGGAGCATAAGGTCAAAAGCTTCTTCACTGCGCCCACCGCCTTCCGCGCCGTGAAACGCGAGGACCCCAAGGGCGAGTACGTCAAGAAATACGACCTCAGCTGCCTTGAGCAGGTGTATCTGGCGGGGGAGCGCGCGGATCCCGACACCATCACCTGGGCGCAGGAACAGCTGCAGGTGCCGGTGGTCGACCACTGGTGGCAGACAGAAACCGGCTGGTCGATCGCGGCGAACCCGCTGGGCATCGAGGAACTTCCGACCAAACTCGGTTCCCCCGCTGTGCCAATGCCCGGCTACGACGTGGAGATCCTTGATGAGGGCGGCAATCCGGTCGCGGCCGGCGAACTGGGCGCGATTGCGGTGAAACTGCCGCTGCCTCCGGGCACCCTGCCGACCCTATGGAACGCCGAAGAGCGGTTCAAGAAAAGCTACCTCAACACCTTTCCCGGATATTACGAAACGGGCGATGCGGGCATGAAGGACGAGGATGGCTATCTCTACATCATGGCGCGCACCGATGATGTCATCAACGTCGCAGGTCATCGCCTGTCCACCGGCGCGATGGAGGAAGTGCTTGCAGGGCACCCCGATGTCGCCGAATGCGCAGTGATCGGTGTTTCTGACAGTCTCAAGGGGCAGATGCCTGTGGGCTTTCTCTGCCTCAACTCAGGCTGCGAAACCGCCCATGAGGATGTCGTTTCACAGGTCGTCAAACTGGTGCGCGAAAAAATCGGGCCGGTGGCTGCGTTCAAACTGGCCTGTGTCGTTGATCGCCTGCCCAAGACCCGCTCTGGCAAGATCCTGCGCGGCACGATGGTGAACATCGCAGATGGCACCCCGTGGAAGATGCCCGCGACCATTGATGATCCCGCGATCCTCGACGAGATCACCACCGCGCTGCAGGGCCTTGGCTACGCAAAACAGTAATCCCCCTTATCCTCCCCACCAACTGCAGGCTCCCCGCAAGGCGGAGCCTGTTTTTTGCCGTTTGTGCCGCCCGGTTTCTCTTGCAACTCTGACTTGCCTGCCTACCCTGCCATCAGGGAGGCATCATCATGACAGAGACCGAAATTTGGCGCCTGAGCGGGACAGATCTGGCAGCACGGACACGCGCAGGGGATCTGACGGCAGAGGATGCTGTTACCGCCTCCATCAAGCGCATGGCAGAGATCAATCCCGACCTGAACGCCGTCGTGGAAGACCTGAGCAGCGAGGCACTGGAACGCGCCCGAAATCTCGATTTGGCGCGCAAAAATGGCGCCACGCCCGGCCCCCTGCACGGTGTTCCCGTCACCATCAAGATCAACATTGATCAGGCCGGACATGCGACCTCAAACGGCGTCAGCGCGCTAAAGGATCTGATCGCGCCAGATGATGCGCCGGTGGTAAAGAACCTGCAGGATGCCGGCGCAGTCGTCATTGGCCGTACCAATACGCCCGAGTTTTCCTTTCGCGCAGATACTGACAACCCGCTCCATGGCCGCACCCATAATCCGTGGGGCCGACACATCTCTCCCGGCGGCTCCTCCGGCGGTGCTGGTGCGGCCGTGATGGCGGGGATTGGTGCGCTGGCCCACGGGAATGATATTGGCGGCTCTCTCCGGTTTCCGGCCGCCGCAAACGGGGCTGTCACGGTAAAACCGGGTCTGGGGCGTGTGCCTGCATGGAACCCCAGTCAGTCTGCCGAACGGGGCATTCTGGCGCAGAACATGTCTGTGCAGGGCCTCATCACCCGCACAGCGCAGGATTTGCATCTGGCGATGCCCAGTCTGATCGCGACCGATCCGCGTGATCCGTTTCATGTTCCGATGCCGTGGCGCGGTGAAGCCGTCGCTGGGCCTATCCGGGTTGCCTTTTCCAAGGAGACCTATGGCTATGACCTCCACCCTCAGGTGGACGCCGCGCTGGAAGACGCCCGCGCAGCGCTCGTGGATGCGGGTTATCTGGTTGAGGAGATCCAGCTGCCAGATGTCTTCGATGCCGGGCGGACGGGCTACCGCGCCTTGATGGGTGAAGTCTATGCGCTGATGAAGTCCGATATCGACGCGGCCGGCTCCCAGACCGTGCGTGACATCTTTTCGGTCTACTTCGAGGAATTCCCCCCCTTCGCCGGTCAGGAACTGCTGCAGATGAAGGCCAAGCGCACACATTACGCGCGCGAGTGGTCCCTGTTCATGCAGGATTACCCGCTGGTTCTGACCCCTTTCCTGCCACAGCCCTTCTTCAAGCCAGACCGCGATACAGAAGGGGCAGAGGGCGTGCATGAGGTTTTGGGCTGCGCGGTCTATTCCTATGCGATGAATTTCCTCGGCCTGCCTGCGGCCTCCGTCCCGGCCCGATTGGCAGAGCTGCCCAACGGACCACAGCCCATCAACGTACAGATTGCCGCCCCGCGCTGGCGCGAAGATCTGGCCGTCGATGCCTGCCAAGCCATCGAATCACGAATCGGGCGCATGTGTGATGTCCTGTGGAAGAAGATGGCCGACCGCGGGTGACCGCGCCCTGCCTGAGCCCCTGCCTTAGCCCCTGGCCCATATCCGACGGGCCCGCCCGAGAAATGAAACCAATCGGGGTGAGACACGCTGAAAGGTCGCTGCCGCATCGCAGATGCACAGCGAACCGTCTTCACTGACGGCAGACTTCAGATAAGGCTGCACGAAAACCCGGGGATCGGCCGCGCCGCCCCCGGACTTTCCGAAACAACCGGAAACTCGTTCACAAACATCCCCAAAGCCACGCGGCCTCAGAACCCCGGCAGAGGCCGCAATTTGGGTGAAAACGACGTCCCCGATAAGGGGGCGCAGTCCGGTTCATGTAAAAACGTAGGTGCTTTAAAATAAGCGGCCGATGGCCATCCCGGTAGATCGCGGCGCCTCACGTTGTGGAGACGCAATGCCCTTTGGCTGTCACCGCTGGCATCGGCCTGTTCTAGAGTTCTAATATCGCACAAATCGGCCGTTTTGTCACCAAAAACCTGAAAAGCCCCTAAATCCCCAAGTGGTTATCAGGTGAACTGTTCGGAAATCAGCCGTTCCTCCAGCCCGTGGCCGGGGTCAAACAGGATCTTGTGGCGGATCTTTTTCTGGGTCGAGATTTCAACGCGCACCACATTCGGGAAGGAAACAGAATCCGCATCCGCCATCACGGGCCGCTTGTCAGGTTCCAGAACATCGAAACGCACGGTCGCATTGCTGGGCAGCAATGCCCCGCGCCAGCGTCGCGGACGAAAAGCGGCAATCGCCGTCAATGCCAGAACATCCGATCCGATGGGCAGGATCGGCCCATGAGCGGAGTAGTTATAGGCGGTAGACCCCGCAGGCGTAGACACCAAGGCCCCGTCGCAGACCAATTCTGCCATACGCTCCCGGTCATCCACGGAAATCTTCAGCTTGGCCGCCTGTGGACCCGCCCGCAGCAGTGACACTTCGTTGATTGCAAGAGCCCGATGCACCCGCCCCTCTGCATCCATCGCACGCATCGACAGCGGATTGATGATTTCTTCTTCCGCCGCCTCCAACCGCGCGATCAGGCCGCTTTCGCTATATTCATTCATCAGAAAGCCGATGGTTCCGCGGTTCATTCCATAAACCGGAGCATCCAGATCGATGGTGTCATGCAGCGTATCCAGCATGAAGCCATCGCCGCCAAGGGCCACGATCACCTCTGCCTCTTCCTTGGCCACATTTCCATATCGGGAAACCATCGCGGTTTTTGCAGTCTGCGCCACCGGTGCGCGGCTGGCCAGAAAGGCGATTCTAATGCTCATCAAATCTGTTTCCGGAGTTACCCAATTCGTTCCGAAACAATCATAGCTTTCCCGGGAATGCCAGTCTTGCCGTTCTGAGCAGGGGATTCGTCGCATTCCGGGCTTTCAGCGCGAAAGTGTTTCCGATAGGAAATCTCACAAATGGAACACCTACACTGACGGAGCCAGCATGACCGAGACCACCTCCCGCGACCCCGGTTTTTTCACCCAATCCCTCGCTGATCGCGATCCGGAACTGTTCGGCTCGATCACCAACGAACTTGGCCGCCAGCGCGATGAAATCGAGCTGATCGCCTCCGAGAATATCGTCTCTGCCGCCGTGATGGAAGCGCAGGGCTCGGTTCTGACCAACAAATACGCCGAAGGCTACCCGGGTCGCCGCTACTATGGCGGTTGCCAGTACGTCGACGTTGCCGAGAACCTGGCCATCGACCGCGCCAAGCAGCTGTTTGGCTGTGAATTCGCCAACGTCCAGCCGAACTCCGGCTCGCAGGCCAACCAGGGTGTTTTCCAGGCGCTGATCCAGCCCGGCGACACCATTCTGGGTATGGACCTGTCCGCAGGTGGTCACCTGACCCACGGCGCACGTCCCAACCAGTCCGGCAAATGGTTCAACGCCGTTCACTACGGTGTGCGCCGCGAAGACAACCTGATCGACTATGACCAGATCCAGGAACTGGCAAACGAGCACAAGCCTGCCCTGATCATCGCTGGCGGCTCGGCCATCCCGCGTCAGATCGACTTTGCCAAGTTCCGCGAGATTGCCGACAGCGTTGGCGCCTATCTGCTGGTCGACATGGCCCACATCGCTGGTCTGGTTGCCGCAGGCGAGCACCCCTCGCCCTTCCCGCACGCTCATGTTGCGACCACCACCACCCACAAGACCCTGCGTGGTCCGCGCGGTGGTATGATCCTCACCAACGACGAAGCACTGGCGAAAAAGTTCAACTCCGCGATCTTCCCCGGCATCCAGGGCGGCCCGCTGATGCACGTCATCGCTGGTAAGGCAGCAGCCTTTGGCGAAGCACTGCGTCCCGAGTTCAAAGAGTACCAGAAGCAGGTGCGTGCAAATGCCGTGGCTCTGGCAGACCAGCTGATCAAAGGCGGTCTGGACATCGTGACCGGTGGCACCGACACCCACGTTCTTCTGGTCGACCTGCGCCCCAAGGGCGTGACCGGCAACATCGTGGACGCTGCTCTGGGCCGCGCTCACATCACCACCAACAAGAACGGCATCCCGTTTGACCCGGAAAAGCCCACTGTGACCTCGGGCATCCGTCTGGGCACACCGGCGGGCACCACCCGTGGCTTTGGTGAAGCAGAATTCCGCGAAATCGCGGACCTGATCATCGAAGTGGTCGATGGCCTGGCTGCAAACGGTCCGGACGGCAACGCAGAGGCCGAAGCCTCTGTACGTGGAAAAGTGGCAGCTCTCTGCGCCCGCTTCCCGCTGTATCCGAACCTGTAAGTCGAAGCCGACTTTGAAAAACAAACCGCCGCGAAGCACCCTTCGCGGCGGTTTTCATTTATGAGCCAGTCATGGGCGCGTGTGCGGATCAGAGGGGTTTGCTGTCAGTCAGCGCCTCTTCCAGCATCTTTTCATTTCGCGCTTCTTCGATGCGGCGGATGCGGTCTTCACTGGAGCGGATGTCGAAGCGATATTTGACAAGGTTGATCAGGCTCAGCGTCAACAGCATGATCCCCATGCCCCAGAACCCCTTGGTCGCCAGCGGCACCTCGGTAGAGAGCCAGAGCGAAATCCCCAGCATGCCGTAAGCCACGGCCACACCGGCCACGTTGAGGGTGATAATCAGGTTGTTGTCATTGCGTGCATTGGTCATTGGGTCTCTCCCCGTTGGTCGTCGTGATTTTTCAAATGATTAAAAAACTTGCGCCGGATTCTGGCGCATGCGCTGTGTCAGCTCTTTGGCGTCAGCCGCGCCAGAACATCAGCGGCTGTACTGCGTGTCGGCGCGCCAAAGCCCGCATCCGCCAGATCGTCCGCCACCGTGCCGTGGCTCAGACCGGCTTCGATGTCTTTCAAGATTTCGCTTTGTTCAAACGGATCCTCGGCAGACATCACCCGGTTGATCAGCGCCTCCGCCTCCCCCAGCGTGTCGCCCGCAGCCGCGCCCCGCACCAGTCCAACATGCGCGCCCTGCGCCCTACGGGTGGCCCGCGCGGCAACTGCGCCTTGTTTCAGGTCGATCAACCGGCGATGGCTGGCCTCTACGGATTGGCGCAGCTGCAGACTGCGCTGTTCCAGCATGTCGACAGTGCGGCGGCGCGTGACATGCTCATTTTCCAGCTCTGCAATGGCCGTGGCCGCAGCCTGCGCCAGATCCTGGCGGTCCTGCGCAAGAGCCGCCTGTGCCCGCTCCGTCAGATCGCTGATCCGCGCCGCGACCGCCTCCAACTGGCGGCTCTCCATTCGGGACTTCTGGATCAAGCCGGCCAGCGCCTGTTTCGCGCGGGTCAGATCGGCCTCGCCGCTGCGGATTTTCTGATCGATCAACTCTATCGCATATGCGTCGGTCAACCGCTCTTCGGCGCGGGCGTCGACCCCTCGGATCAATGTCTTAATCGTTGCAAACATAGCTTCCTCCAAATCCGTGAACATCGTTCATAAACTTGGTATAAGGAAATCATGAACAGCGTTCAAGAATTTTTTTGAACGACGTTCAGGAAATCATGTAAGCCGCGATAATACCTCGGAAATCATTCGCTCGATCTGATCCACCGGCACACCTGAGATGCGGTTTTCCAGCCCGAGAAGCACGATTCCATGCACCGCCGAGAACAACGCCCGGACCATAAGCACGAGGTCTTCGGGGGCTTTATCGGGATAAATCTCTGCGACCGGCGCCGCGATGTTGGAAAACAGATCATCAAGAGCAGCGCGGTACCAGTCCGGGACCTCGGCCTCCTCCGCCTGCACGTCGAACAAGGCGCGCCACAACCGGGTATTTTCAGCCGCAAACGCCAAATACGCATTGCTCATCAGGATCAACCGCCTGGTTGGTGCAGCCGCCTCTGCCCCGTCAAGAGATTGGCGAACGGCCTGCCCCAGCGCTTGAAAGGTTCGCCCGTTCACCGCCATGACGATGGCGTTCATATCATCAAATGCGTTGTAGATGGCGCCGACAGCACAGCCCGCATCAGCCGCAAGATCGCGGGCGCGCAGGGCACCTGCCCCGTCACGGCGAATGCGGACCTGGGCCGCGACGATCAATTTGTCGCGCAGCTCCTGCTTGCGGATTTCGGCCTTGCTCGCCATTTGGTCTGCCCCTTCACACTTGAACCACGTTCAAGATACCGGGACCCAGCGGGAAGCGAAAGAGGGGCCGTGTTCAAACAAATCCGCGCCAGCGCAGGACAACAATCAGCAGCACAGCGACCACAATCAACGCAAAGGCCATGCTTGCAAAGATATCCAGCACCCGCCCCCGACGTCGATCCGCGAGGTCGATGGATTTCAGGTGTTTGATGACCTCATCCGCCGAACGCGAGAGCTTTGCCTCTTCGACAGTCATGCGCAGCTTTGGATGCTCCAACAGGGGTTGCACCGCTGCCAACTCCTGCCCGAGCCGGTAAATGCGGCGCGGCAGGCGGCGGCGAGCGCGTTTCAGTGCGAGCGCAAGATCCCCGCCTGCATGTTCACGGTCTTTCAACAGCTCGCGCAGCTCTGCAATCTTGTGAATGAGTGTATCTGCCATCGCGCTGCCTGCCTGCGTTTGGGTGACGGTCTTTCACCCCAAAGGGCGGTTTGTGTTGCCCCAAGCATAGGGACCACCACGCAGAGCCTCAATCCCGATGGTGAGGTTCACCTCCCCCACCGGCACCTTTGTGCCATCCAATCCGGCAATGGGGCTGGCGAAGCCTGACAGGCGAAGCTATCAAAAGGCCATGCTGAACATCCTCCGCCATGGTGCCCCGACCGACAAACCCACTTTGATGATCGCCCATGGGCTTTATGGGTCTGCGCGCAACTGGGGGGCCATTGCCAAGCGGCTTTGTGATGATCGACAGGTTATCGCCGTCGACATGCGAAACCACGGCGACAGCCCGTGGACAGACAGCCACAGCTACAGCGACATGGCTGCGGACCTGGCCGAGGTGATCGCGGCAGAGGGTGGCCCTGTTGACCTGATCGGGCATTCCATGGGCGGCAAGGCCTCCATGACTTTGGCCCTGCAACACCCCGATCTGCTGCGTCGTCTCCTGGTTGCTGACATTGCCCCGGTTCAATACAGCCACAGCCAGATTCAGTTCATCCACGCCATGCGCGGTGTCGATCTCAACCAGGTTGAGCGCCGCTCTGACGCGGAAGAGCAATTGGCCCGGCAAGGGGTCGAGAAAGCGCTGCAGAGCTTTTTCACCCAATCCCTGGATCTGCCGAACAAACGCTGGCGACTGAACCTGGATACGCTGGAACGGGACATGCCACTGGTCATGGGCTTTCCCGATCTGACCAAAGCCGGATCACCGCCAGTGTTTGAGGGTCCGACCCTGTTTCTGTCGGGGGCCAATTCGGACTATGTGCTGGCGGAACACCGCCCCATCATCAAGGCGATGTTCAGCCAGTCTCATTTCGCCAAACTGCCTGACAGTGGCCATTGGCTGCACGCAGAAAACCCGCGCGCCTTTGTTGCGACAGCGCGCAGCTTTTTCGACGCCTGAGCTGTCAGCCCTGATAAAGCCTGCGCGCGACAAGATAGGCCACCGGCATCGCCACCACCGCACCAGCCGCCGCTGCCGCAAGGATGGCGGGCACTGTCAGGTAGCCTGCCACCAGAACCGCAATGACGGCGGCACCGGCCATGCTGCTGCCGATCAGGGAATAAAGAATAGAGGCGAGGCGGATCATGGAGAACTCCGTATCTTGATATCTGCACCTGTCCGACCACCTGACCGGACACCTTCTGGGTCCAGAAATCACGCTTTGCCCTCTTCCTCTTTGATCGTGATCAGTTTCTATCCGCCCCTCACAAAGAAATCGCCGCCGCACCGGGCGGGTGCAGCGGCGGCGGAGAGCGCGAGGCACTGACGGCTCTCCGGGCTGTTACGCGGCGCTTGTCCGAACCCATGGCACTGACAGGGACAGGCGCGGGCACATTCGCGTCTTCAGCCGATTGCGCGGGCTTTGTGATCGTGGCTGCCGGTGGCAGAGCGCCCAAGCGCAACCACCTGCCCACCGCCACTGAGCTGAAAGCGCGACATCTGTCGCATCAGTTCATTGGCGTCATTTGATAGCGTCTGGCTTGCGGCCGTCGCCTCCTCCACCATCGCGGCATTGTGCTGGGTCACCTGATCCAGCTGGCTCACGCCCGTGTTGATCTCAACCAGTGTCACGGACTGCTCTGCCGCGCCGGTTGCGATCTGGCTGACGTGGCCGGAAATGGTGCTGACGCTTGCGATGATCTTCTGCAATTCATCCCCTGCCCGGCTGACCAGCTGCACGCCATTGCCAACGTATTGCGAGCTTTCGGTGATCAGCTGCTTGATTTCCCCTGCCGCGTCCGAGGAACGCTGCGCAAGCGCTCGCACCTCGGAAGCGACAACCGCAAATCCGCGACCTGCTTCGCCAGCACGTGCAGCTTCAACTCCGGCATTAAGCGCGAGGAGGTTCGTCTGAAATGCGATATCGTCGATCACTGAGATGATCTGCGAAATCCGGCCCGAAGATTCCTCGATCTGAGACATCGCCGTCACCGCACTGCTCACCACTTCACCGCTTCCTTCAGCGGCGCTACGGGCATTGCTGACGATCCCCTCCACTTCACGCGCCCCATCAGCGGCAGAGCGAACGGTTGACGTCAGCTCTTCGATAGCGGCGGCGGTTTGCTCCAGCGTGGCCGCCTGGGTTTCCGTGCGGTGGGACAATTCCGAAGAAGACTGGCTGATTTCACCAGAAGTCCGCTCCACTGCCTGCGCCACCTCGGCAACGGTCTGCAAGGCAGAGCTCAGCGTCTCCTGCGCGCGGTTGAAGGCATTGGTGAGCGCCGCCATATCCGGCAGATCGCTGGTGGCGACACGATGGCTCAGATCGCCCCGGCTCAACACCTCTAGCCCCTCTGCAATCTCGGAAATCGACCGCTGCCGCGCGGTGATATCCGTCGCCAGTTTGACCACCCGAACAGGTTTGCCGGTCTCATCCACGACAGGTGCATAGGTTGCCTGAATCCAGATCACCTCCCCTGTCTTGCGAATGCGTGGATATTGGTCGGTGAAAAACTTGCCAGCAGCAAGATCGGCCCAGAATGACTTGTACTCGGGGCTTTTGGCATAGCTTGGTTCCACGAACATGGAATGATGCTTGCCGACGATCTCCTGCAGCTCATAGCCGACCGCCGCAAGAAAGTTGGAGTTTGCCTCCAGGATTGTGCCGTCTGGCTCGAACTGGATCACAGCCTGCGTGCGGTTGATCATATCGAGCAACGCCTGTTCCTGTGCAAACCCGGAAGACCGGCGATCTTTTCCCATTAATTTAGCGAGCATCTTTACCTCGAATATGATCGTTAAAGTACTTGCCATATTCAATAAGCCTGGTGTCTTTTCGGAATGATTAATTTTTAGGCGATCAATGGGAATTTTTGATGGAAAATCTATTTTAGATGGCTTCCTGATACATTGCCCCGCAATCCCAAAACCTATTGGAGAAACTATCCAAGCAAACTCGCCCAACATAGCGTGCTGCTTTCTTGAGGCCTAAAATGCGGACCACTCAACCTTAATGACAAAAT
This sequence comes from Phaeobacter italicus, assembly GCF_001258055.1. Taxonomy (GTDB): domain Bacteria; phylum Pseudomonadota; class Alphaproteobacteria; order Rhodobacterales; family Rhodobacteraceae; genus Phaeobacter; species Phaeobacter italicus. The sequence continues at coordinate 293,187 of NZ_CVRM01000011.1, read as the reverse complement.
GCGTCGCATTCTAATCAACCCAGAGCCCTTCAAACAGGTCAAAAGCCAATAAAACAAGGCCAACCAGGGTGTCTCTTTTATGACAACACCCGTGACAAAAACGACGGGATGTTAACGAGAACTGAAGAGTTTCAGAGTCATCTTATCTCTATAAAAGAATGTGAATGATAACGATGCTCGGAACCGCTCATGAGTTTTGCCCCCATTACCTGGGTTAGGTCGCTCAATAATAAGACATATCTGCCCTCTCTCGTGGCGTTGATTGCGATAGTCTGGGCCGGAATCTATGCCGAGATCCAGAACAACGTCATTTCGGAACAGCAACTGCGCGCTGATGTGCAATACGAGGCCGGGCTGGTGCGTGCCCGCCTTGAAGGTAATCTTGCTGCAGACATTCAGCTGGTGCGCGGCATGAAAGCTGTCATTTCAACAGAGCCAAACATCTCCCAAGACCGCTTTGCGGTCCTTGCATCCAAGCTGCTGATGGAACGCACCGATCTGCGAAATATCGCCGGGGCGCCGGATCTGGTCATCTCACTCATGTACCCGATGGAGGGCAATGAGGCGGCGATGGGGCTGGATTACAACAAGAACGAAGCGCAACGCGCAGCTGCCTTCCGGGCCCGTGACAGCGGGGATCTGGTTGTTGCCGGTCCTGTCAATCTTATGCAGGGGGGCCAAGGCCTTATCAGTCGCTTTCCGATTTTCACCGGACCTGCCGACGACAAAACCTTTTGGGGCATCCTTTCGGCGGTCATCGATGTCGAAAAGGTCTACAAGGCCGCTGGTCTTCTGGATGACGACCTGATGATCGATGTCGCCCTTGTCGGAAGGGATGGCACCGGCGCGGGAGGAGAGCATTTCTACGGCGATCCCGCGATTCTCACGGACAATCCTGTCTTGATGAACATCGCTCTGCCTGTTGGCAATTGGCAGCTCGCCGCGCGTCCGCGTGGTGGCTGGCCTGCTCAGGCGGCGAACACCTGGCAGCTGCGAGTGACGGTCCTTCTTGCCGGAGCCTTTATCCTGTTTCCAACCATCATGGCCGGGCGCCTGTCTGCGGCGCGCCGTTTGATCATTCGCACCCTGAAGCGGCGCGAACGGGATCTCGAGACACTGTCGCGCAGGCTCGAAATGGCGGTGGAGACCTCCAAGATCGGCATCTGGGAAATCCATGAAGACGACGATATGGCGATCTGGGATCTTCGTATGCGCACGCTCTATGATGATCCGACCGGCAGCGGTGACGTTCCCCTCAGCACATGGCGGAGCTTTATTCTGCCCGCTGATCGGGACGCCGTAATCGAAGGTTTTCAGAAGTCCTTGCACAATGGGACCGGTCATTCTGTGGATTTCACCGTGCAGCTGCCGGACGGGACGCGCAAGAACATCCGCGCAATGGGGCGCGCCTATCGCGATGAGCGCGGTCGCAATTGCATGATCGGGGTGGAATGGGACGTCACGCGCGATGTGGAACTGTCCAATGATCTCAAGCGCGCCAACCTCACCCTCACCAAACGCAACACCGAACTGACACAGGCCAAGCTGGCCGCTGAAAAGGCAGATCAGGCGAAATCAGAGTTCCTCGCCAACATGAGCCACGAGATCCGCACGCCGATGAACGGAATTGTGGGCATGGCCGATATCCTCGCCAATACCGATCTCTCCGCCGAACAACAGCAATGCGTCGACACGGTGCGCGAGTCCTCCAGCGCCCTGCTCAAGATCATTAACGACATTCTCGATCTTTCCCGGCTCGAGGCCGGGAAAATGGAAATCAGCCCGATTGATTTTGACCTGCGCAAATGTGTGGACGGCGTGGTCGATACTCTGCGTCCAAGAATGGTCGAAAAGGGGCTGACGTTCACTCAGACCTATACCGCCGACCTGCCCGAACTGGCACACGGGGACAATGGCCGACTGCGCCAGATCCTGCTGAACCTGCTTGGAAATGCGGTCAAATTCACCAAGGAAGGCAGCGTCGGGCTGCATGTGTCACGCGACAAGAGTGATCCCTATCGGATGTGTTTTGAAGTCAAGGACACCGGGATCGGCATTTCCGAGGATCAGGCTGAACATATCTTCGAGCGGTTTTCCCAAGCGGATGCGGCAACCACGCGCCACTTTGGCGGTACCGGGCTTGGGCTGACCATCTCCAACATTCTGGCAGAGCGGATGGGGGGGCAGATCACCCTGGCATCCGAGCCGGGCAAGGGGGCGACCTTCCGCCTTGAAATACGGCTTGAGCCGCCGAAGGCAGCACAGAACGCCCCGCACGCACCCACCTCTTCTGTTGTGGCAGAGGTCCGGCCTGCAACGCTGATCCTCGCGGATGACAACCAGACCAACCGCCTGCTGATCAACAAGTACCTGCAGAGCACGCCCCTGGACATCATCGAGGCCACGAATGGCCGCGAGGCGGTTGATCTGTGTCGAACACATGCCCCGGATATCATCCTGATGGATATGTCCATGCCCGAGGTGGACGGCATCGAAGCCACCCGCCAGATCCGCGCAGATGCCGACATCAACCAGCCCATCATCATTGCGCTGACAGCAAACGCCTTTGAAAGCGATCGGCGGGCCTGTCTGGATGCTGGCATGAACCATTTCCTGCAAAAGCCGATCCGCAAGGCCCTTTTGCTAGAGACGATTGCCACAGTGCAGGCCGATCAGGCCGAGACGACAGAAGAGGCACCCGCCCGCTCTATTGGCTCATGATCCCTGCCGCATCTGCGCTTGGGCCTACCGGATCAAAGCTGGGTATCACGAGAGTCTAGGTGTTGCGGACCATGAAAAGGGTGGTACGGGCGGTGGGACTCGAACCCACACGGGGCAACACCCCAACAGATTTTAAGTCTGGTATGTCTACCATTCCATCACGCCCGCCCGAGAGGGGCTTTCGCCCCCTCTTGCGGCACAAGACCTAACCAGAGCCGCGATCAGGTACAATCATTTTTTTGCGGCACAAGACCTAACCAGAGCCGCGATCAGGTACAATCATTTTCCTGTGGATTTTTCGCGTGCTGCGCATTTTGGCAAACATGGACGTCGATCTCGCTGCCCCGACGCCAGCCGGCCCCGCTCTAAAGCTCCACCTCAGGCCCTGTTTCGGTCAATGGTGCGCCTTCTGTTCTGGGCGCCAATGGACCACCCGGCGCCCGCAGATGCCGTTCCGGCAGCCAGGGGTTAAGCGCCAGCGCCTTATCAAGCACCTGCCCGGCCTCCTCTAGCCGTCCCAAACCATAAAGCGACAGCGCCTTGCCGCTTAGCGCGCCAAGATGGGTTGGCGTCAGCGCAAGCGCCCTGTCCAGATCAGCAAGCGCTGCAGAAAAATCGCGGCGCAGATATTGCACAAAGGCGCGCTGATTGTAGCCCTCTGCGTACTCCGGACAATAGGCAACCAGCCGATCAAGCGCCTGAAGAGCCCCAAGAAAATCAAAAACCGCCCTCCGCGACATCCCCTGATCCAGCAGCGCCTGGGCCTGTTCGTTGGGCGCATCCGTCCACAGCTCCCACAGCTGATTGGACACCCCCTGCGCCGCGGCGTCACTGCCTGCGGACTGAAGTTTCGCAAACAGCGCCCGCGTTGCCGCCTCATGGTCCTTTGGCGCTGGACAGCTCGCGGCAGTATCTTCGACGCCATCCCCCGCATCCTGCGCCAACGCCTGCCATGAAAATCCAGCAGCCACGATCGCAGCAAAAACCGCAGGTTTGGCAAAACCCACGGGAAACAGAGAGAGTGTCGGGATCTGTCGCATATTTCAACAGTGGTCCAAACCGGCGCGCAGGCAAGTCACGATTTCGCGCAGACGGCCAAACAATCCCAGATCACGGCGCCAGCGCACTGTCCTCGATCACCGCCTGCATGGCGACATAAGTCGAGGTAGACGCCACATGAGGCAGCGCAGAGATCTTCTCTCCCAGAACGGCGCGATAGGCCGACATAGAGCGGGTTCGCACCTTGAGCAGGTAGTCAAAATGCGACGCCATCAGATGCGCCTGCTCGATTTCCGGCACCTTGGCCAGCGCTGCGTTGAACTTGGCCAGCGCCTCCTCGCGGGTATCGGTCAGCTTCACTTCGACAAAGGCCACATGATCCAATCCGAGCCGAATGGGATCTATCAGCGCGCGATAGCCTGTGATGATCCCTTCTTTTTCCAGACGGCGCAGCCGGGCCTGTGTCGGCGTTTTGGAAAGCCCGATCCGGCGGGCGAGATCAGCAATTGAGATCCGCCCATCCTCTCCCAGCGCATGTAGAATCGCCTGATCGAACTTATCAAGGCCGGGAAAGTCCATTTGCATCGAAAAACTCCGCCATTTTGGGTGCTCCGCCTACAATTCCCACATCTTTAGGCGAATGTCCCGAATTTTTCAGAGTAAAATGCACATATAGACCACCCCCGACCGCAAATCGGGGCTTTTCGGAGATTTCCCAAATGACCGCTCAATCGATCCCAGCCACAGGATTCGTGCTCTCTGCCGAGGCCGATCAGGCTCCCACCACCCTGCCCTTGCGTCTGCAGATTGACGCAGGAACCTACGCCGATCAGGCGCAGATGCGCGATCAGCTGTTTGCGCTTGCAGACCTGAGCGATGCAGATCGCAAGACCATCTCTGCCAATGCCGCCGCGCTGGTGCGTGACATCCGCGGCCACTCCTCTCCCGGCTTGATGGAGGTATTTCTGGCGGAATATGGCCTCTCGACCGATGAAGGGGTTGCCCTGATGTGTCTGGCCGAGGCGTTGTTGCGGGTGCCGGACGCCGACACGATTGACGCGCTGATCGAGGACAAGATCGCCCCCTCTGACTGGGGCAAGCACCTTGGGAAATCAACATCTTCTCTGGTCAACGCGTCCACCTGGGCCTTGATGCTGACTGGCAAGGTTCTGGACGAGGACCGCAGCCCGGTTTCCGCTCTCAGAGGCGCGATCAAGCGCCTCGGCGAGCCTGTGATCCGCACCGCCGTCAGCCGCGCGATGAAGGAAATGGGTCGGCAGTTCGTCCTTGGGGAAACCATCGAAAGCGCCATGAAACGGGCCTCTGCGATGGAGGCCAAGGGCTACACCTACTCCTATGACATGCTGGGAGAGGCTGCCCGCACAGAGGCCGACGCCGCCCGCTACCACCTGGCCTATTCTCGCGCCATCTCTGCGATTGCGGTGGCATGCAACAGCGACGACATCCGCCAGAACCCCGGCATCTCTGTCAAACTTTCGGCGCTGCACCCGCGATACGAGCTCGCGCAGGAAACCAGTGTGCGCAACGAGTTGGTCCCGCGCCTGCAGGCGCTTGCGCTCTTGGCAAAAGCCGCTGGCATGGGGCTCAATGTCGATGCCGAGGAGGCAGACCGCCTGTCGCTCTCTCTTGAGGTGATCGAAGAGGTGATCTCTGATCCCGCACTGGCGGGCTGGGACGGCTTCGGGATTGTCGTTCAGGCCTATGGCCCCCGCACGGGTGCGGCGCTGGACGCCCTTTACGACATGGCGGACCGCTATGATCGCCGCCTGATGGTGCGTCTCGTGAAAGGCGCCTATTGGGACACAGAGGTAAAGCGCGCCCAGGTCGAAGGCGTCGATGGCTTTCCGGTCTACACCAACAAGGCCCTGACCGATGTGTCCTACATCGCCAATGCCCGCAAACTGCTGCAGATGACGGATCGGATCTATCCACAGTTTGCGACCCATAACGCCCATACCGTCTCTGCGATCCTGCACATGGCCCGCGACGCCAACAAAGGCGACTATGAGTTCCAGCGCCTGCATGGCATGGGGGAAACCCTGCATCAGATGGTTCTGGAGCAGAATCAAACGAACTGCCGGATTTATGCACCGGTTGGGGCGCATCGTGACCTCCTGGCCTATCTGGTGCGCCGTCTGCTGGAAAACGGTGCCAACAGCTCGTTTGTAAACCAGATCGTCGACGAAAACGTGCCCCCAGAGGTGGTCGCAGCCGATCCTTTCACCAAGGTTGATGATCTCAGCAACACCCTGCGCAAAGGCCCCGATCTGTTCCAGCCAGAGCGCACGAATTCCAAGGGGTTTGATCTGGGGCACGCCCCGACCCTTGCAGCCATCGACACCGCCCGCGCGCCCTATGCGGCTCATCAATGGGCGGCCGCGCCGCTGATCGCGTCCCCCCTGAGCGCAGCTGGTGGCGCAGAGCATCCGGTAACAAACCCTGCCAATCTCACGCAGGTGGGAACTGTGCGCCTGCCGTCAGATGCAGATCTCGACAGCGCGCTTGCAGCCGCGACGCCCTGGCAGGCAAGCGCAACCGAGCGCGCAGATGTACTGAACCGAGCGGCCGATCTTTACGAAGAAAACTATGGAGAGCTGTTTGCCCTCCTGGCGCGCGAGGCAGGCAAGACCCTGCCCGACTGCGTGGCTGAACTGCGCGAAGCGGTGGATTTCCTGCGCTACTATGCGGCTCGCATCCCCGCAGAAGACCCGGTTGGCGTCTTTACCTGCATTTCGCCCTGGAACTTCCCGCTGGCAATCTTCTCTGGCCAGATCGCGGCGGCGCTGGCCGTGGGCAATGCCGTGCTTGCAAAACCCGCAGAACAGACCCCGCTGATTGCCTATCGCGCTGTATCGCTCCTGCATGAGGCCGGTGTCCCCGTCAGCGCGTTGCAGCTGCTGCCCGGTGGGGGAGAGGTCGGCGCTGCGCTGACTTCAGATCCGCGCGTCGGTGGCGTGGCCTTCACCGGGTCAACCGCGACAGCACTGAAGATCCGCGCAAGCATGGCCGACAACCTGCGCCCCGGCGCCCCCCTGATTGCCGAGACCGGTGGCCTCAACGCCATGATCGTGGACAGCACCGCCTTGCCGGAACAGGCCGTCCAGTCGATCATCGAAAGCGCCTTCCAGTCGGCCGGTCAGCGGTGTTCGGCGCTGCGGTGTCTCTATCTGCAGGATGATATCGCGGATACAGTCCTGAAGATGCTGAAGGGCGCGATGGATGCGCTGAACCTTGGCGATCCGTGGCATCTGACCACAGACAGCGGCCCGGTCATCGACGACACCGCCCGCGCAGGCATTCTGGCGCATATCGACACCGCCCGCGCCGAAGGCCGTGTTCTGAAAGAGATGCAAGCCCCACAGGGCGGCACCTTTGTCGCGCCGACGCTGATTTCGGTTCCCGGGATTTCTGCGCTGAAGCAAGAGATCTTTGGCCCGGTCCTGCATGTCGCGCGCTTCAAATCGCAAGAGCTGGACAAGGTGATCGATGACATCAATGCCACTGGGTATGGTCTGACATTTGGCCTGCACACCCGGATCGATGACCGGGTGCAGTACATCTGTGACCGGATCCATGCAGGCAACCTTTACGTCAACCGCAACCAGATCGGCGCCATTGTCGGCAGCCAGCCCTTTGGCGGTGAAGGACTGTCAGGCACTGGCCCCAAGGCGGGTGGTCCGCTGTATCTCAGCCGGTTCTGCGCCCCGGACCGCCAGCGCGTGGACAGCAACTGGGCAGAAGGTGCCAGCGAAATGTCCTCCCTGCCCGCGCCCAGCGGTCAGCCAATGGTTCAAACCAGCCAGAGCCTGCCCGGTCCGACAGGTGAATCCAATCGCCTGTCGCAAAGTGCTCGCCCACCGGTTCTGTGTCTTGGACCGGGCGAGACCACGGCACAGGCGCAGGCCCGCGCTGTACAGGATCATGGTGGCACTGCGATCATCGCAACCGGCCCCGTCCCTGCGGAACTGCTGCAAACCGCAGACGGTTTCTCTGGTGTGATCTGGTGGGGGAGCGACGCAGATGCCCGCTCCATCGAACAGGCACTGGCACAGCGCGATGGCCCGATCCTGCCATTGATCCCCGGCCTGCCGGATGTGGCCCGTGTTCAGGCAGAACGGCACGTTTGCGTCGACACAACCGCCGCAGGTGGCAATGCCGCGCTCTTGGGCGGGATGAGCTGATCACAAGACAGACGCCGCAGCATCAAGCTGCGGCACTTTTGCCAGAACCCTTGACGCTGGGCCGAGAAAGGCCCAGCGTTTTCATATGTTTCCGCTCAGAGATCACAACCCGTCCGGCCGCACCCCCTATGTCGTCTATGCGCTGATGGCGGCCAATATCGCCATCTTTGCGATCACTTTCTTTGGCTACGACACGCCTCGCAGTCTTCAATCGCTTTACAACGCCTACGCGCTTCTGCCCGCCGAAGTGACGGCAGGCTATGATCTCAAGACCCTCGTGACCTCAACCTTCCTGCACGGAAGCTGGATGCATCTGGGGGGCAACATGCTGTTTCTTTGGATCTTTGGCGACAATATGGAAGATGAGATGGGGCATCTGCCCTTTTTGATCTTCTACCTCGTCAGCGGGGTTGGCGCGGGCCTGTTGCATATTGCAAGCGCCCCGGACTCACTGGTTCCACTGGTTGGCGCCTCCGGTGCCATCGCAGGTGTCATGGGCGGCTACCTGCTGCTCTTCCCCAAGGCACGGGTGGACATCCTTCTGATCTTCATCGTCTTTTTCCGCATCATCTCGATCCCCGCTTTTGTCATGCTGGGTGTCTGGCTGGGCTTGCAGTTCATCGGGGGCTTTGGGTCCGACCCCACGCAAGGTGGGGTTGCCTACTGGGCCCATGCGGGTGGTTTTGGGGTCGGTATCGTTCTGACCCTGCCCCTGTGGCTCCGGCGCGGTGGCCCCGCGTATTGGAACCGCATGCGCGGTCGTCCGCCCCATCCGGAAGGCCGCTATTCGCTCACCCGCGTGCCGAAAGTGCGGGCCAAGCCCCTGAACCACAGGGGCCCCGGTCGGCACAATGGCCCTTGGGGTAGATGAACCTCGCACCCGGCGCCAGACATGCCCAACAAAAAACGCGGCCCGAGGGGACCGCGTTTTCCGTCGTCCAGATGATCGACGCTGGCCTTAGCCGCGGATCACCTTGGAGAAGTTCTCAAAGATCGGTTCGTTCGAGCAGATCACGTCACCGGCTTCAAGAATGTTGCTTTCGGGATCAATCGCCTCAACCAGGCCACCGGCCTCTTGCACGATGATGATGCCTGCCGCCAGATCCCAGGCGTTCAGACGACGCTCCCAGTATCCCTCGTAGCGGCCCGCCGCCACATAGGCCAGATCCAGCGCCGCAGCACCCCAACGACGCACGCCAGCGCAGGCAGGCATCAGACGCGCCAGATCCTGCAGGGTCGCAGGCAGATCAGAGCGACCGGCAAAGGGTAGGCCTGTTGCAAAGATGGATTCGATCATGCGGTGACGACCAGACACACGGATACGAGTGTCATTCATCCACGCGCCAGCGCCCTTTTCGGCAAAGAACATCTCGTCCTTGGCGGCGTCATAGACCACACCAGCCACAACCTTGCCCTTGTGTTCCAGAGCGATGGAAATCGCCCAATGCGGCAGACCGTGCAAAAAGTTGGTGGTGCCATCCAGCGGATCAACGATCCAGCGACGGGTCGGATCTGCGCCGTCTTCCTCGCCCCCTTCTTCGGCCAGCCAGCCGTAGGTGGGACGCGCGCCCATCAGCTCGTCCTTCAGGATCTTTTCAGCCGCGATATCGGCCTTGGAGACAAAGTCCCCCGCGCCCTTTCTCGACACCTGAAGGTTTTCAACTTCGCGAAAATCCTTGACCAGCGACCGCCCCGCCTTGCGGGCAGCTTTGATCATGATGTTGAGGTTTGCGCTGCCAATCATGCGAAAGACTCCTGTGCACCAAAGGGGGAGATGTCGGTCAAACCGTGCCTATACGCGCCTGATTGCCGCTTGCCAAGGCCCAATAAAGCCGAACCTGCACCCCTTATGCGCATGAGAGCTATGCCGCAGGCGCATAAGGGCGTTTTCACGGGGTTTCAGTGAAAACAGGCGTCGGTCGCGCGCATCACTGCTGCTGCAGACGCCGCGCTTCGACCTTTGCCAGACGGATCAACTCCTGCATGTAGGGCTTGTCACGATCCTCCGAACGGATCGCCGCATAAAGCCGCCGGGTGATCCCCTTGGCTGTCAGCGGTCTGGTCACGTAATCAGAGGAGTATTTCACCTCTCGCACCACCCAGTCAGGCAGCACCGAAATCCCCCGGTTTGAAGCGACCAACAGCAAAATGACGGCGGTCAGCTCCACCTGCCGGATATGGGCAGGCTCAACTCCTGCCGGGGTAAGAAGCTGATTGAAGATATCCAGCCGCGCCTTTTCCACCGGATAGGTAATGAGCGTCTGGCCACGAAAATCTTCGGCATCGACATAGGGTTTTTCGGCCAATGGATGCTGGGCAGAGGCCACGAACACGGGATTGTAGTCGAACAGCTCGATGAACTCGACACCGGGGAGATCTTCCGGGTCGGACGACACCACCAGATCCACCTCCTCCTTCTGAAGCGCAGGCAGCGCATCAAATGCCAGCCCCGGTCGGATATCCACATCCACATCTGACCAGTTTTTCCGCAGCCCCTCCAGCACCGGGAACAGCCACTCGAAACAGGCATGGCATTCGATCGCGATATACATCCGTCCCGTGTTGCCATCCCGCAGCGCAGAAAACTCGGCCTGAATCGCCTCGACCTGCGGCAACACCTGTTCTGCCAGCCGCAACAGCCGCAGCCCAGCCGCCGAAAGTTTCATCGGTTTTGAACGCCGCAGGAACAGCTCCACCCCCGCCTGATCCTCCAAACCCTTGATTTGGTGGCTCAACGCACTCTGTGTGATGTTCAACATGTCGGCGGCACGGGCCAGCCCACCCTCCTGATGGATCGCCTTGATCGTGCGGAGGTGTCGGAATTCGATGTGCATCTGTCGGATCGCTCATGTTGTTCTTGAGTATTATGAAATTGTTTCACAATTGCTGCTATGCAACAAGAGACGAAATCAAGCGGAGTTCTGTTCATGACGACCCCAGAAATTTCATTCGAGTTTTTCCCGCCGCAGACGCTGGAAGCGTCTTTCCGTCTCTGGGACACCGTTCAAACCCTCGCCCCCCTTGGGCCGCGTTTCGTGTCGGTAACCTATGGCGCGGGGGGAACCACCCGGGATCTCACCCGCGAGGCGGTGGCGACGCTGCACAAATCATCCGGCCTGAATGTCGCTGCACATCTGACCTGTGTGAACGCAACCCGCAACGAAACCATGGAGATCGCCGACCAGTTCGCCGCAGCTGGTGTGCGCGAAATCGTTGCGCTGCGTGGCGATCCACCAAAGGGCTCTGGCGGGTTTGTGCCGCACCCGGATGGCTTTGCCAACTCGGTCGAGCTGATTGCAGCGCTGGCGGAGCGGGATCAATTCTCCATTCGCGTCGGCGCCTACCCTGACCGTCACCCCGAAGCCGCAAGCGACCGGGCCGACGTCGAATGGCTCAAGCGCAAGCTTGACGCCGGCGCGGACGAGGCGCTGACGCAGTTCTTCTTTGAGGCGGACACCTTCTTCCGGTTCCGCGATGACTGCGCCAAGGCCGGTATCGACACCAGCCGCATCACACCCGGCATCCTGCCCATCGAAAACTGGAAGGGCGCCCGCAATTTCGCCAAGCGCTGCGGCACCAAAATCCCGGCCTGGGTCGAGGAGGCTTTTGACAAGGCTGTGCGCGACAACCGCGAGGATCTTCTGGCCACGGCGCTCTGCTCTGAGCTTTGCTGCGACCTGATGGAAGGTGGCGTCGAAAAGCTCCATTTCTACACGCTGAACCGCCCGGAACTGACCCGCGATGTCTGTTTTGCTCTTGGCATCACACCAAAAGTTCAGCTGGAGAACGTGGCGTAGCGCTTGCCGCTCAATACGCCCCCACATAGCCTGTGCACCATGCGCCCCTGCTGATCCCGGCGGGGGCGCTTTATTTTGCCGCGCCTCACCAAGGACCAGCCCATGACGACGCAAGCCGCCCCCAGCCCTTCTGTTTATCAGCGCCCCGACACCCTGCGCGTTGCCCGCTCCCCCCAAGAGCTGCTGCGCATGGACGAAATCGCCAATATCTCCGGGCTGGAATTCATGCAGGGCATCCTGACCGGCCGCCTGCCCGGCCCCCCAATCGGCGAAACCCTTGGCTATCACCTCCACAGTGTCGAAGAGGGAAAGGTGGTTTTTCGCGGCACACCTGAATTTGGCGTCACCAACCCGATGGGCACGGTGCACGGTGGCTGGTACGGCACCCTTCTGGACAGCGCGATGGCCTGCGCCGTGATGACCCGCGTGCCCAAGGGATCTGTCTATACAACCTTGGAATTCAAGGTGAACATCCTGCGATCCATCCCACTTGGCACGACCATTGACTGTGTCGGCACCACCGATCACGTCGGCCGCTCAACCGGGGTTGCTCATGGCGAATTGCGCGGGGTGGAAGATGGCCGTCTTTATGCAACCGGCTCTACGACCTGTATCGTGATGAAAGTCGCCGCAGACTGATCCGCGACACAGCCGCAGACCAATAAAGCCGGGTCTTCCACACGCTGGTCCGCTCACAGCAGATTTTTTGACATCCTGCGCAGGCTTTGCCGTTTGCGCCCCATGTCGATCTCGCCGCGCACCCCGGTGTCGCGAAAACCCTCGCGCAGCCAAAAGGCCCGTGCCCGCGGATTTTCATCAAGGACAGCAAGATAAATCCGAGCCGCGCCCCGTGTCCGGGCGCGCAGCTCTGCGGCGCGCAAAAAGGTCGCTCCATTCCCCGCACCCCGCGCCCAAGGCCCCAGCATCATGAAACCAAGATAGGCATCTTCCGGGTCAGGAAACCCAAATGACACCTCCGCCAGACCGGACAATCTCGGACCAAGGAAAAGGCCCAATCGATAGGACAGCTCCGGGTCGCAACCTGGCGGGCCGTCGGTGAAAAAGGCCGCAGCCTTGGCCAGATTGGGCGCCTGCCCCTCGGCCAGCAGCCAATAATCCGGCGCGTCCCGGTAGAACTGCGCAACCAGCTCCAGATCAGCATCTGGCGACAGGTCTCGGATGCGGATGTCAGACTGCATCTGCACAGCAGATCCTCCTAGGGTCAGTATGGATTGATTTGGCACCACTGGTTTACCTGATCTTGTTCCTGACAAGGCACATCGACGCAGAAATACTGGTTGTATTTCAAGGTGGTGTAATGCAGCTCAGGAGCAAGATCAGGTAAATCTTGCAGACGCAGGGAGCGCTGCAAAGCAGCGGCTTTGACCGCTTGAAATTGACCCCGCCAGTTCCTGCGCGCTCAAAACCCCTGCTAAATTGCCCTTCCTGCGCCAGTAACGCCAAATCAATCCATACTGACCCTAGGGCCGGGACAGCGCCGACTGCCAGTCTGCCAGTTTCTTGCTACTGGAATTTGCGCCAACGCTGCTGTGCAGCCGCTCGCTGTTGTCCAGACCAACGCGGCGCTTGCCCCGCAGAAGAAAGATCTTGCCCCACCCCCGCCAGGTCCCGACGGATGGTGCCCCGGGATCGACAGCAAAGCGCATGCGCCAGTCCCGCGGCAGCGGCAATCCACAGTCCTCTGCCCGCTCAAGCATCCAGATCAGTGACACATTGGCGAGGGGGCGCGCCTCCTCAAATCCGCCAAGCTGGCCGCCCACATCCCCGTGGCTGCCACGAAACCAGACCTGTTCAACTTTCCCATCATGGCCGTGGGGGCATTCCCAAAGCACCGGCGCAAAGACCTGACGTGTCTCATCCAGCGCCAGGGCGTGATAACCGTGTTTGACGTGCCGACCCAGCTGATGGTTGTGGAAGCCATGTCGCCGCTCCGCCCAGCGCCACAAAAGGGGGAGCCGCAGGCCCAGCGCCTTGACCGTGTCCCAGACGCCGACCATTTCGATCTCGACATCCTTGTGGCAGTAGCGCGCGGCAAAGGCGGCAGCAGCGCCCCCCTGCCCGATCGGCGCCCCGTCGGTGGCATCAACAGACACATCGCGGGTTGCGCCATCTTCTGCGCTGATTTCAACGCGCCCCTGAACCGCAGGGCTGCCACATTGATAATGGCGATAGGCCGTGCGGATATTGCGCACGGTGGCATGTTCCGCCGTCAGCAGCCCCACCTCGTCAATCACCCCGGCAAGCGAGCGCACGGCATAGGCGCCACGGGAATAGCCCATCAGATAGATGCGATCTCCCGGGCGGTAGCGGGAGGCCAGGTAACCATAGGCACGCCGAATCTGACGGTTGATTCCGCGCCCGATCATCACATCAGGCGTGGTGCGCCAACTGTGCCATTGGATGCCCGCTTCGTAGAAAACAGAAACTTGCGCGCCCATTTCCCGGCACAAACGGTACAGCTGGCCTGCGTGGGTTTCGCGGCCCGGTTCCAACGTGGACATGGTCCCGTCAAGAATGATGACATGGGCCACCGGCCCGCGCAGCTTGGCTTCCGCAGAATGCTCGGAGCGCAGTGGCCGACCGAGCCATCCCAGTATCCGTTTACTCAGCTGCGTCAGCGACATCCCTCAACACTTCCCATAGTCTCAGTGGTGTGTACGGCATTTCAACCTGCCGCACGCCGCGCGCCCAGACAGCGTCCTGCACGGCATTGGCAACAGCGGCAAGCGCACCCACGGTGCCCGCTTCGCCACAGCCCTTCATCCCCATCGGGTTTTCGGTGGACGGTACCGGAGCAAAGCCTACTTCGATCATTGGCACATCCGCCGCGCGCGGCAAGGCATAATCCATGAACGATGCCGTGAGCAGTTGTCCATCTTCATCGTAGACAACCCGCTCCATCATGGCCTGTCCGATGCCCTGAACCACCCCGCCATGCACCTGACCTTCGGCCAGCAACGGGTTGATAAGATTTCCGAAATCATCCACGACCGTGTAACGGTCAATGGTGCTGATGCCGGTGTCGGGATCAATCACGATTTCGGCAACATGTGCACCGTTGGGAAACGAACGCCCGGGCAGTTTCGCGGTCGCCTTGTGACGCAGGAGATCTTCACGCCCCTGCTGTCGCGCCAGCTCTGCGGCTTCAACCATGCTCGGGCGCTGGTTGCTTCCTGGAGCGCTAAAGGTTTCGGCGTCAAAGGTGATGGTCTGGGGATCAACCCCCATATGGTCGGCCAGAAACGGCGTAAATGCCTCGACCATCTTGTCGACGGTTGCCAATGTGGCGTTGGCCTGCGTGGTGACAGAGCGCGACCCACCAGTGCCGCCGCCCTGTGCAATCCGGTCGCTGTCGCCCTGGATGACGGTGATATCTTCCGCCGGAATGCCGGTCTGGTCCGCCAGAAACTGTGCATAGACCGTTTCATGGCCCTGCCCGTTGCTTTGCGTTCCGACATAGATGCTCACCCGACCATCCTCCTCAAAGGCGACGTCTGCGCTTTCTGAAGGATCACCCAAAATACTTTCGATATAGTAACACAAGCCGATGCCGCGCAGTTTGCCCTTGGCTGCGTCTGCCGCCTTGCGCGCAGCAAAGCCATCAAGATCTGCGGCGACCCCCATCCGTTCGAGCACGTGATGAAAATCTCCCACGTCGTAGGTTTCATCGGTTGCCGTCTTGTAGGGAAACTGCTCCGGACGGATGAAATTGCGGCGGCGCAGCTCCCACGGATCGACGCCCAGTTCGCGGGCCGCCTGATCCATCACCCGTTCCAGAACATAGATCGCTTCGGGGCGACCGGCCCCCCGGTAGGCATCGACCTGAACCGTGTTGGTATAGATCCCTTCAACCCGCAGCCAGGTGGTCTGAATGTCATAAACACCGGCCAGAACACGGCTGAACAGCTGGGTCTGGATGGGCTGGCCGAAATGCGAGTTGTAGGCCCCCAGGTTGCACTGCGTGTGCACACGGTAGCCTGTGATCCGCAGATCGTCGTCAAAGGCCAGCTCTGCCAGAGACGTCAGATCGCGCCCGCCATTGTCGCTCAGCATCGCTTCGCTCCGGTCTGAAACCCAGACCACAGGCTGCTCGAGCAGACGCGCGGCATGGGCCACGACGAAATATTCCGGATATGGCATCGCCTTCATTCCGAACCCACCACCCACATCAGGCGTGGTGACATGAACGGCGTCCTCCGGCAGGTTCAGTTTCTCGACCAGTTGGCGCTTCATCGCCCAGACGCCCTGCCCACCATAGGTGAAATGCAAACGGCCCTCGCGCCAATCAGCAAAACAGCCGCGCGGCTCCATCGAATTGACGATGATCCTGTTGTCGTCCACCTGCAACGACACACGATGGGCCGCCGCGGAAAAGGCCGCTTCGGTTTTGGCCTCATTCCCAAGACCCCAGTCAAAGGCGCGATTGTCAGGCGCCTCTTGATGCAGGGCTGTGCCACCGGGAGCGAGATCGGTCTTGGCTGGCAGATCGTCAATCTCCAGCTCGATCATCTCCGCGGCATCTCTGGCCTGTGTCGATGTCTCGGCAATCACGACCGCCACAGGCTCGCCGACATAACGCACCTTGTCGCGGGCAAGGATCGGACGTTCCGGAGACGCAGCATCGCTGCCGTCGCGGTTCTTGACCAACGCGCCATCCATTCCAACCCGAAGCCCTGCAGCCTCAAGATCGGCAAGCGTGAGAACAGCCCGGACCCCATCGCTGTCGCGCGCCATCTCCAGATCCAGACCAGTGATGGTGCCGTGGGCAACAGGGCTGCGCAGAACATAAGCACGCAACGCGCCGTCTGGTGCGATGTCGTCGATATAGCGGCCCTGGCCTGTCAGAAACCTGACATCTTCCACCCGCTTAACCGATTGGCTCTTGCCGAATTTTTCCATCTTCGCACCTGCTTCTGTCGTCGTTGGACCAAGCACTCCCGCAATTGGCAGCACATCGGGCGACACACCAAACGGCGGGCTGACGCGTTCTGTCGGCCCACCGTTCGATCCGTTCAAATGCGACAGTAGCTTCAGGAGCTGGCTTGTCCAGACAGCTCGATCACAGTGGCCACATCAGACAGGCCATAGCCGTTGAATTGCGTGCTCATGGCCGAAGAATAGGCACCAAGCCCCGGAAACAGAACATAGTCACCAATCCGGGTTTCCTCCGGCAGCGGCAGGCCATCCGGCAGCCGGTCAAGGCTGTCGCAGGTCGGACCGAAGACAACCCGCGGGCGGCGATCCCCCTGCCGACGGGTGCCATTCGCGGCAACCACTTC
Organism: Phaeobacter italicus; assembly: GCF_001258055.1. GTDB lineage: Bacteria > Pseudomonadota > Alphaproteobacteria > Rhodobacterales > Rhodobacteraceae > Phaeobacter > Phaeobacter italicus. The sequence continues at coordinate 276,168 of NZ_CVRM01000011.1, read as the reverse complement.
CACCCGACCCGGAAGCCCCATGTCCCGGATATCGACCAGCCCGCCGTAAATCCCGTCATTCAGGAACACGACCTCGCCCGCCTTTCGCATCCCCTTGATGCGGGCCGCGAGGGTAAAGCTCTCAGACACCATTGCCCGTCCGGGCTCACAGATCAGCAACGGCTTGTCGTCGCCGAACGCGGCATCAGCTGCGCGGGCGATAGCCTCAAAGACGCGTTCCAGGTCCGGTGCAACGCCATCGCGGTTCGCCGCAAATCCGCCGCCAACATTGAGGCGCGCGATCTCGACACCCGCCGCAGCAATGATGTCCTTGGCCGCATAAATATACTCGACCCAGGCGCTTTCGTCCTCGCATTGGGTGCCGGGGTGGAAACACAGGGCCGGCGTCCAGCCGCCCTCAGTCACCGCTTTCAAGAGCGCGACCGCCTCCTCTGGGCTTGCGCCAAACTTGCTGCCAAAGTCATAGGCCGCACCCGCAACCGGCAGGGCAAAACGCACGGCGATCTCGCAGCTCTTGGGAACATCTGCCAGTTTGGCCAGCTCGCTTGCGTCATCCACCGACCAACTGGCCACCCCGTGGTCGATCCCTGCCGCAATTTCCGCGTCGGAGCGTACAGGGTTGTTGTAATGCATGACCGCATCGGGGCTGGCTGCACGCACCGCATCCATCTCTGCGGGCGAAGCCACGTCAAAGGCAGTGATCCCTGCGGCGACCAGATTGGACAGAACCGCCGGATGTGGATTGGCCTTTACCGCATAGGTGACAAGACCCGGAAACCCTGTCTGAAACCGATTTGCCACCTCATGCAGAACGCGCGGCGAGAAGTACAGGATCGGATGATCCGGTGTGCTGCGCGCCAGATGCGTTTCGGGAGAAAGCCAGAGAGGTGGAATCTGCTGCATGAAAAAAGGCCCTGTCATCGTGTTTCTATCAGTTTCGGCCAGTTTCCCGTCGATATCGCTCGGCACAATGACTATAGTGACGAAAACACACGACATATCGCAGGCCAAATATGCAGAACGACGAAACAGATCAGCAACTCCTCGCGCTGTTGCGGGAAAACGCCCGCCGCCCGGTGGCAGATCTGGCACGCAGGTTGGGGCTGGCGCGGACGACCGTTCAGGCCCGTCTGGAACGTCTGGAAACAACCGGCGTCATCACCGGCTACACGCTGCGCACATCGGTCAATGCACGACCTCCATTGCAAGCCACTGTCCTGATTTCAATCGAGCCCCGCACCGGACCAGAGGTGCTGGCCCGTCTGCGCAGCCTGCCGGGGGTCGAGGTGGTCCACACCACATCAGGCCGGTTTGATCTTTTGGCGCAGGTTGTGGCCCATACCACAAGCGAGCTGGACGAAACCATCGACCGCATCGGAGAAGCGCGCGGCGTCAGATCATCGGAAAGCCTGATCCACCTCGCAACAAAATTGGACCGTCAGGGGCATTAGGGTCAGAGCACCTGCACTGTCATGTCGGGAAAATCGTGCGCCCGGCCCACCCTGCGGTATCCGCATCAAGGGCAGCCGGGCGACTTGAAACCAAAGCCATCGGCACACCGGCCCGAGGGAGAAGGCCGGACAAACACTTCAGTGCCACACCGCAGCAGTGCGATCCCAAAGTGGCAAACAGTTAAGGGGTCTTGGAACACCCCCCGGCAAGGTGCTGCGCGGCATCACTCACTACCATATGCGCAGTCCCCACCTGTCACCCACCGTGGCAACTTATGCTTAAAACGCGGTTAGCAGCGCGTTCGTTCCATTCGTTTTTGATTTTTTTCAATCTGTCAGCATTGCCCCGTGGTTCTGCGCGCGCCCACTGCTCGCCTTGCGCGGTCCGGATCACAGCGCAGATCCGTTAAGGAGCCTTTCCCTTTCCCTCCCCTTTCGGTATGGGAAAGGCCGATCAGATGATACGCAGGCAGGACAATCCGATGGCGATGGACAAGACATTTAACGCAGCCGAAGCCGAAACCCGGCTCTCCAAGGCCTGGGAAGAGGCCGGTTGCTTCCGCGCGGGCGCAAACGCCAAGCGCAGCGACACCTACAGCATCATGATCCCCCCGCCGAACGTTACCGGCGTCCTGCACATGGGTCATGCCTTCAACAACACGCTGCAGGACATCCTGATCCGCTGGAAGCGGATGCAGGGCTATGACACGCTCTGGCAGCCCGGCACCGACCACGCAGGCATCGCAACCCAAATGGTGGTAGAGCGTGAACTGGCCAAGGACGGCAAGAAACGCACCGATTTCTCCCGCCCCGAGTTCCTTCAGAAGATCTGGGAATGGAAAGAGAAATCCGGCGGCACCATCATCGAACAGCTGAAGCGTCTCGGCGCCTCCTGTGATTTTGAGCGTACCGCCTTCACCATGGCAGGCGCCCAGGGCGACACCCGCACCGGGCACGAGAACTCGCCCAATTTCCACGACGCCGTCATCAAGGTCTTTGTTGAGATGTACAACAAGGGTCTGATCTACCGCGGCAAGCGGCTGGTGAACTGGGATCCGCATTTTGAAACCGCGATCTCCGACCTTGAGGTAGAGAATATCGAGGTCGCAGGCCACATGTGGCACTTCAAATACCCGCTCGCAGGCGGGGCGACCTACACCTATGTGGAGAAGGACGAGGACGGCAACGTCACGCTTGAGGAAGAGCGCGACTATATCTCCATCGCCACCACCCGCCCCGAAACCATGCTGGGCGACGGCGCGGTGGCTGTGCACCCATCGGACGAGCGTTATGCCCCCATCGTGGGCAAGCTGGTCGAAATCCCGGTCGGCCCCAAGGAACACCGCCGCCTGATCCCGATCATCACCGATGAATACCCGGACAAGGACTTTGGTTCAGGTGCCGTGAAGATCACCGGCGCGCATGATTTCAACGACTATCAGGTCGCCAAACGCGGTGGCATTCCGATGTACCGCCTGATGGACACCAAAGGCGCGATGCGCGCAGATGGTGCGTCTTATGATGAGGCCGCGACCATTGCGATGGCCGTCGCCAAAGGCGAGAAAACCCTGACCGAGGCAGAGACCGACGCCATCAACCTGGTGCCCGACGATCTGCGCGGCCTGGACCGGTTTGAGGCGCGCAAATTGGTGGTCGATCAGATCACCGCCGAAGGTCTTGCCGTGATGACCACCGTTACCACCAAGGTAAAGGATGAAGACGGCAACGAGAGCGAGGTCACCGAGACCGTGCCCTACGTCGAAAACAAGCCGATCATGCAGCCCTTTGGCGACCGCTCCAAAGTGGTGATCGAGCCGATGCTGACCGACCAGTGGTTCGTGGACGCCGCCAAAATCGTTGGCCCGGCGCTGGACGCCGTGAAAGACGGCACCGTCAAGATCCTGCCGGAAAGCGGCGAGAAGACCTATTACCACTGGCTGGAAAACATCGAGCCCTGGTGCATCTCGCGCCAGCTGTGGTGGGGCCATCAGATCCCGGTGTGGTTCGGGCCAACCATCGAAGACGGTCGTGCCCGACATCCGAACGAGCTACAGTTCTGTGCATCTAGCGCCGAAGAAGCACAACAAAAAGCAAAAGAGTACTACGACCAAGTACTTGGATACGAAATCAGCGTACACGTTCAGGACGTCGCTGAAGATGCCATCTCCGCAATGCAGACCGAGAAAGGACGCAATCCAGCTTCATCTGGAACTTCCGTCAGCTTTGACGGAACAGGGAAGATCTGTGAAATTACAATAACCCGCGACCCCGACGTGCTGGACACCTGGTTCTCCTCCGGCCTCTGGCCCATCGGCACCCTCGGCTGGCCGGAAGACACCGCCGAGATGCAGAAATACTTCCCGACCTCGACCCTCGTCACCGGTCAGGACATTCTGTTCTTCTGGGTTGCCCGGATGATGATGATGCAGCTGGCGGTTCTGGATCAGGATCTGCCGGTTGAACAGCGCATCCCGTTTGACACGGTTTACCTGCATGGCCTCGTCCGCGACGCCAAGGGCAAGAAGATGTCGAAATCCACCGGCAACGTCGTCGATCCGCTGGATATCATCGATGAATACGGCGCCGACGCGCTGCGCTTTACCAATGCGGCGATGGCCAGCCTTGGTGGCGTGCTGAAGCTCGACATGCAGCGGATCGCAGGCTACCGCAACTTTGGCACCAAACTGTGGAATGCGGTGAACTTTGCCCATTTCAACAACGTCTATGACGCCGACACCCCGGCCTATGACATCCCCGATGCCAAGGCTGCCGTGAACCAGTGGATCATCGGCGAAACCGCCAAGGTCCGGGTCGAAGTGGACGCCGCCCTGGACGCCTACCGCTTCAACGATGCGGCCCTCGGTCTCTATGCCTTTGTCTGGGGCAAGGTCTGCGACTGGTATATCGAACTCAGCAAACCGCTGTTCAACTCTGATGATGAGGCAGTGATCGCCGAGACCCGCCAGACGCTGGGTTGGGTGCTGGATCAGTGCATGATCCTTCTGCATCCGATCATGCCGTTCATCACCGAAGAGCTGTGGGGCAATACCGCCAAGCGCGACACCATGCTGGCCCATGCCGAGTGGCCGACCTACGGCACCGAACTGGTCAACGCCGATGCCGACGCCGAAATGAACTGGGTGATCACCGCGATCGAGAACATCCGCTCCACCCGCGCACAGATGCATGTGCCGGCCGGTGCCAAGATCCCGATGGTGGTGACCGAATTCTCAGATCAGGCGCGCACCGCCTGGGAAAAGAACGAGGCGATGATCCAGAAACTTGCGCGGATCACCACGCTGGAGCAGGTCGAGAGCTTCCCCAAAGGCTGCGCAAGCGTTGCGGCCCCCGGTGCCTCCTTCGGCCTGCCGCTGGCGGACGTGATCGACGTCGAAGCGGAAAAGGCACGGCTTGAGAAAACCCTCGGCAAGCTCGCCAAGGAGCTGGGTGGCCTGCGCGGGCGGCTGAACAACCCGAAATTCGCGGCCTCCGCCCCCGAAGAGGTCGTGGCGGAAGCCCGTGAAAACCTTGCCCTGCGCGAGGAAGAAGAAGCCAAGATCAAAGAGGCGCTGGCCCGCCTTGCCGAAATCGGCTGACACATGCGTGATTTGACAGGGCCGGCGATGATCCGGCCCTGTCACCACTTTCGGATGCTTCGCAGCCAATTGGCCCAATCCCGCGACATCCGGCACCTGATTTCCCATCCCTGAAATCCCCCACATCACGGCGCCGTGGTGCCAATCCTGCTTGTACACAGGCGAAACGCAGGCGGTCTTTGCGCCTAGGAAAATCTCCTGAAATTACGGTGAGATAACGTTACTTCAGTCTGTGCGAACCTTCGCTAACTTGAGGTCATTCCTGCCGGAACAACCCTGGCAGGTCGGGAAACTGATGGAGGATCCACCCCAATGAAGAAGACCTATTTTGCCGCGATGACCGCCGCCGCAGTAACAGCATTCAGCGCGCCCGCATTTGCCGGAAACACCCTTGGAACAGCATTTGGCGGTTATGATCCCGTGACCTATTCCCAGGGCGCGCCGGAACATGGCAAGGCAAAATTCTTCCACCTGTGGGATGGCGCCCTCTGGACCTTCAGCTCCGAGGAAAATCGCGACACCTTCAAGGCGGATCCAGCGGCCTACGCACCCCAATTCGACGCCTATTGCGCATGGGCCGCGTCGCAGGGCTACAAGCGTCCGGGCGATCCGAACGTCACCGAAATGGTCGACGGCAAGCTCTATACCTTCGTGCATGAAGGCGCGCGGGACAAATGGCGTGCAGATGTTGCCAAACACATCGCCGATGGCGAGGCCAACTGGGTCCGCATCGAACCCTTCTGATCGCCCATCACCTCAAAGACCCCAGCGGCCTTCAACGGTCGCTGCTTTTCTTGACGGGGGACGGATAACCCCTCCCCCTTCATTGATACCGCTACCCCACAGGCCTGCTCCCCAGGGGGTGGGTTGGGCATCAGCCCTGACCGGCAGCTTTGTGCGCAGCCTGCACAAATCCGCCAAGATGCGGCAATTTCTCCATGAAATCTGCGGCATAAGGGGAAAATCCCCGAAATGCAGTCATTGCCTTTGATCGCATTCTGTATCAGCCTGTCGCAAATCACGCCTTTCAGACGCGCAAGGGGAACCACCATGCCCAAAGGTTACTGGGTCGCTCATGTCGATGTGGACGATATGGAGCGCTACAAGGACTACATCGCCGCCAATGCAGCCCCTTTTGCAGAGTTCGGCGCCCGCTTTCTGGTCCGCGGCGGCCCCAAGGAGGTGCGCGAAGGTCAGACCCGCGCCCGCACCGTCGTCATCGAGTTCAAGGATTTCGCCACCGCCAAAGCCTGTTACGACTCGGTGTCCTATCAGCAGGCCAAGGCACTCCGAGATCCTGTATCGACGGGGGATATGGAAATCGTCGAAGGCTACGGTGGCTAAGGGCCACTTGGTATAGGGGCTGTTCAGGGATAGACTGTTGCCATGCTGAAGAAACTCTTTCAGGTCTTTCGACCACCGCAAACCCCGGCGACGCCCGATCCTGATGCGGAACTGGCGCTTGGTGCGCTGTTGGTGCGTGTCGCACAGTCGGATCGCGATTATCAGCTGGAAGAGATCAGCCTGATCGACCGCATTCTGGCCCGACTGTACCAGCATAACGCCATCGAGGCCGCCAAGGTCCGCGCGGCCTGTGAGAAACTGCACGCCGCCGCGCCCGAAACCGACACCTTTGGCAAGCTGATCCGCGAGACCACTGGGCTGGAGGAACGTCTGGCCGCGCTGGATGCCCTGTGGGAGGTGGTTCTGGCAGACGAACGCGAACACCCCGGCGAAATCCGCATCGTCGAAGATGCCCGCAAGGCCATGGGGCTGTCGCGCAACGACAGCGACAAAGCCCGAAAACGCGCACAAGACAAGCTGCTGGCCGTGCCGGACACCGCCGCTGCCTCAGCCATCGCCACGGACGACACCACCCCACAGGAGCCGCAATCATGATCAAGGAACTCCTGGGCAAGTTGCTGGCCCCGGCCCCTGCTCCGCTGGACGATCAGGATGCCCGCCTCGCGCTCAGCGCGCTGTTGGTCCGGGTAGGCCGCTCTGATCACAATTACTCTGATGTGGAACGAGACCGCATCGACCGCATTCTGCGCACCCGCTACGGTCTGGATGTGGGCGGGGCCATCCTGTTGCGTGAACAGGCCGAAGCACTGGAGGCAGAGGCCCCCGACACGGTCCGCTTTACCCGCGCGATCAAGGATGCCGTTCCTTACGAAAACCGCATGGGCGTTGTTGAGGCGCTCTGGCAGGTGGTTCTGGCCGATGGTGAGCGCGACGCCGCCGAAGACGCGCTGCTGCGACTGTCGACCAACCTGCTGGGCGTCAGCGACGTTGACAGCGCCCGCGCCCGCCAGCGCGCCGAGAAAGCCCTATGATCGCAAGCCTCACGATGTACGAGCGCCCCGAAACCACCGCGGCGCTTGATGCATTGTGGCAGGCCATCCGGGCAGAGCTGAACGACAGCGAGGCGCCTGAGACGCTGACACGGGGCAAGGATCTGTGGGAGGTCTGGACCTCCCCCCATCTGCTGCTTGGCCAGACCTGCGGCATGCCGTTTCGCACTCGCCTGTACGATCAGGTGACCCTGGTTGCGACCCTGGATCACGGCATAGCCGAAGCACCGCCCGGGCATTACAACAGCGTCATCGTCACCCATCGCGACAAGGGCACCCCATCCCTGTCACAGCTGGCCGGTGCGCGATTTGCCTATAACGAGGCGCTGTCACAGTCAGGTTGGGCCGCGCCCATGCACCATATGCGCGACCTTGGTATCCTGCCGGGAGAGCTGATCGCGACGGGGGCCCATGTCGCCTCTGCCCGTTCCGTGGCAGAGGGGCGCGCCGATTTTGCCGCGCTCGATGCCATGAGCTGGGCGCTGATGCGGGAATATGACGACTTTGCCGGGGATCTGGTTGTGATCGACCGAACCAGGGCAACCCCGGGCCTGCCGCTGATTACAGCGCGCCACCGCGACCCCGCCCCGCTGCGCGCAGCGCTCTACCGCGCCGTCGACCAGCTCGCGGATGACCATCGCAAAACGCTGCATCTGCGCGGCGTCTGCGACATTCCCGCAGCAGAGTATCTGGCGGTTTCCACCCCTCTTGGTCCCGTGCTGACAGAACAGACCATCCGCCAGTCCGCCGCCCGGTAACGCGAAATCGCGCCACTGCTGCGCGAACCCCGCTTGCCGTTTTCCCCCGCACTGCTGACGCGCAGGGCCATACCCCCTGCCTCTGCCCCTTTGCGGAGTGACGAGCAAGGCATCAAAATCCGAACAATTCGACCAGTTCACCTGTCAAAATGCCGAATTACGTCCCGCACCAATCGGTTTGCACGTTGCATCCATTCTTTTTTTCGGTCCAATAAGGACCAATTCAACGACAATTGTACGAGAGACACCTTGACCGACACGAGCCCAGTTCTGGAAATCCGCGGCCTGCACAAGTCTTATGGCGAGCTGGAAGTCATCAAGGGCGTCGACATCACCGCCCGTCGCGGCGATGTGGTGTCTCTGATCGGCTCTTCCGGCTCAGGCAAGTCGACGCTCCTGCGGTGCTGCAACCTGCTCGAAGACAGCCAGCAGGGCGACATCCTGTTCAAGGGCGAACCGATCAGCTGGGTCGGCAGCGGCCTGAACCGACGCCCCTCTGACCCCAAACAGGTGCTGCGCATCCGCACCAACCTGTCGATGGTGTTCCAGCAGTTCAATCTCTGGGCCCATATGACCATCCTCGAAAACGTGATGGAGGCCCCGCTGACCGTGTTGGGCCGCGACCGCGACGAGGTGGAAGCCTCTGCGCGCAAATATCTCGACAAGGTTGGCATCGGTGACAAATGCGATGCTTATCCCGCGCAGCTCTCTGGCGGTCAGCAACAGCGCGCGGCCATCGCACGGGCGCTCTGCATGGAGCCCGAGGCACTGCTGTTTGACGAACCGACATCCGCGCTCGACCCTGAGCTGGAGCAGGAAGTGGTCCGCGTCATCAAGGATCTGGCTGCCGAAGGGCGCACCATGATCATCGTGACCCACGACATGAACATGGCCGCAGATGTGTCCAGCCATATCGTTTTCCTGCACAAAGGTCTGATCGAGGAACAAGGCCCGCCAGAAGAGGTGTTCGGAAACACACAATCCGAACGTCTTCGCGGCTTCCTTGCCTCGACGCATCATGGCAAATAACCAAAACCAAAAACCAACCTAAACGGGAGTTATCACATGAAATCTCTTTTCCTCGGCACCGCTGCCCTGGCTCTGACCGCCGGCGTTGCAATGGCAGACACCGTCCGTCTCGGCACCGAAGGCGCCTACCCTCCGTACAACTTCCTCAACGATGCAGGCGAAGTGGACGGTTTTGAGCGCGAGCTGGGCGACGAGCTGTGCAAGCGCGCCGAGCTGGACTGTGAATGGGTCACCAACGACTGGGATTCCATCATCCCCAACCTGCTGTCCGGCAACTACGACACCATCATCGCAGGCATGTCGATCACCGAAGAGCGCAAGGAAGTCGTCAGCTTCACCCAGGGCTACACCCGTCCGTCGCCCTCCGCCTACGCGGCTCTGTCCGATGTTGACGTGAACTCCGCTGTGGTGTCCGCTCAGGCCTCCACCATCCAGTCCTCCCACGTGGCCTCCACCGGTGCGACCCTGGTTGAATTCCCGACTCCGGATGAAACCATCGCAGCCGTGACCGCGGGCGAAGTCGACGCCGTGATGGCCGACAAGGACTTCCTGACCCCGATCGTTGAAGAAACCGAACTGCAGTTCATCGCAGAAGACGTGTTCCTGGGCGACGGCATCGGCATGGCGTTCCGCCAGTCCGACGACGAACTGCGCGCCAAGTTCGACGCAGCGATCGACACCATGAAAGCAGACGGTTCGCTGAACGCGCTGCTGGACAAGTGGGAAATCGAAGGCAAGTTCTGAGCCACGGCCAGACCCTGCAAACTATCGAAGGGGGGCTGCGTGCCCCCCTTCACCCTTGACCGGTTTCGCTGTTGCGCCCCTCTCCCGGTCCCAATCTGAAAGAGGTCCGCCATTTTCTCCTTTTGCTCTGACCCGGCCATTCTGGAGGGCATCCAGTGGCTGAGCTGTTACCTGACCACCGGAAAGCACTTTGCTTTCTACATGTCCTTTGGAACGGTTCTGTTGCTGCTGGCCATCACCGCCCCGGCGGCGTTGCTGTTCGGCTTTGGCGGCGCCATGGCCGCCCGCGCCCGCTTTGCGCCGCTCTCGTGGATCGGCCGCGCCTATATCGCCGTTGTGCGTGGCGTGCCGGATATCGCCTTCTTCCTGTTCTTCGTGATCGCCTTGGATCAGGGCATCGAATTCCTGCGCCACAAGGTGAAATGCCCAGACTGGGACGCACCTGTGCGGCAGGGCAATGATTTTGTCGTCTGCGATATCGCTAAGATGCCGCTGAGCAGCTCCGATCAATGGATCCACGAAGTCTACGGCTTCTCGCTCGCGGTGATCACCTTTGCCATCGTGTTCGGCGCCTTTGCCGCCAACGTCCTGTTCGGTGCCATGCGCGCAGTACCACGCGCCCAGATCGAAACGGCCGAGGCCTACGGCATGACCCACCGCCAGGCGTTCTGGCGCATTCTGGTGCCGCAGATGTGGACCTATGCGCTGCCCGGCCTGTCGAACCTGTGGATGGTGCTAATCAAGGCAACGCCGCTGCTGTTCCTCCTCGGGGTAGAAGATATCGTCTATTGGGCCCGCGAGCTGGGCGGCTCCAAGACGGCACGATTCACCGACTACCCGCATGGCGACTGGCGGATGTGGTACTTCTTTGGGCTGCTGGTGTTCTATCTGTTGTTCACCAAGGTCTCCGAAGTGGTGCTTGAGCGGATCAGCCGGCGCCTTTCCCACGGTCAGGCAACCCTTGCTGGCGAAGCACAAAGGAAAGCGGCATGAGCTGTCTTCAGACCCTGCAGGATTACGGCCTGCGCTCGCTTGGCTATGGCGAACGGATGCTGCCGCGCACCGATTTCACGCTCTGCGACCAGTTTGTCCTGATCGGTTCCGGCATGATCTGGAACATCTACTTTGGTGCATTGGCCGTCATGGCCGGTTTCGTGATGGCAAACGGCATTGCGCTGGCAAAGAATTCTGCCAACAAACCGATCCGCAAATCCGCCGAATGGTTCATTTTCCTGTTCCGTGGCTCGCCGCTGTTCATCCAGTTCTTCTTTGCCTACTTCCTGTTCCTGCAGCTGAAATCGGTGTCGTCTGTCTTTGATCCGTTCTCTGCGGCCTGGCTTGGCGCCCTGATTGTTCTGATCCTGAACACAGCCGCCTACTCGGCAGAGATCTTCTATGGCGCGCTGCGCTCCATCCCCAAGGGCGATATCGAAGCAGCGGATGCCTATGGTCTGTCCGGCTGGACGCGGTTTCGTCGAATCATGTGGCCGACGATGATGCGACTGGCCTGGCCGTCCTACACGAACGAGGCGATCTTTCTGTTCCATGCCACGACGCTGGTGTTCTTCTCCGGCTTCCCGGCTTGGCGCCAGCAGGGCGATGCGCTCTACTACGCGAACTATTTTGCGGACAAGACGTTCAACCCCTTCGTGCCCTACCCGATCCTCGCGTTCTATTTCATTCTGCTGACGCTTTGCATCATCGGGCTGTTTGGCATCATCAACCGCCGCCTGAATGCGCATCTGCCGCAGGAGAAAAAGGCCAAGATGCGGTTGCGGATGAACCTTATCCGCTAAGATCGCACACTTGATCAAAACCTGATCACAAAAGGCGCCCCCGCGGCGCCTTTTTCTTTGCGCCCAGATCCCTGAAACCGCTGCAAAACAAGGCAATCCTCTCGGCCTGATGCGGATACACCAAGCGATCAGATCCACTTTTGATCAAATTTCCTTTGCGTCTTGCAAATCCTGCAGTAGAACAGAGGCAACCAATAAGGGAGCCCTCCGATGGATCTGTCGAAACTGCGCACAATCCGCATTGCCGCCTGCGATCTCAATGGCCAGATGCGTGGCAAGCGTATGCCCGTTGGGCTGGCAGACAAGCTGGACGATGGATCAGCCCGCATGCCGATCTCGACCCTGAACGTGGATCTCTGGGGCCGCGATGTGGAAGACAACCCGCTGGTCTTTGAAACCGGAGACGCCGACGGAATCATGCTGCCGACAGACCGGGGTCCGGTGCCGATGCCCTGGCTCACCAGTCCTTCTGCGCTGGTGCCGATGTCGATGTACTGGGAAGATGGCCGTCCCTTCATGGGCGATCCACGCCACGTTCTGTCCCATGTGCTCGCCCGCTATGAGGCGCGCGGCTGGCAGGTCATGGCCGCGACCGAGATGGAGTTCAGCCTGATTGATGACAGCGGTGCACAGCCTGCTCCGCCCATCGATCCGCTGACAGGGCGCGAGCTGGACCAGCAGTCGGTGCTCTCGGTGGCTGAACTTGATGCCTTTGATGCCTTCTTCACCGACCTCTATGCAGGCGCCGACGCGATGGGCATCCCCGCCCAGTCCGCAATTTCCGAGGCCGGGCTTGGCCAGTTCGAGATCAACCTCAATCACCAGAACGCCCTGCGCGCTGCGGATGATGCCTGGTTGTTCAAGGCTCTGGTGCGCGGCCTTGCCCGCAAACACGGCTTTGCAGCGACCTTCATGGCAAAACCCTACGCCGAAGAGGCGGGCAACGGGATGCATGTGCATTTTTCGGTGGTCGACAAGGATGGCAACAACATCTTTGATGACGGCACCGAACGGGGCTCTGATCTGTTGCTGAATGCAGTGGCCGGCTGCCTCAATGCGATGCCCGCCAGCACGCTGATCCTTGCCCCCCACGGCAATTCCTATGACCGCCTTGTGCCCGGTGCCCACGCTCCGGTCAGCGCGGCCTGGGCTTATGAAAACCGCACCGCAGCCATCCGCATTCCCGGCGGCAGCCCCAAGGCCCGGCGGATCGAACACCGCGTCGCAGGTGGTGACATCAACCCCTACCTGATGCTTGCTGTCGTCCTTGGTGCCGCGCTTGTCGGCATCGAAGACAACGCCCAGCCACCCGCGCCATCCGAAGGCAACATCTACGACATCCAGGGCTTGCCCCAGCTCGCCCCCAGCTGGCAGGCCGCCGTCGATCTGTTCGACACGGACCCGATGATCGCTCGCATCCTGCCAGACCGCGTCATCCGCAACCTCGTGATGATGAAACGTCAGGAAATCGCCGGATTTGCAGAGCGCCCGGCCGAGACACATTGGCTCTCGTGGCTGGAAGCCGTATGAAGCCCTGTCGGCCAACCCGTCGCCCCCTGTGAACGTCTTTGCGCCGGGGGCCGGGATGCGCCACGACCTTCCAACGGGTGCTTGCCTGTCCGGGGAGGCTCAGCTAGGCTAAATTTGATCAAATCTGGTGAACCATGAAAATCGGCATTCTGCAAACCGGCCACGCGCCCGAAAACCTGATCGACAGCGCAGGCAATTATGACGAGATGTTCCGGACCCTCCTGGCCGATGGCGGGTTTGAGTTTGAAACCTTCGCCGTCGTGGACAACCAGTTTCCCTCTGGCCCCGAGGCGGCGGATGGGTGGCTCATCACCGGCTCCAAACATGGCGCCTACGAAGACCACGACTGGATCCCGCCGCTCGAGGATCTGATCCGCCAGATCCACGCCCGCAAGCAGCCGCTTGTCGGCATCTGTTTCGGCCATCAGATCATTGCGCAGGCGCTGGGGGGCAAGGTCGAGAAATTCGCTGGCGGCTGGGCCGTCGGCCCCGTGACCTATGAACAGGACGGCAAGCCCCTGCGCCTGAATGCCTGGCATCAGGATCAAGTCACCGCACTGCCAGAGGGTGCGCGCGTGCTGGCCGGAAACGATCACTGCAAGCACGGCATCCTGGCCTATGGCGATCACATCTGGACCGCCCAACCCCACCCCGAATTCGCCAGCAGCTTTGTCGACGGACTGATCGACAGCCGCGGGCGTGGCGTCGTTCCCGACGCATTGCTGGACGCCGCCAAGGACCAGCTTCACCACCCCATCCAATCGGATGAAATCGCAACCTTCCTCAATGCATTTTTCGTGAAAGAGAGGACCTGATGTCAGCCTGGCTCGACACCCTTCCTGAAGCAGCACAATCCTATCTGGAGGGCCGTCGTCTCGACGAGGTTGAATGCGTTATCTCGGACCTGCCGGGCATTGCCCGAGGCAAGGCCGTGCCCGCGTCGAAATTTGCCAAGCAAGACTACTTTCATCTGCCCGACAGCATTTTCTATCAGACGATCACCGGCGACTGGGCCGATGCGGCTGATGAAGACGGCTGGATCGAAAAGGACATGACGCTCAAGCCCGACATGTCCACCGCGACCGCCGCACCCTGGACCGGTGACTGGACGCTGCAGGTGATCCATGACGCCTATGACCGCGACGACAACCCCGTCCCCTTTAGCCCGCGCAATGTATTGAAACGCGTGGTCGGCCTTTATGAGGCGAAGGGCTGGAAACCGGTCGTGGCGCCCGAGATGGAGTTCTTTCTCGTTGCGCGCAATATCGACCCTGCCCGCGATATTGAGCCGATGATGGGCCGGTCCGGCCGACCGGCTGCCGCCCGTCAGGCCTATTCGATGACCGCCGTTGATGAATTCGGCCCGGTGATTGACGATATCTACGACTTTGCCGAAGCGCAGGGATTTGAGATCGACGGCATCACCCAGGAAGGCGGCGCAGGCCAGCTGGAAATCAACCTGCGTCACGGCAACCCCGTGAAACTGGCAGACGAAGTGTTCTATTTCAAACGCCTGATCCGCGAAGCCGCGCTGCGCCACGATTGTTTTGCCACCTTCATGGCCAAACCGATCGCCGATGAACCCGGCTCTGCCATGCATATCCACCACTCTATTCTGGATACCGAAACCGGAGAGAACATCTTCTCCGGCCCGCAAGGTGGCGAGACGGATGCCTTCTACCACTTTATCGCCGGCCTGCAGAACCATCTGCCCGCGGGTCTGGCGGTGATGGCCCCCTATGTGAACTCCTACCGCCGCTACGTGAAGGATCACGCCGCCCCGATCAATCTGGAATGGGCACGTGACAACCGCACCACCGGCATTCGCGTCCCGCTGTCCGGGCCCGAAGCACGGCGGGTGGAAAACCGGATCGCCGGCATGGACTGCAACCCATATCTCGGCATCGCGGTCTCCCTTGCCTGTGGCTATCTCGGCCTCATCCAGGAAGAACGCCCCACCCGCCAATTCAAGGGGGACGCCTATGAGGGAGAAGGCGACATCCCGCAGGTGATGGGTCAGGCGCTAGACCTGTTTGAAGAGGCAACAGCCCTGCACGAGGTGCTCGGCCCGGAATTCGCCCGTGTCTACAGCTGTGTGAAACGGGCAGAATACGAAGAGTTCCTGCAGGTGATCTCTCCCTGGGAGCGGGAACATCTCTTGCTGAACGTCTGAGACCCCGGTCCAGCGTTGCCCTGCGGGGCGACGCTCGCAGATTTGAGTATTTCTGGAAAGATGACAGGCATATCCGTCCCCCGCGGACGGCATGCCCGGAATTGAGGTGTGCAATGGCGCTGAACCTTCTCTACTCCAACGACCGCAAGGGGCAGTATCCCGCCAGCTGGTATGCTGCCACCGCCACGCCGCTTGCCCCGTTTGCGCCATTGCAGGGCGAGGCAAAGGCCGATGTCTGCATCATCGGCGGCGGCTACACGGGCCTGTCTGCCGCGCTGCATCTGGCAGAGGCGGGCCGCTCGGTGATCCTGCTGGAAGCCAACCGCGTGGGCTTTGGCGCCTCTGGACGCAATGGCGGCCAGTTGGGCAGCGGGCAACGCATGGATCAGGAAGGTCTTGAGGGGCTGATGGGGCGCGAGGACGCTGCAAAGCTCTGGCAACTGGGGGAAGAGGCCAAGGATCTGGTCAAATCGCTGATTGCCCGCCACGGCACCGACTGCCATCTGAAACCGGGCGTGGCCTGGACCGGCTCGTCCCCATCAGAAGCCCGCGACCTGCATGACTACGGCCACTTTCTTGAGGATCGCTATGGCTATGACCAGATCGAGCAGCTGGATGAGGAGGCGTGTTTTGCGCTGTGTCCCTCGCCGGATTACAAAGGCGGCTTTCTCGACCATGGCGCGGCTCATCTCCACCCGTTGAACTATGCGCTCAGCCTTGCGCGCGCGGCAGCGGCAGCTGGTGTCCGGATCTGCGAAACCAGCGAAGTGACCGCAATCGAAGACGGCAGCCCCGTCCTCGTCAGAACCGAACAGGGGCATGTGTGGGCTGACCAGCTGATCCTTGCCTGCAATGGCTATATGGGCGGGCTGAACCGTCAGGTGGCCGCCAAAGTCATGCCGATCAACAACTTCATTGCCGCGACCGAACCGCTGGGTGAAGACACGGCGCGCGTTCTGAACCGCGACGTTGCGGTGGCCGATAGCAAATTTGTGGTGAACTATTTCCGTCTCAGCCACGATGGCCGCCTGCTGTTTGGCGGCGGAGAGAGCTATGGCTATCGCTTCCCCTCTGATATCGCCGCCACCGTGCGCAAACCCATGAGCCAGATTTTTCCGCATCTGAAGGATGTGAAAATCGACTACGCCTGGGGCGGGACGCTTGCCATCACCATGAAACGAATGCCCTATCTGGCCCGTCTTGCCCCCAATATCCTCAGCGCCTCTGGCTATTCGGGCCACGGCGTTGGCACCGCAACCCACGCCGGTCAGCTGATGGCGTTGGCGTTGCAGGGCGAAAGCGATGGCTTTGACACCATGTCGCGCGTACCTGCCCCCGCCTTTCCCGGAGGCCCGGCCATGCGCAACCCGCTCCTTGTGCTGGCGATGACGTGGTTTTCGCTGAGGGATCGGCTGGGGATCTAATTCCCCGCAACAGTTCTGTGAAAATCCACGCCGGGGTGGCCATTTCTGGCTGGTTGGCTTTGCATTCTCCTGCCGCTTATTTTACATTTCCCAAAGGACAACTTCAGGATTTTGAAATATGAGCCAGTCTTCCGTGCAAACCGTTCCGAATGTCCATGAGGCAGAGCCCATCCCCGAGGCCGCGCGCGCAGCCATCGAGGCACTGATGCAATCGGGAGATCTGTTTCGCTACACCGCCCCGCAGGATGCTCCGGTGGCCCTGCTGGAATCGGAATTCGCCCAGCTTCTGGGCAGCAAATATGCGCTGGCCGTGTCGTCCTGCTCTGCGGCGCTGTTTCTGTCCCTGAAGGCGCTGGACCTGCCGCGCGACGCCCGTGTGCTGATACCGGGCTTTACCTTTGCCGCCGTGCCCTCTTCTGTCGTGCATGCCGACTGCGTGCCCGTCCTGTGCGAGGTCAAGGACAACTACCGCATCGACATGGCCGATTTCGAGGCCAAGCTGGATGATGTGCAAGCGGTCATCATCAGCCATATGCGCGGCCACACCTCTGATATGGATGCCATCATGGCGCTGTGCCAGGCCCGCAACATTCCGGTCATCGAAGACGCCGCCCATTCGCTTGGCACCACCTGGCATGGCCGCAACATCGGCACGCTTGGCGCCATCGGCTGCTTTTCCTTCCAGTCCTACAAGATGATCAACGCAGGCGAAGGTGGCATTCTGGTCACCGATGATGCCGATCTGGTGGCCCGTGCCGTCATCATGTCGGGCGCCTACGAACACAACTGGAAAAAACACAAACCCGCGCCGGGGGACAATACCGACGATTTGGCCCAGGCCTTTGCCAAATGGCAGAACCAGCTGCCGCTCTATAACCTGCGGATGAGCAACCTATCCGCGGCGGTGATCCGCCCGCAGTTGCCGGAACTTGCCCGCCGCGTCCGGGACGGGCTGGAAAACCACGACTATGTCGCCGACCAGCTGAACCAATCGCCCTATATCACCGTCCCTGCCCCCTTGGCGCCGGAACAACGCGCGCCGGATTCGATCCAGTTTAATCTGGTCGGCATGAGCAGCGAGGACATCGCCCGCTTTGCCGCCACATCAGAGACCAAGGGCGTGAAGGTGCAGATCTTTGGCCTGTCCGAGGACAACGCCCGCGCCTTCTGGAACTGGCAGTTCATGAAAGACGTGCCCGAACTGCCGCAGACCCGTGCCATGCTGATGCAGGCCTGCGATGTGCGCCTGCCTGTGCGGCTCAGCAAGGACGAGCTTGACGTGATCGCAGGCGTTCTCCTGTCTGCGATGGAAGAGACGATGGGCGCCGCAGCCGCCTGATCGCAGCCATCCAGTCAGCCAGACGCTGAAAACCCATGGCGCGCCTCGGCAGAGGGGCGCCATTTTCATATCCGCCCCCCGGCTCATGAGCGGGGAAATTCCGACCACAGCCGCAGCGACGCTGGACATCCGCCGCCGCCCTTGCGAGGGTCGCGCAATACCCAATCAAGGACCATCCCCCATGAGCGACCAAAGCCAGAGCCGCCCGCGCAAGATCATCATCGACACCGATCCCGGACAGGATGATGCGGTTGCCATTCTCCTGGCGCTTGGTAGCCCGCAAGAGATTGATCTTCTTGGGATTACCTGTGTCGCTGGCAATGTGCCCCTGGCGCTGACCCAGACCAATGCCCGCCGCGTCTGCGAGGTTGCGGGCCGCTCTGATGTGGCTGTCCATGCCGGTCGCGATGCCCCGCTGCGCCGCCCGCTTGTCACGGCTGAACATGTCCATGGCAAGACCGGTCTGGACGGGCCAGAGCTGTGGGAGCCCACCATGCCGCTGGCGGAAATCAACGGTGTCGATTTCATCATCGACACCCTGCGCCGCGAACCTGCAGGCACGGTCACGCTTTGTCCTCTTGGTCCTCTCAGCAATATCGCAGCCGCCTTTGAACAGGCGCCCGACATCGTGGAGCGCGTGCAGGAAATCGTTCTGATGGGCGGCGCCTATTTCGAGGTCGGCAACATCACCCCCGCAGCAGAGTTCAACATCTACGTCGACCCCGAAGCCGCCGAGATCGTTCTGACCTCTGGCGTGCCAGTCACCATGATGCCCCTTGATGTGACGCACAAGGCCTTGGCCACGCGCCCAAGGATCGAGGCGATCCGCGCCCTCGACACCCGCGTCGGTCATTTCACCGCAGAGATGCTGGATTTCTTCGAACGCTTCGATGTCGAGAAATACGGCTCTGAGGGCGGGCCGTTGCACGACCCCTGTGTCATCGCCTATCTGATCCAGCCAGAGCTGTTTTCGGGGCGCAGGATCAATGTCATGGTCGAAACATCCTCTGACCTGACGCTGGGCATGACCGTTGCAGACTGGTGGGGCGTGACGGACCGTGCGGCCAATGCCCTGTTTATCGGCGATGTGGACAGCGATGGGTTTTTCGCACTGATCACCGAACGGCTGGGCCGTCTATGACGCAGATCCACGCCCCCGATCCCGGCTGGCCTGCGCTGTTTGAGCTGGAGGCAACTCGCTGGCGCGCGGCGGGCGTGGAGGGGCTGATCGATATCCATCACATCGGCTCGACAGCTGTCGCCGGATTGCCCGCGAAACCGATCATCGACATGCTGCCGGTCTTTTCCAGCACAGAAAGACTGGAGCAGGCCCGCGCCCCGCTAGAGGCCCTGGGCTATGATTGGATGGGCCCTTATGGCCTGCCCGCGCGGCGGTATTGCCGCCGCGATGACCCGGAAAGCGGCACGCGCCTGTTTCACGCCCACTGCTATGTCATCGGCGCACCCGACATTGACCGCCATCTGGCCTTTCGCGATGCTCTCAGGGGCAATGGCGCGCTGCGGGCGGGTTACAGCGCGGTCAAGGGGCGATGCGCTGCGCTCCATCCCGGCGACGCAGAAGGCTATGGTGCCTGCAAATCCGACTGGATCGCCAAGGTCGAAGCCCGCGCCCTGGCTGATGCCACCCAATTGGGGCAACGCCCTGCCCCCTCCCTATCCGCTGAAAAGGACACGCCATGAGCGCCGCCCTGCACCTTGCCCGCCCCGAAGATCTGGATCGCGTTCTGGATCTCGTCGCTGCCTTTCACGGCGAAATGGGGATCACCTCAGATGATGCCACCCGCCGCGCCGGTGTCGAACCTTTGTTGGCGGGCATGCCATATGGCGCGATCTACCTGATTGGCCCGACCCGCGCGCCTGTGGGCTATATCGTCGTCACCTTTAGCTGGTCGGTCGAATTTGGCGGCATGGACGGCTATATCGACGAGCTGTTCATCCGCCCGCCCGTGCGCGGCCGCGGCATCGCAACCGAGGTGCTCTTTGCCCTGCCCCGCACCTTGGCAGAGGCCGGGATCACCGCGCTGCATCTTGAGGTGAGCCAGGAAAACGAAAAGGCCCGCAGCCTCTATGCCCGCGCCCGGTTCCAGCCGAACTCCGATATTCTGGTGATGAGCCGACGCCTCTAACCGTCTGGCAAGGATATACTTTTTCACTTTCACGGTAATTTATCGCGCGCTCCGGGAACCACCTGGCACAACGCGCGTTACCCCTTCACATCGGCGGTGGCTGACCAGCATGGCGCCGGCACCCGGACAGGCAGTCTCTCCCTCACGGATCCTGACGATCTGCCCGCATCAAACTGGTCGGCCATCCCGAATGAACGCGCCCTGATTGGCGCAGGAGATTTTCCGCCGCCGCCCCGCGTCTCAGGGGCAGGCAGGCGCCGCGTTTTGACAGTTACGCCGTGGGACGGTGGAGCCGCGCAGCCATTCGGTATGGCAGCGCAACGTCGTCGGCAGAAGCCGCGACCCTGACAGCGCGACAGATTTGTAGCCACCGGGCAAAGCCCGGACACGTGCCGCATCAGTCGCCTTTCCGTGGGAGTAAGGCGCGCGGCCAGGCCGGGGCATGGGGGCCCCGCCAATCAGCCAGGTCGCCTGCGCCTTCAGGTGCTTTTGCGCGGGCGACCTGCTGCAGATTTCAGATCAAAAGCCGACCATTCCCATCGTGCCGCCGGTCATTGACAGCTGATGCACCGGATCACTGGCCGACACCGCAAGCCCCGACAACGGGTAATGCGCCGTGTCCGCACAGCCTGCAACAATTGCCAGAACCCCAAGCGCCGCAACCACATAGACCGCGTGCAAGGCCTGCCCGGACAGATCGCGAGCAGATGCACAAGGATCCAGATATGCCATGATATTTCCCCCTCCTGTGCCAGCACCACCACCGTGGCACCTGTGCTTAGGATAGGGGCCGCCTCCTCACGTGTCTGTGAGCGGGATCACACAGATCGGCCGTACCACAGCCGCGCAGACCTGCGTTGGCCCGTCAAAGCGGCAGATAATCCCGAAAGGTCGCCGCCTCGCCGCGCAGCACCCCATCAGCGTCCACCAGACGCCAGATCACGGCCTCGCGGATCTCAAACCGTTTGCCCGTCGCGCTGATCCGGACACCGGCATAGTTCTCGATACATCCCTTTTCACGCATCTGCGCAAACATCGCATCGCGCTGGCCCCGATGGCCGGGCTCTGCCGTCAACCGCGAAGGCATGGACGTCAGCTGCGCCCAATCCATCTCCCACAGCGCCTGCGCCGCAAGATTGCCGTAGGTCAGCACAGGATCGGCCGCCGTGTCATGCGACAGCACCGGAAAAGGCGCATGATAAAGCCGCCGCGCATCCGCCCCCGGCAACAGCCCCCGCCCGGTCGCCGCCTCAAAGGAGGCCATCAGCAAGGCCGCATGCGCCGACTGAAACTCATTGTCCGGGGATGGTTCGTTCATATTGGCGCTCCTGTGTCTTGGCATCTCCGCTCTACACCGCGGATAAGATAAAAGCCCCGCCAAAATGACGGGGCTTTCCAGAATGTGAACCCAACAGGCTCAGCAGATCACTTCAGGATAGAGCGACCTGCGTATTCGGCGGTTTCGCCCAGCAGCTCTTCGATACGGATCAGCTGGTTGTATTTTGCCAGACGGTCCGAGCGCGACAGAGAGCCGGTCTTGATCTGACCGCAGTTGGTGGCAACGGCCAGATCAGCGATGGTTGCATCTTCGGTCTCGCCCGAGCGGTGCGACATCACGTTGGTGTAACGCGCGCGGTGGGCCATATCGACAGCCTTCAGCGTCTCGCTCAAAGAGCCGATCTGGTTCACCTTGACCAGCATGGAATTCGCAACACCCTGACGGATGCCATCTGCCAGACGCTCGGGATTGGTCACGAACAGGTCATCACCAACCAGCTGCACCTTGTCACCGATCTTGTCGGTCAGCAGTTTCCAGCCTTCCCAATCATCCTCGGCCATGCCGTCTTCGATCGAGATGATCGGGTAGTCGGCGCACAGGGCAGCCAGGTAGTCCGCGTTTTCAGCAGAGCTGAGCGACGCGCCCTCGCCCTTCATCTCGTATTTGCCGTCGACGTAATACTCGGTCGAGGCACAGTCGAGCGCCAGATAGATGTCCTCGCCCGGCTTGTAACCGGCCTTTTCGATCGAGGTCATGACAAAATCCAGCGCCTTGCGGGTGCTTTCCAGCGCCGGAGCAAAGCCGCCCTCGTCACCGATACCGGTATTGTAACCAGCGGCAGACAGCTCTTTTTTCAGGGTGTGAAAGACTTCCGCGCCCATGCGGATTGCTTCCTTCACGTTCTCTGCCGACACCGGCATGATCATGAATTCCTGAATGTCGATCGGGTTGTCGGCGTGCTCGCCGCCATTGATGATGTTCATCATCGGAACCGGCAGAACACGGGCAGAGGTGCCGCCAACATAGCGGAACAGCGGCTGAGCGGTGAAATCAGCTGCGGCCTTGGCCACGGCCAGCGAGACACCCAGAATGGCGTTGGCGCCAAGACGGCCCTTGTTGGGGGTTCCGTCCAGTTCGATCATCGCCGCGTCGATGGCGACCTGCTCTGTCACATCAAAGCCGACCAGCGCCTCGGCGATTTCGCCATTCACGGCTGCAACCGCTTCCAGAACGCCCTTGCCAAGGTAGCGCGACGCATCGCCATCGCGTTTCTCCACGGCTTCGTGCGCGCCGGTAGAGGCGCCGGAGGGCACAGCCGCGCGGCCAAGGGTGCCGTCTTCGAGGATCACGTCGACCTCAACGGTGGGGTTTCCCCGGCTGTCCAGAATTTCGCGGGCGTGGATATCGATAATGGTGCTCATCACTCAGGTTCCTGATGTTGGCAAATGTCGTCTGCGTCATAGCAGCAACCAGCAAAAAGTAAACCATGAGCGTTATCGCTAACGTCACTTATTTTACTGGGTTAGGGCTAACACGGCGCTGTTTGCGCAACCATCCAACAGGGTGATCATCGGTTGCAGTTCAGGCGCTGGCCTGCAGTTCTGCCCCGATCTGTGCCGCCCGCGCGCGCCGTGCCAGACGCCGTTCGCGCACAAAGGCATAAAGCCCGGACCCGATGATCAATGCAGATCCGCCCAGCGTCATCATATCCGGCTGCTCACCAAAGATCACAACGCCCACGGCAATCGAAAACACCAGCCGGGTATAGCGGAACGGCGTCACAACCGCCGCATCACCAATGCGCGTCGCGGTGACGATGCAGGAATACGCCAGCACGCCAAAGCCGATGCCGGCTGCCAGCAGCAACCAGTCATTCTGGCCCAGCGCCACGGGCTCTCCCGGCAGGGTCCACAGCATGACCATCCCCCCCACCACCAGAGAGCCAAACGCCTGCGAGCTGACCACGGTCGAGGGCACCGCGCTGTCCATCACCCGCGTCATCAGGTCGCGCGCGGCAACGGCAACCACCGCCACCAGCACCAGCAGCACGTTGGGTTCAAACCCGGCAAGGCCGGGCCGCACGATCATCAACACACCAAGGAAGCCGACAAGGATCGCACTCCAGCGCCGCCAGCCGACCTCTTCGCCCAGAAACAGCGCAGCCCCCATTGTCACCGCAAGGGGCATCGCCTGAAACACCGCCGCAACAGTAGAGATGTCGACGGTTGCCAGAGCTGTTGCAAATGAAACCGCTGCCAGCGCCTCGGTCGAGGCCCGCAGAACCGGCCGCCAGCGCCAGTTGTGGCGTGCCAGAACCCGATGGCCCTGCAGCTTGGCCCAGATCACGAATACCGCGCCACTGCCGATCCCCAGCATCACAAGGATCTGGCCAACCGGCATCGTCTTGGCCAGTTGTTTGATCACCGTATCCTCCAGCGTGAACCCCGCCATAGAGACAATGATCAGCAAAATCGCTGTAACGTTATTCATGTCGGTCGGTCCTTTGATCTCGGCGCAGTCGCAACAGGCCGCAGCGCGACCCGGATCCGATGCACCAAACATGCTCTGTCAGCGTCAAACAACACCATTTGCGACACGCCCCAATGACATGCTGTTGGGCCGACCATCACAAAAATTGATACATCACCCGGCATCCAGCAGAAATGCTTGCATTCACAGCGAAAGCCGCTAGCCATTTTCATATTTGGAATTCAACGCAATGGTATTTGCGACAAAGACGAGAGACGGCATGGTCGAAGATATCTGCGGCTGGAGCGCACTGGCGGGAGCCCTCCCGCAACACCCCATTCTCCGCGGCGC
Organism: Phaeobacter italicus; assembly: GCF_001258055.1. GTDB lineage: Bacteria > Pseudomonadota > Alphaproteobacteria > Rhodobacterales > Rhodobacteraceae > Phaeobacter > Phaeobacter italicus. Next base: position 251,728 of record NZ_CVRM01000011.1, on the reverse strand, counting down.
TCAGCAGGCGGATGTGGCCATCATCGGCGGGGGCTTTACCGGGCTTGCAGCCGCCCGCCAGATGGCGAACCTGCGCCCCAATGCCCGGATCCTGCTGCTGGACGGAAAACGCATCGCTCAAGGCGCCAGCGCCCGCAACTCCGGCTTTGCCGTCGCAAACGAAAGCCCCGGTCACGCCCAGCTGCACACCGATCAGGGGCTCAAGAGCTACCGCACCATGAACCGGCTGGACCACGCAGGCGTCGCAGAACTGCGCCAGCTGACCCAGACCCACGGGATTGATTGCCAGTGGGAGGACACAGGCTCCATCCACGCCGCCCACGACCCCGCAAACTTCGCAAAGCTGCGCCAGCATGCCGACAGTTTCCAGCGCCTCGGAATTGACGCTCGCCTCATCGAGGGGCCAGAGCTGCACAGCAGACTGGGCACATCATTCTACGGTCTTGGCGTATTGTCCCGTGGTGGCGCCCTGCTGCAGCCTGCCATGCTGGCGCAGGGGCTCGCGGCCAGCCTGCCGGACACTGTCGCATGTTTTGAAAACAGCCCCGTGCGCCGCATCCACCGGGCCGCGAATGGCTGGCAGCTTGACCTGACCACAGGGACCGTGACGGCCCCGCAGGTGATCGTCGCGGTCAATGCCTTCTTTCCCCGCCTTGGCCTGAAATCGCTGCGGGTCTTTCCGCTTGCGTTGACCGCATCGCTCACCCGCCCCCTGAGCGAAGCGGAAGAACAGGACATCAACCGCCCCGCCAGCTGGGGCATTCTCAGCCCGCGCTCGCTTGGCGCAACCATGCGGCTGACACAGGACCGCCGGATCCTGATCCGCAACACAGCCGAATACCGCCCCGGCGGCATCAACAGGACGCAGCTGTCTGACCGCATCGACATCCACGCGGACGGGCTGCAAAAACGCTTTGGTTTTCTGGACCGCAGCGCCATCGCCTATTCCTGGTCCGGCAATATCTGCATCAGCCGCAACGCAAAACCGGTCTTTGAGGAAACCCAGCCAGGTCTGTTCCTGTGTGGTGGCTACAACGCCTCGGGCGTGTCTCGCGGCAGCATCATGGGCAAGCTGATTGCCGATCTCGCCTGCCGTCAGGATGGGGATCTGCTGTCAGATGCGCTGGCGCTGACAAAGCCCAACCTGATCCCGCCCCGTCCCTTCCTTGATCTGGGCGTCAGGGTCCGCACGGCAGGAGAGCGGCGCGCAGCCCGGTCCGAGCGCTAGGCGCGGATCAGCTTTTCTTGACCGGCACGCCATAGAGCTCCAGCTTGTGGCCACGCAGCTCATAGCCCAGCTTCTCGGCGATCTTTTCCTGCAACGCTTCGATTTCGGGGTCGCAGAATTCAATCACCTCGCCCGAGTTCATGTCGATCAGATGATCGTGGTGCTCGCGGTCGGCATCCTCGTAGCGCGCCCGCCCGTCCCCGAACTCCAGCCGGTCCAGAATCCCTGCCTCATCAAAAAGCTTGACGGTCCGGTACACAGTGGCGAGCGAAATCGCGCCGTCCAGCGCGCTGGCACGGGCATAAAGCTCCTCCACATCGGGGTGATCCTCGCTCTCCTGCAGCACGCGGGCAATCACCCGACGCTGGCCTGTCATCCGCAGACCTTTTGCTTCACATCGTGCGATAATCGTCTCGCGCATAGCCGTCCCTTCTTCAGCATGGCTCTCTTGTTTAAACAAAGCAGCGGCAGCTGCAAACCGGGTTTTCGCACCACTTTGGCAGGAATATGCACATGACGACCATTGACTTTGCCGCACAGGAGGGCCATCTGCGGCTCAGGCATCCCTCCCTGCCGCGTGAGCAGAGGGCGTCGGGCCGCCCCCAAGGAAGACGGGGCAGACATGACCGGAGACCCAGCAAGACGCTGACCGGCCATGCGGCACACCACCGACCCCTGACAGGATATGCCACCGTTCCCAATATCACGCGTGGGGCATTCGCAGCGACCAGCGGGCTGACATTCTGTCAGACCGCCTGAGGTTCCTGCCCCAACGACAGACCGCCCGCACCTGTGGGGCGGCACCGGCCGTGGCATCCGCTCCGGCTGCGAAAGGACGATACGTGACTGAATTTTCAACCATGGGGCTGCCCGAAAAGCTCCTGTCCCGCATTGACGAAATGGGCTTCAAAGAGCCCACCCCGATCCAGGCCCGCGCAATCCCCCACGCGCTGAATGGCAAGGACGTTCTGGGTCTGGCCCAGACCGGCACCGGCAAGACCGCTGCCTTTGGCGTGCCGCTGATTGCGCAGATGATGCAATACGGCCGCAAGCCCGCCGCCAAGACCGTGCGCGGTCTGGTGCTGGCACCGACCCGCGAGCTGGCAAACCAGATTGCCGCCACGCTCAAGGGCCTGACCGAAGGCACCCCGCTCAAGACCGGTCTGGTCGTTGGCGGCGTCTCGATCAACCCGCAGATCTCCCGCCTGTCGCGCGGCACCGATATCCTGATCGCCACACCGGGCCGTCTGCTCGACATCCTGGACCGCGGCGCGCTGGACCTTGGCTCCTGCGACTTCCTCGTTCTGGACGAGGCCGACCAGATGCTGGACCTCGGCTTTATCCACGCCCTGCGCAAAATCTCGTCCCTGCTGCCGCAGGAACGTCAGACCATGCTGTTCTCGGCCACCATGCCCAAGCAGATGAACGAGATCGCGAATTCCTATCTGAACGCCCCGGTCCGGATCGAGGTCTCCCCTCCCGGCAAGGCCGCAGACAAGATCACCCAATCGGTGCATTTCATCGCCAAGGCCGAAAAACTGTCCCTGCTGAAAGAGCTTCTGGCCGAACACAAGGACGAGCGCACGCTGGTCTTTGGCCGCACCAAACACGGCATGGAAAAACTGATGAAGACCCTTTCCGCTGCTGGGTTTTCCGCCGCTGCCATCCACGGCAACAAATCCCAGGGCCAGCGCGAGCGGGCACTGGCGGCCTTCAAATCCGGCGAGGTCAAGATCCTGGTGGCAACCGATGTTGCGGCCCGTGGTCTTGATATCCCGGACGTGAAATTCGTCTACAACTACGAACTGCCCAACGTGCCGGACGCCTATGTCCACCGCATCGGGCGCACCGCCCGCGCAGGCAAGGACGGTCAGGCCGTGGCCTTCTGTGCGCCGGATGAAATGGACGAACTGAAAGCGATCCAGAAAACCATGAAGATCACCATCCCCGTGGCCTCTGGCCGCCCGTGGGAGGCGATGCCGGACCCGACCGCACCTGCGAACCGTCGCGGTGGCGGTGGCAAACCCGGTGGCGGCAAACCCGGCGGTCATCGCCGTCGCCGCAGCGGTGGTGGTGGCGCAGGCCAGCAAAGCCGTGCAGGTGGCGGACAGGGTGCCGGGCAAGGTCGCGGTCAGGGCCGTGGCAAGGGCAAGGCAGGCGGCGGCCAGCGTCGCAGCGCGCAGTAACCCCTGTCCCACAAGGGATCAGACAAAAACAGTAACGCCGGGGTGGATACGACCGCCCCGGCGTTTTCATGTGTCCTGTCGGGCAATGCGCATCCCCTCAGCCGCTCTCGGCCTCAAGGTCTGCCCAGACCGGCAAATGGTCCGAGGCAACATGTGCAGGCCGGGCGCGGTAGACACCGCTTTCGACCACCCGCAAACCCCGGCTGACAGCAATCCTGTCCAGCGCACCAATCGGACGCAGCGCGGGAAAGCTGGCTTTTGGGGGCACAAACCGCAGCTGCGGCGCGATATGGTCCAGCACCGGCTGGCGCGACCATTCGTTAAAATCGCCGGCGCAGACGGTGGGCAGATCCGGCTCGCTTGCGATATGACGCGCCAGATGATGCACCTGCTCATGCCGCGCCCTGGTGGTCAGCCCCAGATGCGCCCCCACCACCCTCAGCGGGCCTAGCGCTGTTTCAAACCGGGCCCAGACAGCACCGCGCGGCTCCAGCCCCGGCAGCGGGATATGGCCCTGATCCACCAGCCTCAGCGCATCGCCCCGCCAGATCACCGCATTGCCATGCCAGCCCAGCGACCCCGCGCCGCCCAGATCCACGATATGCCAGCCTGCCTCATCCAGCACGAAATGAGGCAACGCAGCAGGGCGCGGCGGCAGACGCTTGTCCGCCTCCTGCAGCAACACCAGATCCGCGCCTGTCCCCTCAATCACCTTGAGCGTGCGACGCGGCCGTCGACGCAGGTCCATCCCCACTGACTTCTGGATGTTGTATGTGGCCAGCCTCAGCCGTCCCATCACGTTGCCCTGCCCCGGTTTCCTGGTCATCTCACCTGCTTCCGCCCCCGCCATTTGGTGCGGGATACGGTCACAGCATGGCGCAAATCGCAAGCCCGGACCAGAGGACGCCCCGTCACACCGCAAATGGCCTAAACCTCTGTAAATGGCCTAAGCATCTGTTTTGCCACCTTGACTCTGCCAGCGGCGGGATTTCCTGTGGCGCCATGAGTGAAAAACGCGCAATGGACGGCCTTGGCGCCGCGATGCTGATCGGCTTCAGCGGGCTGATGGGGCTCAATCAGGTGGTGATCAAGGTCTCCAACGGGGGCTTTGGCCCGGTGTTTCAGGCTGGCCTGCGCTCCTTGATCGGGCTTGCGGTTCTGCTTGCATGGCTGGGGTTTCGCGGCCAGCTAAAGCGCGCAACCGCGCCAACCCCGCCAGAAACCGCTGCGACACCGGTCCACTGGAGCCGCTCTGTCCATTTCTGGGGGCTGGTGTCCGGATCACTGTTCACGGCAGAGTTCATCTGCCTCTACATCGCCCTTGATCTGTCATCGGTGTCACGGGTGACGATCATCTTCAACTCAATGCCCGTCTGGCTGGCGCTGGCAGGTCACCTGCTGCTGCCAGGGGAACGGCTGAGCCCGATCAGGATGCTTGGTCTGGTGCTGGCAATGGGTGGCGTTGTGCTGGCAGTCCTGCACCGGGGCAGCGGTGATGCCTCGCTTTTGGGGGATGTGCTGGCGCTGGTCTCAACGCTGGCCTGGGCGGGCATTGCGCTTTGTGCGCGCCTGTCGCCGCTGGCGGCCGTGCCGCCCATCCGTCAGCTGACCTATCAGCTTGCCACATCTGCGGTGGTCCTGCTTGCAATCTCGCCGCTGTTTGGCCCATTGCTGCGCGCGCCCACCGCGCTGCATATCGCGGGCGTTCTGTTCCAGTCGGTCGCCATTGCCAGCCTCGGCTATCTTCTGTGGCTCTGGCTGATCAGCATCTACCGCGCCAACGCCGTCGCCTCCTTCAGCTTTCTGTCACCGGTGATTGCCGCCATCCTCGGCTGGCTGCTCTTGAACGAAGTCATCTACCCGCAGGTCTGGGCCGCGCTGGCACTGGTCGCCGTCGGTATCGTGCTGATCAACCGCAAATAACCACGCGCCGTCAGGTCCCGCAGAAAGTCGCGGTGACGATCTCACTTTCCGCTGGCGGGCGACGCAGATCCTCGGCGCCGTCCTGCACGGTGTAAGGGTCCGCCAGAACCGTATTGAGCCGCTCAAATGGCGCCATTTCACCGGCCACCGCCGCTTCGATCATGGCCTCGATCCGGTGATTGCGCGGGATGTAAACAGGGTTGGCCGCCGCCATCACCGCCGCCGGATCCGCCTCCTGCTCCAGTCGCGCGCGCCAGCCGCTCACCCAGCTATCAAAGGCCTCTGGCTCCAGAAACTCATCCCGCGCCGGTCCGCCATCTGGCGACACAGTATCCACCAGGGCCCGGAACGTATTGGTAAAATCCGCCTGCCCCGCAGCCATGCGCTGCATCAGATCGGTGATCAGCCCCATATCCTCGCGGGTTGCCTCGGCAATGCCGATCTTGGCGCCAAAGCGGCGCAACCAGGCGGCCTCTGTCAGCGCGGGCATCGCGTGCACGATCTCGGTTGCCTCCTCCACCATCGCCTGCGGATCCTCCGCCTGCTGGATCAACGCGGTCGCCAGCTGCGCCAGGTTCCAGACCGCAATATCGGGCTGGTTGGAATAGGCATAGCGCCCCATGCGGTCGATTGAGCTGAACACCGTGCTGGGATGGTAGACATCCATAAAGGCGCATGGCCCGTAGTCGATCGTCTCGCCGGAAATGGACGAGTTATCGGTATTCATCACCCCGTGAATGAACCCCACCGACATCCAGGCCGCGATCAGCTCTGACTGGCGATCACGCACCGCCCGCAGCAACCCCATCGGACCCTCTGCCTCTGGATAGTGGCGCTGGATCGCGTAGTCCGTCAGCTGGCGCAGCGCCGCCGTCTCACCGCGCGCGGCAAAGATCTGGAACGTCCCGACCCGCAAGTGGCTGGAGGCCACCCGCGTCAGCACCGCGCCCGGCAGCCCGCCCTGTTCGCGCCAGACCAGCTCTCCCGTTGTCACCGCTGCCAGCGCGCGGGTAGTCGGAATGCCAAGCGCATGCATCGCCTCGCTCACCACATATTCCCGCAGGACCGGCCCAAGCCAGGCCCGCCCGTCGCCGCCGCGCGAATAGGGCGTGCGCCCCGATCCCTTCAGCTGGATATCGCGACGCGCGCCGTCAGCGCCAACCGTCTCTCCCAGCAGGATCGCGCGCCCATCGCCAAGCTGCGGATTGTAGTTGCCAAACTGATGCCCGGCATAAAGCTGCGCCAGGGGCGCGGCCCCCTCCGGCACACGATTGCCCGCAAAGACCTCTGCCAGCTCGGCCTGCTCGCCTGCGGTGATGCCCAGCTCCTCCCCAAGCGCAGCGTTATAGGCCAGCAGCTCAGGTGCCTTGACCGGCACAGGGGCCTGTTTCGTGTAGAACACCGGCGGCAGCGCGGCATATGTATTGTCAAAGGGGATATGCAATGTCATGGCCCAAACATATGCGGCAGATACCAAATTGCCAGAGCCAACAGACAAAACGGAGCCCGGACATGACCGCTGACGAGATCATCGCCAAGCTGAACCTCCAGCCGCACCCCGAAGGGGGCTATTATCGCCAGACATGGATTGCCGAAAACGCCGATCGCCACAATGGCCGCGCCACCGGCACCTGCATCTACTTTCTGCTGAAGGCCGGCGAAAGCAGCCATTGGCACAGGGTCGATGCCACCGAGATCTGGCTTTATCACGCAGGCGCGCCGCTGGTGCTGTCCCTCTCTGCCAGCGACGCGGGGCCGGCGCAGGATCACCTCCTGTCCCCCGACCTGACAAAGGGAGAGCCCCAGTTGATTGTGCCGGAAGGCCACTGGCAGGCGGCCCGCACAACAGGGGATTACACGCTGGTCAGCTGCACAGTGTCACCCGGATTTCAGTTCGAAGGCTTTGAACTGGCCGCACCCGGTTTTGATATCCCCCGCGCCTGACCCCGGATTTTTCCCCCGGACATTTGCCAAGAAACTCAGACGTTTCCTGTCCCGGGCTCAGCTCCCCGGCTCAGTCCGACGTTCCCGGCACGCTCACCACGCCGCCGCCCACGCAGGCGCGCACGCCGGTGGTGCCGGGACAGGACGTCGGCAGACCCCGCGCCACCCGCACCGCCAGATGGGCAAAAGCCTGCGCCTCCAGCATGTCACCGTCCAGTCCGACGCTTTCAATCGGGGCGACCGGGCAATCCAGTGACACGCGCAGCATCTCCATCAGCACCGGATTATGGCGCCCGCCACCCGTAACCAGCACCACCTCCGGCGCCTCGGGGCAATGTTCCATTCCCTGCGCCACAGCGGCGGCGCACATGCCCGTTAGCGTGGCGGTGGCGTCGCGGTCGCTCAGCTCGGACACAAGGTCGATCATCTCAGAAAAGTCGTTTCGGTCCAGAGATTTGGGCGGCATCCGGGCAAAATAGGGCTCGGCCAGAAACAACTCCAACGCCCCCGTCTCCACCTCACCGCCAAGCGCGATCCGGCCACCCTCGTCCATCGGCTGGCCACAGCGCGCCTGCACCAGATCATTGATCGGCGCATTGGCAGGCCCGGTATCAAACGCAAGCAGCGCGCCGGGCTCTTCAGGCGCATCAAAACGCGGATCGACATAGGTGATATTGCCAACCCCGCCGAGGTTCAGGAAACACAGGGGCTTGTCCCGCTTCAGGTATTTGGCGCAGGCAAAGTGGAAAAACGGCGCCAGCGGCGCCCCCTCTCCGCCCAGGCGCACATCGTCACTGCGGAAATCCCAGACCACGGGCACACCCAACGTCTGCGCAAGCGCCGCACCATCGCCCACCTGCAACGTCCCCTGCTGCCGTGGCGCATGGGCCAGGGTCTGGCCGTGAAAGCCAATCACATCCACAGGCGCGCTGCGCGACGGATCCACGCCCGCCTCTGCATCGGCCAGATCTGCATCGGCCTGTTCCGCCAGAAAGCGTTTCAGCAGATCCGCATGGGCGCGCGTCACGATCTCACCCGCCGCGTCCACCTGCGGGCCATGCCACTGCCCCAGCGCCGAGGCCAGCTGCGCGCGTTCAACCGGCTCATAGGCATGATAGCAGCTGGCTCCGAATCCGTGGATCGACACACCATCAGTGACCACGATGGCCGCATCCACCCCATCCAGCGAGGTGCCGCTCATCGTGCCAAGAGCCCGCAGAGGGCCGGTTTTCGCAATGGCTCGGTTTGAGGTTCTGGACATGCTGTTCTTGCCTGCTCGCATTGCGACCGGTTTCACGGATCGCGGTTTCATCGCATCATTGGAAAGCGACACGGGGGACAAATGACCAGGAGATCCCCCCGCCAGCGCAACCCCGTCGCCACACCCTAAAGATACCGCAGGGATTTTCTGCCGCAAAGCGGTTCAGACTGCTTTCCCCCGCGCAAATTGCGTTTTATACAGCACCGCGCAATTTAGAAAGCCGAGGCACGTCATGACCTACCACCCGAAATCGGACTTCATCTCTGTAATGATGGAACGCGGCTATCTGGCCGACTGCACCGATTATCAGGGCCTGGACGAGGCACTGATGACCCCCGGCCAGTCCGCCTACATCGGCTTTGACGCCACCGCGACCTCGCTGCATGTCGGCTCGCTCATCCAGATCATGATGCTGCGCTGGTTCCAGAAAACCGGTCACAAACCGATCACCCTGATGGGCGGCGGCACCACCAAGGTCGGGGATCCCTCCTTCCGCGCGGACGAACGCCCGCTGCTGACCGACGATCAGATCGATTCCAATATTGCAGGCATCAAGAAAGTTTTTGCCGCCTATATCGACTACGACACAGGCGCCGAAAACTCTGCCATGATGCTCAACAACGCAGAATGGCTGGATGATCTGAACTACCTCACCTTCCTGCGCGACATCGGCCGCCACTTCTCGGTGAACCGGATGCTGTCGTTTGAAAGCGTGAAATCGCGTCTGGACCGCGAACAGTCCCTGTCGTTCCTGGAATTCAACTACATGATTCTCCAGGCCTACGACTTCCTTGAACTGAACCGTCGCTATGGCTGTGTGCTGCAGATGGGCGGGTCGGACCAATGGGGCAATATCGTCAACGGCATCGACCTGACGCGCCGAGTTCTGGACCACGAAATCTATGGCCTCACCTCGCCGCTTCTGACCACGTCGGATGGCAAGAAGATGGGCAAGTCCCAGAACGGGGCGATCTGGCTCAACTCCGACATGCTGTCGCCCTATGAATTCTGGCAGTTCTGGCGCAACACCACCGACGCAGACGTGGGCCGCTTCCTCAAGCTGTACACCGAGCTGCCGGTGGATGAATGCAACCGCCTTGGCGCGCTCGAAGGCTCTGAGGTGAACGCCGCCAAGGTGATCCTCGCCAATGAGGTCACAGCCCTTCTGCACGGCCGCGCCGCTGCCGAAGCCGCAGAGGCCACAGCCCGCGAAGTCTTTGAAAAAGGCGGCGTTGGCGACGACCTGCCGACCCTGTCGCTGTCCTCTGCAGATCTGGGCGATGGTATTTCCATCGTGCAGCTGATCGTGAAATCGGGTCTTGCGAAATCCGGCAAGGACGCCAAGCGCCTGATCGCCGAGAATGGCGCCAAGATCGATGACAAACCGCTGACAGATGCGGGCCTCATGATCGACGCTGCCGCGCTCGCCTCCCCGATCAAACTGTCTGCGGGCAAAAAACGCCACGCACTGGTGCAGCTGGACGGCTAAGGCCGCTGTCGCCCTCAGACACACACAACACTCGGATCAGGGGGCCAGCGGCCCCCTTTTTCATGGGCATATCCCCGGTAGACCCCCGCAGGTTCCCGCTCAAATCAGCAGCAGATCAACCAAAAGCAGGACCAGCCCAACCGGAACGGACAGCGCAACAGCCAGCAGAAAAGCGGCGGATCGTGTCATTCGGGCACCGGGTGCATGTTGCTTCAAAATTTTATTCGCATTTTTCATATCTCCATTAACCATCATTTAGGTTTCCCTGCGGTTAATGGCGCCATGTTCGATTTTATGCCTGCTGATGTCATGCCCCGCCCAATTCTGCGCGACGAGACCATCTCCGCGCTGCCCCAAACCCCGGAATTCGCCCGCGCCCTTGCTGCCACCGGCAAGGAGCCGATGGTGCTCAGCCAGCTGAAGGACACCGTCGTGATGCGCCGCAAGCTGCTGGGCCGTATCGACGTGGCCATGGTAAACCGCGCCCGCATCGACAAACCGCTGCGCCTGATCGAACAAATCAGCGAACAGGGCCTGCACCGCACCCCGGTGATCCTGTCGCCAGAAACCCCCACACCCGCGCTCGCCCGCCACGGTGCCGTTCCGCTGGTCAGCCCCGCGTATGTCGGTCTTGTCGATCTGACCGGTGACCACGACCAGCGCCGCGCACGGCTGCATCAGAAATGGCGCAACCGTCTGGTCCATGCAGAACGCCAAGGCCTGCGCGTCACCCGCCAGTCGCTGCCGCAAACCCCGGCGCATTGGCTGTTTGCTGCGGATGCCGCACAACAGGCCCGCCGTGGCTATCGCAGCTGGCCTGTCGACCTGACCCTCGCCTATGCCCGTGAAAACAAGGGCATGGCCAAGGTTTTTGAAGCCCATGAAGGCAAGGATATCGTCGCAGGCATTCTTGTTCTGCGCCACGGACGCGGTGCGACCTATCACATCGCCCACACCACCGAGCGCGGCAAGGCGCTGTCGGCACATAACCTGTTGATGTGGGAAGCAATGAACTGGCTGGCCAAACAGGGCTGCGAACAGCTGGATCTTGGCGTCATCAACACCGAAGACGCCCCCGGACTTGCCCGGTTCAAACTGGGCAGCGGCGCCCGCCTGCATCAGCTGGGCGGAACATGGGCCTATTGGGCCCCGATGGGGCGCCTGCTCCGCCCCATCGCCGCGCTGGACAAACGCCTGATGAGCACGGGCATCTCCGGCTACTGCTGATCCAAGGGACCGATGGCGCCAATGGCGCAGCGGAACTCTCTCTGGACACTGCCGAGGGGACGTGATTATCTGAACACACGTTCAGATACTGATGTTCTCATGCATTGATCCTTGGGAGGGGACAGCCTCATGAAATTGTCGCAAACCGCCGCCGTCATCACCGGCGGCGCGTCGGGCCTCGGAGAGGCCACAGCCCGCCACTTTGCCGCCAATGGCGCACAGGTCACACTGCTGGACCGCGATGTGGACCGCGGGCAGGCCGTTGCCGCAGAAATCGGCGGGCATTTTGCCGAAACCGACGTCACCAGCGAGGATTCGGTGGCCGCTGCCATTGCTCTGGCCAGCGAGAAGATGGGCAAGATCAATGCCTGTGTGAACTGTGCAGGCATCGCGCTTGGCATCAAAACCGTTGGCCGCGATGGCGCCCATCCGCTTGATGCCTATCAGCGCACCATCGACATCAACCTCGTCGGCACCTTCAATGTCGCCCGTCTCGCAGCCGTGGAAATCGCCAAATGCGAGGCAGAGGCAGATGGCGGTCGTGGTGTGATCATCAACACAGCTTCAATTGCCGCCTTTGACGGACAAAAGGGCCAAGCCGCCTATGCGGCCTCCAAAGGGGGTGTTGTGGGCATGTGCCTGCCGATGGCGCGCGATTTGGCGTCTTCGGGCGTGCGGGTCATGACCATCGCTCCGGGGATCTTCATGACGCCGATGCTCGCAGGCCTGCCCGAAGAGGTGCAACAACAGCTGGCCGCCGATGTGCCCAACCCCGCCCGCCTTGGCGATCCTGCCGAATACGGCCGGCTTGCGGGCTTCATCGTGGAGATGGGTTATCTCAACGGCGAGGTGATCCGCCTTGATGGCGCATTGCGGATGCGCTGAGCCATCACCAGCCGCAAAACATAGCGTGCGGAGCCGGGCAGATTGTTAACCCTTTCTGCCCCGCCCCCAAATGGCGCAGGCTGCGCTACAAAATCCGGTAGAACGCGGCCCCGCGCCACAAGATACCCTGTCGACCCGTTGCGTGCGCCGCGTTAACCGCCGCGCAACATATTGCGGCAGGGTTTCGTTATTTATCAGCTATTTACGGCACGTTCTTTGACCCAATGTTTCGCGTGCGAAACATTGGGTCAGACAGGTTTACCCTTATCCGCCCTCAGCCAGCGGCTTTATCTTCCAGCTCCAGCCACTCTTCCTCGGCAGCCGACAGCTTTTCCTGACGCTCCACAAGGGCTTCGGTGGCTTTCTTGAACTTGACCGGCTCGCGCGTGAACAGCTCGGGATCCGCCATCAGCTCCTGCAACTTGGCGATCTCTGCCTCCAGGCGTTCAATCTCGCCCGGCAGCGCCTCAAGCCGGTGCTTTTCCTTAAAGCTCAAACCCTCTTTCGGGGCCTGCTCCTGCTTGGGTTTGGGCTTGGCCGTTTTGACCTTTTCAGCCTTTTCAGCCGCCCCCGCCACAGGGCCACGTTGCGAGAGATAATCGCTCCACCCGCCCGCATAGGCCGTGGCGCGCCCGCCCCCTTCCATGGCGATTGTGGTGGTCGCAACCCGGTCGAGAAAATCCCGGTCGTGGCTCACCAAGAGAACGGTGCCGTCGTAGTTGTCCAACAGCTCCTGCAACAGATCGAGCGTTTCAACGTCCAGATCGTTTGTCGGTTCATCAAGCACCAGGAGGTTCGAGGACCGCGCCATCAGCCGCGCCAGCAATAGCCGCGCCTTTTCGCCCCCCGACAGCGATCGCACCGGCGCGCGCGCCTGCGCCTCGTCAAACAGGAACTCCTTGAGGTAGCCCACCACATGTTTGGGCTGGCCCCGCACCATCACCTGATCGGCCTTGCCGGAAATCCCCAGCAAAGGATCAGAGGTCAGGTTTTCCCACAGGCTCGCATCGCCATCCAGCTGGTCGCGGGTCTGGTCAAACAGGGCGATTTCCAGATTGGTTCCCAGCTGCACGCTGCCCGTATCCGGCTGCTCCATCCCCAACAGCATCTTCAACAGCGTGGTCTTGCCCGCGCCATTTGGTCCGACAAAGGCCACGCGGTCGCCGCGCTGCACCTTGATCGAAAAGTCCCGCACGATGGGTTTGTCACCAAACGCCTTGGAGAGCCCCTCCGCCTCGATCACCTTGCGGCCGGACTTCGGACCGGACTCCAGTGCCAGTTCCGCTGTCCCCTGCCGTTTGATCTGGCTGGCGCGCTCTGCCTTCAGATCCTGCAGCGCGCGCACCCGGCCCATATTGCGTTTGCGACGGGCAGAGATGCCTTCGACAGCCCAGCGACTTTCGGATTTGATCAGGCGGTTCAGCTTGTGGCGCTGCTGGTCTTCCTCGTCCCAGATCTTGTCGCGCCAGGCCTCGAAATCCTCAAACCCCTTGTCCTGCCGGCGCACCTGTCCCCGATCCACCCAAAGCGTCGCACGGGTCAGGGCCCGCAGAAACGCCCGGTCGTGCGAGATCAGCACAAAGGCCGCGCGGGTGGATTTCAGCTCGTCTTCAAGCCAGGTGATCGCCTCGATATCCAGGTGGTTGGTCGGCTCGTCCAAGAGCATCAGATCCGGCGCCTCGGCCATCAGCTTGGCCAGGGCCGCACGGCGACGTTCCCCCCCTGATGCGGTTTCTACCGGGCGGGCGGGGTCAAACTTCAGCCCCTCGCCTGCGCGCTCCACCTTGTACAGCTCGCCCGGCTCCAGCCCGCTGGCGGCAAAATCCCCCAATGTGGCGAACCCCTCCATCTTGGGATCCTGCTCCATGTAGCCCACGGATTTTCCCGGCGGGATGACAATGCTGCCCTGATCGGCTTCGACCAGACCGGCCATCACCTTCATCAGGGTGGATTTGCCCGATCCATTGCGCCCGACCAAAGCGACCCGGTCGCCAGGTTGCACCACCAGATCAAGATCCGCGAACACCGGATCGCCCCCAAACGTGAGGGAAATGCCGGACATCTGTAAGAGAGGAATACGTGCCATGAAAGCCAGCTAAACCGGCAAGGGCAGCGCGTCAAGAATGGCTCAGCCCGTGGCGCTGACCGCACGCAGCAGACGCTTGCGATTGTCGGGGATGGCGGCGATATCGACCGCGGTAAAGATATGCAGGGTATTGAGCGCGCGGTCCACCACCAGATGGTCGCCAACCCAGCCCCCCATCATCAGATAGGTCCGCAAAAGGGCGGGCATCTGCAGCGCCGCCAGTTTGGGATCGGGGGTTGGCGGAAGGTCAAGATCGCACAGCATCCGCCGCTCTGCCGTCTGCGGGCTGACGACCTGCCCGCCGGGTGGCTGATGGCGCAGGGACAGTTGCGCCAATGCATGGGCATAGGGGCCTGGATCAACGCCTGCAAAGGAACTGCACCCAAGAAGCAGTCCAATCCCTTCTTCGTCCACAAGCTGTGTCAGCGCGCCCCAGGCCAGTCGCAAAATATCGGCGTCCCGCCAGTCTGGATGGATGCAAAAGCGGCCCAGCTCCATCACCGGGCCCTCTCCCAGGGGCAGGCGGCTCAGATCGTAGTGGGTGCCGGTATAGCTGCGCAGCAGCGCCGTGCGATCGCGCAGAAGGCTCAGCCGACAACAGCTGACCAGCTGGCCTGTCTCTGCCTCCTCTACCAGAAGATGCAGGCAGGTGGCGTCAAACGCATCCGCGTCCCGCTGGGCGAGCCCAAAGCAAAGCGCCCGCAGATCCTGCGCGCGCGCCAGATCCTCGCCCGCAGTGGCAGGGATCAGGCGCAGCCGGTAGCGCCCGCGCGCCAGCAGCTGACGCCCCTGTGGGGATGGCAGGGAGGCAGACAGGGAATATTCGGGCTTTGATCGGGTCATGGTGGCGCTGGTCTGGCTCTGACACATAAATCCACAGAAAACCGCAACCCATCACGCCGTGGCGCGGGCAGCGGGGTCTTCTGCAGCTAGCACAGAGCGCATGTCAGGCAAATGACGGGGGATGGCAGGCCGATTTATTCGACCAGACCACCGGGGCCAAAGTTGCCAAGGCTGCCCAGAAGCTGACGCAGGAATGTTTTGTCCTGAATGTTGGAGCTGGTCACGCGGCGCTGCAGCGGAATCACCTTGCCCTGCTCCAGACCATAGCGTTCGATGCCCGACACCACGCCCTGCTGGTTGAAGGTCACCGCCACCAATTCGCGCGAGACCGGCTTGAGCGCGGACGGCCCGCGGCGGCGCATCAGGGTAGAGACGTAATAGTAGCCGCCATCGCTCAGCACGCCCTCTGCGGCGGGAACGCCGATGGTTTCGGCCACTGTATCCTTGGTGTCGACACCCACCACAACCTCGGCCAGCTGTTCCTCTGTCGGGACATAGCCGTGTTTGCGATACATCGGCGCACAAGCCGTAACGGCGAAGCCGGCAACAAGGAAGACCGTGACCTTTGCCGCTGCCTTCAGCGACCGTGCGTGTTTGGATACCATAACTACTCTCATGCCCCCCGGCTTGAATACGCCTTGCAACCGGATTACCTAAACCCAGCCTCCGGTTCAAGAAACGAAAGTCCCCCAAATGTCTGAGAGCACCGCTTTTCGCGTCGCTGACCTGCCCCAGAACCGCCCGACCCGGTTTGAACTCCGCCCTGATGCCCCCGCAATGGCGGCCCTCGCACAGGAGCTAGGGCTGAACGAATTGCGCAAGCTGCGCTTTGCCGGCGAGATCCGCGCAATGGGCAAACGCGACTGGGAAGTCGTGGCCGAACTGGGGGCCACAGTGGTGCAGGATTGCGTTGTCACGCTTGATCCGGTCACCACCCGCATCGACCAGAAACTGCGCCGCAGCTTTATCGCGGGCATGGAATATGCCGAAAGCGAAGAAGAGGTAGAGATGCCCGAGGACGACAGCAGCGAACCTCTGGGCAGTCACATTGACGTGCAGGAGATCATGGAAGAGGCGCTGGCGCTGTTTGTGCCGCAATACCCCCGCAAGGACGGTGCCGTTCTGGGAGAATCGGTCCACGCTGAACCGGGCGTTGCGCCGATGCGGGACGAAGACACCCGCCCCTTTGCCGGGCTTGCCGCCCTGCGCGACCAGCTTGACGGCGGGCGTGAAGACTGAAAAGAGAGCGGGAAGTCGATTCCGACGAGCCAACCCGGCGGGTTCGGACAAAAAACCGCTTGCGCAGACGATAATTCCCAGTATTTTCGCGCGCTCATCGGAATTTTGGTTGGACATCGGCTTAGCCTGGGCCTAAACGCTCGGCAGACCGATCGAAACACAAACGAAACGCGCCGCGGGAACAGCCCCAAGGCCCCAAGTTACAAAGGTTGAGACATGGCTGTCCAACAGAACAAAGTATCCAAGTCGCGCCGCAACAACCGCCGCGCGCACGATGCACTGGTTGCTGCAAACCCGAACGAATGCTCCAACTGCGGTGAGCTGCGTCGTCCCCACCACGTTTGCCCCTCCTGCGGCCACTACGACGACAAAGAGATCGTTGCAGCAGCCAACGAGATCGACATGGACGAAGACGCAGCCTAAGCTGCGTCTGAATCAGAGTTATGTCAGGCAGGCTTTTTCATGGCGGGTAATGCCCATCAAAATCAGAAGAATGCCGGCCGCATAATCATCTCGGTTGACGCCATGGGCGGAGATGCCGGCCCCGCGGTTGTGGTGGCCGGTATTGCCATGTCTGCGGACAAGAATCCGGACATCGGGTTCATCCTGCATGGCCCGGAAGACGAGCTGAAAGCGCTGGTTGCCAAGAAACGCGTCCTGGATGGGCGGGTTGAATTCCGGGACGCCCGGGATGTGGTGACCATGCATGACAAGCCAAGCCAGGTGATGCGCAACGGCAAGGGCACGTCCATGTGGTCGGCCCTTGATAGCGTGAAGCAGGGCGAAGCGGCGGGCGCCGTGTCCTGCGGCAACACCGGCGCGCTGATGGCGCTGTCCATGCTGCGGCTGCGCAAGCTGCCTGGCGTCAATCGCCCGGCCATTGCGATTCTGTGGCCGTCTCTCAATCCGCAGGGCTTTAACGTCATGCTGGATGTGGGGGCCGATGTGCGCGCCGACGCGCAGGATTTGCTGCAATATGCCCTGATGGGCACCTCCTATGTTCGCAACTCAATGGATATTGCCCGCCCCCGCGTCGGTCTGCTGAATGTCGGCACCGAAGAGCACAAGGGCAATGCCGAACTGAAAGAAGCCCACGGGCTGATCGCGTCCTATGCTGAGGATGCGAGTTTTGATTTCGTGGGTTTCGTCGAAGGCAGTGACATTCCCGGTGATGTGGCCGATGTGATCGTCACCGACGGCTTTACCGGCAATGTCGCGATCAAGACAGGCGAAGGCACCGCAAGCCTGATGCGCACTGCATTGCGGGATGCGTTTTCCTATTCGATCCTGTCCAAATTCGCGGCCCTTCTGGCGATGACCTCGCTCAAGCGGCTGTCCAAGCGGCTTGACCCCCGCCGTGTCAACGGTGGTGTGTTCCTCGGCCTGAATGGCACCGTGGTCAAATCCCATGGCGGCGCCGATGCAACCGGCGTCTCTGCCGCGGTCAAACTGGCCTTTCGCCTGGCGCAGCAGGGCTTTGCAGAAAAACTCGCGGCACGGGTTGCATCCTCCGTTGCGCTTACCCAAGATGACGTAGCGCAAACGTCCGACACAGCAGCGGACAAGGCGACCACCAAAAAAGACTTATAAAGGCAGGCAGCAGAATGACGCGACGCGCAGTTATTGCCGGGATCGGGCACTACCTCCCAGAACGCATTGTTGAGAACGCGGAATTCGAAGCCACGCTAGACACCTCCGATGAATGGATTCGCAGCCGCTCCGGGATCGAGCGCCGCCATTTCGCTGCGGAAGGTGAAACCACATCGAACATGGCCACCAAGGCCGCGCAAAACGCGCTGGCCGACGCAGGCATGACCGCAGATGACATCGACGCCATCGTCGTGGCCACATCGACCGCTGATCTGACCTTTCCCTCTGCTGCGACCATGGTGCAGGCGCAATTGGGCATGACCAAGGGCTTTGCCTTTGATGTGCAGGCGGTCTGTGCAGGCTTTGTTTATGCGCTCAGCAATGCCAACGCGCTGGTTGCATCCGGTCAGGCAGACAAGGTTCTGGTGATCGGGGCGGAAACCTTTAGCAAGATCATGGACTGGACCGACCGCTCTACCTGCGTGTTGTTTGGCGATGGCGCAGGCGCGCTGGTGCTCGAGGCCCAAGAGGGCGCAGGCACCAGTGATGATCGCGGCATCCTCGCAACCGACCTGAACTCTGACGGGCGGTTCAAGGATCTTCTGTACGTCGATGGCGGCGTATCGACCCAGAACACAGGTCATCTGCGTATGCAGGGCAATCAGGTGTTCCGCCACGCTGTCGAGAAACTGGCCTCAACCGCCCATACCTCGCTGGAACGGGCAGGTCTGGGCGCCGATGATGTCGACTGGATCGTGCCCCATCAGGCCAACATCCGCATCATTCAGGGCACCGCCAAGAAAATGGGCCTGCCGATGGACAAGGTGGTTGTCACCGTCCAGGACCACGGCAATACCTCGGCGGCGTCAATTCCGCTGGCGCTGTCCGTGGGCAAGGCACGGGGCCAGATCAAACAGGGCGATCTGATCGTGACCGAAGCCATCGGCGGCGGTCTTGCCTGGGGGTCTGTGGTTCTGCGCTGGTAAGCGCCAGAGCACGAAATCGGGGTTAGCGCCCCACTCATCCTTTGATTGTGATTTGACGGTTGGATCAGGCGATCCAGCGCCGTGATGCAATTCATTGATATTGACAGCTAAATTCCCCACGCCATATGGTTTACCAAACAATGGGGATAGTCATGGGCGAAAAAACACTTACACGTATGGATCTGAGCGAAGCCGTCTTCCGTGAGGTTGGACTGTCGCGAAACGAGAGCGCACAGCTGGTAGAGAGCATGCTGCAACACATGTCCGACGCACTGGTGCGCGGCGAGCAGGTCAAGATTTCCTCTTTCGGAACCTTCAGCGTACGTGATAAATCAGCCCGTGTCGGACGTAACCCGAAGACCGGCGAAGAGGTGCCTATTCAGCCTCGTCGTGTTCTCACCTTTCGGCCCTCGCATTTGATGAAGGACCGGGTGGCTGACGGCAACCGTAAGTAACGGTCTGAAACCACAGGACAATATTTCCAATGTCAAAATCACCGGACGCCTTCCGCACCATTAGTGAAGTCGCGGAATGGCTGGGGATCCAGGCGCATGTTCTGCGTTTCTGGGAAAGCAAGTTCACCCAGATCAAACCGGTGAAGCGTGCAGGCGGGCGACGGTATTATCGGCCCGCTGACGTGGACCTCTTGGGCAGCATCAAGGTGCTGCTGCACGATCAGGGCATGGCGATCAAGGACGTGCAGGCGCTGCTGCGCGAACATGGTGCGGCGCATGTTGCCTCTCTCGCAGATCCGGATGCCCCGTCCGCTGCACAGGGTAGTGCGGCTGCATCGGATGTTGAGCCGATCGAGAATGCGTCAGCTGATCCAGTCCAAGGTGATGTGATCGAGGCAACAGTTGAGGCTACATTCGAGCCTGTTGAACCAGCCGCAGCGCCCGCCCCCACGCCCCCTGCCCCTGCGGCGCCCCCCGGCGCTTGGGCAGAGCCCGCATCCCCCGCCCCGGCAACCGCTGCGCCAACTCCTGCTCCTGCTCCTGCTCCTGCTCCTCAGGTGATGCCCCCGGCCGCTGAGGCGCCGCAATCCGCGCCAACTCCGGTGCAGGCAGATCCGGCCCAGCCAGTTCAAACCCAGCCAGTCCAGACTCAGCCAGTCCAAACCCAACCGGTACAGCCCCAACCGGTACAGACCCAGCCGCAGATGCAGGCGCAGCCACAGGTGCAACCCACAGTGCAGCCCCCGGCGGCCCCTCCTGCAGCTGCAAGTGATGCGGCAGAGCAGGCCCAGCCAACAGCAACACCAACACCAACGCCCGCTGCTCCGACCTATGCCGCCCCGGTCCAAGATGGCGTGACGCAGGCCGCTGCGGGTGCCTCACCCCCAGCCGCGCCCGGCCCCGCGCCGATTGTTCCGACGGCTTCTCCTTCTGTTTCTGTGGATCCGGTGCAGGCAGCGGTGTCCGAGACCGGAGACATCCACCCGCCAGAGCCGCAGAGCGAAACCGCATTGCCGCAGACCAGCTTTGGCGCGGCGGCGGGCTCGTCTGCTGCGGTGCCTGCTTATGACAGCGCACCGACCGCGCCGCAGCCTGCGCAAAGCACCCTGTTTGGCGAGAGCACCGAGGCGCCCGCGCCCTCCCCCGCAGCACCCGTTTCTGCTGCGCCTTCCACCGCTGTACCCGTGTCTGCTGCACCCAGCTCTGCTGAACCTGTTGCCGCGCCGCCTGCGCAACCGGCCACGTCTGAGGGTGCGGGCGAACATTTGCAGCCCGATCTCTTGGGGGACCTGCCGCAGATCAACGAGCCTGCCGAGTTGATCGAAGCCGCAGATAGCCCGCCCTCGGATCTGCCCCCCGTGGCTGAGGTGGACAGGCTGGCCCCTGCGCCCGAGGACGTGGAGGCCGCAGCGGTCGAGGCCCCGTCTGCGCCGCAGAGCCCCTTGCCACAGGATACCGCCCCGGCGACGCCCTTTGCCGATGCGGCAGATGAGCCCCCGGCCCCCAATGTCACGGATGCGCCCACCTTTGCGGCGGACATGCCTGCGCAGACTGCCCCGCAGGAGGCCCCGCAGGAGGCCCCGGCCACAGATATCTTTGCGGCTGAGACCGCAGTGGATGCGCCCGCTGACCTGACTGAGCCGGCGCAACCTGTTGATGAGGTTTCAGATTTCACACAAGCACCGGCTATGGATCCCGATCTGGGTGCCAATCCGGCTGAGGTGGAGATTGATCTGGCGGATCGCACAGACGCGCCGGTTTTTGACGCAGAGGCCGACCTGGACGACAACCCGCTTGCCGTTGCGGGCGCGTTGGATCAGGAACCGGCAGATGTTGCGCCGCTGGATGTGGCCGAAGCCCCCGCAGCCGCGCTGGTTGACGATCTGGGCGATGATCTTGGCGGCCATGCGGACCCCCTTGCCGAACCGCTTGCCGAAACAGAAGACCTGCCGGATCTCGCGGCCCTTGATGGGGTGGACGTGGACCAAGCGCTTCACGACGCGCCCTATGAAAGCGAAGAGCCGACGCCCGAGGATGCGCCGCTTGATATGTTTGACGCGCCGCAGGAGCAAGAAGCGGAGTTCGCGGCCGACATGGAAGCGGCAGCCGAGCCAATGGCAGCTGAGGACAGCGCATTGGATGACAGCGCGGCAGAATACCTGCTTGCTGTTGATCCGGTCGAAACGGTGGGGGCAGAGACAGAGACTGTTGCCCCGGATGATGCGCTGCACGATGCCGCGCAGGATCTGACCGCCCCGATGGAGCAGTTGGCAGAGATCAGCCAGCCCATCGCAGGTGCAGAGGATGCGGGCAGTCTGGCAGAGGAGCCCGCACAGGAGCTGGAGCTGGAGCTGGAGCTGGGCGATAGCGCAGATGTGGCGTCTGACGCGGTTGCGTTCGAACTTGACCTGACAGAGGCAGGCGCTGACCAGCAAGACGCGGAGGCAGAGACCCAAGCGCCCGTTGTGACGCCCGCGTCCGAGGACGTGGCCGAGGTCGAGGCACCGGTGGAGGAGATCCCGAAAGAAGACATGTCCGTGGATATGGCAACAGAGTCTGCGGGCGCATCTGATAATGCCCCCCTGTCCGATGAAGTGTCCATCGATCTGACTGACGATCTACAGGGCGATCTGCCAGACGATCTGCAGGACGACATGTCAGCGCCTCTCGCAGATGAGGGTGTGGCAGCTGAGGCCGAGACGGTTGAGGTTGCGGTGGACGCGGCTGAGACTGACGCGGGTGATCCCCTCGCAGACGGGCTGGGCGCAGAGCTGGTGGCAGAACCTGGGTCAGACGCGCTGGCGGATATGGCACCGCTGTCTGAGCCGGTGTCAGACGCAGAACCTGAGGCCATCGCGGAAGACCCTGCCCCGCAAGAGCATACACTGGAATCGACCGTCGCGGACGACGCGGTGGAGGAGTCGACGGATTCGCAGGGCGATCAATCCCAGGCCCAGCCGCTGCGGGCGCGTGTGGTGATTGTGCCGGACCTTCGCGACGGTGTGCCGGAACCGCGCGCAGCCGTGCTGAGCCATCTGGCCGGTCTGGAGCGCGTGCCTGCCCATCTGCAGGACGAGATTGCCGATTGCCTGCGCGCATTGCGCGGCTGATCCCAACAGCGCGCGGGTGCTGCCCAGAAACTTGCAGATGTGGCGAAAAAATTTGGGTTTTTCGCTTGCCACTGCCGGAAAAAAGGGTAGAAACCAGCTCAACGGGCTATAGCGCAGCCTGGTAGCGCGTCCGTCTGGGGGACGGAAGGTCGCAGGTTCGAGTCCTGCTAGCCCGACCAAAATACCCCGCCCTCGCAAGGGGCTAAAAAACGCCCGCCCCTTTCTGGGGTGGGTGTTTTTGTATCTGCCTTTCGTGCAAGGTGTTGATAATTAAGCGTTGGGAGGATGGGATGACATCTGAGGGACAGACGAGCAGCGGCCTGACACAGGGCGTGCTGTCGGACCGGCAAATCCGGCAGATGATCACCGAGTGCGCGATTGGCGCCTCTTCCCCGATCCTGAACGATCAGATCCAACCTGCGAGCCTTGATTTGCGGCTGAGCGACTGCGCCTACCGGGTGCGAGCCTCCTTTCTGCCGGGCCGCGGGCGCACTGTGGCAGAGCGGCTGGAAGATCTGACCATGCATAAGGTGGCCCTGACAGGGGGCGCTGTGCTGGAAAAAGGCTGCGTTTATGTCGTGCCGTTGATGGAACGGATCCGCCTGCCCCAAGGCATGACCGCTGCAGCCAGCGCCAAATCCTCGATCGGGCGGCTGGATGTGATGACACGGGTGATCACCGACCAGGGGGTCGAGTTCGACCGGGTGCCGGATGGCTATGACGGCCCGCTTTATGCCGAGATCTGCCCGCAGAGTTTCTCTGTCGTGGTGCAGCCCGGACAGCTGCTGACGCAGATCATCTTTCGTCAGGGGCGCACCTTTCTCAGCGATGCGGATTTGCGCGCCGTTCACGATGAGACCCCGATCGTCTCGGGCACGCCGGTGATTTCGGACGGTCTTGGCTTCTCTGTCGATCTGCGCCCCGAAAGCGGCGATCTGGTGGGCTATCGAGCAAAGCACCACACCGGCGTCGTCGATCTTTCCCGGCTGGGGCACTATGATCCGGCGGAATACTGGGAAGAGGTGCGCACAACCAAGGGGCAGATCATTCTGGACCCCGGTGCGTTCTACATTCTGATGAGCCGTGAAGCGATAGCGATCCCGCCGCTTTATGCCGCGGAGATGGCGCCCTATCTCGCCATGGTGGGAGAGTTCCGAGTGCACTATGCGGGGTTCTTCGATCCCGGATTTGGCTATGCGGCTGCTGGCGGTGCCGGGTCGCGCGGAGTTCTGGAAGTGCGCTGCCACGATGCGCCCTTTGTGCTGGAGCATGGGCAGATCGTCGGGCGTCTGGTTTACGAGCGGATGTCAGAGATGCCACAGCAGCTATATGGCGCAGAGATTGCATCCAACTATCAGGGTCAGGGGCTGAAGCTGTCGAAGCACTTTCGCAGCTAAGCGGTCCTGACAGCTGACAGCACACCCGGGACAATCTACTGAGATAGGCTACTGAGACAGCCGACTGGCTACAGGCTGCGGTGCAATCAGTCAGAGCCCTGATCGCGTTTGGCGCGGCGGGCCTGACGGATCGCGCGGATGCGCTCGCGCTCTTCGATGGCGGCGCGTTCTTCTTCGGTCATGGGTTGGCTTTTGCCACGCCCCTTGCCGCGCGCACGTTTGCTGACGGCATCTAGCCCTGCATCAACGCCTGCGTTCACGGCACGCCCGACAACGCGGCGCAGGATCATGCGGAAAATCTGCTCAATGTTCATGATGCGGGCTCCTTGGTCTGCTCTGCCCGCTGACGCGGGTCGTTGTGACGGGCTCTGTCAGGCGACCTAGCCCAGAAATGTGGTGATTTCCAGGCACGGCTGCGTCATCCGCTCTGCCCGCCCCTGCCCGGATGCAAAAACGGGGCCCCTGTTGAGGGCCCCGCCTGTCTGAGGGGGCTGATGGCTGACCCTAGTCTTCGAACAGTTCTGGCTGTTCCTCGATCTCGTCGCTGTCGCCGCGTCCACCCAGCGGCAGGCTGCCCGGTGGTGGGCGGTTTTCCAACAGACCGGCGGCGCGCAACTCCTTGAGGCCGGGCAGATCGCGGGCGCTTTCCAGTCCGAAGTGGTCAAGGAAAGTGGGCGTCACGACAAATGTCACCGGTCTGCCCGGTGTCATTTTGCGGCGGCCAAGGCGGATCCAGTCCATCTCTAGCAGTTGGTCGATGGTGCCACGCGAGACCGAGACGCCGCGCACCTCTTCGATTTCGGCGCGCGTGACGGGCTGATGGTAGGCGATGATCGCCAGTGTTTCGATCGCCGCACGAGAGAGTTTGCGGGTCTCGACCGTTTCCTTTTGCATCAGAAAGCCGAGGTCGGCAGCGGTGCGCATTGCCCATGCGTCACCAATGCGGACCACATGCACGCCGCGCCCTTCGTAGCGTTTGCGCAGATGCTCCATCGCGGTGCCCGGTTCGCAGCCGTGAGGCATGCGGGCTTCGAGATCGCGGATGGTGACCGGTTCGGCGCTGGCAAACAGCACCGCCTCGACCATGCGCTCCTGTTCGGCCATCGGCGGTGCCTCAAACAGGGTTTGGGTTTCTTCCCCAGCGGTGTTCTGGCTGTGGTCGTCCATCAGGTATCCTTGTCACGAATGCGCAGCTGGATGGGCGCATAGGTCTCGCTCTGTCGCAGTTCCAGGTGGCCTTCCTTTACCAATTGCAGCGAAGCCGCAAAGGTGGAGGCCGTGGCGGAGCGGCGTTTCATCGGGTCGGAATGCCAGCCCTCGGGCAGATAGGTCAGCATGTCGGTCCAGCTGCCGGTGTAGCCGATCAGATGGCGCATCCGGTCAAGCGCCTGTTCCATCGTAAAGATCGCCTCGCGGTCCAGCACGAACGGGCGGAAATCATCGCGGGTGCGAATGCGGGCATATGCCTGCATCAGATCCAGAAGATTGGCCGAATAGCTGACGGTGCGGATGCGGGTCACATCCTCGCCCTGACCGCGGGCAAAGAAGTTGCGCCCCAATTGGTCGCGCGCCATCAGCTTTGCGGCGCAGTCGCGCATCGCTTGCAGACGCTCCAGCTGAAAGGCCAGATGCGCGGCCAGTTCCTCGCCTGAGGGGCCTTCTTCTGTTGGGTCGGGCGGCAGCAGCAGGCGGGATTTCAGGTAGGCGAGCCAGGCCGCCATCACCAGATAATCGGCGGCCAGCTCGATGCGCAGCTCATGCGCCTTTTCCACAAACGCAAGATACTGGCGGGCCAGTTCCAGCACGGAGATGCGGCGCAGGTCGACCTTTTGCGTGCGCGACAGAGACAGGAGCACGTCCAACGGCCCCTCATACCCGTCCACATCCACAATCAGCGCTTCGGCGGCGAGCCGCTCTTCGACGCTAACCTCTTCGTCTTCAAACAGTGTTTCAGCCATATACCTGTCCGCCCATGAGGGCTGATAGTTCGGCCTCAGCCGCCGCTGTGTCAAGCATGGCGGGGCTGCGGCGGGCTGCTTCGGCACGTTCAGCGCGCGCCTGAGCTGCCGGTGTCATCTCGCCTGCGGCCTCGGCCACGGCGGTGCGTTGATCGAGCGGGGCATTGCAGAACAACACAACGTCACAACCGGCCGCGATAGTGTCGCGGGCAATATCTGCGGCTGTCCCCTGCAGCGCCTTCATCGAGATGTCGTCGCTCATGATGAGGCCGTCAAAACCGATATCTTCGCGCACCACCTGCATCACCGTCGGCGAGAGCGTGGCGGGGCGTTCATCAAGGGCCTCATAGACCAGATGGGCCGTCATCCCCATCGGCAGATCGTTCAGAGCGCGGAAGGCTGCGAAATCCTCTTGGCGCAGCTGATCCAGTGGCGCGCTGATCCGGGGCAGATCAAAGTGGCTGTCCATGCTGGCGCGACCGTGGCCGGGGATGTGTTTCACCACCGGCACCACACCGCCATCAAGCAGACCGTCAGCGGTGGCGCGGGCGTTGGCGACAACGGCCGCAAGGTCGCGACCGTAGCAGCGGTTTTGCAAGAAGGGATGGGTGTCCTTGCTGGCGACATCCGCCAAGGGTGCACAATTGCTGTCGATCCCCACCTCGCGCAGCTCTTGTGCGATCAGCCGGGCGCGCAGATACATGGCGCGGCTTGACCCCTCGCCTGCGGCCTGCACGTGATCCAAAGCGGGCTGCCACTGGCGCGCAAGTGGCGGGCGCAGGCGCTGCACACGTCCACCTTCCTGATCCACGGTTATCAGACAGTCACGCCCAACCGCCTCGCGCAGCTCATCACACAGCGCTTGCGTTTGCGCAGCGCTTTCGATGTTGCGGGCAAACAGGATGAACCCAAAGGGATTGACCCGCTGAAACAACGCCTTTTCCTCGGCGCTGAGGCGGGTGCCTTCGGCATCTAGAATTGTGGCTCCGTATGGCATTGCTGTCCTCTTGTGCTGGGGCGCTGATACATCAGCGCAGGTCGGTGCGCCATGGCAGGATCGTTAAAACAGACAGGGTTACGGCAAGAGATTGCCATCTTTGCCGTCAGACCCAACGACAAACGCCCGGCTGGAGCCGGGCGCGAGAGAGCTTGAGGCTTGGCATGGGCCTAGCGGGTTGTGACCGGGATGCAGTCGGCGTTGCCTGCAACCAATGCAGAGCAGAAGCGTCGTGCATCGGACAGATCCGCAAACCCCATTGCCCGCAGCCGGTAGAAGGTCCGCCCGCCGCTTTCGGCGCGCTGGATCACCCGTTTCTTGCCTTCGAGGTAGTCGCCAAACCGGCCAGAGATTCGATCCCATTCCGCGCGGGCGACCTCTGCGCTTTCATATGCGCCGAGCTGCGCCAGTCGCGTGCCTGCAGGCAGGCTGTCGGGCGACACTTCCTGGGTGCTGCGGCTGACCGGCGCGGGAGCAGCTGAGCGGGTGGGCGAGAACCGAGCAGGACGGGCAGCCGGGCGCAGCGAAACGCGCACGCCGGGGGCATTCAGCAGCGCCTGATTGGGAGCCGGGGCAACTGCGGCCACGGTGACCGGCTGGATCGGCTCTGGCTGAACGATGACAGGTGCTGCGAATGCAGAGAGTTCCTCGGCGCCTTGCAGCGTCGCATTATCAAGCGGCTCCACACCATCGGTGAGCTGCGCGACAAGCGCGTCGATTTCACCGCCCTGATAGGCGGCAACCGCCTCTTCGGACAGGTCTGCGGATGTGGCAGGGGCGGCAGTCTGCGGCGCATCAACGCGCAAAGAGGCCTGCATGGGCTGGTCGTCTTCGGCCAGATCCACAGCCGGTGGCGCCAGTGTCAGCCGGTCCGCCGGGCTTTCGACGTTGCCGTTTGCGGCCACCGCGTTCACGGCGAGCCCCTGATGATCGGCAGGGCGACCACCGGGGTTTTCGGGCTGCACACGCAGCGGTCCCTCAACCGCGCGCACAACCGGCACGCCAGAGACATCGCGCGAAATCAGCTGGTAGCCCCAAAGGCCGATCCCAACCACAAGCGCCAAGGAGGCAACGGCGCCCAGAACACTGAACGCCTTTGACAGACCGGCACGCCCTGCCCCTGCGGGTTCGGGGGTAAAGCCGTATTCGTCATAGCGGTGCCCCTGCTCCATCCCCGGTCCGCTGTAAGCCTCATGACCATCGGCGTTGTACTGCGGCGGTTCGGGCTGGGCGAAATAATTGACGGCAGGCGCCGGTTCCACACGTGGGGCGACATAGGCATCAGCCTGCGCTTGCGGCTGCGGCTGATCTGTCAGGCCAGGCTGAAACGGTGTGGTGGGTTGCTGCGCAAAGATGCGCAGATTGCCCGTGCTTTGGGACTGCGCTGCCTGGAACTGGGTGTTCACCGGCTGCTGCGGTTCAAGCGGGGCCTGGGTGTTCAGAGGCTGAGGCTTGCCAAAGATGTGGCGCGGATCTGACGGATGGAGCTGGGATTCGCGGGTGTCATGGGAGGGGGCCGCATCGCGGTCCTCTCCAACATTGGAATACGACTGGCCGTGACCTGCCTGCGTAAAATACGCCATTTCCGCCTCACTGCCCGGCAACGGCGCGCTGACGCGCCGACCACGGGTTCTAATTGATGATCTGCCTCGATCCGGCGGCCTGGGCGATTTTGTTACCGCATCTCCTGCGCCGGTGTGACCCCAAGAATACCAAGACCGGCAGAAATGACAATGGAAACGGTTTTTGCCAGAGCCATTTTCGCATGTGTTGCAGAAGCGCTGCTCTCATTAACAAAACGTAAACCTTCATTCGTTTTGCCAAGGTGGTAGAGACCGTGCAGTTCGGATGCGAGATCATAGAGGTAGAAGGCGACGCGGTGGGGTTCGTTTGTGCGCGCTGCAATTTCCACCAGACGCGGCCATTCCGCGATCTTTTTGGCAACCGCCAGCTGGGCGTCGTCGTCCAGAAGGCTCAGGTCTGCGGCCGCGAGGGTTGCGTCATCGACGGCAATCCCGGCCTCTTCGGCCTTGCGCAGGCTCGAGCAGATCCGCGCGTTGGCGTATTGCACGTAAAAGACCGGGTTGTCCTTGGACTGCTCAAGCGCCTTGTCCAGATCAAAGTCAAAGCCCTGATCGTTCTTGCGGGTGAGCAGCATGAAGCGGGTCACATCCGGGCCGACCGCATCCACCACGTCACGCAGGGTGACAAAGGTGCCTGCCCGCTTGGACATTTTGAATTCCTGACCGTCCTTGAACAGCTTGACCAACTGACACAGTTTGATGTCCAGCGGCACTTTGCCTTCGGACAGGGCCGAAACTGCGGCCTTCATCCGTTTGACATAGCCGCCGTGGTCGGCGCCAAAGACGTCGATCAGCATGTCAAAGCCGCGCTCTACCTTATCGTAGTGATAGGCGATATCCGGCGCGAAATAGGTCCAGGCGCCATCGGATTTCTTGACCGGGCGGTCCACGTCATCGCCGTGATCGGTGGATTTGAACAGGGTCTGCTCGCGCGGTTCCCAATCGTCGGGCTTCTTGCCTTTCGGCGGCTCCAGCACGCCCTCGTAGATCAGCCCCTTGTCATCGAGGCTCTTCAGCGCGGCTTCGATCAGACCGGTTCCGTACAGGGATTTTTCCGAGAAGAATTTATCCATCTTCACACCGAGAGAGGCCAGATCCTCGCGGATCAGGTCCATCATCGCATCGGTGGCGAAGTTGCGGATTTCTTCCAGCCAGACCTCTTCGGGCTGGCCCACGTAGGCATCGCCCACCTTGGCCTTCAGCGCCTCGCCTACCGGGACGAGATAATCGCCGGGATAGGTGCCGTCGACAAAGGCGACCTCTTGCCCGTGGGCTTCGAGGTAGCGCAGGTAGACGGAGCGTGCGAGCACATCAACCTGCCCGCCGCCATCGTTGATGTAATATTCGCGCGTGACGTCAAAGCCCACGAAATCCAGCAGGCTTGCCAGCGCGTCGCCAAAGACCGCGCCGCGGGTGTGGCCGACGTGAAGCGGGCCAGTCGGGTTGGCCGAGACGTATTCGACGTTGACCTTTTTGCCCTCGCCCATGTTGGAACGGCCAAAGTTGGTGCCTTCGGCCAGAACATTGGACAGCACCGCCTGCCAGCTGCCCTGGTCCAGACGCAGGTTCAAAAAGCCGGGGCCTGCGACCTCTGCCGAGGTGACACGTGCGTCAGCGGCCAGTTTGGTGGCGAGCGCCTCAGCGATATCGCGCGGCTTCATCTTGGCGGGTTTGGCCAGCACCATTGCGGCGTTGGTCGCCATGTCCCCATGCGCCGCATCACGCGGTGGCTCTACCGCGACATTGGCAAAATCGAGCCCTTCGGGCAGGGTGCCCTCGGCCACCATTGCATTGAGGCAGTCAAGCACAAGCGAGCGGATATCGGTAAAGAGGTTCATGTCTGGCGTCCCATTGGTTCGGCTTTGCGGATTATCACGCCCAGCCCAATGGTCAACCCCGCAGCCACGCCGAGGGGCCTGCAGACAGGGGTGGCGGCCGCAAAATGGGGTGCAAAGCGGCAGGAACTGCGGTGGAGTATCGCCGTGCTCAGGCCACCGGCGTGCCGGTCACGGGCAGGCGTCCCCATTCGGTGATCTGATAGCGGCGCAGCGAGGCGACGTAGTAGGGATCACGCAGGATCAGGCGCTCGACCTCATCGCGGCTTTCGGCCTCGACGTTCCAGATGGCGCCCGGGAAATCCTGCTGCGGGCGCATGGCAAGCGCGCCACCGATTTGCAGCTGCGGGTTGGCACGAACAAAAGCGATATGGGCATCACGGCGGGCGCGGTCGGCCCGGATCCGGGCCATTTCGGGGGCGTCCTGAAACGTTACGGTCCAATGTGTCATGCGTCTGCTCTTGCTGCTGGCGGTTGGGTCGCGGTCTTTCCTGTTAGAAAAAGGAGAAACGTGGCGCATCGGTAGGGCCAGTTTGCGCAGGTCTTACCGCCAGTCGGCAATCAGCGCCCGCGCAGACGCGACGTCAGCCAGCCTCACCCGCCGCCAGCTGCCATCCCGTTTCAAGCGGCCCGGCCCTGTCCTGCCATATCCTGTGCTGTCCCGCCCTGTCCCGTCCCGTCCTGTCTTGCCCTGCCCCGTGCGACCCGGACGCACCCCAGCGATCAGCGGTGCAGCTCTGCCTCGGCGCGGGCGGCCTCTTCGGGAAACAGGCGGCGGTGCTCTTGCAGGGCGAAACGGTCTGTCATCCCGGCGATGTAGTCAGACACCACCCGCGCCAATGCGGTTTCATCCCCCGCTGCCGCGATATCGCCCTGCCAGCGATCCGGCATGTCCTGCGGATTGGCCAGAAAGTGGGGAAACAGGGTTTCCACGACCTTGGAGACCTGCGCGCGTTTCCGCATGACGCTGGGCGCCCGGTACATGCGCGTGAACAGAAAGGCCCGGATTTCCTTCAGATCCGGCCAGAGCCTGTCGGAAAACACCACCACCGGCGCGCCGAGATTGCGCACGTCTTCGACGCTTTGTGCGCCGCTGTCGGACAGGCGCTGTCTGGCGCCATCGATCACGTCGCTGACCATCACGCCAAAAACCCGGCGCAGCGCTTCATGTCTGCGGCGGCGACGATCCAGCCCCGGATAGCGGCTGTCCACTGCGCGATAGGCTGCACCGATCACCGGCAGGTCAGCGATATCATCGTCAGTAAACAGCCCCGCCCGCAGCCCGTCGTGCAGATCGTGGTTGTTGTAGGCGATATCATCTGCCAGCGCGGCCACCTGCGCCTCTGCGCTGGCGTGGGTGTGCAATTCCAGATCGACGGCGGCATTACATTCCGCAAGCGCCCACGGCAGGTCTCCCACGACGGGGCCGTTGTGTTTGGCGATGGCCTCCAGCGTTTCCCACGTGAGGTTGAGCCCGTCGAATTCTGCGTAGTGGCGTTCCAGCGAGGTGACGATGCGGATGGCCTGTGCGTTGTGGTCAAAGCCACCATAAGGCGCCATCAGCGCATGCAGCGCGTCCTCGCCCGTGTGACCAAAGGGCGTGTGGCCCAGATCATGCGCCAGCGCGACCGCCTCTGTCAGTTCCTGATTAAGCCCAAGCGCCCCCGCGATGGTGCGCCCCACCTGCCCCACCTCGATCGAATGGGTGAGCCGGGTGCGATAGCTGTCGCCTTCGTGTTCCACAAAGACCTGTGTCTTGTGCTTGAGGCGACGAAAGGCGCTGGCGTGGATGATGCGGTCGCGGTCCCGTTGGTAGGGAGAGCGGAAACTGCTTTCTTCTTCGGGGACTTGCCGGCCGCGGCTGCGGTCGGGCATTGTCGCATAAGGCGCGTAGCTCACTAATCTTTTCCCGGTCAATCTTGTCCCTTTGACAACACCTTTCTATATTATGGGGGCTGCTGCAACTGGGCAGTGACTGGCTTTGGAGACCTGACATGCAATTGCCCCCGAAAGTGACCGAGCGCGCCTTTGCACGGCTGGCCGAGATTGGGGCCGCCGATCAGGGCAAAGCGCTGCGCGTGGCTGTAGAAGGCGGCGGGTGTTCGGGATTTCAGTATGAAATCGCG
The DNA here is from genome assembly GCF_001258055.1 of Phaeobacter italicus. Classification (GTDB taxonomy): domain Bacteria; phylum Pseudomonadota; class Alphaproteobacteria; order Rhodobacterales; family Rhodobacteraceae; genus Phaeobacter; species Phaeobacter italicus. The sequence continues at coordinate 219,380 of NZ_CVRM01000011.1, read as the reverse complement.
CTGGACGCCCCGCAGTCCGATGATCTTGTGCTGGAAGGCCAGGGTGAAAAAGTCGTGGTGGATGAAGTCTCGCTGCCGTTTCTGGAAAACGCAGTGATCGATTTCACCGAAGAGCTGATCGGCGCGCGATTTGTGATCGAAAACCCCAATGCGACCTCCAGCTGTGGGTGCGGCACGTCGTTTTCGATGTAAGCCACAGCTGCCTGGCGTGGGCGCGGGATGACTATGGGCTGCCCTTTGGGTGGCCCTTCTGCATTGAACGGCGCGGTTTTTCATCATGCAGATGTTTTTGCCCCTGGGCCGTTATGACATGCGCCTTGGCCGTGGCCTCGCCCTGCCTGCAGAAATGATGCCAGAAGCGGGCGAAGTGATCGCTGCTGTGTTTTGTTTCGGCCAGATGGGCGGCGGCGGTCTGTCCCATCGTGGTGGTGATATGCGCAATGGCGTCGTCCACGCGGGCAGATCCCCCCTGCAAGAGCCACAGGGACAACGGTGCCAGCAAGCCCGTCGCTTGAGAGGCGCGCACGCTCAGCGGGCCGCCGCGCCACCCCGTCAGGTCGGCAAACGCGCCTTGCCCGGCCTGTCCCCGTGCCGCCACAGCGCGCCACCAGTGGCCTACGAAAAACGCGTGGTAGTCATCCGCCCCCACAACCGGCGTTGCGAGCAGGCGATACGCCCCAAGGCTGCGCTGCAATGCCGCCTCCCATAGCGGCGGTGGGGGCTGGTCGAGATAGCGCAAGGCTATGCAGACCTCTGCCACCAGATCCCAGTCACAGTCGAGATAGGCCCAGAGCCCCACATGGATCAGGCTTTGTGTCGCCGTTTCAGGCAGCGCGGCGCATCTGCGGCCATAGTCTGTCAGGTAAAACACCACATGGGTCAGCTCATAGGCGCGGCGACGGTCGGGGATGGCAAAGCCTGCCGTATCGCTCGCAAAGCGGCGAAGACGGCTGCGCAGGCCTGCATGTTTCCCACCCGGATCCGGCAGCAGCACAGCCCGGCGCGCCAGCAGGTGCTGCGCTTCGGCGCGCTGCAGATCGGACAGTTCACCACAGACCAGCCCGCGCGTCGCGATCCAATGCGCCAGTTGGCTGCCCGTGTCGGTCGCGCCGCCTGTCAGATCCTCGTAATCCAGACAGATCGACAGGATGAAACGATAGTATTGCGGGAAAAATTGCAGGCGGCGGGGGGCGGTTTCAACGAAGGGCCGCAGATGCGCGAGGGCTGCCTCTCCCCCGTCGCATCTGCTGTGCCCGGTGCTGTTGAGGATCCCCAACAGCTCGGCGTTTTCCTTGAGCCAACCGACCTCCAGCTCATCCCGGCGGTGGCGTGCCATGCTTTCCACCAAGGGGGCCCAGGGCGCGCTGCTCTGACCTTTGCGAGTGAGGGGGTGCCCCACGTGTGCAGGACCTGCGTCGAGGGCCGCATCTGTGTCCTGCCGCTCAGGGCGCTTTGGAAAGGTCAGAATGGTCGCCATGTCAGAAAACGCCGCACTTGCGCCTGATGGATCAGCTCCCCGACGAAAAGAGACCGCTGGCGTCCCCTGTCAGGGCGGCCTGATCGTCGGCGGGTGCGGACCCTGATGAAAACAGCCCCGTTCCCCCGCCCTGATGCAGGGCTGTATCTGCCCTGTCTGAGCCGGACGAAAACAGGCCAGTGGCGGCGCCCGTCAACAATGAGGCGCCTGCCCCTCGCGAAGAGAGGGCGGGTAGTGTGGCAGCGGTTTGTTGTGGTTTCATTTTTGGTCTCCCCCAGAACAGAGTGATGCGGCCAAGAGCAACAGGCAGCCCGTCACCGCAAGCGGAGCCGACAGATGATCTGCGAATGGCCCTGCTCCCTTCAAGGTTGAGTTGCCGCGGGCGCCCCACAAGCCAGAACCGTACGAGCCGGGTTATTTTATGCTGCGCTGATGGTGCAGCTTCTTTTGCTAAAGTGCCCCGCAGCCGTCAAAACCCCGGCTGCATACAGGTTGATCACAGCTTGCCCACAGAACCATCCACAGCCGCACCAGCACAAAGGGGCGCCTGCCGGTGCCTTCCTGTCCTGTCAGCAATGCAAAACGCTGGGTGTCAGCGCCGCGTGTTGAGGGGATCGATTCGGCGCCGCCTGTTTGGTCCGCCCGCCAGTCTGGTCCACGTCTGGTCCGCCAGTCCGGTCCGCGGCACACCAGCAGAGCCACTTGCCCCGCAGTGTCAATTGGGCGATAGATCGGGGCCAATTGCGCGACAGATCGGGCACCCCGACCCAGGCAGGAGACCGGATATGAAAATTGCCACGTTCAACATCAACGGCATCAAGGCCCGCATCAACGCCCTGCCCGAATGGCTGGACGATGCGCAGCCCGATGTGGTTGTGCTGCAAGAGATCAAATCCGTGGACGAGGCCTTTCCGCGCGAGCTGTTTGAAGATCGCGGCTATAATGTCGAAACCCATGGCCAAAAGAGCTTTAACGGCGTTGCCATCCTGTCAAAGCTGCCGCTGGAAGATGTGCGCCGGGGCCTGCCGGGGGACGACAGCGACGAACAGGCGCGCTGGATCGAGGCCACCGTGGTGGGCAAACAGGCGATCCGGATCTGCGGGCTTTACCTGCCCAATGGCAACCCTGTTGAGCTGAACGCCGATGGAACCCCGGTCGAGGGGGGCAAATACGCCTACAAGCTGGCCTGGATGGAACGGATGCGGGCCCGTGCGCAAGCGCTTTTGGATGAGGAAATGCCTGCGCTGATGGCCGGAGATTACAACATCATCCCGCAGGCCGAAGACGCCAAGAAGCCAGAAGCCTGGCTTGAAGATGCCCTGCATCGCCCCGAAAGCCGCGCCGCGTTTCAGCGCATCGTCAACCTCGGCTTTACCGAGGCCTTTCGCGCCCGCCACCAGGGCCCGGGTCATTATTCATTCTGGGATTATCAGGCCGGAGCCTGGCAGCGCAACAATGGCATCCGCATCGACCATTTCCTGCTGAGCCCGCAAGCAGCAGATCTGATGCTGGATTGCCAGATCGACAAGGATGTGCGCGGCCGCGACAAACCTTCAGACCATGTGCCGGTCTGGGTGGAACTGGATATCTGAGGTGAAAACAGCCCCTGCTTAGGCAGGGGTGACAACCGGACCGCTGGAATCTGCGTCCCCGTCTTCGCCGAGCGGCTGATGCCCGGCGGTGACGTCATGGCCGTAGATCCAGTCGAACTGGCGCACCATTCGTTCCGGCGCAAGACGCCCGCCAAGGCGCAGGATCTGATGCGCAGGCCAGGCCAGCGGCTGGCGCAGATGGTACTTCCATGCATTGCCCGTGGCAGCATCCACCACTTTGGCGGCGCGCTCGCGGCGGCGCAGTTGATAGCTGGCCAGCCCCTCTTCGAGCGTCGCAGCGCTGCGCAGGGCATCCACCAGCACCCAGGAATCTTCCAGCGCGAGATTGGCCCCCTGAGCCATGAACGGCAGTGTTGGGTGAGCGGCATCACCCAGAATCGCAAGATTGCCCTTGTGCCAGTTCTCGGCCACCGGATGGCGGAACAGGCCCCAAAGCGCCACGTCCTCGACCTGCTCCAGCAGGCCCGCAGCATGACCGCCGAACCCGGCAAAAGCGGCGCGCAGGTTTTCGGGATCGTCCTTGTGGCTCCAGCTTTCTTCGGCCCAGCCCTTGCGTTCCTGCACGGCGACAAGGTTCATCAGCCCGCCGTCGCGCAGCGGATAGGTCACAAGATGACGACCGGGGCCCATGTAGACCTGTGCCTCTGGCGGATGGTTGTTGAGATTGGCAACCGTCGCGCGCCAGGCCACCTGACCGGTGAACCGGGGGGCAGACGCCCCGTTCAGCGCGATGCGTGCGCGGGAATGAAGACCATCGGCACCAACAACCAGATCACCGCCACATTGTGCACCGTTGGCCAGATGCACGACAGACCGCTGCGCGACGCTGATCCGGTCCACCTTTTGCAGCAGACGCACCCGCACCCCGCGGCGGCGCACCGCATCGGCGAACAGTCCGATGAGGTCGGCGCGATGCACAAAATAGAAATTCTGCCCCGGCGAATAATGATCGAGATCGAGCCGCAGCACCTCGCGGCCATAGCGATGGCTGCGCAACACGACAGCGCGGCCGCGCTGGGAACACCAGGCCAGATCGTCGGCCAGCCCCAACGCGCGCAGCACGGCAACGCCATTTGGGCTCACCTGGATGCCGGCGCCCACCTCCGCGATGGCGTCCGCCTGCTCCAGAACAGTCACCTTTGCGCCCTGCTGGCTGAACGCAAGCGCCGCCGCCAGGCCACCGATGCCCGCACCGATGATGGTGATTTTCTGGTCCTTGAGCTTCATTCTGTCCTGTTACCCGTGTGTTCCACCTGCCCCGCGCGGCGAAACGATGCCCCCAGATATACGAAAAACGCCGGAGCAAAAGGCCCCGGCGTCAGAATTTTTTCAGATTCGCAAGAAAATCAATCGTCGCGGTGCACTTTTTCGCGACGCTCGTGTCTTTCTTGTGCTTCGAGGCTCATTGTGGCGATCGGGCGTGCGTCCAGTCGCTTCAGCGAGATCGGCTCGCCGGTGACTTCGCAATAGCCGTATTCGCCTTCGTCGATGCGGCGCAGGGCTGCGTCGATCTTGGCCACGAGCTTGCGCTGGCGATCCCGGGTGCGCAGCTCCAGTGCTCGGTCGGTTTCTTCGCTGGCGCGGTCCGCAACATCGGGGATATTGCGGGTGTTATCCTGCAGGCCCTCGATTGTGTCGCGACTGTCGGACAGAAGATCCTGTTTCCATTCGTGCAGCTTGCGTCGGAAATACTCAAGCTGACGGTCGTTCATGAAGGGTTCATCGTCAGCTGGACGATAGTCATCCGGTAGAAACAGCTCTTGCTTCATCTCACTACCTTTGGTCTGCCCCATTCTGCCGGTCTCTCTCAGTATTAATTACAAAACACAGCGGTCTCCCCCCGCATGTCGCAGCGTTTATCCCCAAAGCGGCCGATTGTCACTACACAATAGTACGCACAAAAGGGTAAAACCGCCGCAGAAACGCCACCGTGCGTTGTGGACAGGCAGAAGGCGAGAAAGTGATGCAGTTTCAGGGCACAAAGGATTACGTAGCGACAGATGACCTCAAGATTGCGGTCAATGCGGCGGTCACGTTGGAACGTCCGCTGCTGGTCAAGGGCGAACCGGGCACCGGAAAAACGGAATTGGCACGCCAGGTCGCCGATGCGCTGGGGCTGCGGATGATCGAATGGAACGTCAAATCCACCACCCGCGCGCAGCAGGGTCTGTATGAATATGACGCCGTCAGCCGCCTGCGGGACAGCCAGCTGGGCGATGAGCGCGTTCACGACGTCAAGAACTACATCAAAAAGGGCAAGCTCTGGGAAGCCTTCGAGGCGGATGAAAAGGTCGTGCTGCTGATTGACGAGATCGACAAGGCCGATATCGAATTCCCCAATGACCTTTTGCAGGAACTCGACAAGATGGAGTTCCATGTCTACGAGACCGGCGAGACGATCCGCGCGCGCCAGCGCCCGATCATGATCATCACCTCCAACAATGAAAAGGAACTGCCGGACGCGTTTCTGCGCCGCTGTTTCTTTCACTACATCCAGTTTCCCGATGCCGACACCATGCGCAAGATCGTCGAGGTCCATCACCCCGGCATCAAGGACAGCCTGCTGACCACCGCGCTGACACAGTTCTATGAGATCCGCGACACTGCCGGGCTGAAGAAGAAGCCGTCGACATCAGAGGTGCTGGACTGGCTGAAGCTGCTCCTGGCGGAGGATCTGAGCGCTGAGGATCTCAAACGCGACGGCGCAGACGCGCTGCCGAAACTGCACGGCGCGCTGCTGAAGAACGAACAGGACGTGCATCTCTTTGAACGGCTCGCCTTCATGGCCCGCGGCCGCCGCTGACCTGCCCGACAGCATGACAGACAAAAAGGCCCGCCCCCGTCGCGGGCCTTACTTGTTCGCGGGGGCCTGTGGCGCACTGGGATGGGGCTGGGAGAGGACTGGGATGGGATTGGGCATCCGCAGCTACTCCGCCAAGGCACCTTGGGTGAGGCCCGTCGGGATAGAGCGTTCCGGGTTCAGAGTGACGGAAGCGGATAGGTTTGTGGTGCCCAACGGCAGCGGGACGTTCACAGTTTGTGGTCAGCCAACCTTTACGCGAACAAGCGATAGCTGACCTTCGTCACGCAGGTTGCAAAGGGTTTTGATGCGGGACACAAGAGTCGTCGCTGCACGTCTTATCAACTGGTGTGATGTGAAGACGAAGCAGCTCTGCCCTCCCGCCAGCTTCCAGTTTCTTATCCTCATGACAAATTATCCTAGCACACACAATTAGGCCATATAATCAAGAAGGGATCGCGACTAGGTTGAGTGGGAATCTCTAGGTTTGTGGTATGACACTTCGTTTCAGGCAGACATTTACACTTTTCCCCGGCGTTCGCATAAACATCGGCAAGCGTGGCATCAGCACGAGCATTGGCGATCCGGGTGCCTCCGTCAACATCGGTCGGCAAGGCGTCCGCACTACGGTCGGAGCACCGGGAACCAGCTCGTCCTACAGCACTCTCTTGGTTCCCGTCGGCAAGACACCTCGCGCTCCAGCCCCACAGCCTGACCCTGAGCCAGAGAGTTTCACCCATCCACCTGTGGGAAATCCTGCGGCTGGTAATAACCCAGCGTCGGCAAAGGTCTACATGCCCCAAGCGGAGATGAACGAAATTGCCAGCGCTTCGGTCGAAGTACTAACCAGCAGTTCGCTGATCCCTTTGCGTGACCTGATAGCGAAAGCGCGCGAACAGCAGTCGCAGGTCAAGTCTGACTTGAAGGAGGCCCGCGATGAGGAAGCGAAGCAGCAAGGCGAACTGAACCGCCGCGAAACGAGCTTGTTCCGTTGGTTCTACAAGAAGCGCATTGCTGACCTGCCTTGCGCCCCATGTTGTGGCCGGGGCGGTCTGGGGGGCTCAGTAGGCCTCGCGCAGGAAGCGTTCTACACGCTCGGGGTCGTCCTCGATCATGCGCAAGAGGATGCGGGCGGGGCGTTCGGGCAGGCGGCGGCCCTGTTCCCAGTTGCGCACCGAGCCGAGGCGAAAGCCGAAGTGGCTGCAAAACCGCTCCTGCGACATGCCAAGCGATTTGCGCAGGCGTACGACATCGACCATAGGCACTTCGCGGCTGGCGACGGTTTCCAGCGGCGCGGTGCCTGCAATATCCGCCTCCATCTCGTGCAGGGCCTGCGCATCACGCGCCGCCTCGCGTGACTGGGACGCCTGGGGCGCGGAGATCTCTGCCGTGTGTTTATCCGGTCTTGCTGTTTTTGCCGTTTTTGCCATGTCAGCCCCCCTCCTTCAGCAGGGACACGATCCGTGACTTAACCACATCAACCGCGATATCGCGGACCAGCTTGGCCCCATCTGCCATGCGACCACCCAAACCGCTGGCCGGTGTGCGGCGGTGAAGGCGCAGGATGTAGACCAGCAAGAGATCCGGGCTGGCCTGATAAAGCCGGTAGCGCAACACCAGATCGCCGCTGTGGTGATGGTAATCCTCGTCCGTTTTGCGCCCGATCGTGGGGTCGCGCACCAGGGTGGCGATCAGGCGGGCCAGCTCATCCTCGTCCAGATAGGCATGGATCGCATCCTCGATCGCGACCTGTGTGATGCGGTAATCCACCCGCAGGCAGTTGTGGTTCTCTTTGCGAATATACGCCATTGGCGTAGCCTTTTCAACCTGCGTGCATCGGCGACCCTGAGGACGGTTGGGGCGCTTTCATCAAATATCCGTGGCACCGGGGTCCGGTGGGTGGCAAAATCAGCCAAGTATCTGCATGGTCATAGCATTGATTTTTAACCCTGTCTTGGCACAAGCTTGGGCCACAGCAACAGGAGATGCGGCTTGCCTGCCACCTGCACCACCCCTGCCCCACGCCACGCCCTGCCCCGCAGGCTTGCCGCTTTGGCGTTGTGTTGCGCGATGGCTGTGGCAGGCTGCGCACCCCAAGGCGGCACCCCGCCTGACCGGGCACGTCGGGATCTGGCGCCTTTGGCACCAGCCAAGAGCTTTGCCCGTGCGCACCCGGTCGCACCTGCACGGGCCAATGCCGATATTGCCCGCGATTTCCTTGATCTGCATTTCCGCCTGGAAAGCGGCACGGAGCTGGCGGTCTTCAGCCGCTTTGAAGGGCCCATCACGCTGCGTGTGACGGGGCGGCCCTCTGCCGGGCTGATGCGGGACCTTGAGGGGCTGATTGCCCGGTTGCGCCGCGAGGCCGGGCTCCGCATCAGTCTGACCACGGCAGAGGACGCCAACATCACGATCGAGGCGGTTTCGCGCAAGGCGATCCGCCAGGCCTCGCCGCGGGCGGCCTGTTTCGTGGTGCCGAACGTGACCTCGCTCAAGGAGTTTCGCCGCAACAAGCGACGTCCGGCCACCAATTGGGCCAATCTGCGCCAGCGCACACGGCTGGCGATCTTTGTTCCAAATGACGTGAGCGCGCAGGAAACCCGCGACTGCCTGCATGAAGAGATTGCCCAGGCCATTGGCCCGCTGAACGATCTCTACCGGCTGTCGGATTCGGTGTTCAACGACGACAACGTGCATACCGTTCTGACGGGTTTTGACATGCTGATCCTGCGGGCCACCTACGCACCAGAGCTGCGCACCGGGATGCGCCGGGCAGAGGTTGCCGCCCGGCTGCCTGCGATCCTGGCGCGGATGAACCCGGCCGGACACAACCGTGCCGCCCGTCCGCTACCGGCGACCCCACGCAGCTGGATCCGCGCGACCGAAGGCGCCCTGAGCCCCAGCGTGTCCCGCGAGGCGCGTCTGGCCGCAGCCCATCGCGGGGCCGCCATTGCGCGCGATCTTGGCTGGCAGGATCATCGCCGCGCCTTTAACCACTATATTCTGGGGCGCATCCTGCAACGCGAAGACCCGGTTCTGGCGCAACGCCATTTTGAAACCGCGCTCAGCTATCTGCAGGGCAGCCACGACAGCCCGATCTTGCGCGCCCGCATCGCGACGCGCATGGCGGCCTTTGACATCACCCGCGGGGCGGGCCGTCAGGCGCTGGCACGCATCACGCCGTCGCTGCCGGTCGCGGCGCGCAGTGAAAATGCGGTTCTGTTGTCGACCCTGATGCTGTTGCAGGCCGAGGCGCTGGATCTGGAAGGGCAAACTGACGCTGCGCGCGCGGTCAGGCTGGACAGCGAAGGGTGGGCGCGATACGGCTTCGGCTCCGATTGGGCGGTACGCGGCGCCATGCGCGAGATCGCAGCCCTGGCTCCGCCACGCTGATCGGAAGGGGCCAGGTCTGGTGGGCGCAGCTGCGCTTGACCTGCTGGCGCAGGGCCCCATCTGAGACACGAATGTTCAAATAGACGGACCTTGGCATGATCGTAATCGGCGCACTGATCCTTGGCGCAATCCTGGGGGCCCTTTCGGCCAAAAAACGCGGCGGCAACACCGCTGATTTGCTGCAATATGGCGCTGTATATGCCATCGGCTTTGGTATTGTCGGGCTGCTTGTGACGATTTTCGTCGACCGCGCGCTGATGTGATCCCCTTTGGGGCTGCGCGCCTGACCTGACGCCGCCGAACGGAGACATCCATGTTTCAGCCCTTCTTTGAAAACCTGCGCAAGGCCGCGATCCCGGTGTCGTTGCGGGAATATCTGACCTTTCTCGAAGGACTGAAGGCGGGTCTTGCGACCTATGACATCGAGGCGTTCTATTTTCTGGCCCGCGCTGCGATGGTCAAGGATGAGCGCAACATCGACAAATTTGACCGGGCGTTTTCGGCCTCCTTCTCCGGGCTGGAAGAGCTGCCCGCCGAGGCCGTTCTGAATGCTGTCGACATCCCCGAAGAGTGGATCCGCAAGATGGCGGAAAAACACCTGAGCGAGGAAGAGCGCCGCGAGATCGAGGCGCTTGGCGGGTTCGACAAGCTGATGGAGACGTTGAAGGAGCGGCTGAAGGAGCAGGAAGGCCGCCATCAGGGTGGCAGCAAGTGGATCGGCACTGCAGGCACCTCTCCCTTTGGGGCCTATGGCTATAATCCCGAAGGGGTGCGCATCGGCCAGAAGGAAAGCCGCCATCAGCGCGCTGTAAAAGTCTGGGACAAGCGCGAATTCAAGAACCTGGATGGCGATGTCGAACTGGGCACCCGCAACATCAAGGTCGCGCTGAAACGCCTGCGTCGCTGGGTGCGCGAAGGCGCGGCGGAAGAGCTGGACCTTTCGGGCACCATTCGCGCCACTGCGGAACACGGCTATCTCGACGTGAAAACCCGCCCCGAACGCCACAATGCCGTAAAGGTGCTGCTGTTTCTGGATGTGGGCGGGTCGATGGATCCGCATATCAAGGTGGTTGAAGAGCTGTTCTCTGCCGCGCGCAGCGAGTTCAAGCATCTTGAATATTTCTATTTCCACAACTGTCTTTACGAGGGGGTCTGGCGCGACAACCGCCGTCGCTGGGACGCGCAGACCCCAACCCATGAGGTGCTGCGCACCTATGGGCCGGACTACAAGTGCATCTTTGTGGGCGATGCCTCTATGTCGCCTTACGAAATTGCCTACCCCGGCGGGGCCAACGAACATTGGAACAAGGAAGCGGGCCAGGTCTGGCTGGAGCGTGCCCGCGCGCAATGGTCCTCGAACCTGTGGATCAACCCGGTGCCAGAGGCATATTGGGGCCACACCCATTCGATTCAGATGATCCGCGAGATTTTCAACGACCAGATGGTGCCGATGACCTTGGCCGGGCTGGAGCGCGGGATGCGCGAGTTGACGCGCTGACCGGCAGCACCGCGCCACCCGACTTGCCAAGTTGGCCGCCCTCGGCTAGATCAGTCGCAGCGAATTGGAGATTTTATGTCCTGGTGAAAATGGGGCGGCAGAGGCCTCCCCGGATTGCAGATTGCTCCGGAGTTGACGCGCTGCCCTGTCGGGCAGGCGACAGGAGTGGTTTGCGCACGCTTCACCTGACACCTAGATCCAGGCCAGACCTGCGATCCGATCATGAAAGATTTTCCCAATGATCCGGGATTACTCCCAATTCCTCTCTTCCGCTGAGAGCACGAAACCCGCCCCTTCACCGCTGGAACAGCTGGGGTGGCAATCATTTTTTGCCCGCCAGACCGATCTGGATGAAATGGCCAGCGCCCCGCCTGTGCGCATCACCGAAGTCAACCGCAACGGGCTGCGCGCCCTGGGCGATGGCGTGGATCTTGTGATCCCGCCCGGACCCGAGGCAACGGTGGGCGACTGGTTGATGCTGAACAGGGAACTGCCGACCCACAGCCGCATTCTGGAACGCAAAAGCCTGATCCGGCGACGCGCCCCCGGCAAGGATCGCAAGATCCAGCTGATTGCGGCCAATATCGACACGATGTTTGTCGTGACCTCCTGCAATGCCGATTTCAATATCGCCCGACTGGAACGGTTCATCGCTATGGCCTTTGACGCCGAGGTCTCGCCGGTCATCATCCTGACAAAGATCGACAAATGTGATGACCCGCAACCCTATATCACCGAGGCGGAGACCCTGTCGGATCATGTGCCTGTTGTGGCATTGAACGCCAAGGCCGATGATGTGGGCGAAAAACTGGGGGCTTGGGTCAAACCGGGCCAGACCATTGCGTTTCTCGGGACGTCCGGGGTTGGAAAATCCACTTTGACCAAGGCGTTGGGCGACGATCTTGATATCGAAACCCAAGGCATTCGCGAAGATGATGCCCGTGGGCGGCACACCACCACGCGACGGCAGCTTTACTTTATCGAAGGGGGCTGTGGGGTGTTGGATACACCTGGGATGCGCGAATTGCAGCTCACCGATGCTGCGGCCGGGGTCAGCGACGTTTTTGCCGACCTCGAAGACCTGGCCACCCAGTGCCGGTTCCGCAACTGCGCCCATGAGGGCGAGCCGGGCTGCGCTGTTCAGGCTGGCATCCAGGCCGGAGAGGTAGACCCTGCCCGCCTGGATCGCTGGCGCAAGCTGGCAGCGGAAGAAGCGCACAACTCGGCCTCGCTTGCCCAGCGACGGGCCAAGGACAAGAGCTTTGGCAAGATGGTGAAAAGCGCAAAGACCGCAAAAGCCGCCAAGAAACGCAATCGCAAGTAGCGCCTTTGCTCAGGGACTAATCAGCGTCTGCTGCCAGCATGGACAGCAGGCGCTGCTTTTCCCCGGTGTCGCCCTCGTCACTGAGGGCGGCCGCCAGATCATCCAGAGCTGCAATCGAATGGCCTGCGCGAAAGCTGTCGACATGCGGCAGCATCGCCTGAATGCCGCGCGCCTTGGGCGCAAAGCCGTCAAAGCGTAGCAATGGATTGAGCCAGATCAGCCGCCTTGACGAGAGGTGCAGGCGCTGCATTTCAGCGCTGAGCTGGTCAGGATCGTCCCGGTCCAACCCGTCCGTAATCAGCAGGACAACGGCCCCCTGCCCCATCACCCTGCGGGACCAGTCGCGGTTGAAGTCATGCAGGCAAGCCCCGATCCGGGTGCCGCCCTCCCAGTCCTGGGCCTCGGCCCCTGCGGCGGCGAGCGCTGCGTCCACATCGCGCTCTGCCAGGTGACGGGTAATGTTGGTGAGCCGCGTGCCAAAGGTGAACCCATGCACCCGCGCCCAGCCCGGCCCTTTGCGATTGGCCACCGCATGCAGGAAATGCAGGATCAGCCGGGAATATTGGCTCATCGAGCCGGAGATATCGCAGATAACCACCAGATTTGGCCAGCGCAGGCGCTGATCGGCGCGCGCCAATGTGGTGATTTCGCCCCCCTTGCGCGCCGCCGCCTGCATGGTGCGACGCCAATTGATCCGGCGGCCCTGCCCTGACGGCACCAGACGCCGCGAGCGGATCGGACGGATCGGCAGCTGCATCTTCGCCAGCATGCGTTTGGCGTCTGCGATTTCAGCGGTGCTCATCTGTTCGAAATCCAGCTGGCGCAGCCGTTCCTCGCTGGACATGGTCAATTCGGCATTCAAGTCCAGCTGCGCGGGCGGTTCCGGCTGTTCAGTGTCTGGCAGATCCGGCGCGCCAGCCCCATCTAGCAGCGCCTCAGCCGCGCGTTTCTGCGCTGGTTTCGCTGGCTTTTCTTCCTGCGTGCCGCGGATCGCAGGCAGCATCGCCGCCATCATATGTTCAAGAAACCGGGGATCACGCCAGTAAAGACGGAAGATCTGCGCAAAGACGGTCCTATGTTCCGGTTTTGACACAAAACAGGCATGCAAGGTCCAGTAAAAATCCTGCCGGGAGGTAAAGCCCGCAGCGGCAACAGCCGCGACCGCCTCGCTGACGCGGCCGGGGCTGATCGGCAGGCCCGCCCTGCGCAAAGCCCGCGCAAAATGGGTAATGTTCTGTGCCAGGCGTGGGTTCTCTGGCAGGGGGAGCGGCGGATACTCGGGCATCAGGTCCGATCTTGGCGAGACGGATCCACGCTCGCCTCGTTGATATTGGCGCGAGCCTGATCGAGGATGCGTTTGGCTTCGGAGCCCTGCAGCCGGGTGATATCATCCTGATATTTCAGAATCGCGCCAAGAGTGTCGGCAATCACTTCGGGCGAAAGGTCAATCACATCAAGGGCCAGCAAGCAGTTCGCCCAATCTATGGTTTCTGCGATACCGGGATGTTTGAACAGATCTTCGGTGCGCAACGCCTGCACAAAGGCCACCACCTCCTGCGAGAGGCGGGGCGCCAGATCCGGGGCGCGGGCGGTCAGGATCTGCATTTCACGGTCAAAATCCGGATAATCCACCCAATGATAAAGACAGCGCCGTTTCAGGGCGTCGTGCACCTCGCGGGTGCGGTTGGATGTTACGATCACGATGGGGGGCTCTGGGGCCTTGACGGTGCCAAGTTCGGGGATCGTCACCTGAAAATCAGACAGCGCCTCAAGAAGGAACGCCTCGAAGGGTTCATCCGTGCGGTCCAGCTCGTCAATCAGCAGCACGGGCGCGCCGCGCGGGTCGGGTTGCATTGCCTCCAACAGAGGGCGGCGGATGAGATAATCATCGCCAAAGAGTTCCGCCTGCAATGCATCGCGGTCCGCGCCTGTGTTGCTTGCCTCGGCGGTGCGGATCGCGATCATCTGAGCGGCGAAATTCCACTCGTACACAGCGCTTGCCGCATCCAGCCCCTCGTAGCATTGCAACCGGATCAGACGGCGACCCAAAGCCGTGGCGAGAGTTTTGGCAATCTCTGTTTTGCCGACGCCCGCCTCGCCCTCCAGAAACAGGGGACGGCCGAGTTTGAGAGACAGGAACACCACAGTGGCGAGCCCCCGGTCTGCAACATAGCCCTGCGCAGCCAGCATCTGTTCGACCGCATCAATTGACCCGGGCAGATCCGTTGATCCACCCACCCCGGTTTCTGACTGCCCGCTGGCAGCGCGGCCCTGCGTCATCTGTGCTCTCCTCCACGTTTGATGGCAGTGGGCCATGCCACCACCCACCGGTCAAGCGTTTGCGCCTGCCACTTTGGTCCAATAGGCAACACCAGCAGGCCAACCGAATGCAGCAGACCGAGGTTGCATTGACCCCTGACCATGCCGATGCGATGACGGGGGCAAGCAACTGAAATGCAACGTCTTCGCCACCTGACGCCCGCCACAGGAGAGCCCCGCTCGCCGCTGCGGTCCAGACCTGGGCGGGATGTCATCGGCAGGCAGACCCGGAAAAACCGGTCGCGAGCAGGAGAGAGCATGCGCATCGCCGCAGTGACATGTGTCAAGAACGAAGGCCCCTTCCTGTTGGAATGGATCGCCTATCATCGCCTCCTCGGGGTTAGCGATTTTCTGTTTTATTCCAACGATTGCAGTGACGGGACCGACCTTCTTTTGACGGCGCTCGCAGAGCGCGGACTGGTGCAGCATCTTCCCAACCCGGCGGAGGGGCGCAACTATCAGATGGAGGCGCTGAAACACGCCCGCCATCAGCCGGTTGTGGAAGGTGCTGATTGGGTCTGGATTGCGGATGTGGACGAGTTCGTGAACATTCATGTGGGCGATCATAGCTTTGCCGCCCTGATCGAAGCCGCAGGAGACGTGCAGGCGATCTCTGTCACCTTCCAGTTCTTTGCCAACTGCAGCATCCAAAGGTTTGAAGACAGGCCCGTGATTGCGCAGTTTGATCGCTCTCACACTCCGGATCTGTGGAACGGACAGACCGCAATCGAGGTCAAAACCCTCGTGCGCAAGGATTTTCCGCTGCAGTACTACGGCGCGCATCGTCCGTTCTTTTCGGCCAAACTTGCCAAGTCCGAGCGCCCCCGCTGGGCCGATGGATCCGGTCGCGGGGTGCCACATCGTTTCCTGATGACGTCCTCACAGGACTGGATCCGCAAATTTCCAGCACGGGGTGCGCGTCGTCTTGCGACACTGAACCATTATGCGCTGCGGTCTCTCGACAGCTATCTGGTCAAAAACGATCGGGGTGACGTGAACCGCGAGCATCGTGATTTTGATCTTGGCTACTGGCAGGCGCGCAATGATCCGGCCTGGCAGGACCGCTCTATCCAACGGCATCTGCCTGCCCTGACAGACGCGCTTGCAGATCTGATGGCGGATCCAGAGATCGCCCGGCTGCACCACCTCTGTGTGGATCGCCACCGGGCGCGCTGTGCCGAATTGATGCAGATGCCCGCGTACCGCAGCCTGCGCCAGTCGCTGCTGGACACCCCCGCCATGCCCGCTGCGGAATGCGCCCTGATCAAGGAACTGGAGGCCACGACATGAGCCTGAAGGTCATCAACCTTGGCCTGCCGAAATCCGGCACCACGACACTTGGCAAGGCACTGGAGGCGGCGGGTTATCGCGTGGCCGATCACCGCTTGCGCGCCCGTGAAGAAGACACGCCGGGCAAGCGGCGCATTTTTGTTGGCGGTCTGCTTTATCGCGGGCTCTACGATCACGGAGATCCGATGGCGCTGATGCGGGAGTACAATGCGCTTGCAGAAATCTCCTTTATTCACGGCAAGTTCTCGGTCTGGCCGCAGTTCGACTTTGCCATGCTGCAAGCCATCCGTGCCTGCCATCCCGACGTCAGGTTCATCGCAACGCGCCGCGATCCTGTTGCCCATTCCAAGTCGATCATGCGCTGGAACAACCTCGGCAGCCGTCGTCTGCCCGCCAGCACCGTGCCCGGCCTGCCCATTGGCTATGGCAAGTCAGAGGAACAGCAGCAGCGCTGGATTGAGGGCCATTACGAGGCGCTTGCGCATTGGTTCCGCGATGATCCTGCCTACCTAGAAGTCGACGTCAGCGCCCCCGACGCCCAATCGCAGGTCGCCGCCCATGTGGGCCGGGATCTGCCGTGGTGGGGCAAGGCCAATGTCAACCGCAAGGCAGAGGGCCACAGCTGATGCGCATCGATCTTCATATCGGGCCTGACCACCTTGGCGCGGGGCGTTTCCAGCGGATGCTGGCAGACCGGCGAGACCTTCTGCTGAAAGGGGGCGTTCTATTTCCCCGTGCCCCCGGCAGGCGCAATCACACCCGCTTGTTCATGGCCACTACCGACCCCGACCACATTGACCCGCTACGGTACAATCGCGGGTTTCGCGACGGCGACACCCAGGCCGCGCTGCGGGCTGCGCTGAAAGATGATCTGTCGCGGGAGATAGACGCTGCCCGGCCTCAGCGCCTGATCCTGTCTGCGGCCCAGCTGGCCAGTCAACTGCACCGCCCTACAGAGATTGAGCGTCTGTTCGAGTTTCTGCGCCAGTTTGGGGACGACATCCGCATCACCGCAATTGTCCCCAGCGCCTCTGAAGGCGTGCTGCGCACCTATGCGGCCCAATTGCAGGAGGGGCGCGCAGTCGGACTGGACCGTGATCTGGCGCTTTTGGAGACGGGTGCGGGTTGGTGGCAGTCCTGCATTGACGATATGTCCAGCCGCAAGGTGAATCCGCGGGCCGGGCTGTTTGAGGCCACCCAGATTGCGCCATTCTGGCTTGACTACCATGCGATGGAACAGGCCTGGGCGGCGGTATTTGGGGCAGATGCCGTGCGGCTTTTCAGCCATGACGCCGCGCAGATCTACGATCGTTCGGCAACCGATCATCTGGCGGCGTGTTTTGACCTAACGATGCCTCTTGGTCGCGCAGGCAAGGCAGTGCAGCCAGATGTTCCCTCCTGGGCCACGCTGACGCGGTGGCGGCGATTGAACCAGCGCATCCTGCAGTTGCTGCAGGCCAGACCGGATATGATTGTCCCGCGCGCAACCTGGCGCACTGTGCTGGCGGATCAGGCACTTGCAGGCAACGGCCCTTCTGCGGCAGATCTGTCTGCGCTTGACCGTCATTTTGCAGATCAGAACCGCGCCCTTGTGCAGGCTCATCCCGGATTGCGCCCCGCGCTGCTGTTGGGCTTTGCGGACACTATGGATGCAGATGGCCCCCTCAGCTGGACAGAGGCAGACGCCGAAGAGGGGTATCGCGCAAGTCACGCCCTGCTTGCAGCCCTGCCCCGCCTTGAAAAAGCCAGTGCCGAAGCGCGCGACGCGCGGGGACTTGCCCCTGTGAAGACGCCCGCGACCGCAAAAGCCAAACCCGCCACAGCCGCCCAGCGCCTCGCCCCGCTGTCAGACGGTGCAAGGGACCTCTTGCCGCCACAGGCACTCGCCAACCTGGACAAGCTGCGTCAATCACCACTTGCGCCCCACAATACGATGGGTCAGCTGGATGAAACTGTTGAGCGCCCGCCCTTTGCCCCGCTGAGCCCCCGCGCGCTGCCTGAGGGCAGCACAGGCGCCGTAATTGTCGGCTGCATGAAGAACGAAGCGCCCTATATCGTTGAATGGGTCGCCTATCACCGCGCGATTGGTGTGGACAACTTTCTGATTTACACCAACGGCTGTGAGGACGGCACCAGCGAGATCCTTGATCGCTTGCAGGACATGGGCGTTGTGCAGCATCGCAACAATGACGACTGGCGCGGCAATTCTCCGCAGCAATTTGCCCTGAACCAATCGCTGAAAGAACCGCTGATCCGCAATGCAGACTGGGTCATTCACATTGACGTGGATGAGTTCATGAATATTCGCTGCGGCAACGGCACCCTGCCCGATCTGTTTGCCGCAGTGCCAGATGCCAGCAATATTGCTATGACCTGGCGGCTGTTTGGTCACAACGACCAGACCACGCTGCGCGATGATTTCGTGATCGACCAATTCGACAGCTGCGCGCCCAAATTCTGCCCCAAGCCACACACGGTCTGGGGGTTCAAAACCATGTTCCGCAACATTGGCGCCTATCAGAAGATCAGCTGCCACCGGCCCAACAAGCTGCTGGAAGATCAGCGTGGCGCCGTAAAATGGGTCAATGGTTCAGGTCAGGACATGACCGAGGAGGCCGTGGACAATGGCTGGCGCAACTCCCGGCGCAGCATCGGCTATGACCTGATCCAGCTCAATCACTATGCGCTGCGGTCGGCAGAGAGTTTTCTGATCAAACGCCAGCGCGGCCGCGCGCTGCATGTGGACCGCTCGATCGGGCTAAACTACTGGATCCGGATGGATTGGAACGACCACAAGGATCTGACCATCAAACGCAACCTGCCGCGGCTTCGCGCGGAATATGACCGCTTGATGCAGGATGATATCCTGCGCAATCTGCATGAGGACGGTCTGAACTGGCATCGTGCAAAGGTCGCAGAGCTGCACAAGACCCCAGAATTCGAAGAGCTGTTCTGTCAGGCTCTCAAGGTCAAGCTGCGAGCAGATGAGCGGGTCGCCTATGCGTTGGCCCTGGATATGGAGAGCTGAGACATGGCTGAGGCAGAAATCGAGACGTCATCCGAGCGGCAGAAAAAAGGCCAGTCCGGCGCTGCTGAAAAGCATCTCAAATGTCTTGGCATGCGCTTTCCCTGGGCGCCGGACATCGTGCCGCCACGGGTGCGCAAGATGCTGCGAGCGGGCACCTACGAGGCTAAGGAGGCACAGGCCGCTCAGCAGCTCATCAAACCGGGTGATGTGGTGATGGAGCTTGGTGGTGGCATCGGCTTCATGTCCACCCTGGTCGCCACCAAGACAGAAGCTGCATCTGTCCATTCCTACGAGGCAAACCCCCACCTCATCCCCTACATCCAGCGCGTTCATGCAGCCAATGGCGTCACCAATGCCTATCTGACCCACGCTGTTCTGGCCCCCAAAGCGGGCAAGCAGACCTTTTATGTGCGGGAGAATTTTCTCGCATCCTCGCTCTCTGCGATGGAGGATGAGCCGCATCAGGAGGAGGTCGAGGTTCCGGCGCTCGACATGAATGCGGTGATTGCCGACCTGAAGCCCAGCGTTCTGATCTGCGATATCGAAGGCGCCGAGGCGGATCTATTGCCACAGATGGATCTGAGCGGCTTGCGCGCGGTTCTGATCGAAACCCACCCTCAGTGGATTGGCAAAGAGGGCATCCGACGGCTGTTTGCCTGTCTGGATGCTGCCGGGTTGGTGTTCTATCCGCGCTGGTCGCATGGCAAGGTAGCGGTCTTCCGCTCTGATTGGTGATCCGATGCGCAGCCTCGCCATTCTGACCCAACGCAACGAAGGCGCGTTTCTGCTGGAATGGATCGCCCACCACAAGGCCGTCGGCTTTAGCGATATTCTGGTGCTGTCCAATGATTGCCAGGATGGCAGCGACCGGATGCTCGACCGTCTGGAAGACCTGGGCCATATCACCCACCTGCGGAACGATCCCCCCTATGACAAGAGCGGGATCCAGTTCGCGGCTCTGAAAAAGGCAGACAAGCACCGGCTGACCCGCAAGGCAGACTGGGTCCTTGCGCTGGACATCGATGAGTTCGTCAACATCCACACGGGCAACGGGCAGATCAGCGACCTGTTGGAGGCCCTGCCGGATGCAGATTCCGTGACATTGACCTGGCGTCTGTTCGGCAATGGGGACACCATCCGCTACGAAGACCGCCCCGTGACCGAGCAGTTTTTACGCTGTGCTCCGGAGGTGATCCACTGGCCGTGGCGGGCTGCGATGTTCAAGACGCTTTATCGCAACAACGGCACCTATCGCAAAACCGGTGTGCACCGCCCCCGCAGCCCCGCCGACGAGGCCGCGCTTGACAGCTATCGCTGGTTTGACGGCTCGGGCCGCGAACTCGACAGCAGTTTCAAGACGCAGCGGGTGTTTTCCAACTACGGGCAAGCCAACTTTGATCTGGTGCAACTCAACCACTATCCGCTTGGCGCGATGGAAAGTTATGTGCTCAAGGCGGATCGTGGCCGTGCCGTTCACAGCAGTGACCAACTTGGCATGGATTACTGGGTCGAGCGCAATTTCAACACGGACGAGGACAACAGCATCAGCCGCTATGCACCAGCACGCCGGGCCATCAGTGATCTGCTGTTTGCCGATGGCAAGCTCGCCAAGCTGCACGCCCGCGCGGTCGACTGGCGCCATGGCCGATTTCGTCAGCTGATGCAGCAAGACCAGTACCGGACCTTGTTTTCGCGCCTCATGATGACGCCACCCTCGCGTCTGATCAGCCCAACCACTGCCCAGACATTGGCAGGATTTGCCGCCCTGGCCCGCCAGGCTGGCCCCGACCCTCAGGACAGCGCAGACGGCTGAGGTCCCCCCGCCCGACGGGCGCGCAGTGCTGCTCCCCGGCACCGGAGGCCTGCAAAGCGGCCTTACAATTTCCAATTTTAGCCTTATTTCGCCCTTAGAAATGAACGGCGAAACCCATCCATGCGCGGCCCCCTTCCGTGCAGGGCAAAAGGACAAGGCAATGCAGCAGGATACGATGGACACGCTGGACGAGGATCTGTCCGGGCTGAAACCCGTCCAGTGGCAGGCCCGCATGGCTGCGCTGGCCGAAGAAAACGGCATGTATCAGCCGCTGGGAAATCGCCATTTCGCCACGTTCATTGATCAGGGAAACACGCTCCTGGTCAGCTTTGAAACGATCCAGGGCATTCACAACCTCTCTGACGTGGCACAGCCTTTGGGCTTTGATCTGGTCAAGAACCTCGGCTGGTCGCATCTGTGCCTTGTCTCCAACGGGGACACCTGGTTTCGCAACGAACGCATCTTTGGATTTTTCGACCAGCTGATCGACGACGGCTTTTTCGAGGAATTCGACAAGGTCGTATTCTACGGCGCTGGCCCCTGCGGTTATGCGGCGGCCGCCTTTTCGGTTGCTGCACCTGGTGCGACGGTTGTTGCGATCCAGCCTCAGGCCACGTTGGATCCGGCAATCGCGGGCTGGGACGAGCGCTTTAGCGAAGAACGTCGCCTCGATTTCACCAGCCGCTATGGCTATGCGCCAGACATGATGGATGCAGCGCAGGAGGGGTTTGTCCTTTATGATCCACACCAGCACCTCGACGCCATGCACGCAGCGCTTTTTGCGCGCAAGAATGTAACCCGGCTGGCGCTGCCAAATCTCGGTGGCACGGTGCAAACCCGCCTGATCGAGATGGAGATCCTCTACAACACCATCGCCCTCGCCGGGGCAGGCAAGCTCACCAAGCGTCGGTTCTTTCAGCTTTACCGCGCGCGGCGCAACAATGCGGCCTACCTGCGCAACGTGATGGCGCGGCTTGATCAGGATGACAGGCCCTATCTGGTCACGCTTCTGTGTCGCAACGTGGCCCAAAGAATGCGGGCACCCAGGTTCCGCCGTCGCCTGCAGAACCTGGAAAAACGTGCCGAAGCGGGCGAATTCAGACTGCCGCCAAGCCGATGAGCCGCGTTTACTGAGCCCGCAGCAAACGCTGCGTCAAAAGCCTCGCTTCCCTCATGGGCAACCTTGTGCTACGCGAGCGCCATGACCGTTCAGCTCACCATCCCCCGCCCCGATGACTGGCACCTGCACCTGCGCGACGGCGCCATGCTGCAGGCCGTCCTGCCCGAAACTGCCCGTGATTTTGCCCGTGCGATCATCATGCCAAACCTGGTGCCCCCGGTGGTGAAAGGTGCAGATGCGGCAGCATATCGCGACCGGATCCTGGCCGCCCTGCCCGAGGGGATGACCTTTGAGCCGTTGATGACGCTCTACCTCACCGAAGATACCGATCCCGAGGATCTGGCGGCAGCCCATGCATCGGGCCTGGTGAAGGCAGTCAAACTGTACCCGGCGGGGGCCACCACCAACTCGGCCTCTGGTGTGCGTGACTTCGACAAGGTGCGCCCGGTTCTGGACAAGATGGCAGAGATCGGCCTGCCACTGTGCACCCATGGCGAGGTGACAGACCACGACATCGACATCTTCGACCGCGAAGCCGTTTTCATTGACCGTGTGCTGGACCCGATCCGCCGCTCAACCCCCGGCCTGCGCGTGGTGATGGAACATATCACCACCAAAAACGCAGTCGATTATGTGGCAAGCCAAGACAAGGATCTGGGTGCGACGATCACCACGCACCACCTGATCATCAACCGCAACCACATCCTGGTTGGTGGCATCAAACCCCACTACTATTGCCTGCCCGTGGCCAAACGCGAAGAACACCGTATGGCGTTGCGAGCCGCCGCCACCTCAGGCGACAGGCGCTATTTCCTCGGCACCGACTCTGCCCCGCACACCGACCCCAACAAGCTCAGCGAATGCGGCTGTGCCGGCTGCTTTACGGCACCCAACACAATGCCGTTGCTCGCCCATGTGTTCGAAGAAGAAAACGCGCTCGACAAACTGGCAGGCTTTGCCTCTGAAAACGGCCCGGCCTTCTACCGCCTGCCAGTCAACAACGAAAGCCTGACGCTGGAAAAACAGGCCACGCCCGTTGCCTTCCCCCAGAAGATCGAAACCAAAGACGGCCCTGTCACGGTGTTCGACCCCGGCTTTGACGTGTTCTGGAAAGTCGCCTGATCTACCACCTGCCAAAATTATCCCCGCCGGAGGCCGATGCCACCGGCGGCCCGCGCTGCCCCAAAGGATGAGCCCATGATCCCTACCTCCTACCCCTCCCGCGAAGAGATTGCGCGTCTTTCGGCGCGTATGCTGCTGGAAATCGGTGCCGTGAACTTCAACACGGAAACGCCCTATACGCTCGCATCGGGTCTGCCCTCACCGAGCTACATCGACTGCCGCAAGCTGATCTCCTTTCCTCGCATCCGTACCACGCTGATGGATTTCCTGACCGTGACCGTGATGCGCAATGCGGGTTTTGAAGCGTTTGACAATATCGCAGGCGGTGAAACGGCAGGCATTCCCTTTGGTGCGCTGGTCGCCGAGCGGATGGCGCTGCCGATGACCTATGTGCGCAAAAAACCCAAAGGCTATGGCCGCAATGCGCGCATCGAAGGGGTGATGAGCGAAGGCCAACGCGTGCTGCTGGTCGAGGACATGACCACCGATGGCGGCTCTAAACTGTCCTTTGTCGATGCGATCCGTGAAACCGGCGCAGACTGCGGCCATACTGCAGTGATTTTCTATTACGACATCTTCCCCGAAACCACCAAACGCCTGGGCGACCACGGTGTGGAGCTGCACTATCTGTGCACCTGGTGGGATGTTCTGGCCGAAGCCAAGGCACAGAAGAGCTTTAGCGAAGAGACGCTGAATGAGGTCGAGAAATTCCTGAACGATCCGCGCGCCTGGCAGGATGCGCATAAATCCGCCTGATGCACCCAGGCGGCCCGGCGTGGCCGCCTCATCAGGTTCAGTGACAGACGGGCGGCGCAACACCTGTGTCGCCCGTATTCATTGAGCCAACCCGCTGCGCCCTGGATGCAGGCCAAGGCGCAGACACCTTTGTCACCACATATCGGCGCTGATGGCGGCACCTCTCGCTAGATGCTGATCGCCCGCACCGACGGAGCACCAAGGCACGGCAATCCTGCGCGCGGACAGATTTGCGTGGATGAGCAGCCCGCAGAAGGTTTTCCACAGATGCCCCACAGGGCCGCCCCCGAGTTATTCATAGGGTTGCGCACAGGTCAAAGGCACCTTACCCACACAAAACCCACAGGGTTTTCCAGATAGCCAGACCGGGGCCTGATCCTCTATAAATCGGGTCCAACAACGAGAGCCGCAATGAACGACATCACGCCTTTTGACCCCAATCTGCCCGCCGCCCCCAAGGGCGAAGACGCCGCAGAAGATGATGCCAGCATCCTGCCCCACTCTGTTGAGGCCGAACAGCAGCTTCTGGGCGCGATCCTGACCAACAACGATATCTACGACCGGGTGGCCTCTATCATCAACTCGGCGCATTTCTACGATCCGGTCCACGCCAGAATCTATGAAATCGCGGCCGCTCGCATTTCCAAGAACGCGCTCGCCTCTCCCGTGACCCTCAAGGCGTTCATGGAGGACGACGAAGGGCTCAAGGAACTGGGCGGTCCGGCCTATCTGGCAAAGCTCGCTGGCGCGTCGATCTCCGCCTTTGCGGTGCGGGACTATGCACAGATGATCTATGATCTGGCGATCCGGCGCGAGCTGATTGCCCTGGGACGCAGCATCGCAGACAAGGCGCGCCGCGTCGATGTCGCGTCCGAGCCAAAGGAACAGATCGTCGAGGCGGAACAATCGCTTTACCAGCTGGCAGAACAGGGCCAGACGGAAAGCGGCTTCAAATCCTTCCTCAAGGCCGTAACCGAGGCGGTCAACGTCACCAATGAGGCCTATCAGCGCGGCGGCGGCATGGCGGGGATTTCCACCGGCCTTGCCGACCTCGACAAACAACTTGGTGGCCTGCACCCATCGGACCTTTTGATCCTTGCGGGCCGTCCTTCGATGGGGAAAACCTCGCTGGCAACCAACATCGCCTTCAACGTGGCAAAGGCCTACAAACGGGGCGTGAAGCAGGATGGCAGCGAGGGCGCCGTTGATGGTGGCGTGGTCGGCTTCTTCTCGCTCGAAATGTCGGCAGAACAGCTGGCGGGCCGTATTTTGGCGGAAGCCTCCGAGATCTCCTCTCACAAGATCCGTCAGGGTGACATGACAGAGGAAGAGTTCCGCCGCTTTGTGCAGGCGGCAAAGGATCTCGAAAGTTGCCCGCTGTTTATCGACGACACGCCTGCCATCCCGATCTCGCAGCTGGCGGCCCGCGCACGACGTCTGAAGCGGACGCATGGGCTAGATCTTCTGGTGATCGACTATTTGCAGCTGTGCCGTGGTATGTCTGACAACCGGGTGAACGAGATTGCAGAAATCTCCATGGGGATGAAAGCCATCGCCAAGGAGCTGAACATCCCGGTGATCGCGCTGTCGCAGCTGTCGCGTCAGGTGGAAAGCCGGGAAGATAAACGCCCGCAGCTGTCTGACCTGCGTGAATCGGGCTCGATCGAACAGGATGCCGACGTCGTCATGTTCGTGTTCCGTGAAGAATACTACAAGGAACGGGAAAAGCCGGGCGATCACGAGCTGGACAAGATGGAAGAATGGAAGCAGGCGATGGAGCGACTGCACGCCAAGGCCGAAGTTATTGTCGGCAAACAGCGTCACGGTCCCATCGGCACGGTGGAGCTGTCCTTTGAGGCGCAGTTCACCCGCTTTGGCAACCTGGCCAAGGCCTGGCAGCAGGAACACGCCCCAGAGTATTGATCGTGCCATTGGCACACACAGTGCAGTCCAACCGGCGCAGCCCAACCGACCACGAGTTCGGATTGGGCTGCTCTTCTGGCTTGACAGAATCTCGTCCACGCGGCCTTTTTCTTTCATGTGCTTGCAACGGTCACATAAAAATCGCCGTGTCATTCTGGAACGGCATTTCGGTCATCGCCGGAAACGCTTTGCGGGTTAGCGAGGGGCAATAGCGCCCCCTCTCCTTCCCTCAAAGCAAAAGGCAGTTCCTTGACAGAATTTACTGAAATCCCGGTCCTTTCACTGGGTGCGCGCAGCGACGCAGAGCTTGCGTCTGCGTTTCGTGAGGCCTACGGCACCACCGGCTTTGGCTACATCAGCGACCACGGCGTTCCACAGACGCTGATTGATGCGATGTTCGACGCAGCGCGCCAGTTTCACGCAATGCCGATGGACAAGAAGATGGCCGTCGCCGTCAACAAGACCCATCGTGGCTACATCCCGATCAACACCTCGACTGACGTGAACTCGACCCTTGCGGATGTGACGAAACCCAATCAGTCCGCCAGCTTCATGATGATGCGTGAAGATGCGATCGAGGATCCAGCGGTCTATCTGAGCGGGCCGAACCAATGGCCGGATCTCGACGGGTTTCGCCCAGTGCTCGAGGCTTATGCCCAAGCCATGACCCGCCTTGGTCGCCGCCTGATGCGCGTTGCGCTCTTGGCGGCTGAGGTGCGCGACCACAGCATCATGGATGCCTTTGACACGCCGACCATCTGGCTTCGGCTTTTGCACTATCCGCCCCAACCGGAACGCAGCCCCGATGACCTTTACGGCTCGGCACCGCATACGGATTTCGGATGTCTGACCCTGCTGGCGCAGGATCAGGTCGGCGGGCTGCAGGTTCGCACGCCCGCAGGTCACTGGGTCGATGCGCCCTACAAGGCTGGCACATTGGTGGTGAATGTCGGCGATATGCTGCACCGGATGAGCAACGGGCGGCTCTTGTCCACGCCCCACCGTGTCATCAACCGCTCCGGACGAGAGCGCCACTCCATCCCGTTTTTCTTTGATCCGCATGTGAACACGCAGATCGCTCCGCTCCCCGGCACCGGAGAGGCGCAGTTTGCCCCGATCCGTTTCGCCGATTTCCTGCGCGCTGAGCTGGAAGCGGCCTATGAGGTGCACCAGCAGGAGCGCGATGAGGTGAATTCCACTTGACCCTCGCCGCCTGCATGTCATGAACACCTCATGAGTACGGCAAAACTGACAATCAATCTGGACGCGCTGGTGACCAACTGGCGCAATCTCGACGCGCTGACCAATTGCGAGACCGCAGCAGTGGTCAAAGCCAACGGCTATGGGCTGGATGCAGGCCGTGTCGGCCAGGCGCTGGCCAAGGCCGGTGCGCGCAATTTCTTTGTGGCGATCGCCGAAGAAGGCGTGGCCTTGCGCCGCGCGCTCGGGCCTGGCCCCGGCATTTCGGTTTTTGCAGGTCATATGGAGGGCGACGCCAAATTGCTGCGCGACTTTCAGCTGACGCCGATGCTCAACTCGCTTGACCAGATGCTGCGCCATTTCGAGAGCCTCCCGGGCCATGCCTTTGGCGTGCAACTTGACAGCGGAATGAACCGGCTTGGCATGGAAGCCGCCGAATGGGCAGCGGTGCGAGACATCGCATTGGGCCAGGGCCCGGTGCTGGTGATGTCGCATCTCGCCTGTGCGGATGAGCCGTCGCATCCGATGAATGCACAGCAGCTGCAGACATTCAGCGAACTGACTGATGGGCTGGATGTGCCGCGGTCACTGTCGGCAACCGGTGGCTTGCTGCTGGGGCGCAACTACCACTTTGATCTGTGCCGCCCCGGTATCGGCCTTTATGGCGGCCAGCCCTTTGGCGACGCCTTGCCTGTGGCTCAGCTAGACCTGCCGGTGATCCAGATTCGTGATCTGGATGTGGGCGAAACCGTTGGCTATGGCAATGCCTGGAGCGCGCAACGCCCAAGCCGCATCGCGACGTTGGCGGCGGGTTATGCCGATGGGCTGCACCGTGCGCTTGGAAATGGCGGGATTTCTGTCTTTGCAGGTGACACCCCCTGCCCTGTTGCGGGCCGGGTGTCGATGGATCTGATTACCGTGGACATCACGGATTTGCCTGACAGCCCCAGCCATCTGACGATCCTGAACGAACAACAGACCGTTGACATGCTGGCCGACGCAGGCGGCACCATCGGCTATGAGATCCTGACGTCTCTCGGCAGCCGCTACGCACGGAGCTACACCGGATGAGCCATCCTTCGCCGCTCTCGCCCCTCGCACTTTTGGCGCGTCTGGGGCAAATGGTTCTGGGCGCGCTTGGCGCTGTTGGCCGGGTGGCGATCTTTGGCCTGTCGACCTTCAGCCATATGGTGCGCCCGCCCTATTACCCGCGCGAAGTGCTGAATGCGCTGCTCCAGGTCGGCTGGCTTTCGCTGCCGGTTGTGGGGCTCACGGCGATCTTTACTGGTGGCGCGCTGGCGCTGCAAATCTATGCTGGCGGGGCGCGGTTCAATGCCGAAGCCGTGGTGCCGCAGATCGTGGCGATCGGCATGGTGCGCGAACTTGGCCCTGTTCTCGTGGGTCTGATGATCGCCGCCCGCGTCACCTCTTCCATTGCGGCCGAAATCGCCACGATGAAGGTAACCGAACAGATCGACGCGCTGGTCACCCTGTCGACCCACCCGATGAAATACCTGGTCGCGCCACGGGTGCTGGCGGCGCTGCTGACGGTTCCGGTTCTCGTCGGTGTGGGTGATATCATCGGCATCATGGGCGGCTATGTGGTTGCAACGCAGAACCTGGGTTTCAACCCCGCGGCCTATCTCAAGAACACGGTTGATTTCCTCGAAGCCCGCGACATCATCTCGTCGCTGGTCAAGGGTGCGGCCTTTGGCACCATCGCCGCGACCATGGGCTGCTACTACGGTATGCAGTCCGGCCGGGGCGCCCAGGGCGTTGGACGTGCCACCAAAGGCTCGGTTGAAGCCGCAGCCGTCCTGATCCTCGCTGCCAACTTCGTTCTGACCGGGGTGTTCTTTTCGCTATGATCCGTCTGGAAAACGTCCACAAAGCCTTTGGCGACAACAAGGTGCTGCAAGGCATGACGCTGGAGATACCCAAGGGGTCCTCCATGGTGATCATCGGCGGTTCCGGCACTGGCAAATCCGTCGCACTGAAGAGCATTCTGGGGCTGATCAAACCCGATAGCGGTGAAATTCTTGTCGATGGTAAACCCGCAGACAGTGGCGATCGCGATGCCTTTCTGGCCCGCTTCGGCATGCTGTTTCAGGGGGCTGCGCTGTTTGACTCCCTCCCCGTCTGGCAGAATGTGGCCTTCCGCCTGCTGCGCGGCTCTCTCAAACGCCCGGTAGAGGAAGCCCGCGAGATCGCCATTGAAAAGCTGCGCCGCGTCGGGCTGAAGGCCGATGTCGCGGATCGCCTGCCTGCGGAACTGTCTGGCGGCATGCAGAAACGTGTGGGCCTGGCGCGCGCCATTGCAGCCGAGCCGGAGATCATTTTCTTTGACGAGCCCACCACCGGCCTCGACCCGATCATGTCGGGCGTGATCAACGACCTGATCCGCGAGATCGTGGTTGAGATGGGCGCGACGGCCATGACCATCACCCACGACATGACCTCTGTCCGCGCGATTGCCGACAATGTGGCGATGCTACATGCAGGCGTGATCCAGTGGACTGGCCCCGTGGCCGAGATGGACCAATCCGGTGACCCCTACATGGAGCAATTCATCCACGGCCGCGCGGAGGGCCCGATCGAGGCGGTGCGGTGAGGCTTGGCTAAGGATTGCCTTCCACTTTATCACCTTTTTGGCTCCCCACCGAACCCTTATGCGGTTGCGATGTCCTACATCATCCTGGCCCTGCCTGTGGTCGTCGGCCTTTCCCTGATTGCTAAACGACTGAATGGGCAAGCCTCACCCCGTGTTGCAATCGGGATCGTCTCTGCACTTCTCTGGTCCGGCCTGCTAGCGGCAAATTGGGGTATCGCCCGGAGTTAGCAGCCAACTCCTGCCACAAGGCCTGAACGCATTGGTTTTTGTGCTGTTGTTCGCCAGCACCATGCTAGACTGGATCGTCCAAGCGTTTCGCAGCAAGCTGCGCCCAAGCTTGAGCGATGCGTTTGTCTTCCTCCTCATTGCTGCCCTGCCCCCTGTGGCCTACGCCGCGTCCCACTTTGCTAGACCGGTCTGTCAAGACAGCTTCCAGTAAGAAACCCTGCCACCCTTTCACCTGCTCAAAATACTTCCGCCGGACCGCAAGCGAGCCGACTGGTGTGCGCGCATCTGTTTTCCCCCTTTCAAAACCCGCGGCGAACACACAAGTCTTGGCGAAACCGATTGAAAACGAGCCGCCATGATCCTCCGCCTCCTCACCCTCTCCCTGCTGATCCTCTACCCCATCGCCTGGTTTGCACCGCTGCTGCGGGCGGGGTTGCTGCCGATTTTCGGGCTGAGCGAAATCTCGGTAATCACCGGCCTGCAGAGCCTTTGGGGAAGTGACGTGATCCTGGCCCTCACGGTGACAGTTTTTGCAATCTTTGCGCCCTACCTCAAAACCATCGGGCTGGCGCTCGTGCAGTGGGACCTGTTGGACGCCAAGGTGCAGCCGGTGCTGCAGGTCTTGGGCAAACTGGCGATGGCGGATGTGTTTCTCATCGCGCTTTATATCACCCTGGCCAAAGGCATCGGCTATGCCACGGTTGAGACCGCCTGGGGGCTTTATCTGTTTACGGGCTGTATTCTGGCGTCAATTGCCCTGTCACTGTGGACCGCCCGCCAGCTGCGCCAAAAGGACGGCTAGACCGGGGCGCTGCCCCCGGCCTTCGGCCTCCCCCGGGATACTTATGGCCAGAAGATGATCTGCGTGCCCCTTCTTCTGGCCCCAAATATCCCGGAGCGCGAGGCAGCGCCTCGCATGACCGGTTTGGGGCGCCGCAGCGCTTGAACAAACCGGAAACATCTGCCACAGCTAGCGCATGGCTAAGACAACATTTTCCTGCTCTGCCTGCGGAGCCTCCTTCTCAAAATGGTCCGGGCGCTGCGATGGCTGCGGCGAGTGGAACACGATCACCGAAGACAAGGGTCTGTCCAAGGGCGGGCCTGCGTCCAAATCCCTTGGCATGCGGCGCGGCAAGACCATCCCGCTGAGCGATCTGGCAACAGAGGAAACACCGCCGCCGCGCACCTGTTGTGGTGTGGGCGAGCTGGACCGTGTTCTGGGGGGCGGGCTTGTGCCGGCCTCGGCCATTTTGGTGGGCGGCGATCCGGGGATCGGTAAGTCCACATTGCTGCTGCAGGCCGCCGCGCAGTTTGCGCGTTCAGGGCTGAAGACGATTTATGTCAGCGGCGAAGAGGCCAGCGCACAGGTTCGGATGCGTGCGCAACGCCTTGGGCTGGCAGAAGCACCTGTAAAGCTCGCTGCGGAAACCAATCTGCGCGACATCCTGACGACGCTGGAGGCCGAAAGGCCGCAGCTTGCGATCATCGACTCGATCCAGACAATGTGGGCCGATCATGTGGACAGCGCGCCAGGTTCGGTGAGCCAGGTGCGCGCCGCTGCGCATGAGCTGACCACATTCGCCAAGACCAATGGCATTTCCATCATCATGGTCGGCCATGTGACCAAGGAAGGCCAGATTGCGGGCCCTCGGGTTGTTGAACATATGGTCGACACGGTTCTTTATTTCGAAGGCGAGCGCGGCCATCAGTTCCGCATCCTGCGGGCGGTCAAAAACCGCTTTGGCCCGGCAGATGAGATCGGCGTTTTCGAGATGACCGGCGGCGGGTTGAGCGAAGTTCGCAACCCCTCTGCCCTGTTTCTGTCGGAACGTGGCACGCCCTCGCCCGGCTCGGTCGTGTTTTCCGGCATCGAAGGCACCCGTCCGGTTCTGGTGGAAATGCAGGCATTGGTCGCGCCTTCCCCCCACTCCCAGCCTCGCCGGGCAGTGGTCGGCTGGGATTCCTCGCGCCTTGCAATGATCCTTGCGGTGCTTGAAGCGCGCTGCGGGATTCCCTTTGCCGGGCTTGATGTCTATCTCAACGTCGCAGGCGGCATGAAAATCTCCGAACCGGCAGCAGATCTGGCTGTCGCCGCCGCCCTGCTGAGTGCGCGCGAAGACACCGCCCTGCCCGCCGATACGGTGGTATTCGGAGAAATATCGCTCTCTGGCGCCCTACGACCGGCCCCTCAGACCGAAAACCGGTTGAAAGAAGCGCAAAAACTTGGTTTCACGGCAGCCATAGCTCCAAGTGGTGGTAAATCCGTCGCGGTTGAGGGTCTTGCACTGCGGCAGGCCTCCGATCTGGCCGGTTTTGTTGGCGAATACTTCGGAGCTGGCTAAAGTCGCAGAAAATACGGATCGCAGGTTAACGGGCGAGGGACATGGAAGGTTTCACCATTATCGACGGGGTTGTGGCCCTGGTCATTGTTGTATCGGCACTGCTGGCCTATTCGCGCGGGCTGGTGCGTGAAGCAATGGCAATCGCCGGTTGGATTGCAGCCGCTATTCTGGCCTTTTTGTTTGCACCACAGGTCGAACCCCTGATGGCAGAGATCCCGGTCATCGGCGAATTCATCGCAGACAGCTGCGAATTGTCGATCATCGCGGCCTTTGCGGCGGTATTTGCCCTGGCGTTGATTGTGGTGTCGTTCTTTACGCCACTTTTCTCTTCTCTCGTCCAGCGTTCGGCCCTTGGCGGGCTGGATCAGGGCGCAGGCTTCTTCTTTGGGGTTCTGCGCGGCATCCTGTTGGTGGCGATTGCCTTCTTCCTTTATAATGTCGTGATGACGGGTCAGAGCTTTACCATCGTGGATGAGAGCCGCTCTGCAGTGGTATTCGAGCGCATGATCGGCAAGATCGAAGAGCGCAACCCCGAAGAAGCCCTGGGCTGGGTCACCGCGCAATATGAAACCCTGATTGGCGCCTGCAACCAGTAAGGCCTTCCGGTTCACTCCCGGTTGAGACTGACGCCATTCACCAACGCAATTCCAAGAGCGCCCAACCGGGCGCTCTTTTCTTTTGCACCGCGCGTTGCGTGCTGTCAGGTGTGGCGACGATGCTGCCGTGCTCAGCCGGGGATTGCACATTGGCGACCTAGGTGGCCCACGCTCTCCCCTGTGGATCTTTACTTTCGTTAACACGAAAATGCCCAATTAACGCTTTATTAACCAACAGGAATCACCAGATTCCGAGCGCCTTAGGGTGCCTACGCTCCCTCATCATCGGGCTCGCAGACGCATAAAAGTTAACAAATCTTGAGATTGCGGCGTGTTTTTTGCCCCAATTTCGTAAATGAGGCGCGATTTCGGGGCGAAAACCCCGGTCTTGTCCCAATCGGCCCAAAGCTTGCCCCATTTCCGTCCCAATTCGCAGCGCACATTGGTGTCAGACAGAACGTCAGGCACTCGCTCAGAAGGACAACACTCATGCTGCTGGATCACTCGACATCTTTCGCCGACTGTCAGCCCGTTGGTCTGCTGATGGATTTTCCGGCAGCCGTTGCAGCGCCTGCACCCCGCAGCCGTCCGCGTCCCCGCACCGGTGGCCTGTTGCCGCACATGATGGTTGAGACCGACCGTGGGTTTGTTCAGGCACGCCACATCAAGCCCGGCGACATGGTCTACACCCTCGATGGTGGCGCACAGGAAGTGCTGAGTGTGAAGCAATCCATCCCCCGCCTGACCTCTCTTGTGCATGTGCCTGCCGGCGCTCTGGGCAATGACGACGATCTCATGCTTCCTGCGGATCAGAAGGTTGGTCTGGAACTGGACGCAATCGAGCGCCTTTTTGACGTACCGACAGCCGTGACCAAGGTTATCTCTCTGGTTGGTTACAACGGTATTACCGCAGCGATGCCCGAAAAGATGGCGCGCATCTTCATCACCTTTGCAGAAGAAGAGATGATCTGGGCCGAATGTGGCATGTTGGTCCACATCCCGGCGGCGGACAGCGCGGACGACAGCGCATTCCGCGACCTGTCGCTGAGCGAAACCCGTCAGATCCTCGCAAGCGAAGAAGGCCGTGCGCTGGTCGACGCAGGCAAGGCCGAAGACGAAACCACCGATGAAGACAGCGACGACATCCTGTCTGCCTTTGATATGCTGCGGGGTCTGCTGGCCGCGTAACATTCCGCTGGCGCCACATCCGCGTTACGAAACCAATGCCTTCGCTGCCGACAGACCTGCGCTTGCGCGGGTCTTTTTCGTTCTGGGTGGGTGCAACTGGCAAAGCGGATGCCTTGAAAGCATGCGGTTTTTTCACCCAACTGTCGTGAAAGCGTGATCCTTTGGTGACACGGCGCGATTGAGGCTCTATGTGGGTGGCATCCTCAAAACCGGATTCGGAGCCACACCGCCTTGCCGATGCCGCAGATGCCCCCCGCCCACCCGTTTGATGATGACAAGCTACGCGAAGAATGTGGCGTCTTTGGCGTCGTCGGCGTCCAAGACGCAGCAAACTTCGTCGCCCTAGGCCTGCACGCGCTGCAGCACCGGGGACAGGAAGCCGGAGGGATCGTCACACACGACCCCGTCGAAGGTTTCCAGAGCGCCCGCCGCTTTGGCTATGTCCGCGACAACTTTACCTCACAGGATGTGATGTCTACCCTGCCCGGCCCGATCGGGATTGGTCATGTCCGCTACTCCACTGCCGGATCCAAGGGCCAGACCGCGATCCGTGATGTGCAGCCCTTCTTTGGCGAATTCGCCATGGGTGGCGCAGCCATTGCCCATAACGGCAACATCACGAATGCAGATGCCCTGCGCAAAGAGCTGATTGAACGTGGCTCCATCTTCCAAAGCTCATCTGACAGTGAATGTATCATTCACCTGATGGCCCGGTCCCTGCAGCGCAATATCCCCGAACGGATGGAAGACGCGCTGCGCCGGGTTGAAGGGGCTTTCTCTGTTGTCGCCATGACCCGGACCAAGCTGATCGGCGTGCGTGACCCACTTGGTGTTCGCCCGCTTGTTCTTGGCAAGATTGGCGATGGGTACGCGCTCAGCTCTGAAACCTGTGCGCTGGACATCATCGGGGCCGAGTTCATTCGTGAAATCGAACCTGGCGAGATGGTGGTCATCACCGGCGAAGGGGTCCAGAGCCATTTCCCGTTCCGTCCCCAGCCGTCGAAATTCTGCATCTTTGAACATGTTTATTTCTCCCGCCCTGATTCGATCTTGGGCGGGCGTTCTGTTTATGAGACCCGCGAAGCGATCGGCCGTGAGTTGGCCAAGGAAAACCCGATCGAAGCCGATCTGGTTTGCCCGGTGCCGGACAGCGGCACGCCTGCTGCGATTGGCTACTCTCTGGAATCGGGCATCCCCTACGCGATGGGGATCATCCGCAACCAGTACATGGGCCGCACCTTCATCGAGCCAACAGAGCAGATCCGCAACATGGGTGTGCGTCTGAAGCTGAACGTGAACCGCGCCCTGATCGAAGGCAAGCGGGTGATCCTGGTGGACGACTCTGTTGTGCGCGGGACAACCTCGCGCAAAATCAAGGAGATGATCCTGGATGCAGGCGCGAGCGAAGTGCACTTCCGGATTGCGTCTCCGCCGACAGCATGGCCCTGTTTTTATGGCGTGGACACGCCCGACCGGGACAAGCTGTTGGCCGCCACCATGACCGAGGACGAGATGGCAAAACACCTCGCAGTGGACAGTCTGAAGTTCATCTCGCTTGACGGGCTTTATCACGCGGTTGGTCAGGATCAGGGCCGCAACAACAGCTGTCCGCAGTACTGCGACGCCTGTTTCTCTGGCGAATATCCCGTCGTTCCATCCGATATGATGGAACGGGGGTTTGAAATGAAGCGCCCGGCAGAGTAAGAGCGCAGCCGATATCAGACCGACTCGGATATGAGGCGCTGATCCCCGATCGGCGCCTCTTGCCGTTTTTGTTGCCACTGCCGCCACTGAAAGGCCGACCCTTGGATCCACATCTCGCCCGCATGTTAGGCTCGCAGCGCCAATGCCGCTGTTGCGGGGCGACCTTTGCCCAGCTGCTCAGCCTGAGCTGCGACCGCCCGGATATCTGCCCGGACGACATGTTCGTGCACGACAATTCTGCTTTGAACGCGCAGACTGGCGATATCCTGACAGAGGATTTCTGCCGCTTGGGCGATCTGCGTTTTGTGCGGGCGGTTCTGGCTGTTCCTCTTGCCGACACTCGGGGGGAGGAATTCATCCTGGGCACCTGGGCTCGGCTGGAGCGCGAGGATTTCGATGCATTTATCGAGCGGTTTGAAATCGGCGAAACAGAAGAGCTGGGAAGCCGCCGGGCAGAGCTGGCCAATGCCATCCCACCAGATGGCACCCCCGGCATCGAGGCGATGTTGCACATGCGCCCTGAAGGCCAGTACCCGGATTTGCAGGTTTCTGACCCACAGCACCCGTTGTACAACCTGCAAATGGTCGGCGCCCAACTGGAAGAGCTGTTGAGCCTTCTTTACGCCTATGGCCACGATCTGCCGTCGCTGGTTTACGACGCCTGATCTGACGCATCCCCTATGACCTCGCCGCCCCCGCGCCGCCTTCTCGCGGCTTCAAGGGGGGTGTGCGGAAATCGCACAGGTCAGCGGCACGGGCTGCGCAATCCTCCGCCAAGACGACATCCCAGATCCAGCAAGGGATCGCCTGCCACCTGCAGGGGGCCTGTTGCAGGACAAACAGGCCTGATAGCTGCGCGCTGCTGAGCCAACACCAATCAAAACGAAAGACGAGCAAACCCAGATGGCAAACAGTGAACGCAACGGAAAAACTCCGGCCAATGTTGCAGGACATGCCACCCAGGAAGGCGCGCTGCCGCGCAACGGGATCAGTCTGCTTGGCCTTTACGGAGACAGCACCGATCTCAACGCGATGGTCCGCCTGCCAGGCGGGCGCACGCGGGTGGTCAAACGCGGCAGTCGCCTCTCCGGGTCTGAAGTCGTGGCAATCGACGCAGACGGCCTGGTCCTGCAGAAAAACGGCAAGGCCACCCGCCTCGGCATGCCCGGCAGCTGATCTCCCCCGCTGCTGTGCCGCTTTGGCCTCTTGACCCGAAGCCCCCAGCGCCGCACAAGGCGCGTATGACACAGAAACTCGCTCTCATCACCGGGGCCTCTCGGGGCCTGGGCGCCGCCCTCGCAGAGGCTCTGGCGCCAACGCATCACATCGTTGCCGTGGCACGCACCACAGGCGCCTTGGAAGAGCTGGACGACCGCATCAAGGCCGCTGGCGGCTCGGCGACGCTGGCGCCGATGGACATCACCGTTCCCGAAGCCATGGCAACGCTCTGCCGGGGCATCCACGACCGTTGGGGGCACCTTGATCTTTGGCTACACACAGCGATCCACGCCGCTCCTCTGAGCCCGGCGAATTTTGTCGCTGCCAAGGACTGGGACAAGTCGATGGCCGTCAACGCCAAGGCAACGTCGGTTCTGATCCCCTATGTCTCCCCCCTGCTTGGTCAGACCGGCAAGGCGGTTTTCTTTGATGATCCGCGCAGTGGCGAGAAGTTCTTTGGCGCCTATGGCGCAACCAAGGCCGCGCAGATGTCGCTGGCAAACAGCTGGCAGGTCGAAACAGCCAAGACCGGACCACGGGTGGATATCCTGACACCTGCTCCGATGGCCACTGCCGTGCGCGCCCGCTTCTTCCCCGGCGAAGACCGGGCACCTCTTGCCTCTCCGCAGGACGAAGCCGCCCGCCTGCTGCCCCAGATCCTGGGGGATGCGTCCTGATCCGTGGCGCTGCCACGCGATGACACCTGATCCGAAGACCGGCGCCTGATCCATCAGCGCCGGTCTTTTTCTTTAGCGATCCGCTCACCAACCTGTGACCTCTGTGCCGCCATGGCATCGTACTGACACCTGGCAGCCCCGTCACGGCGGGGAAAGGCTTGCCCCCTTTTCCCCCGCGTCCTATTCAGGTCACAACAAATCCGCGCGGAAATCTCAGACATAAAAGGCCATTCAGGGCCAGGTAAGGGGCGTAGCTCATGCGAATTCTGATCACCAATGACGATGGCATCAGCGCCCCCGGTCTCGCCGTTCTGGAGCAAATCGCGCAGGCGGTTGCCGGGCCGGACGGCGAGGTCTGGACCGTCGCCCCTGCCTTTGAACAATCCGGCGTCGGTCATTGTATCAGCTACACCCGTCCCTTCATGCTCAGCCAGCTGAGCGAACGCCGCTTTGCAGCCGAGGGCTCTCCGGCGGATTGTGTTCTGGCGGGGCTGCATGTGGTGATGAAAGATGCGCTGCCGGATCTGGTATTGTCGGGCGTCAACCGCGGCAACAACTCAGCTGAGAATGCGCTCTACTCCGGCACCCTTGGTGGGGCGATGGAGGCCGCGTTGCAGGGAATCCCTGCAATGGCATTGTCACAGTATTTCGGCCCCCAAAACGCCAATATCGAAAACCCGTTCGAAGCCGCCGCCCACCACGGGGCGGAGCTGATCCGGGCCATTCTGGAAACCCAGCCCAGCGAAGCGGCGGATTACCGCCTGTTCTACAACATCAACTTCCCGCCGGTTCCAGCCGCATCGGTCAAGGGTCGCCGGATCTCCCAACAGGGCTTTCGCCGGGGCAGCCATTTTTCTGCAGAGGAACAGACCTCTCCCAATGGGCGCCGGTATCTGTGGATTCGAGGCGGCAATCAGCACGTCGAAACCGCGCCCGGAACCGATGCGTCACAGAACCTCGATGGCTATATTTCCGTCACCCCCATGCGGGCAGACCTGACCGCTCATGACGCGCTTGACGCGCTGAAGGGCATTGAATGAGCGACCCGACAGCAGAAACCAAGATGCAGTTCCTGTTCGCCTTGCGCTCGCGCGGGGTGACAGACTCGCAAGTTCTTGATGCGATGGAGCAAATTGATCGCGGCCCCTTTGTCAGGGGGCTGTTTTCCAACCGCGCCTACGAAGACATGCCGCTGCCGATTGCCTGCGGTCAGACGATCTCGCAGCCGTCGGTCGTGGGGCTGATGACGCAGGCCCTGCAGATATCTCCGCGCGACACCGTTTTGGAGGTCGGGACAGGATCCGGCTATCAGGCGGCAATCCTCAGCAAACTTGCCCGCAGGGTTTACACCGTAGATCGCCACGCCCGTCTTGTGCGCGAAGCACGGCAGGTTTTTGAGCAGCTGCATCTGGCCAATATCACCTCGCTTGTGGGGGACGGCAGCCATGGTCTGCCGGATCAGGCGCCCTTTGATCGAATCATTGTGACAGCGGCTGCCGAAGACCCGCCCGGACCGCTCTTGGCGCAGCTGAAGACCGGCGGTATTATGGTCGTGCCCGTTGGCCAATCCGACACCGTTCAGACCCTGATCCGCGTCCACAAGACTGAGAGCGGTCTGGAATACGACGAATTGCGCCCGGTGCGTTTTGTTCCCCTCCTTGAGGGGATTGGCAAAGACACGTAAGGGAGGGGCGAAAGGCCCACCCCAAGGCGTTTCCGACGCAGCAGCCTGCACCCCGGTGCAGCGTTTGCAGAATGTCACCCCCTGGGACAAGGGGGGCCATTTGTTCGGGAACGCTGTTCCGAGGAGAGCGAGATGACTGCGACTTCCCCCATCCATCCGGCGCGCAAAGCGTTGCTGGTGTTTCCCTTCGCCGCTTTGCTCGCGGCCTGTGAGGGACCGCTGGATTATGATCTGCGCGGGCAGATCGGTGCATTCAACACCACGAAAGCGGCTCAGACCGCAACGACCAACCGCCCAAAGCCGGACAGCCGCGGCCTGATTACATATCCGTCCTATCAGGTCGCTGTTGCACGGCGCGGTGACACGCTGGGAGATGTCGCGCAACGCATCGGAATGCCAGTGCAGGAGCTGTCGCGTTTCAATGGGATCAAGGCCTCTGATCCCCTGCGCGAGGGTGAGATCATCGCACTACCCCGCCGTGCGCCGTCACAGTCGCCCACGCAGGCACCGAGCCAGATCAACAACGGCGGAGTGGATATCGCGTCGCTTGCCGGTCAGGCCATCGACAGCGCACCAACCACCACGCCAAGCGCGCCTTCCGGTGGCGTGGACACAACCCCGCTGACGCCCGTTGCAAAGCCTGCAGAGCCTGCCAAGGTTCAAAGCGGACCAGAACCCGTTCGACACAAGGTCAAGCGCGGCGAGACGGCCTATACGATCTCCCGTCTCTATCAGGTTCCTGTCAAATCACTGGCAGAATGGAACGGGCTCGGCAGCGACTTTGCGATCCGCGAGGGCCAGTTCCTGCTGATCCCTCTGAAAGATCAAAAACCCGCAGCCCAGCGTGAAACCACAGCCAGCGCCGCCCCCGCCGTCACCGCGCCTGGTGAAGGCAGCGCAACGCCGACGCCGCCGAGTGCAACAAAACCTCTCCCCCAAGAGACCGTCACTGCCGCGGCAGAGCCCCCCAAAGAGCTGCCAAAGGTTGAGGTGCCGGAACCCACCCGCAGCAGCAGCGCGCAGATGGTCTATCCCGTTCAGGGCAAAATCATCCGCACCTATGCCAAGGGCAAGAACGATGGCATCGATATCGCAGCCGCGGCGGGCACTGCGGTCAAGGCCGCTGATAGTGGCACCGTGGCCGCCATCACCAAGGATTCGAACAATGTCCCCATCATCGTGATCCGTCATGATGCAAAGCTGCTGAGCGTCTACGCCAATGTCGACCAGATTTCGGTGAACAAGGGCGACACGGTTTCGCGGGGCCAGTCGATCGCCACCTTGCGCGATGAACCATCCCCCTACGTGCATTTCGAAGTGCGCAACGGCTTTGAAAGCGTGGATCCACTGCCATTCCTGCAGTGATCGCATACGACGCAATGTGAAAAGGAAAACGGCGCCGCGGATCTCTCCCGGCGCCGTTTTTCTATCAGACCAATCCAGGTGATCAGCCGAGGCTGACCCCGTGCCGACCGGCCAGATCGGTAAAGAACTGCCACGCGACCCTGCCAGAGCGCGACCCGCGCGTCGCCTGCCATTCGATGGCTTCCGCGCGCAGCGTTTCGGCATCAATGGTCACACCATAGGCTGAACAGTAGCCTGCAATCATCGACAGATACTCATCCTGATCGCAAGGATGGAAGCCAAGCCACAATCCGAACCGGTCGGACAACGAGACCTTTTCCTCTACGGCCTCGGATGGATTGATGGCGCTGGAGCGTTCGTTTTCGATCATATCCCGCGGCATCAGGTGGCGACGGTTTGATGTGGCATAAAACAGCACATTGTCCGGCCTCCCCTCGATGCCGCCATCCAGCACCGCCTTCAAGCTCTTGTAGTGCTGATCATCGTGACCAAAGGACAAGTCATCACAGAAGAGAATGAAGCGTTCCTTTGCGGTGCGCAGGTGGTTCAGCAGACGCGCAACAGACGGCAGATCCTCGCGCTGCAGCTCAACCAGTTTGAGGTCCGGATGATCTGGCGACAGCCGTCCGTGGATGGCCTTGACCAGGCTCGATTTTCCCATGCCGCGTGCGCCCCACAAAAGCGCATTGTTGGCTGCAAACCCTTCGGCAAACCGCCGGGTGTTGGCCAAAAGCGTCTCGCGGGACCGGTCAATCCCCACGAGCAGATCCAGATCAACCCGGCTGACGGCCGTGACCGGTTCAAGCCGATCCGGTGCGACATGCCAGACAAAGGCCGAGGCCGCAGAAAAATCAGGCGCCTTCAGCGGAGCAGGTGACATCCGTTCAAGGGCCTCGGCGATGCGGGTCAATGCGGTCTCATCCATAGCGGCGTCCTTAGTCGTGTTGTCGAAAAATCCGATCGATTTCAAAGCACGTTCAGACGCCCCCGACAACCCCGACAAGGATTGGCCGGCTCGACATGGCCCACCTCTGACCGGCCCCAAAAATAAAGCAGGGCCGCGATTGCGCACCCTGCTTTGTGATGTCAGTCATGGGCCGAGCCCTTGGCTGGCCGTCGAATGGATCAGTTCGCTTCGATCATGTCCACACGGGTGGCGTGGCGGCCACCTTCGAACTCTGCGCCAAGGAAGGCATCGACGATCTCAAGCGCGAGCCCCTCACCAACGACACGTGCCCCGATGGAGAGCATGTTGGCGTTGTTGTGCTGACGGATCATCGCCGCAGAGAACGTGTCAGAGCAGACGCCACAGCGGATGCCCTTCACTTTGTTCGCGGCCATCATGATCCCCTGCCCGGTCCCGCAGAGGATAATGCCGAGATCACAGTCACCAGAGGCCACGCGCTCTGCAGCGGCGGCGCCGTGGATCGGGTAATGGGTGCTCTCCGGCGTGGTTGGGCCGATGTCCACCACTTCCCAGCCTTGCTGCGCGATGTGGTCGGCTACGGCCTGGCGAAGCGGGATGGCAGCGTGGTCGCTGGAGAGAACGATGCGTTTGCTGGTGGTCATGGTGTCATGTTCCGTATGGCGAGATCAAAGGCATGCGGCAGGCCCGGCGCATCATCAAGGTGGTGACAACGGCCGGTGCGGGGCCAATCGGTCAATATCAGACCATCCGTGTTTCGCAACATCCACCAGCAAAAAAGCGCGCCGTTTCCGGCGCGCCTTTCCAGCTATCAGCCATTTGAGGCTGGGCGTTTATTTTTTGTCCGCGTCCTCATCGAACTCAGCCATCAGCGGGTCATCCTCTGGATGGGCCTCCATCTCGTCCTCGTCGTCATAGTACCCTTCAGCGCGCAGCTTGGCCTCGCGCTTGGTTTCCACCCGACGCACCAGCAGGATCGACAGCTCATAGAGCCCGTAGACCACCACAAACAGAATGATCTGGGTAATGACATCAGGCGGCGTTACGAGGGCCGCGAGCACGAGGATCGCAACAACTGCGTATTTGCGCACAGAGCCAAGCCCCTCGGCACTGACCAGTCCCGCCTGCCCCATGAGGGTCAAGAGAACCGGCAACTGAAAGCACAGACCGAATGCCACGATGAACTTGATCGTAAGGTTCAGATACTCCTGTGCGGAGCCCTGAAACACCACGCTGAGGCCCTGATTGACCTGTTCGCCCACGACAGCCTCGCCTGAGGCGCCGAACTGCTGGAACCCAAGAAAGAAATCATAGGCCAGCGGCGTAACGACATAAAACGCAAAGCTCGCGCCCAGAAGGAACATGAACGGCGAGGCGACCAAAAACGGCAGGAACGCACCTTTTTCGTTTTTATACAGCCCCGGCGCCACGAAACGCCACATCTGAAACCCGATATAGGGAAACGCCAAGATAAAGCCCCCGAGGAAGGAGATCTTGATCGCGACAAAGAAACCCTCCTGTGGACTGATGAAGATCAGTGCACAGTCCTGACCACCCTCTGCCAATACCTGACACAGCGGAGCGGTAAGAAAGTTGAAGATCGGCGTAGCGACAGTAAAGCAGATGATCATGCCAACCAGAAACGCCGCGACTGAATGGATCAGACGCGAGCGCAGCTCGGCCAGATGCTCGATCAGCGGCGCGGTTGAGTCGTCGATCTCATCCGTGTTGCTCATGATTTGGCCTCGTCACTCTGTTTCAGGGCCGCTTCCGCCTCGTCGGCCTTGGCGAGCGCTTCCTGTGCTTCACGCGCCTTGCGTTCGGCTGCTGCCCGCG
This sequence comes from Phaeobacter italicus, assembly GCF_001258055.1. Taxonomy (GTDB): domain Bacteria; phylum Pseudomonadota; class Alphaproteobacteria; order Rhodobacterales; family Rhodobacteraceae; genus Phaeobacter; species Phaeobacter italicus. The sequence goes on along the minus strand of NZ_CVRM01000011.1, from coordinate 176,330 downwards.
CTGTTGCCGCCTGGATCTTTTTTGCGGCTTCGGCGCGTTCAGCCGACAATTTGCCCGTCTCGCTGTCGGGGTCAAACTTGGTCGGATCGATGGACTTTGCCATGTCCTGTGCCGCCTGTTTGACGCCATCCATTGCGGTGTTCATAGGATTTGCCGCAGCTTTGAGCCCCTGGGCCACGTCCTTGACCCCGGCCTCATCGGCCGCGTCATTCATGGCCCGTGAGAATTCCCGCGCCATACCCTTGGCCTTGCCGACGAAGCGGCCCACGTTGCGGAACAGAACCGGCAGGTCCTTTGGCCCCACAACAATGAGCGCGACAACGCCGATCACCAGGAGTTCGGTCCACCCGAGATCGAACATCCGTGCCTCAGACCTTGTCTTTGTCAGCTGCCGGGGTCACGTCGCGCGCGGCTTCTGCGTTTGCGTCATCTTCCAGCTCTTTGGTGCCATCGCTGACGCCTTTCTTGAAAGCGGTGATGCCCTTGCCGACTTCACCCATCAGCGAAGAAATCTTGCCACGGCCAAACAGGACCAGAACGACAACGGCGATGAGCAGCAGGCCGGGAAGGCCGATATTATTGAGCATGAGCAGGGTCTCCTTCTGCGGCAGCGCCGTCATTGGCCGGGCTGCAGTGTTGTTTGATCCGTTTTTACGCCCGCATGATGCTGGCAGCAAAGAGACGTGGCCCGACAAGAGCCGCCGATTTACACCGGAATCGCAGTTTCCTGTTGAGCGCATCATCCAACTGACAGGTTTATGTCAGTTGGATACCTCTAAACAGCGGGCATCACAGCAATCAAGGAGAGACGTGATGACCAAACATGTTGCAGAGATCGTGACCTTTAAATTGGCCGATGGAATCAAGACCGAGAACTTCGTGGCTCTGATGCAGAAAACCGAGGCCTTTGTGCGGGCACAGGACGGGTTTCTTCATCGCCAGCTGAGCCAGGGTGAAGATGGCAGCTGGACCGACTATGTGATCTGGAAGGATCTCGCGACCGCGCAAAAGGTGGCACAGGCGTTCATGCAACAGGACTTTACCCCGAATGTCATGGCCGCGATTGCACCGGAAACCGCCAATATGCGCCACGAGGAGGTGCAGTGGAGCATGGCGGCCTGACTTGGGCGCCGTAATCCGGGCAACCTGCGGGCGGGTGCAATGCACCCGTCCCACGGACATCGGGCAGGCAAAGGCCGCCGGGCGGGACTTGACCTCCCCCGCCCGCCGTACCAAGGCTAGACCATGCGCCGCACCGATCGCCTTTTTGATATCATCCAGATCCTGCGGGACGGAAAACTGCATCGCGCAAAGGATATTGCCGAGCGGCTGGAGGTCTCTGTCCGCACGATCTATCGCGACATGGACACCCTCATCGCATCCGGTGTTCCGGTCGAGGGGGAGCGCGGTGTCGGCTATATGGTCAGAGAGGCAATCACCTTGCCGCCCCTGACCCTGACCGCCGAGGAGCTGGAAGCGCTGAACCTCGGCATGGCCATTGTAGCAGAGGCGGCTGATCCAGACCTCAAGGCAGCGGCCCAGTCGCTTGCGTCGAAAATCGATGCCGTATTGCCTGAACAGACCATTGCCGAAGCGGATGCATGGAAATTTGCAGTCTATCCGTTTGCTGATATCGCGCGGGGCTTTGCCCAGATGCCAATCCTGCGCGCGGCCATCAAGGCGCGCCAGAAACTGCAGCTCGTCTACCGACGCATTGACGGCACAGTGACAGAGCGTGTCATCCGCCCCCTGCATATGGAGTATTGGGGGCGGGTCTGGACGCTCACGGCCTGGTGCGAGACGCGCGACGATTTCCGCGTCTTTCGGGTCGATCTGATCGACAGCGCCAAACCTCTGCCCGAGTTGTTTGTGGATGAACCCGGCAAGCGGCTTCAGGACTATGATCCAATGGCCAGTGACCAGCCCAAGACGGTCAAATCCGTTCAGTCGCCCGACTGACCCTGATCCTGTTCAGCCCCCGGTGGGAAAGACAAAACAGCGGTCTCTGCGGACGGTCAACCACATCACGCGCCCTGCTTCCGGCAGGAAGACATTTGGCACGGTCGCCTTCAGCACACAGCCGTCAAAGTCCATACGGAATTCCACGAGGCTCTCGTTGCCAAGAAACCGCGCCCGCTGCACCACGCCGCGCGCGGCGACGCCGTCTGTCGCAGTCGGATTGGGCCCGCGTCCATTTCGGTCAAAGTCGATCTTCACGTGCTGCGGGCGAAAGACGATATCGACCTCCGTGCCATCAGGCAGACCCGGAGCGAGAAACTGGCCAAATGGGGTCTGTGCCAGGGCGCCATTCACTTCCGATCGCAAAACGTTGGTATCACTGAAAAAACTGACTGCAGCGCGATCTGCTGGTCGGGTGTAGACGTTATAGGGCGCGCCCTGCTGCACGATCTTGCCTGCCCGCATCAGCGCGATTTCATCAGCCATCCGCATGGCCTCCTCCGGCTCATGCGTAACCAACAGGACAGCGGCGTCTTCTTCTTTCAGCAACGCGAGTGTCTCATCGCGGATCCCATCACGCAAACGGTTGTCGAGCCCTGAGAACGGCTCGTCCATCAGCATTATGCGTGGCTTGGGCGCAAGGGCCCGCGCCAATGCAACCCGCTGCTGCTCCCCTCCCGAGAGTTGATGGGGGAACTCATCAATGTACTGCGCAAGAGAGACCTTGGACAAAAGCTCTTGGACACGGGCGCGCTTTTCATCTTTGCTGCCCTTCAGGCCAAAGGCGACATTGTCCGCGACGCTCAGGTGCGGAAAAAGCGCAAAGTCCTGAAAGATCAGCCCGATTTCACGCCGTTCCGGTGGAACCCGAAACACGGTGTCGCAGATCAGCTTGCCGTCGACATAGATTTCGCCGCTGTCTTGCATTTCCACCCCGGCGATCATTCGCAACGTCGTGGATTTGCCGCAGCCCGACGGCCCAAGAAGACACATCACCTGCCCCGCCTCGATCTGAAGCGAAACATCATCGACAACTGCCCGCCCGTCAAAGAAGCGGCGCAGGTTGCGGATCTCAAGCCGCGGCGGCCGTGCATCGGCGGTGGGATATCCCGAAGGTGTCTGCGGATCAGCAGGTGCGGATGTCATGCGGCCTCTTCAACAGTTTTCCGTCGTTCCGGCGGGGCATGCCGAATTGAACTGGCCAACCGGATACCAACCCGCCCCCCAACACGCAAGAGACGGGCAAAGACCTGCGACACAGGCGCCATCGGCGACCGCGGGAACCTCGCGCCAGATTACTCTGTCTGGGCCAGCAGATCAAAGGTCAGGCTGCCCCGTTCAATCCCATTCACCAACAGATCCAACCGGTGCAGGCCCGGAACGAGGGTAAAGGTGCTTGCCCCCGCTTTCAGCGGATGACGTTTTGAGAGCCGGGCAGCGCCGCCCTTTAAGCGGGTTTGCTTTAGCTTGAACACTTTGGCGGACAGTTTCCCTCCCGGCCGCTGAAAATGGAGCCGGTAGTCAACCAGCACAGGCGCGTCGCTTGGCCCCTGTAGCATACAGTCAAATTCAAGTGCGCCGCCGATACGGACAGGGCCGGACCCCAGTTGCAGATGCGCGGTGACTGGGGCGGCAGGGTCATACCCCAACATCTCCATCGCGCCACTGTGGCCCTGCTTGACCAAGCCGCGCAGCGCATGGGTGGTGATCCAGTCGAGCTCGCTTTGCGACTGCACCCCCTCTGCCTGCCACTGGCGCAAGCGAGTGAGAACCAACTCAGGATCCTTTTTGGAGATGTCGTTAAGGTGGTTCGCGACGGAACGCGTCACATAGCGTGTCGGGTCGCCAGAAAGACGATCCAGAAGCGGCAATGGCTGCGAGAGGGCAAGGGGGACTGCCTGCCCCCATGGCAACCGCGGCCGTGTCCCCTCGCTCACCAAGCGGCGCAGATGATAGTTCTCATCCTCGGCCCAGACCTCCATCCGTGCGAGCGTCTTGTCGGTCCAATGCACCAGATAAGGCCGGATCGCCCATTCCATGGAGAACCGTTTGGTGATCTCTGCCAGAACATCCAGCGACAGATCCGGCGCCGTCTCCAACGCCCGCAGCCCCACCAGTTCGCCCAGCGGGGCAAAGATGAAATCGCCAAAGTCATCATCACTCAGCGACGGATCCAGTGGCGGTGGCAGCGCATTCAAGATCGCAGCTGCCATCCCCCCGGGATCCTGCGGCAAATGGCGCGACAAGACCTCGGCTATCAAGGAAATCCGCTGCTTAAGCTCCAGCGCGGGGAGTTCGGCCATCACCTCGGCTTCAAACCGATCCGGGTCAAACCCCGCATGAGATGCTGCAAAAAGCCCCGCCAGATAGCGGGTCTTTTCACGGTTGAACAACTGATCCTTGAGGGAAAACCCCGATGCCACGCGCCCGGCCCTTACATCGTTGAATTGACGGCGCCACCGTCAAGAAGGATGTTCTGGCCAACGATAAAGCCTGCGTGCTGCGAGCAAAGGAAAGCGCAGGTCGCCCCGAATTCCTGACGGGTGCCATACCGCCCGGCGGGGATGGTTGCCGCGCGTTGCTTTGCCGCGTCTTCGATCGAAATGCCCTGTTGGTCCGCAACCCCCTGATCAAGCGAAATCGCGCGGTCGGTTGCGTGAATGCCCGGCAACAGGTTGTTGATGGTGACCCCCTTGGAAGCGACCTGGCGCGACGTCCCGGCAACGTATCCTGTCAGACCGGCGCGGGCAGAGTTGGACAACCCCAGAACAGGGATTGGCGCCTTGACCGATTGCGAGGTGATATTGACGACACGTCCCCAGCCGCGATCCATCATGGCAGGCACCAGCGCCTTGATCAGCGCAATCGGGGCCAGCATGTTTGCGTCGAGCGCGGCGATAAAGTCATCGCGGTCCCAGTCGCTCCACATGCCGGGAGGCGGACCGCCTGCGTTGTTGACCAGAATATCGACACCTTCTGCGGCTTTGATCACCTTGGCCTGGCCCTCTGGCGTGGTGACATCCGCAGCAACGGTGACGACCTCAACACCATAGGCATCCCGGATTGCCTGTGCAGATGCTTCCAGCGCCTCGACGCCGCGTGCATTCATCACCAGGTTCACACCTGCCTCGGCCAATGCCTCCGCGCACCCAAGACCAAGCCCCTTGCTGCTTGCACACACCAAGGCGCGCTTGCCTGACAATCCCAAATCCATCTGCGTCGTCTCCTTGCTGACTCTGTGAACCGCGTGACTACATATTGCAAAAGCAACAGCCCGCCAGCAGCCTCTTGGTCAAGACCTTGCACGGTTGGAACAGCCTTGGCCAGCCCCTGTTCGCGCCGGATCGCCCTGCACGTCACACGGTTTCGCAAAACCACCCCGGTTCGGTCCGCAAGTCGCCACAATTTGATCCCAAACAGAACCTCAGCGATCGCAATTCCGGCGTCCGCTTTGTTTTGGTTAGGTTTTTTTGATGCTGACACCGTTGCAGAACGCAGCCCAGATCACTCAGACCGTTGCAGTATTTCCTGCAACGTCATTTTGCGTGGAAATGGGCGCCAACACCGGGGATCCGATCGGAGTGATCGACGATCTGGCGTTGGATGACGTGTATCAGCTGGCCTCCGGTCAGCGGCCCAAGGAACTGCGATTGACCGCGCGCGCCGACGGGCAGCTGCTGATTGCCGGGAACAGTGATACAGGATCTGCTGGTGCGCATCTCCATCTGGATTGCCTGATCACCCTCATGCCCGACGTTGGCGCAAATGTGGACGGCATCGTTATGGTTGAGGTGGACAACGCGGGCATGATCGCAGCCGTTTATCTGCTGCCCCTTGCCCCGCTTGAGCCGCAACTGGGCTATACACTCGTTCGTAAAACCCGTGATGGGGCCCGACGGCGACTGGCGCAGCTGGCCTGTGTTTCCTTTACCCGCGGCACCCAAATCACCCTCGCAAATGGGACACTGCGTCCAATTGAAAAGCTGCAGGTTGGCGATCGTGTCCTGACCCGAGATGATGGCGCACAGCGGGTGCGCTGGATTGGTCAAACCACGACGCGCGCCATCGGAGATCTGGCCCCTGTCCTGATCCGGGCCGGTGTCCATGGAAATGAGCGGGACCTGTTGCTGAGCCCCGACCACCGCCTTTTGGTTCATAACCGCCGGGATCTGCACCGCCTTGGCCGCGCCGATCATCTCGTCCGTGCCAGAGATCTGGTGAACGGTGGCGACGTCACCGTGCAGAGCGGTGGTTTCGTGGATTATTTCCAACTCCTGTTTGATCGCCATCACATCATCTTTGCCGAAGGGATTGCCGCAGAGAGCCTGCTGCTGGACCCTTTGACCCGCGCGGCCCTGCCCGACGACCATATGGCCCACAGCCCCGGATTGTTGATGGGGCACCAGCGGGTTGCATCGGGGCTGGATATCCAGCCTGTGGCGGTCGAACGTTCTGCGCAGACATCCCAACTGCCATCCCAACTGCGCCGCGCCCTGATGCGCTGAGCGCAACGCGGCATCCCGCAGCAGTCAATTGTACAGTACAGTGTTTAGCGCTAACAAGCCGCCCAATCGCGTGGCAGTGCAATCATTAGTCGCGTTTACATTTTTTGTACCGAACACGTCTACGTTCGCCAGACTGCCCGGTTCCGTGCTGCTTCGGATCGGCTGTGGGAATTTGAATATGAGCAAACGTCATCTTGTTGAGCGCTGGTTCACCGCTATCTGGGAAAACAACAATGCTGCGGTCTTGGCGGAGCTGTTGCATCCTTCTGTCAGAGAGAGCAATACACTCGACGGGATGCCCAACCCCCATGACGATTTCCCCGTTCTGGTAGAGGCTGTTCACCGGCTAATCGGCAGGTTTTCCGTTGATATTCTGCACCACATGGAAGACGGAGATTGGACCTCGACCTTCTTCGTTCTGCGTTCAGATGTTCACGGCAGCGAACAGAATGTCTCGGCCGATGGGATCGTGATGATGCGGTTCATCGACAACCAGATTGCCGAGCTCCAGTCGCGGTTTGATGCCTTCACCTTTTTCGAACAGCTCGGCCAGTTGCCCGAGGAGGCGATGCCTGCATGCCTGGCCGGACAGCGGCTTACCTGGGCCTGATCTTCAAGCGGCCGACAAAAAAGGGCCCGCAGGTTGCGGACCCGATTTATGAATAACAGCTGCAATGCGGACTGATTACAGCGGATCACCAGACCAGAGCCTGCTTTAGATCAACTCCAGCTCTTCAGTGGTCTCTTCTTCGGCCTCGGGCGCGAGGTCTTCTGATGCGTCCTCAATGCTGAGGGCCATGATCAGGCTCTCGCCTTCGGTGCTAGCAGGCATGTCCTGCGTCTCCAGTGCGTCCTCATAGGCAGCAAACAGATCTTCTGGATCCTGGAAGCCTCCCTCCGGGGCGTCGATGCGGAACACCTCCTCCTGCGTGCCATCCTCCCCGGTTTGATAGAACACTACCCCTTCAAGGGAGGACAGATCGCCGCCGATGGCGCCAGACAGGTAATAGCTGACATAGTTCTCAAAGGTCGGATCTGTTCCCTCGGGAAGGGATGGAATGCTGTAGGGGTTCGGATCTGGCTCTTCCGACAAGATGAAGGTCCCGCCCAATGGATCGCCCGCATCCGAAAAGACCTCTCCGAAGAACAGTTTTTCGTAGGTTGGATCCTGCGGATCTTCGGGCTCTTCCGGTTCTTCCGGATCGTCGGACACGGCCTTGATCGAACCTGCGTCGTTGGTGGTTGACGTGGCACGAATGCCGAAAATATCGACTTCATCAAGGCTGTCGATATCCAGCTCCAACGTCAGGGTATCCCCCGTCTGGAGGTAAGTTTCCTTGTCTTCGCCTTCTGGGCCAAGGCCCGGATCACTGAGCGCGACAGCCTCGTCCCACTGGATGCGCTCTCCATCAAGACGGGTTCCATTCATGTTGAGCGGTCCATCAAGGTTTTCGCTGGAGCCTGAGAACTCGTCATCCCCGAAGTACACGGCATTCACGTCCATGGCCCCTTCGACCACCGTGATGTCCGAGAAAAACGACCCTTCCTGTTCGTACAGAGTGACAATGTAGGACAGACCGTCGATCTGATACGTGAATACTTTGGATTGAACTGGCATGGAGCTCCCCCACAAATGGCCAAGCTTGCCCGCCAAATCGGACAAGGCTAGCGGCCGTCGGAAATCTGAAATTCGGCAACTTGACCCAAGTTTCGCCCAATTTTCGCCAAATTTAAACAAAACACGTAAAAACAATCCCGCGAGATTGTCGCCAATCAGGGAACTGTCTGGCCAACTGACAGCGGACACTCAGAAATTTACATTACCTTACGTCAGAACACGCGATGGGTGAGCCTGTCTATACGCCTCTCCGCCCCTGTTTTTCTTGCCTCGGCCTGCATTCCTGATATACGCGCGCACATGCTCGATACCGTCACAAACCGCCCCGACCTGCCTGCTGAGATCGCTCGGCGCCGCACCTTTGCGATCATCTCGCACCCGGATGCGGGCAAGACCACCTTGACCGAAAAATTCCTTCTTTACGGGGGCGCCATTCAGATGGCTGGCCAGGTGCGCGCCAAGGGTGAGGCGCGGCGGACGCGCTCTGACTTTATGCAGATGGAAAAGGACCGCGGGATCTCGGTTTCTGCATCGGCGATGTCGTTTGACTTTGCAAACTATCGCTTCAACCTCGTCGACACACCCGGCCACTCGGATTTTTCCGAAGACACATACCGCACGCTGACCGCAGTGGATGCGGCGGTGATGGTGATCGACGGTGCAAAAGGCGTGGAAAGCCAGACACAGAAGCTGTTCGAGGTCTGCCGCCTGCGCGACCTGCCGATCCTGACCTTCTGTAACAAGATGGACCGCGAGAGCCGCGACACCTTTGAGATCATTGACGAGATCCAGCAGAACCTTGCCATTGACGTAACGCCGGCCAGCTGGCCGATTGGTGTGGGCCGTGATTTCATTGGCTGCTATGACATGCTGCGCGATCGGCTGGAACTGATGGACCGGGCCGACCGCAACAAGGTTGCCGAGAGCATCGCGATTGAAGGGTTGGACGACCCCAAGCTGGCCGAACACGTGCCGGCGCATCTGCTCGACAAACTGCTGGAAGAGGTCGAGATGGCGCGCGAGTTGCTGCCTGCGCTTGACCCGCAATCGGTGCTTGAGGGGCACATGACCCCGATCTGGTTCGGCTCTGCCATCAACTCCTTCGGCGTGAAGGAACTGATGGACGGGATTTCCACCTACGGCCCCGAGCCGCAGCCGCAGTCCGCCGAACCCCGCCAGATCGCACCCGACGAAAAGAAAGTCGCAGGCTTTGTGTTCAAGGTGCAGGCCAACATGGACCCCAAGCACCGGGACCGTGTGGCCTTTGTCCGGCTTGCGTCGGGCCATTTCAAACGCGGCATGAAGCTGACCCATGTGCGCACCAAAAAGCCGATGGCGGTATCCAACCCGGTCCTGTTCCTCGCCTCAGACCGCGAACTGGCAGAAGAGGCCTGGGCCGGCGATATCATCGGCATCCCGAACCACGGTCAGCTGCGCATCGGTGATACGCTGACGGAGGGAGAAGCTCTCCGTGTGAGCGGCATCCCATCCTTTGCCCCGGAACTGCTGCAAGGCGTGCGCGCGGGCGATCCGATGAAGGCCAAGCACCTTGAAAAGGCGCTGATGCAATTCGCCGAGGAAGGCGCAGCCAAGGTGTTCAAACCGTCAATCGGCTCCGGCTTTATCGTCGGCGTGGTTGGCCAATTGCAGTTTGAGGTCCTCGCCAGCAGGATCGAGATGGAATACGGCCTGCCCGTACGCTTTGAAGCCTCCCAGTTCACCTCTGCCCGCTGGGTCAGCGGCGACAAGCAGGCGATGGACAAGTTCATCAACACCAACAAGCAGCACATTGCCCACGACCACGACGGGGACGTTGTTTACCTCACACGTCTGCAATGGGACATCGACCGGGTAGAACGCGACTATCCGGACTTGAAACTGACCGCGACCAAAGAAATGATGGTCTGAACCCCGTTTCCTGCTCCAAACGCTGACAGCTGACCCGCCATGGATATTGCAAAACAAAACTATCCTGGCGGGTTCTACAAACTGCTGCGACAGCTAGAGAGACGTGAGACACCGTTTCAGGCGCCTTTGTCAGCGCTGCCCCCGGTCGACGTGGTGTTGACGGATTTGTTTACCCCACTCCCGCCCCCTGCGTCGAGCGCTCCCTCTCTGGACGATCTGCCGGACCATCATATTGCGCATAAATGGCAGGCCTTATGCGCAGAATTTGCGGGCGCGCCAGAGATCTGGGCGCTTCACGCGCTTTGCATCGCGATCCTGCGCCGTCGGGACCCACCACAAGAAGCGCGCGCGCTGTTTCTGCGGATCTGGACCGAACATGGGGCGGACCTTGCTGCAGATCTCCCCATCCGCTGGCTGATCTCTGCTGCGGCCACCTTTGCCGATCACGGAGAGACGATAGAGCAACGGCTTGGCGGGCAAGGCTTGCAGATGCTGTTTCACCTGATCAAGCTGCATGACAGTGAACGCAGACTGTCTGGTCGCCCGCTTGATCGCGGCCTGCCCCGGATCAAGGGCAAGGAATTGGATGACCTGGGTTTTGGCATGAGCCCCTACCACCTCCCCCATGGGGACCTGGACCGACACATGCTGGCCCGGCTGTGGCGTATCTGTGAAAACGATTTGGTGTTGCGTCCGCTTGGCATGAAAATGCTGCGGATGGTGATGGAGGATCCACGCAGCATCTTTGGACGCATCCAGCGTTACAAGGCGCCTCGCAAATCATGACGCCAGAGAAACGAACCACCTGGGGCATTGTCAGCACCATCAAGGCCGATGCGCGTACGGTTCTGACGTTTGCCGCCTACCATCTGGATCTCGGCGCCCATCGCGTGCACATCTATCTCGATGAACCCAATGACGAGACCTTTGTGCATTTGAAGGCCCATCCAAAGGTCCGCGTCACGACATGTGACGACACCTATTGGCGCAAGCGTAAACGCGCCCGGCCGGCGATGCATCAGGTCCGACAGACCATGAACGCCACCCACGCCTACCGCCGCATTCAAACCGATTGGGTTGCCCATATTGATGCGGATGAATTCATCTGGCCAATGCCGGACGTCGGCGCACCCAAGGTCGCGGATATATTGACGAGCTTGCCACCAGGCACCACGACCTTGCGGCTGCGCCCGCTAGAGGCGCTGGCCGGGCGGCAAGACCACTATAAATCAATGGTGCCTCCAGGCCCTGAACGCGAGGACGAGGTTCGCGCAATCTATCCCGAATTCGGTAGTTTTCTGAAAGGTGGCTTCCTGAGCCACACCGCAGGCAAGCTGTTTGCCCGTACAGGGCTGCAAGATGTGCAGTTTCGCATTCACAACCTTCTTCGAGACGGAGAAAAAATTCCCGGCGAAGCAATCACCTCTGCCCTCCAGCTGTGCCACCGGCACGCGACAAGCTGGGATCATTGGCAATCCACCTACCGTTTCCGATTGCAGCGGGGGTCTTACAGGCCAGGTCTTTCCGCCGGTTTCCCCCGGGCCATGGGCGGTTTCAGCGCTCATGAACTGCTGTCGATGGTGGAAGAGGAACACGGCCAAGACGGCTTGCGTCGGTTCTTTGCAGAAATCAATGCGGAGCACCCGAGGGTGTTTTCCGAACTGCAGTCACGCAACATGGTCCACCACTGTCAGCTGGATCTCGACGCCAAACGACAGCGACATTTCCCTCAATTTGACTAAACTGTTTCGCGATTACCCGTGTCGCAATCAAAACAGCGGTAAAATCGCGGTTTAATTGACGATCATGGCGGATTTTGCTATGCCCCGCCGCAAGCCAGTCCAGACAGGACGCAAGACCATGCGGGACAGGCACTGTTAGACACGCGCGGGCCAGGTCAGTGTCCGCAAAAACGGACGCAAATGACAAAATTTTCAGATCTGAACCTGAACCCCAAAGTCCTCAAAGCAATTGAGGAAGCGGGTTACGAATCCCCCACACCGATTCAGGCAGGCGCCATTCCGCCCGCTCTCGAGGGCCGTGATGTTCTGGGGATCGCGCAAACCGGGACCGGCAAGACCGCGTCCTTCACTCTGCCGATGATCACCCTTCTTGCACGGGGTCGTGCACGGGCGCGGATGCCGCGGAGCCTTGTGCTGTGCCCAACACGCGAGCTCGCGGCGCAGGTCGCCGAGAACTTCGACACCTACACCAAGCACCTGAACCTTACCAAAGCGCTGCTGATTGGTGGGGTGTCGTTCAAGGAGCAGGACGCGCTGATCGACAAGGGTGTCGACGTCCTGATCGCAACGCCCGGCCGACTGCTCGACCATTTCGAGCGTGGCAAACTGATTCTGTCTGACGTGAAAGTCATGGTTGTCGACGAAGCTGACCGTATGCTCGATATGGGTTTCATCCCTGATATCGAACGCATTTTCGGCCTGACGCCCTTCACTCGCCAGACGCTGTTCTTCTCTGCGACAATGGCACCCGAGATTGAACGCATCACCAATACCTTCCTCTCCGCACCCGAGCGGATCGAAGTCGCCCGGCAGGCCACGACCTCCGAGAACATCACCCAAGGCGTGGTGCTGTTCAAAGCCTCCCGCCGCGATCGTGAAGGCAGTGAAAAGCGGAAGCTGCTGCGCCACCTGATCGATCAGGAAGGCGAAAAATGCACAAACGCGATCATCTTCTGCAACCGGAAGACGGACGTGGATATCTGCGCCAAATCGCTCAAGAAATATGGCTACAATGCCGCGCCGATCCACGGTGATCTCGATCAGAGCCAGCGCATGAAGACGCTGGACGAGTTCCGCGAAGGCAATCTTCGTTTCCTCGTGGCCTCCGATGTGGCGGCCCGTGGTCTGGACGTTCCAACTGTCAGCCACGTGTTCAATTTCGACGTGCCCAGCCACGCAGAGGACTATGTTCACCGCATTGGCCGTACCGGTCGCGCCGGTCGCGACGGTACTGCGATGATGATCTGCGTGCCCAAGGACGAAAAGAACCTGGAAGACATCGAGCGTCTCGTTCAGCAGGAGATCCCGCGTATCGAGAATCCGTTCAAAAAGGCCAAGGCAGACCCCAAGGCCAAAGCGGACGCCAAGGCCCAGGACACTGCCGAAGCCAAAGACGGCGAGACCACAGAACGCAAGACCCGTAGCCGCCGCTCCTCGCGCAGCAAGGATGCCGCCAAGGAAGAGACCACAGCCGTCGAGGCAAATGTGGTGGAGGCCAAGGCCGCAGAACCCGCAAAGACCGAAGAGCCCAAGGCAGCCAATCGTGGCAAGCCGGACCAAAAGGGCAACCAGAAGTCCAAAAACAACCGTGGCCGTGGCAACAACAACGACCGTGTGGTTGTTGGCATGGGCGACCACATGCCAAGCTTCATCGCGCTGAGCTTTGCAGAGCGTCGCGCTGGCTGAACCACAGCTGAAACCAATGACACAAAGGCCACCCAAACGGGTGGCCTTTTTTTATGGATAACACATGCGTCCGGCGGACCTTTGCACGTGCAGCATGGCGGGATTGACGATTTTCGCGGATGTCCTCACCCCTCCAACCCCCTATCTAAGCGGCAACAAAGACGACATCCGAAAGACACGAGGTTCATTATGGACAAGCTGGAATTCCCACACGTGACCGCTGAAGAAATCCGCCAGATCGAAATGCGCGCCCACGAGCTGCGCGCGCAGGCGATGGCTTCTTTCCTGCGCAGCGTTGGTCGCGGCTTTGCGTCCCTGCCCGGCAAACTGGCCGGCCTGTTCGCCCGCCCGCGCCACGCCTGATCGACCAAGATCTGACATCGGCAGCCTCCTCCCTGCTGCTCCTGTCGCAAGACGCCCTGCCCATTCGGCAGGGCGTTTCTGTTTCTGGGTTACCCCAGGATGGTCAGCGCACGAAAAAGCCCGCCACAGGGGTTCTGCAGCGGGCTCTGACAATGTGATACGCACCGTAGGCGGATCGCAACAACGGATCAGCGCATACGGCTGATCACCACAGTGACTTCTGGCTTTTTGCCAATTTCATTCTGCGCGGTCTGACGCGCAACCCGGCGGAGGTTTTCCTCCAGCTTGTCATCGTTGCGCAGCGTCTTTGCATCGGCACGCATCACGAATTGGTTCAGGTCTTCTTCCATCACCTCAACCAGAGCCGCGTTCGAACTGCCGGTTTCTGCCAGCCCCTTGATGTCGCACCATGGTTCACCCAGCGGCTCATCTTCCTCATCAAGGATAAGGGTGACAACCACATGACCGTTCAACGCCATCCGGATCCTGTCGCGCACGACGCCATCTAGCGCACCGTATTTGACGGAACCGTCCAGATAGGTGCGGCCGGTATCGACGTAATCCACCACCTTGGGCGCATCGCCTGTCAGATCCATCATCATGCCGTTCACGGCCACTGCACTGGCGATACCCTTGGCCTCTCCCAGACGGGCATGCTGGCGCAGGTGACGGTGCTCGCCGTGCATCGGGATCAGCATCTGCGGCTTGATGATATCGTGCATCCGCTCCAGATCAGGCCGGTTTGCATGCCCAGACACGTGATACAGCCCGGAGCTGTCATCAACCACGTCGACCCCTTTTTCAGAGAACTGGTTGATAATACGGATAACACCCCGTTCGTTGCCCGGAATGGTTTTGGACGAGAACAGGAAGAGGTCGCCCTCTTTCACCTCTACGCCACGATACTTGCCACGCGCCAATTGCGCAGAGGCCGCACGCCGCTCGCCCTGGCTACCGGTCACGATCAGCATCAGATTGTCGCGCGGCAGCTCCTGCGCGGCCTCGACGCTGACCACCTTGGGAAAGCCCTGCAGGACACCCGTTTCGGTGGCGGCATCGATCATCCGCTGCATGGCCCGCCCCAACAGGACAACGGACCGCCCGGCGGCGTGGCCAGCCTCTGCCAGCGTCTTCACACGCGCGACGTTTGACGCAAAGGTGGTCGCAACGACCATGCCCTCTGCCTCGCCGACGAGGCGGGTAATTTCGGGGCCGACTTCGACCTCGGACCGGCCGGGGTTCAACGAGAACACATTCGTGGAATCGCAGACCAGCGCCTTGACGCCATCCTTGGCGATCTCTGCCCACATTTCCGGATCAAAAGGCTCGCCCACGATCGGTGTTGGGTCAGTTTTGAAGTCCCCAGTGTGCACGACACGCCCGGCAGGTGTGTCGATCACCAGACCACCGCTTTCCGGGATCGAGTGGGAAATCGGCGCAACACCAATGGTGAACGGGCCAAGCTGTGTGACTTCGGGCCAGGCGGACACGGTTTTCACCTGTTCGCTATCCAGACCCGCCTCATCCATCTTGCGGCGGGCAAGGTTGGCAGTGAAGGCGCGGGCATAGATCGGTGTGTTCAGATCCCGGTAGAGATGCGCAACCGCGCCGATGTGGTCCTCATGGGCGTGGGTGATGAAAATCCCTTCCAGCTGGTCGGCCCGCTCTTTCAGCCAGCGGATGTCCGGCATGATGAGATCAACACCTGGGGTGCTGTCCATATCGGGGAATGTCACCCCGAGGTCGACCAGAACAAGGCGTTCCTTGCCCGGTTTGCCATAGCCATAGACATAGGCATTCATGCCAATTTCCCCTGCCCCACCCAGGGGCAGGTAGATCAAACGTTCAGTGCTCATCCTTGGAGACCGTTTTCCTTGTTATATTTGTGAATGATCTGAAGACCATGCATGGTGAGATCGTCCTCCCATGCGTCAAACAGATCTGCTGTCTGCTGGAACAAAGGCGCCAGCCCGCCTGTCGAGATTACTTTCATCGGCACGCCCCGCTCTGCTTTGATTTGCGCGCAGATCTCGCGTACCAGGCCTACGTAGCCCCAGAACACACCTGACTGCATACATGCAACCGTATTGGTGCCAATCACGGCCTGAGGTTTGGAAATATCCACATGGGGCAGTGCCGCTGCAGCCTGATGTAGCGCTTCAAGGCTAAGGTTCACCCCCGGCGCAATGACGCCGCCGATATAGGCACCATCTTCGGCCACCACGTCAAAGGTTGTCGCCGTGCCGAAATCCACCACAATCAGATTGCCGCCATATTTGTCAAAACCCGACACCGTATTGACCAAACGGTCCGGCCCGACATTGGTTCCCTCATCCACCCGCACCGCCACGGGCAAAAGACAATCGGTTTTGCCGACCACCACCGGCCGGGTGTTGAAGTAGCGATCTGCCAGGACGCGCAGGTTGAACACCACGCGCGGCACCGTCGAGGAGATGATCATATCGGTGATATCCGCCTCGATCCCCTGCAGGCGCATGAGCGTATTGAGCCAGACATAATATTGATCTGCCGTGCGCCGCCAGTCTGTTGCTGTGCGCCACGTGCCGACAAAGTTTTCGCCGTCCCAGATTGAAAAAACTGTATTCGTGTTACCGCAGTCTACCGCCAGAAGCATGCTCTGCCCTCTCGCCTAGAAAAAGATGTCCGCGGCCGGGATGCTGATGCGTCCCTTCGCGGTGTTCAGAACCAGATTTCCTGAGGCGTCGATCGTTTCAAAAGTCCCCTCGGTTTCGCTGGTCATCGTGCGTGCGGTCACAACCTCGCCCAACCGGGCGGCACGGGACAGCCAGGCGGTTCTGATAGGTTCAAACCCGTAGGTCACAAACTGCGCCTCAAGCCGGGCGTAGGCCGCTGCCAGCTCGCCCAGGAACACCTCAGGTGTGACCTGAATGCCGGTCTCGGACAACAGCGACACGGGCCATACAGCGCCCGGCTCCAACCATTCCTGCATTGGTGTTTCGATCAGATTGACACCGATCCCGATAGACAGGTGGCTGACACCGCCATCATTGCCGCTTCCGGCGCTTTCCAACAGAATGCCCGCCAGTTTTCCACCGTTGAACAACACATCATTGGGCCACTTCAAAGCGAGGCCCGGAACCTCTCCGCACAGCGCGATGCAGGCGTCGTAGACTGCCAACGCAGCCACAAAACTCCGCAAAGCCACCTGGTCGGCCGGCCCCTTCGGTCGAAGGACCAGTGTCGCCGCGAAATTGCCAGTCGGCTCTTTCCAGGCCCGTCCACGACGGCCCCGCCCCTTGGTCTGCCGCTTGGCCAGGATCCACTCAGGGCCGCTCAGGGTCGGCGCACGTCGCGCGGCTTCGTCCAAGGTACTGTCCACCTCATCAAGGAGGCAGCGTCCATATCCTTCGGGCCAGTCGCTCATGTCCGTTTCCCCTCGTGCTCGGGTCTTATCAAGGCAAAAAGGCCCGGTCCTAAGACCAGGCCTTGTTTGTTTTTTAGGCGATCAACGATCAGTTGACCAGCGCCACCGACGCAGCGGCAGCTGCCCCTTCGACACCAAACATGTTGATGATACCCAGAAGCATGACAGCGGCGGACGCCATCAGGAAGCCCCAGAGGATCGGCGAGCGGTTGCTGTCCAGCTCTTCGCCCTCTTCACCAAAGTACATGTAGTAAACGATGCGCAGGTAGTAGAACGCACCGATAACAGAGGCGATCACACCCGCGATGGCCAGCCAGGCGAGGCCCGCATCATAAGCGGCGTTCAAGACGTAAAGCTTGCCAAAGAAGCCCAGCATCGGCGGTACTCCGGCCAGCGAGAAGAGCAGGATCAGCATTGCCAGCGCCTTGCCCGGCTCGCGGCGCGCGTAAAGGTTCAGCGCGCGGATGTCGGTGATCGGTTTGCCGTCCTTTTCCAACATCAGGATAAAGGCAAAGGTCCCGATGTTCATGGACACGTAGATGGCCAGATAGACCAGCAGTGCCTGAACACCATAGGCGGTGCCAGCAGCCAGACCCATCAGCGCATAACCCATATGCGCAATCGAGGAATAAGCCATCAGACGCTTGATATCACGCTGACCGATCGCGGCAACGGCGCCAACGAACATGGACAAGAGAGACAACAGCGCGACAACCTGGCTCCAGTCTTCGACCGCGTGGCCGAATGCGTCATGCATCACGCGGGCAAACAGACCCATCGCAGCGACCTTGGGAGCAGATGCGAAAAACGCGGTCACGGGGGTCGGCGCGCCTTCGTAGACGTCCGGGGTCCACATGTGGAACGGAACCGCAGAGACCTTGAACGCCATGCCCGAGATCAGGAAGACCAGACCAAACAGCAGGCCGACAGAGACTTCGCCGTGCTGTGCCACCGCGTAAATACCCGCGAAATCGGTCGTTCCGGCAAAGCCATAGACCAGCGAAGCACCATACAGCAGCAGGCCGGAGGACAGCGCACCAAGAACAAAGTACTTCAGGCCAGCTTCGGTCGACTTCACACTATCCCGGCGCAGCGACGCCACGACATAGAGCGCCAGAGACTGCAGCTCGAGGCCCATGTAAAGCGACATCAGGTTGCCTGCAGAGACCATCACCATCATGCCCACCGCGCTCAGCGCGACGAGGATGGGATATTCAAACCGCAGCATGCCACGGCGGGACATATAGTCCTGCCCCATGACCAGAACCGCAGCTGCAGAAAGCAGGATGGCAACTTTTGCGAAACGCGCAAAGCCATCGTCGATGAACATGCCATTGAAGGCAGACCGGCTACCATCGGAGCCGGTGCCAATCCAGATGGCAAGAACCAGCATCAGGCCAGCGATAAGCCAAACCAGCGCCGAGGCCAGTTTGTCTTTGCCGGTGTAGACAGCGCCAAGGAGCGCCGCCATTGCGCTGAGCGCCAGAACAATCTCTGGCAGGATAACGGTGAGATCAGCTGGGATCATCAGCCCATGCCCCCTTAGTGCGAAGCGATCTGGGTCGCCGGGGACAGATCCGCAGCGGCCAGAGATTGGTTGAAGTTAGCGATCAGCGCCTCGGTGGACGGGCTGATGATGTCGGTGACAACCGCAGGATAGACACCCAGCAGGATGGTCATGATGACCAGCGGTGCAAAGATGAAGCGCTCACGCGCAGTCATATCCTTGATGGTTTTCAGGCTCTCCTTGATCAGATCGCCAAAGACCACACGGCGATACAGCCACAGAGCATAGCCCGCCGAGAAGATAACGCCGGTGGTCGCGATCATCGCAACCCAGGTGTTTTTCTGGAAGGTGCCCATCAGGGTCAGGAATTCACCGATAAAGCCGGATGTGCCGGGAAGGCCCACGTTGCCCATGGTAAAGAACATGAAGACAAGCGCATAGGCGGGCATCCGGATGACAAGACCGCCATAGGCGTCGATGTCACGGGTGTGCATGCGGTCATAGATCACCCCAACGCAGAGGAAGAGCGCGGCAGAGATGAAGCCGTGGCTCAGCATCTGGAAGATCGCACCGTCGATGCCCTGCTGGTTGGCAGCAAAGATACCCATGGTGACAAAACCCATGTGTGCGACCGAGGAGTAAGCAATCAGCTTCTTCATATCGTCCTGAACAATCGCAACCAGCGACGTGTAGACAATCGCAATCGCGGACATCCAAAGGACGAGATCAGTCATCACCTCGGCCCCGACCGGGAACATCGGCAGAGAGAAGCGAAGGAAGCCGTAGCCACCCATTTTCAGCAGGATCGCCGCCAGAACAACAGACCCAGCAGTCGGAGCCTGAACGTGCGCATCAGGCAACCAGGTGTGAACCGGCCACATCGGCATCTTCACTGCGAAAGACGCAAAGAACGCCAGGAACAGAAGTGTCTGCATGCCACCCACGATGTGGATGCCGAGGACGTCGAAACTTCCGGCAGAGAAGCTGTGCGTCAGCAGCGCTTCGATGTCGGTGGTGCCTGCGTCTGCAAACATGGCGATCATGGCGATCAGCATCAGAACAGAGCCGAAGAACGTGTAGAGGAAGAACTTGAACGACGCGTAGATGCGGTTCGCGCCCCCCCAGATACCGATGATAAGGAACATCGGGATCAGGCCTGCTTCAAAGAAGAGGTAGAACAGGACAAGATCCAGCGCCATGAACACACCGAGCATCAGCGTTTCCAGGAGCAGGAACGCGATCATGTATTCCTTCACACGGGTCTTGACGTCCCAGCTGGCCAGAATGGTCAGCGGCATGACGAAGGTTGTCAGCATCACGAACAGAACCGAGATGCCGTCCACGCCCATTTTGTATTTCAGGCCAAAGATCCACTCGGCCTCTTCCACAAACTGGAAGCCGGTGTTGGCGGGATCGAACTCAAAGTAGATCCCGAGGCTCACCAGGAAGGTGATCGTGGTAGCAAAAAGCGCAACATATTTCGCGTTACGCTGTGCCGCCTCATCCTCGCCGCGCAGGAACAGGGCCAGGATGGCCGCCGCGAGCGCCGGGATAAAGGTGACAATTGAAAGGAGATTGTCCATCAGTGCGCTCCTCCGCCGATCGACATCCAGGTAACCAGGGCTGCAATCCCCAGCACCATCCAGAAGGCATAAGTGAAGATGTAACCCGACTGTGCGCGACCGGCGAGGCGGGTGAAGAAGGGAATGATACCCATGGCCAGGCCATTGAGGGCACCATCAATGGTGCTGCCATCGCCGCGCTTCCAGAAGAAGCGGCCAAGCGCCAGAGCCGGTTTGACGAAGACGTAGTTATACAGCTCGTCAAAGTACCATTTGTTCTTGAGGAACTGGTAGAGCGGCTGATGGGTCTGTGCCAAACGGCCGGGCAGGCTCGGGTTCACGATGTAGAACCAGATCGCCAGGGACAGGCCAAGCACCATTGCGATGAAGGGCGAAACCTTGACCCATTTGTTGACAGCATGGGCATCGTCCAGAAGGGTGTTGTCAGGTGCGATGTAAAGCGCGCCCTGCCCCGGTTCACCAGCAAAGGCATAGTGATGTTCGCCCTTGGCGGCCTCGCCGTGATCATCCTTGGCTGCACCATGGTCGTCTCCATGCGTCTCGGCAGAGGCTTCGGCATACGGGATGCCATAGAACTTGCCCACGGTGTCGGTGTGACCAAAGAAGCTGTTGTACCAGACCATACCGGAGAACACAGCACCCAGAGCCAGCACACCCAGTGGGACCAGCATGACCATCGGGCTTTCATGCGCGTGATCGTGCGTATGCTTGTCGCCACGCGGCTTGCCGTAGAAGGTCAGGAAGATCAGGCGCCAGGAGTAGAAGGAGGTCATCGCCGCTGCGATCACCAGCATCCAGAAGCCGTACATGGAACCACCTGCATAGGCGCTTTCGATGATGGCATCTTTCGACAGGAAGCCTGCAAAGCCGATGTGCGTCAGCGGAATACCAACGCCGGTGATGGCAAGGGTACCGATCATCATCGCCCAGAAGGTATAGGGGATTTTCTTGCGCAGACCGCCGTAGTTCATCATGTCCTGCTCGTGGTGCATCGCGTGGATCACGGACCCCGCACCAAGGAACAGCATCGCTTTGAAAAAGGCGTGCGTGAACAGGTGGAACATCGCTGCGGAGTACATGCCGACACCGGCTGCAACGAACATGTAGCCAAGCTGCGAACAGGTCGAATAGGCGATCACACGTTTGATGTCGGTCTGGACCAGACCAACCGTCGCCGCAAAGAACGCCGTGGTCGCACCCAACACGGTGATAAAGGCGGTCGCTTCAGGCGCCACTTCCATGAGGGGCGACATGCGGCACACAAGGAACACACCAGCAGTAACCATCGTCGCTGCGTGGATCAGGGCCGACACTGGGGTCGGGCCTTCCATCGCGTCTGGCAGCCAGGTGTGCAGGATCAACTGAGCCGATTTACCCATCGCACCGACGAACAGCAGGAAGGCAATCAGGTTTGCCGCGTTCCATTCCGTCCACAGGAAACCCAGCTGGGTTTCAGCCAGCATCGGCGTCGCGGCAAAGATGTCATCAAAGTTGATGCTGCCAGTCAGGAAGAACAGCGCAAAGATACCAAGCGCAAAGCCGAAGTCACCGACGCGGTTGACGATGAACGCTTTCATCGCGGCCGCACCAGCAGAGGGTTTGCGGTAGTAAAAGCCGATCAGCAGGTAGGAGGCAACGCCCACACCTTCCCAGCCAAAGAACATCTGGACCAGGTTGTCGGCGGTCACCAGCATCAGCATGGCGAAGGTAAAGAACGACAGGTAGGCAAAGAACCGCGGCTTGTAGCTCTCCCCGTCCTTCCACTGCGGATCGTGATCCATGTAGCCAAAGGAGTAGAGGTGAACCAGCGAGGACACGGACGTAATCACGATCAGCATGATCGCGGTCAGACGGTCAACGCGGAACTGCCAGGACGTGTCGAGGCTACCGGACTGGATCCAACGCAGGATTTCGACGGTGTAATAGCCGTTTTCATGCGCAGAGGGATCAAACGTCAGGAAGACGATCCAGGACAGCGCCGCCGTCAGGAAGAGAAGTGCAGTGGCGAACACGGTCGCCACTTTTTCGCCAAGGATCTTGTGGCCAAAGCCACAGACCAGCGCCCCCACCAGCGGGGTAAAGAGAAGGATGGTTTCCATGACGCTTTAGCCCTTCATCACGTTGACGTCTTCAACGGCAATGGTGCCGCGGTTACGGAAGAAGCAAACCAGGATCGCAAGACCGATGGCGGCCTCAGCAGCGGCCACTGTCAGAACAAACAAAGTGAAGACCTGCCCGACCAGATCGCCGAGGAACGACGAGAAGGCCACGAGGTTGATGTTCACCGCGAGGAGCATCAGTTCGATGCTCATCAGCAGGATGATGATGTTCTTGCGGTTCAGAAAGAGCCCGAAGATGCCGATGACGAACAGCGTCGCCGCGACGGTTAGATAATGCTCAATTGTGATCATTGTCTCAAAGCCCCTGCCCCGGTTTCACGTCCTTGAGTTCCATTGCCTTGGCCGGGTCACGCATCATCTGGGCGACAACGTCCTGACGCTTCACGTCCTGGCGATGGCGCAGGGTCAGCACGATCGCACCGATCATGGCGACCAGCAGGATCAGGCCCGACAGCTGGAACAGAAGGAAGTATTGATCATAAAGGATGAGGCCAAGCGCCTCGGTGTTGTGTTTGTCAGCCGGGATCGGCTGCGCCAGCTGGCTACCTGCCGCCGGTGCGCTTTCCCATGCGCCAAACGCCATGACAAACTGCATGAGGATCACCAAACCGATCAGCAGAGCCAGCGGCATATAGCGCGCCATCTCGGCCTTCAGTTCAGCAAAGTCCACGTCCAGCATCATCACGACGAAGAGGAAGAGAACCGCAACGGCGCCGACGTAGACGATCACCAGCAGCATGGCGACAAATTCAGCGCCCAGCAGGACGAACAGCCCCGCAGAAGAAATAAATGCCAGGATCAGCCACAGCACCGAGTGAACTGGCTGACGGCTGATCACCGTAAACAGCCCGCCCGTAATGGCGCTGATGGCAAAGAGGTAAAAGGCAAAAACGGTCATGTTTCATCGTCCCCTTTGGCGTCCATGACTTCCTGCGCCAGCTCCAGCGCCCGGGTCATGGCCGGAATGCCGGCAAAGACCGACATCTGTCCGATCGTTTCCACGATCTCTTGTTTCTTCGCGCCCGCCTCAAGAGCGTGGCGCACGGTCTGGCGCACAGCGGTATCTGCCTGTGCCCCCTGCATTGTCAGCCCGGCCAACGTCAGCAGCAGCCGGGTCTTTGCGTCCAGCCCGTCCTTGTTGACGGTATTGCCGAACATCAGCTCCATGACGTCCTTGGGCATGGTCGGCCACAGGGCCTCAAATTCCTTGAATGCGCCAGAGGGCGAGAAGCTCTCCAGCGCCGGGTTCAAGGCCTTTGCCATGTCCTGTGCTTGGGCCATCATGGCCTCAAACGGGTTCTTGGCGTCACTCATCGGTACGGCGCATCCAGTTCCAGGTTGCGGGCGATTTCGGCTTCCCAACGTTCCCCGTTCGAAAGCAGCTTTTCCTTGTCGTAGAACAGCTCTTCGCGGGTCTCGGTGGCGAATTCAAAATTCGGGCCTTCGACGATGGCATCCACCGGGCACGCCTCTTGGCAGAAACCGCAATAAATGCACTTGGTCATGTCGATGTCGTACCGGGTGGTGCGACGCGAGCCATCTTCGCGGGGTTCCGCATCAATGGTGATCGCCTGTGCAGGACAGACCGCCTCGCAGAGTTTGCAGGCGATGCAGCGCTCTTCCCCGTTGGGGTAGCGGCGCAGCGCATGCTCACCACGGAAGCGCGGCGACAGCGGGCCCTTCTCGTGCGGATAGTTCACGGTGGCCTTGGGTGCGAAGAAATACTTCAGACCCAGTTTCATGCCAGCCCAGAAATCCTGAAGCAGGAAGTATTTGGCGGCGCGGGTATAGTCGAGGTTCGCCATGTATCAGCCTCCCACGGTCCAGCGGGCAAAGATGCCCCAGAACCATTCAAATTTTGCAGCAAAGGCCACGAACACCACCCAGGCCAGCGAGAACGGCAGGAAGACTTTCCAACCCAGACGCATCAGCTGGTCATAGCGGTAGCGGGGCGTGATCGCCTTTACCATCGCGAAGAGGAAGAAGAAGAACGCCATCTTGCCAACCATCCACAGAACGCCATCGGGCAGGAACGGGAACGGGGACAGCCAGCCGCCAAAGAACAGGAGAGACATCAGCGCACACATCAGGAAGATCGCGATGTATTCCCCCGCCATGAACAGCAGGAACGGCGTTGCAGAATATTCAACCTGGTAACCGGCAACCAGTTCGGATTCCGCTTCAGGAAGGTCGAACGGCGGGCGGTTGGTCTCGGCCAATGCCGAGATGAAGAACAGGAACACCATCGGGAAGTGCGGCAGCCAGTACCAGTTCAGCAGACCAAACTCGCCGTCCTGAGCGCGCACGATGTCGCCAAAGTTCATCGAACCTGTCGACAGGATCACACCGATGATGATCAGACCGATGGACACCTCGTAGGAAATCATCTGCGCCGCAGAGCGCAGGCTTCCGAGGAACGGGTATTTCGAGTTCGACGCCCAGCCCCCCATGATAACGCCGTAAACCTCAAGCGAGGAGACCGCGAAAACATAGAGAATTGCGACGTTGATGTCCGACAGAACCCAACCATCGTTGAAAGGGATAACTGCCCAGGCGATCATCGCCAGGACAAAGCTGGTCAGAGGCGCCAGAATGAACACCGCCCGGTCTGCACCGGCGGGGATCACCACCTCTTTCACAACATACTTGAGAGCGTCCGCCACCGACTGCAGCAGGCCGTAAACGCCCACGACGTTGGGGCCCCGACGCATCTGGACAGCGGCCCAGATTTTGCGGTCCCCGTAGACGAGGAACAGGAGCGAAATCATGACAAAGGCAACAACTGCAAGCACTTGCGCCAAAATCAGAACAGCGATGCCGCCTGGGGTGTTAAAGAATTCAGCCATAGGTCCTCACACCGTGGGTATTCCGTTAGCCTCGCAATCCGCGACCACGACTTCGGCGTCGATGGTGCGCAGTCCGCGCGGGAGGGAAGGCGAGATGGTGTAGACAGCATCTGCGGTCTGAACGCCACCCTCTTGTTTCATTTTTGTGCGCACATGACGTGCAAATCCGTATCCGCGGATCAGCGCATATTGCGCTGCTGCGCATTCAGCGTAGTTGTCCAGATCGGCACTGTTTCGCGCGCCGGTCATGGAAACGTGGAACTGCACCAGATCCCCCTCGAGAAGCCGCGTCGACACCCCCTGATAATCAGGGGAAAACGCCGCATCCGCGCTCTGTGGGGCCTGCACGCAGGCCACCAGCAGAAGGGGGGATATGATGGCTGTCCGGATCACTCCGCCGCGATCTTCTCGGCGCTGCGCGCCTTGGCGTTCGCGGACAGTTCGGCCATCAGCTGCGAGGACCGCGCAATCGGGTTGGTCAGATAGAAATCCTTCACTGCCGTGAGGAAGTCCGCCTTACCCATTGCATCCTGCGCAAGCGCTTCGCCGTCGTTTTCGATCACCTCGTCGATGCGCGCCAGATGCGGCACCTCGGCAATCAGGGCGCTGCGCAGCTGTGCCAGCGAGTCATAGCCAAGCTTTGCATCCAGCTCCGCAGACAGTGCCCGCAGGATCGCCCAGTTCTCTTTCGCTTCACCGGGGGCAAAGCTGGCACGCATGGCCAGCTGCGGACGACCTTCGGTATTCACGAAGAGACCGTTTTCCTCGGTGTAGGCCGCACCCGGCAGGATCACATCAGCACGATGTGCGCCGCGATCACCGTGGCTGCCTTGGTAAACCACAAAGGCACCTGCATCAATTTCGACCTCATCAGCACCAAGGTTGTAGATCACCTCGGCACCATCAATCGCCGCCGCAAGGCCACCCTCGGTGACGGCATTGATGTCCATTGCGCCCACGCGGGATGCCGCAGTGTGCAGGACCAGCATGTTGCCCAGCGATTGTGCCTTGGCGAGAACCGCAAGACCGTCAGCCTCGCGCAGGGCGCCCTGCCCCACGATTACCAACGCACCATCCGAAGCCGAAAGACCATCAAGCGCAGCGCGATCGGTTCCGACGTGATCATAGTCGTAGGTCAGATCAACAGCCTTGCCGACCAGCTTGACGTTTGCGCCCTTCAGCCATGCCTTGCGAATGCGGGCGTTCAGAACCGGTGCTTCGTCACGGGGGTTGGTGCCGATCAGGATGATCTCTTGCGCGGTGTCGATATCTTCGATCGCTGCGGACCCGACATAGCCTGCACGGTTGCCGATGGGCAGGCGTGCATTGTCGGTGCGGGCCTCAACCTTGCCACCCAGGCTTTCGATCAGCTGTTTCAGCGCAAATGCAGCCTCGACAGAAACAAGATCACCGATCAGACCAGCAACCTTCTTGCCCTTCATTGCCGAGGCAACAGCCTCAAGCGCTTCGGGCCATGTTGCGGGCTTCAGTTTGCCATCGACACGCACGTAAGGACGATCCAGGCGCTGGCGGCGCAGGCCGTCCCAGACAAAGCGGGTCTTGTCGCTGATCCATTCCTCGTTCACGCCGTCATGGTTGCGCGGCAGGATCCGCATCACTTCGCGGCCCTTGGTGTCAACACGGATGTTGGAGCCAAGCGCGTCCATCACGTCGATGGTTTCGGTCTTGGTCAGCTCCCACGGACGGGCGGTAAACGCATAAGGTTTGGAGGTCAGCGCGCCAACCGGGCAGAGGTCGATAATGTTGCCCTGAAGATTGCTGTCCAGGGTTTCATTCAGATAGCTGGTGATCTCTGAATCTTCACCACGCCCGGTCTGGCCCATCTGAGTGATGCCCGCGACTTCGGTGGTGAAACGAACGCAGCGCGTGCAGGAAATGCAGCGGGTCATTGCAGTGCCGACGAGCGGACCGAGATCGAGATCATCAACCGCACGCTTTGCTTCGCGGAAGCGCGAGAAATCGACGCCATAGGCCATCGCCTGATCCTGCAGGTCGCATTCGCCACCCTGGTCACAAATCGGGCAGTCAAGCGGGTGGTTGATGAGCAGGAACTCCATCACCCCTTCGCGCGCCTTTTTGACCATCGGAGAGTTGGTCTTGACCTGCGGGGCCTGACCTTCTGGACCGGGGCGAAGATCGCGCACCTGCATCGCGCAGGAGGCCGCAGGTTTCGGCGGACCGCCAACAACCTCAACCAGGCACATACGGCAGTTGCCCGCAATGGACAGGCGCTCGTGATAGCAGAAACGCGGGATTTCAACCCCTGCCTCTTCACACGCCTGGATCAGGGTCATCGCCCCATCCACCTCAATCTCGGTTCCGTCAATGTTGATCTTGCGGAGGTCAGACATGGTCTATTTCGCCCTCAGTAACACGCCGATCGCGCTGTTTTTCTTGATTTCCGCACGACCAAACGTACAGAATGTTTCCGTTTTCTCGTATGAGACCCCGTTTTGCGCCAGGAAGCGTTCTCCCTTGGCCCGCATCCGGGACTTTTCGGCGTCCGAGCTGATGTAGGCCCGGATTTCCGTATCGGTGTAGCCCAGCTGGTTGGCGCGCGCACGAAGGCGGCGCAATTCACCGAGGCCTTTGAAGAACCGCGCAGACAGAGAGTCGCAGTGATCCGCAACTTCCTTTGCCAGGGCGACCGCGAACAGCGGATCTTCGATTTCGGGCACGTCCCGCAGGGACGGCTTGGCAGTGGCAAGACCTGGCACCAGCACGAGGCTGGCAGCAATAGCGGCGATCAGTGTGTGCTTCATGGAACGCTCCTTGGAATTGGAGTGCCCACAACGACGCGACAGACCGGCGTTATGCAATAACACCGGTGCCAGCGCGCGGTTCGCTGCCACAGGATATGCCGCAGCCCCGATCACGGGGTGCAGGTTCCGCCATAAACGGCATCCCCGCCAGCCAGCGGCACGGCATCATCCGCATTCAGCGGATCCGCCTGCCAGGCAATCTTGGAGGTGCCATAGTTTTCGATGCAGTAGCGGACGCCCTCGTGATGGGCGGCAAGCCGGGCGCCTTCCAGCGAGCGGGTCGCATCGGACACCGCAACGGTGAACACCGCACGATCCGCTTTCTTGTCGACCGCTTTGGCCTTTGCCTTGAACGGCACGCCGCCATAAAGCGGGCGATTGTTCACCAGATCGGCACAGCCCGCCAGAGCCCCGGCACAAAGGCCGATCAAGGCAAAGGTTTTTGTTACGCCCAGCATCCTCAGCACCCCCGGCCTTATTCCGCCGCCATGGCGCCCATGCGCCCGGACTTCTGTGCTTTGATGCGGTCTTCGATTTCCTCGCGGAAGTTGCGGATCAGGCCCTGGATCGGCCATGCAGCCGCATCGCCAAGCGCGCAGATGGTGTGGCCTTCAACCTGTTTGGTCACATCCCAAAGCATGTCGATCTCTTCCAGCTCTGCCTCGCCCTTCACCAGACGGTCCATCACGCGCATCATCCAGCCGGTGCCTTCGCGACAAGGAGTGCACTGGCCGCAGCTTTCGTGTTTGTAGAACTTGGACAGACGCCAGATCGCCTTGATGATATCGGTCTGCTTGTCCATGACGATGACCGCCGCGGTGCCAAGGCCGGACCCCAGTTCGCCGCGCAGGTAGTCAAAGTCCATGATCGCATCGCGCATGTTCTCACCGCGGACACACGGCACGGAAGACCCACCGGGGATCACTGCCAGCAGGTTGTCCCAACCGCCACGGATGCCGCCGCAGTGTTTTTCGATCAGCTCTTCAAACGAGATGCTCATCGCCTCTTCGACAACACAGGGGTTGTTGACGTGGCCAGAGATCGCAAACAGCTTGGTGCCTGCGTTGTTCGGGCGGCCAAAGCCTGCAAACCAATCCGCACCTCGGCGCAGGATGGTCGGCACAACGGCGATCGATTCCACGTTGTTCACGGTGGTCGGACAGCCATAAAGACCCGCACCCGCCGGGAACGGCGGTTTCATGCGGGGCATGCCCTTTTTGCCTTCCAGGCTTTCGATCAGCGCGGTTTCTTCACCACAGATATACGCGCCTGCACCGTGATGCAGGAAAACGTCGAAATCCCAACCGGACCCCGCTGCGTTGCGACCCAGAAGACCGTTGTCATAGGCTTCATCAATCGCGGCCTGCAGGGCTTCACGCTCGCGGATGTATTCGCCGCGCAGATAGATGTAGCAGGTGTGCGCATTCATCGCGAAAGAAGCGATCAGCGCGCCCTCGATCAGCGTATGCGGATCGTGACGCATGATTTCGCGGTCTTTACAGGTGCCCGGCTCGGATTCGTCAGCGTTGATGACGAGATAAGAGGGACGACCGTCGCTCTCCTTGGGCATGAAGGACCACTTCAGACCCGTAGGGAAGCCCGCACCGCCGCGGCCGCGCAGACCAGAGTCTTTCATGGTCTGGATGATCCAGTCCCGCCCTTTTTCGATGAGGCCTGCGGTGCCATCCCAATGGCCGCGCTGTTTGGCGCCTGCCAGCGTGCGCTCATGCATCCCATAAAGGTTGGTAAAGATCCGGTCCTGGTCCTTCAGCATGTCTGCCTACCTTTGGCTGTCCTGGCGCATCCGCCAGAGTTGAAAAATGTTGACCCCTGCATAGATAAAGCCAGCAAGCGCGGCAAAATCGAACAGTAAAGCGTAGCGTCCGGCGAGCCCCAGAGCGGGGCCGATGAACAGCGTCACGGCAAGCCAGCCAAGCATGGTTGCAGCAATCACCAATGCGATGTGCCGTCCTTTTGCTGCCAGTGCCTTTTCGCGTTCTGCGCTCATTTGGTCCTGATGTCTGGCCCCTGCCCGCAATCAGGCAGAGGCGCTGTTGTTTCTTTAGTCGTCGTCGCCGTAGCGATCGTCTGCTTTTGCCTTCTTGGCGAATTCGGTCTCTTCACCGGAAGCGAGCTGTTTTGCCTGCTCGATCCAACCGTCACGCTCAATGCGGCCCTTGAACTTCAAACGGCTGTCGACCCAGGCGATCTCCGCCTCGCTCCACGCAGCAATCTGATCAAAGTGGAAAAAGCCCAGTTCGTTCAGCGTCTCTTCCAGCTTCGGGCCAACGCCCTTCAGCATCTTGAGATCATCTGCCTGACCGCCACGCGCCGCAGAGAGGGTCTCTGGCTCTTTCTCGGCAACAGCAGCTGCACCACCCTCGGGGGATGCGGGCTCTTGAACAGCGGATTTCTTGGGCTTTTCAGCAGCGGCCTTCTTGGCAGCAGCTGCCTGCTTGGCGGCCGGGACAGCCTGTTTCGGGGCTGGCGGCGGAGTGTCAGCGGTGTCGCGACCGGCAACCTTGCCATCCTTGCCAATCCACGGCGTCAGGATCGGAACCTCGGTCCCGTCGATCCGCTTGACGGTATCACCAATGTCCGCAGCCAGCTGGACCGAAGCGTTATATTGGGTCTTGCCGCTCTCATATTCGGTGAGCGAGGTCAGACCGGACTTCGGCTCTGCCGCATAACGGCCATTTTGCGGGCCGGGCAGCGGAACCTGGCCAGCCGCCAGATCGTCAAGCAGCTTGGCAAAGCCCTCAGCCGTCAGGTCTTCGTAGTAGTCTTTGCCGATCTGAGCCATCGGAGCGTTGGTGCAGGCACCAAGGCATTCGACCTCTTCCCAGGTGAACTTGCCGTCTGCCGACAGGGTGAACGGCTTGTTCGCGATCTTTTCCTTGCAGACAGCGATCAGGTCCTCGGCACCGCAGATCATGCAGGACGTGGTGCCGCAGATCTGAACATGTGCAACAGAGCCAGTCGGTTGCAGCTGGAACATGAAGTAGAAGGACGCAACCTCAAGCGCACGAATATAGGCCATGCCCAGCATGTCCGCGACATATTCGATTGCGGGCTTGGTCAGCCAGCCTTCCTGCTCCTGTGCGCGCCACAGCAGCGGAATGATCGCGCTGGCCTGGCGGCCTTCTGGGAACTTGGTGATCTGCGCTTCAGCCCAGGTCTGGTTCTCAGGCGTGAAGGCAAAGCTTTCGGGTTGTTCGGAATGCAGACGACGGAGCATTAGCGGTCAATCTCTCCAAATACGACGTCCATGGTGCCGATAATGGCAGCCACGTCGGCCAGTTGGTGTCCTTTGGCCACGTAGTCCATGGCTTGCAGGTGCAGGTAGCCCGGCGCGCGCAGCTTGGCGCGGTAGGGTTTGTTGGTGCCGTCGGCCACAAGATAGACGCCGAATTCGCCCTTGGGCGCTTCAACAGCGGCGTAAACTTCGCCAGCAGGCACGTGGAACCCTTCGGTGTAGAGCTTGAAGTGGTGGATCAGGCTCTCCATCGAGGTTTTCATGTCGCCGCGCTTGGGCGGGGTCAGCTTGCCACGGGCTAGAACATCACCCGGTGTTTCGCGCAGCTTGCCGATACACTGACGGATGATCGACAGCGACTGGCGCATCTCTTCCATGCGGACAAGATAGCGGTCGTAGCAGTCGCCGTTCTTGCCAACGGGGATCTGGAAATCAAATTCGTCATAGCACTCGTAAGGCTGCGAGCGACGCAGGTCCCATGCAAGGCCAGAGCCACGAACCATCACACCAGAGAAGCCGTAGTTCAGGATGTCCTCTTCAGTCACAACACCAATATCGGCGTTACGCTGTTTGAAAATCCGGTTTTCGGTCAGCAGACCATCGATGTCATCCATCACAGCCGGGAATGTATAGGTCCAGGCTTCGATGTCGTCGATCAGCGCGTCGGGCAGATCCTGGTGAACACCGCCGGGCCGGAAATAGGCCGCGTGCAGACGGGCACCGCAGGCGCGTTCGTAGAAGATCATCAGCTTCTCGCGCTCTTCAAAGCCCCACAGCGGCGGGGTCAGCGCGCCAACGTCCATCGCCTGCGTGGTCACGTTCAGCAGGTGATTGAGGATGCGGCCGATCTCCGAATAGAGAACGCGGATCAGCGAAGCGCGACGCGGAACTTCCACGCCGGTCAGCTTTTCGATGGCCAGACACCAGGCATGTTCCTGATTCATCGGCGCCACGTAATCGAGGCGGTCGAAATACGGCAGGTTCTGCAGGTACGTCCGGCTTTCCATCAGCTTTTCGGTGCCGCGGTGCAACAGGCCGATATGCGGGTCGCAGCGCTCAACGATTTCGCCGTCCAGCTCCAGCACCAGACGCAGAACGCCGTGTGCCGCAGGGTGTTGCGGGCCGAAGTTG
Source organism: Phaeobacter italicus (assembly GCF_001258055.1). Classification (GTDB taxonomy): domain Bacteria; phylum Pseudomonadota; class Alphaproteobacteria; order Rhodobacterales; family Rhodobacteraceae; genus Phaeobacter; species Phaeobacter italicus. The sequence goes on along the minus strand of NZ_CVRM01000011.1, from coordinate 143,917 downwards.
ATGTTGAAGTTACGGATCTTCTGTTCGCCGGTCAGGGCGTCGTCCATTTTGGAGCCGTCCATTACTTCGCCCCCTCTTTCTCGTCGCCGGGCAGGATGTATTCGGCACCCTCCCACGGGCTCATGAAGTCAAACTGGCGGTACTCCTGAACCAGGCTCACCGGTTCGTAGACAACGCGCTTTTGCGCCTCGTCGTAACGGACCTCGGTGTAACCGGTGGTCGGGAAATCCTTGCGCAGCGGATAGCCACGGAAACCATAGTCGGTCAGGATGCGGCGCAGGTCCGGGTGGCCGGTGAACAGGATGCCGAACATGTCGAACACCTCCCGCTCAAACCAGTTGGCGGAGGGGTGCACATCCACGATCGACGGAACCATCTCATCCTCACGGATCGACACCCGCAGGCGGATCCGCTGGTTCTGGTACATGGACAGGAAGTGGTAGACCACATCAAAGCGCTTGGCGCGCTCGGGGTAGTCAACCGCGGTCACATCCACCAGAGAAGAGAATTTGCAGGTAGGGTCGTTCTTGAGGAACTCAACAAACCCGGCGATGTTTGCCGGGGCAACGTCGACGTTCAGCTCGTCAAAGGTCACATCCCAGCCGATCACACAGTCAGGACGTTTCGCTTCGATCTGGGCGCCGAGTTCTTTCAGGGCTTCAGTCATTTTCGTCTCTCCAACCAAAGCCACTTAGCGCACGAGCGTGCCGGTGCGGCGGATTTTGCGCTGCAGCTGCATCAGACCGTAAAGCAGAGCTTCTGCCGTCGGAGGGCAGCCCGGCACGTAAACATCAACCGGCACAACACGGTCACAGCCGCGAACCACCGAATAGCTGTAGTGGTAGTAGCCACCGCCGTTCGCACAGGAGCCCATCGAGATCACATAGCGTGGCTCGGGCATCTGGTCGTAAACCTTGCGCAACGCAGGAGCCATCTTGTTGGTCAGCGTCCCGGCCACAATCATCACGTCCGATTGACGCGGAGAGGCGCGGGGGGCGATGCCGAACCGCTCGGCGTCGTAGCGCGGCATGGAGGTGTGCATCATCTCAACCGCGCAGCACGCCAGACCAAAGGTCATCCAGTGCAGCGAGCCGGTGCGGGCCCAGTTGATGATGTCCTCGGCAGAGGTCAGAAGAAACCCCTTATCCTGAAGCTCAGCGTTCAGGGCCTGAGTGACCATTTCCTTGTCGACACCTGCGGTGTTGGCTCCGGTCATCACTCCCATTCCAGGGCCCCTTTCTTCCATTCATAGGCAAAACCGATGGTCAGGACTGCGAGGAACACCATCATCGACCAGAAGCCCGCATCACTGATGTCCTTGAAGCCGACGGCCCAGGGGAACAGGAATGCAATTTCCAAGTCAAAAATGATGAACAGAATCGACACGAGGTAAAAACGTACGTCGAATTTCATACGCGCGTCATCGAATGCGTTGAAACCGCATTCATAAGCACTGACCTTTTCGGGGTCCGGATTGCGGACGGCAAGTACAACTGCCGCCAAAATAAGAACAATTCCAAGCCCGACCGCTACGGCCAGAAACACCAGAATCGGGAGGTATTCCCGCAACATCTCTTCCACGAGTGGCTCCTTTCCGTGCGCGCGGATTCCTGCGCGCCGTCAATTGGCGTGTTGACTTGGGGCAGTGTCTACTCCCCTGCCCTCTCACCGTCAACCAAGGCATCGTTAATGGATGAACCTTCTGTAACCGACGCGGCAGAACAACATCACGCCCTTTAAACCCTATTGTTTTCATAGGATAAGGCGCGCCCGGTCAAAGGCACGCCTTGGTGAATGAAATGCGACAATAACGCCGCTTTTAACGCTGCCAGCTGGGTTTTTCCTTTGCAAAGAAGGCCGCGATGCCTTCTGGCGCTTCGCTGCCCTCCCAACGTTCGACCAATGCCGCAATTGTGTGATCAATGACCGCATCGTCGATTTTCGGCCCCAGATCCCGCACAAGAGCCTTTGCAGCCCCCACTGCTTCGGGTGCGCAGCTCAGATATGGGACAACTTCGGCCTCGATTGCGGCCTCCAAATCAGCAGCAGGGACGGCTTTTGCGAGAATCCCCAGCTCCACCGCCTCCGGAGCATCAAACAGGCGCGCAGACATAAAGACGCGCCGCGCGCGCGCTTCGCCCATCCGCGCAACGACATAGGGGCCGATGGTTGCGGGAATCAGGCCAAGCCGAGTTTCGGTCAGCCCCATCTTGATGTGGTCCGCGCCGATGGCGACATCACACACGGAGGCCATTCCGACACCACCACCAAAAGCGTTACCCTGAATCGCTCCGATCACGGGTTGAGGAAGCGTGTTGATCGCCATCAACATCTCTGCCAGCACGCGGGCTTCCCGCGCGCGCGTTTCAGCGTCCGCAGTCATCTGCGCCTGCATCCATCCCAGATCACCACCTGCGCAGAAACTCTTGCCAGCGCCGGTCAGCACAACCACACGGACCGACCTGTCCGCCGCCAGCGTCGCTGCGGCCGCCTTCAGCTCCTGCAGCATCTCGCCCGACATGGCATTGTGTTTTTCCGGTCGGTTCAACATCAGCGTTGCAACGCCGCGGTCATCCCGAGACAGGGTGAGTGTGTTGTACATCCATATGCCTTTCAAAAGATCCTGTGCGCCGCCGGTTGTTTTCCGGCGGCATCATCAGATTTGGACTGCAATGCGCCGCTGGCTCAGCCCCGCATGGCCCGTGCCATTTCGGCAGCATCAGACAGCACCTCTGCGTCCAGCCCCGTCTCATAGCCAAGGCGCGTCAGATGCTCATGCACGGCTTCGGTTGCCACATTGCCTGCCGCACCGGGCGCATAAGGGCATCCGCCCAAACCGCCAACAGCCGCATCAAACACCCGCACCCCAAGCGACAGCGACGCATCGATGTTGTCAATCGCCCGCCCTGCCGTGTCATGATAGTGACCCGCAAGGCGACTGACCGGCACCCGGTCACGCACCGCAAGCAGCATTCGCGCGATCGAATCGGGCGTCGCCTGGCCGATGGTGTCGCCGAGCGAAATCTCATAGCAGCCCATCGAAAACAGCCGGTCGGCAAGATCGGCAACAGCGCCCGGGTCTGTGGGGCCGTCAAACGGACACTCGACGACGCAGGAAATATAGCCCCGCACAGGCAGGTCGATGTGGCGGGCGGCCTCAATGATCGGGGTGAACCGTTCGATGGATTCGGCCACGCTGGCATTGATGTTGGCTTGGGAAAACCCTTCGGAGGCAGAGGCAAAAATCGCGATTTCATCAGCCTTGGCCGCCAGCGCGTCCTCATAGCCGCGCATGTTGGGTGTCAGTGCAGCATAGCGCACATCGCTCCCCCGGTTGATCCCGGCGAGCACATCCGCAGAGCCAGCCATTTGGGGAACCCACTTGGGAGACACAAAGCTCGCGACTTCAATGCGCCGGAACCCCGCCTGCGTAAGACGGTCAACCAGCGCCACTTTCTCGGCGACAGGTATATCCCGCTTTTCATTTTGCAGTCCGTCTCTCGGTCCGACTTCGAAAATCTCGACACTTTCACTCACAGGCTATCCTCCCAAGCTCAATGCACAAATCAACTGGCCCTTCGGGCCGTGCAGCGCGGGCACGGCCAAAGCCGCACCCATGCCAGCGATTTAGCTGTCCGCCTCTTCCAGACGAACCAGGGCTGCACCCGCTTCGACCTGATCACCAGCCGCGGCCAGCACCTCGGCCACAACGCCATCGCGCGCCGCCAAGAGTGAGTGTTCCATTTTCATCGCCTCAAGGATAGCCAATCGTTCACCTTCTTTGACGCTCTGCCCCGCTTCGGCAAAAACCGCCTTGACCAATCCCGGCATCGGGGCCTCGATCACGTTCTGGTCCCCTCCCGCTGCCGAGGCACGTTCAAGCGGGTCAACCACCTCGAACTGCAGGCCATAGCCATCAAATACGGTAATCGTGTTTCCGGACTGCGACATGGCCGGGAGACGATCGCCCCCCAGAACCCAGCCGCCACCGATCCGGTTCGCGCAGACCTGAGCGTCAGGATCCTCGGGGAATTCCCAAAGCTGTCGATCCGGCCCGTCAACTTCGACCATCGCCTCAAAGGGCTCCCCCTGATAGCTGAGGTGCACGGAACGGCGCATGTCGGACCAGAGAGTAAAGCCCGTCTCCCAGCTGCCATTGATCAGCCCAAGCGCCTGCATGGCTGCTGCGGCCTTGTGTTCCGGCTTGACCTCAGGCGCCTTGACCAGCTGCTCAAGATCCCGCGCGATCAGCCCGGTGTCGACCTCTCCCGCTGCAAACCCCTCATGTGCGGCCAGCGCACCAAGGAAAGCCAGGTTTGTCACCGTGCCGCCCACTTCCGTCTCGGCCAGGGCCTGCGACAGGCGGGACAGGGCAATGGCGCGGGTGGGTCCATGCACGATGACCTTAGAGATCATCGGATCGTACCACGGGCTGATCGTGTCGCCAGCCCGCACGCCACTGTCCGCGCGGCAGCTTTCGGGGAAGGACAGATGAGTCAGGGTGCCGGTCGCAGGCAGGAACCCCTTGGGCACGTCTTCTGCATAAAGCCGGGCTTCAAACGCGTGGCCCGTGATGGAGAGATCGTCCTGCTGGGCAGGCAGGCTCTCGCCCGAGGCCACACGCAGCTGCCATTCCACCAGATCGACACCGGTGATGAGTTCGGTGACGGGGTGTTCGACCTGCAGTCGGGTGTTCATTTCCATGAACCAGAACCCGTCGGTGCGCAGCCCGTCAGATCCATCGACGATGAACTCCACCGTGCCTGCGCCCTTATAGCCGATCGCCTCGGCCGCGCGCACGCCGGCCTGCCCCATCGCTTCGCGCATTTCCGGGGTCATGCCGGGTGCGGGCGCCTCCTCAATCACCTTCTGGTGGCGGCGCTGCAGTGAACAGTCCCGCTCAAACAGATGCACCGCGTGGGTTCCGTCACCAAAGACCTGCACCTCAATGTGGCGCGGTTGCTGGATGTATTTTTCGATCAAGACGTCCGGGTTGCCAAAGGCAGTGGTGGCCTCGCCCTGTGCGCTCTTCAGTGCTTCGGCAAAGTCACCAGCAGCCTCGACCAGCCGCATCCCCTTGCCGCCACCACCGGCAACAGCCTTGATGAGAACAGGATAGCCGATCTGATCCGCTTGTTCCTGCAGGAACCCTGCATCCTGATTGGTGCCGTGGTAGCCCGGTACGACCGGAACACCCGCCTCCTCCATCAATACCTTGGCCGCGTCCTTCAGCCCCATTTTTCGGATCGCATCAGCGGACGGGCCAATAAAGGTGAGGCCAGCGGCCTCAACGGCATCAACAAAGTCCGGGTTTTCCGAAAGAAAGCCATAGCCCGGATGGATCGCCTGAGCCCCTGTCGATTGGGCAATTGCGATAATCTCATCCCCAAGGAGGTAGCTGTCAGCAGGCGCAGGGCCAGTACCGATATGGCAGGCCTCATCCGCCATGGCGACATGCTTTGCGCCACGATCTGCGTCGGAATAGACGGCAACCGTTTTCACGCCCATGGCGCGGGCGGTTTCCATCACGCGGCAGGCGATCTCGCCGCGGTTTGCGATCAGAATCTTGTCAAACATCTTTGTGGTCTCCGAAATCACGGACCAGACGAAAGGTCTCAACCATCATCGGTGCGTTCTGGTGAAAGCGGCCCGCGCGGGTCATGTAGGCTTGATACCCGGCTCGCCAGTGCTCCAAATCTTTGAATTCCCCCTGCCGCGGAACCATCTCTGCCGTCACATCGCAAAAGCGGATCTTTTCCACTTTTTCCGTCTGTGTGGCGCAGGCGGCGGTTCCGTCCCAGCTCAAGACGATATCCACGCGCCCCACCTCGGGGAGGCTCTCCAAACCATCGTCAAAGACCGACCAGGCTTCGCAGCTGACGGTCTTGGCCCCCGACCGGATCAGGCCGATGATTTCGGCGTTCAATGCCGGTGAATCGCCGGGGCGATAGCTTTGCGCGCCGGGAAACTCTGCGATGGCTTCAGCAAGGGAGGTCATTTTTGCCTCACATCCGGAACACGCCAAAGCGTGTATCTTCGATCGGCGCATTCAGGGCAGCGCTCAGGGACAGGGCCAGCACGTCGCGCGATTTGCGCGGGTCGATGATGCCGTCGTCCCAGAGCCGTGCGGAAGCATAAAGCGGATGGCTCTGCTCTTCGAACATGTCGATCGTGGGCTGCTTGAACGCCGCTTCTTCGTCAGCGCTCCAGCTGCCGCCCTGGCGTTCGATGGCATCACGTTTCACCGTTGCCAGCACGCCTGCGGCCTGCTCGCCACCCATCACCGAAATGCGGGAGTTCGGCCAGGTCCACAGGAAGCGCGGCGAGTAGGCCCGCCCCGACATGCCGTAGTTACCGGCCCCGAACGAGCCGCCGACCAGCATCGTCACTTTCGGCACATTGGTGGTCGCCACCGCCGTCACCATCTTGGCGCCGTGGCGGGCGATGCCCTCGTTTTCGTATTTGCGGCCAACCATGAAGCCGGTGATGTTCTGCAGGAACACCAGCGGGATCTTGCGCTGGCTGCACAGTTCGACGAAATGCGCGCCTTTCTGGGCAGCTTCCGAGAACAGCACCCCGTTGTTGGCGATAATCCCAACCGGGCAGCCTTTCACATGGGCAAAGCCGGTCACCAGGGTCTCGCCAAAGCGCGGCTTGAACTCGTCAAAGCGGGAGCCGTCGACCAGACGCGCGATCACCTCGCGAATGTCATAAGGCGTGCGTAGGTCGCCGGGCACCACGCCGAGGATTTCCTCAGGATCGTAGGCAGGCTCTTCCGGGCTGGCCCAGTTCACCGTCAGAGGCTTGGTGATGTTCAGCGACTGCACTGCACGGCGCGCCAGCGCCAGCGCGTGGGCATCATCCTCGGCCAGGTAATCGGCCACGCCGGACAGGCGCGTATGCACATCGCCGCCGCCCAGGTCTTCGGCACTGACAACCTCGCCCGTTGCGGCCTTTACCAGCGGCGGGCCCGCCAGGAAGATGGTGCCCTGCTCCTTCACGATGATGGTGACGTCCGACATCGCCGGCACATAAGCACCGCCCGCAGTGCAAGAGCCCATGACAACAGCAATCTGTGGAATGCCCTTAGCCGACATGCGCGCCTGGTTGTAGAAGATGCGCCCGAAATGATCGCGGTCGGGGAAGACCTCATCCTGGTTGGGCAGGTTGGCACCGCCCGAGTCGACCAGATAGATGCAGGGGAGACGGTTTTCCTCGGCGATCTCCTGCGCGCGCAGGTGTTTCTTGACCGTCATCGGGTAATAGGTGCCGCCCTTCACGGTGGCGTCGTTGCAGACCACCATGACCTCTTGCCCATGCACCCGGCCGATGCCTGCGATCACGCCCGCTGCGGGTGCAGCACCGTCATACATATTATGTGCGGCCGTCGCGCCGATCTCCAGAAACGGAGAGCCGGGATCAAGGAGGTTCGCCACCCGGCGGCGCGGCAGCATCTTGCCGCGGCTTTCGTGCCGCGCGCGGGATTTCTCGCCGCCGCCCATGCGCGCAGCCTCAGCCGCCTCGCTGATCTGCGCCAGCGCGTCCATATGCGCCGCGCGGTTCTGTTTGAAACCTTCGGAGGAAGGCATCGCCTTGGATGTGAGTTTCATGTCCACTCTCCCGTTGTAGGGGTTAGGCTGTGTCCCGTTATACGGGAAATTTCTTTCATTCCGGTTGGGGCAGCGTACGCCGGGTATGCAACACCTTGAGTCATTGGCTTGCTTCCCCGGTCATATCCTCGCTGCGCATCAGAACTCTTAGTTTGAGCCATTCTGAAAGTGCCTCCGAATAGCGGCACACTAATTCGGAAGGCAAATTGGGGTCCGATATCTTGGTACAATCGGGAGCGTCGCCCAAAGCAGGCATGGGCAGAGACAGACCTGCAGGCCCGTTGCCATCAAGAACACTTTTGTCGAAGCCGGGCATCTGGCTAACGATGCGCGCTCCATCCGCCTCCAACCACGCCGCGGCGCTATCAACACAATACTGTAAAGCATTGTTTTCCAGGCTCATGTTGCACATGCGGACGACCTGCGAGACGCATTGGGTATCCATGGGCACCGCAAAGCCAACATCGGGAACAAATCCAGTGCAAGCGCTCAGAAAACCGGCTGTATCAAAAACGGGGGTCGCCTCACCTGCCGCAGTAAGAGGAAAGGACGCGCCCAAAGCGCAAGCACAGGCTGCAACAATGGAAAGGACCGGCTGTTTCATCAGTTCACCTCCCTCACCGCCCGCGCCTTCAGCTCCTTGCGGATCACCTTACCGGTTACGGTCATCGGCAATGCATCCAGAAATTCCACCTCGCGGGGATAGGAGTATTGGGCCAGGCGCTGCTTGACGTGATCCTGAAGCTCTTTCTCGGTGGCCGTGGCGCCTGCTTTCAGCACCACATAGGCCTTCACGATTTCCGTGCGCAGCGGGTCGGGTTTACCGACGACGCCCACAGTCGCCACTGCGGGATGGGTCATCAGGCAGTCTTCGATTTCGGCCGGGCCGATGCGGTAGCCCGCAGAGGTGATGACATCATCCTCGCGGCCGACAAAGCGCAGATAGTCGCCCTCCCAGATGCCGCGATCACCGGTGACCAGCCAGTCGCCATGAAATTTCTCTTCCGTTGCCTCGGGGCGGTTCCAGTATTTCAGCATCATTGATGCAGCCCCGCGACGCACGACCACATCCCCCTCGCCCTGTGTGGGGGCGCCATCTGGATCGATCACCTCCACCACGCAACCCGGTACCGGCTTGCCGATGCAGCCGGGACGAACCGGGAAGTCCACGGCACAGGAGGACACGGTCATGTTGCATTCGGTCTGGCCATAGAACTCATTTATGGTGACGCCCAGATTCTGCTGGCCCCAGGCGAGCATCTCTGCGCCCAGCGGCTCTCCGCCGCTGGCGACAGAACGCAAACCGTCGAGCCCCTGCCCTGCTGATTTCAGCACCCGCAGCGCGGTGGGTGGGAAAAACACGTTACGCACCTCGCCGCGTGCAATGATCTCGGCGCAGGCCTCGGGCGTGAATTTGTCGAGCCGCGCCGCAACCACCGGCACGCCCAGCGCCAAACCTGGCATCAGCACGTCGAACAGCCCCCCGATCCAGGCCCAGTCCGCCGGTGTCCACAGGCAGTCCCCAGATTGACCCAAGTGGTCATGGCTGATCGCAACGCCCGGCAGATGGCCGGACAATACCCGATGCCCGTGAACGGCGCCTTTTGCGCTGCCGGTGGTGCCGGACGTATAGATAAGGACAGCCGGGGTTTCCGGCGTTGTGTCCGCAAAAGGCAGACGAGAGGCGGCCTCTGCCCCTGCTATCAGCAACGGCTCCACCCGCAACGGCGTAGCAAGTGCGCCCAGTTGCGTCTCTCCTGCTGCATCCGTCACCACATAGCTGAGACCTGCATCATTGATCCGCGAGGCCAGAGCGTCATGCTGGAACAGTTTAAATAGCGGCACCGAAATGGCGCCAATCTTCCAGATCGCAAGATGCGCCGCCGCACAGCCAACCGACTGGCTCAACAAAACACCAACCCGATCACCCGGTTTGACCTTTTCCAGCAAATGGCGCGCAATGCGGTCGACGTGATCGTGCAAGGCCCCGACGCTCACGTCTTGCCGATCTGGCCCGGTGAGATCAATCAGCGCCAGCTGGCTCTCGTCATGATCCAGCGCCTGCGCCGCCATGTTCAGCCGGGCCGGAAAAACCCAGCTGCCATCGGCCATCAAACCAGGATAGGTGGTATCGCTCGCCATCATCAGCCCTTCGCTTTTTGCATATCTGCTATGCGGAATTTCCGTTCATTCCCAAGGGGAAAGACGACCTCTTCTTGATCCAGATCAGAGCAGAGCTGAGCAGCATGGCGCATAGATCTCTCGTACAAGAAAGAAGAGGGATAGTCCCAATGACCCGTATGGTATCCGCCCTGGCACTCAGCGCTGCAATCGCCGCTGTCGCAGGCCCCGCTCTCGCTCAGTCGCAAGGCGACTGGACCGTTGGTTTCGGCTTTGCCAATGTGAACCCCAAGTCCAACAACGGCACCGTCGGTGGTGCAGCGGCAACCGTAGATGACAACACCGCGCTGACCTTCACCGCTGAGTACTTCATCCGCGACAACATCGGTATCGAGCTGCTGGCTGCCAGCCCGTTCGAGCACGACATCTTCCTGAACGGCGGCTATGCGGCGACCACAAAACAACTGCCGCCCACCCTGTCGATCAACTACCACTTCCCGACCCAGAGCAAATTCAAGCCCTTCGTCGGCGTTGGTATCAACTACACCACCTTCTTTGAGGAAAGCACTCCTGCTGGTGTGATCTCCCTGGATGACAGCTTTGGCTTGGCCGTGAACCTTGGTGCGGACTGGCAAGTGTCTGATCGCGGCGCCCTGCGCTTCAACGTCCGTTACATGGACATCGACACCGATGTGACCCTGAACGGCACCGATGTCGGCACCGCAGAAATCGATCCGGTCGTGGTTGGCTTTGGCTACGTGCACCGTTTCTGATCTTTCACCTTCGGGTTTCGGAAAGGCGTCGCTTCTGCGGCGCCTTTCTTTATTGCAGCTCACGTCTTTGGCGCGCCGGGCAAACGAGGGGTTGGTCCACTGTGGCGGATCAAACCGCCGAGCCAGTTTACCTCGTAACGAAACAGCGCCGCGTCATGTTCATCCGCCACCCCACATGTCACGACCAACCACGTCCAGGGGCCATTGCCAGGCCGGGCAGAGCAGTCGGTTGTCCGGGGCACACCCTCCAGTCCGGATGCTGCATGATCGGCAAGGTAGCGTTGCGCATAAAGGGTGATGACGTCGGACTCCGTGATCCCCTGTCGCATCACACCGTAGCGAAATCCGATCCCGGCCAGAACCAGCGTCAGCAGAACAAAGGGCCCCCAGTAGATCACCCGCATGACTGCATCCTTGTTCTGATCAGGACCGGAGCGCCATTACATCTGGCCCATCAGCTCGCGGCCAATCAGCATGCGGCGAATTTCGCTGGTGCCTGCGCCGATTTCCATCAGCTTGGCATCGCGGAAGATCCGGCCAACCGGATTGTCGTTGAGATACCCTGCACCGCCAAAAGCCTGAACCGCCTGATGAGCCTGCGTCATCGCAACCTCAGAAGCATAGAGGCAGCACGCTGCTGCGTCCTGCCGGGTGACGGTGCCCTTGTCACAGGCCTTTGCGACTTCATAGACATAGGCCCGGGCGGTGTTCATCGCGGTGTACATATCCGCGATCTTGCCCTGCATCAGCTGGAAGTTCCCGATCGGCTGGCCGAACTGTTTACGTTCTTTCATGTAAGGCATCATCTCGTCCATGCAGGCGGCCATGATCCCGGTGCCGATACCTGCCAAGACAACACGCTCGTAGTCGAGACCGGACATCAGGACGCGCACGCCCTTGCCCTCTTCGCCCAGAATGTTCTCAAACGGGACTTCCACATCCTCAAAGACCAGCTCTGCCGTATTGGACCCACGCATCCCCAGCTTGTCGAAGTGCTGCGAAGTGGAAAAGCCCTTCATTTCCTTTTCGATGAGGAAAGCCGTGATCCCTTTGGAACCAGCCTCAGGATCCGTTTTGGCATAGACCACCAGAGTGTCAGCATCGGGGCCGTTGGTGATCCAGTATTTGTTGCCGTTCAAACGGAAGTGGTCATTGCGCTTTTCGGCCCGCAGGCTCATCGACACAACGTCAGACCCAGCGCCCGCTTCGGACATCGCCAGGGCGCCGACATGTTCGCCGGAAATCAGCCGCGGCAGATACTTCTGCTTTTGCTCTTCACTGGCGTTCAGTTTGATCTGGTTCACGCAGAGGTTCGAATGCGCCCCATAGGACAGCGACACCGAGGCGCTGGCGCGGGCGATTTCTTCGACCGCAACAGTGTGGGCCAGATAGGACATGCCTGCACCACCGAATTCTTCGGGCACCGTGATACCGAGCAGACCCAGCTCCCCCATCTCCTGCCACAGTTCGGCGGGGAACTCGTTTTTCTGATCGATTTCCTGCGCCATCGGCTTGATGCGCTCTTGCGCCCAACGATGCACCATATCGCGAAGGGCGTTCACGTCCTCGCCCAGGTCGAAGGTCATACTCGCGTTAAACATCGATTCCTCCCGAACCAATCCATTATTGAACAGTTGTTCATTAATAGGCATATACCCCGCCCCCAGTCAACAACCTCGCACAGCAGACCGCTAAACCTTCACAAGCGATTGAAACATTAACAAACATCCAAGGGTTGCCTTGCTTGCGCCATAGTATCGTGTGACAACAATTCAGGTTTTGGTAACCCGTGGCAGCCCAATGCGTAATCTGATCATCAACGGCACCTTTGATTCCGGCTCGGCCTATTGGACCGGAAATGACCTTGAGACGAGCTATAGCGAGGGTGCCTATCTCAACAACGGCTCCTCCAACCGGGTGGCCGAAATGGACGGTCGTGCCAATCAGACCACGGTGATGCAGCAGACGTTCCGCGTTGATGGCCCGATCCAAACGGCGGTCACCCTGGATGCAGCACTGCGCAATGCGTCGCTCAATCAGGCCGGAACCGAAGGTTTTGCCGTTGAGGTTCTGGCATCTGACGGCACTGTCATCGCCTCCATGACAGTCCTTCCAACCACCAACAGCTTTACCCAGGTCAGCCTCGACGTGACCTTTGACAGCGCGGGCGACTACACCCTCCGCCTGACAGAGCTGGGCAAAGACAACAGTCTCGGCGCGATTGTCGACAACATCTCCCTGATTGTGTGCTTTTGCGGTGGCACGATGATTGGAACGCCAGACGGGCCTCGCGCGATCGAAACCCTGCAAGCCGGTGACATCATCCTCACCGAAACCGGTGCAAAGCCGCTGCGCTGGATCGGGCGGCGGGTTGTTCGGCCCGACGAAATGACACGCAACGCCAAACTGAAGCCGGTGCGCATCGACACCGGTGCATTGGGCGCGGGTCTTCCGACACAGCCGCTGGAGGTTTCACGGCAACACCGGATGCTGGTGCGCTCTCGCGTGGCAGGGCGCATGTTTGGCAGCCAGGAAATCCTGCTGCCAGCCATAAGGCTGACTGACCTGCCCGGCATCGAAATCAGCGAGGGCACAGAGCCCGTCAGCTACTTTCACATGTTGTTCGACAATCATGAAATTGTCCGGGCCAACGGCGCCCCAAGTGAAAGCCTTTTGGTGACTGAGCGGTCTTTTGCTGCGCTTACCCCAGCCGCACAGGAAGAGCTGCAAGCGCTCTTTCCCCATCTTGTGCACCGCACCGGAACCGCGGCCGCATCTGCCCGCCCGATACCGGAGACAGCCCGCCAGAAGCGGCTGATTCAACGGCTCGCCAAAAACCAACACCCTGTCCTGGATGCAGCCTGATCCATCACGGCGCCGACACGGGCGGGGAAAACAGACCGTCAGACGCCAGGCGCTGCGCCACCCGCCTGAAAAACAGCGCTGACTTCACTGCGGATAATGCGAGCAATCTGGTCGCAATCCTCAAGCGAAAAGGTCAGCGGTACGCGCATATCGATAATGCCCGCCAACACCCTGTCTGTTTTGGGCATGGCAGGTGCGTCGGCATACCGCCAGCTGTCATAGCGAGAGGTAAAGGCAACCGGTTCAGGCGCACCAAACCATTTCAGTTCAACTCCACGGGCAGCACAGCGGCGCAGGACGTCTTCGACCCCGTCCGCAGACCAATCCAAGAGCAGGAACTGAATGGACGATCCGACAAAGTGCTCAGGTTCAGGGCGGTCGATCACGGTCAGCCCAGGTGTATCGCGCAGCCCTGCTTCAAGCCGACGATAACGGGCATTCCAGCGGTCCACCTGCGCCTCAAGATCCTGCAGCTGCGGCCGCAAAATGGCTGCCCGCAGATTGTCCATGCGCCCGGAAATATTCGGGGTCACATATTTCACCCGCTCAAAGACTTCCGGATCCGGTGCCGCACGGTGGCGAGAATACAGCATGTAAGAGCCAGAGAGCATGATCGCGCGGGCGGCGATCTCCTCGTCCGAAGTCACCAGCAAGCCACCTTCGCCCGAATTCACGTGTTTGTATGTCTGGCAGGAATAACACCCAACCGCGCCGTGCCGACCGGACAGCGTGCCATTCCAGCGCGCGCCCATCGTGTGGGCGCAATCCTCAATCACCGTGACCCCGGCAGCGTCACAGATCTCCATCAATCGGTCCATATCGCAAAGATGGCCCCGCATGTGCGACAGCATGAGCACCTTAGGATGATCTGCCTGCGCAAGCTGCCCGGCCAGATCCTCCAGATCCAGCGTCAAAGCCTCGGTGACACCGACATAGACCGGCCGCGCCCCAACCGAGGCGATAGAGCCCGGCACCGGCGCGAGGGTAAAGGCGTTTGTCAGAACCCTGTCCCCCGGCTTCACCCCAACCGCCCGCAAGGCCGTTGCAAGCGCATAGCCACCCGACGCCACCGCAAGCGCATAGGGCGCGCCCATCTGGGCCGCAAACTCTTCTTCCAGAAGGGTGGTTTCCCCCGCCTCGCCGTCTGCCACATTATACCGATGGAGCCGACCGTGACGCATCACGTCGACTGCGGCCTCGATGGCGGCTTCGGGGATGGGTTCTTGCTGGGTAAAGTTACCCTTGAAAACGTCCGTCATGGGCCGAGTAGTGCGCGCCATGACGAAGCAGGTCAAGGCTCAGATCACCAGATCGGCTGCCATGCCACAGAATTCATCCTCGCGCTGTGCAACCCAAATCAGTTGCGGCCAATCAACTCTGCCACGATGGCAGGCAAATGCGCAAAATCTGACAGCAGGGCTTCGGGCTTGAGCGCGGCCATGTCTTCGCCCGATGGGCCAAAGGTCACAAGAACCGACGGCACCCCAGCATTGGCCGAAGTGGTACGGTCCGTGATGGTATCGCCAATGAGAATGGTCTTGTCGGGGGCACCACCGGCCCGGCGCGCGGCTTCAAACAGCGGCGCGGGATCGGGTTTGCGCACCGGCAGCGTGTCGGCGCCCACAAGCGAATGAAACGCATCCCGCACACCCAGGCTCTGCATCAGTTTCTCAGCCAGAGCTTCGGGTTTGTTGGTGCAGATCCCAACGCCAAACCCATCGGATTTCAGCTGCTCCACCGCATCCATCGCACCGGGGTACATGACGGTGTGATGGTCAATCGCATCCCGGTAATGCGACAGCAGAACCGGATAGAACTCCTCCACCAGCGCCTCTTCAAACTTTCCAGCGCGCTCAAGACCAGCAGTCAACATGGCCTTGCCCCCCCGCAATGCGGTGCCGGCATCTCGCTCTCGCGTCAGCAGATCACCCAAACCCATCTCACGGAAACAGGCATTGGCAGCAGCAAGCAGATCACCCGACGTGTCCGCCAATGTGCCATCCAGATCGAAGATAACAGTTCGCATATTTACCCTCTCTCGGCGCATTTCCGCCGCCGCTTGTTGCAGGACGCAACCTTGTTTGATGGCGCTTTGCCTTGCACGCCTGCTGTTAGCGGATAAAACGGGGGCGCTGAAAAGACAAAGAGAAAAGAAAACATGAGCACAGCCCTCGTCATTCTGGCCGCAGGCAAAGGCACGCGGATGAACTCTGACCTTCCAAAGGTTCTGCATCCGATTGCGCAGGTTCCGATGCTGGAACACGCCATGGTCGCCGGGCGGTCGCTTGAGCCGGAACGCACCATCGTGGTGGCCGGTCACGGGGCTGATCTGGTCCGCGCAGCAGTTGCCGAGATCGACGAAACAGCCACCGTGGTGCTGCAAGAAGAACAGCTGGGCACCGGTCACGCCGTCGCGCAGGCCAAGGATGCCCTTTCGGGATTTGATGGGGATATCGTGGTGCTTTACGGTGATACGCCGTTCATCAGCGCCGACACCATCGAACGCATGGTCGCCGCTCGCGCCCGCGCCGATCTGGTCGTCCTGGGCTTTGAGGCCGCAGATCCTGCACGCTATGGCCGGTTGGTGATGCGGGGCGATACGCTCGAAAAGATCGTCGAGTACAAGGACGCAAGCGAGGAAGAGCGGACAATCACCTTCTGCAACTCTGGTCTGATGGCAGGCGACGCAAAGCAGATGCTTGGACTGCTGGAGAAGGTCGGCAACGACAATGCCGCCGGGGAATACTATCTGACGGACCTGCCTGCCCTTGCGCGCGCCGAAGGCCTGAGTGTCACCGCCGTGTCCTGCGATGAGGCTGAGACGCTTGGCATCAACTCCCGTGCGGAACTGGCAAAGGCAGATGCCGTATTCCAGGCCAAGGCGCGTGCAGAGCTGCTGGATCTGGGCGTAACGCTGATGGCGCCGGAAACCGTCTACCTGGCGTTTGACACCATGATCGGGCGAGACACTGTGATCGAACCCAATGTGGTTTTCGGTCCCGGCGTCACAGTGGAAAGCGGCGCCTTGATCCGGGCGTTTTCCCATTTGGAAGGCTGTCATGTCTCGCGCGGCGCCAAGGTCGGCCCGTATGCGCGCCTGCGCCCCGGAGCGGAGCTCGCCGAAGACACGCATATCGGCAACTTTGTCGAAATCAAAAACGCCGAGATCGCCGAAGGCGCCAAGGTCAACCATCTGAGCTATATCGGCGACGCCAGCGTCGGAGCCGCCACCAACATCGGGGCGGGCACCATCACCTGCAACTACGACGGCGTGATGAAGCACCGCACCGAAATTGGTGCGCGCGCCTTTATCGGCTCGAACACCATGCTGATTGCGCCGGTCAAGGTGGGTCATGAGGCCATGACCGCGACAGGCACAGTGGTGACCAAGAATATCGAGGACGGCGCGCTGGCCCTTGGCCGCGCCGAACAGCAAAACAAACCCGGCCGAGCCCGCAAGCTGATGGACATGCTGCGCGCCAAGAAGGCCCGTCTCCAGAAAGGAGCCGAATAATGTGTGGCATCGTCGGTGTTCTCGGCAATCACGAGGCAGCCCCCATTCTTGTCGAGGCACTGAAGCGGCTGGAATACCGCGGCTACGACAGCGCCGGGATTGCAACCGTCAACAACGGTGATCTCGCCCGGCGCCGTGCGGTGGGCAAGCTCGCCAATCTATCGGACCTTTTGGTGCATGAGCCGCTGGCTGGAAAATCCGGCATCGGTCACACCCGTTGGGCCACCCACGGGGCCCCGACCGTGGGCAACGCCCACCCCCACCGCGCGGGCCGTGTTGCTGTTGTTCACAATGGCATCATCGAGAACTTCAAGGACCTGCGCGCGGATCTGGGCCGCAAGGGCATCACCTTTGCCACTGAAACCGACACGGAAACTGTCGCCCTTCTGTGCGAGTCGTTGATTGCCGACGGGAAAGCCCCCGTTGATGCGGCCTACGAAACCGTTCAGCAGCTTGATGGGGCGTTTGCCCTCGCCTTCTTGTTTGAAGGCGAGGAGGATCTGATGATCGCGGCGCGCAAGGGCTCCCCCCTGGCGGTGGGTCATGGCGACGGCGAGATGTTTGTTGGCTCCGATGCCATCGCGCTCGCGCCTTTCACGGATGAAATCAGCTACCTGGAAGAGGGCGATTTCGCGGTCCTGACCCGCAACAGCCTTGAAATCCGCGACCAGCGCGGCGCGATTGCAAACCGCGAAAAGCGCAAGATCGTTCTGGAAAACGCCCGCGTCGACAAAGACGGGCACAAGCATTTCATGGCCAAGGAGATTGCGGAGCAGCCCGTCGCCATTGATCGCGCGCTCAAGGCCTACATGAACGACAACGCAGAGATCACCCTGCCGGAGGGGCTGGATTTCACCAAAGTCGAGCGTCTCACGATGGTGGCCTGCGGCACTGCGTTCTACGCCTGCATGGTCGCCAAATACTGGTTTGAACGGATCGCCCGTCTGCCGGTTGAGGTCGATGTGGCCTCGGAGTTCCGCTATCGCGAGCCTCCTGTGGCACCCAATACGCTTGCGTTGTTTGTTTCTCAGTCCGGCGAAACAGCCGATACGCTGGCAGCGCTGCGGTATATGGACGGCAAGGCAGAAAAGATCGTCGGGCTGGTCAACGTACCCGAGAGTTCGATCGCACGTGAAAGCGATGTGATCCTGCCGCTTCATGCCGGGCCCGAGATTTCGGTCGCATCCACCAAGGCCTTTACCTGTCAGCTGTCGATCCTGCTGCTGTTGGCGCTGCGTGCTGCTGAACAGCGTGGCCTGCCACTGCCTGATGGCATGCCGGGTGATCTGCGATCCCTGCCCGGACTGATCCACCAGTCGCTCGCAGGCGAAAAACAGATTGCCGCCTCTGCCCGCAGCCTTGCCAAGGCTCAGGACATCATCTTCCTTGGCCGGGGCCAGCTGTACCCATTGGCACTTGAGGGTGCGCTGAAGCTGAAGGAACTGAGCTATATCCACGCCGAAGGCTACGCCAGCGGCGAACTGAAACATGGGCCGATTGCATTGATTGATGAAAAGGTGCCCGTGGTGGTGCTGGCTCCGCGAGACGAGTTGTTTGAGAAAACAGTCTCCAACATGCAGGAGGTCATGGCCCGTGGTGGCAAGGTGATCCTGGTGACTGATGCCGAAGGCGCAAAGATCGCTGGCGAAGGCACCCATGAGGTGATCATCATGCCGCAGATCCCTGATGCGCTCGCGCCGATCCTCTATGCCGTACCGGCGCAGCAGATCGCCTATTTCACCGCGATTGCCAAGGGCACCGATGTGGACCAGCCTCGAAACCTCGCCAAATCCGTGACCGTCGAATGACCTGCGACGACGCGCTGGAGGCGCTGAGGACCCATATTGAGCCGGGCCGGGCAGAACAGATGGCGGCCTACCACAAGCAGAGCCGCGAGGTGCTTGGCGTTTCGAATGTTGCGCTCAACGATCTGGCCAAGAGCTGGCGACAGCAACTTGACCTCGACGCCCGCATCAACCTTGCAGCAGAGTTGTGGCAGAGCAACATCTTTGAGGCCCGCATTCTGGCGGCCAAGTTGCTGACGCAGGCTCGGATCAAGGAAGACGAGGCCGTTTGGCAGCTGCAGACATCTTGGGTTGCGGACTTTGACAGCTGGGCCATCGCGGATGCGGTTGCATCAGCCATCGGCAAGCGCCTTCAGGCCCAGCCGGCGCGGCTGGAGGAGATCAGCGAATGGACCACGTCAGAACACATGTGGACCCGCCGCGCCGCATTGGTCAGCACTTTGCCCTGGGCGAAACTGGCCAACCCGAAACCTGCCGAACTGGACCAGCGCGAACAGATCGTCGCCTGGGCCGCCAGCTATGTCCATGATCGCAACTGGTTCATCCAAAAGGCGGTCGCCTGGTGGATCCGTGATCTGTCAAAACATGACCCGGACATGAGCCGCGCCTTTCTGCTGCAGCATGGCGAAGCGATGAAAGCCTTTGCCCGCAAGGAAGCGGCCAAATACCTGCGCAAGTCCGCACAACAAGGCGCAGCCGCCTCCTCGCAGGAGGACGCGGCAAGCTGACCGGTCGTCCAACGGACCATGTGGCAAACACCAAAACGGCGCGGTCACCCGCGCCGTTTTGATTTACTCCCAACTTACCAGGCTGGCCCGCTCAGCCCGCTGGCAGAACCTGAACCTCTACCAGTTCGGTCAACGGCAACCCCAACGCGCGCATCGCATCAATCGACAGGCGGCTTCCTGCACCGGCAGCCCCTTCGATCGGTCGCAGGGTCAGCACGACCTCGTTGCCACGGGGGCTGCGTACCCGCGCGCGCTGCGCAGAAGAGACAAGCGGCGTCTCCATCCACAGGCCCGGTTGGGACGGATCACCAAGGCTCGCCACTGTTGTGGCGCGCCCCGTGTAGCCTGCACTGGTTGCGGACGTTCCCGGTGCCGGTGCAACAGATGTGGTCCCGGCCTCCAGCGGTGCAAGCGGCGTGGCCGCTACGTCCGGCGCAGCAGGCACGGTTGATGGTGACGCGGGTGCAACGGGGGCCGAACCACCGCCGCTGCGCGGCCCAAGAATGGAAGAATTCCACTGCAGCGGGCCACAAGCACCCACAAAGGCGACGGATGAAAGGATCAAAACAGAATAACGCATGGCCTGACCCTAGCCCCGCTCTCTGGTGTTGACCAGTGACAAACAAGGCTGATTGCAACTCCCCTCTTGCCGCAGGCCCATAGCGGCTTTACCTAAGAAGAATGGCTGCTCCGCTGATTGATCCCTTCGCCCGCGCAATCACCTACCTGCGCGTTTCGGTGACCGACCGCTGCGATTTTCGCTGCGTCTATTGCATGTCCGAAAACATGACCTTCCTGCCCAAGAAGGATCTCCTCACGCTTGAGGAACTGGACCGGATGTGTTCGACCTTTGTCGGCATGGGGGTTGAAAAGCTGCGCATCACTGGCGGTGAACCATTGGTGCGGCGTGACATCATGACCTTTTTCCGCGCCATGACCCGCCACCTTGACAGCGGTGCCCTGAAAGAGCTGACGCTGACGACAAACGGCTCTCAGCTGGAGAAATACGCTCAGGATCTCTATGACGCCGGAGTACGACGGGTGAATGTATCTCTGGACACCATCGACGAGGGCAAATTTGCCGACATCACCCGCTGGGGGCGCCTGCCGCAAGTGATGCGCGGCATTGATGCGGCGCAAAAGGCCGGGTTGCGGATCAAGATCAACGCCGTAGCCCTCAAGGGGTTCAACGAGGACGAGCTGCCCAGCATCACCCGCTGGTGCGCTGAGCGCGATATGGATCTCACCTGGATCGAGGTCATGCCGATGGGCGATATCGGAAATGAAAACCGTCTGGGCCAATACTGGTCCCTCAAGGACGTGCGCCGCGCCTATGAAGACCACTACACCGTGAGCGACCTGACAGAGCGGACCGGCGGGCCAGCCCGCTATGTCCGGCTCGAGGAAACCGGCCAGAAGATCGGTTTCATCACACCGCTGTCGCATAATTTCTGCGAAAGCTGCAATCGCGTGCGTCTCACCTGCACCGGTGAGCTGTACATGTGCCTGGGCCAAGAAGACATGGCCGATCTGCGCGCGCCGTTGCGCGATCATCCCAATGATGAAACCGCGCTGGAAGACGCCATCCGAGCCGCGATCCTGCACAAGCCCAAAGGCCATGATTTCGACTATTCCCGCCAGCGGCTAGACGGGCAGATGCCCCGCCACATGAGCCATACCGGCGGCTGAGATGACCCGCGACACATCCGCCGACCGTCCGGCGCTGTTCCATATCTACCGCGCAGCCACAACGCTGCTCGCGCCTTTTGCCTTTCGCAAGGTGGCAGGCAAACTGGCTGAACATGGCGTCAGCCCGGAACGTCAGCGCGAGCGTCTTGGGTATGCAAGCCTCCCACGTCCCGCGTCCACGACGGCAGATGGCACGCACAAGCCGCTGGTCTGGTTTCACGGGGCCTCTGTCGGTGAAAGCCTGGCCGCGCTGAGCCTGATCGACAAGCTGCTGCCGCGTCTGCCGCAGGCCGAGTTTCTGCTGACCTCCGGCACCGCCAGCTCTGCCGACATGATGGCCAAGCGTTTGCCAGAACGCTGCCGTCATCAGTTTGCCCCGCTGGATGCAAGCGGACCGGTGCGCCGGTTCCTGTCCCATTGGAAACCTGACGCCGCCCTTTTTGTTGAAAGCGAACTCTGGCCTGTCACGCTGGACGCGGCAAAGCGCGAAGGCTGCAAACTGGCGCTGGTGAATGCCCGTCTGTCTGCCAAATCAATCGAGCGCTGGAAATCCAAGCCTGCGGTGGCTGCCTTTGTCATGCAACAGTTCGACGTCCTGCTGAGCCAGAACCCGGAAATGGGCGAGATCCTCATCGAGCTCGGGGCCAGTGCAGAGCGGGTGCACCCCAGCGGCAATCTCAAGGCGGGATCCGCCCCTCTGCCGATTGATCGCGCCGCGCTGGAGGCCGTTCGCACAGCGCTTGGTCGCCGCCGCGTCTGGATCGCGAGTTCGACACACAGAGGGGAAGAACAGGCCGTCATTGCGGCTCACAAGGCGCTGCTTGAGACTGATCCCTCACTTTGCCTGCTGCTTGCCCCTCGCCACCCCGAGCGCGCGGATGAAGTTGCTGATCTGATCCGCAAGGCCGGGCTGACATTTGCGCAGCGCAGCAAGGGAGAGGCGCTGACCTCCGACATCCAGATTTATCTCGCAGACACATTGGGCGAAGTCGGGACCTGGTATGCGCTCTCGCCCATTGTTTTCCTTGGCGGATCCTTGGCACCGATTGGGGGCCACAACCCCTTTGAGGTCGCCCAAGCAGGGTCAGCCGTGCTGACCGGTCCGGGGTATTCAAATTTCGCTGAAACCTTCCCTCCCCTGATTGCTGCCGGTGGCGCCGTCGAAGTCCAGGATGGCCAGAGCCTCGCAGCAGCCGTGCAGACCTGGCTCAGCGACTGCAGCTCGCTTGACCAGGCCCGCGATGCGGCCCGCAGTGTTGTGCTGTCACAGGCGGCCGCACTTGATGGGGTCGTCGATCTGCTGATTGAAACGCTCAACCTTCAGGGGCCCCCCCCCAGCCGCCCCCGCCGTTAAAGATATTTCATCATGGCCGATCTTCTTGTTACGAACTTCAACCGCAACTTTACCGGGGTATCGGCAACAGCAGCCAATGTCGTCCGCCAGCAGGCCCGACGATATGACATGGCGCTGGTCGGCCGCCCGCTGCCCGGCTGCCCCGACCCCATCAGCGTCGCTGCCGCCCGCGCCGCAACGCGCAGACATGCCAGCGACAAGCCCTTTGCGATCTGGCATGTGCGTCGCAACACGGAAATGCGGGCAGCGATCTGGGCCCGCGATGTGCTGCGCCTGCCGATCAGGATCGTCTTCACCTCCGCAGCGCAGCGTCGCCATTCCGCGTTTCCGCGCTGGCTGATCTCGCGCATGGATGCGGTCATTGCCACCACAGAAGCCGCTGCAACATACGTCCCGCATGTACGCGCCGTGGTGCCGCATGGCGTGGATACCGATGTGTTCTGCCCTGCCGAGAACCGGGAAACGGCATGGGCCTCACTGGGCTATGGCGGCGGCAGAGGGATCGCAACGGTCGGACGTATTCGCCCTGAAAAAGGCACGGACCTGTTTGTGGACACGATGCTGCAGGTTTTGCCACAACAGCCGGACGTGGTGGCGCTGATCGTGGGCCGGGCCGCGCGGGAACATCAGGGGTTTCTGAAAGGGTTGCAGGCCCGCATCAAGGACGCAGGCCTGAGCGACCGGATCCTGTTTCCCGGCGAGATCCCCGCAGCTGACCTGCCACGTGTGATGCGGGCCTTGTCGCTGGTTGTGCAACTCCCCCGCTACGAAGGCTACGGTATGGCGCCACTGGAAGGTCTGGCCAGCGCTGTGCCGTTTGTCGGTTCTGATACGGGCTACTACCGGTCCTTTTCTGCGCAAGAAACCGTTGGGCGTGTCGTCCCGTTGGGGGCCGTCGGTGACGCTGTGGATGCGACCTTGGGCGTGCTGAGCGATGCAGACGCCTTTGGGGCAATGGCCGCGCGGGCACGGGACGTTGCGCTGCACAGTTTCAGCGCGCAAAAGGAGGCAGACGGCATCGGCGCGGTCTACGACGCCTTATGGGGCGCCCCCTCCTCCGCGCAAAGCTGACAAAAAAAACCGCCCCCGATGAGAGGGCGGTTTTTTCATTTCAGTCGACGGGCCTGGATCAGGCGGCAGGCATCCGCTGTTCGACAATTTCAGCCCACCAGCTGCAGCCGGCAGGGATGGCATCGTCGGTGAAGTTGTATTCAGGGTGGTGCACCGCTGCGGTGTCGCCATTACCGACCAGGATATAGGCACCGGGGCGCTCTTCGAGCATGAAAGCAAAGTCTTCACCGCCCATGACCAGCGGGGCCTCTTCGCAAGACCCAGAGATACCCTCTGCCACCTTGGCGGCAAAATCGGTCTGCTCTTCGTGGTTCACCATCACCGGATACCCGCGATAGTAGGTCACATCTGCCGTTCCACCAAAGGTCGCCGCAACACCAGCACAAATTTCCTTGATCCGCTTTTCGGCAAGGTCGCGCATGTCTGCGGACATCGTGCGCACTGTGCCTTTGATCTGGACGCTCTGCGGAATGACGTTGAACGCTTTCGAGGACGTCTCAAAGGAGGTCACGGAGACAACGATCTGCTCAACCGGGTCGGCATTGCGCGAGGCAATGGTCTGCAGCGCCAGAACCGCCTGCGCCGACATCACGGTGGTGTCGATGGTTTCCTGCGGCTTCGCGGCATGGCCACCACGGCCTTCGAATGTGATGTCAAACTGGTCGGTCGCGGCAAAGAAAGCCCCCGGACGGATCGCAAAGGAGCCGACAGGGCGCCCTGGCCAGTTGTGCATGCCGTAGACTTCCTGAATGTTCCAGCGGTCCATCATGCCATCTTCGCACATCTCGCGACCGCCGCCGCCACCTTCTTCGGCAGGCTGGAAGATCACCACGACAGTGCCGTCGAAATTGCGGGTCTCTGCGAGGTATTTCGCGGCCCCAAGAAGCATCGCAGTGTGACCGTCGTGGCCGCAGGCATGCATTGCGCCATCTGTTTTGGAGGCATAGTCCAGCCCGGTCTGTTCATGGATCGGCAGCGCATCCATGTCGGCCCGCAGACCAATCACCTTTCCAGATGTGTCAGCCTTGCCCTTGATCACACCAACAACACCGGTTCGACCAATGCCGGTGACGATCTCGTCACAGCCAAATTCCTTCAGCTTCTCCGCGACGAGAGCACTCGTGCGATGGGTTTCAAACAGGATTTCGGGATGTTCATGAATATCACGGCGCCATGCGGTGATTTCTTCCTGCATTTCGGCAAAACGGTTCTTTACGGGCATGTTGTCTTCCTTTCCGTCAATGGCAGGTCACAGCTGTGGCTCTGCCCCAGTCTTTCAATACGCGCGCGGCTGTTCTGCCCCGCCAGTGTCGTCAATTCAGCGGCAAACGCTGTTCGATCATCGTCACGAGCCAACTGCAGCCTGCAGGAATGGCGTCGTCGTTGAAATCGTATTCGGGATGGTGCAGGCCGCGGCTGTCGCCATTGCCCAGCCGGATCATCGCGCCGGGCCGCGCATCCAGCATGAAAGAGAAATCCTCGCCCCCCATGGACAGCGGCACCTCTCCACAGCTGCCCGACACAGCCTCGGCTGCGGCGCGGGCGTGATCGGTCGCCGCAGCATCGTTGATGGTCACCGGCACGCCGTTCACAAACTCAACCTCGGCCGTGCACCCGAATGTCTGTGCGATCCCGTCGGTCACCGCCCTCAGACGATCAGGGATCTGCGCCCGCACGTCGCGGGAATGGGTGCGGATAGTTCCCTTCACTTCTGCCCGATCAGGTATCACGTTGAACGCCTTGGAAGAGGTTTCAGCGGAGGTAACAGACAGAACCCCCTGCATCACCGGGTCCACGTTGCGTGCGACAATCGTCTGCAAAGCGCAGATCAGCTGGCACATCATCACCGTGGTATCACGGGTTTCATGAGGTTTGGCCGCATGCCCGCCCCGGCCCTGCAGGCGAATGATGAATTCATCCACCGACGCAAGCAGCGCGCCGGAGCGGATGGCAAACTGCCCGGTTTCCAGTCCCGGAGAATTGTGGATGGCATAGACCTCATCAATTCCGAACCGCTCCATCAGCCCATCCTTGACCATCGCTTCGGCGCCATTGCCCCCCTCTTCGGCCGGCTGAAAGATCACCACAGCAGTGCCGTCAAAATTGCGGGTCTCTGCCAGATATTGCGCAG
This sequence comes from Phaeobacter italicus, assembly GCF_001258055.1. Lineage (GTDB taxonomy): Bacteria > Pseudomonadota > Alphaproteobacteria > Rhodobacterales > Rhodobacteraceae > Phaeobacter > Phaeobacter italicus. The sequence continues at coordinate 118,256 of NZ_CVRM01000011.1, read as the reverse complement.
CCCCCAGCAGCATGGCCGTGTGACCGTCATGACCGCAGCCATGCATGGTGCCGGGGATCTTTGAGGCATGCGCCAATCCGGTCTGTTCCTGCATCGGCAAGGCATCCATGTCCGCGCGCAGACCAACCGCGCGACCAGAACCCGTCTCGCGCCCCCGGATCACGCCCACGACACCGGTACGCCCGATGCCGGTCACGACCTCATCACAGCCAAAGGCTTTCAGCTTTTCTGCAACCAAGGCGCTGGTGCGATGCGTATCGTACAGGATCTCCGGATGCTCATGAATGTCCCGTCGCCAAGCGGTAATATCGGCGTGCAAATCTGCAAAGCGGTTCTTGACGGGCATTCTGGGACCTCAGGCTGTGGGCATTCGTCGTTCGACAAGCTCGGCAAACCAGCTGCAGCCCAGCGGAATCGCTTCGTCGTCGAATACATAGGCAGGGTGGTGGCACATGACGGTGTCGCCATTGCCAAGGAAGATATAGGCGCCGGGACGTTCCTCCAGCATGTAGGCAAAGTCCTCGGACGGCATGATCGGGTCGGTGGCATCATCCACATTGGCCGACACAGCCCGCGCAGCCTCAACCGCGTAGACCGTCTCTGTCTCGGTGTTGACAGTCACAGGATAGCCGGGCGTCCATTTCACAACGGCCTGCGCGCCATAGGCCGAGGCAATGTCTTCGGCGATGCGGCGGACGCGATCTTCGGCCTTGCTGCGCCATTCGCTGGCCAACGTCCGCACCGTGCCCTGAAGGCGCGCGGTATGGGCGATGACGTTGGACGCAGTGCTGTCGGTTTCAAATGTGCCAACTGTCAGAACCACCGATCTCAGGGGGTCCACATTGCGCGCTACAATCGACTGCAGCGACACGACGATCTGCGCCGCCACCAGCGTGGTATCCACCGCCTCATGCGGCGTTGCTGCGTGACCACCCACACCGGTCACCGTGATCTCGAACTCATCGGACGACGCCAGAAGCGGCCCCGGGCGAATTGCAAATGTGCCCACCGGAATACCGGGCGCATTGTGAAGGCCGTAGACTTCCTGGATGTTCCAGCGATCCATCAGACCGTCCTGACACATGGCCAGCCCACCTGCCCCGCCTTCTTCGGCAGGCTGAAAGATCAGCACGACGCGGCCGTCAAAGTTCCGGGTTTCCGCGAGATATTTAGCAGCCCCCAGCAGGATCGATGTATGGCCATCGTGACCACAGGCATGCATGAGCCCCGGTTTGGTAGACGCATACTCAAGGCCCGTCGCCTCGGTAATGGGCAACGCGTCCATGTCTGCCCGCAGACCGATCACGCGGCCCGAATTGTTGCTCTTGCCATCGATGACAGCGACAACACCGGTCTTGCCGATGCCCGTCGTGATATCCGTGATCCCGAACGACGTGAGCTTTTCCACAACAAAGGCTGCGGTTTCGTGGACGTCGTACATAAGTTCGGGGTGCTGATGCAGATGGTGACGCCAGGCGGTGATTTCTCCGTGCATCTCGGCCAGTCTGTTCTTGATCGGCAACTGTCTTTCCCCCTGTTTCAATCCGCGCTCCGGTGGCCGGGTCCTGCCGACAGCGCTAACGCGCGGCAGGCTGCGGCACTCTCCGTCAAAAAACTTGCTTTATCAAGTATTGGCGTACAGTGCCGCCGGCCTGGGCAGGATGCTGCCCGTCAGGCCTGCTCAACCGGCGAGCCGGTCGACCAGTTCCTGCATGAATTTGTGTCCCGCATCAAACTGCGCGACCTCAATGAACTCATTGGGTTGATGCGCCTGCGCGATGTCACCCGGCCCACAGATCACGGCAGAATAACCTGCTTCCTGAAACTGTCCTGCCTCGGTGCCATAGCTCACTACATGTGTTGCGTTATCGCCGGTCAATGACCTGACAAGCGTTTCGGCTTCTCCATCCACCTCTGGCACCAGCGGCGGAACATAGAAATCGCGGCTGACATCGATGCGGGTTTCTGGTCGGACGGCCTGCATGCCTGCTTCGACCTCGCGGATGCGGGCGTAATAGGCCTCTTGCCAGTGATCTGCGGTCTCACCCGGAACCAGTCGGAAATCCATCATGAAACTGCAGTCTTTCGCGGTGATGTTATGCGCAGTCCCGCCCTCGATCATGCCAACGTGACAGGTCGTAAATGGCGGATCAAACCGCGCTGCAACCTCATCGGGGGTCTTGGCCATGTTCTCTGCGTTGCGATCATTGGCCCATTCGATCAGGCGCGCGCCTTCCATGATTGCGCTGACGCCAGTGGGCTGCAGCGAACTGTGAACCTCAAAACCAACCAGGTGCGTGTCAAAGCCAACGCTGCCCTTATGGCCGGTGACCGCCTGCATGGTCGAGGGCTCCCCCACGATCACGCAAGAGCCCTTGGGCAGGATCTTCTGCATTTCCTCAATCATCGGCGGGGCACCGGTGCAGCCAATTTCCTCATCAAAGCTGAGCGCAAGCTGCATCGGCCGTTTAACGCCGCGATGGTGGGCCGCCACCAAGCCCCAGATCGCCAAGGAATCAAAGCCCTTCATGTCGCAGGTGCCACGGCCGAAATATTTGCCGTCGCGCTCTACGACGGTGAAGGGATCGCTCTCCCACGGCTGGCCATCAACTGGCACCACATCCGTGTGCCCGGACAGAACCACTGCGCCCTCGACCTCGGGGCCGACATGGGCAAAGACAGCGGCCTTGTGGGGCTGTTCGGGATCAACCCAGCGATGGGAGACGATGCCGTGGCTGTCCAAATAGTCCTGCACCCAGTCAACCAACGGCAAATTGGTGTCGCGGCTGACCGTGGGGAAGGAGACCAACTTGGTCATGATTTCCAGTGGGCTCAGCTGTTCGGCCATGGATCAGTACCCGCTATCAGTGGTCAGAACGAAATGGCCAGGAGCAACTTCCATGTACTGGGAAGGCTCGGGGCTGTAGTTCAGGTCATGGATCGGAGACGGGATCGGTTTGAAATTCAGATCCTTCTCAGACTTGCGCTGGTTCGGATCCGCAATCGGAACCGCCTTCATCAGGGCCTGGGTGTAGGCGTGCTGCGGGTTTTCAAAGACACGCGCCCGCGGGCCGATTTCCACGATCCGCCCCAGGTACATGACCCCAACCTGATGAGACACACGTTCCACGACAGCCATATCGTGGCTGATGAACAGGAAGGACAGGCCCAGCTCTGCCTGAAGCTCCATCATCAGGTTCAGCACCTGCGCCTGCACGGATACATCAAGGGCCGAAACGGCCTCATCCGCAACGATGAGCTTTGGATTCAGCGCAAGGGCGCGGGCAATCGCGATGCGCTGGCGCTGACCACCGGACATCTCGTGCGGATAGCGGCGCATAAAGCTGCGCGGCAGGTGTACACGGTCAAAAAGGTTGGCGACCCGGTCCTGCAGCTCTGATCCAGAGGCAAGCCCATAGTTGCGCATGGGCTCGGCCACCTGATCCATCAGCTGCATCTGCGGGTTCAGCGACGCAAACGGATCCTGAAAGATCATCTGCATGTCCTGACGCGCCTTGTGAAGTTCATTCTGATTGAGCCCCAGAATATCGCGACCTTCAAATTCGACCTTGCCGGACTGGGGTTCGACCAGACGCAGAATGGACCGCCCGGCAGAGGATTTGCCACAACCGGATTCCCCGACCAGCGACAGGGTCTGGCCCTTGAACACCTTGAAGGACACGTCCTCTACCGCGTGCACATTCGCAACGGTGCGGCGAAGCAGGCCACCCTTGACCGGGAAGCGGGTCACCAGGTTCTCGACGCTCAGGATGACCTCATCAGATCCCTTGATCGGTTCGATTTTCTGGTCTTCGGCCCCCATCAGCTTCATTGGCTCGGGATAGTTCTTGCCGCTCATCTCACCGAGCTTGGGCACCGCCGCCAACAGTGCCTTGGTGTAATCATGCTGCGGATTTTCAAAGATCTCGTGGACTGTGCCCTCTTCGACCTTGTTGCCGCGGAACATCACCACCACTCGGTCCGCCATCTGTGCGACAACGGCCATGTCGTGCGTGATGAACATGACCGCTGTGCCCGTTTCCCGCTTGAGCCGGTCCATCAGCGCGAGGATTTCGGCCTGGATGGTCACATCCAGCGCCGTGGTCGGTTCGTCCGCAATCAACAGGCGCGGCTCACAGGCCATCGCCATCGCGATCACGACCCGCTGACGCATACCGCCTGACAGTTCATGCGGGTACTGTTTCATCCGGCGCTCAGGCTCGGGGATGCGCACTTCGCGCAGCAGTTCGATGGCACGGGCCTCGGCCTGGGCCTTGTTCATGTTTTTGTGGATCCGCAGCCCTTCGGTCAGCTGGCGGCCCACCGTGAACACCGGATTGAGAGCGGTCATCGGCTCTTGAAAGATCATTCCGATCTCATTGCCGCGAATCTGCTTCATCAAAGCCTGGTCGGTATCACCCAGATCGACCTGCCCACCTTCGCGGCGATCGAACACAAGTTGACCCGACGTAATTTCACCACCACCGAACTCGACCAGGCGCATCAGCGACAAGGAGGACACCGATTTGCCTGAGCCAGATTCGCCCACGATACAAACGGTTTCGCCCGGATTCACATCAAACGAGACATCCTGCACCCCGACAACGGGGCCGTCTTTTGTCTGGAACTCGACGCGAAGGCCTTTAATTTGTGCAATAGGCTGATCCAGCACGGTGACGTCCCCTTGTAGTCCTGATTGGTTCTAAGAAAGCGGTGGCGATAACACAAAGGTGTATGCAACGGCATTCACGGCGTCAAACCCACCTCATTTTTTTCTGGACCGCAAGTCTTGCAATTTCCCGGAACTCTGTATTCGATACCCGCAGTGCAGCCACCTCTGCCTGTCAATTCCGCTGAAGTCATATTCTTGTGAGCTCAGCCATGACGGGAAAAGGCGGCATGCCTTACAGGACGGCCCGCAGCAATGCGGCAAACGAGCAGGCCAAAAAGGCTTGTTCAAAAAAAAGGCGCTTAGGTGTCCGACAAGGAGTGTAAAATGAAAATCAAGACCCTCTTGATGGGTGCGATTGCGGCAACTGCTCTCGCTCCCGCAGCCTTTGCCGAACGGGGATCGGACGGCCAGGTCAACATTATCTATTGGCAGGCCCCTTCCATCCTGAACCCGTTCCTTTCGGGCGGCACCAAGGACGTTGAAGCCGCCTCGCTCGTGATCGAGCCGCTGGCGCGTTACAACTCGTCCGGCGAAATGGTTCCGTGGCTGGCAGAAGAGATCCCGACCACCTCCAACGGTGGCGTGTCCGAAGATCTGACCTCGATCACCTGGAAGCTGAAAAAAGGCATCAAGTGGTCCGACGGCTCCGAGCTGACCTCGGCCGACGTGAAATTCACCTATGAATACTGCACCCACCCCGAAGGCGGTTGTGCCCAGGTGACCAAATTCGAAGGCGTGACCTCTGTCGAAACACCCGATGACTATACCGTCGTCGTGACCTTCGGCGCAGCCACCCCCTTCCCCTACGGCCCGTTTGTCGGCGGTGAGAGCCCGATCCTGCAGAAAGCGCAGTTCGAGCAGTGCATGGGCGCCAAAGCCCCAGAGTGCACCGACGCCAACTTTGGCCCGATCGGCACCGGCCCGTTTGTGGTTGAAGAGTTCAAGCCCAACGACGTCATCACCTTCGTAGCAAACGACCAATACCGCGACGCCTCCAAGCCCGCCTTCTCGCGCGTGCTGTTCAAAGGTGGCGGTGACGCAACTGCAGCTGGTCGTGCCGTTCTGGAAACCGGCGAATTCGACTACGCCTGGAACCTGCAGCTGGCACCCGATGTGATCTCCCAGATGGAAGCCGCCGGCAAAGGCAAGGCCGTTGCAGGTTTTGGCCCGCTGGTTGAGCGTCTGATGCTGAACAACACCAACCCGTCGCCGGACCTCGGCCCGGATGAGCGTTCGGTCGTGCGTCCGCACCCGTTCCTGTCCGACCCCGCCGTCTACAAGGCGATGTCCATGGCGATCGACCGCGAACTGCTGGTTGAAATCGGCTATGGCAAAGCGGGCAAAGTGACCTGCTCCTGGGTTCCGGCCCCTGAAGCCTACGCAATCAGCCCGGAAGGCTGCAACGTGCAGGACGTCGCTGGCGCCAACGCGATGCTGGACGAAGCAGGTATCGTCGACACCGATGGTGACGGCATCCGCGAAAAGGACGGTGTACCGCTGAAGGTTCTGTACCAGACCTCTACCAACGCTGTACGTCAGGACTTCCAGGCGCTGATCAAACAGTGGTGGAGCGAAATCGGCATCGACGCCGAGCTGCGCAACATCAACGCATCGGTCTTCTTCGGTGGCGACCCGGGCTCCCCGGACACCTTCCAGAAGTTCTATGCTGACGTTGAAATGTACGCCAACACCTTCAACGGCACCGACCCGCAGTCCTACTTCGGCAACGGTCTGTGCGACAAGGCACCGACTCCGGCATCGCAGTGGCAGGGTGAAAACATCTCCCGTTTCTGTGACGAAGAGTTCGACGCCCTGCACGCTGAGCTGTCCGGCACCGCCGACATGGCCAAGCGCGTTGAAATCGGTCAGAAGCTGAACACCATCATCTTCGAAAAAGGCGGCATGATCCCGCTGGTCCACCGCGGCCGTCTGTCCGCACACGCAAACACCCTGGGTGGTGTTGATCTGAACGTGTGGGACAGCGAACTGTGGAACATCGCTGACTGGCATCGCGCCGAATAAAGGCGATCCAGTCGTCAACAGGGGCCCCGGCACATAGCCGGGGCCTGCTGGTTTTCGCGTTACGGCACGGGGCAGATTCCGGCATTGTTGTCACCTTCGAACTGACCTAAGACAGCCCGCATGGCGTTCCCAGCCCAGTGACACTGCGGTCACGACGGGCAAGGCTGACGCGAACCTCATGACACCTTAATTGCAAAGGCGCCTGGCTGATGCTGACTTTTACCATCCGACGGCTGATCCTCGCAGTGCCGACACTGCTGTTTATCAGTCTCGTGATCTTCCTGCTCCTGGAGCTCGCCCCGGGCGACCCGATGGCGCAGGTTCCCCTCACCGTTCCCCCCGAAGTCAAAGAAAAGATGCGCCTGGCCCTTGGCCTGGGCGAGCCCGTCCATATCCGGTTCTGGAAATGGCTGGTGCAGTTCTTCTGGATCGAACCCCAGGTTCTGATCGACAATATCTTTGGCACCACCTTCTCTGCTGGCGATCTGCGCGTGATCTCCTGGCAGACCCGCTCTCCGGTCATGGACATCGTTGTTCAGCGTCTGCCACAGACCCTGTGGGTTGTCGGAACTGCCTATATCGTCGCGATTGTCATCGCGTTGCCGATCGGAATCTATTCCGCCTACCGCCAGTACAGCTGGTTTGACCAGATGGGGACATTTGTGTCGATGGTGGGCTTCTCCGTGCCGCCGTTCTTTTCGGGGGTTCTGGTTATCGTGATCTTCTCGGTACAGCTTGGCTGGTTCCCGTCGATCTATGACACCACTCTTGTCGTCGACAGCTGGGACACCTTTGTCAAACAGCTGCAGCAGATGGTCATGCCGGTGATGGTTCTGGCTCTGCAGATCACGGCACAGCTCAGCCGTTTCATGCGCGCCTCCATGTTGGACAACCTCAACCAGGACTATGTTCGCACCGCCCGCGCCAAGGGCCTGAGCGAATATGTCGTGGTCATGGTGCATGTGCTGCGCAACTCGATGATCCCGGTGGTTACCGTCATCGCCCTGGGCATCCCCTCGATCTTTGGTGGCGCCATCATCACCGAGCAGGTGTTCAAGGTGAACGGCATCGGTCAGCTGCTGATCGGTGCAATCCAGGCCAACGACCTGCCGATGGTGCAGACACTTACCTTTATCTTTGCCGTGCTGATCGTGTTGTTCAACCTGATCGCCGATGTGCTCTACGGCATTCTGGACCCGAGGATTCGCTATGACTGACGCAGCAAAAAAAGACCCGCTGCAGCATTCCAGCGTGCAGCAGGAGGCCGAGAAGGCGCCGCGCAGCCAGTGGCGTGACGTGTGGGATCAGTTCAAATCCCACCGTGGCGCCCTGTCGGGTGGCATCCTGTTCCTGATCATCTGTGTCGGGGTCATCTTCGGCCCGCTGGTGTATTGGAACGATGCCCAATATGTGCCGACTGGCCGTGACTTCATCAAACTGCGGGACATGCGGCCGATCTATCACGCGCTGTGGGACCCCTCGGCCAAGATGGACTGGGCCTATCCGCTGGGCACCGACAACCTTGGTCGCGACACGCTGTCTCGCCTGATGTTCGGCGGACGGGTTTCGCTTGCGGTTGGTATGGCTGCGATGGTGCTGGCGCTGCTTCTGGGCAGCTTGGTCGGCGTGGTTGCAGGCTACTTCAAGCGCCTTGACGGTCTGCTGATGCGCCTGACCGACCTGTTCCTGGCCCTGCCCCTGCTGCCGATGATCCTGGTGGCCGCGGTTCTGTTCCGCGAAAGCCTGTCCAAGTCCATCGGCCCTGAGGGCGGTGTGTTCGTGCTGATCGTTTGCCTGATCGGGATTACCTCCTGGATGCCGACAGCCCGCATCGTGCGCGGTGACGTGCTGGCCATCAAAGAGCGCGAGTTCGTGCTGGCGGCCCGCTCCATCGGGACCAAACCGGACAAGATCATCTCTCGTCACATCCTGCCCAACGTGCTGTCGCCGATCATGGTTTCTGCCACCCTCGGCATCGCAACGGCGATCATCACGGAATCAGCCCTGTCCTTCCTTGGCTTTGGCTTCCCGCCGGACTTCCCCACCTGGGGTCGCCTGCTGAATGACGCGGTTGACCGGATGACGCTCTTCCCCGAGCGTGTGCTGTGGCCCGGTATCCTGATCTCTCTGACCGTGTTGTCGGTGAACTATCTGGGCGACGGTCTGCGCGACGCCTTGGATCCAAGGATCCGCGGCCGCTGATCCCGCAGACACTGCGACACATTCAAATAAGAACATATCAACTGGCCGCCTGCTCTTGGGCGGCCAGTTTGTTTTTTGCGATGACCGCAGCAACGGGACATCTGCCTCATGAAATCGGCACGAACAGAATACCGTTCTGCATTCCCCTGTGCTTTCCCCATGGCTTCCCCTTGTCAGCGCCCGAAAATCACGCCATTTCGGGAAAATATTCCAAATCTCGGCACTGCCGCCATGATGGAGCCCGCAAATGTTTGAAACCCTTGGCTTTGACGAAACAAGCGCACGCGCCGTGTCTGTCTACTTCGCGCTTGGCGTTGGCCTTCTGTTTGGTGCACTGGCCCAGCTGACACGCTTCTGCTTTCGCCGGGCCCTCGTCGGTGAGGACCGCAGACAGGCAGCAGGCGTTTGGGCCATTGCTCTCGCAGTCGCGGTGATCGGCACCCAAGCTGCCGTTGCGCAGGGCTGGATCGACTTTGCAGATCACCGCCTTTTGGTGGCTGACTTGCCGGTTTTGGCCGTTGTTCTGGGCGGTCTCATGTTTGGTGGCGGTATGATCCTCACCCGGGGCTGCGCCTCGCGGCTTCTGGTTCTGGGCGGCAGCGGCAATCTGCGCGCGCTGATGGTCATGGTGGTATTCGCCATCGTTGCCCACGCCACGCTGAAAGGGATATTCGCCCCGCTGCGGACTGCGCTTGGCAGTGTGACGCTGCCCTTGGGTGATGCGGCCTCTCTGTCGGGACTTGCAGGCAGCGGAGGTGTCGCTGCGGCGGTCATCACGGCCCTTGCGCTTTTTGTTGCAGCGCGTTCAGGCAACCGTCTGCTGCCGCTGATTGGCGGCGCGGCCATCGGCGCCTTGGTTCCATTGGCCTGGGTCGGCACCGGCTATGTTCTTTTCGACGAATTCGACCCCATCGCGATGGAGAGCCTCTCCTTCACCTCCCCCGCTGCGGACACGCTGTTTTTCACCGTTGCCTCTAGCGCGGTCCCCGCGGGATTTGGCACGGGTCTCGTCGCGGGCGTGCTGGCCGGGGCCTTGGTCGCCGCCCTGCTGAGCGGCACATTCCAATGGCAGAGCTTTGACAGCCCGCGCCAGACCGGCCGCTATATGGCTGGCGCAGGCCTCATGGGCATGGGCGGCGTTCTGGCAGGCGGCTGCACGGTCGGAGCCGGGCTGGCCGGTATTCCAACCCTGAGCCTCGCAGCCCTCCTTGCGCTGGTATCGATTGCGACCGGGGCGCTCGTTGTCGAGCGGCTGCTTAATGCAGCCGCTTCCGGATCTGGCGCACCGACAACCAAACCAGCAGCACAACCGGTAGAGTAAGCAGCGCCGTCAGCATCCCCTTGCTGACGGACAAAACCTGCGCCAGCGGATAAAGCGCGTAAGACGCAAGCGACACCGCATAATAGCTGATTGCCACCACTGACAGACCTTCCACAGTGTGCTGAAGCCGAAGCGCCAGATCCGCGCGGCGGTCCATGCTTTCCAGTAGCGCCTGGTTCTGGGCACTGCGCTCCACATCCACCCGCGTTCGCAGCAGCTCTCCTGCACGGCGCGCCCTGTCAGCAAGGGTGACCAGCCGCTGCTCGGTCGACTTGACCGTCCGCATGGCCGGCTCAAACCGCCGCAGCATGAATTCTGCAAACGTCTGGAACCCGCCGTAGCGCACCTCTCGCAGCAAAGCGATCCGCTGGTTGACCAGCGCCTCATAGGCCCCGGTCGCACCAAATCGGAAAGACGCACGGGCCGCCATTGCCTCCAACTCGGCCGAAACCGTCAGAAGTTGGGACAGGGTCTGCTCTGCCGGGGCTTCGGCACCGGTCATCTGCGCCATCATTTCGCTCAGATGCGCATCAAGTGCCCCGATTGAGGGCGACAATCCACGCGCCCGGGAAAACCCAAGCATCGACATCGCACGGTAGGTTTCGATCTCGCAAATTCGTTGCACCACGCGACCGATCCGCTGACTGCCGGTTCCGTCGCTGACAAATACCGCAAACCGCATGTGCCCCGCCGGATCGATGCGAAAATCCCCCGCCATGATGGCACTGTCGTCCAGAACGCTGGAGACAGCCAGACTTTCGGGGACGAACCAATCAGCAAACGCTGATTTGATCGCCTCCTCCTCAGCTGGGCGTGGCTCCAGCCGGATCATGAGCGACGTGATGCGCTGACCGGGAGCCTGTGCCAGCCAGTCGTTGGGGAACAGATCGAAATCGACAGGATCAAAGGCCCGTTTGCTCACCCCGTCAAAGTAGAGCGTATAGCTCACGAATTCGGTGTGTTGCTCCCACTTGAGCATATGGCGCCCCAACTGGGCAGAATGGTGCGTAGCCCCCGGCTGTGGGTGTGGCGCGCCATGACGATCCAGCAGATCCGTCAGGTGGCGTAGATCCAGTGTCCGGTCCCGATGCACCGCTTCGCTGGGTTGTTTGATCGCCAGATAGACCACCGTGCAGGGGCTCTGCATGGTGGGGAATGGGCGGGCGTGCAGCTCGTTGACAAGCTGATAGCGCAGGGGATGGTCTTCGATCGGTGGCATTACAGGGTCTCCGAATTTCTCCGCAGACTAGTCAAAACAGGACAAACCTGTAAAGAAATCTTTTATTTCAATAACTTACCGGAATACCACGGCATACAGTTCGAAAATTCCCCTATTTTTCAACACTCAGGATCGTCCCCTGGGCCGCAGCGCACAGTTTTTCCTCTCCATCGTTCAGAACAAAGATGTCGCAACGGGTCACTGCCTGACGCTTGCCAGAGGAAATCACCTCGGCCCGCGCGATCAGCCGGTCCCCTATCGCGGGGCGTGCGTAGTTGATTTTCATCTCTTGGGTCAGCACGTTGTCAAGAACGGATCCACCGGCATAGGTCATCGCATTGTCCGCAAGATAGGCAAGCACACCACCGTGGGCAAATCCGTGCTGCTGCTTCAGCGCGTCGCGAAGTTCCAGCTCCAGCACCGCCTGTCCCCGCTCAAAACCGGTGAGTTCCGCGCCGACCAACTGGCTAAACGGCTGGGTCTTGAGGATCTCCTGACCCATTTTCAAAATATCCATGTCGTGCAATCCCTCTATCTGTATACGGGTCAACCCGACCACCCTGCCCTGCGCCTGTCAAAACAGACGCCGCGGCAGCGCATCAAAAAAGGCGCCCCGAACGGGACGCCTTGCTTTGGTGAACTGCTGGTTGGATCAGTCGATCATCCCCAACAAAGTGTCGAGCGACTGTTTCGCATCGCCATAGAACATCCGGGTGTTCTCCTTGAAGAACAGCGGATTTTCGATGCCGGAATAGCCAGTCCCCTGTCCACGCTTGGAAACGAACACCTGTTTCGCCTTCCAGCATTCCAGCACCGGCATGCCGGCGATGGGCGAGTTGGGGTCTTCCTGCGCGGCCGGGTTCACGATGTCGTTGGAACCGATAACAATGGCCACATCCGTCTCCGGGAAGTCCTCGTTGATTTCGTCCATTTCCAGAACGATGTCGTAAGGCACCTTGGCCTCAGCCAGCAGAACGTTCATGTGGCCCGGCAGACGCCCCGCAACGGGGTGGATCGCAAAACGCACATTCTTGCCCTTGGCCCGCAGACGACGGGTCAGCTCAGCAACATTCTGCTGCGCCTGCGCCACCGCCATGCCGTAGCCCGGAATGATGACAACACTGTCTGCGTCCTTCAGGGCATTCGCCACACCTTCGGCGTCGATGGCAACCTGTTCACCTTCGATCTCCATCGCAGGACCAGCGGTACCGCCAAAGCCCCCAAGGATGACCGACACAAACGACCGGTTCATCGCCTTACACATGATGTAGCTGAGGATCGCACCGGAAGAGCCAACAAGCGCGCCCACAACAATCAACAGGTCGTTGCCCAGAGAGAAACCAATCGCCGCAGCCGCCCAGCCAGAATAGCTGTTGAGCATCGACACCACGACCGGCATGTCCGCGCCGCCAATGCCCATGATCAGGTGATAGCCGATGAACAGCGCAGCGATCGTCATCAGAACCAGCGGCAGCAGACCACCGGTGTTGAAGTACCAGATCAGACAGAGCAGCGACAAACCCGCCGCGCCCGCATTCAGCGCATGACCACCCGGCAGTTTTTCGGCAGCAGAGGTCACTTTGCCCGCCAGCTTGCCATAGGCGATCACAGAGCCGGTGAAAGTGACAGCACCGATAAAGACGCCCAAGAACAGCTCCACCCGCAGGATCGCGATTTCAACACCGTCCTTCTTGGCCAGAAGGGCTGCAAAACCTTCCAGCGCCTTCTTCTCGGCCTCATCCATGGCCAGCACACGGCCAAGTTCGATATGGGCGATAAAGCCGACGAAAACCGCTGCCAGACCAACAAGCGAGTGCATCGCCGCAACCAACTGGGGCATTTCGGTCATCTGCACGCGCTTGGCCACATAATAGCCGATGATGCCACCTGCTGCGATCAGAACGATCGACAGGAACCACAATCCTGCACCCGGCCCGATGAGCGTTGCAAGAACCGCCAGCGCCATGCCGGCAATCCCGTACCAGACCGCGCGTTTCGCGCTTTCCTGACCTGAAAGCCCACCCAGAGACAGGATGAAGAGAACAGCAGCAACCACATAGGCCGCAGTAGTAAATCCGAATTCCATGATCTCTGCCCCTTTAGGATTTCTGGAACATGGCGAGCATGCGCCGTGTCACGAGGAAGCCGCCGAAAATATTGATCCCGGCCATAAAGACCGAAAGCGCGGCGAGCAGGATCACCAGGAAGCTGCCGGAACCGATTTGCATCAGCGCACCCAGAATGATGATCGACGAAATGGCGTTGGTTACCGCCATGAGCGGCGTGTGAAGGCTGTGCGAGACGTTCCAGATCACCTGGAAGCCAACAAAACACGACAACGCAAACACGATGAAATGCTGCATAAAGCTCGCCGGTGCGAACAGGCCAACAAACAGCACCAATGCCCCCCCAGCAGCAAGAAGCGTGACCTGCTGTTTGGTCTGCTCCTTGAAGGCCGCGACTTCCTGCGCGCGCTTTTCCTCTGCCGTCAGCTCCTTGGGGGCATCGGGTTTCTTTTGCGCAGCAATCGCCTGCACCTTGGGCGGTGGCGGCGGGAAGGTGATTTCCTTTTCGAACGTGACCGTCGCGCCGCGGATGACATCATCTTCCATGTCATGCACGATCTGGCCGTCCTTTTCAGGGGTCAAATCGGTCATCATGTGGCGGATGTTGGTCGCGTACAGCATCGACGCCTGCGTTGCCATCCGGCTGGGGAAATCCGTGTAGCCGATGATGGTGACGCCATTGTCGGTGACAACCTTCTCGTCCATCACCGTGCCTTCGACGTTGCCGCCCTTTTCGGCTGCAAGGTCCACGATCACCGAACCCGGCTTCATCGCCGCAACCATGTCCTCAAGCCACAGCTTGGGGGCCTCTCGGTTGGGGATCAGCGCGGTGGTGATAACGATGTCGATCTCCGGGGCCAGCTCGCGGAACTTGGCCAGCTGGGCCTCTCGGAACTCTGGGCTGGAAACAGACGCATACCCACCAGTCGCCGCGCCATCCTGCTGTTCTTCTTCGAAATCCAGATAGACAAATTCGGCGCCCATGGATTCGACCTGCTCGGCCACTTCGGGACGCACGTCGAATGCGTAGGTCACGGCACCCAGCGAGGTCGAGGCCCCGATCGCCGCAAGACCGGCAACGCCTGCGCCCACAACCAGCACCTTGGCCGGGGGCACCTTGCCTGCAGCGGTGATCTGACCGGTAAAGAAACGGCCAAAATTGTTGCCCGCCTCGATCACGGCACGGTAGCCCGCGATATTGGCCATAGAGGACAGCGCATCCATCTTTTGTGCGCGGCTGATGCGGGGAACCATTTCCATCGCGATCACATTCGCGCCTTTGGAGCGCGCCAGCTCCATGCCCGCTTCGTTGCCACCGGGGTTGAAGAAAGAGATCAGCGTCTTGCCGGCTGTCATCCGCTTCAGTTCGGTTTCCGTGGGCTGACGCACCTTGGCAACGATATCGACCGATTTCCACAGTGCCGCGGGCGTCTTGATGATCTCTACCCCAGCCGCCTCATAGGCCTCATCCGAGAAACCGGCTGCTGCACCGGCGCCGGTTTCGATTGCACAGTCATAGCCCAACTTTTGCAGTTGAACCGCGGAGTCGGGTGTCATCGCAACACGCGCCTCGCCGTCAAACACTTCCTTTGGCGTGCCTATTTTCACCTTGTCGGTCCCCCTTCTGTCTCGCCGCCCGCATCGCGCGAGTACGGATCGCAAATATTTTGACTACATTGCGCAACATTTTTGCGCAACCGTTTCGCTGCGTCGCCGCGCTATTTCGCTGCGCTGCCGCAATTTCATCACAGCCAACGCCGTGTTTTCTGTTCGTAGCGCGCCCAGTCTGCCCGAAACTGACGCCGCAACTTTTTTTCTTCCGGAATGATGAAACGCCGCTCCAGCACCCAGACAAACAGCGGCAGCAACGCCAAGGACAGCACCGCGTCAAAGCGCAGGACTAACCCCAGCAACAAAAGGCAATCGCCCAGATAAATCGGGTTTCGGCTGCGTTTGAAGATCCCGGACTGAACCAGATGGCTTGGCTCGCCGTGTGGGTGCACCGTCGTTTTCTGGCGGCGCATCTCAACCACGGCCAGTAGGATCAGGATGACACCCCCGCCAATCAACAGGCCGCTCAGAAGACTGATAACCCCGCCGCCGCCAGCCCCACGCAGGCTGAGACCAAAATGCCACAGATTTGCCTGCACCCATGCAAGCCCGGCAAAGCCGAACAACCAGACCGGCGGTGTATCGATCCAGGATTTCACGGGAGGCGTCCTGCCAGCATCTTGTCAAAAATCACGCACATTGGCGGCAGTTTTCCCTCAACCGGACAGAAGGTCCACCCTTCTGCCGGTGCTTTCGAATGATAAGGACAGATTGCCCAAAATTGCATCAAAACGGCGAATCCGTTCCGGTTTGCGGCATGATCCTGCACAGAATGTCGCGAATGGCTACGTATACTTTCGCATTCCGTTCACTGTGAAAAATCCCCCGCCCCTGCCATCACAGGGGCGGCCGCGCCTGATCGGGCTCACTCCCACTCCATCTCCTCGAAAACGCGCCCGGCATTTTTGGTCGCGAGCTCCTCGAAGGTATCAAGCCCCTCCCAGCGGCTTTGATCGACATAATAGGCCGAAGCGAGGTCACCCCCCTCTTCGATGTGGGTGCCAATCTTGCCCCTCAGATCCAGCAGGTAATCCAGAGTATAGCGGCGGACCTGATCCATATTGGTCGGATGTCCGTGCCCCGGAATGACATAGGTCGGGGCATAGGCTTCAAAACGCTCTTGCCAGGTGTCGATCCAGCAGCTGGTGCAGGTGTGTTCAAAGATCGGCAGCATGCGTTCGTGAAAGGCGATGTCGCCAGCAATCATCATGCCCCATTGCGGCAACCAGACCTGGGTGTCACCCGGATCATGGGCCGGCCCCAGATGCAGAACCTGGATTTCGACCCCACCAAGCGCCAGATCATAGCGATCCTCAAACGACAGGTTGGCAGGCTCGATCCGTGTCTGCCCTGCACGGTCCTTGTTGTAGGCCTGCATCCGCTGCAGGATGAAATCACCGTTTTCGCGGACTTCAGCTGTGGCATCCACATGAGCCAGCACATCCACGCCCTGATCCCGCCAATAGCCATTGCCCAGCATCGCGTGACCCTGGCCGTTTTCATTGATCACCAGCACAACAGGCTGATCTGTCACATTCCTGATCTCCTGATGAACCGCCGCCGCCAGCGCATCGGACGCCCCGGCATTTATGACAACGACCCCCTCAGAGGTCACAATAAAGCTGAGGTTGTTGTTGTGACCTGCATTTTCATAGGTCGGGGGCGCAGTGGCCCCGATAGCCGAGAACACATGAGGGATCACCTCGACCGGTTTGGAATAAAGTTCGGACTGGGGGTATTGATCCGCGATGTCTTCGCTCGCCAGTCCGGCAGTCGGCGCCATCAACAGCGCAGCCAGACCAAGGGTCAGTCTCTGGGCAATCACTTTCATCTTTCTCTCCCTGAAATGTCGTAAACCGCTGGGTTTGATTTCACATTCACACATGGGAATATAAGTGTAAACAACGGAACCGTCCCCTGACCTCGCCGCGCCCGAATGCGGCAACGGGCAAAGTGACGGAACGGCGAACTTGCCTCGATACAGCTCTCCGATAGGCTGGGCTACAACCAGAGGCCGCGGTCACATGGACCGTGCGCGTTCCACAATAAGCGAGGCAAAGCCATGACACTTCAGGGAAAACACGCGTTGATCACCGGCGGCGGCACAGGCATCGGCCTCGCCATGGCAAAGGCGCTCGCCGATCAGGGGGCTGAGGTCACGATTACCGGCCGCCGACAGGAGGTGCTGGAAGAGGTTGCGACAGATGGCCTACATCCGCTCGCGATGGATGTCCGGGACGAGGCAGATGTCATCGCCAAGATCGACGCCGCCACTGCCGCCCGGGGGCCGATCCAGATCTGTGTGCCCAATGCAGGCATTGCCGAGGGCAAGGCGTTGCACAAGATGTCGATGGAGTTCTGGCGTAACATGATGGCGACCAATCTGGACGGCGCCTTTCTGACCATCCGCGAATCCATGAAGTCCATGCGCCAGACCGATTGGGGCCGCGTTGTCACCGTCTCCTCCATTGCGGGGCTGCGCGGGTTGCAGGGGGCTCCTTGCTATTCGGCCAGCAAACATGGGCTCATCGGCCTGACACGATCGCTGAGCGAGGATTATCTTGGCACGCCCTACACGTTCAACGCGCTCTGCCCCGGCTACGTCGATACCCCGATCATCGACCGGAACGTGACCTCTATCTCCCAGCGTGCTGGCGTCAGTGAAGAAGATGCGCTCAAGATCATGGTCTCTGCCAACCGCCACAAACGCCTGATCCTGCCGGATGAAGTGGCCGCAGCGCTGCTATGGCTTTGCGGCCCCGGCTCGCAGTCGATCAACGGGCAGACCATCGAAATTGCAGGTGGTCAGACCTGATTAGGAACCAGCCAAGCCCAGTTCAAACCTTAGTTCAAAGCCCGGCCCAAACGCTGCCCCAAAGCGCTGGACAGGGTTTTGAATATCGGATACGACGATAAAAGCTTTAAGCATAAAACAAATGAGCAAGGCACCCGTCCGCTCATCAACTGATGGGGATCCGATGACTGATTTCGCCGCAACCAAGGCCATGTTCGCGCTGCCGGAAGGCATGATCTACCTCGACGGCAATTCGCTGGGGCCGATGCCGCGCGCCACTGGGGAACGTGTGCGCCACACAATCGAGGATGAATGGGGCGAAATGCTGATCACCGGCTGGAACAAGGCCGGCTGGATGCAGAAACCCACGGCAATCGGCGACCGGATCGCCCGGCTGATCGGGGCTGAAGCGGGTCACGTTGTGATGGGCGACACGCTGTCGATCAAAGTCTATCAGGCTGTTGCGTCCGCGCTGGAACTGAACCCCACCCGCAAGGTGGTTCTGTCCGACAGCGGCAACTTCCCTTCCGACCTCTATATGGTTGAGGGGCTGGTGAAATCGCTGGGCCCCGACTATGCGCTGCGCGTTGTGGCACCGGAGGAGGTCAGCGCTCATATCACCGATGACGTCGCCGTTTTGATGCTGACCGAAGTCGACTACCGAACCGGACGCAAACACGACATGAAGGCGCTGACAGAACAGGCCCATGCTGCCGGTGTTGTGACGGTTTGGGATCTGGCACACTCCGCAGGCGCGCTGCCCGTGGATCTGGCGGGCTGCAAGGCGGATTTCGCGGTCGGCTGCACCTATAAATACCTCAACAGCGGCCCCGGTGGCCCCGCCTTCATCTACGTCGCCCCACGCCACGCAGATGCCGCCCGCCCGGCCCTGTCCGGTTGGCTGGGCCACGCCGCACCCTTTGATTTCGACCTGAACTACAAGCCCGGCAACGGCATCGAACGTATGCGGGTTGGCACGCCCCCTGTGTTGCAACTCGCCGCGCTTGAGGCGTCGATGGACATCTGGGACATGGCCGACATGGCCGATGTGCGCGCCAAATCCATCGAACTTTGCGATCTGTTCATCACTGAGGTCGAAGCCCGCTGCCCCGATCTCACCCTTGCCTCCCCCCGTGACGGGGCGGGCCGTGGCAGCCAGGTCTCTTTCCGTTTCCACGAAGGCTACGCCGCCATGCAGGCGCTCATTGCCCGTGGCGTGGTTGGCGACTTCCGCGCGCCTGACATCATGCGCTTTGGCTTTACCCCGCTTTATATTGACGAGGGCGACGTGCGGGCCGCTGTTGATATCATCGAAGATGTGATGACCAACGCACTCTGGGACCGGCCAGAGTATAAAACGCGCAACGCCGTCACCTGATCTGATGATCCGCCATCACACATATCGCGTGCCGCTCTGCCGTCCTGCGGGCTGGGTCGCCCTGTGGCGACGGCTGGCCCAATGCGGCACGCTCAACACCAGAAAGGCCCTTGTTTCCGCAATCTGATATACTACCGGAACACCAAGGAGCCTTTCCATGTCCACCCCTTATGATCCCGCCAAGGAAGGCGCGCAGATGTCGTTTGACGGGCGCATGTCCTATGGCGACTACCTGTCGCTCGACACGCTGCTGAACGCGCAGAAAACCTGGACCAACACCCATGACGAGATGCTGTTCATCATCCAGCATCAGACCTCTGAATTGTGGATGCGCCTCGCCATCCACGAGTTGACCGCCGCGCGCAGCCGCTTGCTGGAGGACAAACCACACGAGGCCTTCAAGATGCTCGCCCGTGTTGCCCGCATCTTTGAGCAACTGAACTCCGCCTGGGACGTGCTGCGCACCATGACGCCCTCGGACTACACCGCCTTTCGGGATGAGCTGGGCCAAAGCTCTGGCTTTCAGTCGCATCAGTACCGCCAGATCGAGTTCATGCTGGGCAATCGCAACAAGGCCATGCTGCGCCCCCATGCGCACCGCCCCGACATTCTCGCCTTGCTGGAGGAAGAGCTGAGCCAGCCATCGCTTTATGATGTGGCCTTGCGCAGCTTGGCCAAGCGGTTTGATCTGCCCGCCGAGGTGCTGAACCGTGATCTGTCAGAGGCCTACACGCCCCACCCCGCGGTCGAAGCCGCCTGGAGCGAGGTCTACCGCAACACCGAGGCGCATTGGGATCTTTACGAACTGGCCGAAAAGCTGGTGGATTTCGAGGACTACTTCCGCCGCTGGCGCTTCAACCACGTGACCACGGTAGAACGGGTGATCGGATTCAAACGCGGCACCGGCGGCACCGGTGGGGTCAGCTATCTGAAACGGATGCTGGAGGTGGAACTGTTCCCCGAACTCTGGCACCTGCGCACCTCGCTCTGACGCAGAGCCAATAAGCGGCAGGCCAAATCATGGCCTGCCAGCCCTATCGCGGGACCAGTGCAGCGGCGACCAACAGCGCGAGCTGCCGCACGCCCGCACGGTAGGCAGCATAATCGGGCGAGGTATGCTTTACCCCCTTCATCGCGCTGCAAAAGGCGCGCGCGACCTCTGCTGGCGGACCCGGCAGCCGCACGGCAGCTGCACGATCCATCTCTTCCAGCCATTCGGCATAGACCGCACGCAACAGCGCTTCGCCTGCTTCGATGTGGTCGGCTGCGGTGCTCAGGCTCGCCTCCAGTGTCTCCATTCCATGCGGCGTGCTCAGCATTGCCTCCATCGCCGCCCCGCCCTGGGCCTCGAAGGCTGACAGGATCCTGCTCTCTATCGGGCCTTCGGCAATCAGTGCGGAACGGACCGCCTCCGAGGTATCCGCGTAATAGGCATCAATCAGCGCCTTGAGGATCGCGGTCTTGTTCTTGAAATGCAGATAGACCGCAGGCCGCGACATCCCTGCCCGTTTGGCAATGTCGTCCATTGACGTCTTGCGAAACCCATAGGTCGAAAAGGCCGCCCAGGCGGATTCCAGAATGTTGCGCTGTTTGGGATCTATCTGCGGCATGTCCATGACCTGCTTCTGACAGTTGGGGCGAAATTTGTCAATTGACACCCTGACAGTTTAACCCCATTTTGTCAGAAAGCCCTGCAGCCAGCACAGAAAGGACACAGCATGTCCACGACCCTCCGCATCAACGGGATCACACATCAGGTTGATCTGCCAGACGACGTACCGCTCCTGTGGGTTCTGCGCGATGAAGTCGGCCTGACCGGGACAAAATTCGGCTGCGGCGTTGCGGCCTGCGGTGCCTGTACAGTGCATATCGATGGCGAGGCGGTTCGCTCTTGTCAGGTGGCATTGTCCGATGTGTGGGGCGACGTCACCACCATCGAAGGGATCGGCACCCCCGACACAATGGCCGCCGTACAACAGGCCTGGGTGGCCAATCAGGTGGCGCAATGTGGGTACTGCCAGTCCGGTCAGATCATGCAGGCCGCGAGCCTCCTGGCAGAAAACCCCTCTCCCAGTGACGCGGAAATCGACGAGGCGATGCAGGGCAACCTGTGCCGCTGCGGGACCTATCCCCGTATCCGCGCCGCCATCCACGACGCCGCCAAGATGATGAAGGAGGCCTGAGTCATGGCCAGCATTCGCAAGATCGCCCGCCGCAGCTTTCTCATCGGCTCTGCTGCCATTGTTGGCGGCGTCGCCTTTGGCACCTACAAATACCATCAACCCGCCCCCAATCCGCTTGAGGAAAAAGATGGGCGCGCGGTGCTGAACCCCTTTGTCTTTGTCGATCAATCCGGTGTCACCCTGATTGCGCCACGGGCCGAGATGGGACAGGGGGTGAAATCCTCCTGGGCAAGCCTGATCGCCGAGGAACTGGACGTCGATCCAGCCAAGGTCTCGGTCCTGCACGGCCCCGCAGCCAAGGCCTATTACAACAGCGCCATGATGTCCGAAGCCCTGCCCGGTCGCGGCTATGATGCCTCAGATTTCCAGCACTCTCTGGGGGAAATCGTTGGCCATATGTCCAAGTTTCTCGACCTGCAGGTCACCGGCGGCTCGTCTTCCATGCGTGACGGGTTTGATCGGATGCGCCAGGCAGGCGCCAGTGCCCGCGAAACGCTCAAGCAGGCGGCGGCAGATCAGCTTGGTGTCAGCCGCGACCAACTGAAAACCGAGGACGGCCATGTCGTCGCCCCGGATGGCACGCGCCTGTCCTACAGCACCCTTGCCGCTGCCGCCGCGATGATCGAACCGGTGGAAACAGGCCTGCGCCCCGCCTCCAGCTGGCGTCTGATCGGCAAGGACGTGCCACGCATCGATATGGTGGCCAAATCCACAGGCACTGCAGAGTTCGGCGTCGACGTTCGCCTGCCCGGCATGAAATTCGCAGCCATCAAGCAAAGCCCCCATTTCGGTGTCGGCAAAACCGCCTTTGACGCCAGCGCGGCCGAGGGGATGGCCGGTGTCGAAAAGATCCTCGATCTTGGCGATGCCGTTGCGGTTGTGGCCACCAATACATGGCTTGCCCAGCAGGCCGTGGATGCAATTGACGTCACCTGGGATCCCGCCCCCTACCCCGAAACGACCGACGCGATCTTTGATGAAATCGCCCGCAGTTTTGGCAATGCGCCCAACTCCACCATGCGCGATGACGGCGATGTGGACACGCTGCCTGACGGCGCAACCGTGATCGAGGCTGAATACCGCCTGCCGTACCTCGCCCACGCCACGATGGAGCCGATGAACGCAACCGCGCTTTACACCGGGGACGGCCTGCAGATCTGGGCGCCGAACCAGGGCCCGACCGTGGTGCAGAAAAACGCAGCAGAGCTCGCCGGTCTGGAAAAAGACGCGGTGGAGGTGAACACCACCTATCTGGGCGGTGGATTTGGGCGGCGGATTGAAACCGACTATACAGACCGCGCGGTTCAGATTGCCCTGCAAATGCCGGGCACCCCGGTGCAGCTAACGTGGAGCCGCGAAGAGGACATGTCCCATGACTTCTACCGCCCCGGCGCCATCGCGCGTTACCGGGCTGCGGTAAAGGACGGCAATGCTGTCATGGTCCACGGCAAGATCGCCGCCCAATCCACCACAGTTGAGGGCGCAGGCCGGATGCTGGGCCTGCCGATGACCGGCCCGGACAAGGGCCATGTGGACGCGGCCTTTAACCAGCCGCTGGCCATCCCGAATTTTCGGGTAGAGGGCTATCTGGCCAAACCGATGATCCCGGTTGGTTTCTGGCGCTCGGTCGGGGCGTCGTTCAACGGGTTCTTCTCCGATTGCATCATCGACGAGATGGCCCATGCCGCGGGTCGCGATCCGTTGGAGTTCCGGCTGGAGCTGGCCCACCCCGAATGGGAGCCTGCAGCCAAAGTGCTGGAAACCGTCCGCGACATGTCTGGCTGGACCGGCAAGACAGCAGACGGCATCGGTCGCGGTGTCGCCCTTGCCTACAGTTTTGGCACACCGGTTGCGCAGGTCATCGAAGTGGCCAACCAGGACGGACAGATCCGTATGACCAACGCATGGATCGCCGCCGATCTGGGACGTGTCATCGACCCCCAAAACACCCGCGCCCAGATGTTTGGCGGTATGGTCTATGGCCTGTCCGCCGCCTGTTTTGGCGAAATCACCTTTCAAGGTGGCGCAGTCGAGCAGCAGAATTTCCCCGACTATGACGCCCTGCGCATGCACACCATGCCAAAGGTAGAGGTCGCCCTGCTGGAGAACCAGCCGCATATGGGCGGTGCGGGCGAACCCGGCACCCCGCCAGCCGCCCCGGCGCTGGCCAATGCGATCTTTGACCTGACGGGCCGACGGGCACGACAGCTGCCGCTGATGCACGATTTCGATCTGTTCATCTGAGGGCACCGGCCGTCTCAACAGCAAACAGGCGTTCAAACCAGGACGCCTGTTTCATCCCGCCATCACAGGTGTTTTTCCATCCGGTAGTTGTGCAAAGTCACATCGTTGCGGCGGATATCCTGGCGCTCCAGCACAGCAAAGCCGCGTGATTTGAACAGCGGCGCGGCCAGTTCACTGGCCTCCACCCGCAGACACGTCAGCCGCAGCTCGCGCGCGAATTGCTCCAGATAGGTAAACAGCCTGCCTGCAATCCCCTGCCCCGCGACATCCGGATCACAAAACAGCATATCAATATGGCCCAGCCCATCCCCCTTGGACTGCAGGTCAATAAAGGCCACGGGCTGCTCTTCGCCGTTGATCGGCACCACCCAGACCCACGTCCGGCGGCCATCGCGCAATCGGTCTTCAAATCTCTCGGTCGGCGGCATGGCCGGGCACCAGGCGTTGCGTTGCGCGTCGTCATAGGCAGAGGCTGCGCCGATGTGGATTGCCCGGAAAAACACCCGCGCCAGCGCCGCAGCATCAGATGGATCCGCCGCCCGCAAGCGCCCCTTCGCGGCATCAGACATAACACACCCTCACAGGCCAAAGGTTCAGGCGATCTGACGATCCCCGCCAGCCGGTAGCGAACGCCTGCCAGAGGCCCAGTCGCGGACCGCATCTCCGAAGGCGGTGAACAATGGCCGGGACACCGGGTCGTTTGCAGCGTCCCACTCCGGGTGCCATTGAACCGCCAGGGTAAAGCCCGGCGCGTCCTTGACATAAATCGCTTCGGGCGTGCTGTCAGGGGCCGTGCCGTCGATCACGATGCGCGCACCCGGTGTTTTGATCCCCTGCCCATGCAGCGAATTCGTCATCACCTCGGGCGCGCCAAACAGCTGGTGAAAGACCCCTCCCTCTGTCAGGCTGACGGTGTGGCGCATGGCGAATTTCTCTTCCAGCGTTCCGTCCGGTGGCATCCGGTGGTTCATCCGGCCGGGCAGATCCCGAATCTCCGGATAAAGCGTCCCGCCCATCGCCACGTTGACCTCCTGAAAGCCCCGGCAGATCCCCAGAAACGGCTGCCCCCGCTCAACGCAGGCCCGCACCAATGGCAAGGTGATGGCATCGCGCGCCCGGTCAAAGGCGCCATGCGCCTCTGTCGCGGATTCGCCGTATTCGTTGGGGTGCACGTTGGGCCGACCACCTGTGAGCAGGAAGCCATCAAAGGTCTCAAGCAGCTCCTCCACCGACAGGAACCGTGGATCCGAAGGGATCAGCAGGGGCATGCAGCCGGACACATCCGCCACCGCCTCTGAGTTCATGGTTCCTCCCGCATGGGCGGGATAGTCATCGTTGATCAGATAAGAATTGCCGATAATGCCGACTTTGGGTCGCACCATTTTGACCTCTGCTTTTGGGTGCTGGCGACCGGGCCGCCCGCTACCTTGTACAAAATCGCCCCCATGCGGGAGCCGCAGACAACATGTCTGGTTGCTGCCATCCTACAGTCCCCGCGCCGGGTTGCAATTCACAACCCTGATGCTGCCGATGGTTTCACCCCAGCCACCAGGCCGGGGCACAAAAGATAAGGGCAGAGGGGATCAATGATCTCCCCCTGCCCTGCTTGATCGCCCGGCTTGGTGACGCGGAAAAGATCAGGCCTCGCCCTTCAACCCCGCAGCGGCAATCCCCGCCATCGCGGCCTCTGCGTCATTGTCCGAGGTATCGCCGGTCACGCCAACTGCACCAATCACACCGCCGTCTTCGCCGCGCACCAGAACGCCGCCCGGAACAGGCACCCCCTGACCGCCATAGACGCCGTTCACCGCCGCCATGAAATAGGCCTGCTGCTCGGCCCGCGCCATCTGCGCCGAGCCCGCCATCCCCAGCATGACAGAGCCATAGGCCTTGCCCTGAGCGATCGCAAACCGCCCCGGTGCAGCGCCGTCTTCGCGTTCAAAAGCCAGCACATGGCCACCAGCGTCCAAGACCACGACGGACAGGGGCTTCAGCCCCAGTTCACGCCCCTTGGCGCGGGTGGCTTCGATGATGGTGCGTGCATGCTCCAAAGAAATAGTCATGTCGATCTTCCCTGATTGGTCTTTCGTATGTGCAAAAAGGGCCAGGCAACTCTGCCCGGCCCTCTTGGTCTCAAATCAATGCTCAGCTCTGCGCCTTCAGCTCCAGTCGGCGGGCGTGCAGCACGGGCTCGGTATACCCCGACGGCTGAACGCGACCACGGAACACCAGATCGCACGCCGCCTGGAACGCAACCCCGTCAAAACCGGGCGCCATCGGGCGATAGGCCGGGTCGCCTTCGTTCTGCTTGTCCACTACGGCGGCCATCTTCTGCATTGCCGCCATGACCTGCTCCTCGCTCACCACCCCGTGGTGCAGCCAGTTGGCAAGCGCCTGGCTGGAAATCCGGCAGGTCGCCCGATCTTCCATCAGGCCGACATTGTGGATATCCGGCACTTTGGAACAGCCCACGCCCTGATCGACCCAGCGCACAACATAGCCCAAGATGCCTTGTGCGTTGTTTTCGATTTCCTGCGCGATATCTGCGTCAGAGAGGTTTTCCCCCTGCATCACCGGAATGGTCAGCAGGTCCGCCAAGGTACCGCGCGCGCCGCCTGCCTTCAGTTGATCCTGCACGTCATGCACGTTGATGCGGTGATAGTGCGTGGCATGCAGCGTCGCAGCGGTCGGCGACGGCACCCAGGCACAGGTCGCGCCCGATTTCGGATGACCGATCTTGGCCTCCAGCATCTCTCCCATGCGGTCCGGCATCGCCCACATGCCCTTGCCGATCTGCGCCCGCCCCTTGAGACCACAGGCCAGACCGATGTCCACATTGCGATCCTCATAAGAGGCGATCCAGGGCGTCGCTTTCATCTCGCCCTTGCGCATCATCGGCCCTGCTTCCATCGAGGTATGGATTTCGTCGCCGGTGCGATCCAGGAAACCCGTATTGATAAAGGCCACGCGGTGCTTTGCAGCCCGGATACACTCCTTGAGGTTCACGGAGGTGCGACGTTCTTCATCCATGATACCGATCTTCACCGTGTGCCGCGGCAGGCCCAGCGCGTCCTCGACATGGTCAAAGATGCGGTCGGTAAAGGCCACTTCTTCAGGGCCGTGCATCTTGGGCTTAACCACATAGACCGATCCGTGCACAGAGTTGCCGCCTTCGGATTTGAGATCATGCATGGCGCAAAGAACCGTGATCATCGCATCCATGAAGCCCTCGCCAGCTTCACGGCCTTCACTGTCCAGAACAGCCGGGTTGGTCATCAAATGGCCGACATTGCGCACCAACAGCAACGAACGCCCCTTGAGCACCAGACCAGAGCCGTCTGGCGCCTTGAATGCCAGATCCTCGTTCAGAACGCGGGTAAAGGTTTCGCCACCTTTGGTGACCTCTTCGGCCAGATCGCGCTTCATCAGGCCAAGCCAGTTGGAATAGGCGGTCACCTTGTCTTCGCTGTCGACGCAAGCAACGGAATCTTCGCAGTCCATGATGGTAGAAAGCGCGGATTCCAGAATGATATCGTTGATCCCGGCCTGATCGCCCTTGCCGATGTTGCCCGCCTTGTCGATCACAACAACAGCATGCAGACCGTTGTTTTTCAGCAAGATCTTGGTCGGCGCATTCGCCTCGCCGTCGTAGCCTGCAAACTGCGCTGCATCCTTCAACGCCGGAACCAGCGCGTCACCTTCAACCCTAAGAGCCGTGCAATCGTTCCAGGACCCCTCTGCAAGCGGGAAGGTCTGATCAAGGAAGCCACGCCCCCAAGCAATCACCCTAGCACCGCGCGCCGCGTCGTACCCTTTGCCTTCTGGCAGGTCACCCATCGCATCGGTGCCATAAAGCGCATCATACAGGCTGCCCCAACGTGCATTGGCCGCATTCAGGGCAAAGCGTGCATTGGTGATCGGAACCACCAGCTGCGGGCCGGGCACATTGGCAATTTCCGGATCGACATTCTGTGTCTCGATCTCAAAGTCATCCCCTTCGGACAACAGATAGCCAATCTCGCGCAGGAACGCTTCATACGCCGCCTCGTCATGGGCCTTGCCCTTGTTGGCGACATGCCAGGCATCGATCCGCCCCTGCAGATCAGCGCGTTTTTCCAGCAGCGCGCGATTTTCATCGCCCATGCCGTTTACCAGACCGGACAGCCCCGCCCAGAACGCATCGGCATCGACACCGGTTCCTGGCAGTGCCTTGTCCTCAACAAAGGACACCAGCGTATCGGCAACCTTCATGCCATGACGTTCCTGCATGCCACTCATCGGGCGATCCTCCTCATTTGCGCGTTTTCGCCTTTGGGATACACCAAAAGTTTCCTATCGGCAACGCCACTGGTAATATTAGTTTACCAATTTGCACGAAACAGCTTCAAAAATTCAAAACAGATATTCCGGATATGGCGCTCATTCCGGCTTAAACCATCCCACGAACAGAAAAAAACCCGGCAAATGAATGCCGGGCCAGTCGGGGAGGAATTCTGATGGTGCTGAACAGGTCAGCTGCCAATGGTGCTCACTTCCGCTTGCGCGGGGACATCCAGGGGCGCCACGGCGTCCTGCTCGCCGCCTTTGTTGAAAACCCACAGGAGGAAAATCGCAAACATCACCAGGACCGCGACAACCACGCCGCGGATTCCCAACAGGGCGGGCTTGTGGCGTTTTTCTTCGCGTTCAACATTGGTGTCAGGTGCCGACATGGGTCGCTCCTTTGTCTACAAGTTTGCGCGGTTGCTGGCGCGGGGCCGCAGCCGCTGGTACATATGCTTGCAAAACATACGCTGACCGACCCGTCCGGGTTCCACGCAATAGGAAAAAAACATGAATGATGCCGCGCCCAATGCCGCACCGCAGACGTTTTACCTGAAAGATTACAAGCCCTTCGGCTATGAGGTGGAGTCGGTCAAACTGACCTTTCAGCTGTCGCCAAACGCAACCAAAGTGCATAGCGCGATCCGCTTTACCCCCAAAGCCGACGCCGAAGACAACCGGTTCTTTCTGCACGGCGAACAGCTGTCGCTGATCTCTGCCAAGATCGACGGCACCCCTGTCACTGCGCGCCTTGTAGATGGCGGGCTGGAATGCGACGTCCCCCGCACGTCTTTCCTGTGGGAAGCCGAAGTTGAGATTGATCCCGCCGCCAATACCGCGCTGGAAGGGCTCTATATGTCAAACGGCATGTATTGCACCCAATGCGAGGCCGAAGGCTTCCGCAAGATTACCTATTACCCCGACCGCCCCGACGTGATGTCCACTTTCACCGTCCGGATCGAAGGCGACGAACCGGTGATGCTGTCCAACGGCAATCCGACAGGTGCGGGCGAAGGCTGGGCCGAATGGCACGATCCCTGGCCTAAACCGGCCTATCTGTTTGCGCTGGTGGCTGGCGATCTGGTGAACCACCCCGGCAGCTTTGCCACCAAGTCCGGCAAGGACGTGGAGCTGAACATCTGGGTCCGTCCGGGGGATGAGGGCAAATGCGCCTTCGGCATGGAGGCGCTGAAGAAGTCCATGAAGTGGGACGAGGACGTCTATGGTCTGGAATACGACCTTGATCTGTTCAACATCGTTGCCGTCGATGACTTCAACATGGGCGCGATGGAGAACAAGGGGCTGAATATTTTCAACTCCTCCTGCGTTCTGGCCTCGCCTGAGACGTCCACAGATGCCAATTTCGAACGCATCGAGGCGATCATCGCGCATGAGTATTTCCACAACTGGACCGGCAACCGCATCACCTGCCGCGACTGGTTCCAGCTGTGCCTCAAGGAAGGGCTGACGGTGTTCCGCGACGCCCAGTTCACCGCCGACATGCGATCGGAGCCGGTGAAGCGGATCGAAGACGTCATCGCCCTGCGCGCCCGCCAGTTCCCAGAGGATGGCGGCCCCCTCGCCCATCCTCCGCGCCCTGAAGAGTTTCAGGAGATCAACAACTTCTACACCGCGACCGTCTATGAAAAAGGCGCCGAGGTCATCGGCATGCTCAAGCGGCTGGTGGGCGATGACAACTACTACAAGGCGCTGAACCTGTATTTTGAGCGCCACGACGGCCAGGCCTGCACCATCGAGGACTGGCTGAAGGTGTTCGAGGACGCCACCGGACGCGACCTCAGCCAGTTCAAACTGTGGTACAGTCAGGCGGGCACCCCACGGGTGAAGGTGTCCGAGGAATACGCCGATGGCACCTACACCCTGACATTCGAGCAATCGACGCCCCCGACCCCCGGCCAGCCGGAGAAGGCGCCGCGGGTCATTCCGATGGCAGTGGGCCTGTTGTCGCCCAACGGCGACGAGGTGCGCGCAACTGAGGTGCTGGAGCTGACCGAGGCCAAGCAGAGCTTCACCTTTGAGGGCCTCGCCTCCAAACCGGTGCCTTCCATCCTGCGCGAATTCTCCGCCCCGGTGATACTAGAGCGCGAAACCACCAATTCTGAGCGCGCTTTCTTGCTGGCGCACGACACCGACCCGTTCAACCGCTGGGAGGCCGGCAATGCGCTGGCCAAGGAGGTGCGCGTTGCCATGGTGCTGGATGGTGCCGCCCCCGATGCGGCCTATCTGGATGCGCTGGAAAAACTGGTACGCGATGACGAACAGGACCCGGCCTTCCGTGCGCTGGTGCTATCGCCCCCCAGCCAGTCGGACATTGCCCAAACCCTGCATGAGCGCGGCCACACGCCCGATCCGCAAAAGATCTATGATGCGGCAGAGACCTTTACCCAGACGCTGGCGCAGCAGCTGGAAACCAGCCTGCCCCGCCTTTATGCCGCCACCACCGTTGAAGGCCCCTATGTTCCGGATGCCGACGGTGCGGGCAAGCGCGCCCTCAACTCCCGCATCCTGTCGCTGCTGACCCGGCTGGACGGAGGCGAACAGGCTGCGCGCCAATACGCCTCTGCCGACAACATGACCCAGCAATATGCCGCGCTGGCCGCATTGATGAAGGCCGAAAAGGGCGAGGCCCAAAGCAAGGCGTTCTTTGAGCAGTGGCAGGACGACCGGCTGGTGATGGACAAATGGTTTGCCCTGCAGATCGCTTGCGCAGCGCCAGAGGCCACAGCCGCCACTGCCAAGGAGCTGACACAACACCCGCTGTTCAGCATGAAGAACCCCAACCGCTTCCGCGCTGTCATGGGGGCGCTGGCGGGCAATCACGCAGGGTTCCACCACGCGAGCGGCGCGGGCTATCAGCTCTTGGCCGAAAACCTGATCGCGCTGGACAGCGTGAACCCGCAGACCACCGCCCGCATGTGCGCCGCCTTCCAGACCTGGAAGCGTTACGACAGCAAGCGTCAGGCACAGATCCAGACGGAACTGGAGCGGATCCTCGCCACCAGCGGCCTGAGCCGGGACACCCACGAGATGGTCAGCCGCATGCTCAGCGCCTGATCCGTCTCATCTGCCCAAGGGGAATCTCATCGGCCCGCCTCGTTTCAGCGACAGTCTGACGAGGCGGGCCGTTTTTGTTTCCAACCCCGCAAAAACACCCGCGTGATGCCATCGGAAATTCTTAATAGATGCCAGCTTGGCCGCGCTCCCGCCATGATTGCGCCCCATTGGAAAGGCACCTTTTGAACACAGGAAATGCTGCCATCTTGCGGAAGAACCATGCTCAAAAAAACCGGACCCGCGCGCACCATGTTGCGACATGTGATTGCCTCTCTGCCCCTTGGCGGATCCCGCGATGACGGGCGGCGCGATCACGACGGCGAAATGGTTTCCGATCGTCCCTTCGACACACAGGACAGCCGCAGCGGGCCGCCACAGATCATTCCGCAGTCTGGCGACCATGACCGGCTCATCGTGCCGGTTTGCGACCCCTCAGACACCGACGCCGATCACGCCCCGCTGCAAGACAAAGGGCAATTTCTGGCCCGTCAGGATCGCTGGGATGACCTGTCAGATCTGATCAGGGCCGCCGATACGGCCCGTCACAATACGACCCACGGCATGCCCGTCGCAGAGCTGCTGGCCCACGGGGCGCGCAGTGACGTGGTGAATGCGGTCGAACACAAGCTCAGCCTCGGCCATGCCGGTGATCGCCGCAAGATGATCGAGGGCATCATGGGACTGGAGGCAATGTGCGCCGACCACCGCGATGACCCTTATTTGCGCACTCTGGTGGCGCTGGCTCATATCGATGTGGCCTGGATCTGGCGCGGATATTCCGATGTCCTGTCCATCACCGTCGCCAATGGCCAGCGCTGTGCGGCCCATTTTGATCGCGCCGCAGCGCTTTTGCATCCTCTTGACGGCGTTGCCCTGGACAGCCCTTTCATCGCAGCCGCGAAATGCGCTCTTTTTGCCGGTCAGCAGGCAGGCACCCCGGTTCAGATCGCAGATGACTTTGCTGCCCTGATCGATCTCGATCCCGACAACCACCGCCACATGCGCAGCCTGGGCACCCATATGCTGCCCCGCTGGTTTGGCTCTTATCCCGCGCTTGAGCTGGAAGCCCGCCGTACCGCCGCCCGGACAGAGGCCACATGGGGCGCCGGCGCCTACACTTGGGTCTATTTCGATGCGCTAGCGCTGGATCCCGAAGCTTGCGCGCGGGTCGATATCCCCTTCTTCATGGATGGGTTGCGCGACATTCTGGACCGACGCCCGGATCAGGAAATGGTCAATCTTCTCGCGTCCTATTGCGCGGTGGCGCTGCGCTATATGGAGGATGCAGAGCGCATTCAGGCCGCAAAACGCGAAGATATCGCAAAGGCCGCCAACTGGTTGATCCGCGATCACCTGCGCGAGATTCACCCGCTGATCTGGGCCCACGCCGCACAACGCTTTGACAACAACCTGCGCATCGCATCGCCACGCCGATTTGCAGATCACGGCCGCAAGGACGCGCTTGCCTTTATCGCCAAGCTGTTCAGCCGCGAGATAGAAGCCGGTCAGCGCGTGGAGTTCTCCGCCAGCGGATTGCGCGTCACATCAGATTAAGGGCAGGCCCTGAAGCCTGCCCCAACCTGCTATTTCTTCTTGAACGCATCCATCAGCGCCGCGCCCAAGGCACCGGTATTCTGGCCAGAGCCCTGACCGCCGCCCTTGGGGCCAGCGGACATGCGGCCTTTGCCACCTTGCGCACCGCCCGCTTTGCCGCCTCCGCGCCGTGGCCCTGCGCCTTTGGCCGGTCCGCGCGCGTTGCGCTCTTCCTTGGCCGAGGCACCACCGTCTTTCTTCATGGTCAGGCCAATCCGCTTGCGCGGCACGTCGACCTCGGTGACGGTGACCTTGACCACCTGACCGGTTTTCACCACCTCATGGGGGTCTTTCACAAACCTATCGGCCAGCTGGCTCACATGCACCAGCCCGTCCTGATGCACGCCGATGTCCACAAACGCGCCAAAGGCCGCCACGTTGGTCACCGTGCCCTCCAGCACCATGCCCGGCTTCAGGTCCGTGATCTCCTCAACCCCGTCTTTGAACGATGCCGTCACAAACGACGGACGCGGGTCACGGCCCGGCTTTTCCAGTTCCGCAAAGATATCCCGCACAGTGGGCAGACCGACATCGCCGCCAACGAATTCCTCCGCCCGCAGGGATTTGAGCGCTGCGCCGTCGCCCATGATCTGACGGATGTCGCGCCCGCAGGCGGCCACGATCTTGCGCGCCACATCATAGCTTTCGGGGTGGACAGAGGACGCGTCCAGCGGCTCCTTGCCATCGCGAATACGCAGAAAGCCTGCGCATTGTTCAAACGCCTTGGGACCAAGGCGCGCCACCTTCAGCAGCTCCTTGCGGGTGGCAAACGCCCCGTTCATGTCGCGGTGCGCCACAATCGCTTCTGCCAGACCGGGGCCAAGGCCCGAGACATGGCTTAACAGCGGCGCAGATGCCATGTTGAGATCAACGCCAACGGCGTTCACCACGTCCTCGATCACTGCCTCCAGCGACTTCGACAGTTTGTGCTGGTCCACGTCATGCTGGTACTGACCCACACCGATGCTCTTGGGTTCGATCTTTACCAGCTCCGCCAGCGGGTCCTGCAGGCGCCGGGCAATCGACACTGCCCCGCGCAAGCTCACGTCCAGATCGGGGAACTCCCGCGCCGCCAGTTCAGAGGCGGAATAAACCGAGGCCCCGGCCTCGCTCACCACCACTTTGGTCGGAGCCTTCACCTTCGCGGGGAGATGTTTCAGAACCTCCGCCACCATCTTTTCGGTTTCGCGGCTGGCGGTGCCGTTGCCGATGGCGATCAGCTCCACGCCATGTTCGGCAATTAGCTTCACAATCGACACCTGCGCGCCACGCAGATCGTTCTTTGGCTGAAACGGGTACAGGGTTTCGGTGGCCACCAATTTCCCGGTCGCATCAACCACCGCCGCCTTGACGCCGGTGCGGATGCCCGGGTCCAGCCCGAGGGTCGGCCGCGCACCGGCTGGCGCTGCAAACAACAGGTCCTTGAGGTTGCGGGCAAAAACCTGAATGGCGTCATCCTGTGCGCGGGCGCGCAGATCGCCCATCAGCTCCAACATCATCGACAATGACAGCTTGACCCGCCAACACCAGCCCGCGACTTTGCGCAGCCAGATGTCGCCGGGCCCTGTGCCGCTCGCGCCCAGCACGGCGGCAACCATCGCCTCGGCCCGCGCAGCACCTTCTTCGGGCTCTGGTCCAACGTCCAGCGTCAGAACACCCTCGTTCGATCCGCGCAGCATCGCCAGCGCCCGGTGCGAAGGCACATCCGCCCAGCGCTCGGAATGGGCGAAATAGTCAGAGAACTTGGCGCCTTCCTGCTCCTTGCCCTCGACCACCTTGGCGCTCAGCACGGCCTCGCGCTGCATGAACTCGCGCAAGCGGCCCAGCAACTCGGCATTTTCCGTCAGCTGCTCGGTCAGGATATCGCGCGCGCCATTGAGCGCGTCTTTCACCGTCGCCACCGCCTCGGTGACATAGCCTTCGGCCAGTTTCTGCGGGTCGGCGTTGCGGTCGGCCAGGATGGCATCTGCCAGCGGCTCCAGCCCGTTTTCCTTTGCGATCATCGCCTTGGTGCGTCGCTTGGGCTTGTAGGGCAGATAGATATCTTCCAACTGCGCCTTGGTCTCGGCCTTGGCGATGGACGTAGCCAGATCGTCGGTCAGCTTGTCCTGCGATCTGATCGAGTCAAGGATGGCCCCACGCCGCTTTTCCAGCTCGCGCAGATATTCCAACCGCTCCGCAAGCGTGCGCAGCTGGGTATCATCCAGACCACCCGTCGCCTCTTTCCGGTAGCGCGCGACAAATGGCACGGTGGCGCCTTCGTCCAGCAGCGCCACGGCGGCATTCACCTGTTTCGGAGCAGCGCCAATTTCCGTGGCTATGGTCTGGCTGATGCGGGTGGATGTGTCCAAGGCGGCTGCTCCTTCTTATTCTTGGAGGTCTTTCTTAGCCGCGGCCAAAGACCCAGCCAAGAAAATGTTTCGCTCTCAGCGGAGCCCCGCGCCCAGCCAACACCCCATTGCCCCCTTGCCCCTTCTCGCGCACGGGCCTAGAACGCTTGCCAACGATAGACATTCGGATACGGCGGAAAACCATGCTCGACCTGACATATGAACTCCCCAAGCCCAAGGTGATCGCGGGCGCAAAGCATGACTGGGAACTGGTCATCGGGATGGAGGTCCACGCCCAGGTCAGCTCAAACGCCAAGCTGTTCTCTGGCGCCTCCACCAAATTCGGCGCAGAGCCGAACTCCAACGTGGCCTTTGTTGACGCAGCGATGCCCGGCATGCTGCCCGTCATCAACGAATACTGCGTCGAACAGGCCGTGCGCACCGGTCTGGGCCTCAAGGCAGAGATCAATCTCTGGTCCGCCTTTGACCGCAAGAACTATTTCTACCCTGACCTGCCGCAGGGCTATCAGATCTCGCAGCTATATCACCCCATCGTGGGCGAAGGCGAAGTTCTGGTGGAACTGGGGGACGGCACCGCGCGCCTGGTGCGTGTCGAACGCATCCACATGGAGCAGGACGCGGGCAAATCGATCCACGACATGGACCCCAACATGTCCTTTGTCGACCTGAACCGGACTGGCGTCTGCCTGATGGAGATCGTCTCGCGCCCCGACATTCGCGGCCCCGAAGAGGCCGCCGCCTATATCGCCAAATTGCGCCAGATCATGCAGTACCTCGGCACCTGCGACGGCAACATGCAAAACGGCAACCTGCGCGCAGACGTGAACGTATCGATCTGCCGTCCGGGCCAGTACGAGAAATACCAGGAAACCGGCGATTTCTCTCATCTCGGCACCCGCTGCGAAATCAAGAACATGAACTCCATGCGCTTTATCCAGCAGGCCATCGAAGTCGAGGCACGCCGCCAGATCGCCATCGTCGAAGCGGGCGGTACCGTCGATCAGGAAACCCGTCTCTATGATCCGGACAAGGGCGAAACCCGCTCCATGCGCTCCAAGGAAGAGGCGCATGACTACCGCTACTTCCCCGACCCGGACCTGCTGCCGCTGGAAATCGAACAGGCTTGGGTGGATGACATCGCCGCCAACCTGCCGGAACTGCCGGACGAAAAGAAAGCGCGCTTCATCAACGACTTCGGCCTTTCCGACTATGACGCCTCGGTGCTGACCGCAGACGTGGAATCCGCCGCGTTCTTTGAGGAAACCGCAAAGGGTCGCAGCGGCAAGCTGGCTGCCAACTGGGTCATCAACGAACTCTTCGGTCGCCTGAAGAAAGAAGACCACTCCATCACCGAATCCCCGGTCTCTCCGGCCCAGCTGGGCGGCATCATCGACCTGATTTCTTCGGACGCCATCTCCGGCAAGATCGCCAAGGATCTGTTCGAAATCGTCTATACCGAAGGCGGCGACCCGGCGCAGATCGTCGAAGAGCGTGGCATGAAGCAGGTGACAGATACAGGCGCCATCGAGGCCGCCCTGGACGAGATCATCGCCGCGAACCCCGCGCAGGTCGAAAAGGCCAAGGTGAACCCAAAGCTCGCCGGCTGGTTTGTCGGTCAGGTGATGAAAGCCACCGGCGGCAAGGCCAACCCCAAGGCCGTGAACGAGCTGGTTGCAAAGAAACTGGGCGAGTGATCTCAGCCACAATCGTGATTGGAAAAAGGGCGCCCCTCGTGGCGCCCTTTCTCGTTGGGCCATCCATGAGCTGGAGGGCTTTCCCCGGTTTTTCCCGCCGCCACATTCGCGGACCTGCTGGCTTGACCTTCCCTGGGTAAGCGGCTTTCCTCTGGCAAAATTCCAGGAGCCATCATGACAAACGCATTCGATCAGGAACTACAGGACCGGTTGGTCCGCTATGCCGCCATCGACAGTCAGAGCGATGAAAACGCGCCCGGCTCGCCCAGCACGGAGATCCAGTTTGATATGCTGAACCTCCTTGTGGAGGAACTGCAAAGCATCGGCGCGCAGGACGTACAGCTGACAGACTACGGCACCGTCCTTGCCACGGTGCCAGGCACCGCCGAGGGCCCGACCATCGGCTTTCTTGCCCATGTCGACACCGCGCCGCAGTTCAATGCGGCGGGGGTGAAACCGCGGGTCATCAAGGGGTGGAACGGTGACGACATCAGCTATCCCGACAATCCCGACCTCATCCTGTCACCGGCAAAATCGCCCTATCTCGCCACCAAGGTGGGCGACGACATCATCACCGCCTCCGGCCTCACGCTTCTGGGAGCCGACGACAAGGCGGGCGTTGCCGTCGTCATGACACTGGCCCGCCATCTGATCGCAAACCCCGACATCAAACGCCCCACCATCCGGGTGGCCTTTACCCCGGACGAAGAAATCGGACGTGGCGTCGATGCCAAGCTGCCCGCCGATCTGGCGGTTGATTTCGCCTATACGCTCGATGGCTCTGATGTGGGTGAAATCATCTACGAGAGCTTCAGCGCCGACCGCGCGGTTGTGACGGTCAAAGGGGTCTCCATTCACCCCGGCTGGGCAAAGGAAAAGATGGTCAACGCTGCGCATCTTGCGGCCAAGATCGTCCAGACCCTGCCGCAGGCCACCATGACCCCCGAAACCACCGACGCCCGCGAGGGTTTTTTGCATGTCACCGACATGAACGGCGGCTCCTCCGAGATGGAGATCAAGCTGATCCTGCGTGATTTCGAACTGGACGGGCTCGCCGCCAAGGGAGATCTGCTGCGCAAAACCTGCGAGGCGGTCCAGGCCAGCGAGCCGCGCGCTGAAATCACCTGCGAGATCTACCCCCAGTATCGCAACATGCGGTACTGGCTGGAGAACGACATGACCCCCGTCAACCTCGCACTGGAGGCCTGCAAGGCCAATGGCATCGCGCCCATCTCCGTCCCGATCCGCGGCGGCACCGATGGTTCCCGACTGACTGAACTTGGCGTTCCAACCCCCAACATCTTCTGCGGCATGCAGAACGTCCACGGCCCCCTCGAATGGGTCTCGGTTCAGGACATGGCCAAATCAACCCAGGTTTGCCTGACGCTGGCCCAATTGGCCGCAAAGACCTAGGGTCAGGATGCATCACGGCGCGCCCGGTCATGCAATCGGGCCGCCACACCCGCGCTGTGGCGTCGCGTGCACCATCAAGTGGCATGACTGCGCCGCTCTCACAACCTGCACCTTGACCCAACCTGCCGATCCGCTAAACCTCGCCCGATAAGTCAGGAGATGCTCATGCAGGCCTATGAATACAAAGTCATCCCCGCCCCGCAAAAGGGCACCAAGGCCAAGGGGGTCAAGACACCCGAGGCGCGCTTTGCCAATTCGATCGACCTGCTGCTGAACGAGATGGCCGCCGAAGGCTGGGAATTTCAGCGCGCAGAATTGCTGCCGTCGGAAGAACGCAGCGGCCTGACAGGGTCCGTGACCAACTGGCGCAACGTGCTGGTGTTCCGCCGCCCGACTGCGGAGGCACGCCAAACCGCAGCCGAGGCGCAAACCGCGCAGCTGACGCAACTTCTGCAGATGATACAGGCAGCCCAACCCGCAGCCGCAGCTCAGGCAGATGCCGACATCGCCCCCACCAAGGCAGACACCCCCGCCGCGCCCGCGATCACCGCAATTGCGGGCGACCCGGAGGCCCCGGAAGGCGCCATTGCCGTTCCCGGTCGCGGTGCCCGCGCAATGCAGTCCGATGATGGTGTGGAAGAGCTGAGCCCGGTCTCCGGCGTGACAGCTGCCCTGAAGGCCCGCGCCTCACTGGCCGGGGATCGCAAAGAACCGCCCGCCCCCGCCAAACCGGTGCAAAGCCCGAAAACAGACAACGAAGGCTGATCGCCCGCACCTCAGCAGGGCTGATATCTTGTCCCTGTCATGGCAGGTAACCGTCTGATCTGCACCATTCGGGACAGATCAGATGGGCCGCACGGGGCCCCTGATCCGGCTTGCACGTTGCAGATCGGGCACATCGGCGGGGCCTTGCCGGTCATGGCCAGCCCCGCAGGCCTTCGGTGTCAGGCCCCGATATCCAAAGCCAGCGCATGGATGCGGGGAACAACATCCCCCAGCGCCTTATGCACGGCCCGATGCTGGGCCACGCGGTTCATCTCACCAAAGGCAACTGCGCGGATACGCACGCTGAAATGGCTCTCTCCCTTGCCGTCGTGGCCTGCATGGCCGATGTGCTGGTCGCTGTCGTCCTGCACCACAAGCTCGCGCGGCTCAAACGCTGCGCTCAGGCGTGTCTCGATCTCTTCACGGATGCTCATTCTGTCGTGTCCTGCATAAAAATCCCCGGAATAATTGTCCGAGCCCCCTTCAATCTGGCGACCCTTAGATTAGAATGTCGCCTCCGAGTCGAAAAGTGCGTCTAGAAGGTGCCCCCGCATGACCAAATCCGATCCCTTTGGCTTCGATATGTCCGTCCGCTCCGCGAAGAAGAAAAATCCGCGCGGACGCCGCAGCACAACGGGGGCTTCCGAGACCTCGACCCGTGTCTGCGAGCATGAGGGCTGTAACGAAGCCGGGCAGTTCCGTGCCCCCCGCGCCCCCGATGTTCTGGATGACTACATCTGGTTCTGTCAGGACCATATCCGCGAATATAACCAGAAGTGGAACTTCTTCGAGGGCACAACAGAGGCCGAACTGAACGCACAGCAGTCCAAGGACAAGGTCTGGGAGCGTGAAACCAAGCCGATGGGCGACCCGGAGACCCGCGCCTGGGCGCGTCTGGGCATCGAGGACCCGCATCAGGTGCTGGGCGCCAACGCAACCCGCAACCCCGGTCGTGCGGCACAGGCAGGCCGTCGCCTGCCCCCGACCGAACGGCGCGCGATCGAAATCTTGGAGGCCAAGGACGACTGGTCCAAGGCAGACATCCGCAAGGCTTACAAAAAGCTGATCAAAGTGCTGCACCCCGACATGAACGGCGGCGACCGCAGCCAGGAAGAACAGCTGCAGGAAGTGGTCTGGGCCTGGGACCAGATCAAGGACAGCCGCAGCTTCAAGTAAACCGGGAACCGGCGCAGGCTGGTCAGGCCCCCACGGGCTGACCAGCCCAGCAAGGGCCAGCCAGACAACACAGACGCAGATCCGAACATGAAAAGGGCGGCCCATCGGGACCGCCCTTTCTTTGTTGTGGTGCGATATGCGCCCTGATCTCAGCGGATCATCAGCCTTTGCGCATCGGGCGGGCATTGCCGCCTGCCTTGCCAGCGGCAGCTGCACGGGCCTTGTTCTTCTTGCTGTTGGGCTTGCCTTTAGGCGGCGGAGGGCCCTTGCGACCGGATTTTGACGGGTTGGACCAATCGGTTTTGGGCTTGCCTGCAGGCTTCGCCGCACCAAAACCGGCAGGTTTGTCACCGCGATCTGACGCGCCACGCGCCTTGACCGTCGCTTTGCCGCCCTCGCCGGTGCGTTTTGGCTTGTCGAACTTCGGCTTGTCGCCCCAGCTCTTGTCGCCCCGTGGCTTGTCACCGCGCGGTTTGTCGAACTTGGGCTTGTCACCCCAGGAATTCTCTCCGCGGGGCTTGTCGAAACGCGGCTTGTCATCGCGCGGCCGGTCCTCACGGGGGCGGTCCTCGCGGTTTTTGTCAAAACGCGGCTTGTCCCCATAAGGTTTGCGATCCCCGCGATCATCGCGATCACGCGGGCCACGGCGTTCGCCACGCGGCCCGTCACGTTGACCATCACGGCCACCGCCCTGCGGGCGCGGGCCCTTGGGCAGGTCAGGCGCCTTGTCCAGACGAGTGACCGAAGCCCCCTCTTCCAGACCTTCGTGCTTGACCGCGCCCCAGAATGCATCCGCACTGGCTTCGCGCACTTCCACATAGCTCTGGTCGAACTGAACCCGGATGGCACCGATGTCGTCCTTGGTCAGGCCACCGGCGTTGCACAGCGCAGGCAGCAGACGGCGCGGTTCCGCACCGGCCTTGCGACCACCGCTGACCGAGAACCACACCGACGGGCCAAACGGGGCCCGTTCCTGACGCTCACGACGGTCTGCCTGCGGATCGCTCAGCTCTTCGGGCGCGCTGTGGCGCTGGTGGAACAGACGCAGATAGGCCACCGCCAGCTGCTCCGGCGCAAAGCGTTCCAGCAGTTCTGCCACCGCCGGTGCCTCGCCTTCGCTGACCGCATCGCTCCAGGCAGGATCTGCCAGCAGGCGCTCAAAATCACGCGCCCGCACCTGATCGGCGCTTGGGGCCGGTGTGGTTTCTGCGGTGATCTTGGCAGAGCGCAGCAGACGCAGCGCCTTGCCTTTGGCCTTGGGCGGCACGATCAGCGCGCTGACACCCTGACGGCCCGCACGGCCAGTCCGGCCAGAGCGGTGCAAAAGCGTTTCATGGCTCGACGGCAGATCGGCATGGATCACCAGATCCAGCTTGGGCAGGTCGATCCCGCGCGCCGCCACATCGGTCGCGACACAGACACGGGCCCGGCCATCACGCAAAGACTGCAGCGCGTTGGAGCGTTCAGATTGGGTCAGCTCACCCGAAAGCGCCACAACCGAAAAGCCACGGTTGCTCAGACGGGTGGTCAGACGGTTCACCACGGCGCGTGTGTTGCAGAACACGATCGCATTGGGCGCTTCGTGATAGCGCAGCACGTTGATGATGGCGTGTTCGGTATCGCGCTGTGCAACTGCCAGCATCTGATATTCGATGTCGGCGTGCTGGGAGGCCTCCGCCAGCGTTTTGATCCGCTGGTGATCCTTCAGATAGGTCTCTGCCAGACGCGCAATTCCCGCCGGAACAGTGGCCGAGAACATGAGCGTACGGCGATCTTCGGGGGATTCACCAAGGATGAACTCCAGATCCTCGCGAAAGCCCAGATCAAGCATTTCGTCGGCTTCATCCAGAACCACGGCACGCACCTGCGACAGGTCGATAGAGCCGCGGTTGATGTGGTCGCGCAGGCGACCCGGTGTGGCCACGACGATATGGGCGCCACGTTCCAGGGCCCGGCGCTCGTCGCGCATATCCATACCGCCAACGGTCGATACCACATGGGCACCAGCTTCGGCATAGAGCCAGCCCAGCTCGCGCTTGACCTGCAGCGCCAGCTCGCGGGTCGGCGCAATCACCAGCGCCAGCGGCAGGGTTGCGCGGCCAAGGGTTTCGGCGTCCCCCAGAAGGGTCGGCGCCATGGCAAGACCAAAGCCCACGGTTTTGCCCGATCCGGTCTGCGCCGAGACCAGGAGATCAGAGTTTTCCAGTTCGGGCGCGGTCACGGCCAGCTGCACCGGTGTCAATTGCTCGTAGCCGCGCGCCTGAAGCGCTTGTTCGAGTGCTGTTTTCAAGATTTTCATTTCGCTTGCTGCGGGGCGCGCCACCTTGGCCACGCCGATATCGGGAATGTCCCCGACTGCGCAGGAACGCGGATGTCCTCATCCAAAGGCCGCCAGATATCGGCTTTGCACTGTTTTGTACAGTATTCATTTGTGCCAGAGCGGAGCTGACCTGCCCGCCCCGCGCAACCCCGCTATGCGACGCATCCCCCAAGGCAGCCCCGACCCAAGGGCATCATGGCCCCGCCACACCGCCAAAAACGACAGCGCACCCCCGCGATCCGTCACCACCCCACAGGGCACGCAATACCGTCAGGAACGTAGCGCAAAATGACACGAGACCAGCCCCGATAAGGCCAGTTTGATCACAAACGTCACGACAGATGGTCAAACCCGCCCTCACCTCTTGCGATTGCGGTCAGGATCGGGCACCAATCCCCCCGATTGCCCAAGGTCAGCCGACCCGGAGGCGAATGAGGATAAGGATCGACTGTAATGACCGACGGCATGCTGGATATGAACGCGAAACCGACCGAGAGCATCTCGGTGCGCGATGTGTTCGGGATTGACACGGACATGACCATCAAGGG
Source organism: Phaeobacter italicus (assembly GCF_001258055.1). Lineage (GTDB taxonomy): Bacteria > Pseudomonadota > Alphaproteobacteria > Rhodobacterales > Rhodobacteraceae > Phaeobacter > Phaeobacter italicus. Next base: position 75,286 of record NZ_CVRM01000011.1, on the reverse strand, counting down.
CTTCGCCGAAGGCTCTGACCGCGTGCCCGCTCTGGACCCGACCTACAAATTCGACCCCGACACCACGCTCGCGATCCTCGCAGGCTTCAGCCACAACCGTCGCGTCATGATCCAGGGCTACCACGGCACCGGCAAATCGACCCACATCGAACAGGTCGCCGCCCGGCTGAACTGGCCCTCCGTGCGCGTGAACCTCGACAGCCACATCTCCCGGATCGACCTGATCGGCAAGGACGCCATCAAACTGCGCGACGGCAAGCAGGTGACTGAGTTCCACGAGGGCATCCTGCCCTGGGCGCTGCGCAACCCGGTTGCGATCGTGTTTGACGAATACGATGCAGGCCGCGCAGACGTGATGTTCGTGATCCAGCGTGTTCTGGAACACGACGGCAAGCTGACGCTTCTGGACCAGAACGAGATCATCACCCCGAACCCGTTCTTCCGCCTGTTTGCAACGGCGAACACCGTTGGTCTGGGCGACACCACCGGCCTCTATCACGGCACCCAGCAGATCAACCAGGCCCAGATGGACCGCTGGTCGCTGGTCTCGACCCTGAACTACCTGAGCCACGACGCCGAGGCCGCGATCATCCTGTCGAAGGCACCGCATTACAACACCGCCGAGGGCCGCAAGACCATCAGCCAGATGGTGACCGTCGCCGATCTGACCCGCACCGCCTTCATGAATGGCGACCTGTCGACCGTGATGTCGCCGCGGACCGTGATCAACTGGGCCCAGAACGCCGAGATCTTCCGCAATGTGGGCTATGCCTTCCGCCTGTCGTTCCTGAACAAATGCGACGAGCTGGAGCGCCAGACCGTGGCCGAGTTCTACCAGCGCTGCTTTGACGAAGAGCTGCCGGAAAGCGCGGCAAACGTGAGCCTGGGGTGACGCCATTTTTCGTCATAGCAGCCATTTGGGTCGCGCTTGACGCAGTCTGGTTGTTTGACAAAACTGGTTGAAAGAAGACTGATCCGTCAGCAATGACGGGCAGTCAACACAGTCATTTGATACGGCTGCGTTGGGAATGCGCCCCTTTGTTCCTGACCGTGTCGATCTGGAGTGCGTTCAATGGCGAATAAGCCCAACGATAATCCCGCCGATCCGTTCAAGAAGGCGCTGGCCGAAGCCACCAAGGTGATGGCCGACGATTCTGAACTGAACGTGTCCTACTCCGTCGACCCGGCGGGGCTGTCGGGCGATTCCATGCGCCTGCCACAGGTGACACGCCGAATGACGCGCGAAGAGGTTCTGCTGGCCCGCGGCACCGCCGATGCGCTGGCGCTGCGCCACAAATACCACGACGCCGGGCTGCACGCCCGCTACGCCCCGCAGGGCGACATGGCACGTGACCTCTACGAGGCGCTGGAGTCGGCGCGTTGCGAAGCCGTCGGCGCCCGCCACATGCCCGGCACCGCATCAAATATCGACGTCAAGATCCAGAACGAGGCCCTGCGCAAGGGCTATGACCAGATCACCTCCTCCGCCGAGGCCCCGCTGGCCGTTTCCGCAGGCTACCTGATCCGCCATCTGGCGACCGGCCGCCCGATGCCCGATGCGGCCGCCAACGTCATGGAACTGTGGCGCGGGTTCATCGAACAGCAGGCAGGCGATACGCTCGCCAATCTTGACGAAACCATCGAAGATCAGGCGGCATTTGCCAAATTCGCGCGTCAGGTCATCACCGATCTGGGCTATGGCGACCAGCTGGGCGACGACCCGGACCAGCTCGACGATGAGCAGGACAGCGACGCCGAACAACAGCCCGAAGCCGAAGAGCAGCCCGACAGCGAAGGTCAGGACCAGTCCGACGAGGAAGAGGCCGACGCCACCCCGGAACAGAGCCAGGAACAACAGCAGGACGAAAGTCAGGCGCAGGTCTCCATGGACGACATGGCGGATGACGAATTCGCCGAAGAAACCGAAATGCCCGATGGCGAGGCGCCGCTAGACCCGCCCCCGCCCCCTGCCGCGTCAGAGGCGGATCCCGACTACAAGGTCTTCCTCGACACCCATGACGAGGAAATCGCAGCCGAAGATCTGGCTGAACCCGCCGAACTGGAACGCCTGCGCGCCTATCTCGACCAGCAGCTGGAACCGCTCAAGGGCGCGGTGTCGCGGCTGGCGAACAAATTGCAGCGCCGCCTGCAGGCGCAGCAGAACCGCTCTTGGGAATTCGACCTGGAAGAAGGCATTCTGGACGCAGGGCGTCTTGCCCGCGTGGTCGCCAACCCGACCACCCCGCTGTCCTTCAAGCGTGAAAAAGACACCGAATTCCGCGACACAGTGGTGACGCTGCTTCTGGACAACTCCGGCTCGATGCGCGGCCGTCCGATTTCGATCGCCGCGATCTGCGCCGACGTTCTGGCCCGCACGCTGGAACGCTGCAACGTCAAGGTCGAGATCCTCGGCTTCACCACCCGCGCCTGGAAGGGCGGGCTGGCCCGCGAAGCCTGGCTGAACGAAGGTCGCCCGCAACAGCCCGGTCGTCTCAACGACCTGCGCCATATCATCTACAAAGGGGCCGACGCCCCCATGCGCCGCACCCGTGCCAATCTGGGTCTGATGATGAAGGAAGGGCTGTTGAAGGAAAACATCGACGGCGAGGCGCTGGAATGGGCCCACCGCCGGATGATCGCGCGGCAAGAGGCCCGCAAGATCCTGATGGTGATTTCCGATGGCGCCCCGGTCGATGACAGCACCCTGTCGGTCAACCCGGCCAACTATCTGGAAAAACACCTGCGTGATGTGATCGCCATGGTGGAGCGGCGCAAACAGGTCGAACTGCTGGCCATCGGCATCGGCCATGACGTGACGCGCTACTACGACCGCGCGGTGACCATCACCGATGTGGAACAGCTGGCGGGCGCAATGACCGAACAGCTCGCCGCGCTGTTTGACAGTGACCCTCGCGCCCGTGCCCGCGTGATGGGTATGCGAAAAGTCGGCTGACCGGATCGCGCATGGGGCAGCACAGGATCGAGTATTTTTATTCCACGCATTCCGCCTATGCCTATCTCGGCTCGCGGCGGCTTGCGCAGATCTGTGCCGCTCATGACTGCCAGCTGATCCACCGCCCATTCCTGTTGTCCCCCGTGGTGGAACAGGCTGGCGGTCAGCCCTTTGCCGCGCGCAGCCAGGCCCATGTGGATTATTTCTTTGGCCGCGAGATCGAACGCTGGGCCGCCTATCGCGGCGTGCCGATCATCGACTATCGCCCCACCCACCACGACAACCCGCTGACGCTGTCCAGCGGCATGGTGATCGTCGCGGCCCGGTTGGGCCTGGATGTGGACGCATTAGCCCATGCCCTGCTACAGGCGCATTGGCGCGATGACATCGACCTCATGAACCCCGCACAGCTGGAAACCGCCGCGCGCACGGCCGGGCTGGATCCGGCGCCGCTCCTTGCTGGGGCGATGGATGCGGATGTTCAGGCCGAACTGCAGGCCAATACCGACGCCGCACTGCGGCTCCACCTCTTCGGGTCGCCCACCTATGTGCTGGACGGCGATCCATATTATGGGCAGGATCATCTGGACCTGCTGGAGCACGCGCTGCACCAGCCTTTCCCCCAGCCTGCCTTTCAAAACCCGTCGGTCAACGACGCCTGATTTTCACGGGTTGCGCCTGACCTGCCTTCGCGGTTCTCTGGCGCGACCCAAACGCGCTCGCAAAGGAGGCCCCCATGTATCAGTCATTCGACGTGACCGCCCGCCCAGAGCAAGGCCCCCCGCGGCTCGCCGCGCTGCGCGCCGAGCTGGCGCAGGACGGGCTGGATGGGTTCCTGATCCCCCGCGCCGACGCCCATCAGGGCGAATATGTCGCCCCACGCGATGAACGTCTCGCCTGGCTCACGGGCTTTACCGGATCTGCGGGCTTCTGCGCCGCCTTGAGGGACGTCGCAGGTGTGTTCATCGACGGGCGGTATCGGACCCAGGTGAAACAGCAGGTCGCCGCCGACTACACCCCGGTGCCCTGGCCCGATGTCCAACTTGCCGACTGGTTGAAAGACCAGCTGCCCCAGGGCGGGCGGATTGCCTATGACCCCTGGCTGCACGCCACCAGCCAGATCCAGAGCCTTGAAAAACAGCTCAGCCCACATGGCTTTGCCTTTGTGCAGACCGACAATCTAGTGGACCGCATCTGGCAGGACCAACCCGCCCCCCCGATGCAACCCGCCTTTGCCCACCCCCTTGAATACGCGGGCACCGCTGCTGCGGACAAGATCGCCACACTGGCCCAGGATCTGCGCGATCTGGGACAAAGCGCTGCCGTCATCACGCTACCGGACAGCATCATGTGGCTCCTCAATATCCGGGGCAGCGACATTGCCCACAACCCGGTCGCCCACGGGTTTGCGATCCTGCATGCTGAGGGGCGTGTCGATCTGTTCATGGCCAAAGCCAAGCTGGACGGGCTCGCAGATCATTTGGGCGCACAGGTCACCTGCCACGACCCTGCTGACTTCCTGAGCCATGTTGCCGCACTGGCAAAGCCCGCAGATGCCAAGGTTGGCGCAGATCTCACCACCCTGCCCCAAATCGTCGCTGACCAGCTTGGGCAGGCGCTGGTGGGCTCTGGCGATCCCTGCGCCCTGCCCAAGGCCCGCAAATGCGCCGCTGAAATCGACGGCAGCGCGGCCGCGCACCTGCGGGACGGGGCCGCCGTTGTGGAAACGCTCGCCTGGCTTGATGCACAGGCACCCGGCACCATGAGCGAAATCGACGTCGTCAAACACCTCGAAGCGGAGCGCACCAAGGATCCAAGCCTGCGCGACATCAGCTTTGACACCATCTCCGGCACCGGCCCCAACGGCGCCATCATGCACTACCGCGTCAGCGAGGAGAGCAACGCAACGCTAGAAGACGGCCACCTGCTGGTGCTCGACAGCGGTGGTCAATATCTGGACGGCACCACCGACATCACCCGCACCATCGCCATCGGCACCCCACCGCAAGAGGCCCGCGAGGCCTATACCCGCGTTCTGCAGGGCATGATTGCAATGTCCCGCCTGATCTGGCCCAAGGGACTGGCAGGCCGCGACATCGAGGCCGTTGGCCGCATGCCCCTGTGGCTTGCCCGGCAGGACTTCAACCACGGTCTCGGCCACGGCGTCGGCGCGTTTCTCAGCGTGCACGAAGGCCCCCAGCGCCTGAGCCGTGTCAGCCATGTGCCGCTGGAAGAGGGCATGATCCTGTCCAACGAACCCGGATACTACCGCGAAGGGGCCTTTGGCATCCGGCTGGAAAATCTGGTGGTGGTCAGCCCAGCCGCAAATCAGCCCACATCCGATCCGGAACGTGATATGCTGGCCTGGCGCACGCTCACCTTCGCACCGCTTGATCGCCGTCTCATCGTGACAGAGATGCTCAGCCGTGACGAACGCGACTGGCTTGACAGCTACCACGCCGATGTGGCCGCGAAAATCGGACCCAACGTAACAAAGGCCGCAAAGGTCTGGCTGGATGCCGCTACGGCACCACTGTGATACCGCATTGTTACAACACACTAAGATAATGACCGTACGAACGACGTGAAGGAAGTACCCATGACAAAGATCCAAATTCGCAAAGCCCCCGGCCGCTGGGTCGTCCGCTCTGGCGGCGCCGTGCTGGGTGAAAGCAACAATGCGCTTGAGCTGAGCGAAGGCGATCTGCCACCGGTCATCTACTTCCCGCGCGAAGATGTGGCTTTTGCCTTGCTCGACCAGAGCGACAAGACCACCCATTGTCCGCACAAGGGCGATGCCACCTATTATTCCATCGTGAACCTGTCCTCCGTCACGCCCGACGCGGTCTGGAGCTACGAGGACCCAAAGGAAGAGGTCGCTGCGATCAAGGGCCATCTCGCCTTTGTCACCAGCGAAAGCGTCAAGGTGGAACAGATCTGAGCCCCCCGGCTCAGACAGTGCAGCAGTCAGAGACAGGCGCCCTCGTGGCGCCTTTTTCTTTGGCTGAATGAAACCCGCCGTCCCTGCATCGGTGATGCACCGACTGTCCGGGACAGACCGCAGCAATAGGGTGCCGCCCGCAGGTCGGCATAGTCATGAGGGTAGAGCCATGGCGATGCAGGAGTCGCCTCCCGCACGGGTCAGGCAGGCCAACCCGGAGACGGATCAGCGCCCGTCAAGTGGCTGTGAGAGTTCGGCAAAACCTTGCCACAGACCATGTCGCGACACCGGCAGATCCCTGCCAGTCAGTCGAATTTGATTTTCTCGGGGCCCTGTAAATAAAAACTCATTCAAAAACGGGTGGAAACACCCGATACACACACAGTCCCGATCAGCTCAGAATGGTCCGGCACAGATGGCGGCGCGCGGTCTCGATCGACTCGCCCGTCCCGAACATCTGCGCATCGCTGGCACTCTGCACGACGTAATTGATCAACGCCTCAAAGGATGCCCGCTCTTTTTCCTGCTCACTTGCCTTCGTCATGTACTCAACCTCTTGCGGGTTGATGTCATCGATTTGCATGTTGTCACTTCCGAAGAATGATCACTATTTGCCTAGTGTTAACCATATTTTCGTGAAGCGCGCGTGAAAGGTTAACAAAACCTTTTGAAAACGGTTGGTCCGTTTCAGAAATACCACATATTTCAACTCAGCTTTGACGGGTAAAGCGGTGTTTTCACTGCATGTTTGGAAGATACACAAGGTTTTCCACAGAAAACGCCATTTTATTGGGCTTTAACTGTGCTCTTCCGCAGCCGCCGCCGCCAGCGCCCGGTTGTAGGCTTTGAGCGAATCAATGTGGTAAAGGGCGCCGATCAACTCCGGCGGATTTTCGCTGTCACCCTCCTCGGTCATCACCGGCAAGAACGCGATATCCGCCCGATCAAAGATCGGCATCGCCGCCTCAAGCGAGGCAGAGGCACGAATCAACAGCCCCTGCTCCAGCAGCGCTTCACACTCTTCGCGGCTTGCGCAGCGCGGATCGCCCATCGGCCGCATCACCCCGCCCGCCCGCAACAGCGACAGCAGATAGGCCTGCGGCCCCGCCGCACAGTGAATGTTGCGCCGCTCCAGCTGGGTCAGGAAAAAGGACCGGTCCACAATGCGCGAGGCCAGCGCAGTGGACATCGACACCGCCACCATCACCGCCAGACCGATCTGCCAATCCCCTGTCAGTTCGAACACGATCAGCGTGGTGGAAATCGGCGCGCCCAGAACCGCCGCCGCAACCGCCCCCATCCCCGCAAAGGCATAAAGCGTATGGGTGCCGGACACATCCGGCAGCACCGCCGTCGCAATCAGCCCAAAGGCAAGCCCGGTCAGCGCACCGACCATCAGCGACGGGGAAAACACCCCTCCGCCCATGCGCCCGCCCATGGTGATCGCAACAGCCGCCGTCTTGACCATCGCAAACAGGATCGTCTGATGCAGCACCAGCGCACCGGTCAACGCCAGAACGGTGGTTTCATACCCAACCCCGATGATATGCGGATACCAGACCGCAATGACGCCCAGCAACAGGCCAGACGCCGCCGGGCGCAGCCAGCGCGGCAGCCCCAGCCGGTCCTGCAGCGCCGTGCCCAGCTGGTCGGCAAAAAAGATCGACCGCATCAACACCACCGCGACCAGACCGCAGATCAGCCCCAACATCAAAAAGGCAGGCAGCTCTACATAGAACTGCAGCGCGCCGGGGGTGATCAGATCGAACTCGGTCACATCACCGTACTCCAGCCGGTTGATGACGGTTCCCGCAACCGAAGCAATAACAATCGGCGCAAAGGCATGGACGGCAAAGTGGCGCAACACCACCTCCAGCGCAAACAGCGCGCCCGCAATCGGCGCGTTAAAGCTGGCGGACACCGCCGCCGCAACCGCGCAGCCCAACAGATCCCGCCCGGTGATTCCGTCGGCCTTGATCTTGTCACTGACCCAGGTAGAGATCACGCCCGCCATATGAACGACCGGCCCCTCCCGCCCGGTCGACCCGCCGGTGCTCAGCGTCAGAAAGGACGCAATGGCCGAGGCAATGCCAGCCCGTTTCTCTACCCGCCCTTCGCCAAGGGCCGCGCCTTCGATCACATCGGCGACCGAACGGACCCGCCCGTCAGGGGTGAAGCGATGCAGGATCACCCCCACAACCAAACCACCCAGGGTCGGAATCAGGACCAGCCAGTACCACGGCATGTCCTGTGCAAAACTGTGCAGGAAATTGACATCCTCAGCGCCGTAGACCCAGGCCTGAAACGCAGTGATACCCTTGCGAAAGAACAGCGCCGCAAACCCGGCGGCAACACCGATCATCAGCGCGATCAGCCAGAACTGAAACTGCCCCGGACCGCGATGGCGCAACACCCGCCAGGCATCCCGCATCTCGGCAACTGCCTGCGTCGCATGGGCCGAGATAAAGGAGCGGAGTGTCTGTCGCATTGGGCCGTCTGTCCTGGTGTCAGTCTTTCTGTCTCAAGGCATTAGTAACCGCCAGGACGTTAATCCAGCGTCAAATTCCGCCCGCGCTTTCTGTCAAAGCGACAGCTGACGCAGTTGTGTGACGCGCCTGCCATGACCGGACGGGGCTTAGCCCGCCAATAGCGCCTTGGCCGCTGCGCGCGCCTCTGGGGTGATGGTATCGCCCGACACCATCCGGGCCAGTTCATCCACCCGCTCCGCGTCGTCCAGAGGAACGACCTGCGACAGGGTCTGCCCGTCAACAACCTGTTTCTGCACCCGCCAATGATGCGCCCCCTGTGCAGCAACCTGCGGGGAATGGGTGACGACCAGAACCTGCCCGCCTTCGGCCAGCGCCTTCAGGCGACGGCCAACCGCATCAGCAGTGGCACCACCGACCCCGCGATCGATCTCATCAAAGATCATGGTCTGATTGCCGGTCTCGCCACGCAGGCAGACCTTCAACGCCAACAGAAAACGGCTCAGCTCACCGCCAGAGGCGATCTTGTTCAGCGGGCCCGCAGGCGCGCCGGGGTTTGTCGCGACGGTAAAGGCCACGCCATCCTTCCCCTCGGGGCCGGGATCTGCCGGGCTGACGAGGGTTTCGAAAACCGCACGCTCCATCTTGAGCGGGGCAAGCTCTGCCATCACCGCGCCATCCAGCGCAGCCGCACTTTCGCGCCGGGCCGCCGACAGCTGTTCAGCAGCGGCATTATAGGCCGCTTCGGCCTGCGCCAGCGCCGCTTCGCGATCTGCCAGATCCTGATCGCCCGCATCCACCGCTGCCAGCTTTTGGCGCAGCGTGTCGGCATAATCCCCCAGATCATCTGCAATGACGTCATGCTTGCGCGCCAGTGCCCGGATCGCAAACAACCGCTCCTCGCAGTCTTCCAGATCACCGGGGTTGAACTCCAGCCCATCCAAAAGCCGCGACACACCATCCTGCGCCTCGCCCAGCTCGATCATCGCCCGCCCCAGCGCCGCCAGCGGCGCATCCAGCGCGCTTTCGGCCTGATCGGCAACCCCCTCCAGCCAGCGCTGCGCATCGCCAAGGGCGCTTTCCGCCCCATCAGACAGGATCGCATGGGCACGCTGAATGTCGCCACGAATGCGCTCGGCGGCCTGCATTTCGCGGCGACGCTGATCCAGCGCCGCGTCCTCGCCGGGCTGAGGGTCCAGCGCGTCCAATTCCGCAACCGCATGGCGCAGAAACTCTTCTTCGGCGCGGATCGCCTCAAGCGCGCTGCGGGTTTCCTCAACCGCCTTGCGGGCCCGGCTGGCCGTGGTCCAGCGCTCGCGCACTGTCGCCAGAAGATCCGCAAGATTGGCAAACTCGTCCAGCATCGCGCGATGGCCGCGCGGGTTCAGCAGACCGCGATCATCATGCTGGCCATGCAGTTCCAATAGCGTCTCAGACAGCGCCCGCAGCACCTCGCCCGAACAGCGGCGATCATTGACCCAGGCTGTCTTGCGCCCCTCCGCGGTGTTCACCCGCCGCAACAGCAGCGTCTCGCCGCCCGGCAGGCCCGCCTCGGCAAGAACCGCATGGGCCGGATGATCCGGGGCAAGATCGAACTCTGCCATCACCTCGCCCTGCTTGGCGCCCTGACGGACCAGTTCGGCCCGCCCGCGCCAGCCCAGCACAAAGCCCAGCGAATCCAGCAGGATCGATTTACCCGCCCCGGTTTCCCCGGTGAGCACGTTCAGACCCGGCTGAAAATTCAGTTCAAGGTGATCAATGATCAGGATATCGCGGATATCAAGCGCGCGCAGCATGGCCCGGCCTCATTGCGGAAGTGGCACTTAGAGCCACTCCCCCTTGATGGACTGACGGTAGATCTGGCTCAGCCAGTTGTTGCCGACATCGCGCATTTTCAGCCCGTTTTGCGTCAGCAGCTTAAAGCTGTCCTCGTACCATTCGGTCGATTGATAGTTATGGCCCAGGATCGCGCCCGCGGTCTGTGCCTCATTGACCAGCCCCAGCGACAGATAGGCCTCTACCAGACGGTGCAGCGCTTCGGCGGTGTGGGTGGTGGTCTGGAAATCCTCGACCACGACACGGAAGCGGTTCACCGCAGAGGTATAGTGCCCCTTGCGCAGGTAGTAGCGGCCAATTTCCATCTCCTTGCCTGCCAGATGGTCAAAGGCGAGATCGAATTTCAGGATCGCGGAGTTGGCGTATTCGCTGTCCGGGTAAACCTCGATCACGGTGCGCAGGGACTGCAGCGCCTGGAAGGTCAGCCCCTGATCGCGGCCCACCTCGTCGATCTGGTCATAGTAGCTCAGCGCAAGAAGATACTGCGCATAGGCGGCATCTTCCTCGGTTGGGTAGAAATCAATGTACCGCTGCGCGGCTGCGCGGCTTTCCTCGTAGTCGCGGCCCAGATGATAGGCATAGGCCTGCATGATCAACGCCTGCTTGGCCCAGGAGGAATAGGGATAAAGACGCTCGATCTCCGCAAAGTAGAAGGCCGCATCCTTGGTCCGGTTGCGCTCCATCTCGAATTCGCCGCGTTCATAAATCTGCTCGGGTGTGAACCCTTCCAGCGGTTGCGCACTTTTTGCTGCGCCGCCGTCCCCACCACAGCCCGAAAGAGCCGCAATCAGAAGAAACGCGCCGATGGTTTTGGCTGCCGCCCCCATGCCGATCATGATCGCCTAACCTCACCGTCTTTTGCTTACGGGTGTGAACCCCGGTTACGCCCGGTCTAGCACATTCATTTGACGGGCAAAACGGCTTTAACCGTCTCCCGACCCACTTGGCAGAGAAAGCGCGGCGGGGTCAAGGGGACAGAGATCACAGCCATACGCTGTATGTGACCCTGTGCCCCTAAACCAAAACAACCGCGCGGCATCTGCCACACGGTCGTTGATCTGTCGTGATAGTGACGTTGGGTCACGGTGTCGGTAATTCGGGCGTCAGGCCCCCCAGCCGACGCCCTCTGCTCGATACCCCGATCAGGCGACGCGGCGCGTCTCTGTCGGAATTTCTGCCCAGACCAACCCCTGCCCCGGCAGGCGGGCGGTCATGATCGGGTCACAGGACACCTTGCGCAGCGCACCCGGTGTTGCAAAGGCCGCGCGCAGCAGCGTGTTGGTCAGCGAGTGACCCGCGCGGTCCCCGATGTAGTGGCCAAAGATCGGGCCACCTGCCAGCGCCAGATCCCCCAGCGCATCCAGCATTTTATGGCGCACAGGCTCGTCGCTGTGGCGCAGCCCCTGGCCGCTTTCGACCACGGGACCATCAAAGACGATCGCGTTCTCACCCGGCACACCGCCGAGGGCCAGACCATTGGCCTGCATGGTTTCCACATCCGCGCGGCGGCAGAAGGTACGGCAATCGCAAAGTTCCCGCGCAAACGTACCGTTGCGCATGTCCAGCGTGCGGCTTTGACGGCCAATCGCGGCCTCGTCAAAATCAATGTGGAACTCGATGATCAGGCGGTTGCTCGGCATCAGGGTGGCGGTTGCCCCCTCATGGCTGACAGTGACCGGTTTCATCACCTGCAGCGCGGTGACAGGCGCGCCCAGACGCTGGATGCCCTGCTGCATGATGCCGCGCACGAAATGCGCCGAAGAGCCATCCATGATCGGAACTTCCGGACCGTCGATTTCGATCAGGGCGTTGTGGATACCACAACCCGCCAGTGCGGCCATGATGTGTTCAACGGTAGACACAGAGGCACCAGAGGTGTTCACCAGACGGGTGCACAGCGCGGTACGCTCCACCAGATCCCAGCGGGCGGGAACCAATGTGTCGCCAAGCGAAATATCGGTGCGGCGGAAACAGATACCGTGATCGGCAGATGCAGGCTTCAGAATCATGCGGACAGGTTTGCCGGAGTGCAGTCCGACCCCGTCAAATGTCACTGATGCTTTAAGCGTGTTCTGCACGGTGTGCCTCGTTTCGTATGGTCCGACCTCACAGGGTCGTGTTGCGAAACAGAGGTAAGGTGTCGGCCCGAAAGGCTCAACTCAATCTTTGTAACGGAATGAAACATGACTGAAACAGATAGGCGAAAGACTGCCAACTCCAGGTTAACAGACGGTAAACAAAACAAAAAAGGCCGCCATTTGGCGACCTTTTCTGATGTCTTGTGATCCGCTTAGTTGGCCTGGCGGCGCAGGAAGGCGGGAATTTCGATGCGCTCCTGCTCCGGATCGGCCTGACGCTGCTGCGGTTGCGGCGCGGCGGCGGCCTGCTGGCCATGACCGTGCTGGGCAACCTGCGGCTGCGGCGCAGGCGGCTGCTGGCGCGCGGCGCCCTGATTGTCCGCGGCACTGCCGGTCATGCGGTGGATCAGAGAGTTCAGGCCAAAGCGGCGCTGTTCCTGACCGGATGCGGCAGGCTGTTGAACCGGCTGCTGCTGTTGCTGCTGCACCTGAGGCTGCGGGGCCGGAGCGGGCTGCGGCGCGCGCGGCTGCACAGCGTCGATTGACGGGCGCTGCTGCATCTGCTGCTGAACCGGCTGCTGTTGCTGCACCGGCTGGTGCTGCGGGGCCTGCGGCTGGGCGCGCTGTGCAGCGGCCTGCAGACGCACGATCGCCTCGGGCGACGGCGTACCGGGAGCAGGCGCCTTGGGGGCCACAAAGGTTTCTGCCGGGTTGTTCACCGCAGCGTCTGCCTGCGGCTGGAAATCCGGAACACCGTTGCCCTGATAGGCCGGTGCAGGCAGGCCGTCGGCGCCCATGTTGTCGTGGGTTTCTTCGACAACCTCGTCATATTGCCCATCAGCGGCCTGTGCAGCGCTGTTGAACTCAGAAAACAGCGAAGGCTCTTTTTGCGCGGGGGCTGCGGCAACCTCGGCTGCGGGCTGTTCGACAGGGGTGTTCAGCTCCAGCGGAGCCGCAGCAGCGGCGCGGTTTTCTTCAACGCTGACAGTCTGTTTCAGCGGTGCAGACATCGGGCGACGCGGCACCGGGATATCGGTCTGAACGTCAACAGCATCGATGCCGGTGGCCACAACGGACACGCGCATCTTGCCTTCCATCTCGGTATCGAGGGTCGAACCGACGATGATGTTTGCGTTCGGGTCCACCTCTTCGCGGATGCGGTTGGCGGCTTCGTCCAGCTCGAACAGGGTCAGGTCGTGGGCGCCGGTGATGTTGATGAGAACACCCTTCGCACCCTTCAGGCTGATTTCGTCGAGCAGCGGGTTCGCGATCGCCTTCTCGGCGGCCTGAACGGCGCGATCTTCGCCTTCGGCCTCGCCTGTGCCCATCATCGCCTTGCCCATCTCGTCCATCACGGCGCGAACATCGGCAAAGTCGAGGTTGATGAGACCCGGACGCACCATCAGGTCGGTGACACCTTTCACGCCCTGATACAGAACGTCATCCGCCATCGAGAAGGCTTCGGTGAAGGTGGTTTTTTCGTTGGCCAGACGGAACAGGTTCTGGTTCGGAATGATGATCAGCGTATCAACGACCTTTTGCAGGGCTTCGACACCCTCCTCGGCCTGACGCATCCGCTTGTTGCCTTCGAACTGAAACGGCTTGGTCACAACGCCGACGGTCAGCACGCCAAGCTCACGGGCGGCCTGCGCGATGATCGGAGCCGCACCGGTCCCGGTGCCGCCACCCATACCGGCGGTGATAAAGCACATATGCGCGCCGGCCAGATGGTCGACGATCTGTTCGATGCTTTCTTCTGCGGCGGCGGAGCCAACAGAGGGGCGCGCGCCCGCACCCAGACCTTCGGTCACTTTGATCCCCAGCTGCACGCGGCTCTTGGCAGAGCTCTGCTGCAGGGCCTGCGCGTCTGTGTTGGCAACGACAAAGTCGACGCCATCCAGCTGCTTCTCGATCATGTTATTGACAGCGTTGCCGCCCGCACCGCCGACGCCAAACACGGTAATCCGGGGCTTCAGCTCGTCCTGGCCGGGCATCGAAAGGTTCAAGGTCATGCTCGTTCCGCCTGTGTTTATCAGCCCTCCCGCAAGGGCCTATTCCTGTCCTAATCCGCTCCAATCCTACCGCGCAGCACGAGTCGCGTCATCCCAAAAAGCGTCAAAATCCACAAAATCTGGACACATGAGCGCCCAAATTCGCGGTATTTCGCCGATAATGGCAAATCTTGCGGAAGCGACAGCCAGTGACCACAACACAGCGTTTGCGCCCAAGGGCTTCTGCCACTTGAGTCTGCTGCTTCTAACGGGTCTGGCTGGCCACTGCTCGGCCTGCGTGCGCCGCGTGGAGCGGTCGTTACCACAACATTAACGCGGCAAGAATCCGCTGTCACCCGCGAAACGGAAGCGCGGGGGAAGTTTTTCGTTAACATCTGCTTAATTTTCTGCCCGACCGCCCATCGGCGGCAGGGCAAGGCGGCGTCGCGCCGGGCCGGTTACCAGTTGTCCCGGAACCACTTCACCGCGCGCCGCAGGGTGCCGCTGGCGTTGCGATCCACCGGCATCTCGAAATCCCACCACTCATCCTGCGGATGGGCGGCAAACAGGCTCAGCCCCACCGCCGAGGCAAACCCCGGACCAGTGGCCGACTGCGGCAGGCCGTGAACACGCAGCGGACGACCCAGACGGACCTGCTGCCCCAGAATGCGGCTCGCCAACCCATCCAGCCCCATGATCTGGCTGGAGCCCCCGGTCAGCACGATCTGCTGGCTTGGCAGGCTGTCAAATCCGGCGGCATCAAGTCGGGCGCGCACCTCTTCCAGGATCTCCTCGACCCGCGGACGCATGATGCCGATCAGTTCCGCCCGGCTGACGGTGCGGCGGTCATGCTCCCAATCGCCGGTATCGGCGTGGATGTCGATCATCTCGCGATCATCTGCGCCAGTGGCATGAACCCCGCCATGAAAGGTCTTGATCCGCTCGGCATTGGCCGTCGGCACCCCAAGCCCCATGGAAATGTCGCTGGTGATGTGATCGCCACCCATGCGCACCGCATCGGCATAGATCATGTGCTTTTTCATGAAGACAGAGATCGAGGTCGACCCGCCGCCCATGTCGATGCACGCAGCGCCCAGCTCCTGCTCGTCCTCGACCAGCGCCGAAAAGCCCGATGCATAGGCCGAAGAGGCAATCCCTGCCAGTTCAAGATCACAGCGCTGGATGCAGCGCACGAGGTTCTGCACCGTCGAGGCATCGACAGTCAGCATGTGCATATCCACCGCCAGCGTCTGCCCCATCTGCCCGCGCGGATCACTAAGCCCCGAGCGGTTGTCGAGCGCGAAATTCACTGGCTGGGCATGCAGCACTTCACGACCCGCGCCATATTCCGGCACCTCGCAAGCGGCCAGCACACGGGCGATTTCATTTTCGGTCACGACCTGCCCTTCCAGATCGACCAGCGCGTCCAGCCCGTAAGAGCGCGGATTGGCCCCGGAGAAACAGGCAATGACGTGATCCACCCGCACCTCGGCCATCTTCTGCGCCGCCTGCACGGCGGTACGGATGGCACGTTCGGTTTCCTGCATGGCGGTGATCTCGCCAAACTGCACCCCGCGCGACCGCGTGGTGGCCGCGCCGATCACCCGAAACCCCGACTGCCCCGCAAGCGACCCGATAGAGTTGTCCTCGCTCAGCCGCCCCGTGCCGTCAAAGCGCAGCACCAGACAGGCGATCTTGGAGCTGCCCACATCAAGAATGGCCACGACACCGCGCTGCATCGCCTGACGTCGCATCTGCCGCATGGCGCGCTGGGATTGATAAAGATCAGTCATGATTACTGCCCACCTGCATTCAACTGACGAATCCGCCACCAATCCTCGACGGCGGCCTGGGTCATGCGAACCGTCGGGCGCGCAGCCAGCCGCATATCCACGGCTGCCACATCCCGCTCCAACAGATCGCGCACTTCGCTGACGGCAATGACCCGCTCCAGGGCGGGCACCGGTTTTTTCGACGGCAGCATGATCCGCTGCCCACGGTCCAGAACCAGATCCCAGCGCCGCTCTCCGATCCGCACCAATCCGCGAATACGCGGCCCCAGCGGCTTGGCCACCGCAAAGAGGCGCAGCGCCTCTTCGATCGCCATATCCGCGCCCTCACCCGCCACCAAAGGCAGGTTGGGATGCAGATTGCGCGCACCCAGTTCGGCAACATGCACGCCAGTGTCATCCAGCAGCGCAAGCCCCTCGCGGCTGCGCCACACAACGGCTGGCGTGCGTTCTTCGACGGTCACTTGCAACACCCCGCCCGGACGGATGCGCACATCTGCGCTCTCTACCGGGTCAAGCCCGGTGATCTCGTCGCGGATCTGGGTCAGGTCCAGATCAAAAGAGCTGACAGGAAAATCAATCGGCACAACCTCGCGGATGTCTTCCGACACGCTGGTGCCTGCGCCGTCGATGGCCATCACATTGACCATGAACTCGGGCCGTTCCTCGATCGAGGCGCGAATGTCATTGACCAGCACCTGAAGCTGATCGCGCCGCCCCTCATCTGCCATAAAGGCCGCGCCGGCCACAAAGACCAGGCAGAACGGAATGCCGAACCGCACGCCAAAGCGGATCCCCGGCGTCAGCATCCAGCGCTGGAACCGATAGGTCAGCCGCGATGGCGCCGGATCAGTGCGCCCGCTGCGGGGTTTGGTGAATCGCTCAATCAGCGCCCGCATGACGCATCCTCAACCATCCACGCGCAAAGCTGGCCAAAACTCATGCCGCAATGGGCTGCCTGTTCCGGCGCAAGCGACGTGGGCGTCATGCCTGGCTGGGTGTTGGTTTCCAGCAGGATCAGCCCGTCCTTGCCACGGCTTTCGTCCCAGCGAAAATCGGTCCGGCTCACCCCGCGGCACCCCAGCGCATCATGGGCGCGCACCGCGTAATCCAGACACAGCTGAAAAATCTCGTCCGGCAGATCCGCAGGCAACACATGCCGCGAGCCACCGGGTTTGTATTTGGCGTCGAAATCATACCACCCGTCAGTGAGGATATCCGTCACCGTCAGCGCCTTGCCGTCGACAACCGTGGTGGTCAGCTCACGCCCCGGCGCATAGGTTTCCACCATCACCTCATCCGGCATGTCCTCAGACAGCTGCGGCGGCGTATTGGCGGCCTCCTGCACGATATAGATCCCGACGCTGGAGCCTTCGTTGTTGGGTTTCACGACATAGGGCGGCGCCATCACATGGGCCGCAGAGACGTCGGATTTTGCGAAAAGCCCGCTGTCCACGACCGGCAGACCGGCGGCGCGAAACGCCTCTTTCGAGCGCTGTTTGTCCATCGCCAGCGCCGAGGCCAGAACACCGGAATGCGTGTAGGGAATCGCAAGCCATTCCAGCAGCCCCTGCACACACCCATCTTCGCCCCAGCGGCCATGCAGCGCGTTGAAGACGACATCCGGGCGATCCGCAGCAAGCTGCGCCGCAAGATCCGGACCCGCGTCCAGCTCTGTGACCTGATACCCCTCATCCCGCAGTGCGGCAGCGCATTCGCGCCCTGTGGAAAGTGACACCTCGCGCTCAGCCGAGGGGCCGCCCATCAATACCGCCACTTTCGGGAGTGTCCTGCTCGACTCACTCACGACAAGCGCCTCAAATTTCCGGGGCTTCACGCCCCTTGTTGTTCCAGCCTGAAATGGCCCGATATGCGCAGGTTGGCCCTGCATTGGTCGTGCGAAGCGTGATAGCCCGCAATGGCTCCGGATCCGCTGGTGCCTCACACCATATTAACGACAAATTCGTTACCGGCCCGTTAACATTGCCTTTACCAAGATCGCGCTTTTCCGCTTCGATCCGCCATTGCGTTTCACCCGGTGGCGGGCCTGACTTCAAGGGGAAAGCCTTAAAAATCAGGTCATTTATCGTTTATTCGGAAAGCGGATCCCCCACCCGCATGATTTCCCACTCTAGCGTTATGCCAGAATTGGCGTAAACCTCTTTTCGCACTTCTTCGCCCAATCCCTCAAGATCTGCGGCAGTTGCGCCACCGGCGTTAATCATAAAGTTGGAGTGCTTCTCGCTCATCTGCGCGCCTCCGCGACGGGCTCCGCGCATGCCGGCATCATCAATGACCTTCCAAGCCTTGAGATCATGCACATCATCCGCCCGCCCGGTTGAGGAAAACCCGGCCGGATTGCGAAAGGTCGACCCGGCAGAGCGTTCCTTCGTGGGCTGGGTGGCGTCCCGTTTTGCGAGCTGATCTTCCATCCGGGCATGAAGCGCCGCTGGCTCACCCAAAGGGCCGCGCAATTTGGCCGACACAAGGACCGCGCCCTCCGCCAGATCGCTTTGGCGATAGGCAAAATTCAGGGCCTCGGGCCCCAGCTCTACCACCTCTCCCGTCCGCAAAACCACGGTGGCCGACTGGAACACATCCGCCACATAACTGCCGTAGCAGCCGGCATTCATGCGCACCGCCCCCCCGACAGAGCCGGGAATGGTGCGCAGAAACGTCAGATCAACCCCGGCATCAGCGGCCTTGCGCGCCACATGCGCATCCAGCGCAGCCGCACCCGCAGTGACCGTGTCGCCATCGATCTCGATTGAATTGAACCCCCGGCCCAGCCGCACGACAACCGCCCGCAGCCCGCCATCGCGCACGATCAGGTTCGACCCGACCCCCATGGGAAACACCTGAACCGACGGTTCACAGGCCCGCATGAAATGCGAGAGATCTTCAATATCGGCAGGCTGAAACAGATAATCCGCAGGTCCGCCCACGCGCAGCCAGGTCAAATCCGCCAGCGCCCGATTGGGTGTAAGCCTGCCACGCAGCCCGTCGATGTCCATAGATCCCGTCCCGTCTTGTCGTCCGTCAAAATCCCCACGCGGACGCAGCTGCGTCCTGATGTGTGCCCTGCCTCTACTCTGGAATCAGCGCCGCCGACAATGGTCTCCCCGTCGCGCAGGCCCGCGATCCAGCCGCGTCTCAGCCGCCGTTCAGCTGGCGACGCAGCCAGCGACCCAGATAGATCACTGGCCAGCGCAGAACAGACATGCCCGCAAACAGCACACCCAGCCCCCACCACGGCCCGTTTTCATAGGTCACATAGCCCAGCAGCGGGATGCCAAGGGCGATCAGCACATAGGCGCGCGACCAGTGATTGTCGCGGCTTGGGATCATCGCCAGAACATTGGCGGCAACCACCCAGACACAGGCAAGGATCAGCGATGGCGTCATTTGCGGGCCTCCGCACCGTGGCGCTGGCGCAGCCGACCAAGCGCATGCAGGATCGGACGGCGGAACATCGACACCAGGGCAAAGACGCCAAACCCCGCAGCAATCGCCCCGTGGTCACGCCCCAGCAAGACAATCAGCACAGGTGCCGCAATCAGCAGCGCCAGCCCCGGCGCAATCTGCCAACGCATCGGCAACGCCGCCACACCGCAGGCCAGCAGAACCCAGATGGCCGCAGCGGTCACACTCAGCATGGGCACGCCCCCGCCTTTGGGGTCACACCCACCGCCACAAGGGGCAAGGCAGGATATGCCTGCAGCCGCGCCACCCTCAGCCCTTCAAGCGCTCTGGCAGGGCATTGGCCCAGGTGCTGATGGTGCCCGCACCAAGGCAGACAACCATGTCACCGGGACGGGCCTGTTCGCGCACCAGACGCTCCAGATCCGGCTCATCCAGCAAGGCACGGGCGTGGCGATGGCCGTGGCGGATCAGACCGGCCACCAGATCGTCGCGCCCCGCGCCCTCGATCGGGTCTTCGCCCGCGGCAAAGACCTCGGCAATCGCCACCACATCCGCCTCGTTGAAGCAGCCGCAGAAATCATCAAACAGGCTCGACAGGCGCGAATAGCGGTGCGGCTGATGCACCGCAATCACCCGCCCGTCACACGCCTGACGCGCGGCCTTCAGAACGGCGGCAATCTCGACCGGGTGGTGACCGTAGTCATCAATGATGGTGACGCCATCCACCTCGCCCACCTTGGTAAAGCGACGGTTGACCCCGCCAAAGGCCGCAAGGGCTGCGCGAATTTCAGAGCTGTTCATCCCCAGATGGCGGGCAACCGCCACCGCCGACAGCGCGTTAGAGACGTTGTGATCCCCCGGCATCGGCAGCGTGCAGCCTTCGATCACGCGATCCTCGGCCTGCAGCTGAATGTCGAAATGGGCCACGCCCGCCTTGTAGGTCAGGTTGACCGCCCGCACATCGGCCTGGGTGTTGAAACCATAGGTCACGACTCGGCGGTCGGTGATCCGGCCCACCAGTGCCTGCACTTCCGGGTGATCGGTGCAGCACACGGCAATGCCGTAGAACGGAATGTTCGAAACAAACTCGTAAAAGCCATTGCGCAACGTGTCGAAATCGCCCCAGTGCTCCATGTGCTCGGGGTCGATATTGGTGACAACCGCAATGGTCGCAGGCAGGCGGTTGAATGTGCCGTCGCTTTCGTCGGCCTCCACCACCATCCATTCCCCCTGCCCCATCCGCGCGTTGGAGCCATAGGCGTGAATGATGCCGCCATTCACGATGGTCGGATCGAAATGCCCTGCCACCATCAGCTCGGCCATCATCGTGGTGGTGGTGGTCTTGCCGTGAGTGCCTGCGATGGCAATGTTGGATTTCAGGCGCATCAGCTCGGCCAGCATCTCTGCGCGCCGCACCACCGGCAGGCCCCGGTTGCGGGCCTCATCCAGTTCGGGATTGCCCGGCTTGATCGCCGACGAGATCACGACAACCGCCGCATCCTCAAGGTTCTCTGCCCGCTGCCCCACAAAGATCTGCGCCCCCAGCTTTTCCAGCCGGCTGGTGATCTTGGAGGCCTTCAGGTCGGACCCTTGCACGACATAACCCAGATTAAGCAGCACTTCGGCAATGCCGGACATGCCGATACCACCGATGCCGACGAAATGGATCGGGCCGACGTCACCGGGGAGTTTGGTTGCAGGGGTCATGTGTTTCCTTCCTCGGACAGCTTTTCCACCATCGCCACCAAACGCTCGGTTGCGTCCGGGATACCGGTCTGCAGGGCTGCATTGGCCATCTGCGTGGCAGCGGTGGGGTTACTCAGAACTGCGCTGATTTGCTCTGACAGGGCCGAAACGTCAAGGGCGCTTTCCGGGATCAGCACCGCAGCGCCCGCATCCACCAGCCCGCGCGCGTTGGCGCTTTGGTGGTCTCCTGCCGCCGCAGCAAACGGGATCAGGATCGACGGGCGGCCGATCACGGCAATATCCGCAACCGAAGACGCCCCCGACCGCGAGATCACCAGCTGCGCCTCGGACATGCGTGCAGGCACATCGGTAAAGAACGGCTGCACGTCGGCGCTGATGCCGTGATCGGCATAGAATTGGGTGACGCGCGCGCCGTCTTCATCGCGCGCCTGATGGGAAATGCGCAGGCGGCTGCGCAGCGCCTCCGGCAGCGCCGCGATTGCGCCGGGCACCATATCCGACAGGATGCGCGCGCCCTGACTGCCGCCCATCACCAGAATGGACATCGGATAATCCCCCGGCGGGATATAGCCAGCGCCGGCACGTTCCAGCACCGCCGCGCGCACCGGATTGCCCACATGAACGCCTTGGGCCCCGTCGGGCAGGTCCGTTGGCCAGACACCACACGCAACCTGCGCCACCCGCGGCGCAAACAGCTGGTTCACCCGGCCCAGGACACCGTTTTGTTCGTGGATCATGCGTGGCAGCTTCAACAGGGTTGCCGCCCCCAGCGCCGGGATCGACGGATAGCCGCCAAAGCCCACAACGACATCGGGCCGGTCGCGCCGCATCTGCATCGCCATCCGGGTCACGCCTGCCGCAATCTTGGGGCCAACCATCGCCTTGGCCAAAAGCCCTCCGCGGGCAAATGTGGCCGAGGGCACTTCGGTGATTTCCGTGGTATGGGGGTAGCCGCCGGTGTAGCGCGCGCCACGCGCATCCGTTGACAGTTTCACCCGCCAGCCACGTCTCAGCATCGCCTCAGCAAGGGCCTGTGCAGGAAACATATGGCCACCGGTCCCCCCAGCAGCCATCAAGAGCAATTTCTGTGCCATCGTCCCGTGTTGTCTTTCTTTTACCTGCTGTTGCTGCTGTGCCCGGCTCATAACCGGTCAGCGCCTGATCTGTCCCCGCGAGAGACCGCCGCGCCCCACCGGGGGGTCAGCCGCGTCCCTGTCGCCTGTTCATCCCCGCCCACGGCCGTTCAGATAATCCGCAATCTCCCCCTGCGGGCGTGATCGGGAAAACGCCAGCAGCATGCCGACCGCGATGCCACCCGCAATCAACGAGGATCCCCCGTAGCTGACGAACGGCAGCGTCATTCCCTTGGCAGGCAAAAGCCGCACGGCAACGCCCATGTTGATCATCGCCTGAACCCCAAAGGTGCAGACCAGACCAGTGCCCGCAAGACGGATGAACGTGTCCCGTTCGCGCATCAGACGAAACAGCGAGCGCGCAACAACAGTGGCGTAGAGCAGGATCAAGATCACCACGAGCACAAGCCCGTATTCCTCGGCCGCGACCGCGATGATGAAATCGGTGTGGGCATCAGGCAGTGACCATTTCACCTGACCTTCGCCAACACCAACCCCAAACAGCCCGCCTTCGCGGATGGCGTTGGTGGCATAGCCCATCTGGGTGGTGGGATCGATTTCAGGGTTCAGGAACCCGTCGATACGGCGGGCAAAATGCTCCGAGCTGTTGTAGGCCAGAATGCCGCCCAGCACGACGACGACCGCCATCGCCACCAGCAACAGCATCGGCGCACCGGCGACGAAATACATCACCCCCCAGCCAAACAGCACCAGACAGGCCTGACCGAAATCGGGCTGCATGACCAGCATCAGCACCACGGTCATGCACAGACCAAAGGACATCAACGTGCCCGGCGGGCCGTTGATCTGCTGGCTGGCCGCAATCATCCAGGCCGCAACCACGATGAAGCCCGGCTTCAGGAACTCCGAAGGCTGCAGCGAGGCAAAGCCAAGGGAATACCAGCGCACCGCGCCCTTGCCGAAATCAGTGCCGAAAACCGGCAGCAGGGCCAGCGCCACAAAGGCGCAGATAAAGCCCACAACCGCCAGCCGCCGCACCAGCGTGGGCGACATCATCGAGGTGATGATCATCGCCGCAAGCGCCGTCAGCCCAAAGACCATCTGGCGCTGCACATAATGGAAGTTGCCGAACCCGTTGCGCTCTGCCAGCGGGACAGAGGCCGCAAGCCCCAACAAGAGCCCGATGACAAACAGCATCAGAATGCTGGACATCGTCCACTTGTCCAAAGTCCGCCACCACTTGGGTAGGATTGGCTCGCCCGATTGTACGGGGAGCGCGCCATAGACCATCTCAGTCATGGAAAAACCGCCACTATCTGCCTCGTCGCCCGTCCCGTTTTCGGGATCGTTAGGCAAACAGTAACCGGAAAGTTTTCATCAGGCCACCCTCTTCCTCTTGCCTTTGGCGGTAATCCGCGCCTATGGCCGCACATGGCTTATGAAACCCTTATTCTTGGTGCCGGCGCTGCCGGAATGATGTGTGCAACCCGCTCTGGCCCCGGCACGCTGGTGATCGACCATGCCAAGGCGCCGGGGGAAAAGATCCGCATCTCCGGCGGAGGGCGCTGCAACTTTACCAACATGTACGCGAGCCCGGAAAACTACCTGTCGCAGAATCCGCATTTCTGCAAATCCGCGATGGCGCGCTACACGCAGTGGGATTTCATCGAACTGGTGGACCGCCACGGCATCGCCTGGCACGAAAAGACGCTGGGCCAGCTGTTCTGCGATGGATCGGCCAAGCAGATCGTTGCGATGCTGGTGGAGGAGCTGAAGGCCGCAGGCGCAGATCTGTGGTTGCAGACCTCGATCCTGTCCGTTGCGCGCACCGCCGATGGCTTTCAGGTCGAGGTAGAGCGCGAGGGCAAGCGGCAGCAGTTGACGGCCCGCAATCTGGTGATTGCGACGGGCGGCAAATCCATCCCCAAGATGGGCGCAACCGGCATCGCCTATGATCTTGCGCGGCAGTTTGATCTGCCGCTGACAGATACCCGCCCCGCCCTGGTGCCCTTCACCTTCTCCGATGACCGTTTCAAGCCCCTGGCCGGTGTCGCCCTGCCTGCGCGGCTGTCGAATGCGCGCACCAGTTTTGACGAGGCGCTTTTGTTCACCCACCGCGGCCTGTCCGGCCCCTCGGTGCTGCAATTGTCGTCCTACTGGCGCGAAGGCGAGCAGATCAACGCCAACCTGATCCCGCAGACGCCCCTGTTCGACCTGCTGCGCAGCCAACGTCAGGAAGCAGGGCGCAAGGATCTGACGACCGAGCTCGCCCGCCACCTGCCCGGCCGACTGGTTGATTTCCTCGCCCCCGAACTGGGGCTCAAGGGGCGGCTGGCAGATCAGTCCGATGCAGCCCTGCGCGATCTCTGCGACCGGTTGGAAAACTGGAGCCTCACGCCGTCGGGCAGCGAGGGGTATCGCACGGCCGAGGTCACCCTTGGCGGCATTGACACCGATGCGCTGTCGTCCAAGACAATGGAGGCCAAGACGGTTCCGGGCCTTTATGCCATTGGAGAGGCGGTGGATGTGACCGGCTGGCTTGGCGGCTATAACTTTCAATGGGCCTGGGCCTCTGGCGTGGCGGCGGGCAGCGCCATCGCCGCACGCCGCTGAGGCTGCGCCAGCCTTAGCCCCAACCCCAGCCCGTCCTTAGCCCGGCCTCAGCCGTCTGCGCCCGTCAGCTTGCCAACCTCGGCGATGAAATCCTCGCCACGCTGTTCAAAGTTGTCGTATTGGTCAAAACTCGCCGCCGCCGGGGCCAGCAGCACGGTATCGCCCGGCTCTGCCTCGGCGCTCGCGCGGGCCACCGCCTGTGCCATGGTGATGCAGACCTCTGCCTCTACATCCAGCTGCATGGCAAACCCCGCCGCCTCGCGCCCGATCACATAGGCCTTGCGCACCTTGCCGGCCTGCCCGCGCAGCGCATCCAGCCCGCCCTCTTTCTCCAGCCCGCCGCAGATCCAGCGGATGTTTTCAAAAGCCCCCAGCGCCTTGGCCGCGCTGTCGAGGTTGGTGGCCTTGCTGTCATTCACATAACGCACACCGGCATGGGTCGCGATGGTCTGGCTGCGATGTGGCAGGCCCGGATAGCTCGCCAGCGCGTCTTCGATCAGACGCGGCGCCAGCCCCAGCGCGCGCGCCGCCGCATAGGCCGCACAGGCGTTCTGGTGGTTATGCGCGCCGGGCAACCCCTGCATCTGGCGCAGATCAATCGACGCCGCCTGCCGCCCCTTGCGGTATTCGCTGAGAAACCCCTTGCGCGCAAAGACCTGCCAGCCCGGCCCGGTCAGCTTCTGGCTTGCCGAGATGCGGATCACCCGGTCATCGCTGGCCGCCTCTGACAGCTGACCGGCCAGATACAGCCCCTCGTCCTCGTCGACGCCGATGATGGCGCGGTCTGGCCCGCCTTCTGCAAACAGCCGCCGCTTTGCCGCGAAATAGCCCCCCATGCCCGCGTGCCGGTCCAAATGATCAGGGCTGAGGTTGGTGAACACGGCCACATCCGGCGTCAATGCGCGCGCCAGATCGGTCTGATAGCTCGACAGCTCCAGCACCACGACCCCACCAGAGCCCGGCGGGTCGATGTCCAGAACACCACGGCCGATATTGCCCGCCAGCTGGCTTTCGCGCCCGGCCTCCTGCAGTATGTGATGCAACAGCGCAACCGTGGTGGATTTGCCGTTTGACCCGGTGACCGCCACGATGCGCGGCGCCTGATCGTATTGCTCCCATCCCCGCGTCGCAACCGAGCGGAAGAACAGGCCGATGTCATTGTCCACCGGCACACCCGCCACCAGCGCCGCCCGGATCACCGGGTTCGGCTTGGGATAGAGATGTGGAATGCCGGGCGACACGACCAATGCCGCAACATCATCAAAGGCGCCGGATTTCAGCAAATCACGGCAGGTGAACCCCTCAACCTCGGCCCGCGCCCGCGCACCCGGATTGTCGTCCCAGCAGACAGGCTCTGCACCGCCCGCCCGCAAGGCCCGCGCCGTGGTGAGCCCCGATCGCCCAAGCCCCAGCACCGCAACTGTTGCGCCTTCAAATCCGGTCACAGGGATCATCGCCCGCCCTCCACATGGTCTTTGATCAAATCGCTACCCGATCGCGGGAACCAATGCCAGTCCCGTTGCGTTTGTCATCTCACCGCCATCCCGCTAACGTCGGCCAAAAACTGGGAGGCCCGCAGACATGCCCGCGCAAATGCAGCAGATCCTCGACGCCATCAACACCGACCTTCGCGATGATCCCGACCGGGGCGAGGTTGCGAGCTACATTCCCGAATTGGGCCAGGTCGACCCGCATCAGTTCGCCATCACCGTGGCGACCGCAGATGGGCAGATCTACAGCGCCGGGGACGCGGCCACCCGGTTTTCAGCGCAAAGCATCACCAAGGTCTTTACCCTCGCCATCGCGCTTGGCCGGTCTGGCGACCAGCTGTGGCGCCGCGTCGGACGAGAGCCGTCTGGCACGGCGTTCAATTCCATCGTGCAGCTGGAACACGAACGCGGCCGCCCCCGCAATCCGTTTGTAAACGCAGGCGCAATCGTCACCACCGACGAGGTGCTGGCAGGCCGCGAGCCGCGCGAGGCGCTGGCCGAATTCCTCAGCTTTATCCGCGCCGCCGCAGAGGATGATGACATCCATATCAACGCCGATGTTGCCCGCTCGGAAACCGCCCACGGGCACCGCAATTTTGCCCATGCCCATTTCCTCGCCTCCTTTGGCAATCTGAAAAATGATCCCGACAAGGTGCTGGGCACCTATTTCCATCACTGCGCCACAGAGCTGACGACAACGCAGCTCGCCCGTGCGGGGCGTTTTCTGATTGGTGCGGATTGCCATCCACGCATGGTCTCCCTTGACCGGGTGCGCCGCCTCAATGCGCTGATGCTGACCTGCGGCCACTATGACGGCTCGGGCGAATTTGCCTACCGCGTTGGCCTGCCCGCCAAAAGCGGCGTGGGCGGTGGCATCCTGGGCGTCGTGCCGGGCAAGGCCAGCATCGCCGTCTGGTCACCGGGACTGGACCGCAACGGCAATTCCAAACTGGGGACAGAGGCAATGGAACGGCTGGCCCGAGAAATGGACTGGTCGGTGTTCTAGGGTCAGGTTGCAGGTGTTGCCATAGCTGCGAACGCATGGGCTACGATCTCTTCAGGCCGGTTTGCTACGCTGCCATTTGTTGCGACACCAAGATCAGGAGACAGTCCCTCCGCCCCGCTGCCCGAACTGGGTCGGCATAGGGCGTGGGATCCGTATAGGCCGACAGACGGAGATGACCCCTGGCAAAGGTCATCCACCCTCCGCCCCTCCGGCGGCGCCGCCTTCTTCTGCAAAGACAAACCGCCCGAAGCGGCAGCTCCGGGCGGTTCCAAAAAAGACCAGGACAATGCACCACCCCGCGGCAGACACCCTGCCCGCGGCGATCCGTGCTGGCTCAGCGCACTTTCAGCGTCGCCAGTCCGATCAGCGCAAGGATCAGCGAGATGATCCAGAAGCGGATCACGATCGTGGGCTCGGCCCACCCCTTTTTCTCATAGTGGTGATGGATCGGCGCCATCAGGAACACCCGCTTGCCGGTGCGCTTGAAGTAGAGAACCTGAATGATGACCGACAGCGCCTCTACCACAAAGAGGCCGCCAACAATCGCCAGCACCAGCTCGTGTTTGGTTGCGACCGCAATCGCCCCCAGCGCACCCCCCAGGGCCAGCGAACCGGTGTCACCCATGAACACCGCCGCAGGCGGGGCGTTGTACCACAGAAAGCCCAGACCACCGCCAAACAACGCGGCGGTAAAGATCAGGATCTCGCCGGTGCCCGGCACATAGTGCACGTCCAGATATTCCGTAAAGTCAACGCGCCCAACCGCATAGGCGATGATGCCCAGCGTTCCTGCCGCAATCATCACCGGCATGATCGCAAGACCATCCAGACCATCGGTCAGGTTCACCGCATTGGCAGCCCCCACGATCACGCAGATCGAAAACGGCACATAAAGCAGACCAAGGTTGATCAGCGTATCCTTGAACACCGGCATCGCCAGACGGTTCTGCAGCGCCTCCGGGTGATAGGCCGCCGCCCAAAGTGCTGCAATCACCGCAATCGTGATCCCCAGCGCCAGCCGCAGCTTGCCCGGAACACCCGCGGTGTTCTGCTTGGACACCTTGGCATAATCATCGGCAAAACCAATGAGGCCAAAGGACAGCGTGACAAAAAGAACAAGCCAAACAAACGGGTTATCCCAACGCGCCCACAAAAGCGTCGCGGTAACCAGCGCCCCCACGATCAGCAGCCCCCCCATGGTGGGCGTGCCCGCCTTGGCCAGATGCGCCTCAGGGCCGTCATCGCGGATCGGCTGACCTTTGCCCTGCTTGCGGCGCAGCACATTGATCAGCGGCGGACCAAAAAGAAACCCGAACAGAAGCGCCGTCAAAAAGGCCCCGCCTGCCCGGAAGGTGATGTAGCGAAAGAGATTGAAAAAATCCCCCCCATCCGACAGCGCGGTCAACCAATAGAGCATGTCAGCCGGTCCCTCAGTTCACGTGTTTTTAAGAAGTGGCCTCGCCATGGCCCAATTCGCGGATGCCGTCAACAACCTTGGCCAGCGCCATGCTGAGAGACCCTTTCGCCAGCACAACATCGCCTGCACCGATCTGACCCGGCAGATCAGCCAGCACATCGGCGCTGCTGGCATAGTGCCCGCCGCGTTTGTCCGCAGGCAGGGCAGCATGAAGCGCGCCCATCAAAGGCCCGATGCAGTGCACCGCATCCAGATCCGCCATCGCGGGCAAATCAGCGAGGGCTGCGTGCAGCGCCGCTTCCTGCGGGCCGAGCTCTTTCATGTCGCCAAGATAGGCGATGCGACGGCCCTCGCAGGGGGTTGCCGCCAGCACCGCCAGCGCGGCGGCCACGGATGTGGGGTTGGCGTTATAGCTGTCATCCAGCAGCAGGATTTCGCCCTGCCCCGCGCCCAGTGACACGGTTTCACGCGCCCCGCGACCGGTGACGGGCGACCAGAGCGACAGGCTCTGCACGGCCTTGGTCAGATCCAGATCCAAAGCCGCAAGACAGGCCAGCGCCCCAAGCGCGTTCATTGCAAAATGCGCGCCAAGCGATTGGATCTGCAAACGATGCCCCTGCCCGCCGGGCAGGGTGACTTCGGCCTCTGTCTCATCTCCGCGCAGGGTGGTTGCGACCAGCCGGTAGCTGGGCGCAATCGGCCCCTGACCGGTGCCAAACCACTGCACATCCTGCGCCGCACGCCCGGCAACTGCCTGCAGAATCGGGGCCTCGGCAATATCAGCGTTCAAAACCGCAACGCCGCCGGGCTCCAGGCCATCCATGATGGCAGCCTTCTCTGCGGCGATGCCTTCGATGCCGTCAAAGGCCTCCAGATGCACGGGGGCCACGGTTGTGACCATCGCCACATGCGGGCGAGCCTGTTTTGCAAGCGGGCTGATCTCGCCGGGGTGGTTCATGCCAATTTCAATCACCGCAAATTCGGTGTCGCGCGGCATCCGGGCCAACGTCAGCGGCACGCCCCAATGGTTGTTGTAGCTTGCGACGGCGGCATGGGTGCGACCCTGATCCGACAACATACGCGCCAGCATTTCCTTGGTCGAGGTCTTGCCGACCGATCCGGTAACCGCGATCACCCGCGCATCCGTGCGCGCACGACCCGCGCGGCCAAGGGCCTCCAGCCCGGTCTGCACATCCTCAACCAGCAACAGCGGCGCATCTTCGCTGACGCCCTCGGGTCTGCGCGACACCAGCGCAGCACCGGCGCCTTTCTCCAGCGCCTGCGCCACAAAATCATGGCCGTCACGCGCCGCCTTCAAGGCCACGAACAGATCCCCCTTGGCGATGCTGCGCGTGTCGATGGAAATCCCGTTCACATGCCAGTCGCCAATGGCAACGCCACCGGTTGCTGCGGCGGTTTCCTCAGCGGTCCAAAGCGTCATACCAGCCTCCCGTCCAGAGCGGCGACAGCCATGCTCGCCTGTTCGACATCATCAAAGGGCAGAACATCTGTGCCAACGATCTGGCCGGTCTCATGCCCCTTGCCGCAGATCAGCAGGGCATCGCCCGCCCCCAGCGCATCAACGCCGCGCAAGATCGCCTCGGCCCGGTCGCCCACTTCCAGCGCGCCCGGCGCACCGCCCTTGACAGCGGCACGGATCACCGCCGGATCCTCACTGCGGGGGTTGTCGTCGGTGACAATCACCAGATCCGCATTCTCCTGCGCGGCCTGCCCCATCAGCGGGCGTTTGGCGGCATCGCGATCACCGCCAGCGCCGACAATGGCCACCAACCGGCCCAGCACATGCGGGCGCAGCGCCTTGATCGCAGTGGCCACCGCATCGGGGGTATGGGCGTAATCCACAAACACCGTCGCGCCATTGTCGCGGGTGGCCGCCAGCTGCATCCGGCCCCGTACGGTCTGCAGATGTGGCAGCGTCTCAAACACGGCCTGCGGGTCTTCTCCGCTGGCGATCACCAGACCACAGGCCAGCAGGATGTTCTCGGCCTGGAAACCGCCGATCAGGTTCAGCCGCGCCTGATAGGGTTTGTCGTGCCAGGTAAACCGCATGTCCTGCCCAGAGGCATCAAAGCGTGCACCGATCAGGGACAGATCGCCCGCGCCGCGCCCGACAGAGATCACCTCCTGCCCGCGCGCAGCGGCGATGGCGCGCATTTCCGGGCCGCGCGGATCGTCCATATTGATGACCGCCACGCCATCTTCTGGCAGCACCCGGCGAAACAGCCCGGCCTTGGCGGCGAAATACGCCTCGAATGTTTCGTGATAGTCCAGATGGTCCTGGGTGAAATTGGTAAAGCCGGCCGCCGCCAGATGCACACCGTCCAGACGCCGCTGGTCCAGCCCGTGCGAGGAGGCCTCCATCGCGGCATGGGTGACGCCGGCTGCTGCGGCCTGCGCCAGCGCATCATGCAGCGTGACAGGTTCGGGTGTGGTATGGTTGAGCGGATGGCTCCAGGCGCCTTCGACACCGGTGGTGCCAAGGTTTACCGCCTTGTGGCCCAGCTCGATCCAGATCTGACGCACAAAGCTCGCCACCGAGGTTTTGCCATTGGTGCCAGTCACCGCCACCATGGTTTCGGGCTGCGCGCCAAACCACAGGGCCGACGCATAGGCCAGCGCCTGACGCGGGTCTTCGACCACCACCAGCGCCACGGTGGAATCGCGCAACAGCTCTGCCACGATCTGCGCCCCGGCGGCGTCGGTCAGGATTGCCGCCGCCCCATTGCCAAGCGCGGCCGGGGTGAATTTCGCCCCATGCACCTGACTGCCCGGAAGGGCCGCAAACAGCCCCCCTTCGACCACCTTGCGGCTGTCCACGGCAATGCCGCAGATCATCGGATCGACCCCGCCGCGGGCGGTTAGCCCCAGCTGGCTCAGAGGACGGTTTTGACTGGTGCTCATAGCAACCCCACCTGATCAGTTTGAGGTGAGGGTTATACCAGTGATCTGGTCGGGTTCAACTTGTGGTCTGAGGCCCAGAAGCGGCGCAATTCTGCCGATCATCTCGCCTGCGACAGGAACCGCCGTCCAACCCGCTGTGCGGCGTTCTTCGCCGTGGGCAATGACCGAGGGTTCATCAAGTGTGACGATCAGCACATACTTTGGATCATGGGCCGGGAACATGGCGGCAAAGGTCGCGATGACCTTGCTTTCATAATAGCCACCACGGGGTTTGGGTTTGTCGGCTGTGCCGGTCTTGCCACCGACCTGATAGCCCGGAACCTCTCCGAAGGAGGCGGTGCCGCTGGTCACGACCTTGCGCAGCATGGCGCGGGCCTGGGCGGCGGCATCCTCTGACATCACCCGATCCCCCAGTTGCGGTCCGGTCTGGCGCAGGATGGTCGGGCTGACGTAGCGACCGCCGTTGGCGATGGCGGCATACCCCGCCGCCAGATGCATCGGGCTGGTCGACAACCCGTGACCGTAGGAGATGGTCACAGTGCTGAGTTCGCCCCATTTCTTGGGCTTCAGCGGCTGGCCGCCGGAGGCCTCGACGATCTCGATCGGGGTTGGGTCGAACATGCCAAGCGCGCGCAGGAACTGTTGCTGACGCTCTGCCCCGATTTGCAGCGCCAGTCGACCGGTGCCGCGGTTGGAGCTGTTCACGATGATGTCTGCGACGCTCAGCTTGCCATAGTTCTTGTTGTTGAACTCGCCGATGGGAAAGCGACCGATCCGCATCGGACCAGAGGTGTCGATGATGGTCTCGGAATTCACCAGCCCAAGGTCAACCGCTTGTGCCGCCGTGAAAATCTTGAAGGTCGAGCCCAGTTCATACACCCCCTGCACCGCGCGGTTGAACAGCGGGCTGACCGAGGGGTCAAAGCCAGAGGTGGGTGGGCGCGGCCGGTCGTTGGGGTCGAAATCCGGCAGCGACACAACAGAGATCACCTCGCCGGTGTAGACATCCATCAAAACCGATGTCGCCCCCTTGGCGTTCATCAGCTTCATGCCCCCCAAAAGCACCTGTTCAGAGGCGGCCTGAACCGTCAGATCCAGCGAGAGCTGCAGCGGACGGCCCCCATTGGCCGGATCGCGGAGATAGTCGTCGAATTGCTTTTCCACGCCCGCAACGCCGATCACTTCGGCGGCGGTGACGCCTTCCTTGCCAAACCCGGCGCCGCCCATGACATGAGCCGCGAGGCTGCCATTGGGATAGAGCCGCATTTCGCGCGGACCAAACAGCAGGCCGGGATCACCGATGTCATGCACCGCCTGTTTCTGCTCGGGGCTGATTTTCTTCTTGATCCACACGAACTTGCGCTTGCCGGTGAAATCCTCAAGCAGGCGGTCACGATCCAGATCGGGAAAGATTTCGACCAGACGCTCTACCGCGCCTTCGGGATCGACCATTTGCGGCGGCTGGGCATAAAGCGAATGGGTTTCGAAATTCGTCGCAAGGATACGGCCCTTGCGGTCGACGATATCGGCACGCTGCATGGCAATGCCGCTGCCGCCTGCGGTGCTGGCGACCGGTTCAACCGCCTCTGAGGTTGCAAGCGCGCCCATGCGAACGGCAATGGCAGTAAAGGCCACCAGAAAGAAAACACCCAGAACCAGCAGGCGCCCTTCGGCGCGCTGGCGCGAGGCGGCCTGCATTTCGGCATGACGCTGACGCAGGTTTTCGCGTTCGATCACGTCCGGATTTTCGCCGTTGGCACGGGCCGTCAAAATGCGGGCCAGAGGGCGCAGCGGCGTTCGGATCATGGCTGGTCTCTCCGTGCGTTGAGCGAGGACACTTCGACCCCGTTGGAGAATTCGATCACGTCCTCGTCGCGGGGATAGGCGACCTCATCCACGCGGCCAAATTGTTCGGGACGCAGGGGCAGCAGGCTGAGACGGTCGAAGTTCAGCTCTGCCAGTTCGCGCAGGCGCTGGGGGCGGTTCAGATAGGCCCATTCTGCGCGCAACACGCTGAGCCGGGCCTGCTGGGCGCCGATCTGGCGTTGCAGGCTGCGGGTTTCCTTCAGCACCTGCTGGGTGGTGTAGTTTTCGCGGTAGGCCCAGAACGCAAGGCCCAGGACCGCGAGCGATGTCACGATGTAAAGCAGCGTTTTCATGACCGTTTGCCCTTTAGCTGAGGCATGCCAATGTCTTTGGCCGAAATCTCGACCGGGGCCGCATCGGTGCGGCGCCCCACCCGCAGGCGGGCCGAACGCGAGCGCGGGTTTTCGGCCAGCTCCTCGTCATCGGGGCCCACGGCCTTGCGGGTGACAAGGGTGAACTGGGAGGGGGTTTCTTCCTGTTCCGGCGCGTAGCGGTTGGCGCGGCCGGTCTTGCCAGCGCGGTGCTGGAAGAAGCGTTTGACCATCCGGTCTTCGATCGAGTGAAAGGTCACGACGGCCAGCAGACCACCGGGTTTCAGCGCGCGCTCTGCCGCCAGAAGGCCCTCGAACAGCTCTTCGTATTCTGCGTTCACCGCGATGCGCAGGCCCTGAAAGCTGCGCGTTGCGGGATGCGACTGGCCGGGTTTGGAGCGCGGCAGGCAGCTTTCGATGATCCCTGCGAGCTGCAGGGTGGTGGTGATCGGCGCTTCGGTGCGGGCCTTGACGATGGCGCGGGCGATGCGGCGGCTGGCGCGTTCCTCGCCAAACATAAAGAGGATATCCGCCAGCGCCGCCTCATCCAGCTCGGCCACGAGATCGGCGGCGGAAGGGCCATCCTGCGACATCCGCATATCGAGCGGCCCGTCCCGCATGAAGGAAAAACCACGTTCGGCCATGTCCAGCTGCATGGAGGACACCCCAAGGTCAAGCACAACCCCGTCGAGATCCTGCGCATATTCATCCATGCGCGAAAACACACCCTGCTGGAAGGTCAGGCGACCATCATAGTCGCCAATCCAGTCCTGAGCCATTTCAAACGCCAGCGGATCGCGGTCAACGCCGATCACGTGATCGGCTCCTGCTTCAAGCAGGCCGCGGCTGTAGCCACCGGCGCCGAACGTGCCATCCAGCCAGCGGCCGGACACAGGCGCAACCGCAGCCAGGAGGGGGCGCAAAAGGACCGGTACGTGAGGACCGGAA
Organism: Phaeobacter italicus; assembly: GCF_001258055.1. GTDB lineage: Bacteria > Pseudomonadota > Alphaproteobacteria > Rhodobacterales > Rhodobacteraceae > Phaeobacter > Phaeobacter italicus. Next base: position 40,414 of record NZ_CVRM01000011.1, on the reverse strand, counting down.
GACGTTTGACGGTCCGTTGTCATGGATCAAGCGCCTCCGGCGCCATCGAGGAATTCCATCGGGTCGAAGTCCTCTGGCAGATCTTCCATCCACTCTTCGGATTTCGCCAACTCTTCCTCTTCGTAGGTTTCTGGCTTCCAGATCTGGAAGGTATCGCCCGCAGCGATAAAGAAGGCCTCGCCTTCCAGTCCGATCTTGTTGCGCAGCTTCGCGGGCAGCACAAGGCGGCCGGTTTCATCAACGGTGGTCGGAAAGGACTGACCGTGGAACATGCGCTGCAGCATTTTGCGGGGCATGGAGCCGCGTGGCAAGGAGTCGATCTTTGCGTCGACCTCCTCGATGGCTTCCATGGTGTAACATTCAAGGAAATTGCGGCGATGGTCGCCGTAGACGATGACGAGTTCGGGCGCATTGCCGGACTGCCAGTTGGGATCACCCGCCTCCAGAACACGGCGAAAGGAGGCCGGAATCGACACCCGCCCCTTTGTATCCACCTTATGGTGGCTTTCACCTCTGAACCTACGGCCCAATCTATCGTCCCTTTTTCAGCGTCCCTCGTGCCGAACCAATCCCCAGAAGCAAAAGGGGCGGGCTGATCTGCTGCCACTGATCAACCCGCCACCTCGTCCCGACTTGCGGGGTGTCCGACTGCGCGCGCCACCTGGGGGGATGTCTGCTCGCCCGCGCGCCGGATCTCTATTTTCGATGAAAGCGAAGGCCTGTATGAAACCTGCTTATTTTAGTCTTTGGTTGGGGTCGTTTGGCGCCCCTGCTCTCCGTCTCATTCGATAAATTAGGGATACTATGGGAATACGTGGGCCACAACTGTTTTTTATGGACCCTCCCCTCGCATGGCGATAACGGCGCTCCGATTCTTTGGCGCAGAATCGATTCAAAACCTAGTGGTATGTTAAGCTAGCGTGAAAACGACTATATGTAGTGGTCTCAGCAGGGTCGAAAAAAGTTCCATGAATTCCCACAGAATCGCTTTCATTTTCCGAAATCAGGGTCGATCTGGAGGGGGGACGCCCCGATTCTCGCGGGGTTGGCGACCATTTCCGCCAAAAACCGCCGGATCGCCCAAGTGATTCGGGGCTGATTTGCCCAGCATCACCCCAGATGGGCCATGATTTCCCATGACGCCCATATCCTCCCACCTGATCCCAGACCAAGGCCCGCGGGGACATGGCAGGGACACGGCAGGGACATGACAGCGACGCGCCCATGACATCCCACCGCGCGATGGCACCATGCAGCATGATCTGTGCGGCATGATCTGTGTGCGCCATTGCAGGCGATGGCCGGATAGAGAAAGGGGCAGCGCCCGGATCGGCCCTGCCCCCCTGTCACTCATCCATATAATGTCGCGGGTCAGGCCATGCCGCCGCGCACCAACCCCTCGGCCATGCGGGCGTAGGCCTGCGCCATCGCGCCCTCTCCGGCGGCCACAGGCGTGCCGGCATCCCCCGCCAGACGCGTATCCAGATCAATGGGCAATGACCCCAGAAGAGGCACGCCCAGACGCTCGGCTTCGGCGGCGACACCCCCGTGACCAAAGATGTGATGCTCTCCGCCGCAATCGGGACAGGCAAAGAAGGACATGTTTTCGATCAGCCCCAGCACCGGCGTCTTGAGAGTGGCGAACATGTCGAGCGCCTTGCGCGCGTCAATCAGCGCGACGTCCTGCGGAGTGGAGACCACAATCGCGCCCGACAGCTCTGCCTTGGTGCAAAGCGTCAGCTGCACATCCCCGGTGCCGGGCGGCAGATCAACGATAAGCACATCCAAGTTCCCCCAGTTCACCTGACCAAGCATCTGCTGCAGCGCGCCCATCAGCATCGGGCCACGCCAGACCACGGCCTTGGCTTCGTCCACCATGAAGCCGATCGACATCAGCGTGACGCCATGAGCGTGCAGAGGTTCGATGATCTTGCCATCCGGGCTGGCGGGTCGGCCGCTCGCGCCCATCATGCGGGGCTGGCTGGGGCCATAGATGTCGGCATCCAGCAGGCCCACCTTGCGCCCCTGCCTGGCAAGCGCCACGGCGAGGTTTGCGCTGACCGTGGATTTACCAACGCCACCCTTGCCGGAGCCCACCGCCAGAATGCGTTTGACGCCGCTCGGCTTTAGCGGTTCGGCCTGCGGCTTGGGGTGGCCGCCGACCTTCAGGCTGGGGGCCGGTTTGGAGGGGCCATCCGCATGGGCAGTCAGGGCGACGCTCACGGCCTCTACCCCGTCGAGCGCAAGGACAGTTGCCTCTGCCGCGCGGCGCAGGGGTTCCATCTGGGTGGCGATCTGGGGGCTGGGGGCCTCGATCACGAAACTGACGCGGCTGCCGTCGATTGTCAGGGCGCGCAGCATGTCGCGCGACACCAGCGTGCCGCCGTCGGGCAATTGCAGACGTTCAAGCGCTGCGCGAATCTCATCCTTGGTGGGGGTCATGAGCATCTCCGGTTTGACAGCTGTCATATACCCCTGCCCGCGCCAAAGCCCAAGTGGGTGCACCACATGAGCAAAATTGCACGATATCTGCCAGCATCAAGCGCGCGCAATTCGCACGCTGCCGAAGAAATGAGCGCTAACAGCCCCGCTGCTGCATACCTCAGCAGCAATCTGCTGATTTACCCAGAGGCACCCATGCATTTGGTGCATATCCGGATTGCCGCTTCTGGGGATTGTGCATGTGCAGCAATTGCCTATTTTCATCCTCAAGAGACGCCGGAGACGGCAACACACGAACTGACCGCCGAGGAATATAACGATGGCCGCTGTTGACAATATCACCACCCGTAAAGGCGCTGCTGCCTTCAGCCTGCGCGCCGCATTCGACGAACTGAAAGACAAGATCGCGCGTTACCGCATGTATCGCGAGACCATCAACGAGCTGTCCTCGCTGTCTGGTCGCGAACTCGCGGATCTCGGCATGAGCCGCGCGCAGCTGCGCAGCGTCGCTTACGAAGCGGCCTACGGCACCAAGTAATAGAGACACAGGCCTCCTTCTCCTCCTCCCTAGAAGGCCTGTCATCGCGGTGACATCCTCCTCCTCCCTGATGTCACCGCACCCAATACCAGCGTCATAGCTGGACCCGAATACACCACGCCTCCTCCTCCCTTAAGCGTGGTGTTGTTAAGAACGGCGGTGCCCCTCCTCCTCCCTGGGCGCCGCCGTTTTTCTTTGCCTGATTGCTTTTGCCCCGATTGCCCGCCTGCGCAGCCCTGCTGTTGCGGGCCCCGCAATTGCGGCGGGCGACCAAACGAAAAAACGCCAGCCTGGTGGCTGGCGTTCTCGTAGCGCAGATCTCAATGCGTTTCCCATTATGACGGGCCTGACGCGATGATGGGCTAGAACGGAATGTCCTCGGCGGCGGTGACAAATTTGGCGACCACCTTTTTGCTGCCAGCCTTTTCAAATTCCACTTCCAGCTTGTCACCTTCGATGCCGACAATTGCGCCATAGCCGAATTTCTGGTGGAACACCCGCTCTCCCACCATGAAGCTGGAGGTGGCGGTGATGTCGATGATGGACGAGCGGCTTTCCTTGGGTTGCGACAGGCCGCGTTCGTTGACGCGGGTTTGCATCCGCTTCCAGCCCGGCGAGTTGTAGCCATCAACAGAGGCCATGCGCTCCTCGATGCTGGAGCGGACATTGCCGCCACCTGCCGGGGCCGCCGCACCATAGCCGCCACCATAAAGGCCGGGGGGCGTCAGGACCTCGACATGTTCCTCTGGCAGCTCGTCAATGAAGCGCGAAGGCAGCTGGGATTGCCATTGCCCAAAGACGCGGCGGTTGCCCGCAAAGGAGATCGTGCAGATCTGCTCGGCCCGCGTGATGCCCACATAGGCCAGCCGCCGCTCCTCCTCCAGGCCCTTGAGGCCGCTTTCATCCATCGAGCGCTGCGAGGGAAACAGGCCGTCCTCCCACCCCGGCAGGAATACCGCGGGGAATTCCAGACCCTTGGCTGCGTGCAGCGTCATGATAGAGACCTTCTGCGCGGCGTCCTGTTTGTCGTTGTCCATAATCAGGCTGACGTGTTCGAGAAAGCCCTGCAGGTTTTCAAACGCCTCAAGCGCCTTGACCAGTTCCTTGAGGTTTTCCAGACGGCCCGGTGCCTCGGGCGTTTTGTCGGCCTGCCACATGCCGGTGTAGCCGCTTTCGTCCAGAATGACCTCGGCCAGCTCCATGTGGGTCATATCGGCATCCCCTGCCAGACGCCCCCAGCGGATCAGCCCCTCGATCAGTTCACGCAGTGCCTTGCCCCCTTTGCCCTTGATCTGGCCGCTTTCCACCGCGAGGCGCGCGCCCTCGACCAGCGAAACGCCGTTGGCGCGCGCAATGGTCTGGATGGTTTGCTGGGCCTTGTCGCCAAGGCCACGTTTGGGGGTGTTGACGATGCGTTCAAAGGCAAGATCGTCATCGGGCGAGACCACGACGCGGAAATAGGCCATCGCATCGCGGATTTCGAGCCGCTCGTAAAAGCGCGGGCCGCCGATGACGCGATAGGGCAGACCGATGGTCAGGAACCTGTCCTCAAAGGCGCGCATCTGGTGGGAGGCCCGCACCAGGATCGCCATGTCGTTCAGGTCGACGGGGGCCATGCCGCGGGTGCCGCGCTGCATGGCCTCGATTTCCTCACCGATCCAGCGCGCCTCTTCCTCGCCATCCCAATGGCCGATCAGACGAACCTTTTCGCCATCACCGGCCTCGGTCCACAGCTCTTTGCCAAGACGGGCCGCATTGCCCCGGATCACACCGCCCGCCGCGGCAAGGATATGCCCGGTGGAGCGATAGTTCTGTTCCAACCGGACGACCATTGCGCCCGGAAAATCCTTTTCAAACCGCAGGATATTGCCCACCTCAGCGCCGCGCCAGCCATAGATCGACTGGTCGTCATCCCCCACGCAGCAGATGTTTTTATGCCCACCCGCCAGCAGACGCAGCCACATGTATTGGGCGACGTTGGTATCCTGATATTCGTCCACCATGATAAAGCGGAACCAGCGCTGATATTGGCCCAGAACATCCGGGTGGTCCTGAAAGATCGTGACCATATGCAGCAGGAGATCACCGAAATCGACGGCGTTCAGCTCTTTCAGGCGGGTCTGGTATTGGGCGTAGAAATCAACGCCACGGTGGTTGTAGGCGCTGGCGTCGGCCACCGGCACCTTTGACGGGATCAGAGCGCGGTTTTTCCAGTCATCGATGATCCCGGCCAGCATCCGCGCAGGCCAGCGCTTGTCGTCGATGCCTTCTGCCTTGATCAGCTGTTTCAGCAGGCGGATCTGGTCGTCGGTGTCCAGAATGGTGAAATTCGACTTGAGCCCGACCAGTTCGGCGTGGCGGCGCAGCAGTTTCACGCAGATGGAGTGGAACGTGCCCAGCCAGGGCACGCCCTCGATCGCCTGCCCCAGCATGGCACCAACGCGATCCTTCATCTCGCGCGCGGCCTTGTTGGTGAAGGTCACAGCAAGGATTTCATTTGGCTTGGCCGAGCCGGTCATCAGCAGATGCACGATGCGCGCGGTCAGGGCCTTGGTCTTGCCGGTGCCAGCCCCCGCCAGCATGAGAACCGGCCCCTCAAGGCATTCAACGGCCTGACGCTGCGCCGGGTTCAGCCCGTCGAGATAGGGCATGGGTCGCGCCGCCATCGCACGGGCGGACAGCGAAATCCCCTCATAGGGGTCGATATCGTCAAAACTGCTCATGGGCGCAAATTAGGACGGATCGCCCCGAAGGGGAAGGCTTTGTTCACGACATGTTCACGGGAAAATCACGATAGACCGAAAAATTTAGGTAAATCGAAAAGTTACTGCGGGGTGAAGTTAATCCATCGGAAATCTATAGGGCGGATTTTTGAGACGGAAACGGCGAAAGTGCAAACAATGTCTGAAAAATTCCGCAACACGGCGCGGCAGAACCTGAAGTGGGTCAGCGTTGCCGCCATGCTTGCAACCGTTGCGGCAGGTTCCGCCTGGGGTGTCTACAAACTGCCCGCGCCCATTGTCGACGCCATGCTGGAGGCTGACATTCGCAAGCAGGCAGAGCTGTGGCGCCGCCGGGTTGTGCTGCATCTGGAACACGCCGAAGCGACGTTCATCACCGGGTATGTGAACGATGAGGACGCGAAGTATCTGACATTGATGCCCGAAGCCTCGGATGTGTATCGGCTGAAGCTGTTTGATGAGACGGGTCATGTGTTCTGGTCGACGCGCATTGACGATGTCGGCACCCAGAATGAAAACGCCTATTTTGCCGCGCAGGTCATGCAGGGTGTAACCTATTACAAACAGGTGGAAAAACCCGCGACCGAGATTGACGGGCTGAACCTGCATTCGACCCATGTCGAACACGCGACGCCGCACAATGTAGCGGAGATTTACACGCCGATTTCGGACAATGGCCGGGTGGTTGGCGCCGTGGAATTCTACACCGACGTCACCACGCTGCGCGGCACCTTCATCACGCGGGTGCGGATGCTTCTTGGGGCGCTGAGCACATTGGGCCTGCTGGCGATGGGGCTGGTGAGCCTGGTGATCTTTCGCACCAATCAGAAACAGATGCGCGCCCTAAGCCGCAAATCCGATCACGAACGCAAGCTGATGGACGAACAGCTGCGGCTTGCGCGCGAGGTAAAGCTGCTTGGGGAGTTGAACGAATGGCTGCAATCCAGCCGGTCGCTGGATGAGCTGTTTGATATGGTGTCGAAATTCATGACCCACATCCTGCCCAACGCCGAAGGCAGCGTTTATGTCTATTCGAACTCGCGCGATGTTCTGGACGGCTGGGCCAGCTGGAATGGTGGCGATCACAAGGATCACATCCACCCCGACAGCTGCTGGGGTCTGCGCCGCGGGCGGGTTTATGAATACGGCAGCGGCGAAGTGACATTTGTTTGCGAACATGCCGAACCTCATGACGGGCGCCCTTACTTCTGTTTTCCAATCCTCGCGCATGGGGAAACCGTGGGCCTGATGCATCTGCGCGCCCATTCGGCGGATTGCGAGAATTTTGCAGCCAACAAGAAGCTGGCCCGCATGTGTGCGGAACAGATCAGCATGGCCATTTCAAACGTGCAGATGCGCGATCAGCTGCATGACCAATCCGTGCGCGACCCGCTGACCGGCCTGTTCAACCGCCGCCATATGACCGACAGCCTGCGCAAGGGCATCAGCCGCTGCCAGAGCCAGGGATCGCGGCTGAGCCTGATTGCCATCGATGTCGACCACTTCAAGAAATTCAATGACAACCACGGCCATGACGCGGGCGACATGGTGCTGCGCGCTGTGGGATCGGTGCTGGAGCAGGCCTGCGATGGCGATGAAGTGGCCTGTCGTCCGGGCGGCGAAGAATTCACGCTGATCCTGCCCGACACCACGCCCGAAGATGCGCTGACGCGCGCCGAACTGGTGCGTCAGGCCGTTGAGGAGGTCACGGTGCGCTATGGTGAAAAGGCGCTGCCGCGGGTGACGATCTCTATCGGGGTGTCGCATTACCCCTCGCACGGGACCATGCCACAGGATCTGATGCGGGCGGCGGACGAGGCGCTATATGAAGCGAAGGGGCGCGGGAGAAACCAGGTTTACGTTGCAAATCAGAATGATAGCGTGATTACCCCGGTTGAGGGCACAGCCGAAACGCCCGGCAAGAAACCAGACGCAGCATAGGGCTATCGCCCACGGGTCGCACGACACTGCGCCAGAACGGGGCGGGCACAAATAGTTACAAAATTGTTTCAATGCCCGCTTCGCACTAGACTTTTGCTGCAAGGCAGCAACAAATGCGCGCCATGGACCTGCATCAGCATTATCCGGCTCTCAGCGATCTTCGTCAGCGCGCCCGACGGCGCCTGCCTCGGTTCGTCTGGGAGTATCTGGACAGTGGCACCGGCACCGAGGCCACCAAGGCGCGCAATCGCATGGCGCTGGATCAGGTCGGTTTTCTTCCTTCCATCCTGCACGGCCCGCAAAAGCCCGATCTGAGCCGCCGGTTCTTGGGGGTTGATCGGCCCCTGCCCTTTGGCATTGCGCCTGTCGGGATGTCGGGGCTGGTCTGGCCTGACGCAGAGGGACATCTGGCACGGGCCGCAGCGGCGCATGGGTTGCCCTATTGCCTGTCGACCGTTGCCAGCCAGTCGCCAGAGGATGTGGCGCCGCATCTGGGCGCATCGCCGTGGTTTCAGCTGTATCCGCCTAAGGATCCAGGCATCCGCCGGGATATGCTGGCGCGCGCAAAGAAGGCCGGGTTCACCGGGTTGGTGCTGACGGTTGATGTGCCAGTGGCGTCGCGGCGCGAACGGCAGACCCGCTCTGGCCTGACACAGCCACCACGGCTAACACCGCGGCTGCTGGCGCAGGTCGCCATGCGGCCAGCCTGGGCGATGGGGATGGCACAGCGCGGCATGCCGCATATGCGCACGTTGGATAAATATGTGACCGGCCAGCTCGACAGCCTGTCGTCAACGGCGCATGTCGGCTATCTGCTGCGCACCTCGCCGGATTGGGATTACGTCAGATGGCTGCGCGATCATTGGCAGGGTTCCCTGATCATCAAGGGGGTCATGCGGGCCGAGGATGCCGCCCCTCTGGAGACCATCGGTGTTGATGCGCTGTGGATCTCCAATCATGCGGGGCGTCAGTTTGATGCCGCCCCTGCCGCAATAGAGGTGCTGCCGGATCTGCGCGCGGCGACCCGGCTGCCGCTGATCTTTGACAGCGGCATCGAAGGCGGGCTTGATATCCTGCGGGCGCTGGCGCTGGGGGCGGATTTCGTCATGCTGGGCCGGGCTTTTCATTTCGCGCTGGCCGCGCTTGGCCCGAAAGGCGTGGATCACCTGATCGACATTCTGCGCAAAGATATGTCAGCAAACATGGGCCAACTTGGGGCCGCGACTTTGGACGCGCTTCCGATTCCACGGTCGCTTGCGTCATTTGCCACACAAACAACGACATTTAAGTCCGATGCGGACCTAAAAGACCCTCCATAAACGTGAATTATGCCGGATTCTGGCGTCAGGTCAGCGCTATCACGCTGGTCATACCCAGAACTACGTCTATACCGGTACCTAATTTGCGCGTATGACACCGCCAATCAGCACGACTTCGAGGAAGCCATGACCGACTTCAAGAAAATCCTGATCGCCAACCGCGGCGAGATCGCCATCCGCGTCATGCGGGCAGCCAACGAGATGGGCAAGAAGACGGTCGCCGTCTATGCCGAAGAGGACAAGCTGGGGCTGCACCGTTTCAAGGCTGACGAAGCCTATCGGATCGGTGAGGGCCTGGGGCCGGTTGCGGCCTATCTGTCGATCGATGAAATCATCCGTGTCGCCAAGGAAAGCGGCGCCGATGCGATCCACCCCGGTTACGGCCTGCTGTCCGAGAACCCGGATTTCGTGGACGCCTGCGCCCGCAACGGCATCACCTTTATCGGCCCCAAGGCAGAGACCATGCGCGCGCTTGGCGACAAGGCCTCGGCCCGCAAGGTGGCGATTGCAGCCGACGTGCCGGTCATTCCGGCGACCGAGGTGCTGGGCAACGACATGGACGCGATCCGCGAGGAAGCGGCAGAGATCGGCTATCCCCTGATGCTGAAGGCGTCCTGGGGCGGCGGCGGTCGCGGCATGCGCCCGATCCACGGCCCGGACGAGCTGGAAGAAAAAGTGCTGGAAGGCCGCCGCGAAGCGGAAGCTGCCTTTGGCAATGGCGAGGGTTATCTGGAAAAGATGATCACCCGCGCCCGCCACGTCGAGGTTCAGATCCTGGGCGACAAGCACGGCGAGATCTATCACCTGTATGAACGCGACTGTTCGGTTCAGCGCCGCAACCAGAAAGTGGTTGAACGCGCCCCTGCCCCCTACCTGAGCGAAGAGCAGCGCGCCGAGCTGTGCGACCTGGGCCGCAAGATCTGTCAGCATGTGAACTATGAATGCGCAGGCACCGTCGAATTCCTGATGGATATGAACGACGGCAAGTTCTACTTCATCGAAGTGAACCCGCGGGTGCAGGTGGAACACACCGTGACCGAAGAGGTCACCGGCATCGACATCGTTCAGGCCCAGATCCTGATCGCCGAGGGCAAGACCATTGCCGAAGCCACCGGCAAGGCGTCGCAGGATGAGATCCGGCTCAATGGTCACGCATTGCAGACCCGCGTGACAACCGAGGATCCGCTGAACAACTTTATCCCGGACTACGGCCGCATCACGGCCTATCGTTCGGCAACCGGCATGGGCATCCGTCTGGATGGCGGCACCGCCTATGCGGGCGGCGTCATCACCCGCTATTATGACTCGCTCCTGACCAAGGTGACGGCCTGGGCCCAGACCCCGGAAAAGGCGATTGCCCGCATGGACCGCGCCCTGCGTGAATTCCGTGTGCGCGGTGTCAGCACCAACATCGCCTTTGTTGAAAACCTGCTGAAGCACCCGACCTTCCTGTCGAATGAATACACCACCAAATTCATCGACGAGACCCCGGACCTGTTCCAGTTTGCCAAGCGCAAGGACCGCGGCACCAAGGTGCTGACCTATATCGCGGATATCACCGTGAACGGGCACCCCGAAACCGAAGGCCGCGCCAAACCGGCGGCGGACCTGAAAGAGCCGCGCGCGCCCAAGGTCGAGCCCGGCAACATGCCCTACGGCACCCGCAACCTGCTGGAACAAAAGGGCGCACAGGCTGTTGCCGATTGGATGAAGGCACAGCGCCAGCTGCTCTTGACCGATACCACCATGCGTGACGGCCACCAGTCCCTGCTGGCGACCCGGATGCGGTCGATCGACATGATCAAGGTGGCGCCTGCCTATGCGCAGCATCTGAACCAGCTGTTCTCGGTCGAGTGCTGGGGCGGTGCGACCTTTGACGTGGCCTATCGCTTCTTGCAGGAATGCCCCTGGCAGCGTCTGCGCGACCTGCGCGAAGCAATGCCGAACCTGATGACACAGATGCTGCTGCGCGCATCAAACGGCGTGGGCTACACCAACTACCCCGACAATGTGGTGCAGGAATTTGTCCGCCAGGCGGCAGAGACCGGCGTTGACGTGTTCCGCGTGTTCGACAGCCTCAACTGGGTTGAAAACATGCGCGTCGCAATGGATGCGGTTGTTGACAGCGGCAAGATCTGTGAAGGCACAATCTGCTATACCGGCGACATTCTGGATCCGAACCGGTCCAAATACGACCTGAAGTATTATGTCGGGATGGCCAAGGAGCTGGAAGCCGCAGGCGCGCATATCCTGGGCCTGAAGGACATGGCAGGTCTGCTGAAACCGGCGGCTGCGCGCCAGCTGGTCAAGGCGCTGAAGGAAGAGGTCGGCCTGCCGGTCCATTTCCACACCCATGACACCTCTGGCGTGGCAGGTGCCACCATTCTTGCTGCCGCTGATGCGGGCGTGGATGCGGTGGATGCAGCGATGGACGCCTTTTCTGGCGGCACCTCGCAGCCCTGCCTTGGCTCTATCGTCGAAGCCCTGCGCAACACCGACCGTGACACCGGCATCGACATCTCGAAGGTGCGCGAAATCTCCGGCTATTGGGAGCAGGTGCGCGGACAGTATGTGGCCTTTGAAAGCGGGCTGCAGGCACCGGCCTCCGAGGTTTACCTGCACGAGATGCCCGGCGGCCAGTTCACCAACCTCAAGGCGCAGGCGCGTTCGCTGGGGCTGGAAGAAAAATGGGCCGACGTGGCGCAGACCTATGCTGATGTGAACCAGATGTTTGGCGACATCGTGAAGGTGACCCCCTCCTCCAAAGTGGTGGGCGACATGGCGCTGATGATGGTCAGCCAGGGCCTGAGCCGCGCCGAGGTCGAAGACCCCAAGACCGATGTGGCCTTCCCCGACTCTGTCGTGGACATGATGCGCGGCAACCTGGGTCAGCCCCCGGGTGGTTTCCCCGAAGGCATCGTCTCCAAGGTGCTGAAGGGCGATGCCCCCAACACCGCCCGCCCCGGCGCCCATCTGGAGCCCGTCGATCTGGAAGCCGTGCGCGCCGATCTCTCCAAGGAGCTTGAGGGCTTCAAGGTCGATAACGAGGATCTCAACGGCTATCTGATGTATCCCAAGGTGTTCCTGGACTACATGGGCCGCCACCGGACCTATGGCCCTGTGCGCACCCTGCCCACCCGCACCTTCTTTTACGGGATGGAGCCGGGCGAGCAGATCTCTGCCGAGATCGATCCGGGCAAGACGCTGGAAATCCGCCTGCAGGCCATCGGTGAAACCGATGACAAGGGTGAGGTCAAAGTCTTCTTTGAACTGAACGGCCAGCCCCGGGTCATCCGCGTGCCGAACCGTCTGGTCAAGGCCACGACACAGGCCAACCCGAAGGCCGAACAGGGCAACCCCAACCACGTTGGGGCACCGATGCCCGGCGTTGTTGCCTCGGTCGCGGTACAGGTGGGCCAGCAGGTGCATGAAGGCGACATGCTCTTGACCATCGAAGCGATGAAGATGGAGACCGGCATCCACGCAGAGCGCGACGCGGTGGTTAAGGCCGTGCATGTTCAGGCTGGTGGTCAGATCGACGCCAAGGACCTGCTGGTCGAGCTGGAATAACCAGCCATAGCATTGCGCCCTGCGGCCGACACAGGTTGCAGGGCTTCATACTGGTTGCAAGGCCCAGAGGGCGCCCCCAGCGGGGCGCCTTTTTCATTGGCGGTACGCGGTCCTTACAATAGCGCGGTCTTGTCCTCGCGGCAGGACCAGAACCACAGACCGCTGAGAGAGGCCTTGTCCTCTGCAGACAGCGGATCAGCCCCCACAGCCATGCCCTGACCTGCAAGCGCCAGAACAATGGCGCCCATCAGGCAGCTCATGCGCAGAAACTCCAGCCGACGATCCAGGATCCGGCCCATCCGTGCGCGTAGCGGTTCGCTCAACAACGTCATCTTGGGCTCCCTTTCATGTTTGGGTCTTTCCTGCCCGTTTTGGGACCATTGCGCGCCCTGCGCCCATCCGGCCCCGTCCCTATCATACCCGTGATACGCCGCCTGCGGGGCCTTCCGTCGCTCAAATCGCCGTGATGGCATTTTTTTGCCGCCAGCTTTGCGTTTTTCACTTGCAGCCCTCGCCCCAAGCGCCTAAACCCCGCCTCACCAAATGGCAGCGCGGGCGTAGCTCAGGGGTAGAGCATAACCTTGCCAAGGTTAGGGTCGGGCGTTCGAATCGCCTCGCCCGCTCCATTTGGATCAAAAAGCCGCTCGACGCCGCTGCGTCAGCGGCTTTTTTGTTTGTGGATAACCCCCATGCAGCCGCTTGCGCGGAATCGTTTCAGCCCCTAGAACAGAGCAGGAACGGCCAGCATGGCGCAGACAGACGGGTGACAGGGCAAAATGTTAACTTCGGTAGAACTCTGCGCGGGGGCAGGTGGTCAGGCACTGGGGCTGGAAAAAGCCGGTTTCGAACACACCGCACTGGTAGAGATCGACAAACATTGCTGCGCCACCCTGCGCCACAACCGCCCCAAGTGGAACGTGCTGGAAGAGGACGTGCGCAAGTTCAAAGACGTTGCCGACAGCTATCACGGGATTGATCTTTTGGCCGGCGGCCTGCCCTGCCCGCCCTTTTCCGTCGCAGGCAAGCAGCTTGGCGAAAAGGACGAGCGCAATCTGTTTGATGACGCCATTGAAATCGTCGCTGCCACCCGTCCGCGGGCTGTGATGATCGAAAACGTCCGCGGCTTTCTGGACGCGGTGTTTCATGACTACCGCGAAAAGCTGAAGAAACAGCTGGCCAAACTGGGTTATGAAACCGACTGGCGGTTGCTGAACGCCTCAGACTACGGTGTCCCGCAGCTGCGCCCGCGCGTGGCAATCGTGGCCCTGCGCAAAGAATTCTCCGGTCAGTTTGCCTGGCCCGACCCGCTGCCGCACAACCCGCCCACGGTTGGCGAAACGCTGCTGGATCTGATGCAGGAACGGGGCTGGCGCGGGGCAGAGGCCTGGGCGGCCAAGGCCGATGAAATCGCCCCCACCATCGTGGGTGGATCCAAGAAACATGGCGGTCCGGATCTGGGGCCAACACGGGCGCGACGCGCCTGGGCGGCACTTGGCGTCGAAGGGCGCACCATCGCGCCCGAGGCGCCCGATCCGTTTCATAACGACATGCCCCGGCTGACCGTGCGCATGGTTGCCCGCATCCAGGGGTTTCCTGACAGCTGGCATTTCACCGGCGCCAAGACCAACGCCTATCGCCAGGTCGGCAACGCCTTTCCACCCCCGGTGGCAGAGGCGGTGGCCCGCCAGATCCGACAGGCCATCGCGCGCCCCAGCCTGCAGGTGGTCTCAGCCAACGGCACCGCGGGCTGAGATGGCGGCGGCCCGGCCCTGTCTCTCCAGCGGTCCCACCCTGCCCTGCCGTTTTGCGGTTCGTGCTGTGCCCGGTCTGGCGGGTTTGAACCCGGTTGTCGGCCTTGAACGACCGCGCCCGTCATCTTTCCATAAATACTCAAATCCAAGGCTTCAGCCCGCGCAGGCCCTGCCATGAAACAAAAACTACCGGACAGCCTGGTCGATTTCGATCACCCCGATTTTGGCACGCTCTTCCAGCTGGAGTGCGAAATCACAGAGCGCGCAGGCGGGACGCTTGCGCTGGAATATGACGTGCCGCATATGCTGCGCGACTGCATTGATGATGTGATCATGACCGCAAAAACCGGGCGGCGGTCGTATGAAGAGCTGGAAAAGACCGAAAAGACCTATATCGGCACCCGGGTCGAAATCGAGCTGCGCGCGCTGCTGCGATTGCGCAAGGGGCGTTTGGACACGGTGATCCTGGGCCATGACGTCGATATCAAACACACGATGGGCAGCAACTGGATGATCCCGACCGAGGCGGTCGATCAGCCCTGCATTCTGGTTGCCGCAGATGAACCGCGCGCGCGGTGTTATCTGGGCCTGATCGTTGCGCGCCCCGACTACCTGACCCAAGGCCAGAACAAGGACGCCAAGCGTTCGATTTCGGCAGAGGGGTTTCGCCATATTCTCTGGCTTTTGAAGGATCACCCCTATCCCGCGAACTTCTGGCGCACGGCACCGGAACAGGCCGTGGCGCGGATTTTTGAAGGCGAGAGCGGCAATGCACGGATTGCCGCCCTGTTTCGCGAATTGCAGCGCCAGCCGATCCCCCGCGATGTGGTCGAAGCGGTGGCCCATCAAAAGGATTTCATGCGCCGCATCCGCTCGGACGGGGGGCATGGCACGCGCGACATTCTCGCCAAGGAGGGGCTGTTGATTCTGGAGGGGCGCAAGGACGCGCAGTTGATCCGAGCGCTGAACCTGCCCCATTGCAGCGCGTCAGAGTTCATTTCGGCCCGACCGGCCAACGCGAGCGAGGCGAAACTGGCCCAAAGTGCCGGTCATCCGCTGGATCCGACTTTTTTCAGCGAAGAGTGAAATTCCTGCGTTTTTCCTCTTGCAGGGGTCAGCGCAATTTCCTAAATACCGCCTCACCAAATGGCAGCGCGGGCGTAGCTCAGGGGTAGAGCATAACCTTGCCAAGGTTAGGGTCGGGCGTTCGAATCGCCTCGCCCGCTCCATTTGGATCGCGAAAGGGCCGCTCTTCGGAGCGGCCTTTTTCGTTTGCCCCGGCTTCACTTTCAACAGCAGATGCCCCCGCGCCTTGCCGCGCTCACACCGTGTGGGCTGGCGGCAGTCTCGTGGCCGGTGGCGTGATCTGGCCTGCCTCTGGCGCGCAATCCCTGCGACTGCAGACCCGCGACTATCGCAGGGCTGTCTCAGGGGTATTTTAGCGGGGCAGCAAGATCCGGTTTCCAGCAAGACCTTAGAACCGTTCAGAAAATTTCTTCACCAATCTGTCATTTTCCGCTTGCAGGGGTCAGCGCAATTTCCTAAATACCACCTCACCAAATGGCAGCGCGGGCGTAGCTCAGGGGTAGAGCATAACCTTGCCAAGGTTAGGGTCGGGCGTTCGAATCGCCTCGCCCGCTCCATTTGGATCGCGAAAAGGCCGCTCTTCGGAGCGGCTTTTTTCGTTTCCGGGCCATTCATGGGCCTGCGCAGAAATGGCGCGCGGATTTGATCAAATTCCTTTGACGCGACTCTCAAAACCCGCCAATGCTGTGGCCAAGGGGATGGCAGAGACAGGCTGTCCCGGCACACCCGCGCCATCCATGTGGCGCCCAGCACAGGAGGACACGCGCCATGGCACCGGTCATCTATCCCACCACCAATTTCACCGCGACCGAACAGCTTTGCCTTGAGCGGGGCGAAGGCATCTATGTGTTCGACAGTGACGGCAACAAATACATCGAAGGGCTGGCTGGCCTGTGGTGCACCTCGCTGGGCTACAGCAACACCGAGGTGATGGATGCGATCACCGAACAGCTGCACAAGCTGCCGTTTTCACACACCTTTGGCGGCAAAACCCACAAGCCGATCATGGAGCTGGCCGAGAAACTCAAGGCGATGGTGCCGGTGGAGGATGCCTATATCTTCTTTGGCAACTCCGGCTCGGACGCCAACGACACGCACTACAAGATGCTGCGCTATTACTTCAACGCCATCGGCAAGCCGGAAAAGCGCAAGATCATCACCCGCGAGCGCGGCTATCACGGGGTGACGGTTGCTGCCGGTTCGCTGACCTCGCTGCCCGCGAACCTCGCCCATTTTGATGCCCCGCTGGAGGCGCTGTCGATTCTGCGGGCGGATTCGCCCCATTATTACACCGCGCGGCAGGGCAATGAGACAGAGGCCCAGTTCGTCGAACGGATCCTGAAGAACCTTGAAGATCAGATCCTCGCCGAAGACCCCGACACGATTGCCGCGATGATCGTGGAGCCGATCACCGGTGCGTCGGGCGTGATCGTGCCGCCCGAAGGCTATTATGAAGGGCTGCAGGCGCTGTTGCGCAAATATGGCATTCTGGTCTGGGCCGATGAGGTGATCTGCGGCTTTGGGCGCACGGGGGCTGATTTCGGCTGCACCACCATGGGCATCAAGCCGGATCTGATGACCTTTGCCAAGCAGCTGTCCTCGGCCTATTTCCCGATCTCGGCTTCGGTCATTCCCGGCTGGATGTATGAGGCGATGATCAACCAGACCAATGAGGTCGGCGTGTTTGGTCACGGCTATACCTATTCGGGCCACCCAGCCGCCTGTGCCGCCGCGCTGAAGACGCTGGAAATCTATGAGCGCGACAACCTGTTTGAGCACGCAGCCGACGTCGGCGCCTATCTGCAGGCGCAGCTGCGCGAGATCTTCACCGATCACCCGCTGGTGGGCGAGGTGCGCGGCAAGGGCCTGATTGCGGCGCTGGAGCTGGTGTCGAACAAGACCACGGGCGCGAGTTTCGACAAGGGCGCTGCCGGGGCAACCGCGCAGAAGCTGTGCCAGGACAACGGCCTGATCCTGCGGGCGGTTGCGGGCAATGCCGTGGCGCTGTGCCCGCCGCTGATCATCACCAAGGCCGAAGTGGACGAAATGCTGACACGCCTCAAGACCGCAATTGATGCGAGCTATGACGCGCTGTCGGATCAGGGGTTGATCGCCAGCTGATCCCGGCCCGATGCGGTGCCCAGAGCGGCCCCCGATGCGACTATGGACAAACAGCAAAGGCGGCCCTCGCGGGCTGCCTTTTTTGTTGCGGGGAAGGCTGCGATCGGTAGCTGACTGAAATTTGAGCCGTTCACTGCCGTCTGGGCGAAAAAGAGCGCAGCGCGGTGGTTCTGTCGCTCGGAGCAGTTTTTTCCCCGTGAACGGCGCGCGACGAGGTGTCAGCGTCGGGGGGCTCTCGCAGGCATTTCAGGACCTAGCGATTTTAGTATTCCCGTAAGGGACCGGGGGCCGGGGCGGCGGCAGGCCTGTAGGCACGCCGTCGCCTTGTTGTTTGCGCGATGTTTGCAGACCGGGCGGCGGCGCAGCTGGCCTGTGATCGTAAAACCGCGCTGACCTGACGCCTGCCACACGGGCGGATCTGATCGCTCAGAACACCTTGAACGTCATGGTCGTGAGCGAGCGTTCGATCCCTTCGATGTCCAGAAGCTGATCGTTGATGTATTTGCCCACGTCCTCATTGCTGGGGATGTAGAGTTTCATCAGCAGGTCGAAATCACCGCTGGTGGAGTAAAGCTCGGAGTGGATTTCGCGCAGCGCGATTTCTTCGGCAACCTTGTAGGTGGTGCCGGGTTTGCAGCGGATCTGGATAAAGACGCAGGTGGACATGGTGCCCCTCAACTGTTTGGGAATGCGGTATTTGGGCGCCAAGCTGACACGCGCGCGCGGCAGAGGCAATCCCTGCCGGCCGTCCTGCCCTGGCCTGCCCCGGCCCATCGCACAGCCTGTCGCTGCCTGTCGCGAACCGCTGAGCTGCACCCATTGCGGGCACGGGGCGCAACAGTTTTGTGCCAATTGACGCGTCAGGCTTGAGCGTCCCCCCGCCCTGCCCCTATAAGCAGCGCAGGATATCAAGGACATGCCGACCATGCGCACCGCTCAGATCACCCGCAAGACCGCCGAAACCGAGATCACTGTCGAGGTCAACCTCGATGGCACCGGCGCCTATGACAACCAGACCGGGGTCGGCTTTTTCGACCATATGCTGGACCAGCTGTCGCGCCATTCGCTGATCGATATGACCATCCGCGCCAAGGGGGATTATCACATCGATGATCACCACACGGTCGAGGACACCGGCATCGCGCTGGGGCAGGCTTTGGTGGCAGCACTTGGCGACAAGAAGGGCATCAACCGCTATGGCGAATGCCATCTGCCGATGGATGATGCGCAGGTGCGCTGTGCGCTCGATCTGTCGGCGCGCCCGTTCCTGATCTGGAATGTCGATCTGCCGACCCAGAAAATCGGCACCTTCGACACCGAGCTGGTGCGCGAGTTCTTTCAGGCGCTGAGCACCCATGGCGGCATCACCCTGCACATCGATCAGCTGCATGGGTTCAACAGCCACCACATTGCCGAAGCGGCATTCAAGGCTGTGGCCCGCGCCCTGCGCACTGCCGTGGAGACCGATCCGCGCAAGGCGGATGCGATCCCTTCCACCAAGGGTGCGCTCTGACATGCTGACCGCGATTATTGACTACGAATCCGGCAACCTCCACTCGGCCGAAAAAGCCTTTCAGCGCATGGCGCGGGAGGTTGATGGCGGCGAGGTCGTGGTGACCTCGGATGCTGAGGTTGTGGCGCGGGCCGACCGGCTGGTGCTGCCCGGCGATGGCGCCTTTCCCGCCTGCGCAGAAGAGCTGCGCGGCCATCGCGGCATCTATGAGGCGATGGTGGAAGCGGTCGAACAGAACGGCCGGCCGTTTCTGGGGATCTGCGTTGGCATGCAGCTGATGGCCACCACCGGCCATGAATACCGCGACACAGCGGGGCTTGGCTGGGTGCAGGGCGATGTGGTCAAGATCACCCCCAGCGACAGCAGCCTGAAAGTGCCGCATATGGGATGGAACGATCTGGTGATCGACCATGACCACGCCATTTTTGACGGCATCACATCCGGCGATCACTGCTATTTCGTCCACTCCTACCATTTCCGCGTGAAAGACCCCGCCGAGCGGCTGGCGCATGTGGATTACGGTGGCGATGTTACCGGCGTGATCGGGCGAGACACGATGGTGGGCATGCAGTTCCACCCGGAAAAAAGCCAGGACATTGGCCTGCGGATGATCGGCAACTTTCTGACCTGGGCCCCGTAGGCTGAGGGGCGCGACATCACCACATGTCGAAAGCCACCTGCTGCGCAGGTGGCTTTTGTTTTGAGTATTTATGGAAAGATGACAGACGCGGTGGCGATCAGGCAGCAGCCATGCGCAGCGACAAGGGCGCCACGCCATAGGCCTTGCGGAACGCGCGGGTGAAACCTTCGGGGCTGGCATAGGCATAGCGGCGCGCCACCGCCTCGACCCGGTCGCCCCGGCTGAGGTCCTGATGAGCCAGGATCAACCGCCAGCGGCGCAGATAGCCCATCGGTGTCTCGCCAACCGCCGCGGCAAAGAGTTCGGAAAACCGCGACAGGGACAGGCCCGCGATCTCTGCCAGATCGGCATTGCTCCACAGGCGTCCGGGGTGGTCATGCATCGCCACCACCGCGCGGCTGAGCCGGGGATCGGCGAGCCCAGCAAGAAGCCCGGGCTCTGTCGCGCCACGCCGGATCTGGTTGCGCAGAAGCTGCACCATCAAGACCTCTCCCAACCGGTTGATGACCGATTGGGCGCCGCAATGCTGCCCCTCTGCCTCGTCCTTCATCAACTGAACCAGGCCGTGGGCCTCGCGATTGGTGGCGATGTCATATTCCACCACCTCCGGCAGGGCCGCCAGAAATGGATTGCTTTGCCCTGACCATTCCACACGCGCAGCCCACATGACGATTTGACCCGTCACATCGGGCATCACGTCGCGGGTGCAGTAGAGAATACGCTGAGGCGTGCCATCGGCCGTGGCCAGCGCGATCAAGTTCGCCTCTGCCATGTTGGCGGCACGCACGGCAAGCTGGAAGCGATCCATCAAAGTTGTCAGGCGGTCCATGGTTTCGGTGTTTCCGTCAGGTTTTTCGGATTTATAAGACCGTAAATTGGTCCATCCTTGTTGGCAAGACGATGTTCATTTTTTGCACAAAGGACCACACCCATGTTGTTGCCCCGCCAGAAGACCCCGAACCTGACCCTGCCGACGCTTGATCACGGGGCGTTTGATCTGTCCAAGGAAGAGGCGCAGCGCGGCACCGTGATCTGTTTCTACCGCGGCCTGCACTGCCCGATCTGCGCCAACTACCTCAAGGAGCTGGAAAAGCGAGTTGAGGATTTTGCCAGCCGTGGCGTGAACTGTATCGCTGTCAGCTCGGACGGCGAAGAGCGCACCCGCGCGATGGCCGACAAGATCGAAGCCAAGAACCTGCGGTTTGCCTATGATCTGCCGCTGTCGGTGGCGCGTGACTGGGGGCTTTATATCTCGACCTCGCGGGGCAAGACCTCGATCGGGATCGAAGAGCCTGCGCTGTTCTCTGAGCCGGGCCTGTTCATGGTGACACCGGAACAGACGCTGTATTATGGCTCGGTGCAGACCATGCCGTTTGTGCGCCCGCATTTCTCGGAGCTGCTGTCGGCGCTGGATTTCGCGATTGCCAACGACTACCCCGCGCGCGGCGAATACACCGGCGACGTCTGATCCCCACGCCCTCTCTGAACGCGAGGGGCAGTTATCCACATCGAGAGGCCCGGCTGGTTGCCGGGCCTTTTGTGTCAAATCCTGCGCAGAAATCCCCTGTATCTGTGGCCCATCGGCCACCGCTGTCGCAACGGCGCGCGCAAGAGTGATGGACAGTTCATCCACAACTGGGCATACACGGCAAACCCAGACCCGAATACAGTCACTTACAGGTCACCAACCGGTGCAGATCCGTCTCGAAAAATTCGACTATCACGAAGGCCAGCACCGCTATTGCGTGCTGAACCTGAGCCAGACCCTGTTTGGGGAATGGTGCGTCGAACAGGTGAACGGGCCACTGGGGGCAGCAGGTGGTCAGGAACGTCGGCGGTACTTCCCCACCCAGCAAAGCGCTCTGGAGGCGGCGGAACAGGACAGAGAGCGCCATATCAAGCGCGGCTTTGTGCCGATTCCCGTACAGCTCGGCCTGTTCTGAGAACCGACTTCTGATCTGCCGACCCGGAGGCGGCGGCACTGAGCGGCCGGGCGCAGGCTAGACTTGTGATCTGGGGCCACACAGGATGGGGACATGAAAGATGGGGCCATGAAAAAGGGACGCAGATCACGAGACCTGCATCCCCAACAAATACCCCGGCCCGGACAAATGGCCCAGCAGGGCGGCGCGTCACGGTCAGAGCGTTACTGCACCCGCGTCCAGGTCTGTTTTGAGCAGATCAATCCACCCGCAACACAGCCCCGCAATGCCAGAGAGCTGCCCGCCAGATCCATCTTGCCGATATAGATCTTGTCATTGGATGGTCGCCACACCTTGCCCGCGTAAGAGCCATCGCCATTGGCAACCATATCAATCACAAGCGTCTTGCCGATATTGGGGGATTTGTATTCCCCCTCGGCGTTGAAGGTGCGGCTGATCTTGCCACAGACCGCAGCGCCGCAGGGCGCCATGGTGACATGCGCATAAGAGCCATCGTCCGGCTGTGTCTTCCAGGTGCCCAGAACCGGATCGGCCGAGGCGGCAGCTGCCAGTCCCAGTGCCACCGCACCGCCAAGCACAGCGCGCATGGCGAGGTCTTTCATGGCCAGTTTTTTCATCGTCATTCCTCCCTGTTTGTCGCAGTCTGGCCGCCAAGTGGCTTTTCAGGCAAGGTTGACCTCGGGTCGCGTTGCAATCCGCTACCGGCTTGTGCAAAACACCGCCAGCTTAGTTTTATGAAGGACCGGCCGGATGATCCTCTACCCCGCTATCGATCTCAAGGATGGGCAGGCTGTGCGCCTGCTGCACGGTGACATGGACAAGACCACCGTGTTCAACGACAACCCCGCCGCACAGGCGCTGGAGTTCGTTGCGGCGGGCTGCGAATGGCTGCATCTGGTTGACCTGAACGGCGCCTTTGCCGGTGAGCCGGTCAATGCGGCCCCGGTCGAGGAAATCCTGAAACAGACCAAGGTGCCAGCGCAGCTGGGCGGCGGCATTCGCGACATGGCGACGATCGAACGCTGGATCGACAAGGGGCTTGCGCGGGTCATTCTGGGCACTGTTGCGGTGGAAAACCCCGATCTGGTGCGCGACGCCGCGCGTGAATTCCCCGGCAAGGTTGCGGTTGGCATCGATGCGCGCAACGGCAAGGTGGCCACCAAGGGCTGGGCAGAGGAGACCGATGTGATGGTCACTGATCTCGCCAAGTCGTTCGAGGACGCGGGCGTTGCGGCCATCATCTACACCGACATCATGCGCGACGGCGCCATGAAAGGCCCCAATGTCGAGGCAACCGCCGATCTGGCGCGCGCCGTGTCGATCCCGGTCATTGCTTCGGGCGGCGTGTCCTCGCTGCAGGATCTGAAGGATCTGAAGGCCTGTGGCGCGCCCTTGAATGGCGCGATTTCGGGCCGTGCGCTTTATGATGGGGCCATTGATCTGAAAGAGGCTCTGGCGGTTCTGAAGGGCTGATTGCCCCTTCTTGCCCCGTTGTCCAGCCACTAATGGCGGGCCAGTGGGGGCTGCGACATCCTGCTCATGCGGCACCGCGTCCTGTTTCAGGGCGCGGTGTTTTTTGGTCTGGTTGCGGGTGATGGCCCCATGCTGAAAGGAACGCAGATGGCTGCTTCTCGGATCGCCAAGACCCCCTTGCCCAACGATGCCTTGATCTGGGCACAGGTGGCGCCCGGCGATTTTATCGACGGCTATGCGGTCGATAGTTCGCTCAGTCCGCGCAGAGCGATGGAGATCGGGCTGACCATGCCAGGCTGGGCCGCCGGGCTTTTGCGGTTGCGAAATCGGCTTGTGGCTCCGCTTGGGCTGAAGACCGAGGTCGCTGACATGGGTAGTGGGGCGCTGTTTCCGATCACCCATGACAGCGCAGACGAGCTGATCCTCGGTACCGACGACAGTCATCTCAACTTCCGCATCACCTTCCTGCGGCGGGACGGGCGGCTGCATATGGGGACATGGGTGCATCGCAACAACTGGCTGGGGCGGGTCTATCTGGCCGTGGTGATGCCCTTTCACGTGCTGATCGTCCGCGACAGTCTGCGCCGGATTGCCCGCCATCCGCAAAATGGCAGCGCGATTGCATCCCAACCGCCCGCACAGTAAAGAAAACCCAACGCGAGCGGCCAAGGGGCACATCATGCTGAAGACCCGTATCATCCCCTGTCTGGACGTGGCTGATGGCCGCGTGGTGAAGGGTGTCAATTTTGTCGGCCTGCGCGATGCAGGCGATCCGGTGGAATCGGCCAAGGCCTATGATGCGGCCGGCGCGGATGAGATCTGTTTTCTGGACATCCACGCCACCCATGAAAACCGCGGCACCATGTTCGATGTGGTGCGCCGCACTGCTGAACAGTGTTTTGTGCCGCTGACCGTGGGTGGAGGGGTGCGCACCCGCGAAGACGTGCGGGCGCTGTTGCTGGCGGGCGCTGACAAGGTGTCTTTCAACTCTGCCGCTGTCGCAAACCCTGATGTGATTGCAGAGGCCGCCGATCAGTTCGGCAGCCAGTGCATTGTCTGCGCCATTGATGCCAAGACTGTGGCCCCCGGCAAATGGGAGATTTTCACCCACGGCGGGCGACGCGAAACCGGCATTGATGCGGTTGAATTTGCCAAGCTGGTGGTCTCCAAGGGCGCGGGAGAAATCCTGCTCACCTCGATGGACCGCGATGGCACCAAGGCGGGTTTCAACCTGCCGCTGACCCGTGCAATTTCCGATGCTGTGGATGTGCCCGTGATCGCCTCTGGCGGTGTGGGCAACCTTGATCACCTGGTGGACGGGGTCAAGGAAGGTGGCGCCAGCGCTGTTCTGGCAGCGTCGATTTTCCACTTTGGCGAATACACCATTCAGGAAGCCAAGACCCACATGGCCACTGCCGGTATTCCCATGAGGTTGACATGAGCCTGCTGCACGATCTCGAAGCCACCATCCTGTCGCGCAAGGGCGCCGATCCGGACACCAGCTGGACTGCCAAGCTCTTGGCCAAGGGGCCGGAAAAATGCGCCGAAAAATTCGGTGAGGAAGCCATTGAGGCCATCATCGAAGCGGTGAAGGACAACAAAGCCGGCCTCGCCTCTGAAGGCGCGGATGTGCTTTATCATTTTCTGGTGATGCTGGCAGCGCGCGATGTGGCGCTGGATGATGTGCTGCAGGTTCTGGCGGAGCGTCAGGGCCTGAGCGGTATCGCCGAGAAGGCCAGCCGCCCCAAGGGCTGACACCCGGGCCGGGCGGCGGGTCAAGGGAGGCGCAACCTCCGCGCGCCAGCGCGGCTTGCCCTTGACGCGCACTCTGAAACACACTCGGCAAGGCCCTTGAGGGCACGCCTGCCCCTCAAGGGCTTCTCAGCATAAAATCAGCGCCGCGCAGCGGCGCCGGGCCCAACCGTGGAGGCCGTCTGGAAGGACGGCGGGAACGGGCGGGAGCGCCCTGCCCGGCCGCAGACGTCAGAGTTTCGAGGAAATGATCCCGGTGGCAAAGCCCCCCATGCGCAACTCGCCGAACAGGCGCTGGTATTCGATCTTGGGGCAGCGGTTCTGGATCACCGAAATGCCCTGAGCTTCGGCCTTGGCGGCGGCCTCGGCGTGCTCGACCCCAATCTGCATCCAGATCGCTTTCAGCCCATCACAGACCTCCAGTGCCTCATCGACAATGGCAGGCACAGCCTCGGAGCGACGGAAGATATCGACCATATGCACTGGCTCGCGAATATCGCTGAGGCTTGCGTGGATGGTCTGACCAAACAACATCTTGCCCGCATGGCCGGGATTGATCGGCAGCACACGATAGCCCTTGAGACCGAGATAGCGGGCAACAAAATAGCTGGGGCGCACCGGATTGGTGGAGACGCCCACAACGGCGATGGTTTTCACCTCTTCCAGCACGGTTTTGAGCTGCGCATCGCTGTAGTGCGGCATGGTGGTCCTCTTGATCTGTCAGAGAGCGCGCGTGGATCCGTGGCCCTTTCGCCGCAGCCTATCGGCTGCAAGGCGCAAGGCAAGCGGCTTTTGCCACCGAACGCGGCCGCCCCCTCCCCCGATGCTGGGTGGTGTCGGGATAGCTGCCCTGCCAATAAAAAAGCGCCCAGGTGAGGCCTGGGCGCAAGGTATGGAACGAGGGACAGTGAAAAAGATCTGCGAAGGTTCCAATTCGCGATCTGTTAATAATATGGGGCTTCACATTGAATTTGAAAGGGATCCTCTCAAATTCGTGACATTTCCCGTGAGAGGCCAGGGACATAGCGCCCTGCGCTGTTTCCTCAGTCCTTCAGGATTCGGGGCCAGTGGCCCTCTGCCTTGATCAACAGCTGGTCCTGTTCGGCCTGCCAACGGGCAAGCGCGCGGGGGTTGTTCAGCAAAAACAGCCGCCCATCCGAGATCACAAAAAGCCCCGGATCGCCGCGTTTTACGATGCCCTGAGAGAGCGCGTAGGCGCAGTAGCCGCCAAATTGCGGCGCATAGGCGTGGGGGTTGGCCTCAAACAGCGCGAGGTTCTGGGCGCTGGCAAACCGCCAGATCGCCCCACGCCACATAATCGCGTGGCTTTGCACCCCCGCGACCGGCCCGTCCGAGCTGAAAAAGGTCACGACGTCCTGCCCCTCGGCGGCCAGCCCTTCGTGGCTCGACACCAGTGCGGGGCCTGCGGACGCCATCGGTGCGGCCAACAGCACGCCAAGGGCAAGCGCCGCAGCTGCCGCCTTGGTCAGCAGAGGCCTCAGCGCCCTTGGGTCCAGATGTCGAAGAAATCTTGGTGTCATGAAACTGAGTGTGCCGCGCCCGGTCCTGCCTGCATAGATCGCTGACGTATTTGTGATAGCTTTACGTAACAGGCAAGACCGGGGGCGTCCATGAAAACGGCGAAACCGTGGACTTAGCGGGCGATCGACGCATAAAGCGCGATGGCGGCGGCGTTGGAGACGTTGAGCGAGCCAAAACCACCGGCAAAATCAATCTTTACCAGATGATCGACGGTTTCCTTGGTCTTTTGCCGCAGGCCAGGCCCTTCAGCACCCAGAACCAGCGCGACAGGATCGCCCTTGCGCCCCTCAAGCACGGTTTCGATGGTCTGTTCTGCCTCGCCATCAAGACCCAGCACCAGAAAGCCCATGCGCTGCAGCTCGACGATGGTATCGGCAAGGTTGCGCATGCGCAGATAGGGCTGGCGCTCCAGCGCGCCGCTGGCGGTTTTGGCAAGCGCGCCTGTTTCCGGCGCAGAGTTGTGGCGGGTGCCAATCACGGCGCTTGCGCCCAGCACCTCTGCCGAGCGCAGGATGGCGCCAACGTTGTGCGGATCCGTCACCCGGTCCAGCAACAGCACGCGCGGGGCCTCGGCACCGATGCAGTTTTCAGCCAGCCCGCCCCAGTTCAACGGTTTGACCTCCAGCACAGCCCCCTGATGGACGGATTGTTTGTCGATCGGCGGATTGAATTTGCGCGGGTCGATGACCTCTGCCTCGATCCCAGACTGGGCGATAGCGTCCGACAGTTTGGTCTCTGCGTTTGGGGTGACCATCAGGCGAAGTTTCTCGCGATTGGGATTGAGCAGCGCATCACGCACCGCATGCAAACCAAACAGCCAGACGGTCTCCGCTGAAGCGGCCTTCTTGGCCTGTTCTTTTTCGACGACCCACTTGGGTTTCTTGGACATTTTGCTCTCCAGCAGAAAGAAATTGCAGGGCAGAAGAAAAACTTTCGATTTTCCTGTTGACGCCCCTTTGGCCTGCTTGTAATCACGCCTCCACATCAGGTGCAACACGCAACTGACAGTGGGCGACAGGCCGCAAGGTGTGGCAGGGGACTGTAACTCCCTCGCGGAGACGCACGCCTGGTTCGATTCCAGGGTCGCCCACCATCTTCTCTCTTTCAGCAGTGACAAGCAAGAAGATGGTGGCATCCGCCGCCGGATGAGAAACCGCGCACAAGCAACTGATCTTTCAGACGATTTCATTTTGCAGCTAATGCAATCTCTCGGCAGTCGGGATGAATCACGCGCGACATCCACAATTCCGCCAAACAAAAACCGATGCCGTTTCCAGCATCGGTTTTGTTTGTTTCACTTCTCGGATTGCGCGGAGCTCAGCCTGCTTCAGCGGCCTCGGCAACGGCGGAATGGACCCATTTTGCCAGCGCCTCCACGTCCGGCTCTGCCTCCTGTGCGAGCCCCTCTGAAAAGGCCTTGAACGCCTCTACATTCATGCGATTGACGCCTGAGACGACCACCAGGCCGCGCGCCAGTGCCTCGCCGATGACAGGGCGCATGCCGCGCCCGTCTGCCTCGTGTTTGCCGAACTTGTTGACCAGCAAAACCTGTGGTGCCGGATCCTCTGCGAGACCTGCGCTCACCTGTCCGACCGCACGTTCCAGCGCCTCGGGATTGAGACGACATCCGCGCGCCTCTGGACCGAGAGATTGGGAGATGCGGATGGTCTCACCAGCGGGCAGGACACGCACATCCATATCGCAGAGCTCGCTGTCGTAGCATTCGGTGTTGGTCTGGACGATGCCTGCCAATCGCAGACCGTCGGCCTCCAGCCGCTCGGCCAGCGCGCTCAGCAGCTTGTCTGTGGCACCGCGTTCCTGGGTCATGACGTAGGACAGATGCATTGTGGCCTCTTGTTCGGTAAAATTCGCCCGCAGGCTAGCGCCAAAGCCACGAAACCACCAGAGGTGCAATTGCCGCGCAGGCTGCGACTTTGGCCGCACATGCGCCCTAACAGCTGCGCCCCTCAGACCCGCCGGGCCAGCACCAACACCGGATCGTACGTCAGGCGAACACCGCCCTGATGGGGGAACTGTGCGCGATAGGCGTCTTCGAACCTGCGCAGACGGCTGCGGCTCCATCCGCCGCGGGACTGACCATTGACGCCCGTCTCCCGAAGATGGCGCAGCACGGCGCGCGGACTGTCAAAGCGCAGCGTAATGGGCGCCTGACGCAGCTCTGTCAAATGCAGGCCATCCGGCAGCACCTGCTGCCAGTCGTGGTGGTCCATGTAGTTGGGGGCCGCAGCATCCGAGCCAAGCGCCACCAACTCGTGGAAATGGGCGTGACCAAACCCGGACAGCGCCAGCCAGCCCCCCGGCTGCAGGGCCGTCGCAAACCGTTGCAGCAGGGATGGCAGGTCACAGATCCACTGCACAACCGAGGCACCAGCAATGAGGTCGAGCCCCGTGGGCAGATCGAGATCCTCGATCCGGCCAGGCAGAAAGGTTGCAGACCGCCCATGCGCCCCGAGACGCGATTGCAACCCCGCCTCGGCCTCTGCCACCAGATCATTGAGCGTCAGACGGCCCACAGACACATCCCGCAGCAGCGCGTCGGTCAGGTGACCGGTGCCTGCACCGAATTCAAACAGATGCGCCACGGGCGCGCCATCCAAATGCTTGGCCAACAGCGCAGAGAGGTCAGCTGCAATCCGGGCCTGCGCGCTTGCAGCATCATGATAGCTGCCAAGGCCGCGACGAAAGGAACGGGCCACGCGGGCGGTGTCCACGGTGGGCGGGGTCAGATCCTTCACCAGATCACCCCCTGCCAGCTGTCAAACTGGTCAAACGGGGCGTGGGCGGCTGTGGGCAGTTCGCGCAGTGTTGCTCCGTCCCAGGCCCGGTGCTGATTGACAGGCGGAAAAATGCGGTCCCGGCCAGACAGCCAGACCTGATCAAAGGTGACGGCTGGGGCCGCGCCGCGCGCAGCAACCGCATGCAGTTCGGCGCGGCGGGCCTCAACGTCGATCGACCGCGGCGGTTGCGGCGCATTGAAGGTCCGGCGCAGGAACTGGGCAAAGCTCTGCTCGCTCAACCCCTCTGCTGTTTTGGCCAGCACAGCCGGGGGGATTCCGCGTGCCTCGTCCACCGGCGCAAGCGTTCCGTTGACGGCAATCTTACGATCAAAGGGATCCGTGCGGTCTTTCTGCCAATGGGCATAGGCCGCAACGCCAAAGGACCAGGCGACAAGGGTGACGTTTTGATAGCCGGACAGATCCGGCAGTTCTGCATCCAGATTGCGATAGTCGCTCGCAAAAAGGAGATCCTGCGGGCCTGCAAGATGGTCAAACACATCCGGGCCGACGGCCCAGCCGCCAAAAACCACGATGACGTCAGCCGCCTTATTCTGTATGAGCCAGCGGATCTCCATCCCCTACAACTCCCGCGCCAAGCGCAGCATGCCTGCGGTGATTTCGCTCAACTGGTCGGGGGATGTGATGAAGGGCGGCATGGTGTAGATGTTGGTGCCAAAGGGGCGCAGGAACACACCCATCTCATGGGCCCGCGCGTGGGCCTCGTCTGCCGAGACGCGGTGCTTCATTTCGATGACACCAATGGCGCCCAGCACCCGCACGTCCGCCACATTGGGTAGGTCGCGCGCAGGGGCAAGCTCTGCCTGCATCTGTTCGCCAATTGCCGCCACCGTGCCGCGCCAGTCCTGGCCTGTCAGCAGATCAAGCGAGGCCTTGGCCGCAGCGCAGGCCAGCGGATTGGCCATATAGGTGGGGCCATGCATGAAGATGCCTGGATTGCCGCCGCCGATGCCTTCGGCAACGCGGTCGTTGGTCATCGTGCAGGCAAAGGAAATATGCCCACCGGTCAGCCCCTTGCCGAGGCAGATGATATCCGGCTCGACGGTGCAGAACCCGGTGGCAAACAGCTCCCCTGTGCGGCCAAAGCCGGTGGCGATCTCGTCAAAGATCAAGAGGATGCCCAGTTCATCGCACAAGCGCCGTGCCTGATTGAGGTATTCGGGGTGGTAGAAATACATGCCGCCGGTGCCCTGCACGACGGGTTCCAGGATGAAGGCCGCGATCTTGTCTGCATTGGCTTCCAGCACCGAACGCAGCTCGCCCAGACCGTTCTGCGCCGGGTCGTCGATCCAGTCCTCATGGATGCGGATCGGCGGGCGGGACACGAAATGCTGCACGCTCAGCGCGCCCTGAAACAGGTGATGCATGCCAGTGTCCGGATCACAGACGCTCATCGCCTTCCAGGTGTCACCATGATAGCCGGAGCGGATGGTGGCAAATTCGCTGCGCCCCGCGTGACCCATGGCGTGCTGGTACTGCACGGCCATTTTCATTGCCACTTCGACCGAGACAGAGCCGCTGTCGCAATAGAAGATGCGCGTCAGGCTGTCGGGGGTGATCTCCAACAGCTTGCGGCCCAGGTCGATGGCCGGATCATGGGTCAGCCCGCCAAACATCACATGCGGCAGGGTGTCGAGCTGATCATGGATGGCCTTGGTGATCGCCGGGTTTTTATGCCCGTGCATCATGCACCACCACGACGACATGGCGTCAATCAGCCGGGTGCCATCGTCCAGCGTGATATGCACGCCCTCGCTATCCTTCACCACAAAGGTCGGGCCGGGTTTGGCGACATTGGTGTATGGGTGCCAGAGGTGCTGCTGGTCGAATTCCAGCTGGCTGAGGTCTGCGGCGCTCATGCCATCTCTCCTTGGGCCAGCGCCTCCCGGATCAGGTCCACCCGGATGCTGGCTTGGAACGCTACGGCCAGCGCGTCAGAGGTCAGCTCGCCGAGCAGCGGCAGCCGCCCCAGATGCGCCACTTGGCCGAACTGGCAGATGGTTTCCTCCACCATCGGCTCCGCATCACCGATAAAGGCCACGCCCACCACCGGACAGCCTGCATCGCGCAGCGCCTTGAGCGACAGCAGCGTGTGGTTGATCGTGCCCAGCTGTGTCCGCGCGCAGAGGATCACAGGGGCGCCCCAGCGGGCGAAGAGGTCGAGATACAGCACCTTGCGGCTCAAGGGCACCATCAGGCCCCCTGCCCCTTCGGCCACCAGCACGCCGTCAACTTCGGGCAAGGGCAGCGCATCCGGGTCGATCTCTACCCCTTCGGCCTCAGCCGACAGATGCGGCGATGCGGGCAGTTGCAGCAGGTAGCCCTCCGGCAGCGCCGGACG
Organism: Phaeobacter italicus; assembly: GCF_001258055.1. GTDB lineage: Bacteria > Pseudomonadota > Alphaproteobacteria > Rhodobacterales > Rhodobacteraceae > Phaeobacter > Phaeobacter italicus. Next base: position 8,885 of record NZ_CVRM01000011.1, on the reverse strand, counting down.
GCCGGACAGGCGCGAGACGATCTGGCTGTCGGTTTCTTCCTCCAGCCCCGATTGCACCGGCTTCCAATAGGTTGCGCCAAGAGCCTGCACCAGCCCTGCGGAAAAGATGGTCTTGCCGATGCCGGTATCGGTTCCGGTGACGATCAGGCGGGACATTGAGCAGCCTCCATTTCCTGCGCGAGAGTTTCAAACATCGTTGTAATGACGGTTAGAGGGGTGTTCAGCGTGATCGACAGCCGCAGCCGCGAGGTGCCACGCGGGACTGTTGGCGGGCGGATGCCGCGGATGTCGTAGCCCTGGCCCTGCATCGCAGCGGCCAGCGCCATTGTCCGTTTATCATCGCCAATCACCACCGGCAGGATCTGGCTTTGGAACCCCTCCAGCCCGCAAAGGCGCCCGGCCTCGGCCTGGGCATGGGTGATCCCCCGCCATGCCTGATGACGGCGATCCTGGTTCTGCTGCAGCTCCTGCAAGGCCGCGCGCACCAGTGCCGCGTTCAGCGGCGACGGTGCCGTAGCAAAGATGAAGCCGCGCGCCTTGTTGATCAGCGTCTCGATCAGCACCCGCTGGCCGCAGATCAGCGCGCCAGAGGCCCCGAGCGCCTTGCCGCAGGTGTGCAGGGACAGAACGTTCGGGCGGTGGGCAATGCCATGTGCCAGCCCGCGACCCAGATCACCGAACACGCCCGTCGAATGCGCCTCATCCACCACCAGCACGGCGCCCTCTGCGTCCGCCAGTGCCATCAGCTCATCCAGCGGGGCGAGGTCACCATCCATCGAATAGACAGCCTCAACCGCAATCCAGACCTGCCCCCTGCCCCCATTCTTGCGCCAGCCCTGCAACACCTCGCGGGCATTGCTCACGTCGCTATGGGCAAAGCTGCGGGTCTCCCCCCGGCCCAGCCGCATGCCGTCATGGGTGCTGGCGTGGATCAGCGCGTCATAGAGCACCAGATCGCCCTGCTGCGGGAGGGTAGAGAAAATCGCCTGATTGGCGTTGAAGCCGCCGCCCATGAACAACGCCGCCTCGGTGCCGAAAAATGCAGCTGCCTCAGCCTCCAGCAGCTGGTGTTCCGCGTCATTGCCACGCAAGAGGCGCGAACCACCTGCCCCCACCGGCACCCCCCGCGCCAGCGCGTCTGCAGCGGCGGCGCGCAGCACATCGCTGCCCGCCAGTCCAAGATAGTCGTTGGAGGCAAAGTCATGCCCATCCCGCGGCATCAATTGCCGGTAGCGTCCGCGCGTGCGCAGCGCTTCCAGCGATGTCTCATGCCTCGGGAAGGCGCCCGCCATCAGCGGCTGCCGTCGCAACCAACCGCCATGGCAGTGATGCCAAGACGATCAAACAGTTGGCTGTCCTTGTCCTCTTCGGGGTTGTCGGCGGTCAGCAGCGTGTCACCCACGAAGATGGAGTTGGCCCCGGCAAAGAAGCACATCGCCTGCATCTCATCCGACATGTCGGTGCGGCCTGCGGACAGACGCACGTGCGACTTCGGCATCAGGATACGCGCCAGCGCAACGGTGCGCACGAATTCGATCGGGTCCAGCTTCGCCACATCGGCCAGCGGGGTGTCAGCAATCGGGATCAGCATGTTGACCGGAACGGAATCGGGGTGCTCTTCCAGTGTTGCCAGCGCCAGCAGCATGTCGATGCGGTCCATCTGCTGCTCTCCCATGCCGACGATGCCGCCCGCACAGACCTTGATCCCCGCCTCACGCACACGGTTCAGCGTCTCGATCCGATCCGCAAAGGTGCGGGTGGTGATGATCTCCGAGTAGTACCGCTCTGAGGTGTCGATGTTGTGGTTGTAGTAATCCAGACCCGCATCGCGCAGGCGGAACACCTGATCGTCTTCCAGCATGCCCAGGGTCATGCAGGTTTCCATGCCAAGTTCTTTGACGCCGTGAATCATCGCCTCAAGTGCGGCCATGTCACGATCCTTGGGCGAGCGCCAGGCGGCCCCCATGCAATAGCGTGTTGCCCCGCCCTCCTTGGCCTTGCGCGCCTCTGCAATCACGCGCTCCACTTCGATCAGCTTGGAGGCCGACAATTTGGCACCGTTGCGCGCCGACTGAGAGCAATAGGCGCAATCCTCGGCGCAGCCACCGGTCTTGATGCTCAGGAGTTTGGATTTCTGCACCTGATTGGGGTCAAAGTGCTGGCGGTGCACGGATTGGGCCTCAAACAGCAGATCCATGAAAGGCTGGTTATAGATCTTCTCCGCTTCTTCGCGGGTCCAGTCGGTCCGGATCGGTGTGGCGTCCAGCATGGTGGCTCCAATCTTAATAGATAAAAACGGCCAAGTCGGCCTGCGTTGTGCATTTTAATAGATAAAATCAATCCCGGCTGACAAGTGTTTTCGCCGCAGAGCGGCATTCTCACGCGCATTTAGCGCTAACCAACTGGAAAATATCCGTTTTGTGAGCCGCCTAGAAATAGGTAAAAATTCTGGTTGACCAAATTGCCCCCTCTCCCCTACCCCTAAAGGCACGCAGGGGAGTCCCGCCCAAGGGACTGAGAGGCTGATAGGTGGGTTCCCACCGGTGACGCGACCCTTTGAACCTGACCCAGTTGACACTGGCGTAGGAAGCTAGGGCATGGTCCCGTCACCCGGTACAGGTGGCCCCGTGTTCCGAACAGGCAGATCTGTGGCCCGGCCGTACACCGCCCGCACGCCTGCCCGTTTTCCTCCGACCCGGCGCAACTGGTGTTTTTGAACCGACGCCCGGAGGAACACCAGATGAACGTCCCCAATCCAAAAATCACCACTGGCGCATTGCCCGCGTCCCGCAAGATCTATGTCAGCGGCGAAATGCATGACGATATCCGCGTGCCGATGCGCGAGATTTCCACCCACCCCACGGCGGGCGAGGCGCCGCTGCCGGTCTATGACAGCTCCGGCCCCTACACAGATCCTGATGTGCTGACCGACATCCGTGAGGGCCTGCCCGCCCTGCGCCGTCAGTGGATCGAGGCGCGCGGAGACGTCGAAAGCTATGAGGGCCGCGACGTGAAGCCGGAGGACAACGGGTTTGTTGAGGGCGATCGTCTGACGCCGGAGTTCCCGGTGAAACCTGCGCCGTTGCGCGGCAAGGACGGCAAGGCGCCGACCCAGCTGGCCTATGCGCGTTCGGGCATCATCACCCCGGAAATGGAATACGTGGCGATCCGCGAAAACCAGCTGCGCGAGCTGTCGCCCTGCCACGCGAACCGCGACGGCAACGACTTTGGCGCCAATATCCCCGACTACGTGACGCCGGAATTCGTACGCCAGGAAATCGCCGCGGGCCGCGCCATCATCCCCGCCAACATCAACCACCCGGAAATCGAGCCGATGATCATCGGCCGCAATTTCAAGGTGAAGATCAACGCCAATATGGGCACCTCTGCCGTCACCTCCTCAATGGAGGAAGAGGTGGACAAGCTGGTCTGGGCAATCCGCTGGGGCGCCGACACGGTGATGGACCTGTCCACCGGGCGCAATATCCACAACACCCGCGAATGGATCGTTCGCAACTCCCCCGTGCCGATCGGCACCGTGCCGATCTATCAGGCGCTGGAAAAGGTGAACGGCATCGCCGAGGACCTGACGTGGGAAGTGTTCCGCGACACGTTGATCGAACAGGCGGAACAGGGCGTCGATTACTTCACCATCCACGCGGGCGTGCGGCTGCATATGGTGCCGATGACAGTGAACCGGGTGACTGGGATCGTCTCGCGCGGCGGGTCGATCATGGCGAAGTGGTGCCTGCATCACCACAAGGAGAGCTTTCTCTATGAGCATTTCGAGGAAATCTGCGACATCTGCCGCCAGTATGATGTCAGCTTCTCCTTGGGCGATGGCTTGCGCCCCGGCTCCATTGCGGACGCCAATGACGAGGCACAATTCGCCGAGCTGGAGACCCTGGGCGAGCTGACCAAGATCGCCTGGGCCAAGGACTGCCAGGTAATGATCGAAGGGCCGGGCCATGTTGCCATGCACAAGATCAAGGAGAACATGGACAAGCAGCTGGAGTGCTGCCACGAGGCGCCGTTCTATACGCTTGGGCCGCTGACCACCGACATTGCGCCGGGCTATGACCACATCACCAGCGGCATCGGGGCGGCCATGATCGGCTGGTTCGGCTGCGCGATGCTGTGTTACGTGACACCAAAGGAGCATCTGGGCCTGCCCGACCGCGACGACGTGAAAACGGGCGTGATCACCTACAAGATCGCGGCCCATGCCGCTGACCTCGCCAAGGGTCTGCCGGGGGCGCAACGCCGCGACGATGCACTGTCGCGCGCACGGTTTGAATTCCGCTGGGAAGATCAGTTCAACCTGTCACTGGACCCGGACACCGCGCGCGAGTTCCACGACCAGACCCTGCCGAAACAGGCCCACAAGGTGGCGCATTTCTGCTCCATGTGCGGGCCGAAGTTCTGTTCGATGCGGATCAGCCACGACATTCGCGCAGAGGCGCAGAAAGAGGGCATGGAGGCAATGGCCGCCAAGTTCCGCGAGGGCGGCGAGCTGTATGTGCCCGCATCCGAGGTCGCGGAACCGGCAGAATGATCACCATCGCGGGTGCAGGCCTTGCGGGCCTCGCCTGCGCCTATGAACTGGCGCAGCGCGGGGCCCCTGTCCGGGTCTATGAGCGTGCTGCTGAGATCGGCGCGGGCAGTGTGTCGCGCTATGCAGGCGGCATGCTCGCGCCCTGGTGTGAACGCGAAAGCGCCGAGGAGGAGGTCATCACCCTCGGTGGCCGCGCCATCGACTGGTGGGCCAAGATCACGCCTGTTGAACGGCGCGGCACGCTGATGGTTGCGCCAGCCCGCGACCGGGCAGAGCTGACCCGCTTTGCCCGCCGCACCAGCGGATACAGGCTGGTGGATGGGGCAGAGATCAGCGCGCTGGAACCGGCACTGGCAGGCCGGTTTGCGCAAGGCCTGTTCTTTGAACAGGAGGCGCATCTGGACCCGCGCCAGGCGATCCACGATCTGGCAGCTGCAGCCACAGCGCTGGGGGTAGAGATCTGTCTTGGCACAGAGGCCCCCGGGAACGTCGATCTGGATTGCAGGGGAATGGCCGCCGGCCCCGATCTGAAAGGCTTGCGCCCGGTGCGCGGCGAGATGGCCATCCTGCACTGCCCGGAAGTGAAGATCAGCCGCACCCTGCGTCTGCTGCACCCGCGAATGCCGCTCTATCTCGTGCCGCGGGACGGCGGGCTGTTCATGATCGGCGGGACGATGATCGAAAGCACGTCACCCCGCCAGATCACCCTGCGCTCGCTCAGTGAGCTGCTGAATGCCGCTTTCACCCTGCACCCTGCCTTTGCCGAGGCCAGCGTGGTGGAGACCGGCGCAGGCCTGCGCCCTGCCTTTTCCGACAATCTGCCCCGCCTGCATCAGGACGGCGGGACGCTTTTCCTCAATGGGCTCTACCGCCACGGATTTCTGCTGGCCCCCGCCTTGGCGCAGCAGGTGGCGGAGCGCCTGAGACCGGAGACACATGATGAACATCACCGTAAACGCCAAAGCGCATGAGGTGAGCGCCCGCACCGTCGAGGACGCGCTGCGCGAACTGGGCTTTACCAGCCCCTCTGTTGCGACCGCGCTGAATGGCAAGTTTGTCGCCCGCAATCGGCGCGGCGACACCGACCTGCGGGAGGGCGACCAGCTGGAAGTCCTGGCGCCAATGCAGGGGGGATGAAGATGAAGATCTACGGACATGAGATCACCTCGCGCCTTTTGCTGGGCACTGCACAATACCCCTCGCCTGCGGTGCTGGGCGCGGCCATCCGCGAAAGTGGTAGCGAAATCATCACCGTCTCGCTGCGCCGCGAGACCGCTGATGGGACCGGGGCCGGCTTTTGGGATCAGCTGCGCGATCTGGGCTGCCGGATCCTGCCCAACACCGCCGGCTGCCATTCGGTACAGGAGGCCGTGACCACGGCGCATATGGCGCGGGATCTGTTCGACACCCCCTGGATCAAACTGGAGGTGATCGGCCATTGCGACACGTTGCAGCCGGATGTCTTTGCCCTGGTGGAGGCCGCGCGCACCCTCGCTGACGATGGTTTTCAGGTCTTTCCCTACACCACCGACGATCTGGTGGTGGGAGAGAAGCTCTTGGAGGCAGGCTGCGAGGTGCTGATGCCTTGGGGCGCGCCGATTGGATCCGGTCAGGGCCTGCGCAACCCCGACGGCCTGCGCGCAATGCGGGCCCATTTCCCGGATGTGCCGCTAATCGTGGATGCAGGTATTGGCCGCCCGTCGGATGCGACGCAGGCGATGGAACTGGGCATGGATGCCGTGCTTTTGAACACGGCGGTCGCCAAGGCAGGCGACCCGACGGGCATGGCCAAGGCAATGGCGCTGGCAGTTGAAGCTGGCCGCGCGGGCTTTGCTGCCGACCCGATGGAGCGGCGCGACATGGCGGTGCCCTCTACCCCCGTTCTTGGCCTTGCAGCGCTGAGCTGAGCTGCCCGATCACATTCTGGAGACGACTATGGAGCGTTTTTATCTCATCGTTGGCCATGTCAGCCAATTGGAACTCTTGGTGCCGCATGGGGTGCGGCTGGTGCAGCTGCGCATCAAGGACCAACCGGAAACCGAGGTGCGCCGCCAGATTGCGCGCGCGCGGGATTTCTGCGCCGTGCATGGTGCCCAGCTGGTGGTCAACGACTACTGGCAGGCCGCACTGGACCTAAATTGCGGTTTTGTTCACCTCGGACAAGAGGACATGGACAGCGCCGATTTTGCAGCGCTGCGCCGCAAGGGCGTGCGGTTTGGCCTGTCGACCCATGACGAAACCGAACTGGAGCGCGCCCTGTCCCATGGGCCGGACTACGTCGCGCTTGGCCCTGTTTACGAAACCCTTCTGAAACAGATGAAATGGGCGCCACAGGGGCTGGATCGGGTGCGCCGCTGGAAACAGATGGTGGCAGACACACCGCTGGTCGCAATCGGGGGCCTGACCATCGATCGATTGCCCGGCGTCTTTGCGGCAGGGGCAGACAGCGCCGCTGTGGTCACCGATATCCAACAGGCCCCCGACCCCGAGGCGCAGACCCGTGCCTGGATCAAGGCCTGCGCTGCATGAGCCGTTTCGAGCGTCAGATCGCCCTGCCGGAGATTGGCCGCGACGGCCAGGACAGGCTGGCCGCTGCCCATGTGCTGGTTGTTGGCGCTGGTGGCCTTGGCTGTCCGGTCCTGCAGTATCTTGCGGGTGCTGGCATCGGTGAGATCACCGTGATGGACGGCGACAGTGTGGAGGCCACCAACCTGCCGCGCCAACCGCTTTATACGGTTGCAGATATTGGCCGCTACAAAGTTGAGGCCGCGCGCGCACGGCTGGGCGCAATGGCCCCGGAGCTGCGCCTGCACCCTCATGCCCGTGATCTGACACCGGACAACGCGCATGCTGCCATCCGCCCTGCCGATGTCGTGATTGATGCCGCCGACAGCTATGCGGTGTCCTACACGCTGTCAGACCATTGCCTGCAGACCGGCACCCCGTTCATCAGCGCGTCGGCACTGGCCCAAGGGGGATACGTCGGCGGTTTTTGCGGTGGCGCTCCATCGCTGCGGGCGGTCTTTCCTGACCCTCCCGACAGTGCGGCCACCTGCGCCAGCTCTGGCATCATGGGGCCTGTGGTGGGCATGATCGGTGCGTTACAGGCCCAATTGGCCCTGAAGGTGATCCTGAACCACAGCCCCAGCCCCTTGGGTCGGTTGTTCAGCGTCGATCTGGCCGACCTGCAGATGGGTGGTTTTGACTTTTCCGGTGCTGCAGAGCCCGAACAAATCGTGCCATTCATCGGTGCCGCGGCGCTGCGGGATGGCGATCTTGTGATCGACTTGCGGTCCACAGCGGAGGCACCGCGCCCTGCAACACCCAATGCCCTGCGCATTGCTCCCCAGAACCTGCAGCGCGACCTGCTGCCACCGGGGTCCGGACGGGTGGTTTTGGCCTGTCGCACGGGGCTGCGCGCATGGCGCGCTGCGGCGGCGCTGGGGGATGATCTTGCCCCACGGCTCGCCCTGCTTGCGTTGGGGGATCCGCGATGACCCGCGTTCTGATTATCGCGGGCACCGACAGCAGCGGCGGCGCGGGATTGACCCGCGACACGGCGACGGCGACCACCCTTGGCTGCACCGTTGCGCCGGTTGTGACCGCAGTCACCGTCCAGACGCATAAGCAGCTGCACGACATCACGCCAATCCCTCCAGAAGTGATCTCAGCCCAGATCAGAGCCGCTGCGGAAAGTGATCGCATCTCTGCCGTGAAGCTTGGGATGATCGGATCTGCACAGGCCGCGCAGGAGATTGCTGATGCGTTGGGTCGTTTCTGTCCCGATACGCCGGTGGTGTTTGATCCCGTCCTGCGCAGCTCGTCTGGCGGGGTTCTGATGAAAGACGAGGCGCTGATGCCGCTGTTGGAAAGAACGACCCTGCTCACACCCAATCTGGAAGAGGCCGCCCACCTCAGCGGTCGCGCCGAATCCTCCCGACCGGTGGATCTGGCGCGGCAGGGCGAACGGTTGCAGCGTCTGGGGGCGCAAGCGGTGCTGATCAAGGGGGGGCATGGCAGCGGTGGCACCTCGGTCGATCACCTGTTTGCGGACGGGCATATGACACGGTTCGAGCGCCCGCGCCTGCCGCAGGGGCGCCGGGGCACCGGGTGCACACTGGCAACCGCCCTAGCCTGTGCGCTTGGCGCCGGTGCCTCGCTGGCAGAGGCCTGCCAGCAAGCGGGCGATCACGTTCACAAGTGGATCAAATCCGCAGTCGCGGCATAAAAAGACCCCGGCGAAATCTCCGCCGGGGTCCATTTGTTGTGGTCAACGCGCGAGGCTGGATCAGAAATCCTGCCAGATGTCTTTTGCTGCGTTGCCGTCAAA
>NZ_CVRM01000010.1 GCF_001258055.1 Phaeobacter italicus | reverse complement strand
GAAGACTTGAAGAACTCAAAGCCGACCTTTGTTTGGCGCCGATTAATGACCGATAGGGGCCGATCGCGCCCTGGTTGGGGTTCGGCGGTCTCGGTTTTGCAAAGGGCGCTATCTGCGCAAAGCAGTCGTCGGGTATTGGCCAGGTTGCAGCTGCAGCGAACAGCAGCAAGGTCCGCGTTTCTAACATTCGAAGCTAGCCGCCAGACACGCGCAGCACTACACGTCTGACCGTCTCCCTCGCTTCTTCCATAGTCTCTTCCCGCTCACTCTCTGCGGGGATCACCCAGGTCGCCCACTTCCAAGGTTTGGCATTTTTGTATGGGAAATCGTTGAAGTAAATTCGCCCCACCTCGCGGCAATCCCAGATGATAACCCAATCATCTTTGAGAACTTCGCCGCCGATATCTGTTCTTTTCATTGTCCATATGTCAAGAACGGATGGCGAACATTTGAACGATGTCAATCGTTTTGTCCGCCAGATTTCGGGGTTGGTTGGGTGGCGAAAAAGTTGGAAATGCCTCTTGTAAGTGATTGATTTCTTATCAGTGCTAGTCTTGGAGAAGTCTTGGGTAAGGCTCAGATTTCAAAATGAAAACGGTAGTCCTTCAGGGATCGCCAGTTTTCACCACGTTTACCTGATCCGCTGCCTGCGGATGTGGGGATGGGCAGGGTTTTGTTCTGCCAACGTGGGAACCGTGCCTGCTGCTGCACGTTGGTCTAGGTGACCCGTGGCAGCATTTTTGCTGTCTCAGCCGTCAGAAACAGAACCCGAAAGGATATGTCATGACCAAGCAGCAGCCGAGTTACAAAGTGATCGATGGTCTGAAAGGATCCGAGCAGCATCACCCGCTGAAAAACCGCCCCGGCGAGAAAGGTGATCCCAATCACACCGATCCAGACCACGGCGCCAAGGCCAGCAAAGACGATCAGGACAACACGGACAACAGCGGCGGGGCATAACTGCCCCTCGGCTGTCGGGCGCGAGCTGTCTGTCGCAGGCGCCTGTTCGCCCCGCCGGATGCGACACCGATGATATGGAAAAACGCCCCTGCAACGGGTCCTTCGCGGACAGCCGCAGGGGCGTTTCTCATTCGGCCTTTTGCTGGTCGTCCAGCAGGTTCTCGCCGCCATCAAGACCTTCGCGTTCTCGTTCTGCAGCCTCCGCGATGTCGGGCTCTGCTCTGGATGGGTCGGCCGCAACCGGCAGCTCTGTCGGGGCGGTCTTCTGCGCGCGCGTGGGCGGTGCCGGTGGTCCCTCTGGCACAGCGGGTGCCGCACCCCCATCAAGACGCACCCGGTAAATGGGTTCCGGAAGGCCAAAGCCCGCAGTTTCCAGAGCAATCTTGGTGGCCCGGATCGCCTCGCCGCGGGCCTTGGCAAAGTTCACGTCGGTCTGATCAACCCAGCCCGTGAAGGTCAGGATCACGTTGGAATCCCCCACTTCGCTGATCCAGGCGCCGACTTCTGGCTCTTTCAGGACGAAGGGTTGGGCCTCTAGCGCGGTCACCGCTGTCGACAGGGCGGCGGCCAGATCGGCGTCTGCATCCACCCCCAGATCAAAGCCAAAACGGCGGCGCGGGTCGCGGGTGAAATTCACGATCCGGCCCTTGAAGACGGTGGCGTTGGGAATGCGGATATGATTGCCCTCTGGGGAAATCAAAATCGTCGCACGAGAGGTCAGCCGGGCCACGGTGCCCTGATCGCCGCCGATGTCAACAAAGTCATTTGGCCGAAACGGTTGGCGCAGGCTGAGCAGGATTGAGGCGATGAAGTTCTCAACCGTGTCGCGCACGGCAAAGCCAAGCGCGAGCCCCACGACACCGGCGGCCCCCAGAACCGCGCCGATCAAGGCGGTTGCGTTCAGGATATCAAGGGCAAGGACCAGCCCAACCAGAACGAACAGCACCCGCGCCACCGCCCTGTAGACATCCGCGATAAAGGCGTTGGGGGCCAGTCTGCTCCAGATCCCGATCTTGGAGATCAAGACCCAGCCTCCGGCTGCGATCACCAGAAAGGCGGTCATGGCGACCAGAAAAATCGGCACATTCGCCAACAGGTTTCGCGTCCGGCTCGCGATCCGCTCCCAGGCGGGGGCGAGCCGTTCCTCTAGAGTGCCGCTGATTTCTGTTTCATTTTCAATGGCAACCACTCCGGTGACCCGGTTGATGATCTGGGTCAGCCGTTCCTGCGCGGCGTTGTCGATTACCTGACCGGTGACGCGCACCACGCCTTCTGAGACAGAGACTGTGACACCGTTGTAGCCGTCAATTTCGGCAAGCAGATTCCTGATGCGGCTCAGGATCTCGCCATCGCGCACGGCCTCTGCGCCGACTTCGATCTGCCCGTCGGTCTGAACCGGGCCATCTGCGGATTGGGCAAGGGTCTGGTCTGCAAAAAGGCCGACACATGCGGCGACGAATAGGGCGCAAACCATGCGCAACATCACCTCTGCCACCGTGGCAGGGGCAGCGGCTCCTGCTGGTTCTGATGTTTGTGTCAACTCTTGCTCCCTTTGGTATCTGCGCCTTGAAATGCTGTTACCCCTGACCTCAGAAGCTGCTGGCGTCATTGTTTGAAAATCAGATCGGGCGAGCGGCCCGCTCATGCCCTGAGGAGATAAGCCCATATGGCCTGTCGGCAAGCGCGGGCAGGGTGTTCACATGGCGTTTCATTGCAGCCTTTGAACAGCGGGCGTGCGGATCAATGGGCAACTATTTTCCTGCCGACCGGAACGAAACGGGTGATCTGCGCATTGAGGTTTCAGTAGCGTAAAGGGAGAATACCATGCATCGCATCATCTATCTCGTTGGCCTGGTCGTGATCGTTCTGGCAATCGTCAACTTCGTCCTGTGACATGGGCGAGGGGGACAGCGCTTCGGCAGAGGTGCCGGAGCGTGCAGAGAGGTTAGGCCCGGTTGTCGGCGCCAGCCAGATCGTTGGCGCCGCTATCGTCATTCTGGCATTGCTTGCTGTTCTTGCAGCGCTTGCCATTGGGCGCGCATTTGCGGTGCCGGTAATCCTCGCGTTTCTGTTGTCCCTTGTTTTCAGTGGACCCTGCCGCTGGCTGCGGCGCAAGGGCATCCCCGAGGCCGTCACAGCGGCGGCAATTGTTCTGAGCCTCGTCGCCGGTTTGACAGCCTCGACCGCGATATTGGCCATTCCCGCATCGGAGTGGATCGAAGACGCACCGCGTGTGGCCCAGCAGGTTGAACGCAAACTCAAAGACATCTCTGGTGTTGCGGCAGCCGTGGCAGAGGCTGACAGGCGCATCGAAGAGGCAACAACAGGTGCCGCAGATGGTGCCGAAGACCCTGTCGAAGTCGTCATCGAAGACACGAGCGGTCCGCTGACAACGGTTGCGGTGGGGGCGCCCATGATTGTTGCGCAGACGCTCTTTGTTCTTATCCTCACCTTTTTCATGCTGGCCTCCGGAAACCTGTTCTATGAACGGCTGGTCAGCGTCCTGCCGCGCTTTGCTGACAAGAAGCGGGCCATCCAGATCGCCTATGACGTAGAGCGGGAGGTGTCGCGTTACCTCTTGGCGATTACCTGCGTGAACGCCGGGTTGGGGGTGATCGTTGGGGTGTCGCTCGGCCTGTTGGGCATGCCCAATCCGCTGGCCTTTGGGCTGTTGGCGTTTGGAATGAACTTTGTGCCCTTTGTCGGGGCGGTCATCGGCGTGATTGTGTCCTTTGGCGTGGCGCTTGTATCGCTGCCGACGCTGTTTGATGCGCTGACAGTGGCCGGTATCTACCTTGCCCTTACTGTGATCGAGGGGCAGGTGGTGACCCCGTGGCTTGTCGGTCGCCACCTCAGCCTCAATACGGTTGTCATTCTGATATCGGTCGCCTTTTGGGCCTGGCTCTGGTCGGTTATGGGAATGATCATGGCCGTGCCGCTTTTGGTGACGTTCCGCGTCCTGTGCAGCCACATTGATGCGCTGAAACCCATCGGAGAGTTCCTGTCAGGGCCGCGACGGTAGCGGTTTTGCAGGTTATGGTGCCCGTGGGCTGGCGTTGATTCAAGGCGGGATGTTCTCGGGGGTGAGCACCTGAACAGTTGAAATCGGCGTCGTGGCCTGCTCGCTGATGAGCCGGTGGTACGACAAAAACGCGTTGAATGCGTGTTTCAGATCCAGTTTCAGATCGTGATGCAGAATGAAATCAAGGCGTCGGGCATCAATCAGATCGCGGTTTTCCTTGTCCAGATCGTGGGCGACAAAAACCTCTGCCCGCAATCCACGATCCTCCAGCGTACGCAGGATAGAGCGATTGCCGCCGCCCATTGAGTATACTGCGCGCAGCTCATCCAGCCCGTCAACAACATCCGAAAGGACCTTGGAGGTGGCGAAATCCACACCGCTGCCACCCTGGACCGAGATGACCTGCAGGTCGGGGCGCAGGGTTGCCAAAGTCTCGCCAAAGGCGTCTGCGCGTTCCTTTTCGCCCAGAAAATCACGATGGCTCCGGGTTGCCAGCACCTGTCCGGAACCGGCGGTCAGCACTCTGGCAATCAGATAGGCCGCGGTGCGCCCGGCGCCGGAGTTGTCGAGCCCGACATAAGCGAGACGATCGCTTTGGCCGATGTCTGTAACCAACGTGACCACCGGGATGCCTGCCGCGGTGGTCTGGGCGATCGCCTCTCGGATCTTGGCCGTATCGCGGGCCTTCAGGCACAGGCCCTGGCTTCCCCGTTTTTGGATCCGGCGAAGCGCGGCGACAACCTCGTCTTCTTCCATGACGTCCTGCAAGAGAAACCGAGGGCGACAGACCGCCGGGCCAATGTCTTGCAAAATTGCCTCTGCGGCTGATTTCACTTCCCGGCTGAAGCGTGCCGGGGCCTCGACCACAAAGTCGAAAAACAACCGTCTGCCGCGCGCAGAAAGCTGGGCTTCCTGCGCTTCCAGCTCTTTGATCGCGGCCTTGACCCGAAGCGCTGTCTGGGGGCTGACATGGGCGCGGGCGTTCAGCACCCGATCCACGGTGGCCGTCCCCAGCCCGGCCTGGCGGGCGATCTCCTTTATGGGAAAGCGATGGGTCATTGATGTGTTTTTGATGTTTTTTCGCCGGCAATTCAACTGCTGCGTCTTTAGTCTTCTTTCAAAACCAGGAGGACCACATGACCAACCACACGGAAACATCTGTTGCCTACTACAATCCGCAGACCTGTGATCTGGGGGAATTCAAGGCGCTCATAGATCAGGAAACCCTGCGAGAGACGGTGCCACATGCAATGGCGGTGGAAAAGAACATCCCGATCTATGACATGAACACCCTGCGCGCGGCCCTTGAGGATGTGTCGACCCGCAGGGCGCTGATGGCGGAATGGGCGCAGGTCTTGCGCAATGGGGCCGGGGTTTTGGTGCTGAAATCGGCCTATGCCGACACCGAGGTGCTGGATCGTGCGACTGCGATTTATGCGGATATCATCGCCCGGGAAAAGGCGGGCACCGGCGGGGGCGGAGATCATTTTGCAGCGGCTGGCGCCAATGATCGGATCTGGAACGCGCTTCAGAAGCTCTGCGAAGCGGCGCCTGATGTTTTCCTTGATTATTTCGCCAATGCCGCAATTGCGGCCGTCTGCGAGGCATGGCTTGGCCCAAACTATCAGATGACGGCGCAGGTCAATCTCGTGCATCCGGGTGGTGCGGCGCAACAGGCGCATCGTGACTATCACCTTGGGTTTCAGACGGCTGAGCTGAGCGCATCTTATCCGGCCCATGTGCACGATGTGTCGCCGATCCTGACGCTACAGGGCGGCATTGCCCATTGTGACATGCCGCAGGAGAGCGGGCCGACCAAGTTGCTGCCATTTTCACAGGCCTATCGACCCGGTTATGCCGCATGGCGTCGTGAAGATTTCCGCGCCCTTTTTGAAGAACGTCACGTGCAGTTGCCGCTTTCCAAGGGCGATGCAGTGTTCTTCAATCCGGCGCTTTTTCATGCCGCAGGGGCCAACACGAGCGCGGATATTCATCGCTTTGTCAATCTGTTGCAGGTGTCATCGGCCTTTGGGCGCGCGATGGAGACCATCGACCGCGACAAGATGTGCAGGTTGGTTTACCCGCAGGCGCTGCGGGCCAAAAAGGCAGGCACGATCAGTGCTGCAGATCTCTCGGCTGGCATTGCGGCAACCGCAGAGGGGTATTCCTTTCCAACCAATCTGGACCGCGATCCGCCAACCAACGGGCTGGCCCCGGAAACGCAGGCTGCATTCTTTGCACGTGCCCTGAGCGAGGGGCTTGCGCCGCAGGAGTTTGATGCGCAGCTCAAGGATATGCGCCGCGTGAAGGAGGCATAGGCGTCCGGAACCACGGCTTGTGCGGTTGTCAGCTGCGATGCCAGCGATACCTAAAGTGGCAAAGGCACGAGGTGGGCACAGATGACGCAAGATAAAGAGGCGCCGCGCGTAGCGGTTATCGGGATGGGGCCGCGCAGCCTTGGCGCGCTGGAGGCGCTTGCCACACGGATGGGGGACGGGGCTGCGCCCTTGCGGGTCGAGACCTTCGACCCGTTTCCCGCCTGTGGGGCAGGGCCGAATTTCGACCCGAGAGAGCTGGCAGTCTGCCGTCTGAACATCCCCATGCGCGATATCGACATTCGCCCGCCCGAGTTTTCGCGTTGCGGCAGTTTTGCCGAGTGGTTGCAGGACAGCCCCGGGCCGGATGTCTTTCCAAGCCGCGCGGATCTTGGCCGCTATCTTGAAGCGCGGCTTGACGATCTGCGGGCGACAGGTCGGCTGGACCTGCACCACAACGCCGCGACGGTGACAGACCTGCAGCAGCGGGATGACGGTTGGATGGTGCGGGTCGGCAGGACCTGGCAGGGCCCATATCAGGAGGTGCTGCTGTCTCTGGGCCAACCGGAGGTAGAGCCAGACGACCAGCTCGCCCAGTGGCAGCGCCATTCTCTGACAGCGGCCGGGGTGTTGGCGCAGGCCTATCCGGCCCGACGGCTTGGCGCGGAAGCGGAGAACTGGGCGGGGCAGCGGGTCGCGATCCGGGGTCTTGCACTGTCGGCCTTTGATGTTCTGCGCGTGCTCACCACGGAACAGGGAGGGTGTTTTGCCGATGGGCGCTATGTGTCCTGCGGGGCAGAGCCGGCGCGCATCCTGCCTTTTTCTCTTGATGGGCTGCCCCCCTATCCCAAACCCGAAACCAAAGAGGTCGATGCCCGCTTTGACCCGCGCGAGGCAGAGACACAGATCTTTGCCGATGCCATTGCTGACGCCGCCTGCGGCAGTCCGGCAAGCGCGCGGACGCGCCTAAGTCGGGCGCTGGAGCCGGTGGTGGCCCGCATCCTGTCGGAGCAGGGCAATCCGGCAGGGGCCGCTGATGTGTCCGCGTGGCTCATGGCAGAATGGCAGGAGCCCGGATCTCAGGAAACGGCATCACCGCACGAGGCGCTGATGCATGGCATCGCAATGGCCGAGGGCTCAGCGGTGCCAACGATCGGCTACGCCATCGGGCAGGTCTGGCGGAAATGGCAGGACGCGCTGCGCAGTGGTTATAATCCTGCCGATACCCCACCTGAAACGGCTGAGGTCATCGTTGCATTCGACGAAGGATTGAAACGCTATTCCTACGGCCCGCCGGTTTCGTCCAGTCGCGAACTGGCCGCGCTGATCGACGCTGGGATTGTCGATCTTGGGCATGCTGTGGATCCCGATGTAAGCCTGACGGATACAGGGTGGGAGCTTGCCACGTCGACTGGCAGAACTGCCGTGGATGTGATGATTGATGCGGTCATGCCGTCACCCGACCTGTCAATTCTGCGGGCGCCTGTGCTGGTGGGGCTGGTCAATGGCGGGTGGCTCTCTCCGTTGACAGAGGCATTGGCTGCAAACACCGGCAAAGACGGGCAGGTGGTCGGACGCGATGGTGGGTCCGTTGCCGGGCTTTGTCTTTTGGGGCGGCTGGCCCTTGGCAGCGTGGTTGCCGCCGACTCGCTGCATGACTGTTTCGGAGAGGCCTCTCACCGTTGGGCCGAGGGTGTGGTTGATCGGCTGGGCCTTTTGCGGGCTGGGCGCTGATCCCCCAACCCGCACCTGTCAGGGGTGCGGCGCCAAAAGGCGGGCACTGTGGGGGTTGTCGATGACCATTTTCCAGTCTCCCCCCGGCTGGCGGTGCAGAACCGCCACGGACAGGCCGGACTGCGTGATCGGCGCGCCTTCCGGAGTGCGCGCGATCATGTCCCAAGGGGCAATGTGGATGGCAAAGTCGCCATTCACGATCACCTCATGGCCTGCAGGATAGCTGAACTCTGGCTGCAGGGCCGCCATGCCCGTGAACATCTGCGCAATCATATCCGCATCAGACACCGGAGCAGCAGGTTCAAACACAACGGTGGCTTGGGGTTCGTAGCTGTTCATGACCGTCGCGATATCGCCTGCCTGAAAGCTGTGTGTCATCGTTTCGATCACCGCCAGTACGGCGCGTTCATCCTGTGTCATGGTCTCTCCTTGTGCGGTTGAAATATGGGGCAGCGTGAAGGCAAGCGCCGTCAGCCACGCAAAAGCGTGTTTCATCGTCTTCTCCTGTTTGTGGTGGGGTTAGGGGGTTGCTTGGGTGCCGGGGTTCACGAGGGCCAGAACCTGCGCGGCATAATCCTTGAGCGGGGCCAGCGGCCCGGTTGCGCGCTGCAATTTGACCGCAACCAATGCCGCCTCGGTGCGTGCCGCCTGCTGGGCGATCTCATCAAACCCGGGGGCCTCTGCAAAGGCAGCTGACGGCACTTCGGGCAGGCGCTGCAGCTTCAGGGCGGCGGGCAGGCGCTTGCGGCAAGAGCAGGGGGCCGTGCGCGCGGCGAGACCGCAATGGCGGGCGGTAAAGGCCTGAACCTGCGCACGTGCCCGCGACAGGCGTTTTCGATAGCTTGCTGGCGCAATCTCCAGGATCTCTGCCGCTTCGCTGTGGTCCAGCTCCAGAATATCGCCAAGCACATAGGCCGCGCGATGGGGCAGATCCAGACACAGCAGCATGGCCATCGTGCATCTCAGGCGCAGTTCGTTCAGCAGGATATGGTCTTCGGGGGCTGCGCTCTGTTCGTCTGCCAGCCCATCCAGCAAATCCCCGCCAAAGGCCTGAAAGGTGAGAGCCGGATCACTGGCGTTGCGTTTGCGCGCGCTCAGCAAATAATTGGTGGCAACCCGGTAGGCCCAGGTTTCAAACCGGCTCTCTTCGCGGAAGGTCGACAATTTCGTGACCAGCCGGATGAGGATTTCCTGCGTCGCGTCCTCTGCTGCGGTGGGGTCGGCCAGCATGCGCAAGGCCAATCTGTAAACCTGTCCCTGAACACCGCGAACAAGGGTTTCCAGTGCTTTGGCGTCTCCGTCCTTGGCGAGGACGATGTCGGATGTGTGGATGCGATCCATGGGTCCGCCTGTTCCTTTTTGTGATCCTGATATTCTATTGGACAGGCGCCGGGCACGAAGTGTGACAGAAAAATCTGGCACGGGGGATGTGCATGCAAATTCCCCCTGCCAAGGCCACCCGATAAGCGGCCAATGGGTGCGCAGGTCGTTCAGCCCTGCGCCTAGCTTTTGAGGGGCAGGGCCAGGACAGATCAGCTCTCTTCCAGGACTTTTCGCGCTACCCGGAAACATTCCAAGGCCTGTGGGACACCGCAATAGATGCCAATCACGTGGATGATTGCCCGGATTTCGTCCTGAGTGACGCCATTGGTCAGCGCGCCGCGGCAGTGGATCTCCCATTCGTGCATTTTTCCAAGGGCCCCGATCATGGACAGGTTCATCATGCTGCGGGTTTTGGCGTCGATCACATCGTCACCCCAGCCAAACCCCCAGCACCAGGCGGTCATCGCCTCCTGAAAGGGGCGGGTGAAATCATCTGCGGCGGCAAGGTTCTTTTCAACGTATTCCGCGCCCAGGGTGGCCTTGCGTTGTTCCAATCCCTTGAGAAAAAGGTCTTCGTCAAATGTGCTCATTGGGTGTCCTTTCAGCCAGATGGCCAGGGGTCGTTTCAGGTGGCAGGGGCGTGTGGGCGCGCCTGTTGGCTGAGCCCGGTTTTCCCTCTGCTTCCTGGTGGGGACCATAACCCGGATTGTCGCTGCTCATGAAAGGAGATTTTTAGTTCAAAGGCCCGCGTTGTGCGTAGGATTTACCCGCCAGGCCCACCAGTTCTGTGGCCCGGTCAGCGGGCGTGTCGAAAAGCGTTTGACCTTCCCCCTGCTGGAAACTGTAACAGGGATGCAAAGAAGGCCGCAGCAGCGGTGCAATAGAACAGGAGGCAAAGGCCGTGAGAACATTGGCATTGGCGGGGGTATTTTCTGCATTGGCAGGTCTGGCATTGGCGCATTCGCCGCTGCGCACAACAACCCCGGCAGATGGGGCTGTGCTGGCCGAGGTTCCGCAGGTTCTGGAGCTGCAGTTCGGCAAGGACATTCGCCTGACGCGGATCACATCAACCCACGCAGGTGCCCATTCCAAGCAGCTCGATCTCAGCACAGAAGCGGGATTTGTGCGCAGCTATGCCCTGCCGTTTGAAGGCATGGGCGCAGGCGACTACGTGATCGAATGGCGCGGGTTGGGCGACGATGGCCATCCGCAAAGCGGCAGCTTTGCCTTCCGCGTGGACTGATATGGCGGGAGGTTGGGCGCTGGCCACGGTGCTGAGCAAATGGGCGCTATATGTCGGAGCGCTCGGGGCTGCGGGCAGTGCTCTCTGTGCGATGGTGTTTTCCCTGCGCATGCCACGGATGCATGTCATTGGGTTCACCCTCCTTGCTGGGGCGGCGGCTGTCATGGGCTTTCTTCTCAAGGGGGTGGCGCTGGCGGGGGATGCGAGCGGCATGGTTGACGGCGAAATGCTGTCCCTGCTGTGGACAACTCAAAGCGGCAGCGCGTTGCGCTGGCAGCTGGGGGGATCTGGGCTGCTCCTTGCTGGTCTGTTCCTGCCCAGGATCGCCGCTATCTTCTGTCTGATCGGCAGCGCTGCGGTGCTGGGCGCGTTTTTGGTGGCGGGCCATGTGGCGGATCACGTGGCGGATCGGGACGGGCTGCTGCTTGTGGTGGTGTTGTTCCTGCACCTGGCGGTGGCTGCGCTGTGGGTCGGGATCTTGACGCCCTTGCGCGGGTTGGCGCGAACCCCTGACACGCACGGCGCTGCGGCAGATCTTGGGGTGCGGTTCGGGCGTTTGGCGTCGATTGCTGTGCCCGCGATGATCTTGGCTGGTGGCGTGATGGCATATGCGCTTGTCGACTCGGTCAACGCGTTTTTCGGAACGGGCTATGGCCGGATGTTGATGGTGAAGCTTGCTGCGGTTGCGGCCCTTTTGGGGCTGGCCGCCCTGAACAAGCTGCGGTTCGTTCCCGCGCTGGAGCGGGGCGATACATCCGCCGGGGACAAGCTGGCGCGCAGCATCGCGTGGGAATGGGGCGCTGTGTTGTTGATCCTTCTTGCTACGGCGCTGCTGACCACCTCGCTGACCATGCCGATGTGAGGCTGACACAACCACAAAACTGAAATGAGGTGAGCAATGGACCGACGCAGTTTTCTGATCTCTTCCGCGGCGCTGGTCGCAATGCCACGGGTCGGGCAGGCCACGGCAGAGCCGCAGGTCTTGCGCGCGATGGGGTTTGAGCAGCAGATTCTGCCAACCGAATTTGCCGGAGCGACGCGAGTTCTTGGCTTTAACGGCTCCACCCCGGGGCCAGAGCTGCGCATCAGGCAGGGCCGGCAGTTTGACATCCGCCTGCAGAATGATCTGGACATGGGGGCGGCGGTGCACTGGCATGGCATCCGGCTTGATAACCGCATGGATGGCGTGCCGGGCATGACCCAGCCGCTGGTCGAGCCGGGCGAGACCTTTGACTACAGCTTTACCCCACCGGATGCCGGAACATATTGGTATCACTCGCATTATCTTTCGCAGGAACAAGTGGCACGGGGCCTTATGGGGGCGCTTGTCATCGAGGAAGAAACGCCCCCTGATGTTGACCATGACATCACCGCCATCCTGAGTGACTGGAAATTTGATCCAGAGGGGCAGCTGATTGATGATTTCGACAACCTGCATGACCGCGCCCATGCCGGACGGATGGGCAATTTTGCCCGTGCGTTTCTGCCGGATGTGACGCTCCAACAGGGGATGCGGATCCGGCTACGGCTCATCAATGCGGCAGTTGACAGGATTTTCCCGGTCATTCTGAAGGGGCTGTCCGGCCAGGTCGTCGCGCTTGACGGCATGCCTTTGGCGCAGCCACGTGAGATGGGTATGCCGGTTCTGGCACCTGCGCAGCGCGTGGATGTGATTGCGGATGTGACCGGACCTGTGTCGCTGGAAATGGATCACCGCGCCGGAGCCTATCCGCTGGGGGCGATCGCGGTAGAGGGGGCAGTGACGCCGCGCACGGCGGCCATTTCCCCGCTGCCTGCCAACAGGATCCCGCCTGCAGCAAAGACAGCGGCCCAGCATCTGACACTGACCATGCAGGGCGGTGCGATGGGCCGGGGGCATGGGGGCGAGGGTATCTGGGCCTTCAACGATATCTCCGGCATGCAAGAGGCGCCCTTTGCCCGTTTCAGCCGAGGCGAGACCGCGCGCATCAGCATCGTGAACGACACGCGCTGGCCGCATGGAATTCACCTGCACGGCCATCACTTTCACGAGCTGGATGAGACAGGGGCACTCGGCGATTTCCGCGACACGACGCTCGTCAACCCTGGTGAGAGCCGCGATATCCTTTGCGTATTCAACAACCCCGGAAAATGGATGCTGCATTGTCATATGCTCAGCCATCAGGCCAGCGGCATGATGAGCTGGGTCGAGGTCGCCTGACACACAGATCTCGCGGAGGCCCCGCATTTTCGGTGACTGGCCATGGCGCGGCCTTTGGTGCAAGACAGCATCAAACGCTTTGCACCACCGAAGTCAGACAGGGGCCACCGTGCAGCAACGAAACGGCACATTCCAATTCTCGGCAACCGACCTGATGCAGTTTGCGGCCTGCAGCCACGCAACTGCGTTGGACCGTTCGCATGTGTTGGGGCAGGGGCCTGCTCCACGGCCGCAGGGGGAAGACGCCACGCTCCTGCAGGCACAGGGAGAGGTTCATGAGCAGGGCTATCTCGACAGGCTGCGTGCGGATGGTCGCACCGTCACAGAAATCGCTCGCGACGATGGGCTGAGTACTGCGTCGGTGGCCACGTTTGAGGCGATGCAGGCCGGGGCGGACGTGATCTATCAGGCCGCCCTTGCTGGTACCGGTCCGGCTGCGGCCTGGGGGGGATGGGCCGATTTTCTGGAGCGGGTGGAGCGACCCTCTGCGCTGGGGGCCTATTCCTACGAGGTGGTCGATACCAAACTGCGTCAGCGCCCGGATCCCAAACATCTGTTGCAGCTTGTGCTCTATTCTGACCTGCTGGCTGATGTGCAGGGGCAGATGCCAGAGCGTGCCCATGTCGAACTGGGCTCTGGTGTGCGGGTGGGTTTTGATCTGGCGCAGTATGCAGCCTATGCGCGCCGTATGCGGCGCCGCTTTCAGGACTTTGTGCAAACACCGCAACAGACCCGCCCGATCCCTTGTAGCGCCTGTGATCTCTGCCAGTGGCAGGACCATTGCACCCAAGCGTGGCAAGACGGCGACAGCCTGTTCAATGTTGCAAACATCACCCGTCAGCAGGTCCAGAAGCTGGAAGCCGCAGGAACAGAGACCTTGGCCGCTTTGGCGGCATTGGGCGCGGAGGATCGGCCCCGCGGCCTGTCAGAACAGAGCTTTGAGCGGTTGCGTCTGCAGGCGCGTCACCAAGAGGCTCGAAAATCAGCAGCCCCCAGCTATGAACTGCGCCCGCCACAACCCGGCAGGGGGTTTGACCTGCTGCCCAAGCCGCAACCGGGTGATGTGTTCTACGATATCGAAGGGGATCCGCATTTTGACGGTGGGCTCGAATATCTGCATGGCATCTGGCACGACACCGACCGCTTTACGGCCTTTTGGGCGCATGACCACGACGACGAAAGACAGGCGCTGATTGATCTGTTCGATTGGCTACGCGATCGGCTGGAGACCTATCCGACTGCGCGGATCTATCACTATGCGCCGTATGAAGTGACCGCGCTCAAACGGTTGACCACCAAATATGGTGTTGGAGAGCCGTTTCTCGACCGGCTGCTGCGCGAGCGGCGGTTTGTCGATCTTTATGCGGTGGTGCGCGGCGGGGTGATCGCGGCCGTTCCCAACTATTCGATCAAATCGCTTGAGGTGTTTTACGGCATCAGCCGGGAAGGTGATGTGACGACGGCTGGCGGGTCTGTCGTCGCCTATGAGCGCTGGCGCGAAACCGGCGCGCAGGTCATCCTGGATGAAATCGAAGATTACAACCGCATCGATTGCGAGAGCACCGAACGATTGCGCGACTGGCTGGTGTCGATCCGACCGGATCAGCCCTGGCCCAGCATCGACGAAGACAAGCGCGCGCAGGAAGACGAAGAGGATGCCGCAGATCAGGCGTTGCAGGCGCGGCTCGCCTCCGCTGATCTGGATCCGGATCGTCGCCAGCTATTGCTGGATCTTGCGCGGTTTTATGCGCGCGAAGCCAAGCCCGCCTGGTGGGCGCTGTTTGAAAGCTACGCCAAGGAAGAAGAAGAGCTGATCGACAGCCTGGACGGGCTGGGAGGGCTGTCTGCGGTGGGTGATCGGGTGGCGGTCAAGCGCTCTCAGGAACAGACCTATCGGTTTCCGGACCAGGACACGAAAATCCGCGCCTCCAAACGTGCCAATGTCACAGCGCCCCTGCCGGATGGCGGGACGGCCAGCCTGATGGTGACCCGGCTTGATCGGCGCGCGCGCGAAGTGACGGTGCGGGCCGGGCCCAGCAAGCTGGCCGCGCTGGACGGGCTTCAGGCCCTGCATCCGACGGGACCGCTGGACACCAAGGTGCTGCAGGCGGCCGTCATGGCCGCAATCGACGATCAATGCGGTGCCCGCAGCATGGGTGCTGTTGATGATCTCTTGTCGCGCCGTGCACCGCGTTTGCGCAGACCCCGTGAAGGCGACATTCTGGAGGGTCTTGATGCCGTGGCTGGCACCATTGCGGCGGTGCGGGATCTTGATTGTTCGGTCCTGCCGGTGCAGGGGCCTCCCGGGACTGGAAAGACCTATGTGACGGCGCGGGCCATTCTCGCGTTGTTGCGAGAGGGCAAGCGGATCGGTGTCGCCTCCAACAGCCACGAAGCGGTCAAAAACGTGCTTCTTGGTGTGCTGGAGGCGCTCGCGCCCGAGGATCCTGATATCGAAATCCTCCACAAGCTGTCGGATGACATCTATCCCGATGACTGCCCGATCGCGCGCGTCACTGACAATGGGCGGGCCGAGGAGGGGCTGCATCTGGTCGGGGGCACCGTGTTCTTTTTCGCCCGCGAGGCGAACCGTCAGCGGTTTGACTATATCTTTGTGGATGAGGCGGGGCAGGTGGGGCTGGCCAACCTTGTGGCCATTGCCACGGCTGCACGCAATCTGGTGCTGGTGGGAGATCCCCAGCAACTGCCGCAGGTCATTCAGGGGTCGCATCCGGCTCCGCTGGATTTGTCGGGGTTGGAGTATCTGTTGAATGGCGCCCCAACCATCCCGCCGGACGCAGGCGTGTTTCTGGATGTGTCGCGCCGGATGCACCCGGACATTTGCGGTTTTCTGTCGCGCTATATCTATGACGGGCGGCTGCGCAGCTTTGGCCCTTGCGCGACCCTCGCTGTTGACGCCGCAGGTCTGCCGCCCGCCGGTGCACATCTGGTGGCCTGCCCGCATCAGGGCAACAGTCAAATGGCCGAGGCGGAAATCCATGCCATCTGCGCGACGATTGACCGCCTGATGGGTGCGCATTGGACCAGCAAGGAGGGGGACACCCGCCCCCTGACGGCTGCGGATATCATCGTGGTTGCGCCGTATAACCTGCAGGTCAACGCGCTCCGCCAGGCGGTGCCAGACGGCGTGCGGGTGGGAACTGTCGACAAGTTTCAAGGCCAGGAAGCAGCGGTTTGCCTGGTCTCCATGACGTCTTCCTCCGGTGAGGAAATGCCGCGCGGGATGGAATTTCTGTTGTCGGCGAACCGGCTAAACGTGGCGCTGTCGCGGGCCAAGGCGCTGGCGCTGGTTTTTGCATCACCCCGCCTGCTGGAAGCGGAGTGCCACACGGTCGAAGACATGGCGCGGGTCAATCTGCTGTGTGCGCTGGCAGAACAGGGCGCAGGCGCGGATAATGCGCCCAGCTGAAAACGCCTGCCCCGCGAAGGGGCAGGCATGGCATCTATCAGAAATCTTGCCACTTGTCGTTGGCGCGCATTGGCTCTGCCTCGGCAGGGCTTGCGTGGATCAGCACCGGTTGGGTCGGCGCCCCTGCGGGCCGAGGCGTGGCATCGGCGGTGGCAGCCTGCGTCGCACCCGGCACCGGATCGGTCTTGAAGGTGCTCATCAGTTCCGCCAGGCGCTGGGCGTCACTGCGCAGCAGGTGGCTGGCGGCGGTGGTTTCTTCGACCATGGCCGCATTGTCCTGCGTCACCTTATCCAGTTGGGACACACCAGTGTTGATCTCGCCAAGGGCGGTCGCCTGTTCCTCGGCTGACTGGGCGATCTCGGACACCAGGCCGGAGATATTGGCAACCTGAGCCACGATGTTTTCCAGTGCGCCTCCTGTGCGCCCCACCAGATCAACGCCGCGATCCACATGATGGCTGCTTTTTTCGATTAGGCCCTTGATCTCAAGCGCGGCGTCAGAGGCGCGTTGCGCAAGCGCGCGCACCTCGCTTGCCACCACCGCAAACCCCTTGCCTGCTTCGCCTGCACGCGCGGCTTCGACCCCTGCGTTCAGGGCGAGCAGATTGGTCTGAAAGGCGATGTCGTCGATCACGCTGATAATCTGCGCGATATGCTTGGAGCTGTCTTCGATCGCGGTCATGGCCTTGATCGTCTCCCCCACAACCTCTCCGCTTTTTTCAGCGTCACTCTTGGCTTCGTTGGCGGCGGCTTCGGCGGCACGCACATTGGCAGAGGCCGAGCGGACGCTGGTGGTGATCTCTTCCAGAGCGGCGGCGGTTTCTTCCAGCGTGGCGGCCTGGCTTTCGGTCCGGCTGGACAGATCCTCTGCGGCGCTGCTGATTTCGTTGCTGCCCTGACGGATGCTGCTGCCTGCACCCGAGACCTGCGAGATCACCCGGTTGAGATCAGCCATGGCGTCGTTGATTGCGTTGCGCAACTCTGCGTGCTCTTCGGGGAAAAGCTGTGTGACCTTGTTGCGGAAATCCCCCTGAGCCAGCCCCATCAGCGCGTTGCTGAGCAGTTCGACAACCTGGGCGTTTGCCTTTTGCGTGGCGGCCTCTCGGGCCTGTGCGGCGGCTCCGGCTTGCAGGCGTTGCTTGAGATCTTCAAGGGTTTGCGCCGTCAGGCCGATTTCGTCCTTGCTGTCGGTGCCGTGGATCTCGACTTCATAATTTTCTACGGCGATTTCACGGGTGTCGGCCGCCAGGCGGATGAACCGTCCAGCGATCCAGCGCCCCACCATTGCAGCGGTCACTGCCAGCGCAAGCGTGGTCAGGATCAACCCGACGGTGGCAACCACGCGCAGGTATTGATTGGCGGCCAGCGCCTCTGCGGCGTCGATTTCCAGCACGAGGCCCCAGCGATCACCGCGGCTGGTGTCGACGGCACTGGTTGCAGCCACAACTGGCGCGCCGTTGAGCCCCGTGGTGTCTGTGAAATACTCTGCCCTACCTTGCAGCGCAGCCTCAATCTGGGGTGTCATCTTGCCAGAGGCTTCCTTGTCTGCCGCCTGGGTCAATGTACTGGTTCCGGTTGCCGATTGCGACAGAACCTGGCCGTCTGCTCCGGTCAGGAACACCCGCCCGGTTTCCCCCAGCAGCGCGGAATCCGACAGGATGGCGCTGATTTCGTCGAACGGCACCTGAAGGGCAATCACACCAAGCTGGCGGCTGCCCTCAAAGACCGGTTTGGCAACAAAAACCGCAGGTGCGCCGCCGCTTGGCGCATAGGGGGCGATGTCGGTCATATAGATCTGATCAGCCTGCAGATCGCGCGCCCGGCGGTAGGCATCGCCCAGGCCGGAGCTGGCAAGCGGGCCATCGACAAAGTTGCGGCCAAAATCGTCTTCCTTGAATACGGAATAGATCAGATTGCCGCGCGTATCGAAGAGGAACAGATCGTAATAGCCATGTACGGCTTGGAATTTGTGCAGGCCGGGGTGGTGGCTCGCGTGGGTCGCGCTCCATCCGGAGCCATCGCCCGCGTCAGTCAGCTTGTCCTTCTGCCCGGCAGGGTTGGGGTTGTCAGCGACATAGAGCTTGCGCAGCGCGTCCGAGGCCGTGGCGCCCATGACCACCCAACTGGTTGAAAATTCCTTGACTGCCTGCTGGACGGCGCGGTTTTCCGCCATCACACGCAGATCATCCTCGATCGTGCCAAGCCAATGTTCCAGTGCACTGGCCCGTTCGCGCGCGAGGGTGGAATACACCGCCTCGTTGCGTTGATTGAGAATATTCGTGAATTGCCAGACAAGTGTCAGCCCGGCAATGGATACAAACAGAACAATAGGTAAGGTAATCGCCAAGGGCAGTTTCTTGGCGAGTTTCATGTCCCGAAACAGCGTCATCTTTCTCTCCGGTAGAGATCATGTGGTTGAGGAGCACCGGATTGGCGCAATCAACTCAAGGTAGATCAAAAAAGATGAGAGAAGCTTAACGTCTTTGAAGAAATGTCCGCGAAATGCAACTTTCGCAATTCATTTCCTGTGGGAGCACACAACAATGTTGATCATAGGTTGCAGCGCGTGCGCTCTCAATGTGTGAAAAAACAGGATGTTATCTGTTTGTATATGCGCGATCCGAAAAACTCCTCTGGAGAGAAAACGGATTTCCGGATAGCGCATATTTCGCCCAGTAGATGAGTTGTCTGGGGATCTCCAGCCTTCCCTTGCGGCAATTTACGCCGAAGTTTCTAGCCTTGTTTGGGTCCAATGGCGGTCTTTAGCGCGTGGTACGATGCCTTGGGCGTGCGCGCCAATGTGTCGAAATCAACATGGATCAGACCAAACCGTTTTTCATAACCCAGCGCCCATTCATAATTGTCCAAGAGCGACCATAGAAAGTAGCCCTGAACCGGGGCGCCATCGGCGATGGCGCGGCGCACGGCGTCCAGATGAGCGTCCACAAAGGCAATGCGTGCTGGATCGTCGACGCCACCGCCCGCAGCCACAACATCGGCATTTGCCATCCCGTTTTCGGTCACAATGAGCGGCAGATCCCTAGTATAGTCCCGTGCCGTGCGGATGAGAAAATCATAGAGCCCCTGCGGGTAGATCTCCCAATCCATCTGCGTTTTGGGCAGAGGGCCGTCCACTTCGGCGTATTGTGGCCAGGGGCCAGCATCCGGGGCAATCAGCTTGCGGGTGTAATAGTTGATCCCGCACCAGTCGACGGGGGCGGTGATGGTGGCGAAATCATCCTGCCACCCCTGGGGTAGATGCGGCTCCAGCCCTTCCAGGGCAAGGTCCGGATAGCGGCCCTGAAACGCGCCCCCCAGAAAGAACCCGTTATAGATGGCATCATAACGCTCAGCCGCCAATTTCGCGGCGTCACTGTTATCAGCAGGCGTCGCCCATTCCAGATTGAACACGCCGCCGAGGTTGTCCATGCCGAGATCGCGCATCACCTGAATGGCAGTGCCATGCGCCACCATCACGTGATGCATGGCCCGTGCGGTGGCACGGATGTCGCGCAGGCCGGGCGCGTGATGGCCAAGGAAATGGGACAGCCAGCCCACGCACCAGGGTTCGTTGATGGGGGCGGCGGAATACATCCGGTCGCCAATCCGGCTCATGATGACATGCGTGTAGTCGCCAAACCACTTGGCGATATCGCCATTGCGCCAGCCGCCCATATCCGCCAGCGCCTGCGGCAATTCCCAATGATAGAGCGTCACACAGGGTTTTAGCCCGCGTTCCAGCATTGCGTCTGTTAGCCGGTCGTAGAAATCCAGCCCCTCAGGGTTCGGTGTGCCGCGACCCTCTGGCAGGACCCGTGCCCAGCTGGTGGAAAAGCGGTAGCAGTCAAACCCTGCGTTTGCCGCCAGATCCAGATCCTCGCCGTAGCGGTGGTAGTGGTCGCAGGCCCGCTGGCCGTGTTCTGCGCGCACAACATTGCCCGGGGTCGCGGCGAAACTGTCCCAATGGGTCGGCCCCGCGCCGCCGAACCCGTGGCCTTCGATCTGATAGGCCGAGGTGGCGGTGCCAAACAGAAATCCTTTGGGAAAATCAGAGCGAGAGTTTCGGAACATTGGATGGGGCTCCTAAAGGGCGATATCAGCGCAGAGACGGGGCAGGCCCGGTAGAGCGGCCAACGGTCAGCTGCGCCTCCAGCAGCCGCGTGGGCAGGGGCTTGCCGGGGTTGCGGATCTGATCCAGCAGCAGATTGGCCAGTTGGCGGCCTGCCTCTTGCACGGAGGAGACGGTGGCGGTGAATTGGGGTACCTCATCGCCGTTGCGCAGGTATGAAAGGTCATCGTCATGGGTGATCACAGAGATCTCGCGGCCCATCTGGCGTCCTGAATCCTCGATTGCGCGGCGCACACCCATCGCCGGGATGATCGAGGAGACGAGATAGGCGGTGGGCGGATCCTCCATCGCTTGCGTGGCAACAACGGTGCGGTAGCCATAGCTCTCCGTCATTTCCTCGGCGAACATGAGAGCGGGGTCCAGCGGCAGTCCGGCCGCCTGCAGGGCATAGGCATAGCCCGCCCGCCGACGCCAGGCAAAATCCATGCTCTCCAGACCGTTGACCAGGCAAATGCGGCGATGGCCCAGATCAATCAGGAACCGGGTTGCCCGTTCAAAGGCGCTCTTGTTGTTCACGTCCAGCCAGCAGTAATCGCCCACAACGTCCGAGGCGCGGCCATGCACTGCAAAGGGCAGGCCAATCTCTCGCAACAGCCCGATCCGGGGGTCTGACATGCGGGGGGCATGCAGGACGATGCCGTCAACATTCCGCTTGGAGGCCATTTCGCGATAGGCCTTCTCTTGTTTGCTGTCCTCAACCAGCGACAGCACCATATCATAGCCGGCAGCGGCGTAGCTTTCGCCGGCACCCGCGATAAAGTCGCCGAAAATCGGGTTCACCATCTCGTGTTGGGACGACAGCGGGATCACGTGCCCAATGGCCATCGCGCGCCCTGTGGCCAGTGCCTTGGCGCGGGTGTTGGGGCGGTAGTTGTGCTGCTCTGCGGCGGCTGCGACGCGCTTGCGGGTTGCCTCGCTCACCTCCGGAAAGCCGTTGAGCGCGCGGCTCACTGTCGTCTGCGACAGGTTCAAATATGCGGCCAGTTCCTTCAGGTTCATTGATGGAAAACTCCAAAGCGCTTTGATTCTTTTGGCTGCGACGGCAAGGGCTGCGCGCCACCTGCGCAGTTATGACAGGGCAGGGGACAGGCTGGCAAGCCCTGTGTTTTTTATGGTTGTTTGGCACTCCGACGGGAAATTGTTGACAGCTCAGCCCGAATCCGGGATTTTGCTGTCATCCAAAGCGCTTTGAAAACTTTGAAACCGCCGAGAGCGGAGGGCGCATTGAACATCGGGAGGAAATAACATGAAACGCAGTCTTTTGGCGGCAGCTGGCGTTCTGGCGTTGTCGGCTGGTCTTGCGCAGGCAGAGGGTGATCTGGCCTTTCCGGTCGGCGAGGGGGACTTCAACTGGGAGAGCTTTGAGGCGCTGAAGGCCACCGATCTTTCCGGTGAGCAGGTCACTGTCTTCGGCCCCTGGCTTGGCCCGGATCAGGAAGTGGTCGAAAAAGTGCTGGCCTATTTCGCGGCCGCCACTGGCGCGGATGTGCGTTACACCGGCTCTGACAGTTTCGAGCAGCAGATCGTTGTGGATGCCGAGGCTGGCTCTGCGCCCAATGTCGCTGTTTTCCCGCAGCCGGGTCTGGTGTCGGACATGGCCGCGCGCGGGTTCATCGCGCCTCTGGGCAGCGAGACCGCCGATTGGGTGCGTGAAAACTATGCCGCCGGGGATTCCTGGGTTGATCTCAGCACCTTCAAGGGGCCGGACGGCAACGATGATGTCTTTGGGCTGTTCTACAAGGTCGATGTGAAATCCCTTGTCTGGTACGTACCTGAAACATTTGAAGATTTCGGCTATGACATCCCTCAGTCGATGGAAGAGCTGAAGGCGCTGACCGATCAGATGGTCGCCGATGGCAACACGCCTTGGTGTATCGGTCTGGGCTCTGGCGGGGCAACGGGCTGGCCTGCGACCGACTGGGTTGAGGACATGATGCTGCGCACGCAGGATCCTGGCGTTTATGATCAATGGGTCAGCAATGAAATCCCCTTCACCGATCCGCGCGTTGTGAATGCAATCGAGGAATTCGGCTATTTTGCCCGCAATGATGATTACGTTTCGGGTGGGGCAGGCGCCGTGGCCTCCACCGATTTCCGCGATAGCCCCAAAGGCCTGTTTGCCAGCCCGCCGCAGTGTCTGATGCATCGTCAGGCGTCGTTCATCCCGGCGTTCTTCCCTGAAGGAACAGAAGTGGGTCTGGATGCCGACTTCTTCTATTTCCCCGCCTATGCAGAAAAGGACCTGGGCAGCCCGGTTCTGGGAGCAGGCACCCTGTGGTCGATCACCAACGACAGCAAGGGCGCCCGTGCGCTGATGGAATTCCTGAAATCCCCGATCGGGCACGAGGTCTGGATGGCGCAGCAGGGCTTCCTGACACCGCATAAGGGTGTGAACACCGACATCTACGCGACCGACACGCTCAAGAAGATGGGCGAGATCCTGCTCTCTGCCGATACCTTCCGCTTTGACGCATCTGACCTGATGCCGGGTGGTGTTGGTGCGGGCTCCTTCTGGACCGGTATGGTCGGCTATGCCGGCGGCACCCCGGCGGAAGAGGTCGCAGCAGAGATCCAGTCGTCCTGGGATGCGCTGAAGTAAGGCACCACTGCGGGTCGGCCCCTATGGGTCGGCCTGCATTCCCCCTGTTTTTGCCGTCCAAACCCCGCGCCGTTCACAGGCCTTGCAGGTCACACCACATGTCAGGCCGGGGGCGGCCCGTCGTCCACGCCCTAGCGCGAAGGAACTCTTCCCATGCATCCAGCCATTCAGGGCCTGCTCACAATCGCCTTTGGCGTCGGAGGGTGTGTCGGCTATTTCTACTTTTCCAATCTGGTGTTGGATCGGGTGATCTTTCCGGCGCGCGGCGCCCATATCGCCCGCAATATCCGCCGCGCCAACATGATCCGGCCCTGGCTGTTCCTCTTGCCTGCGCTGCTGGCGCTGGGGCTTTATCTGGCCTATCCGGTGGTCGAAACCCTGCGCCTGTCGGTCACGGAACGTGTGCCGGGCGGCGGGTCCGAGTTCGTCGGCCTTGCCAACTATCAGCAGATGCTGGCAGAGGCAAAATTCTGGGAGGCGCTTCAGAATAATTTCCTGTGGCTTCTTGTCGTGCCTGCGGCTTCGACCGCATTTGGCCTGCTGGCAGCGCAGCTGACCGACCGGCTGGCCTGGGGCAATATCGCGAAATCGCTGATCTTTATGCCAATGGCGATTTCCTTTGTCGGCGCTGCGGTGATCTGGAAACTGGTCTATGACGCCCGCCCCGAGGGCACCGATCAGATCGGCGTCTTGAACGCGATCTACATCTACTTTGGCGGCGACGCGCCGATGCAGTGGCTGACGATCCCGTTCTGGAACAACTTCTTTCTGATGATGGTGCTGATCTGGATCCAGACCGGCTTTGCCATGGTGATCCTGTCGGCTGCCCTGCGCGGCATTCCCGAAGAAACCGTGGAAGCGGCCATCGTGGACGGCGCCGGGCCATTTCAGATCTTCTTCAAGATCAAGGTGCCGCAGATCATGGACACCATCGTTGTGGTCTGGACCACCATCACCATCGTCGTGCTCAAGGTCTTTGACATCGTCTTTGCCATGACCAACGGCCAATGGGAGACGCAGGTTCTGGCCAATTACATGTACGACAAACTGTTCCGCGCCAACGACTGGGGCGTGGGATCTGCAAGCGCCATGATCATCATGCTGCTGGTCCTGCCGATCCTTGTCTGGAACGTTTACAACGCCCGCCGCGAGATGCGCTGAGGAGACCGCGATGACTGTTATTGCCGGAGAAAAACCTGCGCTGATCTGGGCCTTGCGCCTGTCTGTTGTTCTGCTGGTGGGGCTGTGGCTGTTCCCGACGCTGGGCCTTTTGGTGTCGTCCTTCCGCACCGCCGACCAGATTGCGACCAGCGGCTGGTGGCGCGCGATGTTCCCGAGCGAACAGAACCTGACCCTGCGCACCGATCCCCCCAGCGAACAGGTGCAGGACGGCGATCTTTACGTGATCGAGGGGCGCCTGTTTGCCGACGGCACCGAGAGCGAGATATCAGCCTGGGGCACCTCGGCACGCGAACCCGCCGCATACCTGCCCGGTGAAACCGCAGAGCTGCGCCGCGGTGGCACCCTGACGGTGGCAGAGGATGGCGCCTACCGGCTTGAAAGCGTGGATGAGATCAGCGGCAAGCGCGGCCCCCGCGTCTTTGTCACCGCAACCGTCCCGCCAGAATTCACGCTGGAGAATTACGAGACCGTGCTGATCTCCGGCAACGCAACGGACAATATGGCAAAGGCGTTTTTCAACACGCTGACCGTCACCATTCCGGCGACCATTATCCCGATCCTCGTCGCGGCCTTTGCCGCCTATGCGCTGGCGTGGATGGAATTTCCGGGCCGTGCCCTGCTGGTGGCCGCGATTGTTGGGCTGTTGGTCGTGCCCCTGCAACTGGCGCTGATCCCGCTGTTGAAGTTCCACAATGAGATCGGCATCGGCAAAGGTTACATCGGGGTCTGGATGGCACACACGGGCTTTGGCCTGCCGCTCGCGATCTACCTCTTGCGCAACTACATGGTCGGCATTCCGCGCGACATCATTGAAAACGCCCGCGTGGATGGCGCGACGGATTTCATGATCTTTGTCCGCATCATCCTGCCGCTGTCCTTCCCTGCGCTGGCCTCATTCGCGATCTTTCAGTTCCTGTGGACCTGGAACGATCTTCTGGTGGCGATGGTGTTCCTGATCGACGCAACCGGCGAAACCACGGTGATGACCAAGCAGATTGTTGAGCTGCTCGGCACCCGCGGCGGCAATTGGGAGATCCTTGCAACCTCTGCCTTTGTCTCAATTGCGGTGCCGCTCGCCGTGTTCTTTGCCATGCAGAAATACCTCGTCCGTGGCCTCCTGGCAGGCTCGGTCAAGTGACCTGATCCGCAGGCCGGATGAGACCGGCACTGCCCCTTACTCTAAGACTATGGAAACAGCTGACATGAACGCTCAAGCTCAACTCGACCCGGCCCAGGTTCTCGCCGCTGACCCCGATTGGTGGCGCGGTGCGGTGATCTACCAGATCTACCCGCGCAGCTATCAGGACAGCAATGGCGACGGCATCGGTGATCTGAAAGGGATCACCCAGCGCCTGCCGCATATCGCCTCGCTTGGGGTCGATGCGATCTGGATCTCTCCCTTCTTCACCTCCCCGATGAAGGATTTCGGCTATGACGTCTCGGATTACTGCGACGTCGATCCGATGTTTGGCAGCCTGTCCGACTTTGACCAGCTGGTCGCAACCGCCCATGGTTTGGGGCTTCGGGTGATGATCGACCTGGTCCTGTCGCACACCTCTGACCAGCACGCCTGGTTTGGCGAAAGCCGTCAGAGCCGCGACAATCCCCGCGCCGATTGGTACGTCTGGGCCGATCCGCAACCAGATGGCACGCCGCCCAACAACTGGCTGTCGATCTTTGGTGGCTCTGCCTGGCAATGGGATCCTCGGCGCGAGCAGTATTATCTGCACAACTTCCTGGTCTCACAGCCGGATCTGAATTTTCACTGCCCTGCGGTGCAGGACGCGCTGTTGGATGTGACCCGCTTCTGGCTGGAGCGCGGCGTCGATGGCTTCCGTCTGGATACCATCAACTTTTACTTCCACGACGCAGAGCTGCGCTCCAACCCGGCCCTGCCGCCGGAACAGCGCAACGCCACCATCGCGCCTTCGGTGAACCCCTATAATCATCAGGAACATCTCTATTCCAAGAACCAGCCGGAAAACCTGGCGTTTTTGGGCCGGTTCCGCGCGCTTCTGGATGAATACCCCGCCAAGGCCGCCGTGGGCGAAGTGGGCGATGCGCAGCGCGGTCTGGAGATCATGGGCAGCTACACGGCAGGCAACAGCGGCGTTCACATGTGTTATGCCTTTGAGCTTCTGGCCAAGGACGTGCTGACCGCCTCCCGTCTGGCCGAAGTCTTTGCAGAGGTGGACCGCGTTGCCGCCAATGGCTGGGCTTGCTGGGCGTTTTCCAACCACGATGTGATCCGCCACAGCAGCCGCTGGGGGCTCAACCCGGCGGCACAACGTTTGTTCACCACCATGATGATGTGCCTGCGCGGCACCACCTGCATCTATCAGGGCGAGGAACTGGGGCTGCCCGAGGCGGACATCGCCTTTGAAGACCTTCAGGATCCCTATGGCATTGAGTTCTGGCCCGAATTCAAGGGGCGGGACGGTTGCCGCACACCGATGGTCTGGGAGCCATCAAACAGCACCGGCGGCTTTACTGAGGGCAAGCCGTGGCTGCCGGTCTCGCCCGAACATCTGGCCCTGAGCGTGGCCAGCCAAGAGGCCGATCCAGAGGCGATGCTGCACCACTATCGCCGCGCCATCGCGCTGCGCAAGGCACATCCGGCATTGGCGGTAGGCACCCATGATCAGCTGCGGGCAGAGGGCAATGTCGCCTTCTTCACCCGTCAGGACCGCGACGAGGTGATCTTTTGCGCCTTCAATCTGGGGGATACCGAGGCAGAGATCACCCTGCCGGAAGGCAACTGGCAAAAGCCCAACACCGACATCGCCCTCGCCGATCTGCCGACAGGCGGCGCGCGGGTTGTTCTGGCACCTTGGCAGGCCTGCCTTGCGGTGCGGGGCTGACAGAAACACGAGCAGGGGAGGGACCAGTAGATGGCAAACCTGAAATTGACCAATGTGGCCAAAACCTACGGGGGCGGCGTCGAAGTCCTGAAAGATATCAACCTCGATATCAAACAGGGGGAGCTGATTGTATTTGTCGGCCCCTCTGGCTGCGGCAAATCCACCTTGTTGCGGATGATCGCGGGGCTGGAACGGATCAGCGGTGGCACGCTGGAAATCGATGATGCGGTGATGAATGACATCCCGCCCGCCCAGCGGGGCATTGCGATGGTGTTCCAGTCCTACGCGCTTTATCCGCATATGACGGTGCGCGACAACATGGCCTTTGCGCTGAAGATTGCGAAGAAAAGCAAGGACGAGATCGACGCCGCCATCGACCGTGCGGCCAAGATCCTGCAGCTGGAACCCTATCTGGATCGCCTGCCCAAGGCGCTGTCGGGTGGGCAGCGGCAGCGGGTTGCCATTGGCCGGTCCATCGTGCGCGATCCCAAGGTCTATCTTTTTGATGAGCCGCTCTCCAATCTGGACGCGGCCCTGCGAGTCGCCACCCGGATCGAGATTGCCCAGCTGAAAGAGGCAATGCCGGACAGCACCATGATTTATGTGACCCACGATCAGGTGGAGGCAATGACCCTGGCCAGCCGGATTGTGGTTCTCGCCAACAAGGGTATCGCGCAGGTCGGCACGCCACTTGAGCTCTACGAGAGACCGGAAAACGAATTTGTCGCCCAGTTCATTGGCTCTCCGGCCATGAACCTCATTGCCGGCACAGTGATCGCCACCGGTCAACACACCACCGTTCGGCTCAGCAGTGGGGAAGAGGTCGTGGCAGAGATCCCGACCACCGAGGCCGATCAGGGGCTTGCCGTGAATGTCGGGGTGCGGCCCGAGGATCTGGTGGAAGAGGGCAGCGGTGGCGCACTGATCGACAGCCGCGTTGATATCGTGGAGGCCCTGGGCGAAGTCACCGTGCTTTACATCGCGGCGGGCGAGGGGAAGGATCCGCTGATTGCGAAGCTGCCTGGCATTCACAAGGGGCTGCGCGGCACCTCTGTGCGGCTCTACGCCGATCCGGCCAAGCTGCATCTCTTTCACAACGGCCAGTCGCTGCTCTATCGCTAAGCGTCTGCGCTACTTCTGCAAAACGGTGCTGCGCCATTCCTCGAGGAACCGGGCGCGTTTCAGGCGATCCAGAAACACCAAAAGCCCCGGTCCCATCTGGATCGGGCGCAGCGCGGCGGTGGGGCTGGTTTCTGCCGTTGCGTAGCGGGGAAAGGGGTAGGCCGGATCGCGCTGGTTCCCCCAGGCCGCCCGCAACAGGTGATCGATAAAGGCGCCTGCCAGATCCGGGCGGTCTGCGCCTTTCAACACGACAGCGGTGCGCAGCATCATATTGGTGTAGTCCTGCGGATCCACGATCTCGATGCGGTCGGCCAGATCCACCCGTGCCCGCGCATAGCTGCCAAGCACATTGTAGGCGATGGCCAATTCGCCCCGTGCGACCGCCTCGATCATCTCTCCGGAACAGCAATAAAGCCGCAGATCGAGGCTGCCGAAAATCTCCATCATCCGCCAGAAACTTTCGGAGGTGCGCAGATCCTGTGTTGCAAACAGATAACCCAGCCCGCTGGTTTCGACATCATAGGTGCCGATGCGCCCCCGGAACCGATTGGGGTAGCGGCGCAACAGGGACATCAGTGCCTGACGGCTGCGCGGCATCTCCAACCCCTCAAAGGCGGCAGGCGACAGCACGATGGATGCGGGCTCCTGCGAGAAGGCAAAGACGTGGTCGCGCCAGACCGCCCAGTCCGGGATGCGCAATCGCCCCGCGGGGGAATGTGCGCGGGTGTAGCCGTCATTGGCCAGCTTGGTCTGCAGATCCAGCGCCGAGGAAACAGCCAGGTCGAACGCCGCGTCGTCCTCCACCACGGCGCGCATCAATTCTGAACTGCTGACGGTGACATAATCCACCACCACCGTGGGGCGGCTGCGCAGAAAACTCTCGATCAGCGGTGCCAGAAGATCGGTGTCGGTGGTGGACAGCACTCGTAGGACATCAGCGCCAGCAGCACCGGCAGCGGGGCCAAAGCGGCGCTGGTCCTCGATCTCGAACGCCTGCGCTGGCCCCCCGAGAATGACCGCAAGGCAGAACAGGCTGAACACCCGCAAAGCAGCTGTCAGGACATTGGAAAACACAAGGAAACGCATGAACCCTCTCGTCTTGGGGATGCGGCAGGCGGGCCGCTGGTGGCTTGGCTCGGCGCGATGGTCAGGCGTCCGCCGTGGGCCTCCACGACTTCGCGCGCAATGGTAAGACCAAGGCCCGAGCCAATCGTCCCCTCGGCATTGGCGCCCCGCGCAAACCGTGCGGTCAGCGCGTTCGTGTCACCGCTGGGAAACCCGCCCGCCTCGTCAATGATGCTCAGCCGCAGCTCTGCCCCCTCCTTGCGCAGGATCACCTGAATGTCGCTTTCGGACGGCGCATATTTGATCGCATTGTCCAACAGGTTGCGCACCGCGTTCTGGATCAGGATTGGATCACCCGACAGGGGCGGCGTCTGCGGCAGGTCGGAATGCAGCGCAATATCCTTCAGCTCTGCAATCGGGCGCAGCCGGTTCAGCAACTCGCGCGACAGCGCCCCCAGATCCACCTCTTCCCGCAAGAGACTGTCGGTGCGAAAGGTCACCATCGCATGATCCAATAGCTGCCCCGCCGCGCGGGAGCTTTCGTCGATGGCGCGGATCATTTCACGCAAAGAGGCGCGGTTTTCGTCCCGCTCTACCCGCCGCAGCGTGATCTCTGCCTGCGTGCGCACCGTGGCCAGCGGCGTGCGCACCCGGTGGGCGGCTTCGGCGATGAAATCTTCGGACCGCGACAGGGACACCCGCAGCCGTTCAATAAAGCGGTTGAGCGATGTGACCAGCGGGATCATTTCGGACGGCACCGGGCGGCGCACCGGGCGCAGGTCTTTGGGGCCCCGGCGCGACACGGCCTCGGCTAATTCTGCCAGGGGGCGGATGCTGGACTGCGCAGCCCAGATTGCAAGAAAGGCCGCGATCATGAAAAACCCGAGCCCCAGTTGCAGCGCATTGCGGGTCAGCTCCGCCAGCTGCGCGGCTTGCCCCTCGCGGGTCTGGGCGACGGAAATCACCACATCAGAGACCTGACCATTCAGCGACACCCGCCGCGCCAATGTGACCATGCGAATGCTGTCACCCTTGTAGTGCAGGGTATCAAATCGCGGCTGGCCCCGCGGTGGTGCACCATCCGGCAGCGGCAGATCCGCATATCCCGTCAGCACGCTGTCATCCTGTGCGATACGGTAGAACACCCGGTCATTGCTGACATTGCCCAGCATGGAGAGCGCGGCATAGGGAATGTCCACCGACACCTCGCCGGACCGCACCGAGACCGAATCCATGATCGAGGTGGCAGAGGCCGCAAGGATGCTGTCATGGGTCTGCTGCGAAACGTCTCGGGTAAAGCTCAGCACGATAACAAACAGCAGCGACGCCAGAAACGCCGCACTGCCCACCAGTTGCAGCGTCAACCGCCGCCGGATGGACCCGCTGGTGGGCAGGCCACGGCTCATGCAAGCGACATCCGGTAGCCCAGCCCGCGCACGGTGGTGATCTCCACGTCAGAGCCTGCCAGATGTTTTCGCAGCCGTCCCACATAGACCTCAATCGCGTTTTCGGAGACGTCCTCTTCATAGGAAAACAGCCGGTCAACCAGCTTTGATTTGGAAAAGATCCGATCCGGCGCGTTGATGAAAATTTCCAGAAGCCGCAGTTCCTTGTTGCGCAGGGAAACGGTTTTTTCGCCGATGTTCAGCGTTCCGGCCATCGGGTCAAAGACCACGGATCCGAATCGTTTCTGGTTGGAACTGCCGCCTCCGTGGCGGCGCAGCACGGCGCGGCAGCGCGCCTCCAACTCGGAAAAATCAAAGGGTTTGGTGATGTAGTCATCGGCCCCCAGATCCAAAACACCCACGCGGTCCGACACCTCGGATCGGGCGGTCAGGACGATCACGGGGGTGGTTCCCTGGCGGTTGCGATGGGCCTTCAGAAAATCACGACCGTCACCATCTGGCAGCATAATATCCAACAAAATCAGATCGTAATCGGCCGTTGCCGCATAGTCATCCGCGACCGAAATATCCGGGGCATGGTCCACAACATGGCCATCCATCCGCAGGCGGTCCTCCACTGCGGCGGCAAGGCTGAGGTTGTCTTCTACCAGCAGAAAACGCATGTCGCTGTGTTCCGGTTCGGGTCGATAAAATGCCAACCACTTTGGCTGGTGACAGGTTTGTGTCAGCTTCGCGTGGTCCCTTTCAGTCATGAGCGGCCAAGCCGCCATTTGTCAAATGGGAGGAGACAAAGATGAAAATGACCCTGACCCGGCGCGCGCTGATGGCCGCGACCGCCGCGACGACGCTGGCTTTTGCTGCCCCGGTGGCTGCGGATGAGATGGTGGACAGCATCCACTTTCTGATCCCCGGCGGCGCAGGTGGCGGCTGGGACGGCACCGCGCGCGGCACCGGAGAGGCGCTGACCAAGGCAGGTCTCGTTGGCAATGCGTCCTATGAAAACATGTCCGGCGGTGGCGGCGGCAAGGCGATCGGCTATCTGATCGAAAACGCCGAGAGCAACCACGGCACGCTGATGGTGAACTCCACCCCGATCGTGATCCGCTCGCTGACGGGCGTGTTCCCGCACAACTTCCGTGATCTCACCATGGTGGCCGGTACGATTGGTGACTACGCTGCAATTGTCGTGGGCAAGGACAGCCCGATCAATTCCATGTCGGATCTGATCGCCGCCTATCAGGCAGAGCCGCGTAAGACAGCCATCGGCGGTGGCTCGGTTCCGGGCGGCATGGATCACCTCGTTGCAGCCATGGTGATGAAGGCTGCAGGCGAAGAGCCGACAGCAGTGAAATACATCCCCTATGATGCGGGTGGCGTGGCTATGGCGGCGCTGCTGTCCGGCGAAATCGCGGCCCTTTCCACGGGCTTTTCCGAGGCGATTGATCTCGCCAACGCAGGCGAAGTGAAAATCATCGGCGTCACCGCCGACGAACGGGTTCCCGCTTATGCCGATGCTCCGACCATGAAAGAACAGGGGATCGACGCGACCTTCGTGAACTGGCGCGGGTTCTTTGGCGCCCCCGGCCTGCCGGAGGAAAAAGTGGAAGCCTACCGCGCTGCGCTGGCCAAGATGTATGACACCCCCGAATGGGAAGAGGTCCGCGCCCGCAATGGTTGGGTGAACATTCACAACAGCGGCGATGACTTCGTCAAATTCCTGGAAGGTCAGGAAGAGGTGATCCGCGGCCTGATGCAGGAGCTGGGCTTTCTCTAAAGCCTGACCTGCCGCGCGACCGGAGGGCACAACCGGTCGCGCATCTTCACCTGCCCGCCAGCCCAATAACCAGAGCCCCCCACCGATACCTGCGCCCGGTGTGATGCGGGAGGCATCTGTTCCGGCCCAAGCGGCAGGGCCACGATCTGCATTTTCAATCGACCGGAAGGGAGGAGCCCAATGGCGCTCGACCGATGGATTGCACTGGTCATCCTGATGATCAGTCTCGTCTATGGCTACACGGCCTTTTTCACCATGGATGACGGCTTGCCTCCGTTCATGAAATTCAACGCCATCTGGCCCAGCACCTTTCCCAAAGGGCTCTCTGTTCTGGCCATCCTCTGCGCGCTCATCATTCTTGTCTCTCCCGGCAAGGATACCGATGGCCCCAAGGTCGGTGACATCGATTACCGCCGTCTGCTGGACTACAAGATCGGTCAGGCCGCGGCGCTCTTGGGGATGATGGTGCTATATGCGCTGCTGCTGCGTCCTGCCGGGTTCCTGATCTCGACCGTGGGCTTTCTGGTTATCAGCTCGATGATCCTGGGAGAGCGCAAGCTGCATATCCTGATCCCCATCGCAATGGTCGCCGCCGGCGTGGTCTGGTATTTGGTGCAGGGCGTCCTTGGCATCTACCTGCGGCCGCTGCCGCTGTTCCTTGGAAACGGAGTCTGAGATGCTGGACGGAATTCTGATTGGCCTCAGCACGGCCTTTTCCCTGAGCAATCTTCTGATGGTGATTGGCGGCTGCCTCATTGGCACCTTCATCGGCATGCTTCCGGGTCTTGGCCCGATGAGCATCATCTCCATCATGATCCCGGTCGCGATCTCCATCGGTGATCCATCGGCGGCGCTGATCCTGTTGGCGGGGGTCTATTATGGTGCGATCTTCGGCGGCTCGACCTCCTCGATCCTGATCAATGCGCCGGGCGTGGCCTCGACCGTGGCGACCTCATTTGATGGCTACCCTCTGGCGCGGCAGGGCAAGGCGGGCAAGGCGCTGACGGTTGCGGCGATCTCGTCCTTTTGCGGCGGCAGCATCGGTGCGGTGCTCTTGATGATCTTTGCACCCGCACTTGCCAGTGTGGCACTGCTGTTCCATTCGGCCGAGTATTTTGCCCTGATGGTGGTGGGGCTTTCTGCCATCGCGGCCTTTGCAGGCACCGGTCAGGTGGTGAAGGCGCTATTGATGACGGTTCTTGGCCTCATCATGGCGACAGTGGGTGAAGGCGCGCTGTTCAACATGCCGCGTTTCACGATGGGCATCATGGATCTGCAGTCGGGCTTTGGCTTCATCACCCTGGCGATGGCGATGTTTGCCTTGCCAGAGGCGCTGTATCTGGTGCTGGATCCCAGCCGCTCCAAAACCGAAGGGGGCAGCAGCGAGATCAAGGATCTGCGCATCACGAAAGCTGAGGCAAAATCCATCGCGCCGGTGATTGGCCGTCAGTCGATCCAGGGCTTCCTGATTGGCGTGCTGCCGGGGGCGGGGGCCACCATCGCGTCCTTCCTTGGCTATGCGGTTGAACGCAACATCGCCCCGAAGGAAGAGCAGGATCAATTCGGCAAGGGCTCTGTCAAAGGCCTTGCCGCGCCCGAAAGCGCCAATAACGCAGCTTGCACTGGTTCCTTTGTGCCACTTCTGACATTGGGGATCCCCGGTTCCGGCACCACCGCGATCCTGTTGGGGGCGCTGATTGCGCTCAACGTCTCGCCCGGTCCAAGACTGATGGTGGATGAGCCACAGATCTTCTGGGCCGTCATTATCTCCATGTATGTGGGCAA
Source organism: Phaeobacter italicus (assembly GCF_001258055.1). GTDB lineage: Bacteria > Pseudomonadota > Alphaproteobacteria > Rhodobacterales > Rhodobacteraceae > Phaeobacter > Phaeobacter italicus. The sequence goes on along the minus strand of NZ_CVRM01000010.1, from coordinate 7,731 downwards.
CCTGATCCTGCTGATCCTGAACCTGCCGCTGATCCCCTATATCGCCAAGGTGCTGGCCGTTCCGCGCAACTACCTGATCCCGTTCATCTTCTTCTTTACGCTGATGGGGGCCTATATCGGCCAGAACAACGCGACAGAGTTGTTGATCCTTGTCGGTCTGGGGGTCTGCGCGACGCTGCTGCGCTTTGCCGACTATCCGCTGGCCCCTTTGCTGATCGGCTTCATTCTGGGATCGATGCTGGAGGACAACTTCTCCCGTTCGATGCAGATCTATGATGGCTTCGGTTTCCTGCTGGAACGCCCGATGACCATCGGTCTACTGGGCTTTGCGGTGCTCTTGGTGCTTTTGCCAGCTTACCGGGCGCGCCGGGCGCGGCTGCGTCAGGCGGGGGTTGCTGATGGCGACTGATCGCCGTTGATATCACAGGGTAAGAATGGGCGCTGCGGCGCCCATTTTTGCACCTACCCCAGGATCAGCAGCCACAGCCAGACGGTCAGGATGCACGATCCGGTGGCAATCAGCACGGAAGAGGCCGCCACCCGCTTAGCGCGGCCATACATATTGGCAAAGATATAGGCATTGAACCCCGGCGCCATCGCGGCATTCAGCACGGCAGAGCGGAACAGATCCGGTTGCACCTTGAGCGCTGTGCCCATGCTCCAGACCAGCGCAGGGTGCACCATCAATGAAATCGCACAGACAAATCCAATGGCGCGCAGGTCGCCTTCGGGGCGGTATTGCACCAGCACGCCCCCCAGCGCAAACAGCGCAGTCGGCAGCGCCGCGCGAATGACCAGAGACAGCGCCTCATCCACCGCCTGCGGGATCCACAGCCCTGAGAGGTTCGCCACAAACCCCAATGCGATGCCAAGGATCAGCACGTTCTTGAACATCGCACTGAACACCGATTTCACCGTAGCGATACCGCCCGCGCCCTTGTTGCGCACGATCTCCATCACCGTGATCCCCAGCCCGTAGCAGAACGGGGAATGGAATGCGATGATCGCATAGTTGCCGGTCAGATTGTCTGCGCCATAGGCGCGTTCGGTGATCGGCAGGCCCAGCAGAACCGAATTGGAGAACAGGCAGCAAAAGCCAATCGCCACGCAATCCTCCCAGTCGCGGCGGAAAATCAGCCGTGCGCCAATCATGCCCAGGCTGAAACAGATCGCGGCGCCTGTGTAGAAACTGATCAGCAGGCGGGGATCGAAGCTCGCTGACAGATCCAGCGTCGCGATGGCGCGAAACAGCAGGCACGGGATGGCAAAGCTCTGGGTGAACTTCATCAGCGCATCGACGTGGCCGGCCTGGAAATACCCCCGCCGTGTGGCGAGGTAACCCGCACCGATCACCAGAAAGACCGGCAGGATGACATCAATCAGGCTCTGAAACATGATGTTGCCTTCCTGTCGGGCAGAGCCGTCATTGCGTTTGGCGTGGGCTCAGATCGGATATTCGATCACCATGCCATCATAGGCGGGATCGACATGATCGGGGGTTTCGGCTGCGACCTGAGCATAGTCCAGATCGATGTGCATATTGGTCAGCACCGCGCGCTTTGGTGCCATGCGCTCGATCCACTCCAGCGCCTCATCCAGGCACAGGTGCGTCGGGTGCGGCTTGCGGCGCAGCGCGTCGATGATCCAGCAATCCAGGTCGCGCAACTCGTCCAGCGCGCTGTCGGGGATCTTTGCCACATCCGGCAGATAGGCCAGATCGCCAATGCGGAAACCCAGCGCCTCGATAGAGCCGTGGTTGACCTCAAAGGGGCGCAGGGTGATGTCGCCGCCGGGGCCAGAGATGGTCAGCGGGCCATCAATCTGGCGCAGGTCCAGAATGGGCGGATAGGGGGAGCCTTCGGGCTGGATGAAGGCATAGCCGAACCGCGACAAGAGCGCGTTCTGGGTGTCGCCGTCGGCGTAGACCGGCACCCGTTCGCGCATGTTGAAAACGATCATGCGCAGGTCATCGATGCCATGCACGTGGTCGGCGTGCGAATGGGTATAGACCACACCATCAAGCCGACCGGTGCCAGTATCCAGCAACTGGCTGCGCATGTCAGGCGTGGTGTCGATCAGCACCGTGGTGGTGCCGTCTGGACCGTCGCGTTCAACCAAAAGGGAACAGCGCCGCCGCAAATTGCGGGGATTGGTCGGATCACAGTCTCCCCAATGGCCGCCTAGACGCGGCACCCCGCCAGAAGAGCCGCAGCCCAGAATGGTAAAGCGCAGCGCCCCCATCAGGCAGCGGCCTCATATTTGGCAGCCTTCCAGAACAACCGGTCGAAATTGGCCTGGGTTTGGGCGGCAAACTGGGCGTAGTCCACACCAAACACCTCTGCGCCGACGCGGGCGGTATGGGCCGTATAGGAAGGCTCATTGCGCTTGCCGCGATAGGGCGGCGGCGCCAGATAGGGCGCGTCGGTTTCCACCAGGATGCGCTCCATCGGGGCAGCGGCAAAGATGTCGCGTAGTTCCTGGCTCTTGGGAAAGGCCGCGATGCCCGACATCGACAGGTAAAACCCCAGATCCACCGCTGCACGTGCCAGCTCTGCCGAGGAGGAGAAACAGTGCATCACACAGCTATAGGTGCCCTTGGCCATTTCATCGCGCAGGATTGACGCCATATCATCATCGGCGTCGCGTGAATGAATGATCAGCGGCAGGCCGGTTTCCCGCGCGGCGGTGATATGGATGCGCAGCGACTCCTTCTGCACGTCCTTGCTGTCGGCGGTATAGTGGTAATCCAGCCCGGTCTCGCCGATGCCAACGAATTTCGGATGCTGCGCCAGCGCCACCAGCTCATCCACGGTTGCCATCGGTTCGTCAGCAGCGCTCATCGGGTGGGTGCCTGCGGCATAGAAGATCGGCGCGTGGGCCTCGGCGATGGCGCGCACGGTCGGTTCATTGCGCAGTTTGGTGCAGATTGTGACCATGCGTGTCACGCCCGCCTCTGCCGCGCGCGCAATCAGCGCGTCCAGCTCGCCCTCGAAATCGGGGAAATCCAGATGGCAATGACTGTCCGTGATGGACGGGGGCATCGGGGAAAGGGTCTCGGTCATAACTGCTCTCTGTCGCGTGCTGCGGGGGATCCGTCGAGGGATCAGCGCGCCGCAGTTTCCTGCATCTTGAAAACCGTATCTAGAACAAGCGCAGCGGGGTCAAGGTTCACCGCCTGGCCATGACGCATCCGTGCTGTGACCTGTGCCGCCAAATCTGCCCAGGCGCGGGCTTTGTGGGGGGTGGGGGACAGACGCGACAGGATCGCGCCCTCCTGCGGGGCAGCTTCGGGCATTGGCGGCTGTCCGGTGGCCCCGGTGCGCGCCAGCCGGGCCAGCGCCGTATCGATCAGCGTCAGCAACAGCTCGAATTTTTCGGCGCCGCCGCGTGCGGCAGCTTGCTCTGCCAATGCCATGGCGCGCTGCCGGTCCATGCGCGGCATGCTGTCCAGAAGGCGGATCAAATCGCTGTAGGCCGTCAGACCGCCCAGGTTCAGCAGGCGCAGTGCTGCCCCGACAGACCCATTGGCCAGCGCTGCCAGATGGGTGGTCTGCTCCGGCAGCTCGGCGCCTGCCTGCGCGAGTGCCGCCTGCATGTCCTGTGGCCCCAGTGGCGCAAAGCGCAGCAGCCGACAGCGCGAGCGGATCGTCGGCAACAGCCGCGAGGGCTGATGCGACACCAACAGCAGGGTTGTGCGGGCAGGGGGTTCCTCCAGCATCTTCAACAGCGCGTTTGCAGCACTGATGTTCATGTCATCGGCCGCGTCCACAATCACCACCCGACGTCCGCCGTCGGTGGCCGAGAGGCCAAAGAATTTGTTCAGCGCGCGGATGTCATCCACCACGATCTGATCGCGCAGCTTGCCCTTGTCGTTTTCGCTGCGGGTGATCGACGCCAACCCCGGCTCTGCCAGTGCCTGAATGCGGTGCATCACCGGATGATCCATCCCGATATCCAGCGAGGTGGCTGGGGGAGGGGCCCCGAAAAGCCCCGCATCCTCAGCCGGGGGCTGTGACAGCAAAAAGGCCGCAATCCGCCAGGCCAGCGTGGCTTTGCCCACGCCTTGTGGCCCCGTCAACAGCCAGCCGTGATGCAGCCGGTCAGAGTTGAAGGCGGTCAGAAAATCCTGCTCTGCCTGCGCCTGTCCGAACAGCTGCAGCGTCTCGCGGGGATGGGGGGCGCCAGGGGTCTGATCGGCCCGCAGCGGGGGCTCATCCTTGCTCATGCGCCTCTATCCCCGTCGTGCTCGGGCAGAGCCGCGGCGACAATATCCAGCACATCCTGCGCCACCACATCCATCGGGCGGTCGCCGTCAATCACCCGGAACCGGTTCGCAAATTCCTGCGCCAGTGCCAGAAAGCCCGCGCGCATGCGCTGTTGCAGATCCAGGCCAAAATCCTCGAACCGCTCTTCGCTGCCCTGACGGCCCTTTGCGCGTGCCAGCCCCTTGGCCGGGTCCATGTCGATCAGAATGGTCAGGTCCGGTTCATGGCCGATCATCAGGCGATGCAGCTGGTCCACGCTGGCGCGCAGATCCCCCCGCGACAGGCCCTGATACATGCGGGTGCTGTCGGCAAAACGATCACAGACCACCACCTGACCAGCGGCCAGAGCAGGCAGAATGCGCCGTTCCAGATGATCGCGCCGCGCCGCAGTAAACAGCAACAGCTCCGTCTCTGCCGACCAGCGATCCGGGTCGCCCTCAAGCACCAGACGACGGATTTCCTCTGCCCCGTCCGAGCCTCCGGGTTCGCGGGTCAGGACAACATCCAGCCCCCGTGCCCGCAGCGTGTCTGCAAGCATTCGGCATTGGGTCGACTTGCCGGACCCGTCGATGCCTTCAAACGTGACGAACAGACCGCCCCGTGCTGTGGCGGGTGTCTCTTGCGAGGTCTCTGCGCTCACTGGCTGGCCTCTGGACCTTTGAGGAACTGTTTGACCAGCACTTCGGCTGCGGTCTTGACCCGCACCGGAAAGCCTCCGGTGGGGATGTCTTTCTCGGCCACCAGCGGCAGGCGCACCTCTGGCAACTCATCGGGTTGCAAGACCAGCTCTGCCAGCTTCTGGCCCTTGGTGATCGGCGCATCGATCGGCCCGGTATAGACAACCTCTGCCGCGATATCATCGCCCGCAAGCGCGGGAAGCAGGATGTTCAGATCCTCTGCAGGCACCAGCCCTACGGTTGGCTCTGCGCCGCGCCAGACCTCGGCTTCTGCGACCGGAACACCCGCTTTAGCCACCGTTTTTTTGGCAAATTGGCGAAACGACCAGTTAACGATGGCCTCGGCCTCCTCTGCACGCGCATTGGTGCTGTCGAGACCGGTAATGACAAAGATCACCCGGCGGTCGCCCTGTTTGGCCGAGCCAACCAGACCATAGCCCGCCTCTGATGTGTGCCCGGTCTTCAGACCGTCCGCACCGATCCCCAACCCAAGAAGAGGGTTCCGGTTCCGCGTGTTGGAGGGCGCGCGCCCGTCGAATTCAAACCGCTTTTCGGCAAACAGCGGATAGTATTCAGGGAAATCCTCGATCAGCCGTTCTGCCAGAATGGCCAGATCCTGAACCGACATCCGATGCCCGGCCGCAGGCCAGCCGTTGGAATTGGCAAAGGTAGAGTTCTCCATCCCCATCTCTTGCGCGCGCTTGGTCATGTAGCGGGCAAATCCCGCCTCTGTTCCATCAGGGCTCAGCGCCTCGGCGATGACAACACAGGCATCATTGCCCGACAGGACGATGATGCCGCGCAAGAGATCCTCGACGCGGACCCGGTCCTGCGTGTTGAGAAACATGGTCGAGCCCTTGTAGCTCATGGCGTGTTCACTCACCGGCAGGCGTTCATCAAGGGTCAGACGCCCGTCGCGGATCGCCTCAAACGCGACATACAGCGTCATAAGCTTGGACATGGACGCAGGCGGGAGCGCCAGATCACCGTTCTTGTTTAGCAAAACAGTGTCGGTCTCCTGGTCCAGCACATAGGCCGCGCGCGCGCGGGTGTCGAATGCGGCGGCCGATAGGGCAGAGACGCTGACCAAAAGGCCAGCCGCCACAGCGAGTTTCATGCCAGTAAGGGCCTGTGCAAACAGGCCAGAGAAGCGGGGGGCGGTCGCAGGGGTGCTCACGGATCAGTCTTCCCGGTTTGGGTCTTTGAAGAGGCAGTCAGGGCAGCGGCGCAAAGGGTCAATTGGTGACCGCATAGGCGTCAGAGAACCCGACGTCCTTTACGCTGCGCAGCAGCTGGCTGCGTTCGGATTTCGTTTGGGCGGGCCCGACCAACACCCTCCAGAAGGGTTTGCCGTTGCTGGATTGCTCCAGCACCGTGGGGATCAGGCCTGCATTGCGCATCTGATCAGCGGTGCGGCGGGCATTTGCCTCGACGCTAAAGATGCCGATCTGGATATAGGGTTTTTCCAGCGATGAACCCGCTGCAAGGGCGCGGGTATCGGTGGCCGCTGCCGCAGGTGCGGCTGCTGTCGCTGCGACAGGCGCGGTGGCGACGGGGGATGCGGGCTCTGCAGCGGCGTCGATCGCGGCGGCGGCGCCCGCAATCGGGTCTAGCGGTGTTGCCTCGATCTGGTCGGGGTCGGTCACGGCGATATCCTCGCCGCTGCGGTCGATGGCGTCACCGCTCAGGGTGGGTTCGGGCACGGTCTCGCGGCGCAGCGCAGTCACGTTCAGCTCGACCGGGGCACCCGCCAGCATTCCCAGCGCTTCAGCCGCATCAGAGGACACCTGCAAGCGCGGCCCCGGAATTTCCCGTTCGCGCCTGAACAGCGCGCCGATCACGAATTTTCCGTTGGCCTGATTGCGGATGATGACCTGTTCGGGGTCTTGCGCATCGGGATGGGCCACCCAGACCCCGCCAAGAGAGGGGCGACCATCCCACAAACCGGCCTCAGTCACCTGAAACACATCCGGCGCTTCGATTTCGCGTTCCACCAGACGGGTGCTGGAGGATGGGGTTACGGCACCGGCGGGCTGTTCCTTGGGTTTCAGAAGCGAAAGATTGGCGCCCTCTTCACAGGCGGCCAAAAGCATCAGACCGGCCATCGCCGCCACCAGGCGCGGACCGTGTTTGCGTGTCGACATAGCGTGAACCATGTTTGTTTCCTTGCCCGTATCTCAGGACGCGACCGCGTCCCTGCCGGTTGTTCCGGCGCCCCTTTTGCTGCGGGCAGCATAGCCGCCGCGCCGCGCCATGAAAACCCTGTGGCACTGGCCTCGGCAAGTTTTCGGCCATCACGCCCACGTGACACGAAACCCCGCGTCATTGCAGCCGATGGCCATGGTCATGGCCGTCCAAAGGCCTGTGGCGTCAATTCCCTCTTGCCAGCCGCAGCGCAAGCCCCTAAACCACGCCCGACCGGGGAGGTGGCAGAGTGGTCGAATGCGGCGGTCTTGAAAACCGTTGAACGTGAGAGCGTTCCCAGGGTTCGAATCCCTGTCTCCCCGCCATCATTTCAAACAGTTGGCCGCCAGTTTAGCCGATCACTTCGAGTGGGTGTTTCTGCGGTTTCCCAAAAAATTTCCCACGTTCACGATCCGTTTTTGTTTCGTTCTCTAAGGTTGTGAGCCTCTTTCGCTAAGCGCTTTTGACTCGCACCTTTGGAGTACTTCTGAACCATGGTGAGGCTTTTGTGTCCGGTGATCGCCGCGATTTGCTGATCCGTGCAACCGGCTGTTGATTGTCACTGAGAACTGACCCGGTATTTTCACCGAGATTTGACCCACCCT
>NZ_CVRM01000009.1 GCF_001258055.1 Phaeobacter italicus | reverse complement strand
GCCTACGCCCAGATCAATGAACCAGCAACCTCAGGACCGTTAATGTGACAACACCGTATGTGCCCCTGTTCGACGCAGGGATCATCGGGCTGACCGGTACACCGGAGCAGATCGCCGCGACATCCGAAACCTTTCCGATATTCTTTGAGCGGATCGAGCAGGCGACTGCGCCGGGCGGATACACGATGGGTCACACGTCGCATCTTTTCCTTTTCGACACGCAAGCAGGCTTCGCGGACTCCTGGCCCTACGGCACGCCCGCCGAAGAGATCCTCGCCGATCTGAGACAGAGGATCTGATCGTCATGACCCGACTTTCCGGAGAGACGGCCCTTGGCCTGGCCTGGATCATCGCGCTCACCGCGTCGCTTGCCGTGCTCTTCATCGGCGAGGTTCTGGGGCAGACACCTTGCGTGCTCTGCTGGTTCCAGCGTGCCTTCATGTTCCCCTTGGCCATCATCCTCGGGCTTGGGCTGTGGTGGCAGGATCGGCGCGTGGGTCGCTACGGGATCGCGCTGGCTTTGGGCGGTGCCGCCGTCGCGCTTTGGCACTTGGGCCTCTATGTCGGCGTTATCCCCGAGCGTATCCAGCCCTGCACGGCGACCGGCCCATCCTGTACCGACGACAATCAACTGGTCTTCGGCATTCCGATTCCTTTGATGGCGCTCGTCGCCTTCGCGATGATCGGTCTGCTGTCGGCTCTCTCACTGAAGGAAACACAAAAATGAAACGACGCGGCCTCATCCTGTCCGTTCTCGCGCTCGGGGTCGCCGGTTTCGGCGGTGCCGCCTGGTATGCCACCCGCCCCGACCCGATTGCCGCGTCCGATCCCATCGACCCTGAAATGGCCGACGCGCTGATCCGACCCTATTCCCCGATCCTCGGGCCCGAGGATGCGCCCGTAACCATCGTTGAATTCTTCGACCCGGCCTGCGAGGCATGCCGCGCTTTCTATCCGGTCGTCGAGGATATCATGGCGGAGCACGGAGACGCGGTGCGCGTTGTAATCCGCTATACGCCTTTTCACGGCGAGGCGTCGGTAGAAGCGATCCGTGTGCTCGAGGCGGCGCGCATGCAGGACGTGTTTGAACCTGTGCTCGAGGCAGTCTTGCGAGAGCAGCCCAGATGGGCGTCTCACGGGACCCCGGCACCCGGATTGATCCTTGAGATTGCAGCAAGCGGAGGTCTGGATGTCGAAGCTGCCCGGACACAGATGCTGGCCCCCGGTGTTGTGGCGGTGCTCAACCAGGACCGCGCCGATGTCGAGACAGTCGGGGTCCGCCAAACGCCCACGTTCTTCGTGAACGGCAAGCCTCTCGATCCGTTCGGTGAGGCCGAATTGCAGAGGCTGGTGGCAGTGGAAGTTGCGGCAAGCCAAAGCTGATTTGCGGAGGCAGGAGAAACGAGTGGTGAAGAAGTTGAGATATACCAATGCATTGGCCGTGCTTTTGACGGTTGCAGGGCTGTCGGCCCCCGCACTGGCCGGTTCGGAGGATGTCGTGGTCGAGAATGCGTGGTCCCGCGCCTCGATCGGCGTCAACAGGCCAGGTGCCGCCTATATGACCGTGCGCAACACGGGTGAAGACGCCGTTACGCTGACCGGACTTGCGACACCGCTGGCAATGATGCCCGAGATCCATGAGTCGAAAACCAACTCCGATGGCGTCAGTTCCATGGCGCCTGCAGGCGAGATCACGATTGAGCCCGGCCAAAGCGTGGCATTGGAGCCGGGCGGGTTGCACGCCATGCTCATGAAGCTGCAAGAGCCGATGACCGAAGGCGAGAATTTCCCGCTGACACTGACCTTCTCGGATGGCGGCAAGGTGACGGTCGAGGTCCCAATCCTCGGAATCGCCGCGCGTGGACCGGAGGGCTGATGCAACGTCGGCAGCTCCTTCTATACGGCGCAGCCGGTGCCGGCGTTCTTGGCCTGACGCTCTTCGTGGGCTGGTGGCGGGTGGACGGGCCCGGTGCGCCTGAACCAAAAGGGCAGCGGCCCCTGCCCCTATCGGCGATGGAGTTCCGGCTGACCGACCACGAGGAAAATGAGGTAGGGCCTGGCAACCTGATCGGTCGTCCCACAATGGTGTTTTTCGGGTTCACCTACTGCCCGGACGTCTGCCCGACGACCCTATCGGATATTTCCGGCTGGCTTGAGGAACTGGGCGACGAAGCATCAGAGATGAACGTGGTCTTCATCACGGTCGACCCGGAGCGGGACACGGTCGAGGCCATGGCCGAATATGTCGGCTATTTTCATCCGGTCATTCGTGGCTGGACGGGGCCGGAAGACCAAATTGCCCGCGCTGCAGAAGGGTTTCGTGCCTCATTTGAGCGCGTCCCGACTGAGGGCGGCGGCTATACGATGAACCATACGGCAAGCGTATTCCTGTTCGATGCCGAGGGTGAGCTCGTCACCATGATCGACTATCACGAGCAAAGAGAATTCGCGGTGCCGAAGATCCAGCGCGCACTGACAGAAGACGTAGAGGGGGCAACATGAAGATAAGAACTGTCTTGGCGGCCGTTGCGGTCGCAGGCGCATTTTCGGTGACCGCCATCGCCATCTCTGGCGTTCTGTCCAAAGAACCGGTGCCCCCTGCGATTGCTGAAGCGACCCTCTGGACTCCCAATCCGCTTGCGCCGCCTCGGATTACCGAAACCAATTCGGTCCGCCCTACACTCGCCCAGGCGGATATCGCATTCGAGTTCAGACCCCGGCCGCTCCTGACCGTTTCCCCCGCTGATACCTCCTTGCCATCTATCGAGCCCCCGCTGGTCACCTGGTCGCGGGAGATTGCGTCCGGCGAGATGCTTGATGCGGTCCTTTCCGATGCGGGGCTGGATGCTTCGGATCGCGCCGAAATCGCCTTGGCGATTGGCACGGAATACGATCTGCGCCGTCTGCGTCCGGGTCACATCATTACGGTGGTTTCCACAACGGACGACAACCCGCGTCGTGTAGAGCTCGCCGTCGAAGACGGTGTCCGGATAGAGGCGGTCTTCGGCGAACAGCTTGCCGCCCGCGTGTTGGACCCGGATCCCGAATTGGTGACTTTCGCCGGCGAGGCGGTGATCGAGAGCTCGATTTTCGCCGCCCTGAACACGGCAGACATCCCCGCCCGTTTTGCGGTGGACCTGGCGCAGATGCTGGGCGGCACCGTGGATTTCCGTCGTGATCTTGCGGGTGGCGAGACGATGCGCCTCCTTTGGCGCGAGGCCCGAGACGGGAACAAGAGGATTGGTCAGCCCGAGCTTGCCTTTGCCGCACTGGATATCGATGGCTCGGTCTATGAAATCGTCTGGCCGAACGACGGCAGCGGCCAAGCGACGATCTATGTCGACGGAGAAGTCCTGCGCGTGTTTGCGCAACCGGTCGAAGGTGCACGGCTGAGTTCTGTGTTCGGGCGCCGCACCCATCCGGTCTACGGCAATGTACGGATGCACACAGGAGTCGACTTCGCGGCGGCGCGCGGCACGCCGGTACAGGCGACGGCGCCGGGCCGCGTTAGCTTCATCGGCCGACGCGGTGGGTATGGCCGGGTCGTCGAGATCGCTCATGGCTCCGACACCCTGACGCGCTATGCGCATCTGAGCGCCGTACCGGACGGGCTCACACAAGGGCAACGCGTGATGGCCGGAGATATGATCGGGCGGGTCGGTGCGACGGGTACCGCGACAGGCCCCAACCTACATTACGAAGTGCTGGTGGACGGTCGCCCAACCGACCCTCTCTCTGACGACCGATTGGCAGAGGCGGCCGAGCGTGAAGCGGACGACACGGCCGCGCTTGAGCGACTGCGTGAGGCGCGTTCACTTCTTGCTGAGAGGCTCGCCAGCGAATTTGCACAGACGACAACCGAAAGGCTTTGATCCATGAAACGATTTACTCCCGCCCTTGCCATCGCATTTGCCTTGCTTCCTGCGGCGCAGGCCGTCGCAGAGGCGATTCAGATCGACGTCCGGAAGACAAACGGCTGCGGCTGTTGCCTGTCCTGGATGAAGCACCTCGAGGAGAATGGCTTCGCGCCGATGGGCGAGGACATGTTCGGAGGATCTCTTGTGCGCTTCAAACTCGACAATGGCGTGCCGCAGCGCATGGTCTCCTGCCATACGGCTTTGGTCGACGGCTATGTGATCGAGGGCCACGTGCCGGCGGCTGACATCCAACGCCTGCTGGAGGACCGGCCAGACGCGGTAGGCCTGGCGGTGCCGGGAATGCCCTACGGGTCGCCCGGCATGGGACCGGAGGACGACCGGGAGGCTTACGATGTCTTCCTGATCCACGAAGACGGATCGACCGAGGTCTACACCAGCTACTCGGCTCCTGACTGAACTCGCGGCAGAACCTTAACAATTGGAACCCCTCTCCCCCATAGCGCTTGGCTTTCTTGGAAGCCTGGCCGCCGGATCGCTGACCGCGGTCGGGGCGGTCCCCGTTCTTTTTGGGCGCATCCCGTCCCGGGCCACGCGCGATCTGCTGCTTGGCTTCGCGGCGGGTGTCATGCTCGCGGCTTCGTTCTTCTCGCTGATCATCCCGGCTCTCGACGCAGCTGAAGGACAGTTCGACAACGGTGCTCTCCCGGCGGCCATCGTATGTGTTGCGATCCTGCTTGGCATGGGCGCGATCGCTCTGATGAACGAACGGCTACCGCATGAACATTTCAAGACGGGGCGGGAAGGTCCCGACGCCGCATCGCTGCGGCGCGTCTGGCTTTTCATCATCGCGATCACTATCCACAATTTTCCCGAAGGGCTTGCCGTCGGCGTCGGGTTCGGGGCTGACGGTTTGTCGGGCGGGTTGCCACTTGCGATCGGTATTGGATTACAGAATGCCCCCGAAGGTCTGGGGGTGGCGGTTTCGTTGCTCGGCGAGGGCTATTCCAGGCTTCGCGCCTGGGGCATCGCCGCTCTGACCGGTCTCGTCGAGCCCGTCGGTGGACTTCTCGGCGCAGGGATTATCAGTCTTTCGCAACCGCTGCTGCCCTGGGGTCTCGCCTTCGCAGCAGGTGCGATGCTCTACGTCATCAGCCACGAGATCATTCCGGAAACCCACCGATCCGGCCATCAGAACAGGGCGACGCTCGGCCTCGCCGTTGGTCTTGTGATCATGTTGTTCCTCGACGTCTGGCTGGGATAAGCTGATGAGAACTTGCCTCTTCGTCGGTCTGCTTGCTGCGCTGATCGCCTTTCTTGTCGATCAGGCAACGAAGGCAATCGTTGTGTCCAATGCGACTGTTCTTAGTTCCGGCGTATCGGTCTTTCCCGGCTTCAATCTCATCTACCTGCGCAATGACGGAGTGACCTTCGGGCTTCTCGGCGGCGCGCCGTGGTGGAGCCTTGTCTTACTGGCGCTTGGCATCTGCGTCTGGCTGGCGTTCATGCTGGTCCGTACCAGCAGCCGGGTCGAGGCCATTGCCTATGGTGCGATCATCGGCGGTGCACTCGGCAATATTCTGGACCGCCTGCGCTATCGTGCGGTGACGGATTTCCTCGATTTCTACATCGGGACGGCGCACTGGCCTGCCTTCAACATGGCCGATGTTTTTGTGGTTGGCGGCGTGATGCTGCTGCTCATTGCGCCGTGGGTTGGCGCTCGACTTCAGACCGATTCATGAAGCCGGGATTGCCGCAGTTCGTTAGTGAGGACCTGAACCTGTTCCAGCGCATGGGTCTTGCCCTTGCTGCCGGCGGATTGACGGTTTTGACTCTTCCGCCGTTTTCTTGGCTCATCGCGGTCCCTGTCGCCTTCTCCGTGCTCTTTATCGTTCTCCGGAACATCTCAACCTCGCGCGCTTTCCTTGTCGGTTGGGCTTTCGGACTGGGCCAATTCGGGATTGGAATTTCCTGGATCGCCGAGAGCTTTTACGTCGATGCCGAACGTTTCGGCGCACTGGCGATTCCGGCGGTCGCGGGTCTGTCCGCCGGACTTGCCATCTTCCCGGGCATGGCGGCGATGCTTTTTGCCGCCATCATGCAGCGCCGAGCTGTCGGCGGCATTGCGGCGGGCCTGCTGTTTGCAACCTGCTGGGTGGCCACGGAATGGCTGCGGGGTCATGTCCTGACAGGGTTTCCCTGGAACCTTGCCGCTTATGCCCTTGTCGACTATGCCGCCCTGCGCCAACCCGCCGCCTGGGTCGGAAGCTACGGTTTGGGCTTTCTCACGGTCTTCATCGGCATATTGCCAGGTGTGTTGACTGTGGCGGCGCCAAAGAGACGCGCGCCTGTTCTCGTGCTCTTCGCCGTTGCTGTGGCGGGTTTCTGGGTTGGCGGTGCGCTTCGGTCAGGGCAGGACGTGCCGCCGACAGACGTTGCTTTGCGCATCGTCCAAGGCAATGTGCCACAAGTCGAGAAGTGGGTACCGGGCAGCCGCCAGCGAACCTTGGAAAAATACCTGGGCTTGTCCGCGCAACCCGGACGTTTCGATTTGCTGCTTTGGCCGGAAACGGCCTTCCCCGGCTTTCTGGACGAAGATGCTGCGGCACGCGCGCGGATATCTGCAGCTTTGCCAGACGGCAGGATCCTACTGACAGGTGCGCCTGACCGAGTGGAGGGCGATGGGGGAACCAGATATTTCAACACGGTTCAGGCCTATGACGGCAGCGGCGAGGTTCTGACGGGGTATGCAAAACATCATCTTGTTCCGTTCGGGGAATATGTGCCCCTGAAAGGCTGGCTGCCCATCGAGCGGCTGACCGAAGGGTTGGGCGATTTCACGCCGGGACCAGGGCCGCGCACGCTGGCGATCCCTGGCGCGCCTCTGGTCGCGGTGGCGATCTGTTACGAGATCATCTTTCCGGGCCACGTGGTCGATGACCTTTTCCGCCCCGACTGGATATTCAACGCCACAAATGATGCCTGGTTCGGAACCAGCATCGGACCCGAGCAGCACCTCGCCTCCGCGCGGATGCGCGCGGTCGAGGAGGGACTTCCCGTGGTCCGGGCGGCCAACACTGGGATATCCGCGATCATCGACGCCAATGGAAATGTCGTCGCGCGTCTTGATACCGGGGAAACAGGCACCATTGATGCCGGCCTGCCGGGCGCGCGTACTCCAACGCCCTATGCGCGGTTCGGCGACTGGACCTTGTTGGTTCTTGTTTTTGGGTGCTGGGTCTTCGGCTGGCTGGCCAGTTTGCTCGGACGAGATCCCGATGCGCGGCATTTTGGAACGGAGGTATCCTGATGCTTGTGATCGTGAGCGCTATCGGAGGCGCGATCTGGGGTGGCTATCTGGCACGACGGAGGAGGGGGAATCACCTGGATATCCTCCAATATGCGGTAGCGTCTGCGATCGCCTTCGGACTTGTCGCCCTGTTTGCAACCATCGTGCTGTCGCGGGTTCTCGGCTAGCGAGCTTCGAAATTGCGCAAACGTGTCAGCGGCTTGAAGACCTGATAGCTCGAGGTCCCGATAGAGAATCGCGCGAATGTGCATCTAGGCGAGCTCATTTCTGATTGAGCCGTCGCTCGAACGCCTCCAATGTCGTCCCGCTGACGTGATGCTCGATCCCTTCCGCATCGCGTTCCGCGGTCTCTTCGTCGATTCCCAGGCTCAGAAGAAAGGCGACGACGACCCTGTGGCGGCGTCGACAGATCTCCGCGAGGTCCTGCCCGGCATCGGTGAGGAATATCGCGCGGTATGGCTCCCGCCGGACCAGACCAGCAGCCTTGAGCCGCGAGATGTTCTTGGTCACGGTCGGCGGCTTCACGCCAAGCCGCTCGGCGATCTCGACCGGTCTGGCCTCCCCGCGCGTCTCGATCAGTTCCGCGATCAGTTCGACGTAATCCTCCGCCATCTCGCTTTCATGTGCCTGACGCACGGTCGCAAAGCCATCGGCCTGCGCCTCGGGAGCCCGGTCGACCGCTTCGAATGGCTCACGCCCTTGTGATTGTAGCTTTGTCATACTCGGGACTTTGCAGCGAAACAGCGGGATTGACAACTTGTTTGCTTCGGGTAGATAAGTTAGCCATGTCTAACTTTTTACTTTGGAGGCCGTGGTGATGCGAAATATTATGAGAGTGCTGCTCGCCACACTCGCAAGTGCGCTCCTCCTGTCCGGACCTGTCGCCGCGACGCCGGCCAAGGAGGCGCCTTGGCTTCCCGAGGCAGCGGCCTACCGTCTGACGCTCTTTCTTGGAAATCTCGAGCCTCTGCCCTGGGACGACATCGAGACCGCCTGGACGGAACCCTACCGGGGTTCGGAATTCTCTGTCGGGGCGCTGGCGTGGCTGGACCGCAAAAGCGATATCGAGCTACCGAAACCGCCGGATCAATGACCGTGCGCCAGTGCTCCTTTCGCCATCTGCTCGCCCACCGGTTCTCCGCCTGAAGGCCCGGCCTCAACCTGATGGCCGTTCAGGAGCCGAAGTGCGTTGGCGACCACCAGCAGAGACACGCCTACATCCGCAGCAATGGCGCCCCACATTGAGGCCATACCGAACGCGGTCAGCCCGACGAACAGCGCCTTGGTCGCCAGCGATATGCCGATATTCTGGTGGATGATCGTCATGGCACGGCGCGAATGGCCGATAAGCCAGGGTACCTTGCCGATGTCGTCGGTCATCAGCGCGATGTCGGCCGTCTCGATCGCGGCATCCGATCCGACAGCGCCCATGGCGATGGCATAATGCGCCCGCGCCATGGCCGGTGCGTCATTCACACCGTCGCCGATCATCGCCACCATGTCGTGGCTTTCGACGAGTTCCTCAATGGCCGTCACCTTGTCTTCTGGCAAAAGTTCGGCGCGCACCTCGTCGATGCCGACTTCGGCTGCCACCGCGCGCGCGGTGCGTTCGTTGTCGCCCGTCAACATCACGATGGTCTTCACACCCTGCGCATGCAGACGCGCAACGATCCCCTTTGCATCTGGGCGGATGCGGTCGCGAAGCTCCAGTACGCCGGTCACGCCGGTCTCGTCACCCACGGCAACGAGGGTGCTCCCTGCCCCTTCGATCCGATCCCGCAGATCCGCCGGAATGGCATTGCCGAACCCCTTCTCTTCGGCGAAGCGATCCGAGCCGAGCCAGATAGCGCGCCCGTCGGCGCGTCCTTCCAGACCGCGCCCGGGCACGGTACGGGTGTCCTCTGCGGCAGACACGGAAACACCATCGGCTTCGGCGCGCGAGAGGATGGCGCGTGCCAGCGGGTGTGAAGACCGCGCCTCCAGGCTTGCTGCCAGCGCCATGAGATCGCGTGCGGAAACGCCGACCAGTGGGTGAACCGCCGCCACCTCAGGCTCGCCCATGGTGATCGTCCCGGTCTTGTCCATCGCCAGTGCCGTGGTCCGCCCCGGCGCCTCGACATAGGCGCCGCCCTTGATGAGCACCCCCGCCCGTGCCGACGCGGTCAGCGCTGCCACGATGGAGACCGGCGTAGAAATGACCAGCGCGCAAGGACATGCGATGACCAGAAGGACCAGAGCATTGTAGAACCAGTAGTCCCAGGCGCCGCCGAGCAGCAGTGGCGGCACCAGCGCGATGGCGATCGCCAAAGCCATCACGATGGGTGTGTAGATGCGCGCGAACTTGGCCACCCACTGTTCGACCGGCGCGCGGCGGGCATGGGCATCGCCCACCATGCGAATGATTTTCGCGAGCACCGTGTCCGAGGCGGCCTTCGTCGCCCGCACCGTCAGTGTGCCCTCGCCGTTGATCGTGCCGGCATAGACCTCGTCGCCTGGTTCCTTGGGCACTAGCGCGCTTTCCCCAGTAATTGGGGCCTGATCGACGGCCCCTGCCCCGTCCACGACCTCACCGTCGAGGGGGATCCGGTCGCCGCCGCGCACGATAAACCTTGCATTGACTGCCACGGCCGCGGCCGGAACGTCGGATTCAGATCCGTCGTCGTAAAGAACCCGCGCCGTTGGCGGCGCCAGATCGAGGAGCGCGGAAACCGCATTACGCGCCCGCCCCACGCTCCAGCTCTCAAGATAAAGCGAAAGCGAGAAGAAGAAGGCGACCGTCGCGGCCTCAAAAAACTCGCCGAGGCCGATGGCGCCCGCGACGGCCACCACCATGAGCAGGTTCATGTCGGGGCTAAGCCTCCGCGCCGAAGACCAGGCCTTGGGCGCGACAAGCCAGACGCCAAAAAGAATCGCGACGGCGAAGATCCCTGCTTCCACCATAGGCATAGGCACCTCGCCATGGCCCGCAAAGAGCCCGAGCGCGCCGCCCATGCCGGTCTCGACAATGTGAAAAAGGAATCCCGCCGCCCAGAAGCCGCCGCTCAACGAGGTAAAGCGCTTCTGACGTGCCAGATGCGCCGCCTGGTCCTCTGCTGCGTTGTCGGCATCCCATGGCTTGGCGCTCATGCCGGTCGTTGCGACCAACTGCGTGACTTCGTCGTCTGGTATCCTCTCGGCGCTATCGAGGATGGTCATTCGCCCGTTGATCACGTCGAATGCCAGGTGTTCGGTTCCGCCCACTTTCGGCCCGACAACCCGGTTCAGGATCGCCACCTCTTCGGCGCAATCGAGCCCGGAGACCTGAAAGCTCCTTCCGCCAGACGGCGCTGGCGCCGTGGACGCGACGTCCTTGCTGGCGTCGCAACAGGAGTTGCCTCTTGGGTCAGAATGCTCTTGATCACCCGGATGGCCGTGATCGTTGCGGTTGCCGTCGGAAGACATGGATTGACCTCAGGATTCATTGATTCCACATTGACATAGCCCCTACAGTAACTAGAGCTTCAAGGGCAACAAGTGGATATTCGTCCAGCAAGAAAGGCGCCCTGCGGAGGCTTGAAGCTAGCCGCCCCCTTGAAACGACGCGGTTGGAGCAACGCTTGCCGGTACGAAGCGATCAGAATGAGTGAGGTAGACATGCAGAAACGAAACGCGCCGATTATCGCAGCGACATTGGTGCTTGCTGGCTGCGCGGTGCCAACGCTGGACGACGGCGGCGCTCGCAACGAAGTGGGAAGTGTTCCCGAGGCCGTCATTGCCCTTGCTGCGCCTGGTCAGGATCTCACCACGGCGCGGCTTCGTCCCGAGGATGGCTGTTATTGGTATGAACACAGCGGTCCGGTGGAAAACACCTTGGTTCCGCTACGCTCGGCAGGTGGCAACCCCATCTGCACTTCGCGCCAGTCCTGATCAGCCCATAGATGCGTCAAGCCCACGCGTAACACATGATGCGCCAGTCAACTTCTCGGGGTGACGCTGTCTTCCGCCGAGTACAGGAATGCCGTCGAGCCAATCTCGACGTTGGGATAGAGATCATTGATGTGTGCCATGACCATTCGGACGCAGCCGGAACTCGCACGGCCGCCAATGCTTCTTGGATACGGTGTCCCGTGAATCCTTAGATAGGTGTCTCGGTCGCCGACGAAGAGATAGAGGGCTCGCGATCCGAGCGCGTTTTCAGGTCCGGGTTCCATACCGTCAGCGATATCGGCGTAAAGCTCTGGGTCGCGGTCGATCATGTTTTGTGTCGGCTGCCAATGCGGCCACCTGACCTTGCGCTTGATCGTATAGGTGCCCGGTTCGTAAAGTTTACCGCGCGCGATCGCCACGCCATAGCGCATCGCCGTGCCGCCTTCTTCGATGTGGTAGAGATAGCGCGCAACAGCATCGACATGGATATCACCGGGTACAAGTCCGTCCTTCGCGAGGACCCGCTGTGGCAGGAAGCGAGGGTGAAGGCCCCAAGGGTTGGACGTGGCCGGGTCGTAGCCGGGAGGTGTAACCTGTGCGTCCCAAGCTGCCTTCTGCGCATCGGTAGGCCACGTGTCTGCAAGGAGCGGGCTGGATATCGATGCCGAAAACAGCGCGGTGGTCGTCTGGATGAAATGTCGTCTTGTCAGCATATAGATTGCTCCGTTCACGCATTGGACGGCAAACCGAACCTTACCCCGAACGCAGTGTTGTTCGCCCGGGAAGGAGTGAGGCGTTATTGGCAACTTGCTCCATGGTGCCGTTCTTTGTCGGTGGCTTAACTCCTAAAGCTACTAGAGGTTCAAGAAAATTTTCTGTTATCAATAGACGCTGCTACTAATGGAGCTATCCGATCCGTCCCAGAACCGGAAATACGTCGAGCATCCAGTATGACAGCGCGCTCAACTGCCCTGTCATCATCGCCAGCCCCATCAAGATCATCACTATGCCCGCAAGCTGGTGGAGGCGGCGGCCAACCCGGCCGATGGCCCGCAACCGTCCCGCGATCTGGTCGGTGAATCCGGCCACGATCAGAAACGGTATTCCAAGGCCGGCGGAATAGACGGCAAGCAGCATGATACCTTCGCCCATCGTGGCACTCGCCGCACTGGCTGTCAGGATCGCGCCGAGGATCGGGCCGATGCACGGAGTCCAGCCGAAACCGAAGGCAAGACCGAGGACATAGGACGCAGCGGGTTGGCCCCCGGGGATGTTGAGATTGAATCGGAAGTCGCGTTCCATGACCGAAACACGCGCGGCTCCTATCATGAAGAGCCCGAAGAAAATGATGATGCCGCCCCCAACGAGGTTGAGTTCATACCGCCACCGAAGCAGGGCCTGACCCATTGCAGTCGCGGATGCGCCAAGTCCCATGAAGATGGTGGAGAAGCCGAGGACAAAACACAGGCTCAGCCAGACCGCGCGCGACGGCGAAGCGCCGACCACCCCGCCCTCAGCGGCTGTGCGCCCGGTTACGTAGGAGACATAACCTGGCACAAGAGGTAGCACGCAGGGGGACAGAAATGATATCGTGCCGGCTAGGAGGGCGGCGGTGAGGGCGCGCGCCAAGTGATGTCTTCGTCGACCCAGATCAGCAGGGACCCCCGCTTGCGCAGCGATGCGTTGTAGCTGGACCAGTTGGTCGTACGATAGCGGGCGGGAGATGGGTTGCTCATGGAATGCGGCTAACAGCATGGGTTCGCGAAGGGAATCCTGAGGCGTCAGACTTGTGCAACAACGCCCCGTATCATCGACCTAGTGGTGCCCACATGGCAGGCTATTTCAATGGATAGATTTTTCTCTATCAGTATGCCCGCGGCTCAGTTTGTTAGAAATGTCCTGCTGTTCAGCTTCGCTGCATTACTGCCGGTCCTGTTGTTCTACGTCTTACTGGCTCCGGGCTTTGCTCCGGCTCTTGCTGCCGGCGGACCGGCACTCATGCGCTTACTAAGGCAGGTTGCGACCAACGGTTTGCCCGTGGTTTTTGCCGTCAACTATGTCAGTTTTTTCCTTTTCGCTATGACAAAGCAACCAAAGGCGGGCTCAAGAGACACGGCGTTTTTCGTGCTGGTCGATGTCTTGCTCAGAGCCCTTCTCTTTCCAGGTCTCCACGTGCTGATATACGTTCTATCTGCCGACTGGTTCGGGTCATTCGGCGGCAATCGTTCAACCGCTTTGGCGGTTGTATCCCCGACTCTTGCGCGTTCGGCATTTTTCGAGAACATCTCCGGCGTTTACCTCTATGCGACTATGATAAGCGCGTTGCCGCTCTACGTCTCGGCTTTCGGGCGGTCGGAATTTCTTGGACCGGTTGTACGTCGCTTGCCCATGAACACGGGCGTGATGCTGCTTGCCCTGGCTGCGTTTGCCTTGTCGGTCGGGCTGATCACGATCGGCGCACAAGGCATCGCATCTCTTCAGGCCAGGTGATGGCAGGCTAATCACCGTGGGCGTGGGCGGGGGCGGGGGCGACTTGCGGTGCCACCCATTGCGACAAGTAAACGCGCTCGAAGGCGAACACAGCGATCATCCCGACAGCGGCGTAGAGAACGATCATCGGGTCGCTTTGAAGCTTCATCACGGTGAAAGCTGCCAGTACTATCGCATCGAGCGCCAGGGCAGTCAAAAGCACGATACCGAAGGCGCCGACGTCTGCTCGACGATAGCGGAACACGCCCCAATGTATGATCATGTCCATGACGAGGTAAAAGAAAGCACCGAGGGATGCGATCCGGCCTAAATCAAAGAGCACGGCCAACGTCGCGGCGATGACGACAGTATAGACCAGGGTGTGGCGTTGGATGGGACCTGGCATACCGAAGTGGCTGTGCGGGATCATTTCCATGTCGGTCAGCATCGCCAGCATACGCGACACCGCGAAGACGCTGGCCAGAACGCCGGACGCCGTTGCGACAGCGGCCAGGATCACCGTGAGTATGAAGCCGGTTTGTCCAAGGGCGGGCTGCGCCGCTTGTGCCAGCGAATAGTCACGCGCTGAGATGATCTCCTCGATCGTGAGACTCGAACCGACCCCGTAGGCGACCAACAGGTAGACGACGACGCAGATTCCGATAGAGAACATGATCGCTCGGCCAACATTGCGATTTGGTTCAGTGATCTCGGCTCCGCTGTTGGTGATCGTGGTGAATCCCTTGAACGCAAGGATGGCCAGCGCCGTAGAGGCGATGAACCCCGTGAGCCCGTAGGATTGTGAGGTCTCGGACGCCGCGGCGAACGCAAAACCACTGGACCACAGGGCCGCGATGCCAAACAGAGCTATGCCTCCGATCTTGATCGCGGCCATGATCAACGAGAACAGCCCGACCGAGCGGTTTCCGGCCATGTTCACCAAAAAGGCGAAAACGATCACGGCCACAGCCAGAGCGGGGACCAATGGGCCACCTTCGATATCGAAAGGGCGCAGGACATAGGTGGCGAAGGTTCGCGCGACGAGGCTTTCCGCGATCACCATGCTGAGCGCCATCAGCAGTGCGGCCCCGCCCGCGATGGCTCCGGGGCCATAGCATTTCTGCAGGATCATGGCGATGCCACCCGAGGACGGCCATTTGTTCGACATCCTGATGTAGCTGTAGGCGCTGAAGCTTGTGACGACCGCGCCGGCGATGAATGCAAGCGGGAAAAGCGGGCCGGCGAGCTGCGCGATTTGCCCCGTCAACGCAAAGATTCCAGCGCCGATCATCACGCCTGTCCCCATCGCAACGGCTCCGCCCAGACTGATGGAATTTTCGCGGTACGTTTCTTTTTCGCTCTGCATAAATGGCCCCCTTTTAATTTTGGTTCATCCGAACGCTGTTGCGCGCTTCTAGATACGAACGCCGCGAAGGCGCAGCGAATTGAGCACCACCGAGATTGACGACGCGCTCATGGCGAAGGCAGCAAACATCGGACTGATGAGGATGCCAAAGAAGGGAAACAGAACTCCCGCCGCGACCGGCACGCCGGAGGCGTTGTAGATCAGCGCGAAGAACAGGTTCTGGCGGATGTTGCGCATCGTGGCCCGGGCGAGCCGCCGCGCACGCACGATACCATCAAGGTTGCCCTTGACCAGCGTGACGCCCGCGCTTTCGATGGCCACATCGGCGCCGGTGCCCATGGCGATGCCGACATCGGCCTGCGCGAGCGCGGGGGCGTCGTTGACGCCATCCCCGGCCATGGCGACCTTGTGGCCCGCCTCTTGCAACTCAAGGATGATCCGCGCCTTGTCCTCCGGCAGCACGTCGGCCCGGATCTCATCGATTCCGAGCCGCGTGCCGATGGCCTTGGCCGTGCGTTCGTTGTCGCCGGTCGCCATGATGACGCGGAACCCCAGTTCATGCAGATCCTCGATGGCTTCTGGCGTGGTCTCCTTCACTGGGTCGGCGACAGCAACTAGACCGGCGATCTCGCCATCCAGCACAACGAACATGACCGTCTCGCCTTCGTCGCGGCGGGCATTGGCCTTGGCGGTCAACGCGCCCGCCTCGAGCCCCAATTCGCGGATCATCGCCAAATTGCCGAGCGCGACCGCTTTGCCGTCAACGACCCCCTTGACGCCCTTGCCAGTGACCGCCTCGAAGTCCCGTGCCTCGTCCATTTTGACATCTCGCTCCTCCGCACCCCTGACGATCGCTTCGGCCAAGGGGTGCTCCGATCCGCGCTCAAGCGATGCGGCGAGACGCAAGACCTCGGCTTCGTCGTGGCCGGGTTGCGGGAGTACGTCGACAAGCCGCGGCTTGCCTTCGGTCAACGTGCCGGTCTTGTCGACGATCAGGGTATCGACTTTCTCGAACCGCTCCAGCGCCTCGGCGTTCTTGATCAGCACCCCTGCCTGAGCGCCCCGTCCTGTCGCTGTCATGATCGACATCGGTGTCGCCAGGCCAAGCGCACAAGGACAGGCGATGATCAGAACCGCCACCGCCGAAATCAATGCGTAGGAAAGCGCAGGCGCGGGCCCCCAGATCGCCCAGGCGATGAAGGACAGGACCGCGATACCGATGACGGCCGGAACGAAATATCCCGCCACCTTGTCGGCGTATTTCTGGATCGGGGCGCGCGAGCGCTGCGCGTTCGACACCATCTCGACAATTTGAGCCAGCATCGTGTCGGACCCGACACGCGTCGCCTCCATCACCAGACTGCCGGTGCCATTGATCGTCGCGCCGGTCAGCGGGTCGCCCTCGGTCTTCTCGACCGGCACGGGTTCACCGGAGATCATGCTTTCGTCGACCGAGGACCGGCCGTCCAGAACCACGCCATCGACCGGCACCTTGTCACCGGGCCGCACGCGCAGCCGGTCCCCGACTTGCACGTCCTCCAGCGGGATTTCCTCCTCGGATCCGTCGTCCCGGATGACCCGCGCGGTCTTTGCCGCCATGTCGAGAAGCGCGCGGATCGCCTTGCCGGTCCCCTCGCGGGCGCGTAGTTCCATCACCTGGCCGAGCAGCACCAGCGTCACGATCACCGCCGCCGCCTCGAAATAGACGCCGACATGGCCTTCGGAGTCTCGGAACCCATCAGGGAATATGTCCGGTGCGAGAACGGCAACGACGCTGAAGAGCCAGGCGGCAAGAACGCCCATGCCGATCAGGGAGAACATGTTGAGGTTCAATGTGCGGAACGAAATCCATCCGCGTTCCAGAAACGGCCAGCCGCACCACAAGACCACTGGCGTTGCCAGGATCAATTCGATCCATTGTGTGGTGCTTTCGCCAAAAAAAGTCCGGACTGCGGGGAAACCGACGAATGGCCCCATCGTGAGGACAAGGAGCGGGATCGTCAGGACTGTGCCGACCCAGAACCGCCGTGTGAAATCCACCAGTTCGGGATTTGGACCTTCATCGCCCGGCACACCGGATTCCAGTTCCAATCCCATACCACAGATCGGACACGCGCCCGGATCAGGCTGCCGCACCTGAGGGTGCATCGGGCAGGTGAAAATGGGACCATCATGTCCTGTAGGAACCAGATCATATCGGCCATCGGCCGGCGTGGCACCCGCGTGGTGTTCGTGATGATCATGTGCTGAATGGACCTCGAGCTCCGATTCCGGCACGAGGTGCATCCCGCATTTCGGACAATTGCCGGGCTCGTCCTGCCGCACCTCAGGGTGCATGGGGCAAACGAATACCGAAGAAGCTGCTGTGGTTTCAGAACTGTCGGGAGTGCTCATTTTGCGGTCCTTTCCGAGAATGCTTCTCTTGCCTAGGGCTTCCATCCGCGGGAGGGTCAAGAGAGATCAGTACGGCGATTACATTGCGGCTCTGCGGGGTGGCGCTGTCCGGCCCCGTTCCCGCCGGGCGAACACGATCAACGCCAGCCCGACCAGCGCCATTGGCATGGAGAGCAACTGGCCCATGGTCAAACCCCACTCACCAAAATGAAGCGCATGGCCGATCGGGTTGTCCGCCGTTACAAATTGTTGGTCCGGTTGCCGGAACATCTCGACGAAACTTCGGGCAAGACCATAGCCGGTCAGAAACACGCCAGCCAAGGCACCGGGCATTTTCAGCCAGCCCCGGCCCCAAGCGAGATAAATGAGCAGCATTCCAAGAATGAGCCCCTCCAATAGCGCCTCGTACAGCTGGGACGGGTGTCGGGCGCAGAGGCCACTAATCCCTGGGCAGGCCTGCGCGACTTCGCCGGGAAAGATCACCGCCCAGGGAACGTCCGTCGGCCGCCCCCACAACTCATTGTTGGTGAAGTTCGCCAGCCTCCCAAGAAACAAGCCTGGCGGTGCCGCCAAAGCCAGCAAGTCGCCAGTGCTGAGCAAAGACGCGTTCTGTCGAAGGCAGAACAGCAAGGCAGCGATGACAACGCCCGCGAACCCCCCGTGGAAGGACATGCCGCCTTGCCAGACCATCAGAATTTCCAAGGGATTTGCGAGATAATATGCGGGCTGGTAGAACAGTACAAAGCCTAGGCGACCACCAGCAATCACGCCGATGATGATCCACGTCAGAAGATCTTCGATCTGCGTCCGGTCAAGCGGCGGTCCAACTGATGTCCAGAGCGCGGGACGGCTTATCGCACTCAAACAAATGCGCCAGCCAATCAGGATACCGAAGATATAGGCTAGCGCGTACCAGCGGAGTGCGAATGTGACCCCCCCGATGTCGAAGGAGATGAGGTCGGTTCCAATATCCGGAAATGGCAATCCCGCTGGCAGCACTGGGTGAGTTCCTCATCAGGAATTTACGTGGGGATTAGATGGCATTGATCGAGCACCGCTAAAGGCGCTCGATCTGCGACAGGGCATCCAACGCCCATCCCGCCATCACGCGGCGTCGAGGGCGTCCCGGAGTAGATCGCGGACTTCGCCGGCGACCGCGTCCAGGTCTTGGTTCTGCACCGCCTGCATCGAAGCGACAGGATCGACCGCGCTGACCTCGGTGTCGCCGTCCACTTGCCGCAGGATGACATTGCAGGGAAGCATCGCACCGATGCGAGGCTCGATCTCGATGGCTTTGTGCGCCATGCCCGGATTACAGGCCCCGAGAATGCGGTAAGGCGGCATGTCCGCATCAAGTTTCTTTTTCATCGTCGCTTTGACGTCAATCTCAGTCAGAACGCCGAAGCCCTTGTCTGCCAAAGCATCCCGAACACGCATCTCTGCGTCATCGATATTGGTGTCTTTCAGGACGCGATCATAGGTATAGGCCATGGGAATTTTCCTTTCCGTGTCTCTATTTTTTGGCATAACGAGGCTAAACGGTTCAGGTCGCGGTTCGGTTCAATGTCCCGGCCGAGAACGGTTTTGGCGTTTTGAGGACGGGTGCCGGAAAAAACCGGCACCCGTTGGCTCAGTTGTCCTGCATCATGGAGCCGTTGCCCATGCCCTGACCGTTGCCCGGCCGCGCAGGCGCATCTGCCATGTTCGACCGCATCATCTGCATCCGCTCCATCCTATCGGCCGGAGCGGCCATCTCTTCCGGCGTCACCGCGCCGTCGCCATCGGCATCGAGGTGTTGAAAACGATCCACCATCATTTCGCGGATCATCGCGCTGTGGAGAGCTTCAAACTCGGTAATCGAGAGGTTTCCATCCCCGTCGCTGTCAAACTCGGAAAGCTTGGCCTGCAGCTGCGTGCGCATTTCTTCCGGCGTCGTTGTGCCGTCTCCATCGGTGTCGAACATTTGCATCATGCCGCCAGCCATGCCTGCGCCCATCATACCACTGCCCATGCCTGCGCCCATCATGTTTCCGTGCATGCGCTGCATCATGTCCATCATTCCGCCCATGTTCCCCATCATGCCCGGACCACCGTTCTGCATCATGCCTGCCCCACTTTGGGCACCAGGTTGACCACTGTGCCCATGGTTGGCATCCGCCAAGGCGACGCCACCAAAGGCGGTTGCAGCCAGAGTCATTGCAGCGAGTAGAGTATTGCGTTTCATGTCGATCACCTCGTGTCAGTGTTACGATAGCCACCATATGGGATGCACCTGCAGATGCGGAATGCCACGCGAGCCGGTGTTTTGTATCGCGAGGTCACAAAGGCGGGGTCTGTTACAAATTGCGACAAATCAATTCGGGGCGAACGCTCCTCTTAATCTGAGACTTGCGATATCCAGAGAAAAACCTGTCGAGGAGTCGCGTACCAACCGACACCGAACCCGTGTTTCGGTGGACGTGAAATCCGGAAGAGTTGGTGTCGAGAGTGGTAGAGGACCTGAATATCCCGAAAATTCAATTATTCAACCCATGGCAGGAGGCTGCAGGGTGCTCTTTTTGAACCGCATTTTCTCAGTTCTAACCTTGGTAATTTTGGCGGGGTGCGGCGCAGGAAACGACATGCGCCCGGATGCTTCAGCCGAAGTCATCAGTAGCGCATCCTACCGTCACGATGGACCGGCCGCGCTGACGTTGTACACCATGATCAACAACAGGTCCGGGGCGGGTGCGCATAGCAGCGTCATGATTAATGGGTCGCAGCGTGTTATCTTCGATCCGGCAGGAACGGTCCGGCTGAGCGCTGTACCGGAACGGGGAGATGTGCTTTATGGCATTACTCCACAAGTGGCCGATTTTTATGCGCGGGCTCATGCTCGCGAGACCTACCATGTCGTCATACAAGAGATCGATGTGTCTCCCGAAGTCGCGGAGCAGGCTTTGCGCCTTGCAATTGCCAGCGGCCCAGCCGCTTCCGGTTTTTGTAGTGCCAGTACCTCCGCGGTACTCAGACAATTACCAGGATTTGAATCCATCGGACGCACATTTTTTCCAAAGCGCCTGATGGCGGATTTTGGCAAGTTGCCGGGCGTGCGAACCACAAAGCTGTTCGAGAACGATGAGGACGACAAATCCGTAGCGATCGCACAGTTCGAAAGTTCACTTGCGACACAGCCGTGAGTGTTCGTCCAACAATTCATTGGAAGATGTCCCTGCACGACGCAGTCCTCGGCGTGTGAGCCAAAGATGCAATAGGTTAGCTTCGAGCGGTAACGCTGTCTTCGGCCGAGTAAAGGAACGCCGTCGATCCGACAGCGACATTCGGATAGAGATCATTGATGTGGGCCATCACCATGCGCACGCATCCCGAACTGGCCCGGCCGCCAATGCTGCGAGGGCTCGGCGTTCCGTGAATTCGAAGGTACGTATCCCGATCTCCGACGAATAGATACAAAGCCCTGCTGCCCAAGGCATTGTTGGGGCCGGGCTCCATACCGTCGGCAAACCGCTCGTAAGCCTCCGGATCGCGTTCGATCATTGACTGCGTTGGCGTCCAGTGCGGCCATTCGACCTTTCGGCGGATCGTATAGGTGCCGGGTTCATAGAGATCGCCCTTGGCAATCGCCACCCCGTATCGCATCGCGGTGCCACCTTCCTCGATATGGTACAGATAGCGCGCGATCGCATCGACGTGAATGTCACCCGGGCGCAAACCGTCATTCGCCAAAACGCGTTGCGGCAGCAGCCTGGGATGCAGCCCCCATGGGTTGGTTGTTGCCGGGTCATAGTTGGCGGGCGTGATCTGCGCATCCCAAGCTGCTTTTTCGGCTGTTGACGGCCAGGTCTTAGCGAATGCTGGCGAACTCAGAGAAGCTGAAAACAGCGAGCCGGAAAGTGCAAGGAAGTGTCGTCTTGTAACCATGAAGCGAAGCCCTTTGTTTGTTTTCGATGAATGCGGGACGATTCAAGAAACGTCCGCGACCCCATGCCACCGAACCTTTTGATGTCTTGCGATCGCGACCAACCAGAGGCAAGCAAGGACACCGCTTAGGATCGCGTTCCAACTCGCCATGGACAACGTCAGAAATTCCCAGACAACCTCACTGCACAGAACAAGATTGGACGCATTTGAACTGGCAGAGGGCAGCAATTCCGATACCGACATTTGGGAAACATCGAGGCCGGATCCCGTGCAAGAAGTCGGTCCCTCCCACCAGCCGCGCTCGACACCGGTATGAAACACTCCCAACGCGGATGTGCTGAGTTCCGACAGGGCACCGATTATCAGGATTGGCAAAATCGGCAGAGCAAAGAGCAACAGAGCGCCCATTCCAATGGCGATTGCGTGTGGGTAGCGTTGCCAGATGCACATTGCGCAAGGCGCGTAGCCAAGAGCCTGGAAAACGAAGGCCCCTAACAGCAAGGCGGCTGATCCTGCCGCCGCAGTCATGCCGAGAGATTTTGGTGTCAGGGTCAATGAACGCTCCCGTTGGCAATCGATGGACCTGTTTCTCGCTTGTCAGGTTACGTAAACGGCAGAAGGGCTGTTATCATTCAGAGATTTGTAACGGTATGTATCCGTCGCGACCCTCAGCCGACTCTGATCCACGTTGCCATACCGTCGGCCTGGTGGCTCAACATGTGGCAATGCAGCATCCACGATCCCGGATTGTCCAGGACGACGAGAATATCCCGCGTCTCGCCGGTATCCAGATAGGTCGAGTCCCGGTATGGACCGGCTTCACCCGCCGCATCGAGTTCCCAGAAATGGTGGCCATGCAGGTGCATGACGTGTGGGAACCCGGTTTCGTTGCGGATCGAAATGCGCGCGGTCGTCCCCTGCGCGGCGGATAGGAAAGGCCTTCGAGGCAGGCCGGATACGTCATTGAGCGCCCATGTCCCTGTGCCGTTGTGGGACGCGCTTCCCGCACCTCCCTGGAGCACCAGCTCCGCGGTTTGGCCGGGGTCTTTCGGGGCGGGCATTCGGTTGGCGGGCAATGCGGTGATGGGCGCTTTCGCGGGCTCACGGGAACCGGAAACAGCGATTTCGCCAAGGCTCAACGTCTGTTCTCCAAAGCTGTCGTCGAATCTAATAGGCCCGGTCGCATCACCAATCACATCGCATCTTTGCCCCGGAGCGAGAAGGATCGGTTCGAGCGTCCGAGGATGCGCCAGAGGCATGCCATCCAGTGCAACGATCTTGCCTATCAAACCATCCAGGCCGACACGGTACACCCTGTCGATAGAGGGATTTATGAGACGCAGTCGCAGACGGTCGCCTCGTTTCACAGTCTTGCCGGTTCCATTGAAAACAAGTGCCGTGACCGTATTGCCGATACGGCCCTCGGTTGCGAAATGGGCCGGGTTGAACGCTTCGTCGTACTGCCCGGACTGATCCAGCAAGACATCGAAGAACTGAACAACGATGTCATGGTCGACAGCCGGCGCATTTTGCTCCTCGACGATGAAGGCGCCGAAAAGACCGCGGCTGACCTGATCGTAAGACAGGTAATGCGAGTGATACCAATACGTGCCGGCATCCGGGACGCCGAATTGATAACGATACGAGTCGCCCGGAATGACCACATCCTGAGTGAGGACGTTGACACCATCCATCCGATTTGGAACCCGCAACCCATGCCAGTGAACGAGAGCGCCCTCCTCCAATCGGTTATCGAGGGTAATGCGGGCGGTTTGTCCTTGTCGCATTCTGACTTCTGGGCCCGGCAGACCACCGTTGAAGCCCAACATCGACACGTCGTACCCAGCAAGGTGCGCCTTGATCGATTGGGGCGCGAGGATCAACTCGTGTGTCGCTGCTGGCAAGCGGGTACCAGCCAGCGCAACGGTCATCCCGCCAAGGAAAGACCTCCGGCTCAAAGACAATTCCGTCACCTCATGAATGATAGACTGGCTTTCGCCAACTGCCGCACTTGTGCCATTTCCGGAAGAGGAACTTCAAGGCGACAGAACACTCCTCACGCCGTTGTCACTTTGGGATACAGGAAGACGCGGGCGCCGATTTCAACGCGTTCGTACAGATTCTTCACATGTTCATTCGTCAACCGCGCGCATCCATTCGACACGGCAGACCCAATTGTCTCCGGGGCGTTCGTTCCATGAATGCGAAGATAGGTATCGCGTCCCTCGGCATCGTAGAGATAGAGCGCGCGGGCCCCGAGCGGGTTGTTTGGCCCGCCTTTCAGTCCATCCTTGTACTTTGCGTATTTGCGTGGCTCGCGCCGGATCATGGCGTTCGTTGGCCGCCACCATGGCCATTTGGCCTTGCGCGCTACCGTGAACTCTCCGGGTTCGTACAAACCTTTGCGCCCTACCCCGACCCCGTAGCGGATCGCCATCCCGTCCTCGAGCATGAAATAAAGGAAAAAATCGTCGGGAACGACGTGGACATCGCCTTTAACCCAGTCACCACGACGGGTGTTTACCAATTGTGGTTCGAACCGTTCGGGCAATTTGACTTTGTGGGCCCAGGCAGTTGTGGGCAGAAAGCAACCCATCGCTCCGGCACAAATCAATTCTCGTCTCGTGAAATTCTGCATGGCGCGATCTCCTCGGACCCATGAAAATTCAGTGCGCGTCAGGGGCAAAGAAAAGAAGCCGTGAACCGGGGCAAACGACGCGCCTTTGTTGCCTTGAAACTACGAAAATTCGTGCTTTTGGAACTCTCCAGCGCTGGAATGTTGTTGTTTTACAGAGAACTGCAAGGAGGTGACTGGAAATGCACTACTCACGATTCTTTATGATGATCGGAACATCGACCGTGGTCATGTTCGTTCTGATGTACCTGAACACCTATCTTTGGGGCCATATCTTCTTTTCGGAGACACGCCTTTACATGGCCATCCTGATGGGGGCGACCATGGCCGTGATCATGTTGGCGTACATGTTGTCCATGTATCAGAACACCAAAGCCAACATCGCGATTTTCGTTGGCGCAATAGTCCTTTTCGCGGCGAGCCTCTGGCTGGTTCGCGGGCAATTCACGGTGCAGGACAGGTCCTACATGCGCGCCATGATCCCGCACCACTCGATCGCCATCATGACGTCGACTCGTGCCGAGATCACCGACCCGCGCGTCCGGGGGCTCGCAGACGACATTATCTATGCGCAGGACAAGGAAATCGCCGAAATGCGCTACCTTATTGCTGACATTGGAGCAAACGGCGAAGCATCGGCCACGCGAAGCGAAACGCCGGCGCAGGTTGTGGATGCGCAACAGGCGCTTCAAACGGAGGTCGTGTCGAAGGTCGATCCTGAGTTTCTGACGGAAGACGAAATCGCTGCGGTGTTCCCGAATGGCGGAAATTGCCGCTTTGCTTACACCTCGGACAGTCCGGCTGTACTGGTGACTGGTGAAACCGGCGAAGGGTCTGCCGCCGCAATGAAGATCAGCGGTGATCTGGTGCGCCTGAATGCGCAGGGCGAAAATGCATTTTCTGAAGGCCCGCTGTCGGCCGAGATCGCAGAGACGAACGGTGACCTGACCGATCTGATCGTCAGCGCGGGAACCGACTACGAAGCCGGGTTCCGTGGTCAACTTACGTGCAGCGGATAAGGAGGAAAGGACATGCCCCGCGACACAGACAGTAAATCCGCGCAGCTTTATCGCATGGTCATGCCGGGCCATGTCTGCCCCTACGGTCTGAAATCGAAAGACCTGCTGGAGCGGCAAGGCTTCGAGGTGGAAGACCATCCGCTTGACACCCGTGAAGACACCGATGCTTTCATGGAGAAGCACGGGGTCGAGACGACGCCGCAGACTTTCATCGGGGACGAACGGATCGGCGGTTACGATGATCTCAGGGTGTTTTTCGACATTGACCCACCCGAGGAAGAGCAAAGCGACACGACCTACCAGCCGGTCATCGCGATCTTTTCCGTTGCCGCGCTGTTGGCATTGGGCCTGTCTTGGCACCAGTACGGGTCGGTCCTTACCTTGCGGGGGTTCGAATGGTTCATTTCGCTGTCCATGACCATTCTCGCGATCCAGAAATTGCAGGATGTCGAAGGGTTTTCGACGATGTTCCTCAACTACGATCTGCTGGCGCGCAAATGGGTGCGATACGGCAAGGTCTACCCGTTCGGCGAAGCGTTGGCAGGTGTCCTGATGACTGCCGGCGCGCTGCTGTGGCTCTCGGCGCCTGTCGCCCTGTTTATCGGCACGGTAGGCGCTGTCAGCGTGTTCAAGGCTGTTTATATCGACAAGAGAGAGCTGAAATGCGCCTGCGTCGGCGGTGACAGTTCCGTCCCGCTGGGGTTCATTTCGCTGACGGAAAACCTGATGATGATCTTCATGGGTATCTGGATGCCGGTCCGCGCGATCTGGTTCTGAGGTACAGCCCCTTCTTGCCTGTCACTTGGCCAACCGCTCCGGCGACAGATCCTCGATGATGGGGCAGTCGGGCCGGTGATCCCCGGCACATTTTTCCACCAGTTCGGCGAGCGTCGCGCGCATGGATTGCAGTTTCGCGATCTTTTCCTCGATCTGGCGCAGATGGTCTTCCGCAACCGCCTTCACTTGCATGCTTTCGCGGTTTTCATCCTCGTAGAGCGACAGGAGCGTCCTGCAATCTTCGATGGTGAACCCCAAGGCCCGTGCGCGACCCAGAAACGCCAGCTTGTGAACATGGTTCTCGGTGAACGCGCGATAGCCGTTCTCGCTACGGTTCGGGCGGATCAGACCGATGTCCTCGTAGTAGCGGATCGTCTTGGCGGGCACACCCGATTGTCGGGCAACGTCTCCGATGTTCATGTCGGACCTCCGTTATTCTGCTGGAGCAGGAGTGGCGGCTGCCAGCTCTGCCGGGATTGCGCGCTGCTCGTCCATCGCAGGCGCGATGCGCCGCAGCCGCAGGGCATTGGTCAGGACAAACACCGAGGACAACGCCATCGCACCCGCCGCAAGGATTGGTGACAGGAGCAACCCAAAGGCGGGATAAAGCACCCCGGCAGCGACCGGAATAAGTGCCACGTTGTAGGCAAAGGCCCAGAACAGGTTCTGCCGGATGTTGCGCATGGTCCGCCGCGATACTTCGAAGGCGTTCACCACGCCGCGCAAATCGCCCGACATCAGGACGACATCCGCAGATTCGATGGCCACATCGGTGCCGGTTCCAATGGCGATGCCCACATCGGCATGCGCCAGCGCCGGGGCGTCGTTGATCCCGTCGCCGACAAAGGCGATGCGCTTGTTCCCTTGGCGCAAACTGTCGAGCGCCGCAACCTTGCCGTCCGGCAGGACGCCGGCGATGACGTGGTCGATACCGGTTTCGCGGGCGATGGCTTCGGCGGTTTCGCGTTTGTCGCCGGTGATCATCGCAACCGCAAGACCCTTTTCGTGCAGCGCTGCGATGGCTGCGCGGCTTGCCGGTTTGACCGGATCGGCCACGCCGATCACGGCGGCGACACGCCCATCTATGGCAGCGTAAAGCGCCGTGCGACCCTTGCTTGCGATCTTCGTTTCCTCTGGAGCCAATGCCGAGACGTCAATGCCTTCGCGTGCCATGTAGCGGTCGGCCCCAACCAACACCTCCACGTCTTCGACCACGGCGCGCACGCCGTAACCTGTGACCGATTGAAAGCCTTCGGCCGCCACAAGAGGTGCGCCCTCGGCCCGCGCGGCCCGCACGATGGCGTCCGCGACAGGATGCTCGGAGAGCGACTCCACGGCAGCGATCTTCGAGAGCGTTGTTGGGCGATCGAACCCTTCCGCCAGCACAAGGTCAGTCAGTGCGGGTCGCCCCTCGGTCACCGTGCCTGTTTTGTCGAGGGCGACCACATCAACGGAATCAAGTTGCTGCAAGGCGTCACCTTTACGGAACAGGACACCCATTTCCGCAGCACGTCCCGTCCCGACCATGATCGAGGTCGGCGTCGCAAGCCCCATCGCGCAGGGGCACGCGATGATGAGCACCGACACACCGGCGACCAGCGCCATCGTCAGGGCCGGATCAGGCCCGAAAAACAGCCAGACCAGCACGGTCGCCGCCGCGATCGCCATCACGGCAGGCACGAACCACAAGGTGATCCGGTCGACCAATCCCTGGATCGGCAGTTTGGCGCCCTGGGCCTCTTCGACCATGCGAATAATCTGCGCCAGGGTCGTGTCGGCGCCGACCCGCGTGGCGAGGAACTGCAGGCTTCCGGCGCCGTTGACCGTCCCGCCGGTCACCGTATCTCCGGCACCTTTTTCAGCGGGGATCGGCTCGCCTGTCAGCATGCTTTCGTCGACGCGGCTGGTCCCCTCGATGACCTCGCCATCGACCGCGATGCGTTCACCAGGGCGCACGATGACGATGTCACCCTGAACCAGCGCATCGATCTCGATCTCGACGCTTTCTCCGTCCCGCATCACGCGTGCAGTCCGCGCCTGAAGCCCTAATAGCTTCTGGATGGCCGCGCCCGTTCTCCCCTTGGCGCGCGCTTCAAGAAACCGCCCCAGAAGGATCAGAACGACGATGACCGCTGCCGCCTCGAAATAGACGGTGCGCAGCGTGTCAGGCAGGACCGACGGTACGAATGTCGCAACCACGGAATAAAGGTAAGCCGCCCCGGTGCCGACCGCGACGAGGCTGTTCATGTCGGGGGCACCCCGGAACAAGGCCGGGAAACCCTTGGTGTAAAACGTCCGGCCCGGGCCGAAGAGAACGATTGTCGTGAGAACGAATTGAAGAAGCCAACTCGTCTGCTGACCAATCGTGGTCTCGATAAGCATATGAACGGCCGGAATGACGTGGCCACCCATCTCGATCAAAAAGACCGGCAAGGCGAGGATGGCTGCAAAGGTGACCCGTTTGGCAAGCGCCTGAGCCTCTTCCTCCTTGCGCGCAACCCTGTCGTCACCGGCTTGGGCCGTTGCCACGGTTGCTGGATACCCTGCCGCGCCGCTTGCATTTACCAGATCGGATGTCGTGACAAGACCTTCGACGTAAACCACCGTCGCCGTCTCGGAGGCGAGGTTGACGTTCACCTCGACCACTCCAGGCACCGCGGAAAGCGCCTTGTCGACCCGCCCGACGCAAGAGGCACAGGACATGGCTGCAATCGTGAGTTCGGCCTTGGCCGTCCGCGCGGGGTAGCCCAGCTCGCGAAGGGTTTCGATGATTTCCGGAACGCGCTTGAGCGCGTCCACGCTCATACGCGCGGTTTCGGATGCAAGATTCACCGACACATCCTCTACGCCGTCGATTGCATTCAATGCGCGGTCGACCCTGCCAACGCAGGACGCACATGACATGCCTTCGATCGGCAGGCTGATCTGTTTGGGTTCGGGCATATGTGTCACCTGTTTTTCCATTCGAAGTGGAATATGAGGCTTCCAGTTACTGGAGGGTCAATGGGAGGGCGCCAAATAAATTTCTTCACTTGACCTTCCAGCGGGGGGAAGCCCCATGTCACCGACAGAAATCAGATCAAGGAGTGGTTCCGATGAAGTTCAGCGTTCCGGACATGAGCTGTGGACATTGCACCGCAGCAATCGAAAGCGCGGTGAAGAGCGCAGATCCGAATGCAGGCGTAGAATGTGACCTTTCTGCCCGACATGTGCGTGTCGCCAGCGTGTTACCAGCCGATCAAGTCCTAGCGATCATTCGGGATGCGGGCTACAACGTGGAACCTGCGGCCGCTTGATGCAGTGCCTGGACCACCCAAGGGCGGTCCGGGCACAGAATTTCAGTCTTCGACTTTGCGGGCTTCCTCGACCAAGTCGACAAGCTGCGCCTTTTCGACGAAGCCCGGGACCAGCGCGTCACCGATCACGAAAGACGGCGTGCCGTTAAAGCCCAGAGCTTGGGTCAGTTGCATGGATGTCGCAATGTGCTCTTCGACCTCGGGGGCCTCCATGTCCTTGCGCAACTGTGCGATATCCAGGCCGATCTCCTCGGCAACGCGCAGCACGGAGGCCTCTTCCGCGCGGCCTTCCAGCCCCATCATCGCCCAGTGAAACTCTTCGTATTTGTCCTGCTTGCGCGCTGCCAAGGCCGCTTTCGCGGCGAACACCGATCCGTCTCCGAGAATGGGCCATTCACGATAGACGAGGCGAATGTTTGGATCGTCTTCGATCAAAGCCCGCACCTCGGGTTTGACCCGCCGACAATAAGGACAGTTGTAGTCGAAAAATTCCACAACGGTGACGTCCCCTTCCGCGTTGCCGAGAACCGGCGCATTCGGATCGTTCTCGATCAGATCGCGCTGGTCATTCAGAACTTGGGCCTGACTGAGCTCCTGCGCTTGCGCCTGCCTTTGTTCAAGGATGGCGACGGCCTCCATGACAATCTCCGGGTTCTCGCGGATTGCTTCCAGCACAAGTTCCTTGACCCGGGACTCTGACAGTTCGTCGGCGAGTGCCGGTAGCGGAAGCAAGGCAGCTATCGCGACCGTCGTGAAGGCTTGTCTGAAACGCATTTTAGTTCTCTCCCCGTTGTTCGTCGGCTTCTGTCCGCGCGGCCTGGACTTCGCGGATGCGATCTGGCCAGGTGGACCGGATGAAGGCCAGGATGTTGTGAATTCGCTGGTCGGTCAGCACGTCTGCGAAACCGGGCATGCCACTGTCGAATTCGACGCCCTGACGCGCCAGAAGCGTTGCACCCCCCAGTTTTGTGTAATCGAAGAGCAGGCTGTCAGGATGATGCCAGGTGTGACCCGTCTCATCATGCGGTGGTGCTGGCAGGCGCCCATCCGCGCCCGGCGTTCGCCATTCCGGCTGGCCTTCCAGATCCGCGCCATGACAAGACGCGCAGTTTTCTGCGTAGAGCAACGCGCCTTCTTCGATGTCGTAGCTCTCCGCCCTGGACGCGCTGCCGACATCCGAGGATGCACTGGTCGAGAGCCAATACGTGAAGGCGGCTGCTGCGACAGTGATCGGAAGGGACCAAACGAGATATCTCATGTGACCCGTATCCAGGTTGTCATGCCAGATGCGGCGTGGCTGAGCATGTGGCAATGGAACAGCCACTTGCCGGGATTGTCTGCCGTAAAGGCGATCTCCCGGGACTCGTTGCCGGCCAACAGGATCGTGTCCCGCATCGGCCCGAACGCGCCGTCGGGGCGCAGCTCGCGGAAATGCATCCCGTGCAGGTGCATCGCATGTGGGAAAACGGTCTGGTTCTCGATCTTCAGGCGCACCGGCTCGTTCAGGGATAGATCGGCCAGTGGCGTGTAGGTCATTTCGGCGACATCATTCAGGGCCCAGAATTTGCCCGCTTGGGCAAGCTGACGGAATCCAAGACGTTCCCCGCCAAGCAATGCGGACTGCATTCGCCCCATTGCCCCGCCGGACATGACCAGTCGCAAATCTCGCGCATCGGCAAGGTCCGGGGCGTGTGCCGCGGGGTTCGGCGGCAACGGCAGTGGCTTGCCTCTTGGTACTGAACTGGCTGTGCCGTTGACCAGAAAACTCACCAACGGGGTCAGTTGATCATCATCGCCGATGCGAAGCAATTGGGCGGTGCCGCCTTCGTCTTCGGTCACATCCACAATTAAGTCGACGCGCTGTGCCGGGCCGAGGATCAACTCGCCGTCAACCGACTGGGGTTGGCCGGTTGGCATTCCATCCACGGCCACCGTCCAGCCACTGAATCCAGAGAGCCTCAGCGGGAAAATTCGAGCGCTTGCTGCGTTGATGATCCGCAAGCGAATGCGCTCGTTGCGCTGCGCGGGCAAGGTCAGGTCATAGCGCCCGTTGGTCGTGATAAAGTTGCCGGTACGTCCACCGTGGCTCATCATCATGGGCTGTTCGAAATTGTCGAACAGCTGCCCGCTCTCAGGGTCGAGCAACCAGTCCTCCAGAACGATGACTTCCTCGCGGTCGATGTCCGGTCCATCGACCTCTTCGACGATCAAGGCACCGCGCAGACCACGCGCGACTTGCTCGTATGAACGATTATGCGCGTGATACCAATAGGTGCCCGCGTCCGGTACGACGAAGTCGTAGTCAAAGGTTCCACCCGGCGCTACGGCCTCTTGGGTCAGCCCTGAAACGCCATCCATCGCGTTGTCGATCCGGATTCCGTGCCAGTGAACCGAACTGGGATCGGGTACCTCGTTGCGAAACCTGCGACGCACCCGATCGCCTTGTGTGACCCTGATTTCCGGGGCCGGAACGAGGCCGTCATAGCCCCAGATCTCTGTTTCCGGGTAGGTGTCCGGAAGAAGCTGTCGACGTGCAACCTTGGCAATCAGGTCCTCGAACGGGGTCGCGGCAAAAGCCGACTGCGGGATGGCCGCCGCGCAGGCCGCCAGTGTTGCATGGCGCAAGAAATCCCGACGTGTTTGTCTCATTTCGATCCTCGAGAAAGCGGGGGCGTGTTGCCCCCGCGTGGTGTTAGTTCGACGCGGGGTTCTCCGCCTCGACCGTGTCCTTGTTCAGCAGGAAAAGCGCCATCGCTTCGCGATCGGCAGGTGTCAGAAACCGAGTTCCCTCGCGAACCACTTCCGCCATGCTGCCGCCGAAAGCATCGCCCGAAGGGGTGATGCCGGTCTGGAGCGCATAAGCGAGGTTTGAAACCGTCCAGTCATTTTTGACCAGGTCTTTTGGCCGTATCGCGGGGGCCTTGCTGCCACCGGGAAGCTGGGCGTTGCCTGCAAAGGAAGCACCGATATCGCGGCCTCCCGCAAGATTGCGCGGCGTATGGCAGGCTCCGCAATGTGCCGCACCGCGCACCAATTCCCGTCCTCGATTCCATGCGTCGCTTCGCCCTTCAATCGGTTCGGTATCCGGATCGTAGAAGAACGCCGCTCGCCAGAGCTTCAGCCCCCATCGTTGGTCGAATGGGAA
The DNA here is from genome assembly GCF_001258055.1 of Phaeobacter italicus. Taxonomy (GTDB): domain Bacteria; phylum Pseudomonadota; class Alphaproteobacteria; order Rhodobacterales; family Rhodobacteraceae; genus Phaeobacter; species Phaeobacter italicus. The sequence continues at coordinate 12,340 of NZ_CVRM01000009.1, read as the reverse complement.
GCTGACATCATTTTCTGGTGCAGGCTCGTCCACGGGCGGCACGGTTTGAAACGCCGCCCAGAGGTCAGCGATATCCTGGTCAGAAAAATCCGCATAGAACGTATATGGGAAAGATGGATAGTAGGGCGTTCCATCGGGGCCGATCCCCTGCCGCACGGCTTTTGCGAACTGTTCTGCCGTCCATTCGCCCATGCCATGTTCGGGGTCGGTCGTCAGGTTGGGCGGATAGAACGTTCCGAACGGGGTTTCGAGCGGCGCCCCTCCGGCAAGTGGTGCGCCGCCCGCTTCAAAATTGGTATGACAGGCAATGCACCCACTGGCGCGCGCCAAATATGCGCCCCGGTCGACATTGCCCTCTGTTGCAATCGGAGTCACTGCACTGCCGACAGGCCATGCAATCACCACGCCGAGGCCGGCCGCGCCCAGCACGGCGACCCCGGTGACGAGTTTCAAAAACCGGCGCATGGTTAGTCTTCTTCCGCCCGGAAGCGTTCATGGCATGCGGAACAGACCTGTGTCGTCATCGCGAATGCCGCGTCGGCGGGCATTTCGGCAATGGCGGCAGCATCCATCATGCCGCCGCTGCCCATCATCGTGCTCCCGCCCATCATGGTTGTATCGCTTCCCATCATGGATCCGCCGCCCATCATCGAGGCGCCATCCGTGGAGGTATTGCCGCCCATGCCGCCTAGCCCATTGTCGGCTGCGCGTTTCAGGCCTTCAGAGTATTCTTCCAGCTGATTTGCCAGTGCTGCGAAGCGGTCCCAATCGGTCCACACTTCGTCTTTGGCTTCCGAGGGCATGCCACCTGTGCCCTCTGGGAACAGCTTTGTCATGCTCTCACCGGCGTGCTGCTGGAACAGGCGCGCTGCATCGCCCACTATTTCTGCGTCATAGGCCGTTTCGCCCCGCATCATCGGGGCTACGGTTTTGACTGCCTTTCCCATGGCGGCCATGGCATCCATGCGTTCCTTTACGATGCCCGTGGCACCGCTATGCGCAAATGCCGCGACCGCGGTTCCTGCAATCAACACTGCCGCTGCGATAGTCGTCTTTTTCATGTCTTCGATCCTTTAATGGGTCTGCTCTAAGAGGGGTGTGAAATCAGACCCACTTCCGTGGGGGTGGAGGATCGCTGTCGGGGCGCAATTCGGTTCGTTGGGTCGCGCCGTCTTGCATGACGGCGTTCATAAAATGAGGCTCGTAAACCACCGTTTCTGGGAACAACAACGCTGCCGGAACAGAACAGTCGAGTCCCGGATGACAGTGACCAGAGGTCTCGCTCGTAGATGGCCCCACATTTTCATGACTGTGTGATTCTTGCGCCAAAGACGCTCTATCATGGAACGCTGGTGCCTCAGGGACACCGAGAACCACAAGGAACAGGCCAAAAACGATCGACAGGATCCATCTGTTCGTCTTCGACCAACGCATCAGTTGATCCCGTTGGCCCGCTGTAGTTCTCGGACATAGGCAGCCACCATCTTGACGTCTCCTTGGGTCAGCCCCTCGATCTTGGGCATATTACCGAATTTCCAGTGATGCGCACGCACGCCATTTTGAGCGGCCAGAACAAAGGCCATGTCTGAATGGTGGCTCGGCTCGTAAATCTTGTGCACAAGAGGCGGGGCAATCCCGTTTTGTCCCGCTGCGTTTGCTCCATGGCACTCGGAACACTTAGCCTCGAATATGGTTTTCCCAATCGTGGCTTGCTCCGAGAATTCTGCCGGCAGTTGGACCTGAACGATTGGGTCGCCTGCTTCTATGCTACTCGTGTCAGGAGGCGTCATGGAATGACCCATCGCTGTATCTTCCGCAGAATCTTCCGCAGAAATGAACTGCCAAGTTGCAACTCCCCCGCCAGCTATAACTACGGCTCCAATAAGCGCGGTCAATTTGTCCATGCCTGTATCTTCCGCCTTGTCTCTTGGGTCAGATGAGTTTGACTTGAGTGCCGACGGGCACCCGCTCGTAAAGCTCTTCAACCTGTTCGTTGAACAAACCGATGCAGCCATTTGATGACCGACGGCCGATTTTTCGCGTGTCCTGTGTTCCGTGGATACGGTAGTATTGCCAGGACAGATACAATGCGCGGGTACCCAGAGGGTTGGCAGGATCGCCTCCCTCGACACGTGCCGGCCATTCTGGATTGCGTTCCCGCATGGAGGGCGTCGGCGCCCAGTTGGGGTTTTTGCGCTTTTCCACGACTTCGGTATAACCGCGTTTTGTGAGTTCATCGGTCAGAGGAACGGATGTCGGATAGATCCGCATTGACCCATCTGCTGTCCAATGCTGCAGAGCCCGTGTTTCCGTGTCCGAGATAATGATACCCTTTCCAAGCGTATCGAAATGGTCTTGCCACTCGTGAACTCGGAAAGAAGAGATATTGCGGCGAATGACTTCGGCCCGAACCACGCTTGGGGCAGCCAAAGCAACCGCCGCCAAACCAAATAGGCGTCGTCGGTTAATCTTGTTATTCGGCAAAGACGTCATGACACACTCCCAGCCTCGGTTTTGTCACACGTCTTTTACGCGAGACCCGGCATCTGGCAACCTGACAAGGCCGCGAGAAGTGTATCCATTTGTATCCTTGACCTTACCCTGCTGGAGGGCCGCAAATGACGCGGGAAACGAGACAAAGAGGGTGTCATGGACCACCAGAACCACAGAAAAAAGCCGATCACGGACAGGCTCATGCATTACGGAATGATGGCGTGTTGCGCCGTCATGCTGCTGCCCGTTGCGGGATTTTTTCTTGCCGGCGGCACATTGGCGGGCATGTGGGGCAATGCAGCGGCTTTCGCCCCGCTCCTGCTGTGCGTGGGGGCGCATCTTGCGATGCACAAATTCATGGGGAAATCGTGCCATTCCGACAAGGCAAAGGATACTATCGAGGAAACGACCGAGCCCATGACCTCCGCGATTCCAGTCGTGGTCCGCGACAGGCCGTGATGTACGCGGGAAGGTACGCGTAGGCGCGTTGCTGTTGTCGGGTTTCTTGCTTGGGGGATGTGCAGGAAGTCTAGAAGACTGCCCGGATCGCGGCGCTATCGTGTCCACGAAGCAAGCGTCAGACCTTCTGCCGGATGGGTGTCGGTATCTTTCAACTTCTGCGACTGGCGTCGCGCGAGTTGACTGCGCGGATGGTCGTCAGGGTTTTGCCGTAGGTTTCCGTTGAGGCGACCTCCGCCGTCTTGGCGAAATCTGCGGTAAAAATAAGGGAAGGAAGCAGGTATCTTGATCGATTGCCTTTTGATCCTGCGACGGGTTTTGCTTATTCCCTTCGTGCTCCTGGCCCTTGTCTCTGGAAGTGTCGCGGCAGCAACCTCTGCTGAATACCAGAGCGCGCCACTCACCGCGCATCTCATTAGTGTACAGGACGGCGTTCCCGAGAACACACAGACTCTGTCAGCCGGGCTTCACCTTCAACTGAACGAAAACTGGAAGACCTATTGGCGGTCGGCGGGCGAGGGGGGAATACCGCCTTCGGTCGAATGGAGCGGTTCCGAAAACGTCGCAGATGTCGAATTCATGTGGCCCGCCCCGACGCGCTTCACCGCCTTCGGCATCGAAAATTTTGGTTATGCGGGTGAAGTCGTCTTTCCGCTGCGCATAACGCTCGAAGATCCCGGCGCACCTGTGACTCTTTCCGCGCAGGTCAAACTGCTGGTGTGCTCCAATGTCTGTGTCCCGGAAGAGTTTGACCTGTCACTTCGCCTCGGACGGGGCAACGTCATCGACAGCACTTCGGCTGGGCTGATCGGTACGTTTTCCGAGCGCGTCCCCGAAGGGGCCAAGACGAGCGGCGTCAGCGAGGCAAATGCCTTCATCGACGAAGACCTCACGGAGTTGATCGTCAGCCTTCGCGTCGATGAACCACTCCAGTCGCCGGATGTGTTTCCCGAACTGGGTATGGGTGTTGCGCTTGGCAAACCCGATATCCGTTTGGGAGAAGAGGATCGTTTGCTTTGGGCGCGCTTGCCGATCCTCTCGTCGAATACGGATGTGACAGTGGCTCCGTCGATTACCGTCACCGACGGCGAGAACCGGGCCTTCACGATCATCGCGGATCGCGTGGCGCAAGGAATAGCACCACCCTTTGAGCTGGCCGCCACGACACCGGACATGATGGAACTGATCTGGATTGCCGCGATCGCGCTGCTGGGCGGATTGATCCTGAATGTGATGCCCTGCGTGCTGCCGGTGCTGTCCATCAAGGTGTCGTCTGTGCTCAAACACACCGATCACGACACAACCCGTGTCCGGTTCGGTTTCGTCGCTGCCAGCGCCGGCATCATGACGTTCATGTGGGGTCTGGCGCTCGTCCTCTGGGCGCTCCAGACGGCAGGCCTCAGCGTCGGGTGGGGTCTGCAGTTTCAAAGCCCGCTGTTTCTTGCGGTGATGATCGCTGTCCTGCTCGTCTTTTCGGCAAATCTGTTCGGAGCGTTCGAGTTCGCCCTTCCACACGGCATTCAAACGCGGCTTGCAGGGGCCGGTGGACGCAACGGGTATTCCGCCGACTTTTTCACTGGCATGTTCGGTGCCGTCATGGCGACGCCTTGTTCGGCACCGTTCCTCGGCACCGCTGTGGCCTTTGCTTTGGCCGGGCGTGGCTTGGACATCCTCATAGTCTTTTCGAGCCTCGGGTTCGGCCTCGCCCTGCCCTATCTCGTCATCGCCGCGTTCCCGCGTCTGGTCGCATTCATGCCTAAGCCTGGTCGATGGATGCTGATCATCAAAAGCGTCATGGGGGTCTTGTTGCTTGCAACCGCCGTGTGGCTGTTCTGGGTGCTCGACGGTGTCGCCGGGCTTGTGTCTGTCATCGCGGTCGCGGCGTTGTCCGGTCTCGCCGTTCTGATACTATCTCTCCCGAATGTGCAGTCCCAGTTCAGGTGGTCTATTGCCATAGCCAGCCTTGTCCTGGCCATTGCCGCAGGTCCTCTCTTGCAGCAATCAGCACCTGCGCGTTCGACGCCGCAGTTGGCAATGGCTTGGATCGCATTTGATCGTTCGGACATAGCGAAACGCGTGTCCGCAGGAGAGGTCGTTTTTGTCGATGTGACCGCTGACTGGTGCCTGACTTGCAAAGCGAACAAGACACTTGTCATCGACCGGGAGCCAGTCCGGAGCGCGCTTGAAGCGCCTGGAGTCACGGCGATGCAGGCAGATTGGACACGCCCGGACACGCGCATTTCCCGCTACCTTGAGAGTTTCGGCAGATACGGCATCCCCTTCAATGCCGTCTACGGACCATCGGCACCGAACGGCATTGTGCTGTCCGAATTGCTAACAACCGAAGACGTGATGGACGCCTTGGCGCAAGCCAGCGGTCGGGATGTTTCCGCAAAGGTTGCCGGACAGGAGTGACCTGCCCGGGCGGGACACCGACCAGCAGTCAGCCGCCGAGCCGCTCAAGCGCGGCACGGACCGCCGCACGCCGAGGATCACTGGCGGGCTGCTGCTCCAACAGCGCTTCAGCCTTGCGGTAGGCCTCAACGGCGCGATCGGGCTCCTCAAGGACCGTATAGGCGTTTGCCAGCCGCATCCAACCATCCAGATCGTCCGGTTCATCCTCAAGACGCTCGGCCAGCCGCGAGACCATCGATCGGATGAACTCCGCGCGGTCCGCGTCATTCATCTCCGACGCCGCCGCGACATCTGCCGCACTCGGGCCGGGTGGGGATGTCGGCCCGCTGGGTAGATTGACGACCGGGAGGTCAGCTGCCGCTGCAATCCGGTTGATCTGCAAAACGTATGTTTCCATCCAGGGCACGAACGTCTTTTCCTGGTTCAGCCGGGAAACGAGCAGATCGTAGGCCTTACGCGTCTCTTCTTTTTGAAGATGGTAGAGAGACTCGAAATAGGTTGCCGCAGGATTGGATGGGTCAAGTTCCAAAGCGCGATCAATGGCCAATTTCGCCCGTGGAATAACAACGCCATCATTGGCAACCGCGACAGCCTCCGCCAGCATGGAGAATGTCGCGGAGGTGGCATCCTCCCGTTTGGCGACAACTTCGAATGCTTCGACAGCATCAACTGTTCTGCCCATGCGCTGATAGGTCTGGCCCAACAGCATCCACCCTTCGCTGGGGCCGCCGGTCGGATCGGATATAAGCCTTTCGCGAAGTTGTATTGCCAGCGCCGTCACTTCATCAGTCTGTGCGCGCTCCTCTGCACGGGCAGCGAAGGCCATTGAAGGCACCTCCGGCGATCCCATTGTCAGATAGTAGCCCGCGGCAATAACCGGCGCGAGGACCGCCGCGACAACAAGAGTGCCTCTGCCACCACTACGGGACGATCCGGCTTTTGCTTCCAAATTGCGGGTCGTCGCGAGGATCCGTTTCTTGATCTCGAGTCTGGCTGCTTGAGCTTCTTGTTCAGAAATCAAACCGCGGTCCATGTCTCGTTCGATTTCCTGCATCTGATCGGCGAGGATGGCCGGTACCGCATCTCCTCTGGTGAGAGTGTTCGATTTGGACAGCAGCAGCGGGTAGAGGACTATTCCGATCGCGACCAGCGTCAGAAGACCGAAAATACCCCAGATCATGACGCATCCCCCGCTTCGTTTTGTCTGAGAATCTCGGACACGGTGTTCTCATCCTCCGCGCCCAAATCTTCAAAAGCCTCTTGCTTTCGCCGACTCATCAGTACCCCGCCACCAACGAAAACCCCGATCAGAACGAAAGCGATCGGCGCAAACCAAAGCGCGTAGGTCGCAGGCTCCAGAGGCGGTTTGAGCAGCACGTAATCGCCGTACCGCGCCCGAATGTACTCGACCACCTGGGTGTCAGTGTCTCCTGCGACCAGTCGCTCGCGGACAAGAAGGCGCAGGTCCCGGGCCACACCCGCGTTGGAGCTGTCGATGTCCTGATTCTGACAGACGACGCATCGCAGATCCTTGGAGATCTCCCGTGCACGTTGTTCCAATAGCGGGTCAGTCAGCATTTCGTCCGGTTCGACGGCGTTGGCAGCAAAGGGAAGCGCCCCGATGCACAATGCGAAAATCAGCTGTCTCATGATCCTGCTCCGTTTGGCAGCGCGCCTGCTTGCGTCAGGGCTGTAGTGAAACGTTCAACAGCGTCCGGACCCACAACTGGCCCGACATAGCGAAACAAAACGGTGCCATCGCCATCGACGATGAAGGTCTCCGGCACGCCCGAGAGTCCCCATTCGATCCCGGTGCGGCCCGACAGGTCGGACCCGATCCGCTCGTAGGGATTGCCGAGGTCATTGAGCCACTTCACGGCATCCTCAGGTTTGTCTTTGTAGTTTATTCCGAACAACCGCATGCCGTCTCGTTCGACAAATCTTGTCAACACGGCATGTTCCGCGCGGCAGGGCACGCACCAGGACGCAAAGACATTGACCACGACCGGTCGTTCGTTGCCGACAAGATCGCTTCGGGCCAGGCCGGGTGTCTCCAACCCCGGCACGGGATCGAGGTCGAACGCCGGGGCCGGTTGCGAGATGAGGACGGAGGGGATTTCGTTCGGATCCCGGTCGGGATTGAGCCCCCAGAGGAAAAACCCCCCGAATATGACTGCTGCAATAAACGGCAGCCCGGCGATGAGACGTTTCATCTTCTCTCCTACTCGGCAGGAACAGCGTCGCTGGCAGGCTGTTTGGCGCGGCGCGGCGCCCCGACCCTCAAGCGGCGATCCGACAAGGAAAGACAGCCGCCGATCACCAGCAGGATCGAGCCAATCCAGATCAGGTTGACGAGCGGTTCATAGAGGATCCGCAGGGTCCATGCTCCGGCGTTGTTCACTTGATCCGAGGCTGGCGTTGCAATCGACGTGTAGAGATCGCCCGCAAGTGTGGACCGGATCGCCGATTCCGTCGTCTGGCTTTCCGCGACCGGGTAATATCGACGTTCCGGGAACAGTGTCGTGACCAATTCGTCATCCCTGCGGACCACAAGGGTGCCGCGATCCGCAATGTAGTTCGGCCCTTGAACCTGCGCGGCGCCTTCGAAGGTGATGTCGAACCCGGCGATCGCAACTTCGGTCCCTGGAGCAGCAAAGACGATCTCTTCACTCTTCCAAGCGCTGGAGCCGATCATCCCCATCATCAAAATGGCAACGCCGGCATGGGCAAGCGTCATGCCGTGAGACGCCCGTGGCAGGTTGCGCGCCCGTCTCGCGCTCTCAGCAAAGGAAACCTCGAACAGACGGATGCGTAGCGCCCATTCCCGTAAAGTCGCCAAAAGCAGCCACGCAGCGCCGAGGATGGCAAGATAGGCCATGATCGGCCCACCGTTCAGAAGATACCACGCGGCCAAAGTTGCGATGACAGCCAGCACGGCTACGAACCGAATGCGATCGAGCAACCCAGCGATATCGGCCCGTTTCCACGACAGGAATGGACCGAGACCCATGAACACCACCAAAGCCAGCATCATCGGGATAAATGCGGCATTGAAGAAAGGTGGACCCACCGAGATCTTGTCCCCGGTGACAGCCTCCAGGATTAGCGGATAAAGTGTTCCGAACAGGACTGTTCCGGTAGCGGCGGCAAGAATGAGGTTGTTCACCAGCAGCCCGGCTTCGCGGCTGATCGGGCGAAACAGACCGCCAGGCTCCATTTCGGGCGCCCGCCAGGCGTAGAGCGCCAGCGACCCACCGATGGACACGGCCAGCAGACCCAGAATGTAAAGCCCGCGCTCTGGATCGACGGCGAAGGCATGCACGGATGTAAGCAGGCCCGACCGGACGATGAACGTCCCGAGCAGCGAAAGCGAGAAAGTCAGGATGGCAAGTAGGATGGTCCAGCTTTTGAACGCGTCGCGCTTTTCGGTGACGATGGCGGAATGCAGCAGCGCCGTGCCCAGAAGCCAGGGCATGAAGCTCACGTTCTCGACCGGGTCCCAGAACCACCAGCCGCCCCAGCCCAGTTCATAATAGGCCCACCACGATCCAAGAGCGATACCTGCCGTAAGGCTGACCCACGCGGCCAATGTCCACGGGCGGACCCATCTGGCCCAGGCCGGATCGACGCGCCCTTCCAGAAGAGCCGCAACGGCGAAGGAAAACACGATGGAGAAGCCGACATACCCGAAATACAAGAGCGGCGGGTGCATGGCGAGACCCATGTCCTGAAGCAACGGGTTCAGGTCATTGCCGTCGAGCGGCGGCGGAAACACCCGCTCGAAGGGGTTCGACGTCAGCAGCAGGAAGGACAGGAAGCCGACACTGATCCACGCCTGCACCGACAAGGTGCGCGCCTTGGTCTCGGCGGGGATGTTCGATCCGAACCAGGCGACGCCCGCGCCGAACACCGCGAGGATCAGAATCCAGAGCAGCAGCGAACCCTCATGGCTGCCCCAGGTCCCGGCCACCTTGTAGAGCATCGGCTTGAGCGAATGGGAATTCTCGACGACGTTCCTGACGGTGAAGTCGCTGACGATGAAGGCCTGCATCAGCGCTGCGAAGGCTATGGCCACAAACAGCACTTGTCCTATTGCCGTCGCCTGGGCGGATTTCATCCAGACGGCGTTTCCACGCGACGCACCTGCAATCGGCAGAACGCTTTGAACAAGCGCAAGCGCAAGCGCGAGGGCCAGTGCGAAGTGACCAATTTCCGGGACCATGGCGTTCTTTCCTATCCAGTGTCGGTGGGCGTCGCGTCGGACGGCTTTGGCGTCCGCGGCGGGGTCTATTCGTCGAGCGTTGCTTTGCGGCGACGGAACTCTTCTTCGTCGATTTCCCCATTCGCAAAGCGGCGCCGGAGCGCTTCCTGCGCGTCCGAGTCCGAGGGACGGGTGCCATTGTCCCGCAGCCTGAGCACCAGAAACACGATCAATGCGATCACGGCGCCCCAGAAGGCGAGCATCATGAAGCCGCCCATAAAGCCATAGCCTCCGCCCCACATGTGACCTGTCCAGGAGCCTGGACCATCAGCTCGCGCCATGCTGGCGGGCAAGCTGGCCAGCAACGTTGGAATGAGCGTTTTCAGTTTCATCTGTTTCTCCTTCGATTAGTTCGCTTTCATCCAGTGGGATGGTGACAACAGCGCGCAAACCCGCGCTGTTATGGTTGACCAGCTGGATATCGCCGCCATGGGATTGGACGATTGTCCTCGCGATCGAGAGCCCAAGCCCATAACCGCCCGTTTCCAGAGACCTCGATTGCTCGAGGCGATAGAAGGGATCGAAGACCTTTTCCAACTGGTCGACGGGAATGCCGGGCCCATTGTCATCGATGTTGAGTACGAGGTTCGAACCGTGGGTCGCCCAGCTGACTTTTGCGGCACCACCGTAGCGAACGGCGTTCTCAAGCAGGTTCCTCAGCGCCCTTCGGAACGCGTTGGGTCGAAGCCGCACGGCAACATCATCACTCGGGGCAAAGGTGCAGTGTGCCGCCATATCGCTGCACAAGCTGTCCAGAAAATTGCGCAGATCGACCACTTCGGCACCTTCGGATCCGGTAAGGCCCCGTGCAAAGGTGAGCGTCGCTTCGACCATGCTCTGCATCTCTTCGACCGATGCGATGAGGCTGTCCCGCGTCTCTTCTTCGTCAACCAGCTCCGCGCGGACACGCATAGCAGTCAACGGCGAGCGCAAATCGTGACCAAGCGCTGCGAGCATCCGTGTCCGATCGCTGACAAACCGGGTCAGCCGTCGTTGCATGCGGTTGAAGGCGACGGTCAGATCCTTGACCTCGGTCGGCCCCGCGACGGTCAATTCACCCACATCCTCGCCCCGGCCAAGATGGTCCGCGGCCTTGGAGAGGTGCCGCAAAGGACGCGTCAGGCGCGTCATGACAAACCAGAAGATCGCCACCAGGAGCAGTCCGGCGGAAATTCCAAAGGTCAGCATCGAATAGAAAGGCCATTGGATTGGCGGACGCTCGAACCGCGTTCCGACATTCAGCCAACGCGATCCCTCGATCGCGATCGACAAGTTCATTTCAACCGCTGTCAACTCCCCACGCATCATTGCGAGATGCATTTCTGTCATTTCATCAGAGAGATTGGGCAAGGGTCGCAACTCGCCCTCGACCTCATGCAACTCAACACGAATATCCCGGCTGTAGCTGTCATCCATCAGGGCGCGTATGCGTCCCTCTACGATGCCGCCGTCGGAATGGCCGGTGTGTTCGACACTCGGGGTACTCGATAGATCAAAACGGATAAGAGGTGAATTTGCCGCTCGAAGGATCGATTGATGCAAATCCCGCGGCGCCTCCTCGATCAGCCGTGCGACATTCGCCGCTCGACCGGCGGCTTCAAAACCCAAAGCCGCCCGGATAGCCAGGCTGCGCTCATCTGCGAAGAGGAAAAGGCTGATTGCCTGGGCCACGACAAGCGCGGCGACCACAAGCAGGATCAACTGTCCGCTCAGAGAGGCCAACGCACGGCGCATCATATCGCATCCTCGACATCGGCCGCCAGACAGTACCCACCATTTCGCACTGTCTTGATGACGCTTGGTCTTAACACATCCGGCTCGATCTTGCGGCGAAGACGGCTGATTTGATTGTCAATTGTGCGATCCATGGGACCGGCGCTCCGACCGGCGGTCAGGTCAAGCAACTGGTCACGACTGAGCACCATCCTCGCTCTCTCAAGCAGGACCGCCAGCAATTTGAACTCGGATGTCGTCAATGGCGTCTCGGTGGCGGAGCCGTCGATCAGGACCTGTCGGTCGGTATCCAGGATCCAATGCGCAAAACTGACTTTCCGTCCAGCCAGACTTCCGGCCAAGGGTTCATCGCGGTTGCTTCTTCTGAGAACCGATTTGATCCGGGCGAGCAGTTCTCGCGGATTGAAAGGCTTGGCCAGATAGTCATCAGCGCCGATTTCCAGACCCACAATACGATCTGTTTCCTCACCAAGCGCCGTAAGCATAATTATCGGAAGATCACCTTTGGGCGCAAGGCGTCGGCACACCGACAGGCCATCCTCTCCAGGCATCATGACATCGAGCACGAGCAGGTCGAAATGGCCGGTCACGAGTTTCGCATCCATTTCCACGGCGTCTTTGGCGACTGTGGTCCGCATCCCGTTCTTCTCCAGAAAGCGCGCGACGCTTTCGCGAATCTGAGCGTGATCATCCACGATAAGGATATGAGGTGGTGGTCCCATGGCGTCCTTCCTAAATCATAGTCGTTTCATGTTTCAGGGGCAGAATTGTAGCTGTTTGTATCAGGTCAGTCCCTTGCTACACATGGATACAAATCTAAACCTGCACCGCGCGGCACTCCCGGGTAGCGTCGTGCACGTGGCCCGTGACGCATAGAACCGCAACCGATCAAACGATGAGGTTTTCGAACAGGGAGTGGACAAAACATGGGGGTCATGCGGCGCGTTTTCTGTTTGCGACGGTCAGCCGACCATCGAG
>NZ_CVRM01000008.1 GCF_001258055.1 Phaeobacter italicus | reverse complement strand
GATAGTCATGAATGGCACGAACCGAGGCGCAATCCGGGCATACGCGGCTTTCTCGAATGATCTCATCGACCTGATCGTAAAGGATTACCCTCTGGATCTGTTCGAGGATCCTTTTCCCATCCTCGAGGCGCAGCCCGATCCCGTCTGGGCAGGTCACCCGGTATGGTCGAGAAATGCCGTCAAGCTGATGAGTGCGCTTCTCCCCGTTGTCGAAGGTAGTTTCGATTGTAATCCGTACGTCCATGGCAGCCCCCCATACAAAGAGCTTACCTTAGCACAGGCCAGATCACCGACGACGACCCCCATGTTCTGTCCACTCCCGTTGGATTTCCCATCTCACAATTAAGGGCTACGCGACACTTATACATGCGTAGCCGGGTCACTTCGGGTCCGTTGTAAGACCGGAACTTGCTGGCACAACCTGACAGGAAGGAGGCCAATCCGCCCATCAAAAAGGCGCGCCGTGGAAATCTGGTGTTTGTCACTGCTCGACGCCCCTTTTTGCGAGGTCTGTTGGTGCCAGAGGTTACTCTACCGAAGACGTCGGATCAATGACCGTGCGCCAGTGCTCCCTTCGCCATCTGCTCGCCCACCGGTTCACCGCCCGAAGGCCCGTCCTTGATCCGATGGCCGTTCAAAAGCCGCAGCGCATTGGCGACCACCAACAGGGAAACGCCTACATCCGCAGCGATGGCGCCCCACATCGAGGCCATCCCGAACGCGGTCAGCCCGACGAACAGCGCCTTTGTTGCCAGCGATATACCGATATTCTGGTGGATAATCGTCATTGTCCGCCGAGAGTGAGTAATCAGCCACGGCACTCGAGCCAGATCGTCGGTCATCAGTGCAATATCTGCCGTTTCGATCGCCGCATCCGATCCGACAGCCCCCATGGCAATGGCATAATGCGCGCGCGCCATTGCGGGCGCGTCGTTCACGCCGTCGCCGATCATCGCCACCATATCGTGGCATTCCACCAGTTCCTCGATGGCCTTCACCTTGTCTTCTGGCAAGAGTTCGGCGCGCACCTCGTCAATGCCGACCTCGGCCGCCACCGCACGTGCGGTGCGTTCGTTGTCGCCCGTCAACATCACGATTGTCTTCACACCCTGCGCGTGCAGACGCGCAACGATACCCTTTGCATCGGGGCGAATGCGGTCACGAAGCTCCAGCACGCCGGTCACGCCGGTCTCGTCACCCACGGCAACCAGGGTGCTGCCTGCCCCTTCGATCCGGTCCCGAAGATCCGCCGGAATGGCATTGCTGAAACCTTTCTCTTGGGCAAACCGATCTGATCCGAGCCAGATCGCGCGCCGGTCGGCGCGTCCTTCGAGCCCGCGCCCAGGCACGGTCCGCGTGTCCTCTGCGGCAGACACGGAAACACCATCGCTTTCTGCGCGCGCGAGGATGGCGCGTGCCAGCGGGTGCGAGGACCGCGCCTCCAGACTGGCTGCCAGCGTGATGATTTCGCGAGCGGAGGCTTCACCCAGCGGGTGAACCGCCGCCACCTCAGGCTCGCCCATGGTGATCGTTCCCGTCTTGTCCATCGCCAGCGCTGTGGTGCGCCCTGGCGCTTCGACATAAGCGCCGCCCTTGATGAGCACCCCTGCTCGCGCCGAAGCGGCCAGCGCTGCTACAATGGACACCGGCGTAGAAATGACCAGTGCGCAAGGACATGCGATGACAAGAAGGACCAGCGCATTGTAGAACCAATAGTCCCAGGCGCCGCCGAGCAAGAGTGGCGGCACCACCGCGATGGTGATCGCCACCGCCATCACGATGGGTGTATAAATGCGCGCGAATTTCGCCACCCATTGCTCGACCGGCGCGCGGCGGGCATGGGCATCACCGACCAGACGGATGATCTTGGCCAACACTGTGTCGGAAGCTGCCTTGGTCGCTCGTACCGTCAGTGTGCCTTCGCCGTTGATCGTGCCGGCATAGACCTCATCGCCCGGCTCCTTTGGCACGAGCGCGCTTTCTCCGGTAATGGGAGCCTGATCGACGGCTCCCGCCCCCTCCACCACTTCACCGTCGAGGGGGATGCGGTCGCCGCCGCGCACAATGAAGCGATCGTTCACGGCGACCTCTGCCGCAGGCACATCGGTTTCGCTGCCATCTGATCGGATCACCCGAGCTGTCGGCGGCGCCAGATCCAGCAAGGCCGATACCGCGTTGCGGGCCCGCCCCACACTCCAGCTCTCAAGGTAAAGCGAAAGTGAGAAGAAAAACGCAACCGTCGCGGCCTCGAAGAATTCGCCCAGCCCGATGGCACCCGCCACTGCGACCACCATCAACAAGTTCATGTCAGGGGAAAACCGTCGCGCGGAAGACCAAGCCTTGGGCGCGACCAGCCAGACCCCGAAGAGAATTGCCACCGCGAATAACCCTGCTTCCGCGAGTGGCATCGGCATTTCTCCGTGCCCTGCGAATAGCCCGAGCGCACCACCCATGCCGGTTTCGACGATGTGGTAGAGAAAACCTGCCACCCAGAAGCCGCCGCTGAGCGCGGTAAACCGCTTTTGACGTGCCAGATGCGCGGCCTGATTCTCTGCTGCGTTGTCGGCGTCCCACGGTTTTGCGCTCATGCCGGTACTCGCGACCAGTTGCGAAATCTCGTTGTCCGAAATCCCGACTGCGGTATCCAGAATTGTCATCCGCCCATTGATGACATCGAACGCCAGATGCTCAGTCCCGCCGACTTTTGGACCGACCACCCTATTCAGGATTGCCACCTCTTCGGCACAATCCAGACCGGAAACTTGAAAACTTCGCCCATTCGACGGGATGGATTCTGCCGGTCCCGTGTTGGCTCCAGCACCGCAGCACGCAGCACCATCTCCATGAGAGTAGCGAGCTACGCTCGCATGTTTGTGATCATCAACATGATCGTGACTGCAGTCAGAGCTGTGCTTGTGGTCGTGGCGGTGGCCATTGGAAGACATGGGATTGACCTCGGGATTCGTTCATTCCACATTGAGATAGCCCCTACAGTAACTAGAGCTTCAAGAGCTAAAACAGAAACTTGGTCAAGTAAGGACACCGATCTGCGGAACCTTGAAACGCGTTGCCAAGTCTGTGGACGCGGCTGACCTGCCAAAAAGTGAGATAGATATGCTTCAAAAATATGCGGTGATCATGGTTGCAACATTGGCCCTGGCTGGCTGTGCGGTACCTCCGAAGGAAGACAACGATCCATTCAGGGTCGGGAATATTCCAGAATCTGTCGCAGCCCTCGCTGCACCCGACCAGGATCTCAACACGGCACGGCTACGTCCCGAAGATAATTGCTATTGGTATGCGCATAGTGGGCCTGTGGAAACGACCTTGGTCCCGTTGCGATCGGCAGGCGGCAATCCCATCTGCGTCGCGCGCCAATCCTGATTGACGCGTCCAAGCGTCGGATTGACGGCGCGACTTGGGTCAACTCTGCGGAGTCACGCTGTCCTCGGCCGAATATAGGAACGCCATCGAGCCAATCTCCACATTCGGATACAGATCGTTTATGTGCGCCATGACCATCCGGACGCAACCGGAACTTGCTCGGCCGCCGATGCTTCGCGGCTGTGGTGTACCATGGATGCGCAGATAGGTGTCTCGGTCCCCGACAAAGAGATAAAGCGCCCGTGACCCGAGCGCGTTCTCAGGTCCGGGTTCCATACCGTCAGCGATATCGGCGTAGAGCTCCGGGTCGCGGTCAATCATGTTCTGTGTTGGCTGCCAATGCGGCCACCTGACCTTGCGCTTAATCGTGTAGACACCCGGCTCATAAAGTTTGCCACGAGCAATCGCTACGCCATAGCGCATCGCCGTTCCGCCTTCCTCGATATGGTAAAGATAGCGCGCAACAGCATCGACATGGATGTCACCGGCCACAAGACCATCTTTAGCTACAACCCGCTGCGGCAGAAAGCGCGGATGCAGGCCCCACGGGTTTGATGTGGCTGGATTATAGCCCGGCGGTGTAACCTGTGCATCCCAAGCAGCCTTTTCCGCTTCAGTGGGCCAGGTGTCAGCGAGGAGCGGACTCGAGATAGACGCCGAGAACAATGCGGTAGTCGTCTGGATGAAGTGTCGTCTTGTCAGCATGTATCGTGCTCCGCGCAGTTTCTATTTCGGTGTCGGATCTGTCAGATCGATTTGCTCCACGCTAAAACGTCTAGCAACTAGAGGTTCAAGGGTTAAATTTTCACTTAACCGCGAGAAGCAGAGGGTTGAATAGCGATTTCAATGCTAGACGTTCACGCGCCAACTGGGTCAGCAAAGGGCTAAATCCAAAAAGGCTTCTCTACTATATCGTTGCACGCCACATCCGATAGCGCCCCTGCCCGGTCACCTCACGGATCAGACCCCGCGCTTCCAACCAGCCAAGGTTGCGCTGGACGGCGGCGCGGCTGGCGCCAGTCAAGATTTCGGTCATCGGTGCAGAGACGAGTGGCCACTCGGTCAGTAAGGCGCGGAGAGCAGGTGGCGTCTTGCCCGAGAGCGGTGCCATTTCGGCGTCTGCGCGCATAGCCCATGCCTCTATGTCGTCTAGGTGCCGCATCGCGCTCAAGGATGCTGTCATCATCCCATCGAGCCAACGCGCCAGACGGTCAGCGGGTGGGCCGCCAGCGCGCAGCCCCCCTGATCCGCCCATGGCCAGAGGTGCAAAGACTGCCCCCCTTCCCTCACCGGCCGCAATCCTTGCGGCTGTGACTGCCGCCTCCATCCCGTCTCCGTGCTGTCCAAGACCAGCGAGGTTCCAGAGGTGGAAACCCATGCAGGCGCGGCTGATCGGATGCAGATCGACAGCTCGCGCCATCAGATCCAGCCAGCCGCTCGCACGATTCATGAAAGGTTCGGCATCATCACCAAGGTTCTCGGGGTCGCGGCGGTCGAGAAAGGCGGAAAGGTCCACCTCGGGCCCCGGCCCGCCGCTCAAACGGCGAACTGCCCATCCGACACGCGCGAGTGCTGCGGTGTCCTCCTGAACGCCTGACAGGCGCATGGATATCCAAAGAGCAAGGCGATCCGGGACGATACGATCACCCACAAACCAGCTGAGGTCAGCTGCCTCGATCAGGGCAAGCCTGTGTCGCCATCCTTCGGGGCCGCGCTTCAGGCGGTCGTCCAGCGCGCCGACGCGACCAGCTACACTGGCAAGACGCGCGGCGAGACCCGCCTCTGCTTTCCGCCATTCATCAAGGACTTCGGTTTCGCGCGGTTCGGCCCGTGGTCCGGGCGGCAGATAATCCGGCTCCTCTTCCATGGGACCGGGCAAGAACCAAAGATCGTCCTCGGACGACTGTTCCACCCCCTCAGCATCGAGAAAGAGAGCGTCCGATTCATCATGAAAGGCAGGCGCTTGAGGCTTCATATGTGCAAAATACTGGATTTTTGCATTTTACCCAAGGGTTTTGTCAGAGTGGACCCACGCTTCTTAGATAGCACGCGCGGGCGATGGTCGGCGAGGGCTCTCTGATCGCGCTCAGCGCAAGGAAACCAAGGGTTTTTGGACGAGCACGACGAGCGAGCACTTACTTGCTTTCGTTTACAAACGGTCGTTTATTAGCGATATCTTAAATTGCAAACGGTCAGTTTTCATGCCCCTGATAGGCTACGCCCGTGTTTCCACAGAGGATCAGACCCCCCTGCCCCAGTCTGAGGCCCTGCAAACTGCGGGTTGCGTCGAGATATTCGAAGAGCACGCCTCAGGCGGCAATCGCGCGCGTCCTGTGCTTGCGCGCGTGCTCGAACGTGTCCAGAGCGGCGATACGCTGGTCGTCGTGCGGATCGACCGGCTTGCGCGGTCTCTGTCGCACTTGCTGGAGGTGATCGAACGTCTGGAGGCCAAGGGAGCTTTCTTCCGCTCGCTGCAGGATCCAATCGACACCTCATCCCCGCAGGGCAAATTCACGCTGCAAGTTCTGGGCGCGGCGGCCGAGTTCGAACGTGCCCTGATCCGCGAGCGCACCAAGGCCGGGCTTGCCTCGGCACGCGCCAAAGGGCGCGTAGGCGGCAACCCTGGACTTCGCGCCAAAGACCCCGCCGCGCTGCGCAAGGTGCGACTGGCGCGACAGGACGGCTACATGGAGCGCTTGAACGAAACTGCGCAGGATTGGGTGCCCCATGTGCGCCGTTTGCGCCCCGATATGGCTTGGGAGGACGTCCTGCGGATCATCAATGGCCCCCTGCCCCACGACCGCCGCTGGACACAAAGTCGCTTGCTCCGTGCCGTGAAGGCCTATGTGCGCGACGGGTTTCTAACCGATGAGGTGCTTGGCCGCGCCGGACGGCGCGAAACCGATGACCGCCTGCCTGCCATCGTGGCGGCGATTAAGGGTGCGGACCCGGACATCACGCTGCAGGCAATCTGCGACCGGCTTGAGTCTATGCGTGAGCGCACCCCTCGAGGCCGCACCAGCTGGCAGCCGTCATCGGTCAAAATGCTGCTGGAGCGTGCTGAAAAGCTGGGGTTGCTAAGGTCCGCGCATCAACAACAACCTTGAGAATCTTCCACGCCATGGGACGATTGCAATGTTGCAGCGCACTTTGCGGGCAGGAGAATGGGTTCACGACGCGCAACCGATGTTTCACGCGGAAACCGTCGTGCAATTTCCGGCTCCTCAATGCTGGCACGTGGCGATCAGTGGGCCAGACACAAATCCTCAACCGGGCACGAACCTGAGATTGCGTCGAATCGAGCTACGGTGCGCTCCCAATGATTTCCACTTGTCTCCATTAGCTGACAATCGATTTAGCCAGTACCGGGACAATGATTGAGGTCCCTGCCTTAGTATTCTCGACGACGGTTCCTGAGCCTTCGGAAAGTATCTGCAATCGATCATTCTACGCGGATCACCTGAACTACAAAACTGGGCGCAATCTGCCCTCAGACTATCGGTGACGGGAGCCATAGGTTTTGCTGAAGCAAGAACGTGGTCCGCGGTTGCTTTCCAATGTTCTCCGAAGCAGTCGAGCAAGCGCATCCGCTTCTTTGAGTTTTGAACCCATGATCATTGAACATTCTCTGGAACCATGAATGTCGCGGATCGCGTCTCCTCCCCCCTCTATAATTTGGTCTCATCAGATAGGTCTCGCGGGTCGGTGAGGTGTGGTTGAATTCGTCCTGACAACACTGTGCTTTGTGCCGGATACTGTTCCCACGACGCGGATGGTCGTGATGCCCCCTACCCTGCTGGGGATCATTGACGCCTCAGCCGACAGAGCCTTGACCATCCATGCTCATGCAACGCGTTTGATTTGACCATTTGGGCTCGTGACCTGCCACGGGATTTTTCCTCCATCTGGAACTAGAGTCCGACCCAACGAAGGGACGGACGATGAAGCGATCAAGATTTTCGGAAGAACAGATCATCGGCATTTTGACCGAGCATGAGGCTGGCGCGACGTGCGCCGATCTCTGTCGCAAGCATGGCATGTCGGAAGGGACGTTCTACAACTGGAAAGCCAGGTTTGGCGGCATGACGGTGTCGGATGCGAAGCGGCTCAAGGCGCTTGAAGACGAGAATTCCCGACTGAAGAAGCTGCTGGCCGAACAGATGCTCGATGCGGCGGCGATGAAGGAACTGCTTTCAAAAAAAAAATGGTAGGGCCCGCCGTGAAGCGCGCGGCCGTTGCGCATCTGCGGGCCCGGATGGGCCTGTCGGAACGGCGGGCCTGCCAGATTGTAGGGGCGGATCGCAAGATGATCCGCTACCGGTCCGTCAGGCCGCCGGAGACGGAACTGCGCCAGCGGCTGCGCGACCTGGCCAATGAACGGCGCCGGTTCGGCTATCGGCGGCTGTTCGTGCTCTTGCGCCGCGAGGGCGAGCCGTCGGGCATCAACCGCATCTACAGGCTCTATCGCGAGGAAGGGCTGGCGGTGCGCAAACGCCGGGCAAGGCGCAAGGCTATCGGCACGCGTGCCCCGATCCTGGTCGAGGCGCGGCCCAATGCCCGCTGGTCGCTGGATTTCGTCCACGACCAGCTCGCCTGTGGGCGACGGTTTCGCATCCTGAACGTCGTTGACGACGTGACCCGGGAATGTCTGGCGGCGATCCCGGACACGTCTATCTCAGGCCGACGCGTTGCAAGAGAACTGGCCCGCGTGATGGAGCGACGGGGCCTGCCGGGCATGATCGTCAGTGACAACGGCACCGAGCTGACCAGTAACGCGATCTTAACCTTTGCGGCCGAGCGCGACGTCGAATGGCATTACATCGCCCCCGGCAAACCGATGCAGAACGGGTTCGTGGAGAGCTTCAATGGCCGAATGCGCGATGAGCTTTTGAATGAGACCATGTTCCGCGACATGGCCCATGCCCGATCCGCAATCCGGGCCTGGGCCGCAGACTACAACAAAGAAAGGCCCCACTCCGCTCTCGGCTACCAGACCCCAAAGGCGTTCGCCGAGGACCTGCTGACCGCAACCGACAGCCGCGCTGCGCCACCTGAAAGCTTCGCACATCTGTCGGTTGCTCCACCTGCGCCACTCGGCGTATCAACCCGAAGGACTCCGGTTTCCGCTGGGTGAAAGTTCAGAGGCAGGTCACTCGGCACCCAAGCGTAAATGTAACTTTGAATGTAGATTCAATTGGGCCGTGGATCTGTCGCAGGTCTGTCGGTGCGATGTCTGATCCGTCCTGAGTTCACTGTATCTCACGCCAACCGAATTTTGGTCACGACACCGTTGAGAAGTCAGGCGCTAGCGACATTCAGTCTGCGCCAGATGCGCTCGTGAACCACAAGTTTGTGGGTGCTGTTAACAGCTGTTAACTCAGAAAGGTGCGTGGCTTCCCTAGTAGCGGTTTGGTTCAACAGCACAATTTGTGGATAAAATCCTTGACTTAACAGGGTGAATCACGGCCATTAGAGTCAAGTTGCGCAAATAAGCGCGTTCGAGCAGAGAAATTGCAACTATGTTTCAGACGGCACCCATCGAAGCGGCGTCCCAATCCGAGCTTACAAGCCAGATGGCCGCGCGTCTACACACGGCGCTCACGACGCATCTTCAACAGGCGTACGCGCCCGATCAGCGTAAAAATTTGAGACTATTCAGCGCAACAGAGACTGCTGACTTGCTCGGCGTGACCGGTCAATTCTTGCGCAAGTGCCATAGCGATGGATCGTTGCCTGAGCCAAAAGTCATCAAGAACGGACGGCGCTTTTATTCCGGGGAAGAGATCCTGCAAGTGCGCCATTTCTTGGAGGCAAGCTCTCGAAAGCCGGGTAAGTATCTTCCTGGGCGTCGCGAGGGTGACAAGCTTCAGGTCATTCAGCTGATGAACTTCAAAGGTGGATCTGCAAAGTCCACCTCTGCGATCCATCTGTGTCACTACCTTGCTTTGAGCGGCTACCGGGTGCTGGCAATTGACTTGGACCCACAAGGGAGCCTCACGGGCTTTTGCGGGATTCAAACTGAACTGGAGTTTGAAGGCGCGTCGATTTACGACGCACTGCGTTATGACGATCCAGTGCCGATGTCAGAAGCTGTCGTGGAAACCTATTTCCCTGGCTTGCATTTGGCACCTGCCCGGCTTGTGCTGAGCGAGTTTGAGACCGAAACAGCGGTCAATGCAGGACGCGGTGTAGCGTTCTTTGAGAAGCTCAGTCTAGCGATCCAGTCCGTTGAGAGCGACTACGATGTGGTGGTGATCGACAGCCCGCCAGCTCTGGGGTTTTTGACCCTGACTGGCCTTTATGCCGCGACCTCTGTCATCGTGCCGATGACGCCAAGCATGCTCGACCTCGCCTCTACACAGCAGTTTGTCGAAATGACATCTGCCTATCTCGGGGTGATCGAGGACACGGGCGTCAAGCTCGATCATGATTTCTTCTCTTTTCTCATTACGCGGGACGATCCGAGCGACATTCCCAGTCAGCAGATTGTGAGCTTGATGCGCGCCCTGTTCCAAGATCGCGTCGTTGGGGCGACTGGACTGCGCAGTACGGCAATTGGCGATGCGTCGATGCTCAAGATGTCGATCTATGAGGTTGCACGATCCGAGATGACGCGATCAACCTACGATCGGGCCAAAAACAGCATGGATGCAGTAGGTGCGGAAATCGCAGGCATGCTTCAACAGGCGTGGGGGCGTTAGTCATGGCAATGGGAAAGAATAAGACCGGTATCATGGCAGCGATAACAGCGGCAAGCGAGGCCTCAAAGGAGGGTGCGTCCGACAGGGCCCACCGGACCTTGCCGAAGGGAACTGTCGGTTCGGTCCGCGCAGGCCTCGGGGGCATTCAGGAAATCGACACCAACTTGATCCTCGCCTGGGGTCCAAAGGATCGGCTGGATATCGAGTTAACAGCTGTTAACAGTGACGCGTCAAATGAATCCATTCAAGATCTCGCCGCCAGCATCGCTGAGTCCGGACAGCAAGTTCCAGTGCTTTTGCGTCCATCAAAGGATCGTGACGGCCATTTTGAAGTCATCTATGGCCAGCGACGCATACTTGCATGTCGCCACCTAGGGATGCCGGTGCGGGCTCTGATCCGCACACTCGATGATACCGATGCTCTAATGGCGAAGGGGCTCGAGAATGCCGGCCGTGCGGAGCTGAGCTACTATGAACGTGTTCGGTTCGCACAGGCGATCTTGGAGCAGGGATACTCCCGTGCGGAGGCATGCCAAGCTTTGGCGATCAGCAAGAACACTCTCTCGCAGCTTGAGCGTATCAATCGGCTTGTGCCCGTAGCGGTCGGTGAGGCAATCGGCGCGGCTCCAGGCGCAGGGCGCCCAAAGTGGACCACTCTCGCAACGGCGTTCGAGAAGGAACAACTCACGGAGAAGCGTGTATTGGATGTGCTTGGTCAATCTGACGTCCTTGATTCCGACGGGCGGCTGGACCTCGTCATCAAGGAAATTGGCAAGCGTGGTAAGCAAGAGCGATCCGTCGATGAGCGCTCGCCCGTTCCCGGTGTGCAGATCAAGAGTGGAAAATCGGGTCTCTCAGTGACCGTTAAGCGGGCAGGGGAGAACACAAGATTCGCGAATTGGCTGGATCAGAATCTGGACCAGCTCATTCAAGATTCCTTCAATCGGTTCCAATCAGAGAACCAAGAAGGATAGCGGCGGTTAACAACTGTTAACCGCCAAGACGGAGGCAATGAGCAGAAAGGAGGACGGCACAAAAGAAAAACCCTCGAAACCGAAGTCCCGAGGGCTGCTGCGCACAAGGCGCGATTTGTTTTGACACTACAATCCTAGCAGCCCGCGAATCGCTAAACAACGAAAAACGTCTTCGGGCGAACAGGTTTTCTGTGCCTAGCTAAGAAATGACAAAATTCAATGATGCTCCGCAAGGAGTGACTGGGACAGTCATGCCTCAGAACGGTGGAGGTTTGTCCAATATCAACCAACCCTCGGGGTGGCGCAAAGCGACGGCCGGACTCGCGGTTGCTGAACAACACGCACAAGCTGGTGAAAGAGCCGCCGTGCCCAAGACACAGGCTTTTGTCGCCGTGAAACGCGTTGGAGCGCATATTGGCTTCAAGGCGGGCGACATGCTGCTTCTCGACACGCTTGGGGCCTTCACACAGGCCCAGGACTGGGAAGAGGGACAGCGTCCGATCGTCTGGGCGTCCAACTCTTATCTGATGGAGCAAACAGGCTTCTCGCTCTCGGCGCTCAAGCGCCATGCGCGGCGTCTGGCCGAGATCGGCGTGATTGCCTTCAAGGACAGCCCCAATGGCAAGCGGTGGGGCCACAGGGACGCTGAAGGCCGTATCATCGAGGCCTACGGCTTTGATTTGTCGCCGCTGTCGGCTCGCGCCGAAGAATTTGAGCAGCTCTATGCTGAACTGCAGGCCGAACGTGAACTCTGCCAGCGTCTGAAGCGGCAGATCACAGTTGCGCGCCGAATGATCCGCGCGAGGATCGAGGCAGCCCTCAACGGTGCTCTGAGAGGCCCCTGGACACAGCTCTCAAGCCTCTTTGAGGATCTTCTGGACCGCCTGCCACGCCGGAACACGGCCTCTGAGACGCTTGTGCGGCTTCTGGAATGGTTCAGGGAACTTCAGGAGCGTGTCGAGGCGACCTATCTCAAGGCAGTTCGAGGGGATGAAGTTGTGGAAAACATGCCCGCAACCACTGAACAAGGGTTTCAAAAGACTCGAGAAATGAACCCCAAGGAGGTCATTTCTGAACCTCATATACTAATTACAACCCAACTTAATCCTGTAACCTGTAATCGCTCAGAACCTGAGCAAGCGGCGGGCGTGGTGCCCAATGCGCCACCGGAAGAGAAGTTGGATAGGGAGTTGGAAGATTGGGTTGCTGAAACCCGGAAAAAACGCGGGGTAGCGCTCGATTTACCAACTCTGATGCAGGCTTGTCCGGAATTTGCGTCCTGGGCGCGTAATATGGGCGGGTATCTGAAGGATTGGGGCGATTTGCACCGGGTTGCAGGGCAGTTGAGGCCGATGATCGGCGTTTCCGAACATGCCTGGAACCTTGCTCAGGAACGCCTCGGGCCCCAGGTCGCGACAGCAGCGCTGGTTCTCACGTTCGACAAGCATTGCGCCGGCGAAGTGGCGTCTCCAGGCGGATATCTGCGGGGTATTGTGGAGAAGGCCGGCGCAGGAGAGCTGCATCTCGAGCGCAGCTTCTATGGCCGGTTGAGCGGACAGGCGGCGTGATGGGAAGGGAAGTAGTTTTCTTACGTTCCAGGGCGAGTATGCGGAGATTGCCACCCTTATTCTCCGCGCAATTTGCGGTGTTTGGAGTTGTCTTGCGGAGATTGTGCCGTATAATCTCCGCAAGGAATGCGTAAAATATGACCTATATTCACCAACTCTCTGATTGGCCCCAGTTTACCTGGGATAAGGCCAAGCTGTCGTCACAACTTGCTGCGGTCCGTCACCGCCAAGGCAAGCTCCTGGGGCGCATGGAGGGTCTTGGCTTCGATCTTCGCAACGAGGCGATGCTCAGAACACTGACCAGTGATGTCGTCAAAAGCAGCGAGATCGAGGGGGAGACGCTCGACAAGGATCAGGTTCGCTCATCTATCGCAAAGCGGTTGGGTCTGGAAATTGGCGGACTGATCCCGTCTGATCGCCATGTTGATGGTGTTGTCGAGATGATGCTGGACGCGACCCAAGCGTATGACCAGCCACTGGACGCGGAGCGTCTGTTTGGCTGGCATGCGGCTCTCTTTCCGACCGGGCGAAGCGGAATGACCCGGATCAGGGTGGGAAATTGGCGTGACGGTCCGATGGAGGTTGTATCAGGACCCTATGGCCGCGAACGCGTGCATTTTGAGGGGCCTGCGGCCAACCGACTGGAAGCGGAGATGGCGCGGTTTTTGGAATGGTTTGACCAGCCCCCCGAAACAGATCCCGTCATACGTGCCGCCATCGCTCATCTGTGGTTTGTCACCATCCACCCCTTCGATGATGGAAATGGGCGCATTGCGCGCGCGATCGCAGACATGGCCTTGGCGCGATCGGAAGGCAGCGCCCAGCGGTTCTACAGCATGTCGACGCAAATTCGGCAGGAGCGGAGCGACTATTACGACATGCTCGAGAAAACGCAGAAAGGCGGGCTTGATGTCACGGCGTGGCTCATTTGGTTCCTGGCTTGCCTGGACCGCGCATTCGATGGTGCCGAGATCATCCTTGAGGCCGTGTTCCGGAAGGCGCGGTTCTGGGAGAAATACGGAGCGGCGAACATAAACGACCGGCAGCGGGACATGCTCAACCGCCTGCTGGATGGGTTCGAAGGCAAACTCACGACGTCGAAATATGCAAAGATCGCAAAGTGTTCGCAGGACACGGCATATCGCGACATCCTCGATCTGATCGACTTGGGCGCCTTGGAGAAAGATGAGGCTGGTGGACGCAGCACCAGCTATTCCCTGACGGCGACGTAAAGAGGCTTGTCACACGCGAAGCCCGAAACGCCGACTCCAAGGAAGTATCAGCCAAGCACCGGTGAGGCTTGCCGATCTTTGGGTGTAGTATGCAATGAAGGTGAACCGCGGTTTTGACGGCCCCAGAATTCCTCAGCCTGTGCCTCCGGGTTGGCAGAAAGGGAAAGTGTCCTTCCGGTTTTGTGACTGACAGATGAGGGACCTTGGGGGTCCCTCGGACGGGTCCGGGCCGGGCTCCGGTCTGTCTTTCTCACCAACACTCGAAAGGAGGCCAGCCATGGCCCGATCTCGCACGCCCAAATTCGATGCCTCCGAGGTCATCACAAACGAAATCATCCGTATCATTGAGCGCGGCGTCCTGCCCTGGCGCAAGCCCTGGACCGCTGGCGGCAGCTCTCGTCCCCTGCGCGTGGGCGGTGAACCCTACCAGGGCGTGAACAACTTCCTGCTGACGATGCGAACGGTGATGGCGGGCCACAGCTCGCCCTT
Source organism: Phaeobacter italicus (assembly GCF_001258055.1). GTDB lineage: Bacteria > Pseudomonadota > Alphaproteobacteria > Rhodobacterales > Rhodobacteraceae > Phaeobacter > Phaeobacter italicus. The sequence goes on along the minus strand of NZ_CVRM01000008.1, from coordinate 31,453 downwards.
CTGGATGACGTTGCCGCAGGCCAATGCCTTGGACGCAAAGGTTCGCAAGGGCGAGAAGTCGTCTGTCGTCGTCTACTACGGACAAAGCCGGACGAACGCCGCCGATGAGGACGGTCGCAGCGATGGGGATGATAGCTCTGAGGAAGCCCGCGTCTTCCGCTTCCAGAAATCCTACCGCGTGTTCAATGCCTGCCAGATCGAGGGTCTGCCGGACAGCTTCTATCCGGACCCCGAGCCAGCGCCTGAACATCCGCCGTCCGAACCCATCCCGCACATGCAGGCGTTTTTCGATGCCATCGACATCACAACCGTCTTTACCGGCACGGAAGCTTACTATCTACCACCCGTGGACAAGGTCTTCATGCCGCCCATCACGCGGTTCGAGAACCCGCGGAATTTCTACGGGGTCTGGGCCCATGAGCTGGCCCATAATGCCGAGTTTTGGATTATGCCGCGCCGATCTCCAAAACCTGATGTTTTGTAGGGATTTTGGCGACCAGACACGGCATAAACGCTGCCCTTGACGAAACTGCAATCAGAGAACCCCTTTAGCAACAGCCCTTCTAGGATTAGGGTCGCAGAATGCCCCTTACGAGGAAGATCACGAAGTACAACAACCGCTGGCCGCTTGAATTTGAGATCGAAGCCAAGCGCCTTCGACCGATCTTCGCCAGCCGACTGGTTTCCATCCATCACGTCGGTAGTACCGCTGTCGAAGGCTTGGCGGCAAAACCTGAGATTGACGTCTTGGTGATTGTTACAGACAGTGAACCTCTAGAAATTTGGCAGGATAAGCTGAGTTACTTGGACTATAGGCGCGGCGGTGATCTGGTCCAAGGCCACCACTTCTTTAAACGCGATGTGGATGGCGTGCGAACCCACAAGTTGCATGTCTGCATACAAGGGCATCCGCAAGTTACGAGGATGCTCAAAATACGCGATCACCTGCGATCGAACGCTGAGGACCGAGCCGCTTATGCAACTTTGAAGCTAAGTCTCGAAAAACAAAATCAAACGGGCATTGCCGAATATCTCGACGGCAAATCGCCCTTTCTGGACGAGCTATATGACAGGTGTTGCTCCAATCAATAACCACCGCCCAACCAAATTCCGCATGGTGACTGTGCTTGCCTGCGTTTTGAACGTCCGGTTCGGAGAGCTGCCATAAGCACGACCTTCAACCAACTGAAGGAAATGCTTATGAAAACGAAGCCATCACGCGCAGACCAATCTCTGCCAGACCTGATCAAATATGCGAAGTTCTTCGGCGAGCGCATCGAAGATGAGGGATACAGCAAAGGTTCGATAGCCAAGTACAAGTCAAATGCTCTGGCGCTCTGTGAAGCCCTGTTGTCGGCCAAGCTCAGTCCTGCTGATCTTACAGATGACATCATGGACGAGCTTGCGGTCCCGATCATCAAAGCTGCATCAGCAAAGGACAAAAAGCACTGTCGATACCGACTCAACCGGTTCAGGGATTATCTGATCGAACACGCGGGCGCACCGCCGCGCTCTGAGCCGCCGCTCGACATGTCGCCCAGGGCAGTCCTAAAACGTGATTACGAGTCCTATCTTCGCGTCCAACGCGGCCTCTCCGAGGAGACCATCTACCATTGCCTGCGGTTCTTTGATCGGTTCCTGACAGCGAAGTTCGGTGCCGGTCTAGGTGATCTCAATAGCATCAAGCCCGACGACATCACGGGCTTCATACTTCGATTGCGCGAGAAGCAAAACGCGCCGCGGGACAAGACAGGCCCATCGCATCTTCGCAATCTCTTCCAGTTCCTGTTCTGGAGCGGCAAGACCGAGCGCAACTTGAGCGCCGCCGTGCCAAAGGCGCGCCAACCCAAACCAACCGGCATTCCGCGATATCTTGAGCCGGAAGAGGTCAATCGTCTCATCGAGGTGGTGCGCGGCCACAAGAAAACGGGCCGACGCAACTATGCGATGCTTATGCTGATCGCCCGGCTTGGCCTTCGAGCGCCGGAAGTTACGGCCATTGAACTGGATGATATCGACTGGCGGGCCGGAGAAATCCTGATCCGTGGCAAGAGGCAATTGCACGACCGAATGCCAATGTCGCCGGAAGTTGGCGAGGCAATTGTTGATTACATCAAGCATGAGCGCCGAGGTCCGGATCGGGCGCTGTTCGTCTCCGTCAAACCGCCGTTCAAGAGGTTCAAGGACGCACAAATCCTGCGCTGGATATTGCGGGATGCTTATGACGCAACCGGTATCAGTCCACCACAAGCCTATGTCGGTAGCCACATTCTCAGGCACAGCCTGGCCACCGACATGCTGCGAAAAGGTGCTTCGTTGGCCGAGATCGGCGACGTTCTGCGCCACAGGTCGGCGATGACCACAACGATCTATGCGCAGCATGATGTTGATGCCCTGCGCTCGATCTCGCGGCCTTGGCCAACTTCGGGAGACGCCCAATGAAGACGCTTTCCCAAAGACTTGATGAATATCTGGCCCTGCGGCGCTCGATGGGGTTTGTTCTCTCCTTTGACGAACGGGTCCTGCGCAAGTTCGCCAACTATGGCGATGAGAATGGGTTCGATCGAATCACGACGCCCTTGTTCCTCGACTGGAAAGCGAACTACGGCAGTGCGGATAACAACACATGGTCTCATCGCCTCGGTATGGTGCGCAGGTTCGCCTCTTGGCTTGCGGAGCACGATGATCGGACTGAGGTTCCATCCAGTCAGCTTGTCATCGGGCGCTATCGAAGACGCGTGCCATACATTTACGCGCCCAAGCAGATTGCAGATATTGTTGCTGAGGCCGGTCGATTGCCGTCACCCTATGGTCTCCGTGCCGCATTGTGGCAGACCCTGTTTGGCCTGATCGCGGTAACGGGTATGCGCGTCAGCGAAGCCTTGTCGCTTGATCGGCAGGATGTCGATCTGGATCGGGCCGTGCTCACGCTCAGAAACACCAAAAACGGCAAGGACCGTCAGCTGCCTGTCAAAGGGGACACCGTTGCCCAACTTGCCCACTATGCCGGATTGCGAGATCGGCTGGTTGCCCAGCAAGCCTCGCGGTTCTTCATCAAAGAAGACGGTCAACCAGCAGGGGATTGCGGCGCGCGCTACAACTTCGCGCAGGTCAGCAAAAACCTTGGCTTGCGGTCGCCACAAGCCTTCAACCGCCACGGACATGGGCCACGCATCCATGATTTGCGGCACACATTTGCTGTTCACACCATCCTGGACTGGTTCCAGGATGGACGGGACATTGAGACTGAGATGTACAAGCTCAGCACCTATCTCGGCCATTCCGAGCCCAAGCACACATTCTGGTACATCGAGGCCGTGCCCGAGCTGATGCAGTTGGCCGCGGAGCGTGCAGAACGACGGGTTTTGGAGAGTACATCATGATCGCAACCTATCCTTTACCCGTCTATGTGCAGCGGTTCTTCACCGAGCGACTGTTGACCCAGATGCGGGCAAGCCCAAACACGATTGCCAGCTATCGCGATACGTTCCGTCTCTTGCTAAAATACGCGGAGGCGCAAACCAAGCTGCCGCCGACTGACCTGCACGTCGCCCACGTAGACGCCGACATGATCGGGCAGTTCCTGACCTTCTGCGAGGAGGAACGCGGCAACAGCGCGCGAAGCCGCAACACGCGCCTCGCGGCCATTCGATCCTTCTTCAAATACGTCGCGGGCTGTGAGCCCCAGTTGTTGCATCACTGCCAAAAGGTTCTGGCGATGCCCTCCAAGCGGCATGAAAAACGTGTCGTGGACTTCCTGACCCGTGATGAAATGGAGACCTTGCTGAAGGCACCAGATCAATCGACCTGGTTTGGTCGGCGAGATCGGGTCCTGCTCCTCACAATGCTCCAAACCGGTCTGCGTGTATCGGAGCTGATCGGCTTGCGCGTCAGGGATGTTGAACTCGGTACGGGGCCGCATCTGAGATGCATGGGCAAAGGCCGTAAGGAACGCGCGACGCCACTTCGGGCAGACAGTCGGGATGCGTTGAGATCCTGGCTTGCCCAGATTGAAGCCGAACCCAGCGATCCTTTGTTTGCAACGATCCGTGGCAGGCCGCTCAGCAGAGATGCGATTGAGCGAATTGTTCGAAAACACGCGGCCACCGCCGCCTCGACCAGTTCCACCTTCAGATTGAAACGCGTCACGCCCCATGTTCTGCGCCATACCGCCGCAATGCAGCTTCTGCAGAGCGGTGTGGATCGAACAATCATTGCTCTTTGGCTCGGCCATGAATCGATTGAGACGACGCAGGTTTATATCCATGCCGATATCGAACTGAAGGAAAGAGCCATGGCGCTGACGAAGCCCGTCGACAGCACTGGCGGACGGTATCGACCGAGAGATGAACTGCTCGCCTTCCTGGAAGCACTCTGAATTATGCCGACATGCCGCGCCAGTCTTCTCGCTGAACAACAGGTTTTGGAGATCGGCGCGGCATAATCCAAACCTCGGCATTATGGGCCTTATGCCGATGTCGGCATAAGGCCCATGCCACGAAGGCCCCCCATCGACTGAACCGCGATTTCGGGTTATCGAAGTTCGGCAACACCTCCTATGCGCGCGAGGAGATCGTCGCGGAATTGGCCTCGGTGTTCCTGGGTCAGTCGCTCGGCTTCACGGCGCATACGCTCGAGACGAATGCCGCCTATCTCCACAACTGGTTGCGCGTTCTGCGCTCGGACAAGGGCGCCATCTTCAAGCACGCCGCTGACGCGCAGCGCGCCTGCGACTACCTGATCGCACGGTCAGAGGCGGGTAGGGCAGGGGCGGGCGTCCAGGCCGCTTGAGCAGTTTGTGCCAGTAAAGGGAAAGCAGGCTTTGGGAAGGGTGTTTCAACTTCACAGAGGAATGCCCCATGACCATCACCGCGCAACCCCAGACAGACCGCCCTGATCCGAGTGTGATCGCGGCGCAGAACGACGCGTTTCGCAGGCTCGCATGCCTTGGAGTACCGCCCGCGCAGCCCATCCAGGGCCGCATGCATGTCACCCGCTCGATTATGGAGGCTGGTGACGGCTTCATGGCCGAGGCGGTGAAGGCGACCGGGGAGTTCAATACATTCGAGCCTGAGAACGATCCAGAAGGCTGGCATGATTTCGGGTCGGTCGAGATCCGCGGTGAGACCGTGTTCCAGCCATCGAGAAGGATATCCCATGACCACAAGTTTCAAACCTGTCTCCGTTGCCATCGGCGATCTGACAGCTCACCCCGCCAATGTGCGCAGCAACTCCCCGGAAACCTATGACCCCGAGAACATTGCACATCTGAAAGCCAGCGTCGCGGTGCTGGGTCTCCTCCAGCCGCTACTGGTTCAGAAGATCGACGGCAAATATGCCGTACTCGCAGGCGGTCGCCGCCATGCCGCCCTGAAGGAGCTGGCGGCAGATAAGGCCGCCAAGGCGTTCACCGCTAAGACCAAGGTAGATTGCCGCCTCGTGCCCGAGGATTGCGATGTCACCACGGCATTGTCGCTCGCCGAGAACGTCACCCAGGCGCCGATGAATGCCATCGACGAGTTCGAGGCGTTCGCCCGGATGATGGAGGTCGACGGCCAGACGCCCGAGACCATCGCCAGGACCTTCGGCACCACCGTTGTCGCCGTCAAAGGCCGGTTGCGCTATGGGCTGATCCACCCCGACATCCGCGCGGCTGCACGGGCCAAGACGATCACGCTCGATACGATGAAGGCTTTTGCTGAGCATCCGAGCCAGGAGGTGCAACGCGAAGTCTATGACGCGCTGACCAAGGAAGACAGCTACCTGCAGGCCTATACTGTCCGCCAGGCTCTCAAATCCCGCGGGGTGCAGGTCAGCGACGATATCGGGGCCTTTGTGCGTGAGGACTACGAAGCGCGGGGTGGGGCCATCGCGGCCGATCTCTTAGAAGAGCATTCCGTGCTGGAAGACGCCGCGCTGGTTGAGACCATCCTGCTTGAGAAACTCGGGGCTGCCGCCGAAGTGGCCCGCGCAAAACTGGGCTTTGCCTGGGCCGATGCGATGGTGCGCTATGATTACGCGACCATGGCCGACTATGGCCGCGTCTATCCCAGCCCGATCGAGCCGGATGAGGCTGCCCAGAAGCGCATCGATGAGATCACCGCCGCGCTCGAGCAACTCCAGCTTGAGATGGAGGATGAGGGGCTCGAGGACGACGCCTACACGGCGCTCTACGAACGTGTGGACGCCTTGGAAGAGGAAGCCCGCGACCTGCAGGAGGCCTACAGCGCCGAGGACCTTGCCCGCGCCGGTGTGATTGCGTCGTGGTCGGGCGGTCAGGTCACGCTCCATGTGGGCCTCGTGCGCCCGGAGGACAAGCAAGAGGCGTCTCAGAGCCCTTCCGGTAACCAGACCAGTAAGGATGAGCCCGACCCAGGCGAGATCGCCTATCCGGCCTCGCTGGCTGAGGACCTCAAGACCGAGCGAGCCATGGCGCTTGGGGCCGCGATGGCGCTGCATCCGGAAGCCACGCTCGATCTGACGCTCTTCAAGCTGGTCAGTGACGTTCTGGCCAGCGGCATGAGTGTCACGCAGGCGATCAAGATCGATGCCCGCAAGGAATACCGCAGCCATGCCAAGATGGACGAGATCGACGAGACCTCGCTCGAGCAGGTGGCGGCGGCGCATGATGCGCTTGACCTTTCGTGGCTCGATGACACCCGCGCGCCCGCCGATCAGTTCGCGGCGTTTCGCGCGCTGGAGGTCGGCGAGAAGGCCAAGCTCGTGGCCTATGCCACGGCCAGCACCACGCAGTCCTGCTTCGCGCGGGACCGCCAGCGCGACAGCCTGATGCATGCGTTCGAGATCGAGATCATGCCCGACATCCGCGCCCACTGGACGCCGAATGCGGCGCTCTTCAACCGCTTCAAGAAGGCTTGGCTTCTGAAGATCCTCGGCGAGGATCTGGGTCTCGCCCAGGAGGCGGTGACGCTCGCCTCGTCGAGCAAGAAAGAGATCGTCGCCTTCTGCGACAAGCTCTTCGCCGAACCCTTCGCCACACTCACGGACGCGCAGCGCGCTGCCGTGGCCGCCTGGTGCCCGCCGATGATGCAGACCGCCGGTATCGCCTGTGATGAGGCGGAGCCCGCTGCGGAAACCCAGGAGCCTGACAGTGAGGTCGCGCAAGCGGCCTGAGTCCTCACGCGACCCGCGCGAAGCATTTCGCTCGTGCGGGTCGCCTCTCACACACCCAACGGAAAGACATCCCCATGGCTATTCTCAAATTCTCTGCGTCTGCGGTCGCGGCGCAGATCGCACATGCGCGCGCCTGCAAAACCTTCCTGCCCAACTGGAACGGACCCGTGGACAGACCCGCCCTGATCCTCATCGTCGGCAATGGTGTGCATCTGCGCTCCAACGGCATTGATGGGACGACCACCCGCATTGTCACCACCGAACAGGCCGATCCCTCCTTTGCCTTTGCCGACGGCATGAACCCGTTTCGGGACACTGACTGGATGGCGCAGCGCCGCATGGCGTTTCGCGATCTGACCGGCCAGTTCTACACGGACATTCTCGACGATGTGCAGGTGCTCATCGACCGTGGCCAAGGGACGGTCCGGCTTGCCACCGATGGTCACAGCATCCGTGTCTTCGTGCGCCGGGCCTCGGACTATCTCATCGGCGGGACCTACGACGTGCCCTCGGGCCTCGGTGGCACCTTCAGGGTTATCCTCAAGGATGCCTGCGATACTTTCGCGATCGTGCAGAACTGCGGCAATTGCGAGGATTTCGACGCCATGCAGCCGTATCGCGTGCCGCTCGATGCGCTGATGGAAATCGATGACCGGAGGGTGGCTTGATGGGATGGCTCTTCTATACTGATCGCCGCGTCCAGACCTATGCGGATGAGAAAGCGGAGATCACCCGGCTTTGCAGCTTCGAGAGCGACACGCGCAAGACCGAACTGGTCAAAGCCTGTAAGGTCGGCTCCACCTGGTATGCGGCGGCAAGGGTCACCAATCTCGACGGCACTCCTGTCGAAGACGCGACCTATGTGACCGATGCGGATGGCTCGATCACCTTCGGGGCTGTCTTCCTCACCCGATACGATGATGGCTGCTGGGGCTACAAGGACATGGAGGAAAGCGCTGGCCCGAACGAGTCGCTTGCCCCCCTTGGGTTGATCGAGCTCCTCTCCGACCTGAAAGACCCGGACAGCTACGCCCATGCATGGCGCCAGCGCTGCCGGGACTGGGCCGCGATCCCGAGCTACAAGGAAGGCGACAGGATCAAGCTCGCCGCGCCTGTGACCCTGACCGATGGCAGCGCCTGCCAGATCGTCACCGCGACCCACTACAGGCGGGGGCGGCAAAAACGACGCTGCTACCGCATCGAGGAAACCGGCGGGCTCGTACGCCTGTCGAAGGCCTCGCTTGCGGGCTCGGAGCTGCTCAGCTCCGCAAAGGGCGAGGCCAGCCCGGTGATCGCCGAGTTTTTGGCGGGGCAGGGGAATTGAGCGACAGGACCGCTATTCACTTGCGGTTCATGACTGCCTGCTCCGCGCTCAAAAAGTGTAGAGCAGGCTTTTTGTCCTTTGGAACTCAGACCCTGATCCAAAGGAAAACCTCATGTCCAAGCCCAAACCGGCAAACTCGGCTCTCTTAATCTCCGCCGCTGACCTCGTCTCCGCCCTCGCACAGATTGGCGCGGAAATCGACAACCAGCCCCTGTGCAGTTCAGCGCTTGCGCGCATAATGCGCGAGACGTTCAACGGCAGTGATGCCAGCGGCGCATGGGACTGGCGGATGGCCTACGACCTGATGCAGGCCGCGGCCATCCAGGTGCTGCTTCGTGGGGACAACTCGGCGGGTGACATCGCCACCGCAAAGCTCCTTGCCTCACGGCTGCTGACAGAAACCCGCCGGTCAGAGCAGCAAACCCGGCTGCAGCAGTTTTCCACGCCGCTGCCATTTGCGGCGCTGGTCTTGCGGGCGGCGGCGATCCGCAAGGGCGAGACTGTTTTGGAGCCCTCGGCTGGCACCGGTGCCCTTGCCGCGTTCGCGGCACGGGCTGGTGCCACGCTATTCCTCAACGAGATCGATCCCTTTCGCCAGCGCCTCCTGCGCGCTGTCTTCGGTGGCGAGGTGACGAGCCATGACGGCGAGCATATCGACGATCTGTTGCAGACGCCGGTTCTACCCGACATCGTGGTGATGAACCCGCCTTTCGCCTCCTCGGTCGATCGCTCCCGCGACAAGCACATCGCCGCCAAACATCTCATTGCGGCTGCAAAGCGTCTCGCGCATGGCGGGCGGCTGGTGGCGATCATGCCGCCGGGATTCACGCCCGAACGCGATGCCGCGCATTGGTCCCGCGCTTGCGGTCTCCTGACGCCGCGCTTGGCCCTCACGATGCCGGGACAGGTTTACCGCAAGCTCGGCACCTCTGTGGAAACCCAGTTGATGGTCTTCGACAAGGTGCAGGAGGACGGCGAGATGATCCGCGCCAGCGTCAGCGACTTGGATGAAGCCCTTCCTTTTGTCGACGCCGTGGCCGCAACCCGGTCTGAGACGCGCCCCGCACAACAGGCGGCGAAAAACCCTCATGCGCGATCGGTCGGTCCAGTACCTGTCACGCGCAAGCGCCCAGTTGCCAGAGTTGCGGCGTCCAACGCTCAGACCAACGCCGCCATACCGCTCACTTTCACAAGCCTTGAGGCTCCGCGCGACAACACGCCCGTCTCGGACATCTATGCGCGCTACCGTCCGCAGCGGATCGAGATCCCGGGTGCGCAGGAACATCCAACGCCGCTTGTCGAAAGCATCGCCATGGCCTCTGTCGCGCCGCCCGTGCCCTCAAACACGGGCCGTGATGACTTGCGCCTGCCCGCACGGTTGATCGAGGAGGGGCATCTTTCCGAGGCACAGCTCGAGACCATCATCATGGCGCATGATGCCCATGGGCGCGACCTGCCCGGTCGGTTTACCATCGATGACGACCAGACCAAGCTCACCCGGGCCGATGATGACCCGGACGCCAATGCTTATCGCCTCGGCTACTTCCTCGGTGACGGCACCGGTTGTGGCAAGGGCCGCGAATGCGCGGGGCTGATCCTGGTGAACTGGCTGGCCGGGCGCAGGAAGGCGATCTGGGTCTCCAAATCCGCCACGCTTATCGAGGACGCGATCCGCGACTGGACCGATCTTGGCGGCTCGCCTGCCGACATCCAGCCGCTCTCCAAATGGAAACCCGACCAGCCCATCCCGATGGGGGACGGTATCCTTTTTGTCACCTACGCCACGCTGCGCTCGGCGGGCAAATGCGGCACCACGCGACTGAGCCAGATCCTCGACTGGATGGGCGACGACTTTGAGGGCGTGCTGGCCTTTGACGAGGCTCATGCCATGCAGAACGCCGCCGGGTCCGAGCAGGGCAGGGGGGTCAAACCCTCCCAGCAGGGCCTTGCAGGTTTGCGGCTGCAACTGGCAGCACCCCGGGCTCGCGTCTTCTACATCTCGGCCACGGGTGCCACGAGCGTGCACAACCTCGCCTATGCTGCGCGTCTTGGTCTTTGGGGGCAGGGGCCGGAATACCCCTTCCCGAGCCGCGAGAGTTTCGTCTCGGCGATGGAGGCAGGCGGTGTCGCGGCCATGGAGGTGGTCGCGCGCGATCTCAAGACGCTCGGGCTCTACACGGCCCGCGCCCTCAGCTTTGATGGGGTGGAGTACGACGTGCTTGAACACGCGCTCATCCCGGCCCAGATCGAGATCTACGATGCCTATGCGGGCGCGTTCCGGACGATCCACCACAATCTCGAGGCGGCGCTGACGGCGACTGGCGTCAACGACGCCTCTGGCGAGACCAATGCCTCGGCCGCACGTGCCTCGGCCAAATCTCGCTTCGAGAGCACGAAGCAGCGCTTCTTCAACCACCTCCTGATGGGCATGAAAGCCCCGACCATCATCCGCGCCATCGAGGATGACCTCGCGGCGGGCAACGCTTGCGTCATTCAGGTGGTTTCGACAGGCGAGAGCCTGCTGAAACGCCGGCTTGAAACGATGGACCCCGACGACGAGCTCGTCGAGGGTGCCCTGACGCCGCGCGACTATGTTCTGGGCTACCTCGAACAGGCTTTCCCGATCCACGCGCAAAAGCTCGTGGAAATCGACGGCAATATGGTGGCGGAACCTTTGCGGGATGAGACCGGGGCGCTGGTTGTCTCGCGCGAGGCGCTCGCCCTGCGTGACGCGGCCATGATAGAGCTAATGACGCTGGCCCCGATCCCCGCGGCGCTCGACCAGATCCTCTGGGCCTTTAGCGACGAGGCCGTCGCAGAAGTCACGGGCCGATCGATCCGGCCCCTCAAGGCCGAGGACGGCCATCTCTTCATCGAAAAGCGCAGCCCCAGCAGCAATTCCTCCGAGATCCAGGCCTTTATGAACGGCGAGAAGGATGTCCTGATCTTCTCCGATGCGGGCGGCACGGGCCGATCCTATCACGCGGCCCAAACGGCGAAGAACCAGAAGCGGCGGCGGCACTATCTTCTGGAGCCTGGCTGGCGTGCCGATGCGGCGATCCAGGGGCTGGGGCGCACGCATCGATCGGCCCAGGTCAGCGCGCCTTTCTTCCGGGTCTGCACCTCCGATGTGCATGGCGAGAAGCGCTTCACCTCGACGATCGCCAAGCGCCTCGACCAGCTGGGGGCCTTGACGAAGGGCCAGCGCGAGACCGGCTCGCAGGGCATGTTCCGGGAGGAGGACAATCTCGAAAGCCCGATCGCGCGAGCGGCGCTGCGTGGGTATTTCGCCGATCTTGCCGCCGGGCGCGCCGAGGCGATGAGCTACGAGAGCTTCACCGACTGGACGGCCCTGCGGCTGATCGACAAGGACGGGGTGCTCCTTGAGGAGCTGCCGCCGATCCAGCGCTTCCTTAATCGGGTGCTGGCCCTTCCCATCCACATGCAGAACGCGCTCTTTGCCGAGTTCATGCGCCGGATCGCTGATCAGACCGAACGGGCGCGCGCGGCGGGCACGCTCGATCTCGGCGTGGAAACCCTGCGCGGCGAAAAGATCGAACAGGTCTCGACCGAGGATCTCTGGACCTGCCCGAAATCCGGCGCCGTGACGCGGATCATCGGGCTCGAGGTGACGGACCCTGTCCACGTTCTTGGGGCCGAAGAGGCTATATCGCGCAATCTGGACAAGACCAAGATGGTGAATCGCGCCTCCGGCCGCGCCGCGCTCATTTCGGCCCGCCCCATGCAGATGTATGACGAGGATATCGTGACGCTGATGCGCAAGGCGGTACGGCCCAACGGGTCGAGCTACCTTGAGGAGATGCGCTTCGAGTCCTCGGCCTGGGAAGAGATCGGCAAGTCTGAGTTCATTCGGCTCTGGGATGAAGAGGCGGCTGCCCTGCCAAAAACCACCACGACCAAGCTCTATCTGCTGACCGGTCTCCTGCTGCCGATCTGGAAGGACATCCCGACCACCAATGAGCGTATCTACCGCGTCACGCCGGACGGGGCGACCGCCATGATCGGGCGCACGCTGAGCGAAGAAGGGGGGGCCGCGCTGCGCGCCCGCTTCCTCGTCTCCAACCCGCAAACACCGCAGGAGATGTTGACTGCTGTCCTCGGCACCACCGCGCCGGTCGATCTGGGCCGGGGTCTCACCCTGACCCGTCGCCGGGTCGCAGGTGAGATGCGCCTCGAGCTCGCTGGTGCTGATCGGGGCATGATCGAAGGCCTCAAGGCAATGGGGTGTTTCACCGAGATCATCGCATTCCAGCTACGGGTGTTCCTACCGCATGGGGGCGGGATCGACACGGGGACCATTCTGGACCGGATCGTTGGGCTGGCACCAGATGCTACAGAAGACGTGGCTCCAGTGGCAGCAGAATAGCGAGGAGGATCGCATGACACTCGAAGAAATCAAGGCTGCGGTCGATGCCGGGCAGACCGTTCATTGGGCCAATACCGGTTACGTTGTTCATAAGGACCGGCTCGGTCAGTACCTCATCACCTATCTGCCGAACGGCAGCTGCATCGGCCTGACCGACCGGGGCGGGAACCGGTTGAACGGAAGAGAAGCGGAGTTCTTCATCGCGCGATCGGAGGACAGCGCGGAAAATCCGGGCAGCCAATCAAGACCAGACGGGCAGGGGAGGGGCGTCATACCCGGCGGGGAGGTGGTACAGTCTCTCAGGCACCAGCGCTGAACTGAAGGTTGGGAAGAAAGGAAAGCGAGCTTTCTGTTCTGTGATCCCTCAAGGGGTCGAGAAAGCAATCCCGGATGCGCTGGCAAGAACGTCAGGCACCGGCCAATCCAAGAAGGAACTATCCCATGTTCGCAGGAACCCTCACCCGCAACGTCGAGACCGCAACCGCTCAGTACACCGGCATGATCCATTCGACACGTTTCGATATCGCCATCCAGCTTGAAACCCGCCCGAAGATGTCCGCGCGCAGCCCGGATTACGACGTGACGGCGATCAACAAGTCCGGCCGCAAAGTGCGCATCGGCACGGCCTGGAACGAGACCGGCAACACCAGCGGCAACCCCTACATCTCGATGCAGATCGATGTCGGCTTGGGCCCCTTCCGGGTCAACGCGGTGCAGACGAAAGAGGCGCGCGCGGCCGAGAGCGGCGAATTCGAGATCATCCCGCTGGTCTCCAACGGCCTGATGAAATCTGGCTCGATCTCGGGCGAGCTGACCGCCATGGACGCCGACAACGCCTTCACCGGCTACATCGCCAACATGATGTTCGATCTGGAGTTCACGCTGATCGAGAACAGCTACAAAACCGAAGAGACCCACCCGGATTACCGGATCGAGGTCAGCTCGCCCCGGGGCACACCGATCCGCGTCGGCTCGGCCTGGATGGCGAAAAGCAGCCGCACGGGCAATGACTACTTGTCACTGCTGATCAACACGCCTGATGGCGACCTGCGCGTCAACGCCGTGCAGAACGAAGAGCAGCGCGGCGGGCAGGCCTTCTCGATCATCCCGTTCATCGACAGCGGCGAGCAGCCGCAGGACGCAGGCGCGGGGCTGTCGCTGGTCGCGTGATCAGCCCGGGAGGGGTAGACGATCTGAACCGAAAGGGGAGCCGTGGGATCACGGCTCCCCTTTTGCTGTGTTGTGGCCGTCCATGGTGACGCCTCCGAATTGCAGTCGTTCGTGTCTGTCGCAGAGAAGGCCCGCTCCGAGCCCATATAACTCATTGATGTATCCCGCAGCATGAGTCGCGAAGGGCGGAATCCGGACTTTCGCCGCAATAGGCGAACCAGCGGGCGGAATTCTGAAAAGCTGACATTGGTACAATCTGACCTGTTAGTGCAATCACCGGAGAAGGAATACTAAGGCTGTCCGTGCTGGACCGGTTTGCCCAAGCTGACCGTCGCCGTGTTCTTATGCGGTTATTACTCAGGTACCGCGCTCGGAGGCGTCTGCGACTTCCAATAGGTCAAAGGCACGGTCTCCTCTTGCATCGCTCCGCTGCGTACCAGGAAATACAACTCCAAGCCCGATATTCTTCTGCCGCCAGATTGTGCTGATCCAAAGTCCTCCAAGCGACCGGTCCTACGGCGCCACAGACGCATTTTCTTGAAACCCAGGTTTGAAGTTTCCAGCCAATTGCACCGAACAGTGCTGCCATTGCGCGGAACATGTGAACTGGCTCTCCTACCGGTCGGAAAGCGGGTTTTCTCTTACTCTGACACTTTCCCTTGATTTCTGCTGGCGTCGATTCTATTGTGCCGCATGTTAGAATAGAATTCCGCATAGTGGAATTATTCTGGGGAGGAGACCCAATGAAGACCCTACTGGCAAGCACTGCAACCGCTCTCTGTCTGGCGGCTGCGTCCATCGCGACCGCCGAAACGACCCTGATTCTGGGTGAGGCAGGCCCAAACCGCGGAGCGCGGGCCGAAGCTCTGCAATCCTTCGCCGACGACGTGACTGCCCGCACGAATGGCGAGGTCAAACTCGACATCCAATGGGGCGGCGCGCTGTTCAAAGCCAATGCGGCGGCACAATCCATCGCCGATGGCGTTGCAGATCTGGGCACCATCATTGCCGTCTATTTCCCGCAGGAAATGCTGGCCTACGGAATTGCCGACCTGCCGCTGCGCAACGCCGACGCCTGGGTCGGGATGCGCGCAACGGATGAACTGATGCGGACCAACGAGGCGATTCAGGCAAGCCTCGCCGACCAGAACCTCGTTTACCTCGGAACCTTCACGACCTCGGCAGTCAATATCGGATGCAAGGACACCGCGATCCGCTCCGTCGATGACATTGACGGGCTCAAGGTCCGCGGCGTCGGAGCCTATGGCGACGCGTTCCGCGATTTCGGGGCGAACATGATCGCGATGTCGATCTATGACGCCTACCAGGGGCTCGACACCGGGCTGCTCGACTGTTCGCAGGGCTATTCCTATGCGGTGGCCGCGCTGAAGCAGCAGGAAGTCATGACCAGCTATACCATCCTCGACTGGGGCCAGGTTGGCGCGCTTGGCATCTTCATGAACAAGGACTCATACGACGCGCTGGACGCCGAAACCCAAGCCGCCATGGCCGATGCTGGCGTCGCCATGGCCGACAAGCTGGGCGAGTTGATCACTGCCGACAACGAAGCCGCTATTCAGACCATGAAGGACGCAGGCGTAGAGGTGATCGAACTGCCCGCGGAAGAGCGCGACAAGCTTGTGCAACAGGGCAAGCAATACGTCGACGAGTGGGTCGAGCGCGCGAATGCGGCCGGGCTGGACGGTGCGGCGCTGCTGGAACAGTACCGCGCCCTGCTGACGAAATACACCGAAGAGCGTGACAGCAAGGGCTATCCCTGGGTCCGCAGCTGACCTTTTCATCACACAACGTTGCGGCGCCTGAAACCGGCGCCGCAACACATACCTACCTGAATATTCTTGCGGAGTGGATGGATGCTGCGTCGTATCGAAAGACTGCTGCTTGACCTTGCCGTCATCGCCGTGTTCGGCCTTGGGGCGCTGATCACGCTCAGCGTTCTTCTGCGGATCACGGTGAACTCCGGCATCCCCGATACCATCGTGATGGTGCGCGAATTGATGGTGGTCGCGATCGTTCTGCCCTTGGCGGCAGCCACACTGGACCGAGCGCATATCGTAGTCGAGTTTCTCAGCAAAAAGCTGCCCCTTCGGGCCCAGGATTGGCTGGTGGTATTTGGCAGCATCTTCGGATTGTTTGCGTTGTCCCCTCTTATCTCCGCAGGGTGGAGAGAGGTCGCGCATACCTGGGAAAGCGGCGCCTTTTTCTTTGGCCAGCTCAACCTGCCGAAATGGCCCGGCCGGGTTGTCTTTCTGATCGGGATTTCGTTTTGCTGGCTGCGCCTCTTGCTGATGGTGATCGGCGACATCCGAACGATCCGTGCCGGCGACCACGTGATGGCCCCCCAACACGAGCATGAGGAAAGCGTCTGATGGACGGCACCCTGATCGGAATTATTGCCTTCGGAGCAGTCATCGGGCTGCTGGCAATCCGCGTACCCATCGCCTTTGCGCTTGCCGGAGTGGCCACGGTTGGCACCTTCGCGGTCTTCGCATTGCGCACCGGCACGTTCACGCCGGAAAGGGCGCTGAAGCCGACGACTTCGCTGGTTTTCTCGAACTCGTTCGATCTGATCCATTCCTACGACCTGTCGATGATCCCTCTGTTCATCGCCTTGGGCCATATCGCTTACCGCGCCGAAATCACGACGAAAATCTACCATGCCGCGCGAGTCTGGCTTGCCCGGGTTCCGGGCGGCGTGGCGATGGCGTCCGTGGTCGGCTGCGGCGGGTTTTCGGCGATCACCGGCTCATCAATTGCATGTGCGTCCACAATGGGCCGCATCTGTTCGCCCGAGATGCTGCGGATGGGTTATGACAAACGTCTTGCCACGGCCAGCGTCGCAGCAGGGGGTACGCTGGGGTCACTGATCCCACCGTCGGTCCTGTTCATCATCTACGGCATTTTCACTGAAACCTCGATCAGCGCCTTGTTCCTTGCCGGTATCCTTCCGGGCATCATCTCACTGCTGGGCTTCGTACTGGTCATCTTTTTCTGGGTTCACCGCGACCCGGCGGCGGCCCCCGCGTTCGAAGGGCAAATCTCGTTGGGCGACAGGGGCCGTGCAGCGCTCGAAGCCTGGCCGGCGATCGCGCTGTTCGTAATCATTGTCGGCGGCATATATGGCGGGTTCTTCACCCCCACCGAGGCGGCGGCCATCTGTGTATCGGCTGCAGTCGCCATCGGTTTTGTCCAGGGAAAGCTCGACTTCCGCGGCTTGGTTGAATCGCTTCGGGAAACCTGCATCCAAACCGCAAGCATCTTCCTGATCGCCGCCGGCGCCAAGATTTTCGTCGCCTTCGTCGCCCTGACCGGCGTCGCCCCGGCCATCGTGAGCTTCGTGACCGAAGCGCAGCTCTCCGCAATCCTGCTGTTGGCCGCGATCGCTGTGATCTATCTGCTGCTCGGCATGTTCCTTGATCCCATCGGCATCATGGTTCTGACGCTGCCCTTGATGATCCCGCTTGTGGAAACCTATGGCTTCGACCTCATCTGGTTCGGCGTCGTCGTGATCAAGCTGCTGGAGATCGGGCTGATCACGCCGCCCGTTGGCCTGAACGTCTTTGTCATCGCCAACGTGGTGGGCAAAGAGGTGCCGATCGACAGGATCTTTTCCGGGATTCTCAGGTTTCTGGTCATCGACGTGATCGTGCTGATCGTGATCATGGCCTTCCCGATCATTTCCCTACTGATCCCGTATTCGATGTGAGTTCCATGAAACGGAAGGCGGACGAAAAAGGCATGAAGGACGAAGCAACAGACCGCAGATTTGCAACCACACTGGCGCGGGGGCTGAGCGTATTGCGCGCGTTTCGTCCTTCGGACGACGGTCTTGGCAATGCCGAAATTTCCGAGCGCACGGGCATTCCAAAGTCAACGGTCTCGCGGTTGACGTTCACCCTGCAGGCGCTCGGATATCTGAACCATGCCCGCAGGAATGACAGGTACCGCCCCGGCCCGGCGTTGATCGCGCTCGGAAACATGGCCAGCGCGTCGATCACGTTTGTGGATCTCTCTGCACCGCTGATGCAGAGGCTCGCCGATGAAACCGGGACACTCTGCCTTCTGCTGGTGCGCGATGCCCGCAAGATGCTCATCGTCAAGACCTGGCGCCCCCGATCGGTCGCGTCGCTGTGGCTGGAGGTCGGCCACCGCCTGCCGTTCAACGGATCATCGTCTGGTCACGCGTTTCTTGCCACGCTGTCTGAGGGGAACTTGGACTCCGTGGTGGCGGAGGTGCAAGGTGACCGAGGGCTGACGCCCGACCGCGCGGTCGCCGTGCGCCAGGATGCTCAGCAGCAGCTTTTGTCCTCCGGTTTCGTCATCGCCGATCCGGCGGAGTATTTTGCGGCGAACATCCACGCCGTCGCAGTACCGTTCCATTCCCGTGACCTGAGTGAATCCGTGATTTTCACCTGCGGTGCGCTGCCCGAAATGCTTTCGGTGGAGCGGATGCGGACCGAGGTCGGCCCCAAGCTTCACGCCACGGTGCAGGAGCTTGAACGGATCATGGGTCAGGGCTCGGCCCCTGCCAACCGGGACCTGTGACGGCAGAATTCGGCATCACGAAATTGAAAAAGGAAAAGGCATAACGATGGGTTCTGTGTCCTATGAGGTCGAAAACCGGGTAGCGGTAGTGACGGTGGAAAATCCGCCGGTCAACGCCCTGTCCCATGATGTCCGGAGCGGTCTGTCCGAAACCTTCGCCCGGTTCGAGGCGGACAACGACGCCGACATCGCGGTGATCCTCGGCGCTGGACGTATGTTCATCTGCGGCGCGGACATATCCGAGTTCGGCAAACCGCCGCAAAGCCCAAGCTTGCCCAACGTGATCACCCACATTGAGGCATGCACCAAGCCGGTCGTCGCGGCGATGCATGGAATGGCCTTGGGCGGCGGGCTGGAGGTCGCGCTTGGCGCGCATTACCGCATGGCCCTGCCGGGAACGCGGCTTGGCCTGCCCGAAGTCAAGCTTGGCATCATGCCGGGCGCGGGCGGAACGCAACGGCTGCCGCGTCTGGTCGGCGTCGACAAGGCGCTTGAGATGATCACCAGCGGCACGCCCGTAACGGCGGATGCGGCCATCGGGTTCGGCCTTGTCGACCACCTTGGCGAAGGTTCGGACATCCGCGCTGCCGCGCTTGCCTATGCACGCAGCTTGTTGGCCGACAACGCCCCCGCCCGTCCGACCAAGGATCTGCCGGCGGCGAAGGCCGATGACGCAATTGCTGTCTGGCGCGCCAAACTTAAGAAAACGGTCCGCGGAGAAGTCGCGCCATTGACCGCAGTGGACGCGGTCGAAGCATCAACGAAAAACACCTTCTTCGACGGTCTGGCCGAAGAGCGCCGGTTGTTCCTGCACCTGATGGACACGCCTCAGCGCGCCGGGCTGATCCACGCTTTCTTTGCCGAACGGGCTGTCGCCAAGTTGCCGGAGATCGACGGCATCGCGGCCCGCGAGGTGGAAAAAATCGGCGTCGTTGGCGGCGGAACAATGGGCGCAGGCATCGCGACTTCGGCGGTGTTGAGCGGCCTGGCGGTAGCGCTTGTGGAGCGCGATTCCGCGGCGGCTGACAAGGCTCGCAAGACGATCGCCGACAATCTGGACGCCGCGGTGAAGCGCGGCAAGCTCAGCGCACAGAGACGTGACGCGATCCTCCAGGACGCTTTGAAGACTGTCACGGATTACGACGCTTTGTCCGGTGCCGATCTGGTGATCGAGGCCGTGTTCGAAAGCATGGATGTGAAAAAGGACGTGTTCGCGCGGTTGGACGCAACCCTTGCGAAGGGTGCGATTCTGGCGACGAACACCTCCTACCTCGACGTCAATGAAATTGCGGGCTCCACGTCGCGGCCCGAGGACGTGATCGGCCTTCATTTCTTTTCTCCCGCGCATATCATGAAACTGCTGGAGGTCGTCGTTGCCGACAAGACCGCCCCAGACGTGGTCGCCACCGCCTTTTCCCTTGCCAAGAAGCTTGGGAAGACTGCGGTGCGTGCCGGCGTCTGCGACGGTTTCATCGGCAACCGCATCCTGTCCCGCTACCGCACCGCCGCCGATCACATGATTCTGGACGGGGCAAGCCCCTACCAGATCGACAAAGCGATGACGGATTTCGGATTTGCAATGGGACCGTATCAGGTCTCGGATCTTGCCGGGCTGGACATCGGTTATGCCACCCGCCAGCGCAAGGCCGCGGATGCGCATCCGCGCGACCGCAACCCGTCCTTTGCCGACGCGCTTTATCACAAGGGATGGCTGGGTCAGAAGACCGGCCGCGGCTACTACATCTATGATCAGGGCGACCGCAAGGGCCGCCCAGACCCCGAGGTGGAACGTATCGTCGATCAAGCGCGCGCGGATGCGGGCATCACCCCCCGTACCTTCACGGACGACGAGATCGTGCGCCGCTACATGGCGGCGATGGTCAACGAAGGCGCGTGCGTCGTGGATGAAGGGATCGCGCAGCGCCCGCTGGATGTGGATGTGGTTTTTCTCTACGGCTACGGCTTTCCGCGCTGGCGCGGCGGGCCGATGAAATACGCCGACATGACGGGGCTGGACGCCATTCTCGCCGACATTCGCAGTTATGCCGAGGAGGACGATCATTTCTGGTCGCCATCTCCTCTGCTGGAAAAGCTGGTGGCTGAGGGCCGCGCATTCGACAGCCTGAACCAGCGCTGAAAGGAACCTGACACATGACCGACGCCGTTATAGTTTCCATCGCCCGCACGCCGATCGGCAAGGCCGGGCGCGGCAGTTTCAACATCACCCACGGCGCGACCATGGGCGGCCACGCCGCAGCCGAAGCCGTCCGGCGCGCAGGGATCGACCCCGGACTGATCGAGGACAGCATTTGGGGCTGCGGCTATCCGGAATTCGTCACCGGCGGCAACATCGCACGCCAGATCGTGATCCGCGCCGGTCTGCCGGTCGGCATCGCCGGCACGACCGTCAACCGTTTCTGCGCCAGCGGCTTGCAAGCGGTCGCCATGGGCGCGCATCTGATCGAACGGGAAGGCGCAAAGGCCGTGCTGGTGGGGGGCGTCGAAAGCATATCAATGGTGCAGCCTCCGGTACGCCATTCGCGCGAGGCCTGGATCGAGGGAAACAAGCCTGAACTCTATCTGTCGATGATCGAGACTGCGGATATCGTCGCCAAACGGTACGGCATCAGCCGCGAGGCGCAGGACGAACTTGGCCTGCAAAGCCAGCAGCGCACCGCTGCGGCGCAAGAGGCGGGTCGCTTCGATCAGGAGATTGCCCCGATCACCGTCACGATGGCGCAAAAGAACAAGGAAACAGGAGAGGTTTCAGAGGTCGAGACGGCAATCGCGCAGGATGAATGCAACCGCCCCTCGACCACGCTGGAGGCGTTGAAGAAGATTGAACCTGTTCGCGGTCTGGATCAGTTCATCACCGCCGGTAATGCCTCGCAGCTCAGCGACGGCGCAGCGGCGCTGGTGATGATGGATGCGAAAGAGGCCGAGCGGCAGGGCCTAACGCCGCTTGGCGCCTTCCGGGGGTTTGCCGTTGCCGGGTGCGAACCCGACGAGATGGGAATCGGCCCGGTCTTTGCTGTTCCGCGCCTGCTGGAACGGCAGGGTCTGAAGGTCGACGACATAGACCTGTGGGAACTGAACGAGGCCTTTGCGAGTCAGGCGATCTATTGCCGGGACAGGCTCGGCATCGACAACGACATCTGCAATGTGGACGGCGGCTCGATCGCCGTTGGCCACCCGTTCGGCATGACCGGAGCGCGGATGACCGGTCACTTGATGGTCGAGGGCCACCGGCGCGGCGCGAAACTCGGCGTCGTGACGATGTGCATCGGCGGCGGCCAGGGCGCTGCCGGCTTGTTTGAAATCTACTGAAGAGGACCGCCCGATGGACCTGAACTACACCGACGAAGAAAAGGCGTTCCGCGACGAAGTGCGACGCTTCCTGGCTGAAAAGCTGCCGGCCCGACTTGCGGACAAGGTCAAGCAGGGCAAGACCCTGACCAAGCAGGATCACGAGGAATGGCACGCCATTCTCAATGAGAAAGGCTGGCTCGCCGGCAATTGGCCCAAGAAATTCGGCGGTGCCGGCTGGGATGCGGTGCGGCGCCACATTTTCGAGGACGAGATGACCAGGGCCGCCGCCCCGCGCATCGTACCCTTCGGTCTGGCCATGCTCGGGCCGGTCTTGCAAAAATTCGGCTCGAAGGAGCAGCAGGAGTACTATCTGCCGCGCATTCTGAATGGCGATGACTGGTGGTGTCAGGGCTATTCGGAGCCCGGCGCAGGGTCGGATCTTGCTTCGGTGCGTACGACGGCGGTCCGCGACGGCGATCACTATGTCGTCAACGGGCAAAAGACATGGACGACGCTCGGCCAGCACGCCAACATGATCTTCTGTCTCGTCCGCACGTCGAAAGAGGGCAAACCGCAGGAGGGTATCTCGTTCCTGCTGGTGGACATGAACAGCCCCGGCGTCAAGGTTCGCCCAATCATCCTGATCGATGGCGAGCCGGAGGTGAACGAGGTTTTCTTCGACGATGTCAGAGTGCCCGTCGAAAACCTGGTGGGCGAGGAGAACAAGGGCTGGACCTATGCCAAATACCTGCTGACCCATGAACGCACCAATATCGCAGGCGTGGGCTTTGCGAATGCCGGTCTGGAAAACCTGAAACGAATAGCCCGTGCCGAACGGTCAAACGGCCGACCACTTATCGAAAACCCCTATTTCGCGGCCCGGATTGCGCGTGTTGAAATCGATCTGATGGCCATGTCGATCACCAACCTGCGCGTCATTTCTCAGGCCGCCGCAGGTCAGGCGCCCGGCGCGGAAAGCTCGATGCTGAAAATCAAGGGCACCACCATCCGCCAGGAAATCAACGCGCTGACCCGTACTGCCGTGGGCCCGTACGCGATGCCGTTTGTCTCGGAGGCACTGGAGGAGGGCAGCAACCTGGGCCCCATCGGTCCGGATTACGCCGCAAGCGCCACGGCGCAATACCTCAACAACCGGAAACTGTCGATCTACGGCGGATCGAACGAGGTCCAGCGCACGATCATCAGCAAGGCCATTCTGGAACTGTAAGGACAGACCATGAATTTTGAACTGACAGAAGAACGCAAGATGCTTCAGGACGGCCTGCGCCGCTTTCTGAGGGAAACCTACACGCCGGCGCTGCGGGCCGAGTTGGTCGAGGCCGATTGCGGGTTTTCGCGGGATGTCTGGAGCGGCCTTGCCGAAATGGGCGTCATCGGCGCGCTGTTTTCCGAGGATGACGGCGGCTTTGCCGGCGGCGGCTTCGACATTTCGCTTGTGTTTGAAGAGCTTGGCCGCGTTGGCGCGGTCGATCCCCTGCTTGACACGGCCGTACTGGGCGGTGGCCTGATCGCGGCGTTGGGTAACGAAGTCCAGAAACAGCAGATCGAGTCCGTCATTGCGGGCACGACCCAGCTCGCCTTTGCCCATGCCGAGCCATCCAGCCGCTATGACATGTCGCAGGTCGAATCCACCGCGACCCGCGACGGAGACGGCTATGTCCTGAACGGCCGTAAGGCCGTCGTTGTCAACGCGCCTGCCGCCGATCACATCCTGATCAGCGCCCGCACAGACGGCCAAGCGGCGGACCGGAACGGCATCAGCCTGTTCCTGGTTCCCGCCGGTATCGACGGCATTGCTCTGCGCAGCTATCCCCTGGTTTCGGGCGGTCAGGCCGCCGAGATCCTGCTCGAGGATGTCAGGCTTGGTGCCGCTGCCCGTTTGGGGCCCGAAGGCGGTGCCTATGACGCAATCGCCGAGGTCAATGCCCGCGCCACGCTGGCGATTTGCGCCGAGGCGTTGGGCCTGATGGAAAGCATCCGGGAATTGACCACGGACTATCTGAAAACCCGCAAACAATTCGGCAAGCCCATCGGGAAATTCCAGGCGCTGCAACACCGCATGGCCGATGTGCTGATCGAAATCGAACAGGCGCGGTCGGCGGTTATCAACCTCGCCGGACATCTCGACAGCGCAGCCGACACACGGGAAATGCATGTCAGCGCCACCAAGAACCTGATCGGCAACGCGGCCAAGCTGGTGGCCGAGGAAAGCATCCAGATGCATGGCGGGATCGGCATGACCGAAGAATACGAACTCGGCCACCTGGCAAAGCGCCTGATCATGGTCGACCATCGTTTTGGCGACGCGATCCATCACCTTGAACGTTTCGTTGCGCTGGCCGTTGCCTGAGCCATGAACGCAGAGGGATTGATCACAGACGAAACCGGCGCGCAGCGTCTGATCGGCTACGTTCTGGACGTCGGCCAGCAGGACAGGTGCGCCCGGTGTCATCTGTCCTTGACCGATCAGCACCTCAACCGCCACGGTGTGCTGCACGGTGGCATAGCAACAGCCATGCTCGACAATGCGCTTGGTGCGACTGCCAGCCTGACGGTGGACCCCGAAGGGCGTGCGCCGTTTCTGACGATCTCGCTCAGTATGCAATTCGTCGCCCCGGCCCGGAAGGGGGCCGAATTGACGGCAACCGGCCACGTGGTCGGCGGCGGCCGCGCGCTGTTGTTCCTGGACGGCACGGTACGGGATGCCGACGGCACCCTCATCGCCACGGCAACCGGCGTTTTCAAACGAGTGCCGCAGGACCGTCTGGCGCCAACAGAACGAAAGGACGCCTGATGCAACCGCTTGCCCATTTCCAGGACCTCGGCGATCGCCTCGTCGTCGTCAACGAGAACACCGCCAAGCGCAACGCGCTGTCGCCCGACCTTTACCGGGTTCTGCGCGACGCGATGGAGCTTGCCGCCCGCGAAGACCGCATCACTTCGGTCATCCTGCGCGGCGCGGGCGGCTTTTTCTGTGCCGGCGGAGACCTCGGCCTGCTCGCCACCCGCCGCGACTTGCCCCGAGAAGAACGCCTGGCCAAAATCGAAGACCTGCATGATGTGATCCGCGCCGTGATGGACTGCCCCAAACCCGTGATTGCCGCAGTCGAAGGCGGCGCCGCGGGGGCCGGCGTCTCGCTCGCCTTTGCCTGCGATCTGATCGTCGCGGATCAGAATGCGAAATTCACCGTCGCCTATGTCAAGGCCGGGCTTGTTCCCGATGGCGGATTGACCAGCACGTTGTCGGCCCATCTGCCGCGCGCCGCACTGATGCAGATGGCGCTGTTGGGCGACCCCGTCACGGCCGAACGCCTGCACGCCCTCGGCGCGATCTCGCAGGTGGAGGAAGAAGGAAACGTTTTTGCAGCCGCACTCGCGCTTGCCGACAGGCTCAGCGACGGACCCTCTGCCACTCAGAGCAGGATCAAGGCGCTTGTCAATGCCGCCCGCTCCGCTTCTCCACGCGATCAGATGAACGCCGAGCGCGATGCCATGGCTGACGCCGTCGCAGCGCCCGAGGCCGCAGAGGGTATCGCCGCCTTCCTGGAGAAACGTACGCCTGAATATGCGCAACTGAGGCGGAATACATGACCGATCCGGTTTTCGATACCGCCGTCACACGCGCCTTTGGTTGCCGCTTGCCGATCGTCGCTGGTGGTCTGATGTGGTTGTCAGATGCGTCTTACGTCGCCGCCGGCGCTCGGGCCGGCATCATGTCCTTCATCACTGCCGCAAGCTTTCCCGATCCCGCTGTCCTGCGAGCGGAAATCGCGAAATGCCGCGCCTTGAGCGGCGACCGCCCCTTTGGGGTGAACATCTCGATGCTTCCGAAACTGGTCGAAGGCGAAAACATCGCCGACATCTTCCGCCTGATCGCGGACGAGGGCATCCGCTTCGTCGAAACCTCCGGCCGCAACCCCGAAGCCTTCATGCCGATCCTGAAGCAGGCTGGCATCACCGTCCTGCACAAGGTGCCCAGCGTGCGCTACGCCCTGAAGGCGCAGGCGGTTGGCGTCGATATGGTCTCGATCGTCGGCGCAGAATGCGGCGGGCATCCCGGGCTGGATCTCATCGGAAGCATGGTCAATCAGGCGCTGGCCGAGCGGGACCTCGATATCCCGTTCCTGATCGGTGGGGGCATCGGAACGGGCAGCCAGATCATTGCCGCGCTCGCCTGTGGCGCGTCCGGGGTCGTCGTCGGCACCCGCTTTCTTGTGGCCGAGGAAGTCACCGCGCACGACGGGTACAAACAGGCATTGGTCGCAGCCAGTGAACGCGACACGACGCTGACGATGAGCAGCGTGCGCAACACCGTCCGAACGCTCTGCAATGAAACGACCGAGATGGTGAAACAGCTTGAGGCTGACGATCCGAATATCGGAATTGCGGCGCTTATGCCCCACGTTTCTGGCGCGATTGGCCGGAAGGCATATGAAACCGGCGACGTGTCGCGCGGGATGCTGTCGGCCGGACAATCGCTGGGCCTGACGGATCGTATCGCGCCACTGGCCGACATCGTGGCGCAGCTGGAACAGGAAGCGCAAACGGCGCTGTCGCGTCTGCGCCCGCACCAAACTGCAACACAGCATGCCGAGGCCATAACCTCATGAATGATCAAATCACACGCATTCACCACCTGGTCGCCGACAAGGCCCATCGGATGCCCGACGCCGTAGCCGTCATGGATTGTGACGGGCGCGAGGTGACCTATGCCGAACACCTTGAAGCCATTTCTGAGGCTGCTGCGATCCTCCGCGGTCACGGCGTTCAACCCGGTGACCGAGTTACGATCGTCTCCGAGAATTGCCATGCAACAGCGGTCCTCATCTTCGCCGCCAGTACAGTGGGTGCCTATGCCGTTCCGGTCAACGCACGCATGACCCCGGCGGAAATCAGTCGCGTGCTGGATCACGCGACACCTCGTGTCACGATCTTCACCACCGCCGTGTCCACCGCGGCTGCTGCCCACGCAGAAACCGCCCAGTCCGAAAACCAACGTACGTCTTTCGGCACCATCGCCATGGCCGTGACCGCACCAAGCAATCCGGAGCCGGTGGAAAACGGCCCAGATGAAACCGCTGTGATCCTCTATACCACCGGCACGACCGGTGTACCCAAGGGTGTGATGCTGACTCATGCCAACCTGCTGTTCGCCGGGCGCATTTCCGCCGAACTCCGCGGCATGGCGCCCGGCGACCGCGTCTATGGTGTGCTGCCGCTGACCCACGTGTTCGGTCTTGCTTCGATGCTGATGGCGGCGAGCCATGCCGGTGCCACCGTACAGCTTGAGACCCGCTTCCGTCCCGACCGCGTCTACGAGGCGCTGAGGGACGGCGTAACAGTGTTCCCCGGCGTACCGCAGATGCACGCGCTGCTGATGCAATACACCCGCGATCAGGGGTTCACGCGCCTTGAAAACAGCAAGCTGCGTTATGTCTCGTCGGGCGCCGCCCCGCTGGACCCCGCCTGGAAGCGCAAGGCCGAAGCGTTCTATGGTCTTGCCTTGCAGAACGGGTACGGCATGACCGAGAGCACCGCCGGCATCTGCGGTACGCGCAACCCGATCGGAACGCCGGACACCAGCGTCGGTCCGCCTCTCCCAGGCATCGAGATCTGGCTCGACACATCGGTCGGCGCCGAGAGTGATACCGAGACCGGCGAGATCCTGACCCGTGGCCCACACGTGATGAAAGGCTATTTCAAGAACCCAGACGAAACCGCCAAAACCATTGATGGAGAGGGTTGGCTTCGCACCGGAGATCTCGGCAAGATCGACGAGGCTGGCAACCTGCACGTGGTCGGCCGCAGCAAGGAGTTGATCATCCGCGGCGGCTTCAACGTCTATCCGCCTGAGGTCGAGGCGGCCCTGAACGACCATCCTCAGGTCATCCAGTCTGCCGTGATCGGCCGCGCCGTTGAAGGGGGGAACGAGGAAATCCTTGCCTTCGTCCAATGCGCCGATCCAGCGGCACTGGACCCCGAAAAGCTCAGGGCTTTCGTCTCCGACCGATTGACCAGTTACAAGCGTCCGTCACGCATAATCCTGACCACCGAATTGCCCGCCGCCGCGACCGGCAAGATATTGAAACACAAGCTGCTGACCACCTTTGCAGAGCAGTTGGCAAATTCTGCGCCAAAGGAGTGATGCAGCGGGCATCCGTTCACCGACTTCGCAAAAGCGGCTAATGGCAGCAATGATGAGCCGCGGTGCAGCATGTTTGTGTCGTTGTGAATGGCAGGTCAGGGCCGGTCGCACCAGTCTTGGCCAATCGAACAAAGGCCCGGTTTGTCCCGCATCTTGTCCGTTCAACTTGAGCGCAGCGAAGGTCCGGTCTAAAACTTCCCCGCCACTCCATGGCTCTAAGGCTGGTCAGCGAACACCTGTCTCGCTGACGCCAGTCGCATCCAATCCCGGCCGCCGAACGCGACAAGAGCAAGATAAACCTGCCCGGCGTCTACATCCGGTTTGAATACGATGGTCAGTCGCTGACCGGCGCCGCCATGGCGCACCAGCCATCCATCTAGTTTGCCGCTGAGCCGAGCACCAGATGTTGGGTTTGCAGAAATTTCTTGGATAAGGGCATCGATTTCATCCAGGCGGCGGCTTGCAGCTGCAACGTCACCGTCGGTCACCTCGACAATATGATCAACGATACCGATAACGTCCCGTTCGAAGAACGGATGCCTAACAAAACGCATCAGGTCTTTTTGGCCATCGCGGCAAGATGGGCCCGTGCGCCTGCAGTGACGTCGGAGGCTTCGCCGATGGGTTCCCATTGGTCGAGTGGCAGGGACAGTCGGCGCTCCAGTTCTGCCTCAAGCAAAGTACGCTCACGGTCACGTTCAGCCTTAGCCTTCGCCAATTCACCCGATACTGCGGCGCTCACATTGGGGTACTCGCCTGCTTCGACCAGTTCCCTTGCGAAGGTGTAGGCGGTGTCGGTGAAACTGACGGATTGCTTTTGAACACTCATGGCAAACTCCTCGGTGCTCCAATAGACTACCAAGTATTGCTATACCTGGCAAGCCGGGCAGGCCGACAATGTGAAATGCGTCAACAGCCTTGCGGCCTCCCCAGCTCGGCTTCGCGTGTCGCAGGGGAGAACGGCCCTTCGGTCCGTCGCGCATTCGGCCATGCGGCCTCACCGCGGCGTTGCGCCTGGCGTCCCGGTTTGCCCGCCTCGCGAGCACGTCCCTCCCCGGCCGCTCCGCCGGATTGCGCTCTGGTCTGTTTTGGCCCGAGGCCAAAACGATCCCGCCGCTTCATCCGTCTCCCGCGCCCGGTCGGGCCGTTTGCCTGCTCGGGTCGGGCAAACCTACCGTCAAAACACACACACATGAGTGCGGAAGCATATCCTCCGGATGGCCCCCAAATCAGCCCGCGTCAAGGATCGCAAAACTTTTCGGCCAGGGCGGGGACTGTGGCGCGGGGCGGTCCAGTGCGTGAGGGTGTGCGTATGTCGGGTGTCGCGCGCGGAAAACTTTTGCGCCCGGCAAGCCGGCGGCTGCGCCGTCCCTGACCCGGGCAGATTCGGAAACCAGGCATTCGGCCATGCCCCCACACTCGCGTGGTGGCTCCTCAACCGAATACTGGAGACCAGACATGGCTTACGACACCGCAAACACCTACGAGACCATCGAGCTTTTCGGGCTGACCGAGAAAGACGCACAGCTGCCGATCCCGGAGGATCACATCCTGACCGACCGCATCATCCGCGAGAGCTTCGAGGCATTGCTCGCTCCGCTGCGAGGGACTGGGCTTGAAGCAGAAATCGAACCGCTGGCGCACGGGCTCGCCACGATCCTGCAGCGCCGCAAGGTGGCGCTCGGCAAGGAGGTCGACCGGACCGCCGACAAGATTGGCGCCCTGGCAAAAACCCATGACGGATCAGAGATCGCTGAGACCGCGCTCGAAGAGGCGCAGGCGCGCTTTCTGCAGCTGCGCGAGATCGTCGGGGCCATCGAGGTGATGAGCGAGGCGGCGGCGGAATGCTACGAGATCGAGACCGGTCACGCCTTCATCCCGGCAGCCGGGTCGCGCGCAAGTGTTCGGGCGCAGGAGACAGGCGCTGTCTTCGAGGCGCGGCAACTGCTGGAGCAGCACGACCGTGAAACCGCCGAGAAGTCGAAAGTCGAGGGGGTGCCTCTGATCGTCTCAGGCGCCACCGACTGGACCGATGTCGATGTGATCTTCGACACGCTCGACAAGGTTCGCGAACGGATCAAGCAGAACCGCAACCAGGAGATCTTCCTCTGCCACAAAGGTGGCAAGCACGGGGCGGAGATGATCGCGGCTCGGTGGGCCCGGGCACGCGGGATAGCACAGGCGCGCTTCGATCCTCGCTGGTCTGCGCATGGGCGGGCGGCACCGTTCAAATGCAACGACGAGATGCTGGACGACAAGTTCGCGGCGACGGGGGTTGTCCTCTTCGGCGGCAACGGAGTCGCGCTGAACCTCGGGCAGAAGGCGGAAGCGAAAGGTCTGACGGTCATGCGGGTTGCTGACCCGGCGAAGAGCTCTGCGGAGAAGTGAATTGAGAGGGTCGCCTTCGGGCGGCCCTTTCGTCATGTCTCATGGCGCGTGCGATCGGTCACACTTGATCAGTAACTCGCTGCGGCCAGCACTGTCATCGCTCTATCCGGTCCGTCAGAGTTTGGCCCATCCGCATCGGTGCGGGCTGGGGATGGTGCGCACCTCTCGCACATCGTCAGCATAGCAAGACGCGAGGGGTCGAGACGTCGCACATGAGGCTGAAGACCTGCACGTCCCTCGGGGTGTGTTTCTAAACATCACACCCACGCGGGCGGGCGTCATCAGCACCCCGGCCAGGTTCGGCAGGACGTGGACGCGGATGGTGGCGACTGCGTGATGGCAGAGGTCATTCGGGTCCCTCCTTTTTGCTATGCATGTGGATCGCACGGGGTCGGCCCGTTCGTGCCCTCCGCTGACGCTTCGGCAAGCACAAATACGGCTTCCACTGCGGGGCCGCGGACCCTCCGCATTTGCGCTTGCGACCGGGCCTCTTGCCCCCGTGCCGGGTGATCCCCATCGCAACAAGGAGTAACCCAAATGACCAACCACTACGTCGTCACCGTCCCCGTCAAGTTCACCGACACCGATGGCCAGGAGCGCACCCGCTTCCAACGCGTGGGTGCCATGTTCCGCAACACCCGCAACGGGGATGGATCGGAGTTCTTCAGCCTCAAGCTCGACTTCCCGGTCGCGGTCTCTGAGCTGGTGATGTTCCCACCGAGCGCGAAAGATCCCCAGGACTAAATCCTCTGACGAGGACGGGCCGCCCCGGGACGATCTTGGGGCGGCCCGATCCCTGTTCCAGGTATGCCGTCACCGGCGCGGGTGATCGCCTACAGCGACCTCCTCTTGGTGCCGGGCGCTGCGCGGTCAAGGGGCGCACGCCCCCCGGTATGATCAGGCCGCGACAGACCGGCCAGTCAGCTTCAAGGGGGCCATCCACAAAAACAGGCAGGCCAGGGCCTCCCGGTTTTTGCGGCAGAGATTTGGCAGGCCAAATCTGGCCTTC
>NZ_CVRM01000007.1 GCF_001258055.1 Phaeobacter italicus | reverse complement strand
GTGTCGATCACCTGCGTCACCGTCGCGCTGAGCGTCTCTGCGGTCGAGTTGAAATTCTCGCGCAGTCTCTCGTGATGTTCAGGAAAGGCATCTTCGATTTTCTGAGAGAAATCACCAGCCGCAAGGCGGATCAGGCCGGCACTGAGCTGTTCGACCACGACCTCTTGCTGGCGTTGCTGCTCGGCGCGCTCCAGTTCGGCTGTGCGGGCTTGTTTCAGATCGTCCTGCAGGCTGATCATCTGTTTGCCGATATCGCCGATTTCGTCGGATCTCTTTGCTTCAGGGATCTCTGCCGACAGATTGCCGCTCGCAATCTCTGCGATTCGACCACAGATGCGGTTGATGGGTTTGGTCACGGAGCGGGCAAACAGCCAGCCCAGAAGTGACATGACAACCGCGCAGCCCAGTGAGATGAACAGCAGCTGATTTCGAGTATTCACCACAGGAGCGAGCAATTCGGCGCGGTCCTGCTCTGCAACAATGGCCCAGGTCACCCGGTCCATCTGGACCGGTTCGGAATAGGCCACGACAGGATTGCCGGAGGCGCCAATTGTACTCGCAAAGAAGCCTGAGTTGCCTTCCAGCGCCGCAAGAACCTGATCGGTGCGGGGCATTTCCTCAAGGACTTTGTGCATTCCGTCCAGTCGCGAATCTGTTCGTACCCGCAGGTCGTCCCCGACGATGTAGACATCCAGCGTCTCGCTCATGCTGTCGACAGGGTTCACGATGTTGGTGATCATTTCGACAGGAACCTGCAGCGCGAGAACACCGCGGAGCGTTTTGCCCGAATCATAAACAGGCGTGGCGACAAATGCGGCCGCTGCTCCGGCGCTTGGGGCATAGGATCGCATATCTGCAAAGTAGACATCACCGGACTGCATTTTGATTGCAGCCGAGAATGCCTCTCCCAGGCCAGAATCGGCATATGCTCCGTTGACGAGGTTGGAGGCATAATCAGCCTCTTTGGTGACAGAGTAGACGACGTCGCCTTCTGGGCTGATCAGAAAGACATCGTAATAACCCTTGTTGGTCATCACCGCAGTCAGACCAGCATGAAAACGCTGGTGGTGCATGTGATAGGGCGAATCGCCGATGCCGCGGTCGAGCAGATGTTTCTGCCCGGCGGGATTGGGATTCGAATCGATATAGGCGGTGCGCAGAACCTTGGCAGGATCGCCCTCAATGCCACCCCATGTCATAGTGAACCATTCCAGCGCGGTTGCCGTAGAAGGGTTGCTCGCCAGGGTTCTGGCGTCGGAATTCATCCCCTCGATCAGCGCCATCAGCGCGCTGCTTCGGTCGTTGGTCATCGCGTGAAACTGGGTTTCCACACTGTCCATGGCCGCCCGTTGAAGCGCAAGGGAGCTGATCGTGATCAGAATTGCGGTGATGGTCAGAACAAGCCCGATAACCAGTAGCGGCAGCTTGTAGGCGAGACGAAAAGCGGGCACAGCTTTCATCTTGAACTCCTTTCGATCGATACGCGCTGCGCAGGCAGCCAAAGTGTATCTTTCATGACGGACAGGAGTTAATTTCAGGCTTACACGGCGCTGGTTTTGCATGCGAAATCAATCAGAAAAACCTGGATGAAACCGCCATTTCTGACCGCCTAGATTCACGCGCGCGCGTAAGGGGCATGCGTGACATGCCCAAAAAATAATCGCTCGCTGTTAACGCGCAGCCCGGGGTTGAGTGCAGCAATTCGTCTGGGTTGTGGCGATTTCTATCCGCTAAAATTTTTGGAAATTGCCCGGGGAATTTGCAGCGGAATCCTTTTGGGAAATGCCCTGCAGCCGTGCTCACTGGCAATCAAATATTAAGGCCCAAAGTCTACTCCTAACGCATCGACTTGAAACCTGTCGCCGACCACGGGGGTGCGAATCGCTGACCATGACGACGGAAACGCAAAAACATATTTTGGACCTGCCCAACGCATTCTCCGACCTGGAGCCGTTGATTGCCTTCCTGCGGGGGGCGCGAACTCAGGCAGTGGAAATCGACTGTAGCAATGTGGCCGTGATGCCATCGCGCTGCCTGCAGCTGCTCTTGAGCGCTGAACAGCAATGGCGCTCAGAAGGGCTCGGTTTTGCAGTCGCGAACATAACCGAAGGGTGCCGGAAATCGCTCACTCTTTTGGGGCTCGAGCCCAACCGCTTTGAAGACGAGGAAACAGCATGAAAACGAAAGTTCTGGCAATCGACGATTCCCGCACCATCCGGAATCTCCTGGCCGCCGCTCTGGAAGAGGCGGGCTTTGAATACCACTGTGCCGTGGACGGCCGTGAAGGTGTAGACATGTACCCGGACGTTGCGCCGGACGTTGTGATCACCGACATCAACATGCCCAACCTCGATGGTTTTGGCGTCATCGAAGAGCTGCGCGGCGAGGACATCAACTCCAAGGTGCCGATTCTGGTTCTGACGACCGAAAGCGCGCCGGAGCTGAAGGCACGTGCCCGTAATGCCGGCGCAACCGGCTGGATTACCAAGCCGTTTGACGATGCATCTTTGATCTTCGCGCTGAAGCGCGTTACCGGGGCGGCTGCCTGATATGGCCGGCTCGATTCAGGATACCTTCTTTGAGGAGTGTGAAGAGCTCCTCGAAGCAATGGACGAGGGTCTGACCGCCATCGAAGGTGGCGATCACGACCCTGAGGTGGTCAATGCCGTCTTTCGGGCGGTCCATTCGATCAAGGGTGGCGCTGGCGCTTTCGGCCTGGACGAGCTGGTTGCCTTTGCCCACAAGTTTGAAACGGTCTTTGACGAGGTGCGCGCCAACCGGTTGGAGCTGGACACCAAGCTGATCCAACTCCTGTTGCGTTCGAGCGATCATCTCAGCGATCTGGTGGCTGTCGCCCGTGACGGTGGCAGCACCGATGAGGCGCATCATGATGTGCTGATCTCTGCGCTTGAGGAATACATCGAAGAGGAAGAAGAGGAACTCGTCTTCCAGCCGATGGGTCTTGGCGGTGCCTTTGATGCGGCCCCGATCGAGATGGAAAAGGAACGGATCTACAAGATTCGTTTCCACCCGCTCAAGGATATGTATGGCACTGGAAACGAACCGTATTTCCTGTTCCAGACCCTTGCAGATCTCGGCACACTCGAGGTGCAGCTTGATGATAGCGAACTGCCCGGTTTCGATGCGCTCGACACCGACGAGAGCTATCTGACCTGGAAACTGACCCTGACCAGCACGGAATCCAAATCGGCTGTGGAATCGGTCTTTGAATTTGTTGAAGGGCTGTGTGAATTGTCGATTGAATCTGACAGCGACGCAGAAGATGAGGCCAATGCGCTGGCGGCTCTGGATGCCGCATTCGGGGTCATGCCCGAGGAAGGCGCAGATCAGGTGGCGGCCCCTTTTGAGGCGCCGGTCCCAGCCTCGGAGCCTGTAGCGGAAGCTGCGGATCCGGCTCCTGCTCCGGCGGCTGCCAAAACGGCAGCTCCCAAGGCTGAGACCGCGAAAACCGGACCAAACCCGACCCTGCGTGTCGACCTGGAACGGGTTGATCGCCTCATCAACGCAGTTGGCGAGCTGATCATCAACCACTCCATGCTGGCCCAGCAGATTGCCAATCTTGATGTGGCTGATCTGCGCGATGTCGAAACGGAGCTGGAAGGCTTCAAAAACCTCGCACGGGACATTCAGGAAGGTGTCATGTCCATTCGCGCCCAGCCGGTAAAGCCGCTGTTTCAGCGGATGGCCCGGATCGTGCGCGAAGCCTCTGCCGCGACCGGAAAGACCTGTAAACTGGTCACCGAGGGCGAAAACACCGAAGTCGACAAGACGGTCATCGAACGTCTGTCCGATCCGCTGACGCATATCCTGCGCAACGCGGTCGATCATGGTGTTGAAAAGCCCGAAGACCGTGAGGCCGCCGGCAAGGCGCGATCAGGTGAGATCCGCCTGACGGCGTCTCATCGGTCCGGCAGTGTCTGCATCGAAATCAAGGATGATGGCGCTGGTGTGAACCGTCCGCGGGTCAAACAGATTGCCATCGACAAGGGCCTGATCCCGGAGAACGCGGATCTGACCGACAGCGAGATCGACAACCTGTTGTTCTTGCCGGGCTTTTCCACCGCCAAAGAGATCTCCAATCTCTCGGGCCGCGGGGTTGGCATGGATGTCGTGAAAAATGCGGTCACCGCACTCGGCGGCCGGATCAACATTAGTTCCACCCCTGGGAAAGGGTCGACCTTTACCATCATTCTGCCGCTGACCCTCGCGGTCATGGACGGGATGGTCGTGTCGGTTGCCGATCAGACGATGGTGGTTCCGATCACCTCGATCGTGGAAACCATGCGCGGCAGCGATGACATGGTGAACAACCTTGGTGCAGACGGCACGCTGCTGTCGATCCGCGGCAATTTTGTCCCGGTCTGTGATGTCGGCGCGGCCTTGGGCCTTGATAAGCCTGATCATGATCAGCCTCCCGGCGTCTACCTTCTGGTGGAAACCGAAACCGGGCAGCGCAGCGCTCTGGCTGTGGATGATATCCATGACCAGCGCCAGGTCGTCATCAAGAGCCTCGACGGCGTTTGCGGCAATATTCCCGGGGTGGCAGCAGCCACAATCCTTGGGGATGGCAAGATCGCGATGATCCTGGACCCTGAAAGCATTCTTGCGGCTTCGCCCTCGGCAGCCGCTTTCGATACCGAGCGGAGACTGAACAATGCAATCGCAAGCTGAAGCAAAACACGACGACGCTGAAATCAAGCACGCCCAGCATAGCGAGTTTGTCAGCTTCACCGTCGCAGGCCAGGCGTTCTGCCTGAAAATCACGCAGATCCGCGAGATCCGCCGCTGGTCGCCCGTGACCATCCTGCCGCATGCGCCGGCAGATGTCTTGGGGGTGATGAACCTGCGTGGTGCGGTGATCCCGATCTACGATCTGTCCGCGCGCTTTGGTCTGCAGCAGACCGAAGCCAGCGAGCGCAATGTCGTGATCGTTGTCTCTGTCCACGGAAAACCCGTTGGTCTTCTGGCAGAGTCGGTCTCTGAGATTATCTCGATCAATCCAGATGACATCCAGGACACCCCGCCGGTCGATAGCCGGAACACGATGGACTACATCCAGGGCATCATTTCTCATGATGATACCATGGTGCGGATCATCAACCTGGATGCCGTCATCTCTGTGCCAGAGCAGGTGCTCTCGTGACGATTGCCAGCCCAATTGAAACACGCGGCGACGGGTTCACACTGTCCGATCAGGACTTTGAATCCATCGCCGAGTTTGCCCACAAGCATTTTGGGCTGGCGATGTCGAGCAGCAAGAAGCCACTGGTGTCTTCGCGGCTCGCCCGTCGCCTGCGCAAGCTGAACTTCACGGATTTCAAATCCTACCTGCAGGAATTGAATGGCCCGAATGCAGACAGTGAACGCAGCGAGCTGCTGTCGCTGCTGACCACGAATGTCACGCAGTTCTTTCGGGAACCGCATCATTTCGACACGCTGCGCAATGATGTGCTGCCGCCCCTGTTGGAACGTGCACGTCGTGGTGATCGGGTTCGATTGTGGTCAGCGGGCTGTTCCAACGGGCAGGAACCCTACACCATTGCCATGGTGCTCAAGGAGCTCTGTCCAGATGTCGAGAAACTGGATGTGAAAATCCTGGGGACAGACATCGACCCGGTTGTGGTGAGAAAAGCGTCATCTGCGCGCTATTCGGCCGAGGAGCTGTCGCAGATCCCGCGCGAATACAGTGCCTACTACACCCTTCAGGGCCAGGACGGCACCATTCGCGAAGACCTGCGCGGGCTGTTGACCTTTGGCGTGCTGAACCTGATCGAACCTTTTCCGTTCAAGGGAAAGTTCGATGCCATCTTCTGCCGAAACGTGGCGATCTATTTCGACACGCCGACGCAGCAGAAGGTCTGGCACGCGTTTCAGCGCAGTCTGAACCCTGGTGGATACCTGTTTATCGGTCATTCCGAGCGCATGTCCGGCCCCGCTGCGGCGGCGCTGCAGACGGCCGGGATCACCACTTATGTGAATTCTCATGCCGGTGGGAATGCTTGAGTAGTCCGGCAACAAAAGAGAAAACGAGGAACTAAAAATGAGCTTGAAAGACTCCCTGCGCGTGATGGTTGTGGATGACATGTCCACCAGCCGCGGCATCCTGACCCAGTGTCTGGATGAGCTAGGCATCAAAAACTACATGGTTGAAAACAACGGGCAATCTGCCTTTCAGACGCTCACAACCAACCCTGTGCACTTGGTTTTGTCGGACTACAACATGCCGGGTATGGATGGCCTTGGACTGCTGAAAGCGCTGCGAGAGCATCGCGTGACCCAGCGGGTTGGTTTTATCCTGGTGACAGGCAAACCCACGCCTGAAATCGTGGAAGTTGGCCGCCGTCTTGCGATGAACAACATCATTCGCAAACCGTTCACGGTCGCGACCATGAAACAGGCCATTGAACAAGTGGTGGGCCGTCTATGAACATGCAAACGACACCACCGCCCAAAGGTCACAGCATTGCTGACCTTTGCGATGTGTCGCATGCTGAAATGCTGCGCCTGGTTGGCCAGGTCCAGCAGCTCGAGGACATCGTGCTGACGATGGTTGAACGTGGCGGTGCGCCAACACGTGAAGAACGTCAGTCGCTTCAGGATTTTGATCTGGTGATCCAGACCCTCGCAGCAATGGGGAAGTTCTATGGCGAGGTCGGGCGGCTGACAGCCGAAACCGGGGGAATAAATCTTGAAGCCGGCAGTGAGGTGGTGACCTTGCACAAGCTGCGTGACAGGCTTCGCAGCCCGGCTGAGCGATCTCAGGATTGATGCCGTGAATGATTTTGGCGCCACCCCCAAAGGGTGGCGTTTCTTTTTGCGGTAACCTTTGCGGGTCGATGGTTGTGCGCTTTCCGTCTCGCGCCCGCTTTGTGCTGGGTGAGGCAACTGCATAGGGTGAGCACAGACAGGGCGTTTGCAAAGCGCAGTCAGCGCAATATCCTGGTGGTTCAGGGCATGAGTGGGATTTGCAGCCCCGGTGGCCCTTGCGTCATGCTGTGGTGGCGATGCGGCGGCGGACGACCTCTCGGATCAGATCCAGCCGATCCCCGCCCACAAGAAACATCATGCCGACATAGGTCGGGACTGCGACAGCAAACTGTGCGAGCAGCAGCGTGTAGCCATACATCGGCGGCCCCATTTCTCGCAGAGCGAAGAGGGAAATCGCCATCATTGACGCGGAAATCAGTGCGGGCCGCAGCGCCTCAAACACATAGGTACGCAAAGGCATGTTCAACACGCGCAGCGTTTTTGCCGTCGCGACAGGCCACAGGCAGGC
The DNA here is from genome assembly GCF_001258055.1 of Phaeobacter italicus. Taxonomy (GTDB): domain Bacteria; phylum Pseudomonadota; class Alphaproteobacteria; order Rhodobacterales; family Rhodobacteraceae; genus Phaeobacter; species Phaeobacter italicus. Next base: position 39,887 of record NZ_CVRM01000007.1, on the reverse strand, counting down.
AGAGAGAATGACAAGAGCCGTCATGATGCTGTTCAGCCCCTCATTTGCAAAATAGAGAATGGCGATGAATCCGGACAGGCTGACGGAAAGTTCAAACCAGAACCACCACCCGGCATGGCCGGAAAACCGCACCAAGGACGCCTGCATGACCCCAATGCTCATCATCAGGCTCAGCAAAGCAAAGCACTGAAGCGGGTAGATGGCAGCGATCCATTTGGCGCCAAAGACATAGGGGATGGCGGTTGGGGCAACCATGATGAAACCCACAAATAGCGGCAGTGCTGCGCTCGCGGCGGCAAAGCTGCTTAGCAAAAAGGCGTCGCGGCGTCGCTCTTCCTCTGTTTGCATGCTGGCAAACAGGACCCGCGTAACCGGAAGGAGCGTTCCGATTGTCACTTCCTGAAGGATCTCGCAGATCCTGCGGGCAAAAAAGAAAATCCCCAAGACAGCAGGCCCTGCAAGAATGCCAAGAAGAATCTGATTGATCTTGGTAGGCTCGATCAACCGACCGCCCATCGTGTAGAGCGTAAAGCCGCGCAAATCCGTGATGGCCCTGCGTGAAATCGCGAAGCCCGGTCGCCAACCCGCCGACCAATATGCAACGCAGCACCCAACAAGAGCGGTGACAACCTGCGCCCAGATCAGCGCCCAGATCGCATAGCCCTGCAGAACCAGCACAAGACAGCTGATTGCGCCCAAACCGTTCCCCAGCGTTGTGCGCAACGCGACCTGTTTGAAAGCCATCTTGCGATTGATCAGCGCTGCGGGGATGTTTCCAAGGGAAACGAACAAGATACGCAAGGCAAGGACGGGCAGGATAAGTTCGAGGATTTGAAGGTTCGTCCATTCAGCCGCGAAGGGTGCAATGGCAACCAGCGCGAAAAAGAACCCCACTGCAATCGTCATGGTCAACCAGAACGCGCTATCAAGATGTTGCGGGCGCAGGTCTTTTCGCTGGATGATCGCATCGCCAAGGGGCAGGGGCACCAGTGTCATCACCCAGACGACGATAGAGGTCGCCAGCGCGACCGCGCCGAAATCCGCAGGTTGCAGCAGCATGGAGGTCACAAGGAAAACCACGACCGTCAGCCCATTGCTGACCATGATGTTCACAAATGACCAGAACACCCCTGCAAGGGCCAGCCGTCCACGGCCCTGCGATACATGGGTATGTAGCTCAGCTGTGGTTTCGCCTTTCTGCATCGTCGCGGATCCTGTTTCTGTGCAGCGGGCAACCGGTTTGCCCAGGGCTTTGCCCTTATCCTGTGTCAGGGAGCCTATCACACAACCCTTAACGCCGCTTTAGCGCCAAGATCAGCGTCCGGTGCGGGCCAAGACACAACGACCGGTCATCATGATCAGTTTCAGATCAAGACCAAAGGTGCGTTTGTGCAGATAGTCCACATCAAGGGATACACGTTCCTGGTAGCTGACATCATTGCGGCCGGACACCTGCCAAAGGCCGGTGATCCCGGGCCGTTGGTTCAGGTATGCAGCAGCAGAGGCACCATATCGGCTCAACTCGCAACGCACGATTGGCCGTGGCCCGACAAAGCTCATTTCTCCGCGCAGGACGTTCCAGATCTGGGGCAATTCATCAAGGCTGCTGCGGCGCAGAAAGTCGCCAAACCGTGTGATGCGGGGATCGTTCGTCAATTTGCGGTCTCTGGCCCATTCCTGTGCAGCCTTTGCGTCAGTTTTCAGATGGTCGGCCAAAATCTCTTCTGCACCGTGAACCATCGTGCGGATTTTCCAGCATGTGAAGGCTCGGCCATTTCGCCCGATCCTGGTGTGCCCGAAAAAACCGGGCCCACCGTCCCGCCGGCTTAGCAGCCACAGACCGATTATCACTGGGGCAATCATGGGCAGAAGCGCAAGCGCCAGCATGACGTCGACCAGTCGCTTTCCAAAGATTCCATAGAAACTACGAGCCCGCTGCCGGGTCGGCATGGCGGCTGTCTGGACTGGCGCCAGCTGCACTGGATCGGCGAATTTGCTCATTTTGCACCCCATCATTCTATTCGGCGGCATCAGTGCGGGGACTGATCGGATCCTGTCGCCGTTTAGGCTGTGACCTCTTCCGCTTCCTAAGATTTGATTAAAATTCGTGGCGAGATTTGGGCCAAATCAGTGCGTTGCTGCGGCTGGGGTGGAAAATCGAGGCAAAATTCGCACCTCCGCGCGTTGTGATTTTTGGCACGGCAACTTCCGATTGCAGCCGGGAATTCAGGCCTGCGAACTGGCTGTCCGCTTGGAATCAGCCCTGATCCGAGGGCCAGGGCTGCGAGCTCGGCGATTGACAGGAAGCGGATCGGCTGATTTAATTTCAGTAGTAAAATAAATGGCGCAGTTTGCCTGCGACGATGTGGAGAAATGCCCGGTATGTCCGACCAGGAAACCCAGATGCCTGTACCTCTGCATGCGCATCTACCTGAAAATGCGCCGGATCTGTTGAACTGGGTGGACTTGCAGACAGATGACCTGCGCGTCCGCGTTCTGAACTATGGCGCGGTGACGGCCCATTGCGACCTGTGGTCGGGGGCGGAGTGGGTGCCGATGATTTTGGGCTATCAGGACATGCAGTCCTACCTTGGCGATCCCTTCTATCTTGGTGCCATTGTTGGACGGGTGGCCAATCGTGTTGGTGCCGCGCAGATGAAACTGGGCGGGCAGGTCGTGCATCTGGAGCCAAATGAGGGACAGAACCAGTTGCATGGCGGCGCTCAGGGGCTTGGCCGGGTGTTCTGGGAACTGGATCAGGTGACGGCGCGGTCTGCCCGTCTGCGGCATGTGTCTCTCCATGGGGCAAACGGCTATCCGGGCGAGGCCGAATTTGTTGTCACCATTGCGCTACAGGGGCGAACCGTGACCTATGATATGACCGTGACGGTCGACAGGCCGACTCCCATCAATCTTGCTCAGCACAATTATTACACCTTGGGCCACGGTGCTGGGATCTGGGAGCACGTCTTGCGATCGGACGCGCGGCAATATCTGCAGTTGGATGCCGATGGTGTGCCAACGGGGCATATCTGTGATGTGGAAGGCACCCGCTACGACTTTCGCCGCGGCCTCAGCTTTGCCAGGCTCGATCCTGAACGGCGGGGGAGCGACATACATGTGATTTTTGCGGACAGAGAACAGGGTCTGAGAGATGTCGCCCAGCTGAGAGCGCCGTCGGACATCGGGCTGACCCTGCGATCTGACCAGCCGGGCGCACAAATCTATACCGCGGGCTCCCTTGAAAGCGCCGTAACAGGGAGGGGCGGACAGAAGCTCAGGCCGTTTTCGGCCCTTTGCATTGAACCGCAAGGTTATCCTGATGCGCCCAATCATCCGCATTTCCCTTCGATCATGGTAACGCCAGAGAGCCCGTACCAACAGCGACTGGAACTGGTTTTTGAGACCGGAAAGGCGGGGGTAGCATGATGATCGGGCAAATCCCGTGCTTTGCATTTGTTGCCGTCGTTCTGAGCAATGCCGCCCTTGCCGGATCACATGTGCCGGACCTTGGGCCTGCGCCGTTTTTTTCACCGGTTGATCCGGACGTCGCGGAATTGGGTCAGCTGTTGTTTTATGACCCCATTCTTTCCGGCAACCGGACTGTCAGCTGTGCAAGCTGTCATCATCCGCGCTTTGGGACGGGTGATGGGGTTTCATTGTCCCTTGGAGATGGGGGGCAGGGCCTTGGCCCGGAAAGGCAGGCCGACCCTGACAACATGCCCGAACAGCGCATTCCGCGAAATGCGCCGGCGCTGTGGAACCTTGGGGCAGCTGGCATGGATGTGATGTTCCATGACGGGCGATTGGAAGCGGATCCGAACTATGGCGCAGGCATCCGCACCCCGCTGGAAGGCGATATGGTTGCGGGCTTTGACTCGGCCCTGTCTGCGCAGGCCATGTTCCCGGTACTGTCGGCGGATGAAATGGCCGGGCACTACGGAGAGAACGAGATTTCGCGAGCTGTGCGTCTGGGCCAGCTGAGCCACGAGGGTGGCGCGTGGGATCTGATCGCGGGTCGGGTGGCGGCAATCCCGGAGTATCGCCAACGTTTCGATACGGTCCTGGGGGAGGGGGCGCCAATCCGCTTTACCGATATCGGCAATGTGCTCGCGGCCTTCATCCGGTTTGAATTTCGGGCGATGGACAGCCCCTTTGACCGTGCGATGGCCGGTGAGGCAACCCTATCTGCAGAGGCGGCGATGGGGCAGGGCCTGTTTTACGGTAAGGCGATGTGCAGCAGTTGTCATTCAGGCTGGTTGCAGACGGACAATGGATTTCATGCCATTGCGATCCCGCAATTGGGGCCGGGCAAGGCGGCACGGTTTGAGAGCCATGCAAGGGATGTGGGTCGGCTCCGGGTGACTGGGGTAGAAGAGGACGCCTATCGGTTTCGCACACCGAGTTTGCGCAATGTGTCGCTGACGGCGCCTTATGGGCATAGCGGAGCATATGCCACGTTAGAGGGGGTGGTGCGCCATCATCTCGATCCGGTTGCAGGGTTGCGTGCCTACGACCGGACGCAGGCCATATTGCCGGTTTTGGAAGGGGCGTCTGATTGGCGCGTGATGGATGACCCGGCTGAGGTGGCCGCAATTGCAGATGCAAATGACCTTACCCCGATTTCGCTGCGGGATGATGAGGTTGCGGCGCTTGTCGCGTTTCTTCATGCGTTGACCGATGAAGAGGCAGCGAAAGGGCGTCTAGGAGTGCCGGATCAGGTGCCCTCTGGCCTGCCGGTAGAACCCTGACCCGAACAGGATCAGGGCGTTATCGCAATCCGCTGATTGGGCGCAACGCTTTGCCAGTTGGTTGCTTTGCCACTGGGCCAGATAACCCTGACCTTTAGCGTATCCGCCAGACCAACGCCGAAATGGAGATCCCCTGCAGAGCCACCTGCGTGACCACCGCCAACTGTCACTTCTCGGGTGTGCAGGCGGGTGCCGTCGTCGACCTCCACAAAGGCGCCGATGGCTTGGGTGTTGGGGCCTTGGGCTGACAGTCCGACCGCAAGCCAATTGCCTGTCTCGGCTGTTGTGTTTTCAAAGATCTCAAGTGGAGCGCGTCGGTTCACCACCGCGAGATCCAATCGTCCATCGCCATTCAGATCCCTCAGCACGGCCCCGCGGGAGCGATGCATTGTTGCAATTCCTGCGGTTTCCGCGATCTCTGTGAACCGGCCGTCTGCGGATTGCATCAACAGGGTATTGGGGTCGCGCATTGCGGCATCCGGCATCTGTTCGACGTTGCCCTTGGATACAAAAATGTCGTCCCGCCCATCGTTGTTCACATCGCCAAAATCCGCGTGCCACCCGGTTGACGGGCGGCCATCCCCGCCTGATGCAGGACGATGGGCCGTGGTTCCGTAGTCGTAGGTGACGTCCCGATAGGCGGGGCCACCGACCGCCGGGTCAAACAGCTGAAACTTCTGATCGCCCATCGATGTCAGGTAAACGTCGGAAAAGCCGTCTCCGTTCATATCGCGTGAGGCAATGCCCATGCCCCACAGGTGGTAAGAAGCCCAACCGTCTTCTGGCTGGTAGAGACGCGGCGGCGTCGTCATCTCCCACATCTGTTCCTGCCCGCCACGGACGTAATAGTGCCTGTCGTTGCTCACCCTCAGGTCTGCCCGGCCAGAGGCCGATCGCTGCCAGTTGGTGAACAACATGGACAGGGCGCAAAAACCGGGGGTCAGTTGTTCGGCTGGTCGATAGCGGTCTCCGTCAGGGCGGTAGAGCAGCGTGGCATCGCAGCTTTCAAACGGGCCCATAGGGTCGTTTCTGTCGACATATGTCCCAAAGGCCAATGTTGGCAAAAACTGGCCGGGTTCCCAAGTTGCGGAAAACGCCGTTGTCCAATGGTCGACGCTGTCAAAACCGATGTTTGTCATCGGTTCAAACTGGCAATTCCCCAGACCTCGCAGGATTTGATCCGGGCCGACGCGCAACAGGACAAGATCCAGTTGGCTATCGCCGTCAATATCCAGCGGATATACGCCGGTCAGTCCGACCTGGGACAGCGTATCCGGTGTTTGGCTTTCAAACTGAAGAGGGGCGCCAGGGCCGGTCGTTGTGTTGACGAACAGTTGCGCAGAGTTGCTGCCCCCTGCTGCGACCAGATCAGGAAGGGCATCCCCGTTGCAGTCAAGCGATGCGAGTCCCCCGCCGACAAAATGCTCCCATCCGCCGTCATAGATGTGTTCGGGCGCTGGACGTGCTGTGAATTGGGGCGCGGCCTGGGCAAATACCGAAGAGGCGGAGATAGCCCAAGTCGAAAGCCAGGTTGTCGCATTAAACCGCATGACCAGACACCTCTCGGATGCGCAGGGCAGAAATTTCTTCGATTGCGTGAGCGGCTGCGCCCTTGGCCCACATCTTGTTGCCCCAACCATGGACGCGGACCTCTGGCAGGGGGCCGTCTACCTGCAGCACAGATCGCCGCATTTCGTGAACGACCTTGTCTGAAGACAGGTAGCCAAAGGCCAGTTGAGCACCGGCAAGCAGGATCATCTGCGGGTCAAAGATGTTCACCACATTGGCCAGCCCCATCGCAAACATGCGCCCGGCCCGGTCAAGCGTCGATTGGGCCATGATGTCGCCAGCCTCACGCGCGGCATAAAGAGAGGCAAGATCCTTGTGGCGCTCTACCCCGCTGGTCACATTGGCTTCGCGCAAAAGGGCGTAGTCGCCGACATAGGCCTCAAGACAGCCGCGCTGTCCGCACTGACACAGGGCTCCTTCCAGTTGGACCTTGGTATGGCCAAATTCTGCGCCGCAGCCACGCGCGCCTCGGTAGATCTGATTGTCGATGACAATCCCCATACCAACGCCATGCTCTACCGTGACAACCACGAAGTTGCTGCGCTTGTCCCCCTCGCCAAACAACAACTCTGCCTTGGCGACCAGGTTTGCATCATTGTCGATGAATACAGGGATCGAAAGATAACGGGCGAGGTAACTTCCGAAATCAATGTTGCGCACGTTGAGCGAGGAGGACCAGTAGACGAAATTGCGATCCGCATCCATCACCCCAGCCATTCCGATCGCAAGGCCTGAGATCTGTTGACGCTCAAGGCCGCCCTGGGCGCAGCTTTCATCGAGTGCGGTGACAATCTTTTCGCACAGGGCATCCGGGTCAAGCTGGCCGCCGGGAAGGGGGATTTCGTGGCAGACCAGCTCGGCCCCTTCAAAGTCGGTGATCAGCGTCGTAATCGCGTGATGGGACAGTTTCATACCGGCAATCGTGTGGGCATCGCCGCGGATTTTCAGTGCGACACGGGGGCGTCCGCGTTTGGCTCCGCGTGAAATGTCCGGGCTTACCTCTTCGATCAGCCCTGCTGCGATCAGGTCTGCGGTAATGGCTGTCACCGTTGCCGGGCTGATCCGTGTTACCTGCGCAATGTCGATTCGAGCGATCTGCCCCGCCTCGCGAATGGCATCAAACACCTGTTGGCGGCTGCTTTCACGCAGTTCGTCCGAATGGGACAGCTTGACTGACTTAGCCACGGTTTTCCTCCCTTTTCAGCTACCTACGCGAATTTCGATGCGCTGTAACCTGCTCCCTTCAATCAGGATACATTATTTAATTTGAGTTTCAAAAAAAATAATGTTAGGGATATCAGGCGGACAGGCTCAGAGAGGAACGGAGCTCTAGGCAGTCCAACCAGATCCGAGGGAGGAACTAAGAATGAAACTTTTGAGTGGAATTTCCGCCATCGCCTTTGCGGCAACAGCCAGCATGGCATTTGCGGACGGCATCACCGTAGGCGTGAGCTGGTCCAATTTTCAGGAAGAGCGCTGGAAGACCGACGAAGCCGCCATCAAGGCCGCTTTGGACGCCAAGGGGGCGACCTATGTTTCGGCTGATGCGCAATCGTCGTCCGCCAAACAGCTGTCTGATGTCGAAAGCCTGATCGCACAGGGCGTCGACGCTCTGATCATCCTCGCGCAGGACGCGCAGGCCATTGGTCCGGCAGTTGAGGCTGCTGCAGACGAGGGTATCCCGGTTGTCGCCTATGACCGCCTGATCGAAGATGGTCGTGCGTTCTACCTGACATTTGACAACATCGAAGTTGGTCGCATGCAGGCCCGCGCCGTTCTTGAGGCCCAGCCCAGTGGCAACTACGTCATGATCAAGGGCTCGCCCACTGATCCGAACGCCGACTTCCTGCGCGGCGGTCAGCAGGAGGTGATCCAGGCCGCCGTTGACAGTGGTGACATCAAGATCGTTGGCGAAGCCTATACCGATGGCTGGCTGCCTGCGAATGCTCAGCGCAACATGGAGCAGATCCTGACCGCCAATGACAATGCCGTCGATGCGGTCATCGCGTCCAATGATGGTACTGCCGGTGGTGTTGTTGCAGCGCTGACTGCACAGGGCATGGAAGGCATCCCCGTATCCGGCCAGGATGGTGACCACGCCGCATTGAACCGCGTTGCAAAAGGCACTCAGACCGTATCGGTTTGGAAAGATGCCCGTGACCTCGGCAAGGCTGCTGCGGAAATTGCCGTTCAAATGGCGGAAGGTGCTGACATGTCCGCAGTGGACGGCGGCGCGGCCTGGACGTCTCCCTCTGGCACCGAGCTGACAGCCCGTTTCCTGGAGCCGATCCCGGTGACCGCGGACAACCTGACTGTGGTTGTGGATGCAGGCTGGATCACCAAGGACGCGCTTTGCCAAGGTGTGACCAACGGTCCGGCACCCTGTAACTGATACTTCCAGTGGGGACCCCGGTTGGGGGTCTCCACATCCTCCACCCGGTGCGTGATCGGCCTGTCTGTGTTATGGTCATTGCGTGCTAGAAAGATACTGCTGATCACTGGAGTTCGGACATGACCGAAACCACGTCTCAGCCGATCCCCGCACAAAGCAAACGTGGCCTGTTCCAGCAGCTGGAACTGGACATGCGGCTATTGGGTATGATCGGTGCCTTTGTCATCCTCTGTATTGGATTCAACATCCTGACGGACGGGCGTTTTCTGACGCCGCGCAACATCTTTAACCTGACCATTCAAACCGTGTCGGTTGCCATCATGGCAACGGGAATGGTGTTTGTGATCGTGACACGCAACATCGACCTGAGCGTTGGTGCCCTGCTGGCGACCTGTTCGGCAGTGATGGCAGTGGTTCAGACAGAGATCCTGCCCGACATGCTTGGCATGGGGCTCAATCACCCGCTGACCTGGATCCTGACCATCATCGTTGGTCTCGCAGTTGGGACGGCGATTGGTGCCTTTCAGGGGTGGATGGTCGGATTTCTGACAATCCCTGCCTTTATCGTGACCCTCGGTGGTTTTCTGGTCTGGCGCAACGTCGCCTGGTACCTGACCGATGGTCAGACAATTGGCCCACTGGACGCGAATTTTCTGGTGTTCGGGGGCACCTCCGGCACGCTTGGCACCACATTGAGCTGGGCTGTTGGAATTGTCGCGACGGTTCTTGCACTTGCGGCGCTCTGGAACAGCCGCCGGGCAAAGCAGGGGCATGGGTTCCCGGTGAAGCCCGCCTGGGCTGAGGCTGTCATGGCGATGATTATCGCAGGGTCCATCCTTGGCTTTGTCGCGATCCTGAACGCCTATCAGATCCCCGCTCGCCGCCTGAAGCGCATGCTGGAAGCCCAGGGGGAAACCATGCCCGAGGGTCTGGTTGTCGGCTATGGTCTGCCCGTTTCTGTTCTGATCCTGATCGCCACGGCAGTGGTCATGACCATCGTTGCGCGTCGCACCCGTTTTGGCCGCTATATCTTTGCCACTGGCGGCAATCCCGATGCAGCGGAACTGTCCGGCATCAACACCCGCATGCTGACAGTCAAGATCTTTGCCCTCATGGGGTTCCTCTGTGCGTTGTCCGCTGTTGTGGCCTCTGCTCGTCTGGCCAATCACTCCAATGATATCGGGACACTCGATGAACTGCGCGTCATTGCGGCTGCGGTCATTGGTGGCACCGCATTGGCAGGTGGTTTTGGCACAATCTATGGGGCCATTCTGGGCGCGCTCATCATGCAGAGCCTTCAGTCGGGCATGGCCATGGTCGGGGTGGACGCGCCGTTCCAGAACATCGTGGTTGGGACCGTGTTGGTTGCAGCGGTCTGGATCGACATCGTCTATCGCAAACGTCTGGGGGCACGGTAATGAGCAACGCAAAAGAACTGCGCGCCTCTGGCGCCACTCCGCTGGTCGAAATGAAGGACATCTCCATTTCCTTTGGAGGCATCAAGGCGGTGGATCACGTCAGTGTCGATCTCTATCCCGGCGAGGTCGTCGGATTGCTGGGCCATAACGGCGCCGGGAAATCCACCCTTATCAAGATCCTGTCGGGCGCCTATCAGATGGATACCGGCGAGATCCGGGTGAACGGCAACAAGGTTGAAATCACAAACCCCCGCGACGCGCGCGCCCACAACATCGAGACGATCTACCAAACACTTGCCTTGGCGGATAACCTCGATGCAGCCTCGAACCTGTTTCTGGGACGAGAGCTGACCACCCCCTTCGGGCTGGTGGACGACTCCGCGATGGAGGCCGAGTGCCGCAAGATCATGCATCGGCTCAACCCGAACTTTCAAAAGTTCTCCGAGCCGGTCTCTGCCTTGTCGGGTGGTCAGCGTCAGTCGGTGGCGATTGCGCGGGCGGTTTATTTCAACGCCAAGATCCTGATCATGGATGAGCCCACAGCCGCGCTCGGCCCGCATGAGACGCAAATGGTGGCGGAGTTGATCCAACAGCTCAAGGCGCAGGGGATCGGGATCTTTCTGATCGACCACGATGTCAACGCGGTTATGGAACTGTGTGACCGCGCCTCTGTGATGAAAAACGGCCAGCTGGTTGGAACCGTCGACATCGACGATGTGACAGACGACGACCTGCTGAGCATGATCATCCTTGGCAAACGTCCCGGGGTCGCTGCGGCCTAGCCACCGGTTGAGATGCGAGGAAACAGAGGGCGGCCCGTGGGTCGCCCTTTTCCATTGCGGCAAAGGTCTTTGGCTGGTGTCGGGGGAAGGGGGCTGTTAAAGCTACAGTATATGTAGATTTGTGAGGGGCAATGTTCAGCATCGGCGCTTTGGCAAAACGAACCGGGACAAAGGTCCAGACCATTCGGTATTACGAGCAGATCGGCCTCATGCCCGAGGCAGGCCGAACAGCAGGGGGCCAGCGCCGCTATGCGGCTTCGGACCTGGACCGCCTGTCATTTATCCGTCACGCCCGCCAGTTGGGGTTCGGCTTAGAGGCGATCCGCGAGCTGCTGGATCTGGCAGACCGCCCCGGTCAGTCCTGTTCTGATGCAGATTCCATCGCGCGGCGGCAGTTGAAACAAGTTGCAGAGCGCATTGCCCGCCTCCAGGCGCTACAGACCGAGCTGGAACGGATGATTTCGGAGTGCGCGGGCGGTCTGGTCGCAGATTGTCGCGTTCTGGAAGTTCTGCGCGATCATTCGGAATGCCTGACAAACCACGAAGAGATCGGCGGCTGATGTGTTGTGGTTCAGCTACGGGCCGCAAACAGCGCCCGTAGTGCAATCATGATAAATCCGATCGCCGCCAGCCCAAGGACAAGAACGTTACCGCCGTTCCACTGGTCGATGAAGATCCCGGCGAGCGCCCAGCATACGGCCACGGCATAGCTGAGGGCGTCAGGACTGCGCGCCTGCACCCAAAGCGCAACGCCCAATGCGACCAACAGCGCGACGACTCCCGCTGTCAGGGGCGCAACAACGCCGTAGCCCGGAAGCACAATGCTGACAGAGACTGCCGAGGCGGCGGTTAGCCAACCTGCATAAAGCCCGACGGGACCGCGACGCCACAGACGATCTTCGTCACGGGCGCGGAGGGTGGCCATGATGGCGGTTCCGGCCATTACCAGGATCATCACTGTTGCCAGGATCGGGGAGGTGTTGGCAGCCCAGAGCCAGAAAACGCCAAGAAGAAGGCTCACCGCCAAGGGTTTGCGCATGTCATCCCAATGGGGATGATCGCTTGCCCGGATTGCCCCGTAAACTGAGCCGACAACCAGCCACAGATAGATCACACCCCATATTGAAAATGCCCAACCTGCTGGCTGGATTACGGGGTCCGGTTGGTAGTTCGGCAGTTGATCGGCCGTGAACCCGGTGAACGGGGACGTGACCAGCGGCGCTGCGGCAAAACAGATCGCGAGCACCAATGTCAGATAGGCAAGATGGCGAGAGTTCATGACGGTATCCAATCCAGTCCGGCGCGGCAGAGCGCGGTTCCTATAGAAATGCTTTCAACTCTTCCAAAGTTCCCGCCTCTGCTGCGGGTTTGTCTGTTCTGATCCGGTTGATGCGTGGAAATCGCATGGCGACACCGCTTTTATGTCGGCTGGATGCGTTCAGCCCTTCGAAGGCGACTTCAACAACCAGTTCAGGTTTCACCGCGCGCACGGGGCCGAAACGGTCAGTGGTGTTGTTGCGGACAAATCGATCCAGCTCCTTCAGTTCCGCGTCGGTAAAGCCGAAATAGGCCTTGCCCACGGGGACCAGCTGACCCTCTTGCCAGACACCGAATGTGAAATCGGAATAATACCCCGATCGCTTGCCGTGTCCGCGTTGCGCGTAAAGGAGGACCGCGTCCACCAGCATTGGGTCACGCTTCCATTTGAACCAATTCCCCCGCTTGCGTCCCGCCATATAGGCGCTGTCTCGCCGTTTGATCATGACACCCTCGATGACGCTTTCGGGCGGGTTTTCCCGCAGGCGGGCCAGATCGTCCCAGGTGGAGAAAGACAACAGCGCAGACAGGTCGATGCGGGGATCATTCAGCGCTGCGATGCAGTCGCCAAGGGCCGCGCGCCTCGCGTCAAACGGTTGGCTGCGCATGTCACGGCCGTCCCAAAGCAGCAGATCATATGCGCGCAGTGCAGCTGGGTGGCTGTCCAACATTGCTTTGCCTACCCGCTTGCGACCCAAGCGTTTTTGCAGATCGCCAAAGGGGGCCACCGTGTCACCGCGTTTGATGAGCAATTCGCCGTCAAGCGTGCCTTCGAAATTCAGCGCATCAACAACATCTGGAAAGGCGTTGGAAATATCTTCGCCCGTTCGGGAATACAGCCGCCGCGTGCCGCCTTCATTTGTTGCCTGAACCCGGATGCCATCCCATTTCCATTCCGCCACGAATTGCACTGGGGGATGATCTGACAGATCGTCCAGATCCGTGGGTGTAGACAGCATCACCGGACGGAACGGGGCCGCTGCCAGGTTGACGGGTTTATCCCCGCCCTCAAGCCATTGGAAAAGCGGAAGGTACGGGGCAGAAAGGCCATGCCACAACTCCTCGATCTCCTCGACCGGGACCGAGCCGAACTGAGCCAAGGCCGTCCGGGCGAGCCGAGCTGACACGCCCACGCGCAACCCGCCTGTGGCAAGCTTCAGGTAAGCGTAGCGCTGCGTTGGCGTCATGGACGAAAGCCGCCTCATGATAAGTGCGGGCAATTCTGCCTTGGCGGTTTTGCCCAGCTCCTCTACTGCCTCGCTAAGCGAATGATCTTCGGGTTCTGTGCTGTGCGGCCAGATCAACGCCACGGTTTCCGCCAGATCCCCCACGAAATCATAGGAAAGGCGAAACAGTTCCGGGTCAGTTTCGTCTGCGACAAGCCCGCGCAGCAGGGACGGGGTGACATTGCGCAGAGCCAAATCCCCGGTCAGCGCGGCAAGAGCCAGACCGCGATCCGGGTCGGGCAGTGTTTTGAAGGCCTGTTTCAGATGGGCGATCTTGCCATTGCGCGACGGGGTGAAGGCCAGTTTTTCGAGCAGCTCTGCAAACTCCTGCATCAATCGGCCTCCTCTTCGTAGCCGACCAAACGCAAGGGCCGTGCCTTGATCTGGTTCAGCTCGCACCAGCGTACCAGCGCATCTTCGCGTCCGTGTGTCACCCAAACCTCTTGGGGAGAGAGGTCTTGAATGGTGCGGGTCAGGTCGGGCCAATCGACATGGTCGCTCAGGATCAGCGGCAGCTCAACACCGCGTTGCCTTGCCCGTGCCCGAACCTGCATCCAACCGCTGGCAAAGCAGATCACCGGGTCTGGAAACCGCTGCGCCCAAGTCGCTGCAAAGGCCGATGGGGGGCCAAGGATGATCTGCCCTTTAAAGGCGTCCTTGCCTTGTTTGACTGTTGCAGGGCGCAGCTCTCCCAGGTCGATGCCCTGTTCGATGTGGTAATCACACAACCGCTGCAAGGCGCCATGTATGTAGATCGGTCGATCCCAGCCCGCTTGCCGTAGCAGGGCAATGACACGCTGCGCCTTTCCCAACGCATAGGCCCCCACGAGATGGCAGCGATCTGGTTGAGCAGCTACCGAACGCAGGAGCTTTTCCACCTCTGATTGGGGACTGGGGTGATTGAAGACGGGCAGGCCAAAGGTTGCTTCGGTGACAAAGACATCGCAGGGCGCAAGCGCAAATGCAGCGCAGGCCGGGTTGTCGACCCGTGCGTAGTCGCCTGAAACAGTGATGGCTGTGTTGCCGTCGTCCACCGTGATTTGCATTGACCCCAGCACATGTCCGGCCGGCGTAAATGTCGCCCGAACCTCTGCGATATCCACGCGGTCTTCGACCGGTATGCGGGTTTGGCAAAAATCTTCCCCGTAGCGGATCGCCATGATGTCGAGGGTCTGTCGGCTGGCCCAGACGGTGCCATGACCGGCCCGCGCATGATCGGCGTGGCCATGCGTTATCAGGGCTCGCGCAACTGGTTGAACCGGGTCGATGTAGAAATCTCCCGCCGGGCAGTAAAGGCCGGCGGGCCGGGGATGGAGCAATTCCTGAGGAGAGCGGACAGGCAGGCTGGGCACGGGGGTCTCATTCTTTCGTTGTTCGATTTAAGTAAGGCCGCCTGCCACGTGGGCAAGCCACAGATGCGAGCGACAGAGGCAAGCAGCACCAGTCAGCAATGTTGGGGAACCAATCCGTGCCTTGGGCGTTCTGCTCTCTATGGCGTCGCTCTCGGCAGGGCTGCGCCTGCGCAGGAAAAGGAGAAGGCGTTTGGCATCCAAAGATCTCAGGCAAGGGCCGGTATGGCGTGCATTGGCAGCAGTGTCGGCCCCGATGTCGCTGGGTATCCTCGGAGTGCTGAGCGTTGGATTGGCCGACGCATATTTCCTGGGCCAGCTGGGCGAGGCACCATTGGCCGCGGTCGGCTATATTTACCCGATCACCACCGCAGTGACGTCTTTGTCGATCGGCCTGTCCGCTGGTGCGAACGCCGCGATTTCCCAGAGCATCGGGCGCGATGACAGTGAGGCGGAGACCAACCGCCTGTCAGTGCATGCAATCCTTCTGGGTGTTGCGCTGGCGATGGTCATCGCGGTGTTGTTTGCGTTCGGTGCGGGATGGATTTTTGGCCTGATGGGGGCGAGTGACGATGTCCTGGCCGAGGCCAAATCCTACGTTCCGTTCTGGGCGCTGTCCTTTCCGTTTCTGGTTGGAACTGCCCTTTTGAACTCGGTCTTTCGTGCCCATGGGGACGGTGCAACCTCTGCCATCGTGATGTCCATCGCTGCGGCGCTGAATATCATGTTGGACCCGGTTCTGATCTATGGCTTGGGCCCCATCCCCGAAATGTCGACGGCAGGCGCCGCGCAGGCGACTGCGATTGCCCGGTCAGTTACCCTTGTCGGGGCCTATATCTACGCAGTCAAGAAAGGTGTGCTCTGGTGGCCCGAAGACTTGTTCTGTGATCTGGCCAAATCGGTACGAGAGGTCATCCGGGTCGGACTGCCCGCGGCCTTTTCCAATGCGATCAACCCTGCAGGCATGGCACTGGTGACCGCTGCGGCGGCGATGCTTGGGGATACGGTTGTGGCGGGTCTTGGCGCTGCGCAGCGGGTTCAGTCCGTCTCGATCGTGCCGCTGCTTGCGCTTTCGGCGGGGATCGGACCGGTCGTTGGCCAAAACTGGGGAGCGGAGCGCGAAGATCGCGCGCGTGAGGCGGTGCGACAGAGTTGGATGTTTTGCGCAGCCTACGGTGTGCTGGTGGCCGCTCTGCTCACCCTGTTTGCTGACCCGATTGCGGGCTTTATCGCATCAGACAGCGAGGCGGCGGGTTACACCGCACGCTATCTTGAAATCGTGAGCTGGAGCTTTCTGGGCTATGGCATTCTGGTGACTGCCAATGCAGCGATGAATGCGAGGTCCAAGGCCGTGTGGTCAATGGGGCTTAGTCTGTTCCGGATCTTTGCAGTTTACGTGCCAGTCGCCTGGATCGGGGTCTGGATGGTGGGATACTCCGGCATCCTTGCGGCTGCCGTGCTGGCCAATTTCAGCGCCGTCGCGGGCGCATTCTGGGCCTGTAGGCGGACAGGGTTGTGGGGGAAGATCGCAGGTTAGAGCAGGTTCTGATCCCGGTTTGTTCTAATTGAGTTGCCCGCCCGTTGGCGTGAACATATATAGAACATATGACTCGGCAATCTTTGGAAGAAAAACTCGCCATCCTCAGCGATGCAGCGAAATACGATGCATCTTGCGCCTCCTCCGGATCAACGAAACGGGATTCACGGGATGGAAAGGGGCTGGGATCAAACGAAGGTACAGGCATCTGTCATGCCTACGCGCCGGATGGGCGGTGTATCAGCCTGCTCAAGATCCTGATGACGAATTTCTGCATATATGACTGTACCTATTGCGTGAACCGCGTCTCTTCGAACGTGCAGCGAGCCCGGTTTACGGTGGATGAGGTGGTCAAGCTCACTATTGAGTTCTACCGCCGCAACTACATTGAAGGTCTGTTCCTGTCGTCAGGGATTATCCGCTCTCCTGACGCGACGATGGCCGACATGGTGCAGATTGCCCGCAAGCTGCGGCAGGAAGAGAATTTTCGTGGGTATATCCACCTCAAGACGATCCCGGATGCAGCGCCGGAGTTGATTGAGGAGGCGGGCCTGCTGGCCGATCGCCTGTCCATCAACGTGGAAATGCCAAGCGATACAGCCGTGCGAGAGCATGCGCCGGAAAAAGACCCATCCCAAATTCGCAAGGCGATGGGTGATGTGCGGCTGAGAAAGGAGGCTGCGGGAGACAGGTCATTCTCGGGCAAGCGTCCAGCGCGGTTTGCCCCGGCTGGTCAGTCCACGCAAATGATTATCGGGGCGGATGGTTCCAACGATGCCAAAGTGTTGGGACAGTCGACGCGCCTTTATTCCAGCTACAAGCTGAAGCGTGTTTACTATTCTGCGTTTTCGCCCATTCCAGACAGTTCAGCCAAACTGCCATTGGTGTCGCCGCCTTTGCAGCGGGAGCATCGCCTGTATCAGGCCGACTGGTTGCTGCGGTTCTATGATTTTCAGCTGGATGAAATCACATCTGTGACGCCGGATGGCAATCTGGATCTTGATATCGACCCAAAGCTGGCCTGGGCGCTGGCGCATCGCGCGGTGTTTCCACTGGATGTGAACCGGGCCAGCAAAGAAATGCTGCTGCGGGTTCCGGGGTTCGGCGTCAAAACCGTGTCCCGCATTCTGTCGACCCGTCGACATCGGACATTGCGCTACGAGGATCTGGCGCGGATGGGGGCGTCGATGAAAAAGGCGCGTGCTTTTGTGGTGGCGGGTGGTTGGAGCCCCGGCGCGCTGACCGACAGTGTCGATCTGCGGGCGCGGTTTGCGCCGCCGCCGCAGCAATTGTCGTTGTTTTGATGTATCGGGCAGAGATCCCTCAAATAGGTGCCGCCACAGCCTGGCGCGAGGCGGCGCGCGGGTTTTTGGCAAAGAACGTCCCACCCGATCAGATTCTGTGGGGAGATGACAGTGCGTCGCCAGATCTGTTTGGGGCAGATGCGGCCAAACCTCCAAGCGGACAAGTGAAAGTGCCACGCAGCTTTATCTCTATGGCTGACAAGGTGGTTTGGCACCGTGATCCCAGCCGGTTTGCAAGGCTTTATGCGTTTCTGTGGCGCCTGCGTTCAGACCGTGCGCACATGCAGGATCGCGGTGATGCCGATCTGTCCGTCTTGCGGCGAATGGAAAAGAACGTGTCCCGCTGCCAGCACAAGATGAAAGCCTTCGTGCGCTTCCGCGAGATTGGAGAGCCTGATGCAGCGCGCAGGTCTTTTGCGGCGTGGTTCGAGCCAAGCCATCATACCGTCGAACCCACTGCTGATTTCTTTGTCAGGCGATTTGCCGATATGGATTGGCGGATCCTCACCCCGGATGTGTCCGCGATTTTCGAGGGCGGTAAGCTGAGGTTTGAACCGGGGCAGCCCCGTCCGGAGTTGCCCGACGATGCAAGCGAACAGCTCTGGGTCACGTATTTCCGCAACATCTTTAACCCTGCGCGGCTAAAGGTTCAGGCCATGCAATCAGAGATGCCAAAGAAATATTGGAAAAACATGCCTGAGGCGGCGGCGATTCCTGATCTGATCGCAAATGCACCTGCACGCGCCCGCGAAATGGCGGCGGCCGCGCCGACCCTGCCGCCACTGCGGGCGGAGCGGATCCAGGCAAATCTACCAGAGGCAAACCCCCACTGGCAGGCCCCCGGCGGAGATCTGCCTTCTGCCATCAGCGCCTGTACCCGGTGTCCGCTGCACAAGCCTGCGACACAGGCGGTGGCGGGAGAGGGGCCACAATCCGCTGAGCTGATGTTTGTTGGGGAACAGCCCGGTGATCACGAGGATCTGGTGGGCCGCCCCTTTGTTGGCCCGGCGGGGCAGTTGTTTGATCTGTTGATGGCCGAAGCGGGGCTCAAGCGGGAAGAGGCGTTTGTGACCAATGCCGTCAAACACTTCAAGTTCTTGCCGCGCGGGCGCAAACGTTTGCACCAAAAGCCAAGCCAGGATGAAATCGCCACCTGCAATCCCTGGCTGCGCGCAGAGATCGCGCAAGTTCAGCCACGGCTCATCGTTGCAATGGGCGCCAGCGCGGCGCAGGCCCTGTTGGGATCAGGCAAAGCGATCACCGACAGACGTGGGCGGGTAGAATGGCGTGCCGATGGCCTGCCTGTCCTGATCACCTTGCATCCGTCATTTCTTCTGCGTTTGTCTGATGCCGCGGCAGTCAAACAGGCGCGGGCTGATATGCTCGCAGATTTGCGGCGCGCTGCCGACTGGATCGCCGGTTAGTCCGTGCTCACCGTGCTGGTGGAGCCAGAAGACCCGGCGCCAGCAATCAGCGCCAGGCCCAGAAGTCCAACAACCGGGGCAATCAAGGGGGCGAACTCGGCCGAGGACGACCCCTGAACAAACAGGCATGCCTCTTCTTCCGCGTTACGTTCATCCTCGCAATCCAGCTCTTCCTGTCTCTGCTCCTGCGCAATTGCAGACGTGGGGCAGGGCAGCCCGGCTAACGCGATGCCCAAACCGAATGTGACAGCCAAGAGATCACGCATGACGGATGCCTTCTTGTCTAGTTGACCGCAGCCGCGACGGGCGTCGTGATGAGGGACGGAGTGATCTGGCGCAGCGTTCGACCCCATTTCGTCACGGGATTTTCGGCGACAAAGATCACGTCATCCGGGCGCAGTTCAAACCGGGTGGCCAGCGTCAGATTGGCGGCACTGGATGCATTGAGGTGCCATGCTGTGACAGCGCCGAACTCCCGTGGATCGCTTGACGCCCGCAAAACGTAGATCTGCGACACGTCCCCGGTTTCGCGAGCAATGCCGCCACCCGCATCATAAAGCGCGTCAGCCAGAGAGGCCTGCCGTTCGTAGGGCAGAGGATAGCGTGTCTGCTTGTCGACCTCTCCGGTCAGGTAGACATAGTCGCGGTCGCTCGCACCAAGCGCTTCGCGGGCTTCGAAATTGGCGCGCCGTTCCGCGTTGTCGTTGCGACGCAGGCTGACAGCTGTGTTCAGCTCGCTCAGAGCCTGAGCGCGTGCTGCAAGTGTGGTTTGCTTCAACCGGATTTGCTGTTCAAAGAAGCGTTCGGCGCGATTGAGATCAAAATCGCTGTCGACAAAAACCGAGTCACCGGCAACCAGCCGGATATTCTGCAGATCGGGGCTGGAATAGAAATCAGCCAGCGGGATCTGATACAACTGACCATCCCGGTAAATCCGCACCGAGGTCACATCGATATTTGCGGCAGCGACGCTCCCGGCAGCGGCCAGCGCTTCGCTGAGGTAAAGCGGTGTCAGTGTGATTGGCAGAACCGCAGGTTTGCCGACCGCCCCACCAATGGCGACGCGCTGCGAGTTGAACTCAGCAATCTCAAGGCTGAAGGTCGGATCGAATTGTGCTTCGACCAGCCGCTGGAACAGCAGCTCTTCGGCGTCTTCGATCGTGAGGCCAGCAATTCTGACCCGGCCAACGTCAGGGATATTGATGGAGCCATCATCCTGAACGGTATAGCCGCTGCGACTGTTCTGAGCGGCAAGAAGCCCTGAAATGGCTTCGAGTGTGTTGCCGGTCGAGGGGGTCGCCAGCATCACGACATCACCAACGCCAATGCGGTAGGCGCCAGGGGAAATCGGGGGAGGGCTGTTCAGAACCAGCTGTTGATTGCGGGCACCGGCCTGTGTGGATGGCGCATCCGGCAGAACGCCGACCCCGCGCCCTGCAAGCCCTGCACCTGTGCCTGCGCTTTGGCTAAAGGCAGAGGGCAGCGATTGGGGCGCATATGGCGCGCGGTTGGCCTGGATGACGGTCTCACCGGTCAGGGGAACAACGCGCACTTGGGTGCCATCCGTTGATCCGGGGATGACGTCTGAGCTGCGGTAAACTGTCGAGCATCCCGCCACAGCGAGCGCGGCGCAGCAGATCATGGTCATCAGGCGCATTGGTATTCCTCCGGTAGCGGATCTTGTCGTTATGGACGGGGTGGTCGCTGTCATGTGGCCCTCCGCAGACGTGTGGTTAAGTTGCCGAGGTATGGGCCAGACCATTGGCGGCTTTGCACCAACTGATGCGTTGCGTCGTCCAGCCAGTAGAGATTCAAGAAACGTTGTTCGCCGTTGGCGCAGGTTTCAGCCATCAGGCGAGTTGTGACTGTCTCATCCCCAATAGTCAGCTCTCTCACGCCACGATCGGTGATCTCGCAATGATAGCTGCGGGTTTGGATCGTGTTGTTTCCGGACAAAAAGCTGTGAAACCGTAGCGCTTGCCCGGTCTCTCGTGCGTGAATGAGGCGAGCGGATTGCGCATCATCGACTGCCATCAGCCCCGCGCCGAGCCCACGGGTCGCTTGCAGGAGGCCATTGCGCGTCTGGAGGCTCGCGCCATCAGCGGACAGCCAGGTTGTCAGCCCGTTCCGCTGGGTCTCTCTCACCATGAGCCCACCACGGCTGGACTTTGGGATGCTGACCTGAAGTTGTGGCTGTCCAGATTGCGCCAGCGCAGTGACATGGGCCTTGTGGCTGGGCGCCTCCCGGCTGGTCAGCGCCTGAAACGGCAAAACCTCTGCTTCGCCATTTGTGCAGGCGGCCAAGACGCCAAGGACGCTGGCGACAAAGCCGGTTCGGATTGCGCGGTGAGGCAAGATCATCGTGCGTAGCGCCCCCATCCTGCCGCGAGTTCACGGCCGCGGTTGTCACGCACCGTTTCATAGAGCCTGTTGCGAACGTTCAATCGCGCGCCGCCATCGCGCAGGACAGGGCGGATGACCTGCGTCACCTTCTTGCGGGATGGCTTGCCAGTGAACCAGGAAACGGGAACTTCAATCCGGATCCCCTTGTCAAAAGATCCTTCGCCAAACTCGGCAGAGGAGACATCTGTCATCGTTGCAAAGGCTCCGACCTTGAAGCCATTGTTGAACTCTCGGTCCACAGTCAGGGTTGTTCCCCAGTCGCCAGCAAGATACCGGCCCATATCGACCTGGACGTGATAATCCCCGCGCGTTTTGTAATAGACCGAAGCGTGACCGGTCATGACGTCGTAGTCCTGAAAACCAAGTTTGCCGTCGAAATCACGCTGTTTGGCGTAGTTCAGTTCTGCGCCTAGCGCGAGGCTGCTGCCGACGGGGAACCACAAAACCTCGGCTGACAGCCCGCCGAACATCTGCTCCAGATAGCCGCCGGTCACACGGGCAAATACATCCTCATGCGGGCGCCATTGATAATCTGCTGTCAGGTGGCTCAGCCGCAGATCGGAGTCCGCAGCATAGCGCCCCCAATCGGAGCGAACCCGTGGCAGTGCCGAATTGGACGGGCGCGTGTCGTTGTCGAGATTGCCAATCACAGGCTGGCGCAACTGGCCGGAGAAAGTGAACCCGGGCGCAGGTTGGAAATCTGCCTCAAGCTGCGCGCCAAGTTCGTATCTAAGCGGTTCATCGGGATCAAAGAACGACAGCTGGGTGTAGGGCGCAAATCGGTAGGTGAAGGCGGGAAAAGCCGCAGCCTGATCCTGCCCTGAAATCGACGGCGCGGCGTCAGTGATCTGGCTGCGTGCCAGGCTGCGCCATGCGCCGTCCACATCCGTTTCCAGTGCATAAAGATCGTCGCGCTGGCTGGTGATTGTGGTGATCGGCACCCCGTCCTCGGCAAGCGTGATGACAAAGGTCCCGATTTCAGGATGCAGCGTATTGGCAAGAACGCGGGCAGTTCGCCCCACCGCTTGAGCGCCTGCGCCATACCGAAGGTTTTCAACTGTCACATCGGTTCGGTGCTTATTCTGCGAAAATCCGATCAGACGCAGGCCCTGGCCTTTCAGGTTGCGGCGCAGTTCTGCCGTGACCTGGCTGTCGGGGCTGGTGCCATCTCCTGGCAGGTTCCAGGAGGCCAGTGCCACCTGCTCCTTGGGGAGCAAAGCGGGAGCCGCTGCCCCTTGTCCTCCCGGAGCCTTTGGTTTGCGCGGATCGAAGGCATAGCTCAGCTGAAGGGCGAGGGTGGAGCCGTTCAGATAGGATCCCCCCAGAGATACGCCGTTGTCGAAGCGATAAGTTGCACCAAGGTTGATCGGAGACCGAACGTCGATCAGACCACGCTGCGCTTCTGGTGCGTAATCATCAGAGGAATATTCGGCGGTCAATGTCAGGCGAGAATTCACATCCCACTTCACCCCGCCAAAAAAGGCCGCATCGCCTCGGAACCAGTTGCCGAAATCCAGTTGACCCGTTGTCGCGATCCCACCAGCGTTGGAGTCGGGGCGCGTGTCAAAGCGACCATCAAGAACGCTTAAGGGGTTGCGTTGGCCTCCGCGCCCGGCCAGACGCCCCCACCCGATACCACCCGTCACAGAAACGGACGGCGCCAGATGTTTGGTCGCGACGAGATATTCGCTCGCATAGATGCCGGTCCCGCCAAAATCGCGTAGGCCGAGTGCGATGGCTGGTCCGCGGGCGGTTTCTTCACGAAGCTGAAAGTGTATGTCAAAACTGCGATCGTATCGGCTGAGGCCGACACCGGAGTCGAAGTCACGCAAAAAGCTGTAGCGAAATGTTCCGTAAACGGACGGCAAAAACTGAAACGCGAGCGTGTTGCGGCTGGTGTTTTCAAAGTTCGCGGTGGTCAGCGCCAGCGTGCCGTCAGGAAAGACCTCTGCCGTTGGCATGTCGATCAGGCCGGGCGACCCATAGGTCGTCAGTGTCTGCGCGGGACCACGGGTCGCCACGAGTGGGCCGCCGAGCATGCTCAGACAACCAAATAGAAGACATGCGCTTGCCCGCATCCCTGCCCAGCCTCAATGTTGCCCGCCATTTTTTGGCAGTGCGTTCTTCACACGGCTCCCAACCCTGCCTAACACTAGCCCGGCACTTCGCCGGTTCAGCGCGTCAGACCCCCAAGGAGCACTGCTCATGATTAAGGAATTATTTACTAATTTATGGGCGAAGCCACAAGAATTTGCAGATTTTGCACCTGAGTTGCGGTTTTACGTCATCGGCGACATCCACGGATGTGATCGTTTGCTGGCAGCTCTTATGGAAAAATTCGATCCAGGCGTGCCGATTGTCTGCATCGGCGACTATGTGGATCGGGGCGAAGAAAGCGCGGCAGTGCTGCGTCGACTTATGGGGCGGCCGGATATCACATCCCTCATGGGCAACCACGAAGCCATGTTGTTGGATTTTCTCGATGATCCCGCGTCAAATGGTGCATTTTGGCTGCAAAATGGCGGTCTGCAGACATTGGCGAGTTTTGGGGTCGGTGGGGTCACGGCCCATTCTGCGCCTGAAGATTACCACCGCGCGGCGGCACAGTTGCGCGATGCAATGGGCGAGGAGCTGATAGACTGGGTGCGCGCGCTGCCGCGCGGTGCGATCAGTGGAAATGTCTTCATGGCTCATGCAGGGGCCAACCCTGCCCGCAGTTTCGACAACCAGATTCGCGATGATCTGTTGTGGGGGGCGGCCGAAGCGCGCAGCACCGAGCGTACTGATGGTCTATGGGTGGTGCATGGGCACTGGATCGTTCCCGAGCCCCGAATGATCGGGGGCCGAGTGGAAATTGATACCGGTGCCTACGCAACAGGGCGCCTCACCGCTGCAGAGATCAGCGGTGAGGGCATTCGTTTTCACAGCACCTGAGAAATCAGGCCGAGGCAACTTCGTCAATTTTGGCCTCTGCCCGGCGATGGATCTTGTCCATCTCTTCTTGCAGGGCTGCTTCTGCTTTGGCCGCTAGCGCATCGCGGTGGGCGCCAAGCAGTTCGTCCTCCCGTTTCGTGGAGGGCAGGAGAGCCCCGATCAGCGCCCCCATACCCAAGGCAATTGCGCCGACTGCGAGGGGGTTTTCGGAATAGAACGTCTTGCCTGCGCGGGCTTGTCGCGTGGTGTATGCCTCTACTTTCTCCTGCGCTTTCAACGCTGAGGTGCGAGCATCCAGCACGCGTTTGCGGGCATTTGCCGGGAGTTTGTCCAGACCTGCCTGCAATGTGTCGCGCATCTTGTTCGTGCGAAGGGTTTCGTCGGTCATCCCTGTCATCTCCTTCTTCATAGCTGCGTCTGCTTTTGCGACCCGTGCATCAAATCCCACAAATGCCTCCGTCGGGGGGGTGGCGATTGTCTTGCGCGATGTCGCGACGGGTCGGCTGCCGGTGCCGGTTGCCATCAGGGCAAGCCCCGCGCCAGCAAGCATGAGACCCGCAGGATTGCGCCGAGCCGCCTGAACCACCTGGCCTGCGACTTCGCCGCCATAGCCTTGGGCGGTCTCGCTGATTTGATGGGCCACATTGCGCGGCGCAATCACATCGCTGAGACCGGATACGGATCGGGCCAGGTTCTGGCGTTTGATCTCAAGTTCCTGTTCAAGTCTCTTAGTATCGGACATGTGCAGCCTCCTTGATGCGTGCGGCATCGCGTTTGGCATTTTCGATGGTTCGTGTCGGCGTAAGGGCTTCGCTGCTGAGCCGTGACTTGGCAAACAACAGAAGGCCAAGACACACGACCAGCAGTGCCCCTCCGACAATCAGGGCAGCAAGGCCGGGACCTATGCCCAGTGTTGCGATCCAAGCAACCAATGCCGCCGCGAGAACATGCAGGGCGACCAATGCCACGATGACCGCGGCAACCAGCGCGATTGCACCGTCGCGGGCGTTCGACGCTTTCTCCTTCAGCTCGGATTTCGCCAGTTCCGCCTCGCTGCGCAACAGATCGGAAAACTGGCGCAGCACGTTCAACAGCAGATCTGGGGCGTTTCGGATATCAGGCCGGGTCATGATCTGTCCCTTCATGAATATGCGGGGTTGGGATCGGCTGCCCATCCGGCGCTGCGGCGTCAGGTTCGCTCGCTTTGAGGAAACGGGTCGCCGCAAATCCGGCGAGCGCGGCGGCGCTCAGGAACAGCAGGGGGTTGCGGCGAGCGAACTGGCTGACGTCTGAGACAGTTTTTTCTACATCCAGCGTCCGGACCCGCTCGGCTGCATCCTCTAGGTGCGAGGCAATCACCTGTGCCGCCTGTGCCTGCATCCCGTTGCTGTCAAATGAATTTGCGGCTGCTTGGGCGGCTTCTGCCGCACCGTGCACTTCGCCTGCGACATGCTGGCGGGCCTGGTCGGTGGCATCGCGCACAGAGCGATGGGCGGTTTCCTTGGCTTTGCCTACAAGATCTGCGGCGTGGCCGCGTGCCTGGTCTCCCAGATCAGCAGTATGGGTCATTGTTTCGGCCTTTCTGTTATCAGGTCTTGGTGTTCAAACGCCTCAGCCCGATGGCTGGTTCCAAAACACAAAACAAAACGGCCCGACTGTCGCAGCAGTCAGGCCGTCGAAATGTCGGGTCAAATCGGTTGCTTACTTGTGGCGGGCCAAGAACTCTGACACCAGCGCAAGGCCCCTACGCAAGATATCGGACCCGTTGGCATAGCCGATCCGGACATAACCCTCCATGCCAAGCGCTGAGCCGGGAGTGAACATGACGCCTGTTTCCTGAAGCAAGCGGATGCAGAAGTCCCGTGAGGTCCATGGCAGGTCATATTTCAGCAAGGCCGTGGTGCCAGAACGTGGTTTGACCCAACTGATCTTGGGTTCCGCTGCGATCCAGTCGTCCAAAATGGCGAGGTTCGTGCGGGTGATGAGCTGACTGCGGGCGAGGATCTTGTCGCGGTTCTCCAAGGCCATCGCTGCAAAGTGATCGTCGATCATCCCAACAGAAATGGTGTCATAGTCACGATGGATGGCGACGGCTTCAATCACGTCTTTTGGGGCTGTGACCCACCCCAGACGCAGTCCTGCGAGCGAGTAGGCCTTGGACATGCCGGCGGTTGAAATGCCTTTCTCATAGATGTCGGCAATCGAATCTGTCATGCCATCGCCGTCTTGATCCGTGCCGCGATACACCTCGTCGCACAGAACCCAAGCCCCAACGCTGCGTGCAATCTCGGCAATCTGATGCAGCATGTCCCTGTCCATCAGGGCACCTGTGGGATTGTTGGGGTTATTGATCGCAATCAGCTTGGTTTCCTTTGTGACAAGGGCACGCAGAGCATCAAGATCCGGCAGGAAACCGTCCTCTTCGCGGAGCTTTAGCTGCTGAACATCCGCGCCGATGCTGGCAGGGATGGAGTAGTGTTGCTGATAGGTCGGAACCACCGCAACGACCCTGTCGCCAGCGCTGACCAGTGCCTTGTGCACCAGCATGTTCGCCCCGATGGTGCCATGGGTGACGATCACGTTTTCAGCGGTCTGTGAGGGGTAAAGATCTGCGATTGCACTGCGAAGCCGGTCAGAACCTTCGATTGCGCCATAGGTCATTTTCATGCCGAGCAGATCAGAGAGATCTTCTGTGCTGTGCCCGCACAGATCAAGAAGTTCGGCAATCGTGATGCTTTCAACGCAGGTTTCAGCGAGATTCCATTCGCATTTGGTTTCCCACTCGTTCATCCAGATTTCGACGCCAAACGGTTCGATATGCATTGGGTGTCCTTTCGTTGAGTTCAGGCGCTCGCCGCGCGAAAGAGTGCATGGGCAACGGCAATATCCTCAAGCCCCAAGCCGATGGAGCGGAAGAAAATGGGTCGCGTGCCGCTCGGGGTGGGGCACTGCGCGATGGCAAGGCCCGGCAAATCGCCCTGAACGCGGTCAGCTGACCAACCGTGCTCTTGCGCGGCGATCTGCATTTCACCGGCTGTGGTTGGTGTGGTCTGACGGTAGTCGCAGTACACGTCTGCCGCACTCAGAAACGCGGGGTCGATTTCATGCGCTCTGGCGACATTGGTGCTGATCGACGTGACGAGTGTTCCTGTGCCGATGACAGCGGCGTCGACAACAGGTGTGCCTGAGGAGGTGCACAGCATCACCACATCGGCACCTTCGGCTGCGCCTTCTCCGCTGCTGGCAAAAGTGACCTGCGGGCAGAGGTCTCTCCATATCTGCTGCACGTCGCCAGACTGGCTTAGACGCGGAGAGTAAACCACCACCTTCTCCCACTGGCGCAGAGCGCGTGCCTGCCGCCAATGGGCCTGTGCAACTGCGCCTGTGCCGATAATTGCCAGCGTAGTGGCATCCTGTTTCGCAAGATGATCCACAGCCAGGGCCGTTGTCGCTGCGGTTCGTTCGGTGGTCAGTTGACCGGCATCGCATAGCATCAGGGGTTGACCGGTTTCCATCGACATCAGGACCGTCCAGGCGGTGATGATCGGCGGCCCATCCTGCACCAGATAGGGCGAGAGTTTTGCACCAAAGACCCCCGCACCGGCAGCGGCGCCGAGGTAGGTGATGAAATCACCGCGCTCATCAGGAAAGAGGGTGAGTGTTTGAGCAGGTTGGACTGCCTGTGCGCGGCCGAGTTCAACAAACAGCTGACGCATTTCCTGCAGGACGTCGATATGCGGCAGATATTGTGAGACCGTCGCGGCATCCAGAACGAGAGGGGCATTGGACATGGTATGGATCCTTGAAGTTTCGCAGACCCTACGCCAGTAAATCCCAAACTGCCTATCATCCCGAAGGATGATATCGTGTCCCTCAGCGCCTGACGCCAATAAGGTAAGCCCGCAGCATGTTGTTCGATTCCAGTGATATCAATGCGGCAAACACCGCTTTTTCCGCGGTGTGTTCGGGCCGCGCGGATGCCTCTGGTTTGATTGCGGCAGCGTCCTCGCTGATCCCGATTTCGGCGGCCTTCTGCGTGATCAATCGAGAAAACCATCAGCCGGTATATCTGGCCGATACTTACCCGGCAGGTGCTGCGAAGGCGGCTGTGCAGCTTTACGTGGAGAGCACGTACCTCCTGAACCCCGTCTATAATGCGTTTCTGTCCGGGGTTTCGCCTGGCCTGCATCGCATGGCGGATCTTGCGCCAGACAATTGGAACCCTGCTTCAGCGGATGCGACTGTTCTGGTCGAGAACGAAGAAGAAATCGGGTACCGGACACCGGGGTGGCCTGCCGGCTTGCAGGAACTGGCCCTTTTGGTGCGGCTGCCTGATGGCGCGATGGGCGAGCTGAGCATGGCGCGCCCGGCTGTTGATGGTGGGTTTTGCGATGATCACCTGAACAGGCTGCGCCCCTTTTTGCCTCTTTTTGAATGTGCATTTCAGCAGCTTTGGGAAGGGCAGGATCATGGCGGGGCGCCAAAGCCCGAGCCAGCCCGCCTTGAGGCGTTTGGCCGGGATGTGCTCTCTGCCCGCGAGGCGGAGGTGATGCAGCTGATCCTGAAGGGACATTCCAGCCTGTCGATCAGCCTGACACTTGGCATCGCGGTGCCAACCGTAAAGACCCACCGCCGCAATGCCTATGCCAAACTTGGGGTGAGCACCCAACAGCAGCTGTTCAATGCGTTTCTGACTTGGCGTGCGGAAGACAGCAGCGCCAAGACGTGAGTGGCCCGCCTGCCGGGCAGGCAAGCAGGCCATCCACAAGATCAAGCGATATCGCGCGCCTGACCTGAGACTGCGACGGGCGCGCCTTTCTCTGGGCTGATGCTGACCCGCAACCGCGAGGGAACACCCATATCGTCGCCTTGCTCGATGCGGATCTCTGCCCGCGCAGCGTCAGCGGTTTCCTTTGGCGACCAATCCAGTGGCCAGTCGATATCCCGCAGATAACCCGCCAGTGCGGCCGCTGCGGCCCCGGTTGCAGGATCTTCAAGCACTCCGCCAATAGCGAAGGCATTGCGCGACAGAAACAGCCCGTGCTCTCCAGCCACGATCAAATTGATGGTGGTCAGACCGTGACGTTCCATCAGGCGGCGACCATCCGCGAGATCATATTCCATTCTGGCCAACCGGTCGCGTTGTCGCAGCGCGAGAACAAGATGATCATTGCCTGCGTTTGCAATGGCGGGAGGCAGTGCAGGATCAAGATCCTCTTCGGACAGGTCAAACAGCGCCAGCGCTTCGGCCAACACGGCCCCTTCAGCCGGGCCGCTTCGTGTTGGGGGGGATTGCAGCTCAATCAGAGTTTTGCCGCTGTCGTCGGTATGGCTTGCAACGCTGATGTCACCGGCGTTGATGCGCAGGTCATAGCGTGCCGGCCCCTTCAGATCGCTAAGGGCCCGCCCCAGCGCAATGGTCGCATGGCCGCAGAAATCGACTTCACCTTCGGGGGAAAAATAACGCACGCGCCAGTGGTCGCCATCTGGGCTTGCAAATGCGGTTTCGGAATAGCCGACTTCTGCGGCGATGGCTTGCATCTCGCTATCGTTGGGGGCGTGATCCGTGATTAAAACTCCGGCTGGGTTGCCCCCCTCGTGACCAGAGGAGAAGGCAGCAATGCGGCGAAGGTTTCCAAGATCGGTTGAGATATGAGTGGTGGTCATCTTTTTGTTCCTCTTCCTGCAAGCTGTAAGAGCAGGACAAATTTGTAGGTGGGCGCCCGCCCTGATGCGGACGCCTGGGTTGTCTGTGATCAATTCGTGGTGCGCTGCAGAAAGTCGCGGATTTCACTGGCAATTTCCGATCCGTATTCTTCCAGCGCGAAATGGCCGGTATCCAACAGATGGAACTCCACGTCTTTCAGATCCGCCTTGTAGGGATGCGCACCCTCGGCAGGGAAAATGTAGTCATTTTTGCCCCAGACGATCAGAGCAGGGGGCTGATGCTCGCGAAACAGAGCCTGCCATTTGGGGTATTCCGGCACGTTGGTGCCATAGTCCAAGAACATCTCCAACTGGACCTCTTGGTTGCCAGGGCGATCGAGGAGATACTGCACATGCCAGAAGTTGTCGGGGCTTACCTTGGAGACGTCCCCAACCCCGTGGGTGAATTGCCACTTCGTTGCATCGAGGGTCAGAAAGGCACGCAACGCATCGCCGTTCGCGACAGACGGCTCGCTCCAATATGCCTTGATCGGATCCCAGAATTCCCGCAGGCCTTCATCATAGGCGTTGCCGTTCTGGATGATGAATCCGGTCACGCGCTCTGGATGCTCTGCAAACATGCGGAAGCCGACCGGTGCACCATAGTCCATGAGATAGACGCTGTAGTCTTCGACGCCCTTGCTGTCGATCAGCTTGGTCACGATCTCGGCGGTATTTGCGAAGCTGTAGTCGTAGTTTGCCGCGTCAGGCATATCTGACGCACCGAAACCGGGATAGTCGGGCGCGATCACATGATAGCTGTCTGCGAGCTCCGGGATCAGGTTGCGGAACATATGCGACGAGGTTGGAAAGCCATGCAGCAGCAAGAGGGTTGGGTTTTCGGGATCACCTGCTTCACGGTAGGCGATGGTCAACCCATCAATTTCTGTTGTGTTGAGGGAGACAGAGAACGGGCTTCCTCCTGCCAGGGTCGCGGTGGGAAACAGGGTGCTCGCTGCTGCCAAGACGGCAGAGGTCGCGGTGGATTTGAATGTCAGTTTCATTTTGTGTCCTTTAACATCATGAAAGGTAGCCACTTTTTCAGATTTAGTAGAAACTGTGACTTGCCTTGTTTCGATGATATCAAAGTGGACAGATCTGTCTTGTTTTGCAAAAGACTTATCGTGAGGGTGTCATCACAAAAGTTGATCTTATTCCGTAATCACCCGTGTTTTCGTGATATTTCGGTGGGTGTCGGGGGTGAAAATTTTCTGGATCTGTCAGACTGGCACAAGAAAAACCCCGCTTCCGGGGGAAAGCGGGGCATCAATTTTGGCAGGATAGCGTTTACCCGGTTTTGGAAACTTGCCGACCGGCCTGTGCGGTCTTTGGATCAAGAAGCGGCAGGATCTGTGCACCGCCCTTTGGGTGCGGAAATGTCACCTCAAATACACTGCCGCGCGGCTCTGCCGGTTTGACACTCACGGTGCCGCCCCAGCTCGTGACTGTTTTCTTGATAAAGGCAAGTCCAAGACCCGACCCATCTGTCTGCGTCGACAGGCGTGTGAAGGGCTCAAATATCTTTTCTCTGAAAGGTGCGGCGATGCCGGGTCCGTCGTCCTGCACGAGAAGGGTAAGCCCGCTGTCAGTTTTCCGCGCACGCACAGAGATGCGCCCGAAGTCCTTGTCGTGATGTTTGATCGCGTTTGTCAGCAGGTTGCGCATAACCATGTCAAAGGCGGTCGCATTGACCAGAAGATCAGGCATGTCATCGTCGATCGTGATCTGAAAGCCGGAGCGAGGCTGCGCCAGATGCAGCACGTCTTTCAGACGCTCGCTGGGAGCGATCAGCTCAACCGTCTGGTTCTCACTGTCGGTTGTGGCATAGATGGAGAGATCTTGAACAAGCCGCAACATCTGTTGGGCGACATTTTCGAGCTGCACCCAATTTTCCCGTACCTCTGGCGGCAGTTCGATGCCCGCGGCCGTCAGGTCTTCACCGATGAATTCAAGCAGAGCGATCTGATTGAACAGAGGTGTCTTGAGGTCATGAGCGGCAATCGACGTGAACGTCCGCAATTGTTCATTCGCAAGCACCAAGCGATCTGCTTGGTCCTTGATCGTGTCCTGCTGCTTCTGGTGTTCGGTAATTTCCACACGGATGGTGGCATAGTGGTCCTTGCCCAAGGGAACATCGCGACCTTGGAAAACGCGCCCGTCGCCGAGTCGAATGATCCGAATGGTATCTCGGCCATTTCGCATGTCGTCGATGATCGTTTCCACGCTGTCGGCGATGGCGGCATCATCCATATCATGTGGCACGGTCCCGTCGCTGTACGATCGGGTGAGCAGTTTGCGCAGTGTCGCACCTGAGCGCAGACCCGGCACCATCTGCGGAAAGATCAACTCCATCCCCTGGTTCCAGTGGACCGCCCGCAGATCTTTGTCGAAAATGACCACCGCGGCGGCAACCTCGTCCAATGCGCTGATCAAAAGCTGGTCTCCTTTGCGGGCGCGCAACAGCTGTTTCTCTCGCCCGCGATAAACCAACGCACGATACCCCAGAAACCCTGCAACAGCAGTGAGCAATATCGCCAATCGCGCGGCCCAGATCATGATAGGATCGTCGAATAGCGAACTGTCCCGCCCAAACCATTTCTCACGAAGGTCCTGAATATGCGCCTTGTCGAGGCCAGAGCGGATCACCCGGTTGAGATCTGCCTGAAGCGCGGTGTTGCCGGGAGGCAGGTAGAGAGCGGCTGCGCTTGAAATGAGTGCGGGTTCAAGCGGCGCAACCGCGCCGTCAAGGCCGGCGCTGCGCAGGCGTCTCAGATAGCTGTCCCGCGATGTCACGATGGCATCGATTTCCCCATTGAGCAGCGGCATCAGCATGTGGTCGCTCTCGTCAAACTCCACGACATTGGCGAAGGGTACTTTTTCCGCCCCCTTGAGGGCAAAACTGCCAGTGACCGCCCCGATGTTCCCACCCGTCAGATCAGATAGATCCTCGACCGGACCCTCTGTCGCGACGAACGCGGTAAGGTCAAAGCTGCCAATCTCGTCGGTTGCGATGGCCTCCTCAAGCCGTGCGGGGGTCAGCGCTAAAAGCGACGTCAGATCTGCGCGCCTATCTTTCAACGCCGCCATCATCCCGGCCGGATGGCCACCAGCGACAAAGCTGACATCATATCCCGCCTTTGTTGCGATATGGCGGATGAGATCAATGGCGTAGCCACGCGCTGTCCCGTTGTTGTCGGTGTAGGAATAGGGATTGAACTCACTATAGCTGACGCGGATCGGACGCGTCTGGGCCAGGGAGGAGTCAGGGAGAATACTGCAGATGACAGCAA
Source organism: Phaeobacter italicus (assembly GCF_001258055.1). Classification (GTDB taxonomy): domain Bacteria; phylum Pseudomonadota; class Alphaproteobacteria; order Rhodobacterales; family Rhodobacteraceae; genus Phaeobacter; species Phaeobacter italicus. The sequence continues at coordinate 6,485 of NZ_CVRM01000007.1, read as the reverse complement.
GGGCTGCCCAAAGAGACGCAGTGATCCGGTGCAGAATACTAAAGTTCAAAATCAATCCTATCGGTCACAGAGTCTGACTTCCTGTATTGAGGTCAGAAGGTGAATCTAGCGTTAAATGAACGCCGTGGACGGGTGCAAGTTTGTGTTATTTGTAGCTGTGCTTACATGTTCGGACTGCGCACATACTGCAACAGCTGTTGTGGGTGCGTTGGGTTCGGGCGCTCTGCCAGTTGACGGCCCTGCTATCCGATTTAGCTGCATGTCAGTGTAGGCTGAGTGGTGGAGCAGCAGGTATGTCAGCAAAAACAGGCAAGATGCAGCCCAGATCGGTTCCGACAGGGCGCGTTTCTCGTGCGTTTCGCGTTGGCGGGGTTGCGGCGCATCTGGCGGGCCAGGTCGCCGTGGGAGGCATGCAGGCGGTCTTGCGCGGGGCGCGGCCCTCCCTGCGAGAGCTGGCCCTGACACCGGCAGCGCTTGGTAAACTCACGTCCGAGCTTGCCGCCATGCGTGGCGCTGCGATGAAATTGGGCCAGCTGCTGTCTATGGATGCTGGCGATATTCTTCCGCAGGAGTTCGCTATTATCCTTTCGCGTCTTCGGGCAGAGGCCGACTTCATGCCGCCTCGTCAACTCAAACAAGTGCTCGATCAGAATTGGGGGGAAGGCTGGCAAAGGCGGTTTCGACGATTTGATGTCCGGCCAATCGCGGCGGCCTCGATCGGGCAGGTTCATCGCGCGATCCTTCCTGATGGCCGTGATGTTGCGGTCAAGGTCCAATACCCCGGCATTGCCCAAAGCATTGACAGTGACCTGTCCAATATAGCGAGCCTGCTGCGGGCGTCGCGATTGATCCCTGCCAGCTTTGATCTTGATCCGTATCTGCAGGAAGTGCGGCGTCAGTTGCACGAAGAAGTAGACTATGAGCGCGAGGGCAACCAACTGGGATGGTTCGGCGAGCAGCTGATGGCGGATCCCAGGTTTCTTGTGCCAGAACAGTGTCCGCATCTGTCTACGGACTCGGTTCTTGTGATGCGGTTCATGCAAGGCCAGCCGATTGAAAAAGCTGCCAGCGCTGCCCAGTCGGTTCGCGACGGGATCATGCGAGACCTTTTCGCCCTGTTTCTGCGCGAGTTGTTTGAATTCTCGGTGATGCAGAGTGATCCGAATTTCGCGAACTACCTCTGGCAGAAAGATACCGGATGTATTGTCCTGCTTGATTTCGGAGCGACCCGTTCCCTCGCGGACGAGACGCCAATGGCCTACCGCGAGTTTCTGCGGGCGGGGCTGGGGCTGACCTCAGAGGTGTCGCTGGAGACAGCGGCGGGACAGTTGGGGTTTCTGCCAATAGATCTGAGCGCGGATCAGAAAACACGCATCCTGGCTATGATGGCGCGTGTTTTCGATGCTCTGACAACCGGAGAGGCGTTTGACTTTGCCGACACCTCATTGGCCCAGGAAATTCAGGCTGAGGGCTTTGCCCTGATGGAGGAGCGGGTGGCGCCACCCGCAGTTCCGATGGACGTTTTGTTCGTGCAGCGAAAATTGGGTGGCCTCGTGCTCCTTGCAACCAAACTCGGCGCAAGGGTCGATCTGCGCAGCTTGTTGGATCCATATCTGGGACAGTCATCTTATCATTCCGCAGCGGAATAGCACCGGCTACGCGAGCCCCGATATTTTTGCATGGCTGGCATACCCTTGGCGCGCCGCTTTTTTTGATGCTTGTCAAAGGTTTGCCATTTAAAGGGGGCAAAACAGAACCATGCTGGGTTAAATATGCTTGATTTCCAACAGCGTGGATTTTTCAATTGGGTATTGTTGCTTCAAGAGGTGCGGGCGCCGTCCGACCACGAAGTGAGATGAGGAATTTATGGTCAAAAGTCTGCTGCCCTTGACGGCCTTGTTGATGGGATCCGCGTTTCTGCTTTTTGCGGGAGGCGTCAACAGTCTTATTCTGCCGATCCGCGGTGAAGCAGAGGGTTTCAGTGCAGCGGCTCTTGGTTTGCTGGGGACGGGTTGGGCCATCGGCTATGTGGCGGGCTGTCTGCGCACGCCGGCCCTGGTGGCGAAGGTGGGCCATATCCGTGCCTTTGGTGCCATGTGTGCCATCGCTGCCATTGCCGTTCTGATGTCCCTTCTATTGGTGACACCTTGGGTGTGGGTGCCGGTGCGCGCCTTGTCCGGGTTCTGTTTTGCCGCCGCAGCGATGGTTGTCGAGAGCTGGCTGAACGAACGGGCCGATGCTGCTTCTCGCGGGCGCATCTTTGGCATCTACACTATGGTCAACTTGATGGCGACGACAGCCGGGCAGATGGTTCTCACCCTGGGGGACGCCTCTGGTTTCTTCTTTTTTGTTTTGGCAGCAATGGTTTATTGTCTCGCCCTCTTGCCAACAGCGATCAGCGCGACAACGACACCCCGCCCGCTGACACAGGTCTCGCTGAACCTACCCGCCTTGTGGAAAAACTCCCCCATCGCGGTTTTTGCAGTTCTCATGGTGGGCATTTCCAATGCGTCTTTTGGTACGCTTGCCGCTGTTTATGCCGCGCGGATTGGCCTGCCGCTGACCGATATTGCGCTGTTTGCCAGCATTCCGATCCTCGCGGGGGCCATTATGCAGCTGCCGGTTGGCATTGCATCGGACCGCTATGACCGGCGTGTTGTCTTGCTTGGCATTGCGGTTCTGGCGCTGGTCGCCGATGTCCTTTTCATTACCGTTGGCGGTGGTGGGCCGTTGGTGGCAATGGGTCTTGCGGCGTTGTTTGGTGCGACGGTTTTCACCATGTATCCGGTGATTGTGGCCCATGCGAACGATCACGCAGAACCCGGCAGTTTCATTCAAGTGAGCGGGGGGCTGCTGCTGGTCTATGGGGTTGGGTCGATCGTGGGGCCGTCAGTGGCTGGTTTTGCGATGACAAGTTTCGGAACGTCCAGCCTGTTTCTGACCACGGGTTTTGCCCATGTGTTGCTGATCCTGTTTGCCATTGTGCGGATCCGCTTTGCACCGGCTGTGGCGCCCGATGACAAAGGCGCGTTCCAGGCGGCACCTTTGGCGCGGATTTCCACACCGGAAACCGTGGCACTGGCCGCAGATCAGGAAGAACTGGAGGCAGATCAGCCCGATATTGTTGAGCAGGTCGGTAGACCTGATCCGGCTGATGTGCCTTCAGTGGATGAGACGTAACAGGCAGAGCGGGAAGAGCCTGCCTGCGCCGTTTGCACCCGTCGCGCCTGCTAATGGGGCGCGACGAGGCAGATGCGAAAGTGGCGCACCACGCATGAACACCAGCGGAGTGCGTTACCAGTCCGTGCGCTCATAGGTCTCCGTGTTGATTTGTGTGACTTCTTGAGCCTCAGGGACGACAACCGGTTCCGCCATGACATCGGGTTCAGCTGCAGGTTCGGCGCTGTCACCGCCGTCATCTGTATCTGGTGCTTCGTCCCATGCTGCGTCCATTGACGCTGTTTCGGCGGCCCCATCTGACATCGCAACCGGTACTTCTGCGTCCGGAAGACCTGGCTCGGGAGTCAAGGTCGTATCGCCAACCGGGATAGAGAAGTCGCTGCTGGATGTCACCGGTGCGCCGTTGAACGCGGTGTCATTCACAATGATCTCGCCGTTAATCTCGCCTTCATAGCCAGGTGGAGGAGACACTTCCAAAGCGTTGATATTCCACCCAGACAGGTCAACCGACCCCCCATCGGTCACGATTGCCTTGTCGCCACTTGTGACGATTGTATCTGGTGGCAACCCCTCTACCCCGACTGTAGCACCACTGCTGGCGGCGCTGAGATCAATACCAACCTCAAGAGTGCCGTTTACGTCGACGGCGACATCCTGATCGGCTTGCAGTATCTCGCGCCCGTCTGAATCCGGGCCTTCCCATTCAAGTTTGAGCCCGGCGCGGCCGTAGTTTTCAAAATACCGCACTTCAATGTCGTGGGTTCCTGGTTCGAGCTCAATCTGACCTGAGTCCGTGCGATAGCTATGGTTGCCATCATCTTTCACGACTTCTTCGCCATTCGCGTAGACCACGACCCCATCATCTGCAGAGGTGAAGAACGTATAGCTGCCACCCTCTTCCACCGTTACCTGGCCCTGAATCCGGGTGGCAAATGTGTCGTTTGAGCCGTCTTCCCAAAAAGAGTCGTGGCTGTTTTGATAGTCAATTTCGCCCTTATGGTCCTGATAGGTTGGGGTGGCATCCCATTCAACATCGTCCAGCGTCTCGATCCTGTGGTCCACATCGAGGTAATCCGCACGAAAACCTGTCACAAGTTCCGCACTTGGCTCTGTGATATGGGCCTCATTCACGTTGAGAGTGATGGGCTGCTGGATCGCAGTTGTCCCAACGGGGGCCGTGCTGTCCGTCATGTTGAGCGTTGCATCGACTTGCCCAACAAAATCGTAGGGCGGCGTAATCGTCAGCAACTCAGTGTCAAAGCCAGTCAGATCCGCGCTGCCACCATCCTCTACCACGATGGTTTGTCCGTTTGACTCCACAACTGTGCCAACGGGCAAGCCCTCGACTGTCAGGTTTGTGGCATCGCTCAGTTCGGTTTCCGGATGAGCAACGTTCATCGCAATTGGCATGCCAGAAATGGTTTGTGCCTCTGACATATCGGGCGCCGTGACCAATTCGGGCCCGTCCATGCCAGGGCCTTCCCATTCGAGTTTGAGCCCGGCGTGGCCGTAGTTTTCGAAATATTTAATCTCGATGTGGTGTGTGCCCGGGGGCAAATCGACCTCACCCGATTTCGTCTCGTAGGAATGCAGCCCGTCGTTTTTGATGACGGGCTGCCCGTTCACAACCAACTGAGCTCCGTCATCGCCACCCAGATCAAACCTGTAGGTTCCGCCTTCGTCGACCTGTACTGCGCCGCTGATCTCTACACCAAAGGTATCTGTATCGCCGCCTTCCCAGAATGAATCCGCGCTGTTTTCATAATCGATCTGAGAAACAAGCTCTTGATGCGTGGGCTCCGCGTCCCAGTCGACGTCATCAAGCTCCTCAAGGTGATGATCGACATCGAAATATCTGGCCTGAAATCCCGTCGACACCGAAAGATCGGCTGTATCGGCAACACCGATGGTAAATGTCTCTGACGCACTAAGACCGCCGGAATCAATCACCGTTACAGACACATCAACTTCGCTGGCTTCTTCATAGTCCAGTGACGCTGTTTCTTTCAGCCGCAAAACCCCGTCTACGACCTCAAACCGGTCGTCGGAAACCTCAAACATATGGGTGTCGTCTTCGTCGGGATCTTCGAAATTCAGGCGGTTGATGATCGCCCCCCTGACATTTTCGGCGACAACATTCTGAACAGAAGTGACCGAAATATTGTCGACCAGCGCACCATAGGTGTCATTCTGATCTGCGGCCTCCCGCAGCTCTAGCGTGTCATTGCCAGTCCCGATCACCTGCATCTCAAAGTTGGTCCACTCCTTGCTGTCGGGGTTCAGCTCCCCCACAAGGTTGTCGTTCCAATAGACTTCTACGGTGTCCGTGCCATTGCTAAGCCGCTCGCGTAGATCCATGCCAAGATCGTAGACCTGACCTTCGTTGGTCTGAATGGTCTGACTGATGCTGTCGATCCCGCGACCGGAATCCATCTCGATGTGCTGCTCGCCTTCTGAGGCAGTGGTGCGCCCCATGTGGTCCCACACTTCGATGCTTGTGTCGGTATCCCAGCCGCCGGAATCATCTTCCCGAAAGGCGCGCCACCGCCCCGTATCAAGGTCAAAGTTCTCAAAACTCCCGTTTTGGACCAGGTTATCGACCTCTGAGCTCAGGCTCAGACCACTTGGTCCTTCATTTTCATCCGTGACCTCGACGGTGAATCCTTCCGTGTGCGAGGTGCCCGCTGCGTCCGTGACGGTGACCTGCACGTCGATCTGATCTTCGACCTCATGGTTGAGGGCGACACCATCCTTCAGCTGCAGCTGGCCGTCGACCACCTCAAACCGGTCGTCCGAGACGGAATAGCTGTGCGTGTCCTCTGCGTCCTCGTCCTGCGCCGAGAGGGTGCCGACAACCGCGCCGCCCGCGTTTTCCGAAACCTGCGTGCCAGAGAGATCCATGCCGGTGACGGCGTCGTTGGTATCCGTGACCTCGACGGTGAACCCTTCCGTGTGCGAGGTGCCCGCCGCGTCCGTGACGGTGACCTGCACGTCGATCTGATCTTCGACCTCATGGTTGAGGGCGACACCATCCTTCAGCTGCAGCTGGCCGTCGACCACCTCAAACCGGTCGTCCGAGACGGAATAGCTGTGCGTGTCCTCTGCGTCCTCGTCCTGCGCCGAGAGGGTGCCGACAACCGCGCCGCCCGCGTTTTCCGAAACCTGCGTGCCAGAGAGATCCATGCCGGTGACGGCGTCGTTGGTATCCGTGACCTCGACGGTGAATCCTTCCGTGTGCGAGGTGCCCGCTGCGTCCGTGACGGTGACCTGCACGTCGATCTGATCTTCGACCTCATGGTTGAGGG
>NZ_CVRM01000006.1 GCF_001258055.1 Phaeobacter italicus | reverse complement strand
TCAATCGCTACACGGCCCTTGGCATACCCATCACAGAGCCCGTAGGATAAGTCCGTCTGGGGAAGGGGAAGTCTGCTCAAACCCCGATTTGTGCAACAGAGCCATGTGACGGGGGTATTTGTAGGGGGCAATCGTGGCTTTCACATGATCCTGCAGCAGTTTCACCAACGCCTCGGATGCGCTGTGCCCCTCGCTCAACACCACATGCGCCTGCACGATTTCGCCGCGCGCTTCATCCGGTGCGCCAATCACCGCACATTCGGCAACCGCTTCATGTGCCAACAACGCAGCCTCCACTTCCGGACCTGCGATATTGTAACCCGCCGAAACGATCATATCGTCATTGCGCGCCGCAAAATGAAGATATCCGTCGCTGTCCATGACAAAGCTGTCACCAGTGACGTTCCAGCCGTCCTGAACATACTCCGCCTGACGCTCATCCGCGAGATAGCGGCACCCCATCGGCCCCTTGACCGCAAGGCGGCCAACCTCACCGCGTGGGGCTTCATCCCCGTTGCTGTCCAGAACACGAACCTGATATCCCGTGACCGGTTTGCCGGTACAGGCCGGGCGATGGTCATCGAAACGGTTTGAAATGAAGATGTGCAGCATTTCCGTTGCACCAATGCCATCCAGCATCGGCTTGCCCGTCTTGTCGATCCAGTCCTGATAGACCGGCGCTGGCAAGGTTTCCCCCGCCGAAACCGCCGCCCGAAGCGACGACAGATCCGCCCCTTCCTCCATCGCGCGCAACATCACGCGATAAGCCGTGGGCGCGGTAAAACAAACCGTGGCCTTATATTTCTCGATGATCTCAATGAGATTTGGTGGCGAGGCATTTTCCAGCAAGGTGGCAGAGGCGCCAAATCGCAACGGAAAGATCGCCAATCCACCAAGGCCGAAAGTAAACGCAAGCGGCGGGGAGCCTACGAAAACATCCTCAGAAGTCACCCCCAGAACCTCGGCGGCATATCCGTCAGCGATCATGAGGAGGTCGCGATGAAAATGCATGGTCGCCTTTGGCGCGCCCGTGGTGCCCGACGTAAAACCCAACAACGCAACATCATCGCGCCCGGTTTCGACCGCCTCATAGGTGACCGGTTTTTCAAGGGCGAGCCGGTCCAGCTCTGCATCGTGATTTGACGTCCCGTCAAAGCCCACAACCGAGGTCAGATAAGCGGAGGTCTTTGCACAAGTCACCAGCTCATCCATCAACCGCGTATCACAAAGCGCATGGCTGATCTCGGCCTTGTCGATGGCCTTTGCCAGCTCGCCTGCCCGCAACATCGGCATGGTGTTGACCACAACCGCCCCCGCCTTGGTCGCAGCCAGCCAGCAGGCAACCATCGCAGGGTTGTTGGCTGAACGGATCAGCACCCGATTGCCAGGCTTAACTCCCAGATCCTCACTCAGCACATGGGCAAGCCGGTTGGTCCAGTCGCTCAGTTCCTTATAGGTGCGACGTCGCCCGTTGCCGATCAGCGCGGTATGATCGCCAAAGCCCTTTTCGACCATCGCATCGGTCAGCTCCACCGCGGCGTTCAGCCGTTCGGGATAGTCAAACCCTTCCATCAGGAATTCGGGCCAGCTGTCGGCAGGGGGCAGATTGTCCCGCGTGAACGTGTCAATATGCGCGCTTGGTCCCAACATGTCACTGTCCTCCCAGATGGGCTGCAAGTGTCTGGCGCGCAATCACCACGCGCTGCACGTCCGAGGCCCCTTCATAGATCCGCAACGCCCTGATATCGCGATACAGTTCTTCGACTTTCTCACCGCGCCGCACACCGTCTCCGCCATGAAGCTGCACAGCCTTGTCGATCACCAGCTGCGCCTGATCGGTGGAAAACAGCTTGGCCATCGCCGCCTCGCGTGTGATCCGCGCCGAGCCACTGTCCTTGGCCCAGGCCGCGCGATAAACCAGCAACGCAGCAGCATCCACATCCAACGCCATATCAGCGATATGGCCCTGGACCATCTGCAGATCGGCCAGTGGCGCGCCCTGCACATGGCGTGCGCTGACCCGGCTCAATGCCTCATCCAGGGCCCGCCGCGCAAACCCAAGGGCCGCAGCCGCCACGGTGGAGCGGAACACATCCAGCACCGACATCGCAATCTTGAAACCCTGTCCCGACTGCCCCAGAAGCGCCGATTTCGGGATACGACAATCGCTGAACCGCAACCTTGCAAGCGGATGTGGTGCAATGGTGTCCAACCGTTCAACAACCTCGAAACCCGGCAGGCCTGCAGGGACGATAAAGGCGCTCAGCCCCTTGGCGCCGGGTGCCTCTCCGGTGCGCGCAAAAAGCGTGTAGACATCCGCGATGCCCCCATTGGAAATCCAGGTCTTTTCACCGTTCAGGACATAGCTGTCGCCATCCAGCGTGGCCGTCATTGTGGAATTCGCCACATCCGATCCGGACTGCGGCTCGGTCAGGGCAAAAGCCGACATCGCCTTGCCCGCGCGGGTCAGCGGCAGCCATTCCTGCTGCTGGGCCTGCGTACCAAACAACGATATCGCCCCGGTTCCCAGCCCCTGCATGGCAAAGGCGAAATCCGCCAGCCCATCATGACGTGCAAGTGTTTCACGGATCAGACACAGGCTGCGCACATCCAGCCGCTCCCCTGTCATGGCGGCGGAATGCTGCGTCCACCCCGCCTCTCCAAGCGCCGTGACAAGGCTACGGCAGGCGGCATCGGTATCGCTGTGATCCACATCGCCAAGAGCCCCTGCAGCCCAGTCATCCAGCTCAACCGCAAGAGAGCGATGGCGATCCTCAAAAAACGGCCAGCTCAGAAACGTCTTGTCCGCCATGTCTCATCTCCCGATCAAATGGGCAAAGCCCCTGTCATCTTTCCCAAAATACTCCCGCCGGAGGCCTCTGCCCTCTCCCGTGGCACAGGCTTCGGCAGCGTCGCGCCTCAGTCACCCTGAAACAGCGGTTTTTCCTTTTTGACAAAGGCCTGATATGCGCGCTCGAAATCAGCCGTCTGCATGCAGATTGCCTGGGCCTGCGCTTCGGCCTCGATCGCCTGTTCGATCGACATCGACCATTCCTGCGCCAGCATGGTCTTGGTCATCATATGCCCAAAGTTCGGCCCCGCCGCGATGCGTGTGGCCCAGGACTGCGCCTCGGCCAGCAGCTCGTCTGCAGCCACAACCTTGTTGTGAAACCCCCAGGCCGCGCCTTCCTCTGCCGACATCGACCGCCCGGTATAAAGCAGCTCAGCCGCGCGCCCCTGCCCGATGATCCGGGGCAAGATTGCACAGGCGCCCATGTCACAACCTGCAAGGCCCACGCGGGTGAACAAGAACGCGGTCTTGGTCTCAGGGGTGGCAATACGGATATCCGATGCCATCGCAATGATGGCACCTGCCCCGACACAGACCCCGTCCAGGGCCGCAATGATCGGCTTTCCGCAGTTGACCATCGCCTTTACCAAATCCCCGGTCATCCGGGTAAAGGCCAACAGCTCTTTCATCGACATCTTGGTCAGGGGGCCGATAATGTCATGCACATCCCCGCCCGAACTGAAGTTGCCGCCGTTGGGGGCAAACACAACAGCCTTCACATCGTCATCATAGTGCAGATCGCGGAACCAGTCGCGCATCTCGGCATAGCTGTCAAATGTCAGCGGGTTCTTGCGTTCCGGCCGGTCCAGCGAAACGGTGGCGATGCCATCCTCGATGCGGCACAGAAAATGTTTGGTGTCTGTTGAAATCATGTGTCTGATCCTTCGCTGTCCAGTCGCTGCGCCACCTGCTCCAGCGCCTCGGAAAGGGTGTGCACGGCATCTTCGGGCACCGCATCGAACATCTGGTCGATCCAGCCTTCATGGGCAGCCGCTTGCCTGCCAAATTCCGCCAGCCCCTCTGGTGTCAAGAGAACCCGGCTCGCGCGCCGGTCGCCCGGCACCTTTTCACGCCGCACATGGCCGTCATCCACCAACCGCTCCACGATGCCCGTGACATTGCCATTGGACACGCGCAGCACACCTGACAGCTCGCTCATCTTCAGCCCATCCGGATGACGGCTGAGCGCCGCCATCACGTCAAAGCGCGGCAACGTGGTTGCAAAATCCTGACGCAGGTTTTCGCGGATCTCCGCCTCCACCGCGCGGGTTGCTTTCAACACCTTGAGCCACAGGCGCAGCCTGTCCTTGGACCGTTCCGACTGCATCAGATCTCCCCTCCGGTAAGGGGCAAACATGCCCCATTGATGGATCCTGCGGCAGGAGACGCCAGAAACAGCGCGGTGTCAGCCACCTCTTCGGGTTGAATGAACCGGCCTTGCGGATTGCCTGCGCGCAGTGATTTCGAGGCCTCTTCCTCGCTCATGCCGGTGGTGGAGACAATGGTTGCGATCGACCGTTCCAGAAGCGGGGTTTCGATAAAGCCCGGGCAGATCGCATTGACGGTGATGCCGGTGCGCGCCAATTCCTGCGCAAGCGAGCGCGTGAGCCCGACAACCCCATGTTTCGCAGCGCAATACCCCGACACATAGGGGTATCCTTTCAGGCCCGCGGTCGAGGCAACAGCGATCATTCTGCCCCAACCTGCGGATTTCATGTCCGCCAGGACCGCCTGCCAAAGATTGAACACACCGCCGAGATTGACCGCAAGCGCCGCAGAGAAGTCTCTCTCATCCATCTTCGCAAACGGCTTTGATGGCGCCGCGCCTGCGTTGGCAATTGCAACAGCTACGGGGCCATGTTCCGTTCGCGCGGTTTCCAGCGCGGCTCTGACTGCGCCTGCGTCTGTGACATCACAGGCAAGCGGCAGGCCTTGGGTTTCTCCCGCTATTTCCTCCAGTGGCTCAATCCGCCGCCCCAAAAGCGTAAGCCGCGCGCCCTCAGCCGCAAAGCTCCGCGCAAGGGCGGCCCCAACGCCAGATCCCCCGCCGGTGATGACCACATGCTTGCCCATCATGCTGCTCATGCCCGGATCACCTCTGCCTCGCGATCCGCCAGACGCCAGGCCTGATCACGGCCAGCAAGATAGGGCAGCGGCCAGTCCGCATGACGGTCACCGATCCGCGCCGCCTCATGCAGGGTCCAGTAGGGGTCGGCCAGATGCGGCCTGCCCACACATACCAGATCAGCCCGCCCCGCCATCAGGATAGAGTTGGCATGATCCGCCTCATAGATATTGCCCACCGCCATTGTGGCGATCCCCGCATCATTGCGGATCCGGTCCGAAAACGGCGTCTGGAACATCCGGCCATAGACCGGGCGTGCCTCTGTGGTGGTCTGCCCCGCCGAAACATCGATGATGTCCGCGCCAGCCGCAGTAAAGGCCCGCGCGATCTCCACCGCGTCTTCCGGCGTCACGCCTTCGTCACCAACCCAGTCGTTTGCCGAAATCCGCACCGACATCGGTTTTTCCGCAGGCCAAACAGCGCGCATTGCGTCAAAAACCTCTAGCGGATAGCGCAGTCGGTTCTGAAGCGATCCACCATAGTCATCGCTGCGAATGTTGGATTTTGGCAAGATGAACGATGAAATCAGATAGCCGTGCGCTGCATGAAGTTCGATCATGTCAAATCCCGCACGTGCAGCCATCTCCGCAGCAGCCACGAATTCAGCCTTGATGCTGTCCATTTCAGCGCGCGTGATCTCCCGCGGGGACGGGTTGGCGTCGGACCAGGCAATGGCCGAGGCAGATACCGTCTCCCAGTTCCCGCTGGTCAAGGGCGCATCCATCGTCTCCCAGCCGACCTGAGTCGAACCCTTGCGCCCGGAATGCCCGATCTGGCAGCAGATCTTGGCATCGGTTTCAGCATGGACAAAATCGACCAGCCGCGTCCAGGCGGCCTCGTGATCTGGCGCATACAACCCCGGACACCCCGGCGTAATCCGCCCCTCGGCAGAAACACAGGTCATTTCGGTGTAAACTAGGCCTGCCCCACCCTTGGCGCGCTCTCCATAGTGGATAAGGTGCCAATCGGTCGGGCAACCATCCACGGCCTTGTATTGGGCCATTGGCGACACAACGATCCGGTTCTTCAACTGCATGTCCCGCAACTGATACGGCGCAAACATCGGCGGGCGGGTCGGCGCATCGCTGGGCGCGCTCGCGGCGTCCTGAAACCATTTCTCAGCCGAGGCGAGCCACTGCGCGTCGCGCAGACGCAAATTCTCGTGTGAAATCCGCTGTGATCGCGTCAGCAAAGAGTAGTTGAACTGGACCGGATCCATATCCAGATAGCGCTCGACCTCTTCAAACCATTCCAACGAGTTGCGCGCAGCTGATTGCAGGCGCAACACATCCAGCCGCCGCTCCTCCTGATAGCGCACAAAGGCCTGCTCCAGCGTTGGTTCGGTGGTGATGAATTCTGCAAGCGCAATCGCACTGTCAAAGGCCAGTCGGGTCCCCGACCCGATGGAGAAATGCGCCGTGGCAGAAGCGTCGCCCAACAGAACAACGTTTTCATGATGCCACGTTTCGCACAACACACGGGGGAAGTTGATCCAGACCGCAGAACCGCGCAGGTGATCCGCATTGGAGATCAGGGCATGGCCACCCAGATGATCGGCAAAAATCGCCTCGCAGGTTCGCAGGATCTCGTCCTTGCTCATCGCTTCAAAGCCCCAGTTTTCCCAGGTCTGAGCAGAGCATTCGACAATCACCGTCGCGGTGTCGGCATCAAATTGATAGGCGTGGATCCACATCCAGCCATGCTTGGTCTTCTCAAAGATAAAGGTGAAGGCGTCGTCAAATTTCTGTTTCGTACCCAGCCAGATAAATTTGCAGGGGCGCACATCGATGTTTGGCTTGAAGTGTTCCGCAAATTCGCTGCGCACACGAGAGTTCAGACCGTCACAGGCCACCACCAGATCATAATCCGCCTGATAGGACGCCGCCGGGCCGACCTCTGTCTCGAACTGCAGATCAATGCCCAATTCGCGGGCCCGCTCTTGCAGGATGATCAGCATCGCCTTGCGGCCGATCCCGGCGAAACCATGCCCCCCGGAAACCGTCCGCACACCGCCGTGAACCACTGCGATATCGTCCCAATAGGCGAATTTATCGCGGATCTTTTCGGCACTCACCGGATCGTTGGCGGTCAAGTTTTCGAGCGCATCATCCGACAGCACCACGCCCCAACCAAAGGTGTCATCAGGCTTGTTTCGTTCGAATACCGTGATTTCAGCATCCGGCTGACGCAGCTTGGTCGAGATCGCAAAATACAGACCGGCGGGGCCGCCTCCCAGACAGGCGATTTTCATGATGCACTCCCTCCTGCAATCTTGGCTGCAGTCAGAATATGCGGCTGGCAATACATTTCAAGTTTAAAATTTCATGCTTGAAGCTTTTCCGTTAAGCCGGATTCTGCCTTAAGAAAATCTTCACGTTTTGCCCAAACCCTTGCGCCGGAGTTTCTCTCTCGCAGGCCCCTCACCGTTTGAATGCCGGTCGAAGCGGGAAAATTAACGCCGGTTAACAAACCCCTAACGGGCAGAGTTGATGTAGAGAACCTCTCCCGCAGAGGCATATTCAGACCAGATTAGTGCATCGTGCCGTCTGCAAAATCAGAGAGTTACTGGACAAGATGTCGGACCGTCACCCCTGTGGATAAATCTGGGTATTTTTCTGGAACACTCAATCATAGTGAGAATTCTTCGCATCAGGACGAAGAACGCTGGTTTTGTTGATATTTGTAAGTCTATACCCAAGTCATTGCTGAAACACGGCATATTTTCGCGCGCTATTTATCACGAAAAGACAACTCAAGACAGGAGCCGAGGCGCAGATCCCACGTGGAAAACTACAAGATAAACACCAATAGATTGAATCAAATCTCCATCAGAAACGAAAAGGCGCGAGCCCCGAGAGGCTCGCGCTACCGTAAAATTCACTAAACTGGATCAGATTTCGCGCAGATACTGCATCACCGCCGGACGGACAGTTTGATCGCCGCGATGACGGGCATCGGTGATGATTTTGCGCAGTTCACCCAGGTCAACACGCATCAACAGCGACTTCACAGGACCAACCGACGCAGGCCGCATCGACAGGATCCGCAATCCCATCGCAGCCAGGCAGACGGCCTCGATCGGCCGCCCTGCATCCTCGCCACAGAAGCTGAGCGGTGTGCCGGAAATCTCGCAGCGTTCAACGATCTGGGCGATAAAGCTAAGGTAGCTGACATTGAGCGTATCATAGCGCCTGCGCACCCGTTCATTTTCACGGTCAGCCGCGAAAAAGAACTGTTTAAGGTCGTTCCCGCCGATGGACAGAAACTCTACCTCGTCAAAAAATTTCTGCGGAGCAAAGGCCAGCGATGGGGTCTCAAGCATCGCGCCCACTTCCAACTTGGACGGCAACGCATGCCCCAGGCGGCGCTCGCGCTCGATGGTCTTGTCGACCTCGGCCTTGGCGTCGCGGAACTCTTCAAACTGCGCCACAAACGGGAACATGATCGACAATGGCCGCCCGTTCGCCGCGCGGATCAGCGCCTGCAACTGCATCCGCATCACGCCCGGCTTGTCCAGACCAACGCGAATGGCCCGCCACCCAAGCGCAGGGTTGGGCTCATCCGTTGGCTTCATGTAGGGCAGAACCTTGTCCGACCCGATATCAAGCGTACGGAACACCACCCGCTTGCCCCCGGCCGAATCCAGAACCCGCTGATAAAGTGCAACAAGTTCAGACCGCTTGGGCATCTGGTTGCGCACCAGGAACTGCAGTTCGGTCCGGAACAGCCCCACGCCTTCGGCGCCAGAGTTTTCAAGCGACGGTAGATCTGCCATCAGGCCAGCGTTCATCAGCAGATGCACGCGCGAGCCGTCACGGGTGATCGCCTTTTTGTCACGGATAGAGGCATAGCGCTCCTGCGCCTTGGCCTGCATCGCGATTTTGTCCCGAAATGCGCCGACAACGGTATCGTCTGGCCGCAGGTGCACGACCCCCTGCTCGCCATCGACCATGATATGATCACCGTTCAGCGCCTCATTGGTGATGCGCTTTGTGCGGACAACCAATGGAATTGCCAGGGCGCGGGCAATGATCGCCGCATGAGAGCCCACAGAGCCCTCCTCCAGCACGATGCCACGCAAGGAACGCCCGTATTCCAACAACTCACCTGGGCCGATATTGCGGGCGACCAGAACCGGGTCATCGGGCATTTCTGCCCCGGTCGCACTGCCCTGCCCCGTCAGGATACGCAGCAGGCGGTTGGACAGGTCATCAAGATCGCTCAGCCGCTCGCGCAGATAGGCATCCTGCACCTGCAACATGCGCGCGCGCGCCTGCGACTGTTCCTTTTCCACGGCTGCCTCGGCGCTCAGACCGCGGCCGATGTCCTCTTCCATCCGGCGCATCCAGCCTTTGGAATTGGCAAACATCCGGTAGGCCTCGAGAACCTGCAACTGCTCCTTGTCACCGGTCTGGGTGACTTCGAGCATCTTGTCGACCCCCACACGCAGCTCTTCCACAGCCTCATGCAGGCGTTCCAGCTCGCGGTGGGGATCATCGGCAATCGGGTTGGTGACAACGACGCGTGGTTCGTGCAGCCAGACGTGGCCCTCAACGGCCCCCTCCTGCGCAATGGTCGCACGCAAGAGCACAGGCTGCTGGTGCAGGGGCGACAACGCCGCACCCTCACCGACAAAGGCGCCAAGCTCGGTCATCTCGGCGATGACCATCGCCACGACCTCTAGCGCATAAACCGCATCAGAGGAGAACTCGCGCGCCTCTTTGGACTGGACAACAAGCACGCCGAGCATTTCGCCAAGACGCTGGATCGGAACCCCGAGGAAAGAGGCATAACGCTCCTCCCCCGTCTCCGGCATATAGCGAAAGCCCTTGGCGCTGGGGGCGTCAGGTGTGTTCACCACCTTGCCAAACTTCGCCACGCGCCCCACCAGGCCTTCGCCGATGCGCATACGGGTCTGGTGCACGGATTCGACGTTCAGGCCCTGTGTCGCACAGAGTTCAAGCGTCTCGTCATCGCGGAACAGATAGACCGAGCACACCTCGCAATGCATGCTGTCCGCGATCAGCTGGGTGATCTTGTCAAGCCGGGCCTGGCCGGCGTCATCGCCAGCCATGGCCTCGCGCAACCGCATCAACAGGTTGCGGCTTTCAGATTCGGTCGCTTTTACCATAGGGCCGTTCACACAATTCTGGTGTCAGTCGGCCAATAATGGATCAGGCCGCCTTGTCCAATTCAAACGCATCATGCAGCGCCTGAACAGCAAGTTCCATGTATTTCCGGTCAATCAGCACCGAAATCTTGATTTCGGAGGTGGTGATCACCTTGATGTTGATTCCTTCATCAGAAAGCACCTTGAACATCTTGGCCGCCACACCGGACTGCGAGCGCATGCCGATCCCTACGACAGACACCTTGGCGACATCCTTGTCTGCCAGCAGCTCTGCATAGTTCAATTCGCCCTTTTCCTTGATCGCCTGCAGTGCCTGCTCGGCTCGGGCCACCTGATCCGTCGGACAAGAGAAGGTCATGTCGGTGCGACCCTCGTCCGAGATATCCTGCACGATCATATCGACGTTCACGCCTGCATCGCTCAGCGTGGTAAAGATGTTCGCCGCAATACCGGGACGGTCTGCAACCGACTGGACGGTCAGCTTGGCTTCGTCACGGGAATAGGCCACACCGGCCACAACATTGGATTCCATGATTTCCTCCTCGTCGCAGACCAGAGTTCCGGCCTCGTCCGATTGTTCCTCGAAACTGGACAGAACGCGCAGTTTCACCTTGTAGCGCATCGCCAGCTCGACCGAGCGGGTCTGAAGCACCTTTGCCCCCAGAGAGGCGAGTTCCAGCATCTCTTCGAATGCGATCTTATCAAGCTTGCGAGCCTTGTCGCAGATCCGCGGATCGGTGGTGTAGACACCATCCACGTCAGTATAGATATCGCACCGTTCCGCATCAAAGGCCGCGGCAAAGGCCACCGCAGTGGTGTCGGATCCACCCCGCCCCAGAGTGGTGATCCGGCCTTCCGGGCTGATCCCCTGAAAGCCTGCGACAACCGCCACACGCATGCCTTCACCAAATTTGGCGTTGATGTTGTCGGTCGGGATCTCCTCGATCCGCGCCTGACTGTGCGCGCTGTTGGTTTTCAGCGGCACCTGCCAGCCCTGCCAGCTGCGTGCAGGCACATCCATTTCCTGCAGGGTCAGCGCCATCAGACCGGCCGTGACATTTTCCCCAGAGGACACAACAGCATCATATTCACGCGCATCATAAAGCGGCGAGGTTTCATTGACCCAACCCACCAGCTCGTTGGTCTTGCCAGACATGGCAGACACGATGACGATCACGTCATAGCCTTTGGCCACTTCGACGCCCACACGCTTGGCAGCGCGGCGGATGCGGTCAAGGTTGGCGACAGATGTGCCGCCGAATTTCATCACAAGAACGGGCATGGGGCAAAACTCTCCGTGCGCTTGCGGGTTTCAACTCCCCGCCTCATATGCGAGCGGCCAACGGAGGGCAAGTCTACCGATTGTAATGATACATGGCAGATTGACGAGCAGACACGCAGTTTTGATGCGTGCTTCAGCGATGCATTCGTCAGATCGACTAGCTACGCCAGAAACGGATCGTCAGAATGGCGTAAACGGCCATCAATTCCAATCGACCGATCAACATTGCCGCACTCAGAATCCACTTGGCCCCATCATTGAGGGTCGAGAAATTGCCGGCAGGTCCAATGGTGTCGCCCAGCCCCGGCCCGATATTGGCCACCGCAGTGGCCGCGCCGGAAACGGCGGTGATGAAATCAAGCCCGGTCAGAGCCAACGCCCAGGACACGATCCCCAGCGTCACCACAAAGAACATGAAGAACGAGATCACCGAACTCAGCACTTCATTGTCGACCGCGCGCCCCTCGTAGCGGGGGATGAACACCCCATGCGGCGAGTGGATCCTCTGGATCTGGACCCGAACAGAGGCAAACAGCAGCTGGTACCGAAAGATCTTGACTGAACAGGCCGTCGATCCCGCGCATCCCCCGATCAAACCGATGAAGAAGAACATGGTGACAAGAAAACTGCCCCACCCCATGTAATCCACGCTGGCGTATCCGGTGCCTGAAATGATCGAGGTGATATTGAACAGTGCTTCGCGGACGGCCTGTTCCGGATGATGGGGAAAGACGTAAACCAGCACGCAAGAGGTCACGACAACCAAAATGGCGATGGTCGCAAGGAATGCGCGGATCTGGCTGTCACGCACCAATGGACGGGACTGACCGTTGATCAACTGGACATAGCGCACAAACGGAAGGGCCGCGAGGATCATGAAAACGGATGCTGCATATTCCGGTGCGCCAGAGAATGTCCCAAACGACGCATCATAATTGGAGAACCCACCGGTCGAACAGGTGGTGAGCGCATGCACCAAAGCGTCAAAGGGCTCCATGCCCAGTGCCAGATAGACCACCATACAGGCCACTGTCAGCCCGACATAGATCAGCGAGATCTGTTTTGCGATTGCCTGCGCGCGAGGAAGGATTTTCCCCATCGTGTCAAAGGCTTCGGACTTGAAAATCTGCATACCCCCAACGCGCAGTTCGGGCAGGAACACCATCGCAACCACGATGATGCCAATCCCGCCCAGCCACTGCAGGATGCCGCGCCACAACAGCAGGCCGCGGGGCAAATCATCAAGGCCGGAAATCACGGTAGAGCCCGTGGTCGTCAGGCCTGACATCGCCTCAAAAAACGCATCTACAAACCGCAGTTCGGTTGCGCCCAGCATAAGCGGGATGGCCCCAAACAACGGCAGCGCCACCCAGACCAACGTCGTCAGAAGAAACGTCTGCTGGATCGTCAGACCTTCACGCACGCCATTGGCACAGCTCAGGGCGATCAGACCGCCACCAAGAATGGTAATCACCGCACTTTCCAGAAAGACCGGCCATTCGCCCTGCCCGTCATACAGGTCGACTGCGAGGGGAAACACCATGGTTGCCCCAAGAATAGCCACCAAAAGGCCAATGACATATCCGACCGGACGCAGATCCAACATGGGCGCAGCGTTGGCCTCAGCGGCAGGTGAAGTCAAGCCATCGCGGTTTGGATCAACTCTTTGGCGGGGTGGTTTTCTTCACCTGTGGCACAGGTTTGCCTGTCTCAGCCGTCGCTTGCGGGGTCGGTGTGGGCGCAGCCTTGGGTGCGGCCTTGATATCGCCTGCGACCTTTGTGGCGGCAGCGGAGGGCGACACCGCCTGTCGTTTGCTGGATTGCTCCGCCTGCAAACTGGAAGCGGCCGCTGGCATTTCTGCCGGCTTGGACGGTGCCCTGTGGCGCCTGCGAACCGGCGTCGGGCGGCTCGGCTTTGCCTCTGCGGCAGACGGGCGTGTGGCATCGGTGTTTGGCGTCGCACCTGCGGGGTCGCCCTGCGTCTTTCTCTGGCTGGCAAAAGGTTTGCTGGCCGACGTTCCCTTTGCAGGCGCAGCCTTGCTGGCTGCGGTCCGTGCGGGTGCAGTCTGCGGCGTTGCCTGCTTTGTCGCCGCCTTACGCGATATTGGTTTTGCCTTGCTGCGGGCCACGGCCTTGCGTCGTGCGGCTGGCTTCGTTGCGGGTTTGGTCGTCGATTTTTGAACGGCAACAGCATCAGGCGCAGCGACAGCAGCAGACGCCCCAAGCCCCCAGACGGATTGGGCCAGCTCGACCTGTGCTGCAGGCACAGCCCCCATCATTGAGATCGCGCCCCGCCAAAAACGCAGGTTCTGACCCACAATGGTTCCCGCCATTGCAGCTGGGGTTCTGGGCATGTCGGAAAAGTTGAAAAAGGCAATCATGAACGTCTCCCTATCTGGCGGAGAACCTCCGCCAATCGATGGCAGGACCAAACGCACGGGCAACTACAGCCCAGAACACTGGCGCCGTGGTGGAGGCAGATCAAACTGCCTCTCATATCCAGAAAGCCTAGCAGATTCGCACTGCACTGCAGCAAAAATCTTGCCGCATCGCAGAAATTCACTGAAGGTGCACAAATTTTACGATCGCGTCCGGCGGAAACGCAAAATCGCCCGCCGGTGGGGCGGACGATCTTGATAACGTTCGAGGGACACGCCAGCCCCTTCCGACAGCTCAGCCCTGATGGATCAGCGTCGCAAACAGCTTCGGGTCGATGCTTTGCGCGGCAAAGGTGTCGCCTTGGGTCAACACGCTGATGGCATCGTGGCTGTGCAGGCTTTCCTGATGGCTCGCGATGACGCGGAAATCGCCAATGCGCGGATCAGACTGCAGCGCCTCACAGAACAGGCGCGCTGCGTCTTCGACAAAGATCGGGTTGGCTGCGTTCAGCTCGGCAAAGGCCTGCTCGTCCTCGCGCTTGACCATGACCTGAGTTTCGGTCGGAACCGCGCGGCGACAGTGTTCGATGACGTCCTCAAACCACAGGCAGGGCGTATCCCCTTCCACTACAAGTGAAATCCGGGCCACAGAGCGCTGAGAATGTGGCGTCGCCAATTGACCACGCGCGCTGCGGGCATGCTCGCTCAATTCCAGCGAACAGGGGCAGGTCGAAGAATACACATAGTCCAGATGCAGGATCTTGGTGCGCTGTCCGCCGTGGTCCACCAGTTCCAGTGCGATATCGTAATACTGATACCCGGCCAGACCAGAGCGCAGGCTCTCCACCTTCATCGGGAAGGAGAAACGCATCATCAACCGCGCGTCATAGCTTTCGAGATCCGACAGATAGTCGTCCAGCGCAGCTTCCATCACTTCGAAGCTGAAAGTCCGCTCAGCGTGTTTGTAGAAGGACCGCATGATGCGGGACATGTTGATGCCCTTCTTGTCAGCCTCAAGGCTGACAGTGCCCGTCACACTGGTCTCAAGCGTCAGATCGCCATTGTCGCGCGTGTGTACGCGGATCGGCAATCGAAAGTTCGAAATGCCCACATGCTGGATCTGCTCATGCGCGCCGCGGATCAGGCTGGAGGGGCCGTTTTGCAGATCGGGCAGGGTCGCGCGATACGCGGCATCCGCTTCAAAACCGTCGGGGTAGTTCCGGGACAGATCCGGGTAGTTGCCAAGGGGGGCATTCGGCAGCAGGCGGGCCACAGCCGGGTTCAGCTGCGCGATCTCGGTCTCTGTTGCGGTGCTGGCCCACTGGCGCAGCAGGTCCAACGCCTGCTCCGCATCCGCCCGATCCGGCGCCTTGGACAGGTTACGCGTGTGAGAGTTCATGAAACAGAGACCTCCGCTGATGCCGCCCTCCAATAGGCAGCAGGTGTGCTTTTAGAGTGTTACGCGCAGGATCGCAAAACAGATCATTCAAAAGCGTCGTATCTGACGCCAATCCGTCCCGGTTTTCAAATCCGACCCAGGGTCAGGCAGGCTGCATCGCCGCCGCAGTGATGGCACCACTCATCGTCACAGGTTTATCTGGTGCCAATCGGGGCCGCGGCAAGCCCGCACCCCCGACTGGGCCGTTTTCAGGCGGACGCCGCAGCAAGGGCCTGCGTCAGATCCGCGATCAGGTCCTGCGTATCTTCCAGACCGACAGAGAACCGCACCAGACCCGGTGTGATGCCCAGATCATCCTTCTGCACGTCGGAAAGCCGCTGGTGCGTGGTGGTCGCCGGATGGGTTGCGATGGATTTCGCATCACCAAGGTTGTTGGAAATCACCGGAATGGTCAGTGCATTGAGGAAGGTGAACGCAGCCTCCTTGCCGCCCTTGAGATCCAGAGACAAAACAGTGCCCCCCTTGCCGCCAAGCTGGCTTTGGACAAGGGCGTTTTGGGCGTGGTCTGCCAGACCGGGATAGATCGTGCGCTCCAGCGCCGGGTGACCGTTCAGTGCTTCGGCGATCTGCAGTGCGCTCTCGGCCTGTGCATTCACCCGCAGTGTGATGGTCTCCAACCCCTTCAACAAGGTCCAGGCGCTAAACGGGCTGAGGCTACCGCCGGTGTGCTTCATGTAGGGTTCGACAGTCCCGCGGATAAAATCGCGTGTCCCAAGGATGACGCCGCCCAGAACACGACCCTGCCCGTCAATGTGCTTGGTCGCGGAATAGACCACGACATCGGCCCCCTGCGCGATCGCGTCAGAGAAGACGGGTGTTGAGAACACATTATCCACCACAACGGTCGCGCCGACCGAATGGGCAATCTCTGCCACGGCTTTGATGTCGATCACCTCAAGCGTAGGGTTCGACATGGATTCGAAAAACACAGCCTTGGTGTCCGGGCGCATCGCCGCGCGCCAGGCGTCAAGATCGGTGCCGTCCACAAACGTCACCTCGACCCCAAAGCGGGTCAGGATGTTTTCGAGGATGTAAAGACAGGAGCCAAACAGCGCCTTGGCGGAAACAACATGATCGCCCGCCTTCAGCATCGAGGTAAGCGCGCCGTTGACCGCCGCCATGCCGGACGCCGTGGCAAAAGCATCTTCTGCCCCCTCAAGCGCTGCGATCCGCTCTTCGAACATGGCAACGGTTGGGTTGCCATAGCGGGCATAGATGAATTCATCCTCGCCGGTTTCGATAAACCGTGCCTCGGCCTGTTCGGCGTTTTCGTAGACAAAGCCCTGCGTCAGAAAGATTGCTTCGCTGACTTCGTTGTACTGGCTGCGGCGGGTGCCGCCGTGAACCAGTTTGGTGCGTTTGTTCCAGCTCTCGCTCATCTCATCACTCCTTGCGCCATCCGCGCATCAAAAAACCCCCGTTCGGCCAAGCGAAAGGGGGTCCTTCACATCCTGACCTCTTTAGCGGGATTATTTAACGTGGCCCGCAATCCGGTAACAAATCGCCACGATCAATGTCTGCCGGATACGCCCAATCAGCCCTTGGGTCAAGCCCAGCAACCCTCACAGCAGGGGCTGCGCTGTTCAAATTCATCACGTCCGCGTCAACACCGGGCGCGAGGCGTCACCAGAGATGCCATTTGTGACAGCCCACCCCATCTGTTTGCCGAACGCTCACGGTCCTTTGGGGCGATCAGCCCTCGTCTTCGTCCGCATCCGGCAGCGCGTAGGCCTGGAACACGCGGGCCTGGGTCATGAAAAACGCAAACATCGCAAGCGACAGCCCAAAGGTCTTGAAATAGACCCAGGTGTCCGTGCTCTGCGTGCGCCAGATCAGCTCATTTGTGACCGCGAGCGCAAAGAAGAAATAGCACAGGCGCCGGGTCAGGATCATCCAACCCGCGTCCTGCAGCGGCATCAGCTCGTCAATCATCACCTTGAGGTAGCTCTGCCCCCGCATCAGGCCGATCGCCAAGGCCGCCCCCAAAAGCACATAGAGGATCGTCGGCTTCATCTTGAAGAAGCGTTCATCGTTGAACCAAACCGAAAGACCACCAAACAGCACCACGATCACAAGCGTGCCCACCTGCATCTTGGAAATATGCCCGGTCAGCCGCCACAGCGCGAGGGTAGAGGCGATCATGATCGGAATGAACCCGGCAGTCACCACGATGAAACCGTCATACTCGCTGCCCCCAATCAGAAACACCTCGTCACGCAGCAGCAGGTAGCCTGCGAAAAACGCAACAAGCGGGCCGTATTCCAGCACCAGTTTCAGGGTTGGGTTGATGGGTTTGCCCGCCATGGGATCTCCTGCCTGTTGCGCCCGCGGATCATAGGCGGGCGCGCTTCGTTCTGCGAAATCTGGGTTGCCAGACCAATGTCTTCAACCTGTCTGCGTATCATACGATGGTGATGTCCGGGCAGATCATCCGCCCATCTCCACTATCACGGCGCCTAGCGCGATCAAAGCCATCAGCGCGATGCGACGTGGACCGACAGTCTCCTTCAGCACCAACCAGCCAATGAGCGCGGCAAACACCGTGGATGTCTCCCGCAAGACAGCCGCCTCACCCACCTTGTCGAGCCGGGTCGCCAGCATCACCGCACCAAAAGAGCCAAAGGCGATCACCCCGCCCAGGAGCCCCTTCGCCATCAGCGGCTTGGGGTCAGGCCGCGGCGACATCGCCCGCCAGCGCAGATAGGCATAAGGGGGCATCGCCAGCCCGTCGATAAAGAAGAACCACGCCAGAAAGGTGAACGGATCGGCCGTCGCACGGATACCGTAGGCGTCATAGGTGGTGTAGAGCGCCACAAACACGCCCGTCGCCACAGCCAGCGCCAGCGCGCTGGTCAGGGTTTCGCGATTGTGGGTCAGATTGCGGAAATTATAGAGCGCGAGACCAAAGATCCCCGCAAGAAGCACCGCAACACCAAGCCACTGCACTGCCGTGAAACGCTCGTCAAACAGGACGGATGCGCCCAACACGGTAAACAACGGCCCCGTGCCGCGCACCACAGGATAAACCACCGTATAGCTGCCCCGACTGTAGGCCAGCCCCTGCAAGATCTTGTACAGGACATGGATCACCCAGACACCCGCAAAAATCGGCCACATATGGGGTTCGGGCCAGGGCACAACAAAAAGCGCCACCGGCATCGCCATCATCCCATAGGAGAAATCAATCGCGCCCCGCGACAGCCAGGGATCATAACGCCCTTTTTGCAGCGCCCCAAACAACGCGTGAAGAAGCGCCGCCATCAGCGCCAGCCCCAGCGCAACATGATGCCCCGCCTCAGTGCCTTCAAGCGAGATCAGCCAATCGCTCACGTCAAATACCTTTACAAAAACACGGATCCGACGGGGCTGTGTTGCCCCACGGGGTATCTTCAGCCATCACGAAGACCCCTGGATCTGGGTCATGGCACAGTCGGACCCAATAGGGCCCGGCTCAGGAGCCCTCCAGCCCTGTCAGGGCTGCGGCGAATTCCTCTGGATCAAAGGGCGCCAGATCATCAATCTGCTCGCCGACGCCGATGGCGTGGATCGGCAGGCCGAACTTATCGGCCAGCGCAACCAAGACGCCGCCCTTGGCCGTTCCGTCCAGTTTGGTCATCACCAGACCGGAAACATCCGCGAGCTTTTGGAAGGTTTCAACCTGGTTGAGCGCATTCTGACCGGTCGTCGCATCCAGCACCAACAGGGTATTATGCGGCGCGGTTTCATCCTTTTTGCGGATCACGCGCACGATCTTGGCCAGCTCTTCCATCAGATCAGCGCGGTTCTGCAGGCGTCCAGCGGTGTCGATCATCAACAGATCCGCACCGTCCTCTTGTGCGCGGGTCATGGCATCAAACGCAAGGCTTGCGGGGTCAGACCCTTCTGGCGCTGTCAGAACAGGAACGCCTGCACGATCGCCCCAGACCTGCAGCTGTTCCACCGCAGCGGCACGGAATGTGTCACCTGCCGCAATCACCACCTTCTTGCCGGCCGCCTTGAACTGGCTGGCCAGCTTGCCGATCGTGGTGGTCTTGCCCGAGCCGTTGACCCCAACCACCAGAACCACCTGCGGGCTTTTTTCGTAGATTGGCATCGGGCGGGCGACTGGCTCCATGATGCGGGCCACCTCACCAGCAAGGAGTTCCTTGATCTCGCGCGCGGACAGACGCTTGCCATAGCGTCCCTCAGCCATATTGGCGGTCACACGCAAAGCGGTATCCACGCCCATATCCGCCCCGACCAGCAGATCCTCAAGCTGTTCGAGCATCTCATCATCCAGCACGCGGCGCGGCTCTTCTGCCTTGCCCCGTCCGATCAGACGCCCCAGCAGGCCCGCCTTGGGGGTCTCAACCGGCTCTGGTTTGGGTGTTGGAACCGGGGTCAGGCTGGGCTTTGGCATCGGTTTTGCCACCGGCTCCGTCCGGACGGGCGCAGGCTGAACCTTGTCCCCCTGCGCAGGCGCTGTCGGCACTTCGCTGGGCGCTTCGGCTGGGGTTTCCTTCGGGGTCTCGGCAGGGACTTCGACGGGCGGTGCAACCGGGGCTTCGACAGGAGTCTCGACAGGAGTTTCAACAGGGGCCGGTTCCGGCGACACATCCGGCTGAGAGACAGCAGCCTCCGCGCCTTCCTCGACAATGGCGTCCAGCCCCTTCTCAAGCTTGGCTGACGACTTGAACAGCCGATCCTTCAGTTTTGAGAAAAACGCCATCTCGGTCTCCGCATTCAGATGTCTTGGTCTTTACCTGCGGACACCTAATCCCCTTTTGGGGCAAGTGCAAAGGACCACGCGCAGATCACGTCAGGAAAATGCCAGCAAAAACGCCGCCTGCGCCCCCCAATAAAGCGGCCAGACCGCATAGGGCGTGGCACGCCTCGCCGGATGATCCTCTGCCAGCACGAAGGTTTCAAAGGCAAGCGTGATGTCAGACGCCATGAAGGCAAGCGCAGCCGGCAGCACCAGCGCAAGGCCTGCCACCGGCGGCAGCGTCAACGCCGCCACCCCCATTGCAAGGATGATCGGCACATAAGCAAGCACCGCCACCTTCAGATCACCAGCACGCGGTGCAAGAAGCCAGGCCATGAACAGGCCGACAACGGCAAAACCCGCAACAAATGCAGGTCCGGCACCGCTGATCAAGCGCGTTGGATCACTTTCGCCAATGCTCAAAAACAGGGCCACATAGGCCAGATGCCCCGCAGCAAAGGCCCCGACACCGGCCATGAAGCTCGTCTCGCCCTCCTGTGACAGGCAAAAATCCCCCGCCGCACATAGCCCAAGCGCCAGCACCAACAGCCAGGGCGCACCGGCAAGGGCGGCCGCAAGGGCCAGAAAGGCCACCGAGAGCGTTTTACTGAGACTGCGGAAAGGACCAGCGGCCCCCGCCGCCATCGGCAGGTAAATCACCGCAAACACGGCCGCCACCGCAAGGGACACCCCCGCCCCACCCGAAAGCGCCCCAAACCCGTCAAATGCCATGATGTTCAGTCCCTTACTTGCCCGACGACATCACCCTGACCCTGTAGATGTCCGCGGTCAAAGGTGACGCGACGCAAAGGGCCGCGGCTCACAAGGGCACAAAATTGGCCAGAATGGCGCCGCTCTGGCACAGTTGACCCATGCGACACCTGCAACTGATTCTCTTGTTCCCGCTGTCTCTGGGCCTGTTGATGGGCCCTGACGCAAAGGCTGCACCGCTCGGTGCCGAGGAATTTGACCGCTACACCCAAGGGCGCACGCTGTTTTACGGCTTTGATGGTGTTGCCTACGGGGTTGAGCGGTATCTGCCCGGCCGACGTGTGATCTGGTCTTTTCTGGATGGCAGGTGCCAGGACGGCGAATGGTATCCCAAGGGGGATCAGATCTGTTTCGTCTATGACACCATCGGCTCGCCCCAATGCTGGGTCTTCACCCTGGATCAGGGCGGATTGGTTGCACAGTTTGAAGGCGACCCAGAGGAAACCCAACTGTACGAGGCCGATGAGGTCGAAGAGGAAATGATCTGCCTGGGGCCGGAGGTCGGCGTCTAAGAGCTGCCTCTCAGCCGCCGCGCCGGACCTTCCCCAATCACTGCATCCTGACCCTAGAACAGCGTCCCCTGCCCGCCATCATCCTGACCCGGATCCGCCTTTGGCTTGCGCGCGGCAGGTTTGGACGGTGCAGACGTTTGCGCGGTGCTCTGCTGAACGGTTTTTGCACCTGCGTCAGAGCCGTCCGGGTGAACGGCGATCTCGCCATCGGCAAACTCGATCCGCAGATGATCCGCCCCCCTGGCCCCGGCGGCCCGTGTCACCACGTCGCTGCCATGACGCACAACCGCATATCCTCGATCAAGCGTGGCTTTATAACTCAGGATCTCCAACTGCCTGCCAGTGGCATCCAGCCCCCGGCGCGCCTGCTGCAGGCGTTGGCTCTGCAATGCGTTCATTCGCTGCGCGAGTTGGGTCAACCTGTCACCCTGACGGGCGACTTCGCGCTCAATCGGGCGCAGGCTGAGCCGGGAAGACAGGTTTTTCAATCCATCCCGACGCCCCTGCACAAGCTGGCGCAAGGTGGCCGGGCGCAGCGAGGCGGCGGCTTCGCTCAGCTTGAGGCGGCGCCGGTCGACACCCCGGATCAATGCATCCGGAAGGCGATAGGACACCTGGTCCAGCCGCTGGCGCGGGGTTTCCAGCAAGGTATCGGGTTTGGGCAGGGCGCGGGACAGGTCGTTCAGCCGCTGGCGTCGGATTTGCACCGCCTGGCCAGCCCCGCGCGTCAACCGCGCCCCCTGCTGTTCCACCCAGCCCAGCAGCTCCAGTCGCACAGGAACGGCCAATTCTGCCGCCGCCGTCGGCGTGGGCGCCCGCCTGTCAGAGACAAAATCGATCAGCGTGGTGTCCGTCTCGTGGCCCACCGCAGAAATCAGCGGGATCTGGCTGCCTGCTGCGGCCCGTGCCACGATTTCTTCGTTAAAGCCCCAGAGATCTTCGATTGAGCCACCGCCGCGCGCCACGATGATCAGATCGGGACGCGGTAGCGCCCCTCCCGGTGTGAGCTGGTTAAAGCCATCAATTGCACGCGCCACTTCCGCGGCGCAGTTCGCCCCCTGCACTGCGACGGGCCACACCAGCACCTTGCGCGGAAATCGGTCGCGCAGCCGGTGCAGAATATCCCGGATCACCGCCCCCGATGGCGAAGTGACAACACCAATGATCTGCGGCAGATAGGGCAGCGGTTTCTTACGCTCTGGCGCAAAGAGACCCTCTGACTCCAGCTGTTTCTTGCGTTTTTCCAAGAGCGCCATCAGCGCGCCCTGCCCCGCAACCGCCACCTCGTCCACGTTCATGTTGTATTTGGACTGCCCGCCAAAGGCGGTCAGCCGACCGGTTACAACCACCTCCAGCCCCTCTTCGGGCACCACCGACAGGCTGCTGATCTGGCCCTTCCAGGTCGTACAGGCCAGGACCGAGCGATCATCCTTGATGTCATAATAAAGATGCCCGGACCGGGCCTTGAAGACACGGCCAACCTCGCCTTTGACACGGATGCGGCCAAACGTCCCTTCCAGCGTCCGCTTTACCTCGCCAGAGATCTCCGAAACCGTGAATTCGGGGGCGTTCTGGCCGGGCCGGTCGGATGGGGCGGGATCATCAAACAGGTCTGACATACTGGGGCTGCTCTCCTGCGGCGCCGGGGCGCGTACTGAGTTCTTGTTTTGAAGGTCCGCGCAGCATAGAACCCGCTGCAAGCAAGGCAAGCCCCGCCGCGCGGTGGGAGGCCACGGGCTCAGGCAGATCGGAGAAGACGCAAATGAACATCCTCATCCTTGGCAGCGGCGGGCGCGAACATGCTCTGGCCTGGGCGGTGATGCAAAACCCAAAATGCGACAAGCTGATCGTGGCACCAGGCAACGCAGGCATCGCCCAGATCGCGGATTGCGCCGCCTTTGACATCGAAGACGGTGGTGCGGTGGCCAATTTCGCCGAGGAAAACGCCATCGATTTCGTGATCATCGGGCCAGAAGCCCCGCTGGCGGCCGGGGTTGCAGACAGGCTGCGCGAGGCTGGGTTGCTGGTTTTCGGCCCCTCCGAGGCGGCTGCGAAACTTGAAGCCTCCAAAAGCTTCACCAAGGAAATTTGCGATGCGGCCAATGCGCCAACCGCAGCGTATGGCCATTTCACCGACGCCGAAGCCGCCAAGGCACATGTGCGTCAGCACGGCGCGCCAACAGTGGTCAAGGCTGACGGGCTCGCCGCAGGTAAAGGCGTCATTATCGCGATGAGCGAAGCCGAAGCCATCGACGCCATCGACGACATGTTCGGCGGCGCCTTTGGCGGGGCCGGCGCCGAGGTGGTGATCGAAGAGTTCATGGAAGGCGAAGAAGCGTCCTTGTTTGTGCTGGTCGACGGCGAAAACGTGCTGGCGATTGGGTCTGCCCAGGATCACAAGCGCGTCGGCGAAGGCGACACCGGCCCGAACACAGGCGGCATGGGCGCCTATTCCCCCGCCCCGGTCCTGAGCGCCGAGATCGAAGCGCGCGCAATGGAAGAAATCGTCAAACCCACCATGAAGGTGATGGCAGAGCGCGGCATGCCCTATCAGGGGGTCCTTTATGCGGGCCTGATGATCAAGGACGGCCAGCCACGACTGGTGGAATACAACGTCCGCTTTGGCGATCCCGAATGCCAGGTTCTGATGATGCGCCTCGGCGCGCAGGCGCTGGACCTGATGCAGGCCGCAGCCGAAGGCCGTCTGGGTGAGGCGCAGGTAAACTGGGCCGATGATCATGCCATCACTGTTGTCATGGCCGCCGCAGGCTATCCGGGATCTTATGAAAAAGGCAGCGAGATCAAAGGCTTAGACACCCTGCCTGAGGACAGCAGCAACATGGTCTTTCACGCGGGCACCAAGGCCGAAGACGGCAAGGTTCTGGCGGTTGGCGGCCGGGTGCTGAATGTGACCGCCCGTGGCGACACCCTGCAAGAGGCCCGCGATCGCGCCTATGCGATGGTGGACGGCGTTGACTGGCCACAGGGCTTTTTCCGCCGCGACATCGGCTGGCGCGCGCTGAAGTAACCAAAAGACAGGCTCTCCCGCCTGTTTCGGACCAATCAAAGATTGCCCCACACAGTTGGGCGTGGCCGGGCGCGATGCGCCCGGTTTTTCGTTGCAGGCCTCCCCCTTGCCCAACCATCCCATCCGACCTTGCGCCCCACTCTTCACCAGCGCACCGTGTTGAGGGATCGGGTGTTGATCCCGGTTCGAGGCCCGGCAGTGACCCGCCAAGAACCCGGCGGTCCTGACGCAGATCATGGTTTTCCGGAAAACCAGGGCAGCTGGCGGGAATGCCTCTGTCCTGCCGCTTTCTGCGAAGTGGCGACGGTTTCGGCAGGCTAGGTATTGAAAGATATCAGGGGCACCATAACCCAAGCCCCCCAAGCGTCTCGATTTGGACAAGACAGCACTGAACCGGACCAATTGACCAGACCGTTCCCAAAACCCTGACGGAGCCCGTGACCTGATGATCCTGCGCGACAAACCCGGATTGATGCAGTTGATGTTTGCGGTGCGCGGCTCCGTTCTGCCCCGGATCTTGCCGCGCATCATCGGTCTTTCGGCCCTCTCTGCGTTGATCCTGTGGATCGATAGCGAGGTTCTGCGCCTGCCCCATACCAACGCCGCACCCTTCGCGGTTTTCGGCATCGCTCTTTCGCTGTTTCTGGGGTTTCGCAACAATGCCGCCTATGATCGCTGGTGGGAAGGGCGCAAGCTTTGGGGGCAGCTGGTGGCCGACATGCGCGGGCTCAGCCGCGATTGCGATCTGTTTGTCAGCAGCAGCGAGGCCCGCCACCGCATCCTGCGGCTCGCCTTGGGTTTTCTGCATCTGCACCGGATCAATCTGCGCCGCCAAGATGACCGTTCTGCCGTCCTGTTCTGGGCGGGAGAGGATTTCGCAACCGCCCCGCATCCGCCCTGCGCTGCGCTGGACCGCCTGACCGTGGAAGTCGGCCGCGCCGCAGATGACGGGTTTGGCCGCAAGGCGCTGGGGGAACGCATTGCAAGCATGGCTCTGGCCCAGGCCGGCTGCGAGCGGATCGCGACCACTCCGCTCCCCTATGTCTATTCGCTGTTGGTGTTTCGCACGACCTATCTTTACTGCCTGCTTCTGCCCTTTGCGCTGATTGATGGCGCGGGTTGGCTGACCCCGGTATTCGTGGGCATCGTGGCCTATGTGTTTTTTGGCCTGGCCGAAGTGACAGAAGAGC
Source organism: Phaeobacter italicus (assembly GCF_001258055.1). Classification (GTDB taxonomy): domain Bacteria; phylum Pseudomonadota; class Alphaproteobacteria; order Rhodobacterales; family Rhodobacteraceae; genus Phaeobacter; species Phaeobacter italicus. Next base: position 27,559 of record NZ_CVRM01000006.1, on the reverse strand, counting down.
TGTCGACACCCTTTGGGGAAACCGTGAACGGCCTGCCACTGGATGCGATCTGCCGAACCGTGGAGCGGACGCTTGCGCCCCGCCTCGGGCAAGAGGTGCCCCCACCGCTTCAGCCTGTCGACTATTTCCTGTCCTGAGCCTGCCCGGCATTTCTTGCCGCCGTACCAACCGGGCCAACCCTGCCAACATGCCAGCCGGGCCAACCGTGCCAGCCGGGCCAACCGTGCCGGTTAGACCAAGGGAGCTATCCCGAAGATAGCCTGTTGGCGTCACCCCGCCTGCGATGCCCCGCCTGTCATGCTCTGGCTGCCATGCACCGTCTGCCAGCCCCTGCCTCTCCGTGCCCCCGCCTGAGCAAAACCGCACCCACGGCGCGCCGGGGCTTACCGCAGGCTTTTGCCATGCGCCGCAAAAGGCCGGTCAGCCTGCCAAGACCACGGCTGCGCGCCTGATTGCCCTGAAGTATATCTCAGCGCAGCTCTGGCGCGGTGGCAACAGGATCAGAACAACGCAAAGATCGGGTCAGAGAAGCCCGCCGATGCGGTGTCGGAATTCAGTTCGCTCAGCAACAGGAAACGGTTGCGGAACTCCTCCAGCTTGTCCGGCTTCAGCAGGTCCGCAGGATGGGTCGTCCCGAAGGACGCAAAAGCCCGGTCTTTCATCTCGTTGACCTGTCGATCCACATCCAGCTGGCCAAAGCTCGATGGCAGGCCCAATGCGGATTCAAACACCGTCTTCAGCGGCGGCGAGCCAATGATCCCATACCAATGGGCATCCTCGCTGCCTCCGGCATCCGCGATGGACTGCAGCTCCCGCTCAAGCGCGAGCGCAAGCCGCATATTGGGGTCGCTTTCACCGATGGCGATTTCAAAGTTCCGGTCGGTATAAAGATCGGCAATCTCTTCGGCAAAACCGGGCGGATAGGTGCGATCATTGCCGCCGGGGTTGAAGGCAAAAGCATTCGCCATCGCCTGAACATTCGGATCGCGGTAGAGATTGGCATATGAGGTTTCGGAGGACAGATCCGATTCGAACACCTTGAGCATGAAGCTGAAATCCAGCTGTCGCTCATTCATGTTGAACACATCCAGCCCCGCCTCAAAGGCATCAAAGTCGAAAACAAACTGCCGCGGGTTCTCATAGCCGGACAGTTTCGTGCCCACCTCGTCTGCCAGAACCTTTACCTTGCTGGGCGGTGGCGTCCATTCGGTCTGATAGGCCTCTGCCAGATCGAAAAACGCAAGGTTGCCGGGCTGGTTCACGAAAGAATTCGGATCCGAAAGATCCGATTCCAGAACCTGGCGCAGAAAATCCTCTCCCGGATTGCTGTTGTTGAACTGGTCCAACACCTCCTCCAGCAATTCAGGGCGCGCAAACAGCTCGTCCGGGCTGGAAAAACTGTTGATATCCGGCATGCCAAAGCCGAATGCCCGCGACATGGCCAGAACGCGCGGATCCTCCTGCTGCCGCACAGCAGAGTTTTCGTCATAGGGGTCCGCTTCCAGCATCCGCTTGAGGAAGATGGGGTTGGTGTATTCCAGATCGAATGTCTCGATCACCGCATTCAGCAGGGTTTCATTGCCAAGCAGCTCATCCGCGTTGGCAGGCCCCGCGCCATCGTTCATGGCCGTGAACTCCCCCAGCATGGCATCCATGCTGCTTGTGTATTCCGGCGGCGCGTTGAATTTGAACTGGCTGGCAAAATCGGCAAGCCGGGTATCGCTGAGCCTGTTCACAAAGGAATTGTCGTCCGAGAGATCGGATTCCAGCACCTTTTGCAAAAAGAACTCATTCCCCGCATACCGCTGCAGGCCGAAATCATCGAGCGCCTGATTAAGGAGCGTCTTGTTCGACAGCAGGTCTTCGGGGCTCGCCACGTTGACATAGGGCTTTTCCGCGCTTGCACTGGGCAGTTGCGGGCCATCCTCGCTGCCAAAACCGAACGTCTGCGCCAGGCCAAGGTAGCGGTTGTCGTTCAATCGGTTTGCAAAAGAACGTGGATCGCTCAGATCCGATTCCAGCACCTGTTTGATAAAGGCGCGGTTGGCGATGTCTTCTTCCAGACCAAACGCCCCTAGGGCAACCTGCAGGACATTGTAGTCATCCAACAGCTGATCTGCGGTCTGAATGCTGTCGATCTTGTTGGTGAAATCCTGAACAGCACGGTCAAGTATCGGAGACTTCTCAAAAATCTGCTGCTGCTGGGTCCGGGTGCGATCCAGAAAATTCCAGCCGGCAATGCCGGTTCCCAGAACATAGGGTGAAAAGGTCACGCGCCTGTCTCCTGCTTGCAAACGAGATCCGCCGCTGCGGTTCGGAAAGTTGTCTGTTGCAAGACGGTACGGCGAAAGTGGTGAACAAACCTCAAACAGACGGGCCCACTTCCCAAGAAACAGGTAACAAAATGCCTGCAAATTTAGCGATACACGCAGCCCTGCAGTGCGGGCTGGTCAGCAATCACCGCGGGTCGGTGCAGCTCAGCACATCCCCCAGGCCGAGGTCAGCCCGAAACACGCCAAGATCGCGGGTCTGCAACCCATCGGAAACCAGTCGGGTCGCAATGATCCGGTTCCAGCCGGGGTTGAGCGTGATGATCTCGACCCCGTCACCACAATCGCGCAGGCCCGACGTGATGAAATCCTCACCAATCCGGTGGTTGGTCAACCCGCTGGTCTGGGCGACCTCCGTCAACTCGCCCGCGCTGTAGCGCCACACCCGCAGCAGCCGTGCCAGATGCGGACGATCGATATAGGCGATTTCAACATGGCCATCGCCATCCATATCCGCAGCCCCGATTGGCGCCAGCCAGCGAAAGCGGGTGCCGATATTGGGCGTGGCGGCGATTTCGCGCAGCCCGGTTTGCGTCAGACCATAGACCACAAGGCGCGCGCCCCGCGTCGGGTGGCTTTCCACCACCACAACCTCTGCCCGGCCATCCCCGGTCACATCCCACAGCCGCGGTTGCAGATCCTCAAACACCGGCCCGTCTGCCGGCAGTTCAACGCGGTAACGGGTCCCAGCACTGTCGCGCAGGACCAGCGCGGAATATTCGACATCATCGCCCAGGACAGCATGCGGATAATGACGGGTGGGCGCGTCATACCGCGCCTCGGTCAGCTGCGGCAGCACCTCTGCCACAGCCCCCTTGCCCCCCAATGAGGGCACAAACACGAAAGCGGCCGCCATAGCAGCCGCCTTCATCCATGTCAGACAGATCTGCCCATCAACCGGGCGGGCGGTTCGCTCCGCGCGGCGCAGGGCCGCTCGCCCACCATCCGACGGCAGACGCCGCGCCCGCGCAGCGCTTTCGCCTTGCGCAGGGCACGGCCCGACCATCAGATCTGTTTTTCCGGCATATGGACAACCAGACCATCCAGATCGTCGGTCACCTTGACCTGACAGGTCAGCCGCGAGCGCGCAGGGTCGGGCTCATAGGCAAAGTCCAGCATGTCCTCTTCCATGTCGTCCTTGGCGGGCAGCTTCTCGACCCAGGCCGCATCGACATAGACATGGCACGTCGAACAGGCGCAGGCACCGCCGCAGTCGGCCTCGATGCCCGGAATATTGTTGTCACGGGCGCCTTCCATCACGGTCAGCCCGTTTGCCACGTCCACCACATGCTCGGTGCCGTTGTGCTCGACATAAGTGATCTTTGCCATCGTCAGCTGTATCCTTTTTCGCTACGCGTCCGATTTTGTAGCCAACCCGCCACCGCCGCGCCAGTGCGAATTTGCCTCTCTGGCACTGTGATGTGGCGGCTGCATCAGGGTCTTTGCCCGCGCGCGGATCTGGGATAGTTTCGGTGGAACAACGCAACACAGGGCCACGGGACACACGGCATGGCGGACAACCTGCGCAGACATGGGCACCGGCTGCTGGTCGGCTGTGCGCTGTCGGGCCTATTGATGGGCGCGCTTGCGGGCTGTGCGGGCACCACCGGCACGCTCGGTGCGCAGGTCGGCCGCGCAGAAACCCAGCCACCGCAAAGCCCCGCAGACGCCCCACCCGGCACCTGCTGGTCCACCCACACAAGCCCCGCCGTGATCGAAACGGTCACTGTTCAGGTCATGACGCATCCTGCCCGCGTCGCCCCTGATGGCACGATCGAACGGCCCGCGCGGTTTCGCCGTGAAACCCGCCAAAGCATCGTCGAAGAGCGGCGCGAAAGCTGGTTTGAAACCCCCTGCCCCGATCAGATGAGCCCCTATTTCATCGGTTCCCTGCAACGGGCACTGGCGGTGCGCGGGCTCTATGACGGGCAGATCACCGCCACGATGGATGCCCCCACCCGCGCAGCGGTACGCCGTTTTCAGGAACTCGACGGGTTTGCAAATGACGAATTGTCATTGCTGAGCGCCCGCAAACTGGGATTGATTGCTGTTGAGCTCTGACATGACACTCAGCGCGCCCAAGCGGCGCAAGTGGCTGCTGCCGAACCGCGGGTTTCTCTCCGGTGCCTCGGAACGCCTGCTTGAGATCCTCGACAGCGAGGCCAGCGAAGTGCTGCTGCAGGCTGGCGATATCCTGTTTGATCAGGGCGACGACGGCGATGCGCTTTATGCCATCGTAAGCGGCGCGGTGGAATTTTCCACGCTCTCCTCCGCCGGGCGCAAACTGTCCCTTGATATCATGCGGGCGGGCGCGGTCTTTGGCGAGATTGCCCTGTTTGATCCCGGCCCCCGCACCGCGACGGCCACTGCGCTTGAACCAAGTCGCCTGCGCCGCCTGCGCAACCGTGACGTTCTCAGCCAGCTGGCGGCCCATCCTGATCTGGCGGGGGATCTCCTGCGCCTGGCGGGTCAGCGCATGCGCTGGATGAACACTCAGCTGTCGGAACAGGTGTTCCTGCCGATGCCCGTCCGGCTGGCGCGCAAACTGCTTTACCTCACCCCCGATGGCGGAGATGGCCGCCTCAGCCTGTCGCAGACTGAACTGGCCGAGTTCGTCGGCGCCACCCGCGAGGCGGTCTCCAAGACGCTCTCGCAATGGAAACGCAGCGATGTGATCGATATCGGACGCGGCAGCCTGACCATTCTGGACCGCAAGGCGCTGATGCTGTTGGCCGACCCCGATATCGGCTGACACAGATGTACTGAAATGGTGTGCAGAAACGGGGGCCATCCCCTCCATGCCTGCCCCCGGCAAAAAAATGCACCCTTTGTGAACTGGGTCACAGACCCAAAGGCACCTGATGGGCGAATGTCCACACAGGCGCCGTTATCCGTTCCATCCCAACGGTTGCCTGTCCCATCTAGAGCCATGTGCCACTTGTGTCCCGGCACATGGCTCATATGGGGGACGACAGCCAAACAGATCGGCCAGACGCCACAGACAAACGCGCCTGGCATCCGACTGACCGTCGCCGGGAGAGCACGCTTGGACTTGGCCGGGGGGGCTGCATCCCAGACAGCAGCCGCAAACAGACCAAAACAGACCGACGAGTTTCGCCAAATGCGGGTTGCCGCAGCTGGCGCAGGGTTTCGGGGCAGCCGTCAGGTGCCCGGAGGCGATCCGCAGGACACCAGCCAGACCTGCCGGGCCGCATCCTGCCTGCGTGATAGCCGTATTCCGCAGGATCAAAGGCTGGGGGCACTTGGGCCCCTGACCGGCACAGGCCCCGACGCAAAAGGGCCAGGCATTGCCGCCCGGCCCTTTTGTCGTGTCATGAATGGGGTTTGCCCCCGAATGCCCTTGGGCTGGTTTACTCTGCCAGGTTCAGGGCCACAAAACGTGGCTCACCCGCCCGGCGCACCAACAGGAGCAGCGATTTGCGGCCTGCCTCCTTGGCTTCGCTGATGCGGTCTTCCAGCTCTGCAATGGTGGACAGCTTCTGCTGGCCTGCTTCGGTGATGATATCGCCCGCACGCAGCCCTTTTTCAAAGGCTTCGGATGTTTCATCAACGCCGGTGATGACCAAACCATCGGTGCCCTCCGGCACGTTCAGCTCGCTGCGCTGATCATCGCTCAGACGGCTCACCGTCAGACCCAGCAGCTCCTTCTCGCGGGTGTCCGGTGCGATCTCGCTACCGGTGTCGGCTCCGGCCTGACGCTGCGCATCTTCACGGCGCCCCAGGGTCACACGCAGGGTCTCGGTCTTGCCCTCGCGGTAGACCACGACGCGCACGGCCTTGCCCACCTCGGTGTTGCCAACCTGACGCACGAGACCCCGTGTGTCTTCGACGTCAGCGCCGTCAAAGGACAGGATCACATCGCCAGCCAACAGACCTGCGTCCTTGGCCGGGCCCTCCGGCACATCAGTCACCAGCGCACCCTTGGCGCTGTCCATGCCCATGGCTTCGGCAACATCACTGGTGACGTCCTGAATGCGCACGCCGAGCCAGCCGCGACGGGTTTCACCGTACTCACGCAGTTGATCGACCACCTTGGTCACGACATTGGATGCCATCGAAAAACCGATACCGATGGAGCCACCATTGGGCGACAGGATTGCAGTGTTCACGCCGATCACCTCGCCATCCATGTTGAACAGCGGTCCGCCAGAGTTGCCCCGGTTGATCGCGGCATCGGTCTGGATGTAGTCATCGTAAGAACCCGACAATTCGCGGTTGCGCGCAGACACGATCCCCGCCGAAACAGAGAAGCCCTGACCCAGCGGGTTGCCCATGGCCACCACCCAGTCACCAACACGGGCAATGTCGCTGTCGCCGAATTTCACAAAGCTGAGCGGCATCGGCGCGTCAACTTTCAGCAGTGCGATATCGGTGTTGGGATCAGTACCCACGACCTTTGCAGGCAGCGGCTGCGCAGGCTGGCCATCGCCCGGAAAGAACTCGATCTCGATTTCATCGGCTTCTTCGATCACGTGGTTGTTGGTGACGATATAGCCATCTTCGGAGATCACAAAACCGGACCCCAGCGCAGAGGAACGGCGCGGACGGTTGCCCTGACCGTTGCGATCCTGGAATTCACGAAAGAAATCCTCGAACGGGGATCCTTCGGGCACGATGCCCTGCGGCCCTGCGCGGCCCTCGACGACGGTGGTTGTGGTGATATTGACCACGGCGGGGCTGACCTTGTCAGCAAGTGGCGCAAGACTATCGGGACGCGCCTGTGCAATGGCAACCTGCGCCAGCACCATCATCATGGCGAGCCCTGCCAGCAGCATCACGCGCGCCGAACCCAAAAGCGCCAGTGGGCGCAGGGCTCCGCTCGTGATGGAATTGGATGTAACCTGTGGCTGCACGAAACTACTCCTTAGTTGTCGCATTATGACCATGCCGCATGGGGATCACCTGGACCGGAGCTCTGTCTTCCTGCTCTTCCGGAGTGGGGTCGCACCATGTCGGCTATGGCCGTTAATGTAGTGTTCCAAAAAAACCTCACAATGAATGTTGCACGTATTCAAATTGAAGTGAAACCCAGTGAGCTTCCTTTGCGGAACTATTCACTGTGGGATGAGCAAACCCTTGCCAACGCGACGGGCTTAGCCATTGAACTTGCAGGTGGAAATCCCGGTTTCGGGGCCTGACCCCACGGTCACGAAAAAGGGGCCAGCCATTGGCCAGCCCCTGCTTGTATTGTCTGCCTGACGAAAGGTCAGGTCTGATGACCGCCTGTTGCCAGTCTTACTGACCGCTGCGCGCCGCACCGTCCGAGGACTTCAGGTAGTTGAAGAACTCGCTGTCCGGCGACAGCACCAGAGAGGAATTGCCCCCCTGAAGCGATTTCGCATAGGCGTTCAGGCTGCGATAGAAGTCAAAGAACTCCGGATCGGCGCCATACGCGCGGGCAAAGATGCCGTTGCGCTCAGCGTCGGCCTCACCTCGGATGACCTCGGCTTCACGTTCCGCATCAGATACCAGCTCGACCTCGGTCCGGTCCGCCTGCGCACGCACACGCTGCGCGGCCTCTTCACCGCGGGCGATCTCGTCTGCTGCTTCCCGCTCCCGCTCTGCGCGCATCCGCGCAAAGGTCGCCTCAAGGTTGGCCTGCGGCAGGTCGGTCCGTTTCAAACGCACGTCGATCACCTCAAGCCCGAGAGAGCGCGCCTCTGCGATGGCGCCGTTGCGGATCCGCAGCATCAGCGCCGCACGATCGGACGACAGGATGTCATTCGAGCTCACGGTACCCAGAACCTCACGGGTCTGGTCGCGCATGATGTTGTCCAGACGGGTTTCCGCAGCGGACACACCGCCCACGCCGACCGCTTCGCGGAAGCGCTGGACATCAGCGATCCGGTAACGCGAGAACGCATCGACCACCAGACGGCGGTCATCCAGCGGGGTGACCTCCAGCGGGCCGACCTCAAGGCTGAGGATACGGTCGTCATAGCGCACCACATCGTCGATGATCGGCATCTTAAAGGCGAGACCCGGGTCTTCTTTGACGTCCACAACCCGACCAAAGCGCAGCACCAGCGCCTTTTCGCGTTCGTCCACGATGAACACCGCAGACAGCGCCGCGATCAAAGCGACAACAATGACCGGCAGAATAAATGTCGATTTGTTCATCACTGGTTCTCCGTCCGACGCAGTTCATTGAGCGGCAGATAAGGAACGACGCCCTGACCACCTTCGCCACCGGCAGTATCATCAAGGATGATCTTGTCGACGCGGCCCAGAACCTCTTCCATCGTCTCCAGATACAGACGCTTGCGGGTCACTTCGGGTGCCTTCTGATATTCTTCCAGAACGGCAGTAAAGCGAGACGCCTCACCCTGCGCCTGGTTCACAACCTGGGCGCGGTAGGCTTCGGCTTCTTCCAGGGTCTGGGCTGCCTGACCGCGTGCCGCAGCCAGTTTGCGGTTCGCGTAGGCGTCGGCCTGTTTCTCAAGGCGGTCGCGTTCCTGACCAGCAGACTGGACCTCGCGGAAGGCATCCTTGACCGGATCCGGCGGATCCGCTCCATCAAAGTTGACCCGCACAATGTTCACGCCGCTGTCGTAGCTGTCCAGAGTGGACTGAATCAGTTCCTTCAGGCGGTCGCTGATCACACCCCGGTCACGGTTGAGGATCGGCGCCAGTTCAGACTGGGCGATGATCTCGCGCATGGCGGATTCGGACACAGCCGCAATGGTCGTGCGCGCATCACGCAGGTTGAACAGGAACTTCGCCGGATCATTGATGTTCCAGACCACCTGGAAGTCCACATCAATGATGTTTTCATCCCCGGTCAGCATCAGACCCGCGTCAGAGCCACGACCACCAGCACCGATATTTTCGGTCTGTTCCACCAGAACCGGGATCACCTCGTAGGTGACAAACGGCCAGGGCGCAAAGTTCAGACCCGGCTGGCCGGTCTGTGAATATTCACCGAGGAACAATTCGACAGAACGGGATTCCGTCTTGACCGAGTAAAAGCTCATGTAGGCCCAGAACGCCGCTGCCGCGAGCGCACCAAGCGCAACAGTGCCCTTGGTGAACATGGGGCCACCCCCACCAGAGTTGCCGCCACGGCCGCCACCGGAGTTGCCACCACCACTACGACCGCCCATCAGAACGCGCAGCTGTTCCTGACCTTTTTTGACCAGCTCGTCGATCTCGGGGATCTGGGGATCTTCGGGGCGACGTCCGCCGCCACCGCGGTTGTCATCCCCACCGCCCTGATTGTTGCCTCTGTTGCCAGAACCGCCAGAAGAGCCTCCGCCCCCCCAGGGGCCACCATTGTTGCCCGCCATATGTCTCCAATCCCTTAGTCGCCGCCCATCGCGGCTCGTGTTATGTACCTGTGGTTTCTTCTTGAAAAATCAAGCCGTCCGCACAGGGGTCTTCATCGTCACCAATTCTTCCGACATGGTGGGGTGAACCGCCACTGTCCGGTCGAAATCTTCTTTGGTTGCGCCCATTTTTACGGCGATCCCCGCAAGCTGGATCATTTCACCCGCGCCCGGCGCGACAATGTGACAGCCCAGCACCTTGCGTGTTTCCTTGGAGACGATCAGCTTCATCAGAACCCGCTGCGCACGACCGGCAAAGGACTGCTGCATCGGCTTGAAGGAGGTTGCGTAAACCTCGATCGCTTCCTGCTCGGCGGCGTCTTCTTCGCTCAGCCCCACGGTGCCCATCTCCGGCTGCGTGAAAATCGCAGTCGGGATCAGGTCGTGGTCGGGGCTGGTCGGATTGCCGTTGAACACCGTTTCGACAAACGCCATGCCCTCACGGATCGCCACGGGCGTCAGGTTCACCCGGTTGGTCACGTCGCCGATCGCATAAACCGAGGGCACGGCCGTCTGGCTGTAGTCATCCACCACAATGGCCCCTGCCCGGTCCCGCTCGATGCCCAGCGCCTCAAGGCCAAGGTTGTCCGCATTCGGGTTGCGGCCAGTGGCAAACAGCACCTGATCGAACAGGGTCTCGTCGCCGTTTGTCGCCTTGACCCAGATCTTGTCGCCTTCCTTGCGCATCTCCAGGACATTGGTGCCAAGGTGCAGATCGATGCCTGCCTGACACATTTCTTCGGACACCAGGCCCCGCGCCTCATCGTCAAAGCCGCGCAGGATTTGCGCGCCGCGGTAATATTGCGTGGTTTTGACGCCAAGCCCGTTCATGATCCCCGCGAATTCGCAGGCGATATAGCCGCCACCGACGATCAGGATATTTTCCGGCAACTTGTCGAGATGGAAAATCTCGTTCGAAGAGATCCCAAGCTCCGCCCCCTTGATATCAGGCATCGACGGCCAGCCACCCGTCGCCACCAGAATGTGCTTTGCGGTCTTCTTGGTGCCATCTGCCAGCTCGACGGTGTGTTCATCGGCCAGCTTGGCGCGCTGGTCAAAGCTCTCCACACCAGAGTTCTTCAGCAGATTGCGATAGATCCCTTCCAGCCGGTCCAGCTCGTTGTGCAGCTTGCCCTTGAAGGCATCCCAGTTGAAATCACCCGCAGTGATGTCCCAGCCATAGGCCTGGGCGTCCTCAACCACAGAGGCATACTCAGAAGCAAACACCATCAGTTTCTTGGGCACACAGCCCCGGATCACACAGGTGCCGCCATAGCGGTCTTCCTCTGCGAGGGCGACCTTGGCGCCGCCTGCGGCCGCCACACGTGCTGCCCGTACCCCACCGGAGCCGCCACCGATGACAAAGAGATCGTAATCAAAGCTCATTTCCGTCGCCCTTCTTATGTCTTGCGCGAGGTATCCCACAGCGCGATGCGAATTGCCAGTCTCGCAGGTGGGGTGTTCTGACGAGGTTTCAAATGGTTTGGAGTGGTTTAATCGCGAAACCGTGAAGGTCGCGTGAAAATTTCTCAGCCCCATCCTTACGCTTTTACACCTACATCCCTCTTGAAAGCCGCCCGCCCCGGCGTCATCTTGTGGCCCGCAGACCGCGCCGGTCTGCCCGTGATCGGGACGACCCGGTCATGTGATCTTTTATCGGGACGACCCGCAGAAAAAATCGAAAGGTCGTCATGAGATCCCCCCTCGACCGTATCCGCCACGCCCTCAGCTTTGAGATTCTGGCCCTGCTGTTGATCATTCCCCTTGGTGCCTGGCTGTTTCACATGCCGGTTGAAGCAATCGGCGTGGCCACCATTGTGGCGGCGACCCTCGCCACGGTCTGGAACTATGCCTATAACGAGCTGTTTGATCGCGTCATGCGCCGGATCAGCGGGTCTACCCAGAAATCGCCGCCCGTTCGCGTCCTGCACGCCATCCTGTTCGAGGCGGGCCTTCTGGTGGTCCTGATGCCGTTCTTTGCCTGGTATCTGCAGATCACCCTCTGGCAGGCCTTTGTGCTCGATATCTCTTTTGCGGCCTTCTACATGGTTTACGCGCTGGTCTTTAACTGGGCTTATGACCGGCTGTTTCCGCTGCCTGAATGGCAAGAGAGTTAAGGTCGGGATGCATTGAGTGCGCAGCGTCGAGGCGCGGCGGCTCAGTCGCCAAGATCTGCAAACAGATTGTCGCTTTCCATGAACTCCAGCCGGTCAGTTTCAATCGTGCCCTCGTTGATGTCGCGCACTTCGACCTTGCCATCACCATAGCCCACCACAACGGTATCGCAGATATCGATGAACAGGCCATTTTCGACCACGCCGGGGATCTGGTTCATCACCAGCGCCAATTGGCGGGCGTTGCCGATGCGATTGAGGTGCAGATCAAGGATGTGGTTGCCCTCATCCGTCACAAAGGCGGCATCGCCATTCATGCGCAGCGTGGTCTTGCGCCCCATCACATTCATCGCAACCAGCGTCTCTTCCACCAGCGCCTGCGTGGTCTGCCAGCCAAAGGGGATCACCTCGACCGGCAGCGGAAACGCCCCAAGGGTTTCGACTTCCTTGGCCTTGTCGGCAATGACCACCATCCGGTCCGAGGCGGTGGCGACAATCTTTTCCTGCAACAACGCACCGCCACCACCCTTGATGAGGTTCAGATCCCCGTCAAATTCGTCAGCACCATCAATGGTCAGATCCAGCCATTTGGCTTCATCCAGAGAGATGATATCAATCCCGACCTCGCGCGCCAGCTCTGCCGTCCGGGTCGAGGTCGGCACCCCCTTGATACGCAGACCTTCGCTGCGCACCATCTCCCCCAGGCACCGCACCAGCCAGGCGGCCGTTGATCCGGTCCCCAGGCCAACCCGCATACCATCCTCAACCATTTCCGCCGCACGTTTGGCAGCGACAAATTTGGCCTTGTCGATGGGCGACAGCTCTCCGGTCATGGCAGGTCTCCGTGGATAGATGGGCATGGGCTCCCTTGGCTTACCTATAGGCCACTTCGGTGCATCGTGCGAGATGGAACAGCGCAAGCACCTGCAGGTTCAGGGCTTTTGCGCCAGATTTGCGCCGCGGCGACGAACTTTCCCCTCCGCCTCGCCGCTTCTGTCGCACAGCCCCCAGGGTCAGGATGCATTGATCTGGCATCCTGTCCCTAGCGCAACACCGCCACCGACTGCAGCCGCGCCTTGGCAAAATCGATAAAGGCCCGCACCTTGGCAGGCGCCCGCCGCCCCTCTGCATGGACCAGATGAATGGGCAGCGCCGCCGGTTCGTGATCCTGCAAGACCCGCACCAATCGGCCAGCCTCCAGATCCGGCCCGACCTGATAGGACAAAACCCGGCACAACCCCCAATCCCGGCGCGCCACCTCGATCGCCGCCGCAACACTTGTCACCGCAAGACGCGGGCGCAGCCGCACCACATCGCGCAGCTCGCCGCCAAAGCGCCATTCTGAGACCGGGCTGATGGGCGAGGCAGACACCACCTTGTGCTGCAACAGATCAGCCGGGGTCAGGGGCGTCCCCGCCGCCGCAAGATACGCAGGCGATCCACAGACCACCCGATGCACCTGCCCCACCCGCACAGCCGTCAGCCCCGAGGAAGGCAGCTCTCCGATGCGCACCGCCAGATCAAACCCCTCCTCCACCATGTTCACAATCCGGTCCACCATGACCACCTCGGCGCTGACACCTGCATAGGTGTCCAGAAACTCGGTCAGGATCGGTGTTACATAGATGCGGCCGAACTCATTCGGGCAGGTAATGCGCAGCTGACCAACCGGATTGGAGGCCGCGCCGGTTGCGGCATCATCTGCCGCCTGCATCTGCGCCAGAATGTGGCGGGCATCCTCAAGATAGCGGCGTCCCACATCAGTCAGACGCACGCTGCGGGTGGTGCGGGTAAACAGGCGTGCGCCCAACCGCGCCTCCAGCGCATTCACCCCGCGCGTCGCCGACGGAGCACTCAACCCCATCCGCCGCGCCCCGGCGGCAAAACTCTCCGCCTCGGCCACCGCAACAAACACCTCGAGGCTCTGCAATCGATCCATATTACCATCACTTCGCGAAATAATGCCTTTCGCAAACAGTATATTCATTCGCAGATCGGGGCAAACTACCTTTCCCCCATCACCAAGGGGCCACCACATTGCGGCCCAGCCGAATTTCAACGCTGACCCAAAGACCTCAAAGAACAGGACATCCCATGACCCCCATCAAACTCTACCGCAATCCAAAATCCGGCCACTGCCACCGTGTCGAACTGATTCTGGCCTTTCTCGGCCTGCCTTATGAAACCATTGACCTCGACATGGCCAATGGTGCGCACAAAGCCCCGGAATACCTCAAGATCAGCCCCTTCGGAAAAGTTCCCGCCATCGACGACAGCGGCTATACCCTGTCCGATTCCAACGCCATTCTGGTCTATCTGGTCCAGACCTACGCAAAAGGGTCGCACTGGTTGCCCGAAGACCCAAAGACCGCAGCAGAAGTGCAGCGCTGGCTGACCATTGCCGCCGACAACATCTTTTCCGGCCCCTGCTCTGCCCGCCTGGTCACTCTGTTTGGCGCGCAGCTGGATCACGCAGCAGCCATCGCCAAATCACATGACCTGTTCAAACTGATGGAAACCCACCTGGACGGCCGCAACTGGCTCGCAGCCGAAACCATCACCATCGCGGATATTGCAGGCTACAGCTATATCGCACACGCACCGGAAGGCGGCGTGGATCTGGCCCCCTATCCCAATCTGCGCGCCTGGCTGAACCGGATCGAAGCAGAGGACAATTTTGTCCCCATGGTCGCATCCGAGGTGCCGGAACTGGCCTGATCCTTCCCCGGCATCCCCACAACAAAAACTGCCCCTGTGTCTGGCCCGCGCCTTTGGGTCCGACACAGGGCCTCCACCCCACAACACTCCCCACCCCGCAACACTCCCCAAACCACAGGAGACGTGACAATGGACAAGGCCCTGAATGTGACCCAGCCCCCCAATCCCTTTCACGCCGGGGAACTGGAGGCGCAGGCACGCGCCGGTGCCGGGAATGTGGCGGCCTGGGCCGGTGGCTTCATCCGCGACCACATGCCTGCCCAGCACCGCGATTTCTATACCTCCCTGCCGTTCCTCGTCATGGCTGGCGCCGATGCCGCGGGCCAGACCTGGGTCACGCTGGTCGATGGGGCCGAGGGCTTCATCACTTCGCCCAATGCCAAATCCTTATCTCTCGACACCCATATCGCCCCCGCAGATCCGCTCGCAGCCGCCTTTGAGGCAGGCACGGACATTGGCGTGGTCGGGATCGAATTGCACAGTCGCCGCCGCAACCGCTTCAGCGGTCATATCCGCAAGACCACGGCAGGCTACGGCATCGACATCCGCCAGACCTTTGGCAACTGTCCGCAGTATATCCACGAACGCAGCTGGCGGCGGGTCGCTGCCGCGCCAAAACCGGTCCGGCACAGCGCCACCTTGCGCAGCGCACAGATCAGACAGATCAGCCGCGCCGACACGCTGTTCATCGGCTCCGGCCATCAAAAGGGCGCAGACGTGCCGTCGCGCGGCTATGATGCGTCACACCGGGGCGGCGCGCCGGGTTTTGTGCATGTCGCCAGCCCCACCCGGCTCGCCATTCCGGACTACTCTGGCAACAACTTCTTCAACACCATCGGCAATATCCTGACCGACGAACGGGTGGGTCTCGTTTTTGTCGACTTTGAAACCGGCAGCCTGCTGCATGTGAGCGGGCGCGCCCATGTCAACTGGCGCCCGGAAAACAGCCACGACCCCGCCGCCTGGCGCATGATCGAGGTGGACATCGACGCCGTGGTGGAACGGCCCAATGCCCTGTCCCTGCGCTGGTCCGGCGGGATCACCAGCACCCGCGCGCTGCAGGTCCTGCGCCGCGAGGAGGAAACGCCTGAAATCACCTCCTTTTATCTGGGCGCAAAGGATGGCAAGCCGCTGCCGCCCTTCAAGGCCGGGCAACATCTGCCTGTCGAGGTGGACATCGAGGGCCAGTACATCCCGGCCAGCCGCAGCTATTCGCTCTCTGGCGCGTCGGATGCCAGCGGGCACTACCGGCTGTCGATCAAACGCGAACCCCAAGGCCAGGTCTCTCGCCTGCTGCACGACACCCTCAAAGCCGGTGACACCCTGCGCGTTGGCAAACCCTCCGGCGATTTCACCCGCCCAGTGTCAGAACGCCCGCTGTTCCTGGTCAGTGCAGGCGTCGGCCTCACCCCTATGGTCGCCATGCTGCACGAAACCCTCGCGCAACAGCCCGACCGCCCGGTCTGCTATATCCACGGGACGCGCAATCGACGCCACCACGCCCTGCGAAACGAAGTTGCCGCGCTGATCGCATCCGCCCCCAATGCCCGCCAGCTGCGCTATTTCAGCGATCCCGACCCCTCCGACAGACTGGGGCACGATTATGACCACCACGGCAGGATCACCGCAGCAGAGCTGCTCACGCTCGATGGGGCAACTGAGGCGGATTTCATGCTTTGTGGACCGGCCGCAATGATCGGCAGCCTGCGCCAACAGCTTGAGGCATCCGGCATCGCACCAGGGCGGATCCACTTTGAAACCTTCGGACCGACGCAACCCGCCGCCACCAAGGCGCCCCCTGCGGTCTGAGGCTGCAAACCCAGGCTCCTCCGGCAAATTGGCGCCGGGGGCAGCCAGAATGCGTGTTTCCTATTGGAAACGTCGGAAACGGGCGTTACCCCTGCCATCAGACACCTTAGAATGGTTCCATGATGGACAGCTACCGCCTGCACTATGCCCCCGACAACGCCTCGCTGGTGATCCGGCTCGCGTTGGAAGAGATGGGCCAGCCCTATCAGACCGCTTTGGTCGATCGGCGCGCAGCTGCGCATAAGTCAGCCGCCTACAGGGCGCTCAATCCGGCAGGTCTGATCCCGGTTCTGGAAACCCCAGACGGGGCGATCTTTGAAACGGCCGCGATCCTGCTGTGGCTGGCCGACCGCCACCCAGAGGCAGGCCTCATGCCGACCCCGGACAGCCCCCGCCGCGCCCATGCGCTCAAGTGGCTGTTTCACCTTTCCAACACGGTTCACGCCGATCTGCGGATCCTGTTCTATCCGGACAAATACATCGGCAGCGACCCTACCCAACAGACCGCGCTGCAAGACGGCATTTGCGCCCGCCTGAAGGTGCATCTGGAAAACATCGATCGTGAGTGCACCGCCAATCCCGACCTTCTTTGGCGGGACGCCGAGGATGGCCTCACGCCCACTGCGCCGCTGCTGTATCTTGCCTGCATGATGCGCTGGATGGCACTTTATCCCAGCACGTGGGATCGCAGCTGGTTTGACATCACCGCAACACCCGCCCTCGCGGCGGCGCTGGCACAGCTGGAACAGCGCCCCAGCACCGCAACCGCCGCTCAGGCAGAGGGGCTCGGCCCCACCCCGTTCACACAGCCCTCTTACGCAAATCCCTCAGAAGGATCAGCCACCTAATGTTCCTCTCCGTTTTTGACATGTTCAAAGTGGGCATCGGCCCGTCGTCCTCCCACACCATGGGGCCGATGGTGGCCGCCGCGCGGTTCCTCGACATGATGCGCGCCTCACCGTTTGAATTCCACGGATTGCGCGCCTCGCTGCACGGCTCGCTCGCCTTCACTGGCGTCGGCCACGCCACCGACCGCGCCACCATCCTGGGTCTCGGCGGCTTTGTGCCCGAGGACTACGACGACGAAAAGGCAGAGGCCTTTCTGGCAGAGCTGGACAAAACCCACAAAATGCACCCCGAAGGTCTGGGCGAGCTGCACTTCGACCCCAAGGCCGACATGATCTTTGACTACGATCACGCGCTGCCGGGCCACGCAAATGGCATGATCCTGATGGCAACC
This sequence comes from Phaeobacter italicus, assembly GCF_001258055.1. Taxonomy (GTDB): domain Bacteria; phylum Pseudomonadota; class Alphaproteobacteria; order Rhodobacterales; family Rhodobacteraceae; genus Phaeobacter; species Phaeobacter italicus. Next base: position 10,002 of record NZ_CVRM01000006.1, on the reverse strand, counting down.
GACGCCCAGGGCGACGTCACCCTGCGTCAGGTGTTCTATTCCATCGGCGGCGGTTTTGTCGTGACCGAGGAAGAACTCGCCGCAGGCAAGGCCACCGACGAAGGCGACCCGGTGCCCTTCCCCTTCAAATCCGCAGCCGAAATGCTGGAGATGGCGAAATCCAGCGGCAAGTCCATCGCCGACATGAAGCGCGCCAACGAAATCGCACGCGGCTGTCCCGAAAGCCTTGCCAAAGGGACCGCGCGTATCTGGCAGGTGATGAACGACTGCATCAACCGCGGTCTGTCGCGCGACGGCATCCTGCCCGGTGGCCTGAACGTGCGCCGCCGCGCCAAAGGCATCCATGATGCCCTGCTCGCAGAGCGCGGCATGAACATCAACGCCCCGCACACGATCAACGACTGGATGAGCGTCTACGCGATGGCCGTGAACGAGGAAAACGCGGCCGGCGGTCAGGTCGTCACCGCGCCGACCAATGGCGCGGCAGGCACCCTGCCTGCAGTGATCCGCTACTACCTTGACCATGTGCCGGGCGCCTCGGAAAGCCACGTCGAGGACTTCCTGCTGACCGCCGCCGCCATCGCCGGTCTTGTAAAATACAACGCGTCGATCTCCGGCGCCGAGGCAGGTTGCCAGGCAGAGGTCGGCTCGGCCTCCGCGATGTCTGCCGCCGGTCTCTGCGCGGTGATGGGCGGCACGCCTGAACAGGTGGAAAACGCGGCTGAGATCGCACTGGAGCACCACCTCGGCATGACCTGCGACCCCGTGAAGGGTCTGGTGCAGGTCCCCTGCATCGAACGCAACGGCCTGGCGGCGATCAAGGCGGTCTCTGCCGCATCGCTCGCCCTGCGCGGCGACGGCCAGCACTTTGTGCCACTGGACGCCTGCATCGAGACCATGCGCCAGACCGGTGCCGACATGCACGACAAGTACAAGGAAACCTCGCTTGGCGGTCTGGCCGTGAACGTACCCAACTGCTGAGGTCGACGACCTGTCAGAACCTGACGTGACCTGAGGAAGGCGCAAATGCGCCTTCCTGCCCGGCGTTCGACACGCCCGATGAACGCAACGTTCCTCCGCTCCCCGCAACTCCAGCTTGCACCACACCCGCCAGCGCCCTAGCGTGGCGCAATGACACATGATCGCCCCTCCCTTGGCATCCTCCTGATGCTTGGTTTCTGTATCACCGCCCCGATGGGGGATGCGGTGGCCAAACTTCTTGGGGCGCATATCCCTCTGGGTCAGCTGCTGTTGGTCCGTTTTGCCGCGCAGGTTCTGTTGCTGGCGCCGCTCATCCTCGCCACTGGCCGCGTCTGGCGCATGCAGGGCCGGGTGTTGCGGCTGACCTTCGTGCGCACGCTCTTGCATATTGCGGGCATCGGCGCGATGTTCACCGGTCTCAAGTATCTGCCCCTCGCAGATGCCGTTGCGATTGCCTTCGTGATGCCCTTCATCATGCTGTTTCTCGGCAAATTCATTCTGGGCGAAGAGGTCGGCATGGTGCGCCTGCTGGCCTGCATCGTCGGTTTTGGTGGCACGCTTCTGGTGATCCAGCCCAGCTTTGTGGCCGTCGGCTGGCACGCGCTCTGGCCACTGATGGTGGCGGTGATCTTTGCCTTCTTCATGCTGGTCACCCGCCAGATCGCCAAGGACACCGACCCGATCAGCCTGCAGGCGGTCTCGGGCTCGATGGCCTGCGGTCTGCTCGCACCTGTCTTTGCCGTGGGCGCGGCGACGGATCTGCCGATCCTTGCCATCGTTTCCCCCACCGCAGATCAATGGGCCCTTCTGGCGGCCATTGGCCTTCTTGGCACGGCGGCTCATCTCCTGATGACATGGAGCCTGCGTTACGCCCCCGCCGCCACCCTTGCCTCCATGCAGTATCTGGAAATCCCCGTCGCGGCCCTGATCGGCCTGTGGATCTTTGACGAGCTGCCAAACGGCCTCGCCGCTCTGGGGATCCTGATCACCATCGCCGCCGGATTGTTTGTGATCCTGCGCGAACGCCAGATCCAGCTGAGACAAGCCGCCGCGGATCGCGAAGTGCTGCTGCTCAAGGATCCGCCCATCGCGCCGGAACAACCCGCGGTCTGACCGTCAGCCCCAGCCGGCCCGCACAACCGCGCCAGCAACTAGACCAGCGCGGCCACCACATCCGCCAGCCGCGCCCGTGGCAAGATCACCAACAACCCCGGACCGTCCGCCTCCAGCCTGAGCGGACCTGTCGCGCGGTTTGACGTGCCGATACGCGCCATCGGGTCCAGCTCCAGCCCGTCGATCGGCCATTCCAGCCCCTCGGACCGCCCCCGGACCGGCTGCATCGGAAACAAAGAGACGACCTCTCCTGCCTCCATCGGCAGCGAGAAAGGCGCGCGCAGGTGAAACACCACCTCCTGTGCACCCAGCAGCACGCAAGGGCTGGGATGGGGCTGAAGCAGCGTGTTGAACCCTGCCAGCTGATGGTCGATGCGCCCGCCCATGAAGCCGACAGCAATGACCAGTGGTGCGCGGATCATGCGCAGCGCCTTGTCAAAATCGGTTGTGGTCTGCTCGCTGACATGATGCAGCCGCCCCGCCGGGATATCTGCGCGCAGCTCCTGCGGCAGCGAGTCGAGATCGCCAATCACCGCCTCCGGCAGATGGCCTGCCTCCAGCGCATGCAACGCGCCCCCATCAGCCGCCACCAACGTCGGCGCCAACCCCAGCGAAAGCGCCAGATCTTGCGCGCCAAGCGCCCCAGCCCCGACCAATGTCACCGGCTGGCGACGATCAACAATAACCTCTGTCATGGCGGAATTACTCGCAGAAAAGGAAACAGACCACAATCTGAACACAAAATGATACGATCAATTGCACGGATTCGGGCGGAATTTGACCCCCTGCGCCATGAATATGAATGGCACTGACTTTGGCGAGGACACCTATCCGATGGTACAGAATAACAAGGTTTTGACGGTTTCCTACGGGACCTTTTCCTGCACGTTGGAAGGGTTCGAAGATTCCTTTGGCACGATGCAGGCCATCGCAGAGTATTTCCGCGATCTGGCCGCAGACGACCGCTATTTCGGCGCAGAGCCGCCGCAACCCGACGCGGATATGCTGGCACGGATTGCGCAAAAGGAAATCGCCCGCCAGGTCGAAGCGCGCACCAGCACCGAAGGCATTCACCTGCGAGCGGCCACTGGCCTGCCCGCGCCCGCGGCCCCGCAACCGGCTCCTGCTCAGCCGGAACCGGCGGCCGCGCCGGCGCCTGCAGCCGCCGCCCCCGCCCCGATCGAAGACGTCGCCCCAGTCCAAGCCGAAACCCCCGTCCAGACCACTGCCCCCGTCCAGCACGCAGCCCCGGCACAAGAGGCCGAGCCCGCAGCACAGGACATCCCGGAGGAGATCGCAGAGGATCAGGCCCAGGATCTGACAGCGGACGCCAACACGCCCGTCGCCGAAGACGTCGCCGAACCGGCCCCGAAACCCGCCGCCTCTCCCGAAAGCATCGCCGCCAAACTGCGCCGCATCCGTGCGGTTGTGGCCCAGACACCAAGCGATGACTTCACCGAAGACCAGCACGCCGACCAGGTGCGCGAAGAGGCGCTGCAGGACATCCAGAACGCTCTATCCGCCGATCACGCAATCGACGCAGAGCCGGAAACCAACCAAGAGCTCGACGGCGACGACAGCATTGATGATGCCACCGATGACGCCATTGCCGCCGCACTTGACCGGATTGATCTGGCCAGCACCTCCACCGCCGCTGCAATCAACGCCCCCGCCGAGGCCGATGCCTTCTTCGCCGACAGCCCAAGCTTGATCGCCAGCGACGACACGGACAGCGACGACACGGCCAGTGACGATTTCGACGACGCAGAAGACGAAGACCTCTCTGCCGACGATCCCATCTCCGTTCTGGACGATGACAGCGACGAAGACGACAGCCTCTTTGCGCAGGACGAGGCGCAGGACGACGCCGAGGACACCGCAGAACCTGCCGCCGAAACCACCCCAGAGCGCCCCCGCCGCACCGCCCGGATCGCCCGCATCAAACGCGCCGATCTGGAGGCCGCAATGGCAGCAGGCGCCCTTGAAGAACTGGACGACGACAGCCAGAGCCCCGAGGTTTCGGAACAAGACACCCCCGCTCCGCGCAAACGCGCCAAGTTGCAGCCTGACGCAGACAGCAGCCTCTCCGATGACGACGAAGCCGACCTGATGGCCGAACTCGCCGCCGTCGAGGCCGAGCTGCTGGGCGAAGACATCGATCTGACAGATGTGGCGCAGCACGACGCGGAAGCGGCAGAGGATCTCGACGATCTTGACGACGACAGCGTCGATCTCGCGGCTCTCGATGACGACGATGACATGCAGGAGAACGCGGAGCAGACCCACGACGACACCCCCGTCGCCAAACGCCCCGCGCCGCTCGATCTTGGCAATATCGCCAAGAGCATCATCCCCGGCCGCCAGCCCGCCGCACTGGATGAACCCGCCAAGCGCGGCCCGACCAGCACCGCCGACAGCGACATCGCCCGACTGATGGCTGCAACCGATGCCAAGCTGGAAGACCCCGAAACCAGCGATCAGCGCGAAACCTACAGCCAGCTGCGCGCGGTGATGGCGGCAGCCTCTGCCGAACGCTCTGCCGGTGGCAGTCTGGACAAGGAAGATGACGCGCAGGTCTATCGCGACGATCTTGCCAGCGTTGTGCGTCCCCGTCGCCCCGGCAGCCGCGCCGACAGCGGCAGCGACCGCCGCCCTGGCGCCCAGATCAGCCGCCCGGCACCGCTGAAACTGGTGCAGGAACAACGCATTGACGAAACCGAAACTCCCGCAGCCGCCCCCGTGCGCCCGCGCCGGGTCTCTGCTGCCGTTCTCGCCGAAGAGCCCCGCAACAGCGGCAGCGAAGGTGGATTTGCCGCCTACGCACAAGAGGCAGGCGCCGTCGAACTGGGCGAACTGCTTGAGGCAGCAGCCGCCTACATGAGCTTCGTCGAAGGGCGCGATCACTTCTCCCGCCCGCAGCTGATGAACAAGGTCCGCGGCGTCGACGGGACCGAGTTCAACCGCGAAGACGGGCTGCGCAGCTTTGGCCAGCTCCTGCGCGAGGGCAAAATCGAACGCGCCGACAACGGCCGCTTCACCGCGTCAGGCCAGATCGGCTTCCAGCCCGGCAACCGCGCCGCAGGCTGACCTCTGCCCCTGAGACCCATAACACCACAGCAAAAAAGGCGGCCTCAAAGGCCGCCTTTTTCACGTCCGGGCCAATCGCCCGTCATCTTTCCCGAAATACTCCCGGGTGAATTGACCGCAAGGTCAAGAGGGGCAGCGCCCCTCTCCCCGCGCGCAGCTCCGCGCCTCAGCCCTGATCCTGGTCGGGATCATCCGGATCCGCCTTGCCGACACCGCGAAAGACGAATTTGAACGGCAGGATCCACAGAACCCCCAGCAGCACATAGACCACCAGCTCAACCAGCAGCGACGGCCGGTCAAGCCAGCTGATCACGTTGACCGCCAGCACGATATAAAGCGGCATGCCGATCAGCAGGATCACCAGCGCCCAGCGCCGCCGGGCCTTGTAGCTCAATGCGGGTTTATCCGACATCAGTCAGCAAACGGGTCCGTCACCAGGATGGTGTCGTCCCGCTCCGGGCTGGTGGACAAAAGCGCAACCGGGCATTCGATCAGCTCTTCCACACGTTTCACGTATTTGATCGCATTGGCAGGCAGATCGTTCCAGCTGCGCGCGCCTTCCGTCGACTCGCTCCAACCCGGCATCTCTTCATAGATGGGGGTGCAGCGGGCCTGCTGGTCGGCAGCGGTCGGCAGGTAATCCAGACGCTCGCCGTCCAGCTCATAACCCACGCAGATCTTCAGGGTTTCAAACCCATCCAGAACATCCAGCTTGGTCAGCGAAATGCCGGTGATGCCAGAGGTCGCACAGGTCTGACGCACAAGGCAGGCATCAAACCAGCCACAGCGACGCTGACGGCCGGTGGTGGTGCCGAATTCATGACCACGGGTGCCCAGACGCTCGCCATCCGCATCCGGCGTGCCGTCATCCTTCAACAGCTCGGTCGGGAACGGGCCTTCGCCCACACGGGTGGTATAGGCCTTCACGATGCCCAGCACATAATCGATGGAGCCCGGACCAATACCCACGCCCGTTGCCGCCTGACCAGCAATCACGTTGGAGGAGGTCACAAACGGGTAGGTCCCGAAATCAATGTCCAAAAGCGCGCCCTGCGCCCCTTCGAACAGGATCCGCTTGCCCGCTTTGCGCTTTTCGTTCAGCACCTTCCAGACCGGTGCCGCATAAGGCAGGATCTCTTTGGCGATCTCTTTCAGCTGGGCAATCAGACCGTCGCGATCAACCGCTTCGATGCCCAGACCCTTGCGCAACGGATCATGGTGCTGCAGGGCGCGGTCAACGCGCGCCACCAGGGTCGCCTCATCCGCCAGGTCGGCCACGCGGATCGCACGACGGCCCACCTTGTCCTCATAGGCCGGGCCAATGCCGCGACCGGTGGTGCCGATCTTGGTACCCTTGGAGGCCGCTTCCTCACGCGCCCGGTCCAGCTCGCCGTGCAGCGGCAGGATCAGCGGGGTGTTTTCCGCAATCATCAGCGTCTCAGGAGAGATGTCCACGCCCTGGGCGCGCACGGTCTCGATCTCCTTGATCAGATGCCAGGGGTCCAGCACCACACCATTGCCGATGACCGAAAGCTTGCCACCCCGCACAACGCCAGACGGCAGCGCGTGCAGTTTGTAGACCTTGCTGTCAATCACCAGCGTATGACCGGCGTTATGGCCGCCCTGGAAACGTGCGATCACATCAGCGCGCTCGCTGAGCCAATCCACGATCTTGCCTTTACCTTCGTCACCCCACTGGGCGCCGACTACCACAACATTGGCCATCTCAGGTCCTTTGCATGCTGGTTGAAACCGACGCTCCGTATAACGAGGCAGTGGCGGCAGTGGAACCGGTTTTTCGCCGCACCCGGCCTCAGCCCCGCTTTTCCACAAGATATCGACGCACAAGCGCCGTCCAAAGCGGGCGAATTGAACCACCAGATCCGGATTTGCGGCCCAGCCTCTGTTGATTCCCCCCAAAAACCACCACCGCGCCCGGCCTCTCGCAGCGTGGCTTCAGTGCAGCGCAGCCCAGATCGGCCCCGCAGACGCCAGGCCAGCATAGGCCAGCCCCCCAACGCACATGGTCAGGATCACATGATTGGTGACATAGGCCACGCCCAGCGCCACCGCAGCCGCCGCCCATGTCACCGCCGACTGCCCCGCCAGCGAGGACGCAACCAGCGCCACCACCAACAGCCCAGGCACATCATCCAGCACCCACGCAAAACGGGATGTCCGGATGGCATCACCCGCAAACAGGCCCAGAACCCGGATCGAAAATGCCGCAATCGCCAAGAGCAGGATCAACATCCAATGGGACAACGTCATGCAACCACCCTCTCTTTTCGCCGGACAAGCCCGGACACCACCAGACCAAGACAGGCGCCTGCAACAATGGCATAGGCCTTTGGCGCCCCAAGCTGGACAGCGGCAAGGGTGCCTGCAAGGCTCACGGCCCAGGGCAGCAGGTTCTGCGCCCCACGCCACATCCCCCGCGCCATCGCGATAAAGGCCGCGGTAAAGGCAAACCCAAGACCAAACCGGTCCAGATCCGGCAGGCTTGCCCCTGCAACGGCCCCCAATGTCGTCGACACCGTCCAGACCGAAATCATGACAATCCCCGAGCCCAGCAGGAACTCTGCCCCAACACGTGGGGTCTTGGCCCGCTCTGCCATGGTCAGCGCCCAGTTCTCGTCGCCGGTGATATGGATGGCCACCAGCTTCATCCGCAGCGACAGCCCGCTCAGAATGTCAGACAACGAGGCCACGATCCCGATATACCGCAGGTTCAGCGCCGCCCCCGCAAAGGCCGCCCCAAGCACAGCAGAGCTGCCCGCGAACTGCTCTACCGCCACGATCTGCGAAGACCCTGCATGGACAAGCCCGCTCATCAGGGAAATACCCCACCAGGGGAATCCGACCTGCGCAGCCAGCAGCCCAAAGGCAAAACCATAGACCGCCGCACCAGAGGCCAGGGGAAGAATTGCAAATACACCATGTTTCATGCCCCGCAGGTTACGCAGAACAGGTGATCGACAGAACAGATCATTTCAGTCAATTATGATCTGATAGCATCACAAACTGCACACATCAGGACACCATACGATCATGGATCACCTCGACCACAAACTTCTCGCCCTGCTGCAAGACAACGCCCGCACCACGATCCAGCACATGGCCGAGCACATAGGCGCCTCCACCGCCTCGGTGCAGCGCCGCCTCAAGGCGCTGCGCGACGGCGGCTTTATCCGCAAGGAGGTCGCGGTCCTCGATCAGGCGAAACTGGGCTTCGGCGTCACCGCCATCGTCTCTGTCGAACTGGAACGCGACCGCCTTGACCAGATCAACGCCTTCAAGCGCAAGGCCCGCGAAGATCGACAGGTCACCAATTTCTACTGCATCGCCGGAGACGCGGATTTCGTGATGATTGTCGTCGCCAAGGACATGGCCGACTACGAAACCTTCACCCATCGCTTTTTCTTTGCCGACAAGAACGTGCGCAAATTCCGCACATCGATTGTTGTCTCTACCGAAAAGGCCACGCTCGACCTGCCGATCTAGGGCCCTGACCCGAGGGCTATCTTTGCGCAAAACAGGCGCAAAACGCGGAACTCCTCCGCCGGGCGGGCGTTGGGCCTGCAGACCCAAACAGGAGAACGGTGATGTCGTCGGCAAAATCCAAGGACCAGATCTGGGAGGAATGGCGCGCGCTCGTCAACATGGCCCCGGCCGAGCTGGAAGACTGGCTTGAGACCGAGCGCTCCAAATCCGTCGGCGACACAGACAACGGCGAAAGCACCGGCCACAAATCCGGTCGCCGCATCGTCTCTATCAAGCGTACCAACAAGGCAGAGCTGAGCGACAGCCAGTGGGACCACATGGCCACCGTCGTGGGCTACATCAAACGTCACCGCGCGCAAGGTGGCCCGCAGGAAGCCACCGAACACTCCCCCTGGCGCTATTCCCTGATGAACTGGGGCCACGACCCGCTAAAGCATGACGCACAGGCAGAGGGCAGCTGAAATGTCGTCAGCCGAAAAAACCGACCCCGACCTGTGGGAAGACGTGAAAGACGAAATCACCGCCAGCGACAAGGGCGGCGAGCCGGGCCAATGGTCGGCCCGCAAGGCACAGCTCGCGGTGCAGGAATACAAGAGACGCGGCGGCGGCTACACCGACGACAGCCCCGACCAGGAGGACACCGACCTCCACCAATGGACAGAGGAAGACTGGGGCACCAAATCCGGCGCCCCCTCCGCGCAATCCGGCGAACGCTAACTCCCCCGAAAGGTCCGCATGCTGCTGACCAAAGACGAATACGCCCGCTCAACCAGGGACAAAAAGCAGGGCGACAGCCAATTCGTCGATCAGCCGGACGACGTGCGCGACAAGGTCGCCAGGATCAAGGAAGATGGTCCAACCAAGGACATGCTGATGGAGCGCGCCCGCGATCTCGACATCACCGGCCGCGCCTCCATGACGAAACAGGGCCTCCTCGACGCCATCGACGCCGCCACCGACGAAAACGGCCGCGCCAAAGGCTCCACCGCCGCGCTGGAGCAGAAAACCAAAGACGACCTCTACGCCATGGCCCAGGACCAGGACATCGAGGGCCGCTCCTCCATGTCCAAATCCGACCTGGTCAAGGCCCTCGCAAAAGACGCCTAACCCCCGCCCCCCAGCGCAGGCCAAAAACGCCCCCTGCGGGCTGCGGAGGTCTGTTTTGAGTTCTATCCGGGAGCTGCTGGTTGGCCTATGTGCTTTGAGTGGTTTGAGGTGCGAACAGCCCAAAGCGGACATGATCTTTGCGCTCGCAGCATCGAAGCCTCTAGGCAAGAGGGGCGGAGAGCTGCCGTTCGCTGCGCGCTGGTCCAATGT
>NZ_CVRM01000005.1 GCF_001258055.1 Phaeobacter italicus | reverse complement strand
AAAATCAAACCTGCAGACTCTCGTCATGAGCGAGGGACCCGCGGGGGGCAGGTCAGGCTCGTAACCATCCGGCCGCCAACAAAGCACATAGCTTTGCAGGCCCGACTGACAGAGTTCAGATTCGACAAGTGTAGATAAATAGTAACACACCTCCCAACGGCAGGAGGTCATAGTTTTGAGGACTTTGGAAATGGCCCGCAATCGAACTACCAACCACGTTCCCACCGCCCATGCCAGCATCACAGCAACATTCTTGTATGAAACCCTAGTCTACGTGATTCGCGAACTTGGAAAAAACGCACCCGGCACTGATTGGCACCAGAATTTGTACGAAGAAGTGCAAGACTTGTTCAGCGAGTCGCAGGAGCTCATTGCAATTATGGATGCCGACAAGGCCTCGAACGTAGATGCGCTAGCTGAAGCCTTCAGAACCGCGCTTCGAACAATTGATTCAGCTTTCGACCATACAGCGCCAAAACAATCCGACCTCGCATAAGACACGATCCCCGCGAACCAACACGTCTGGATTGATCAGATTCTGGACAAAAGCAACCTATCCGATATCATGCCTCTTTATTGGACGCTTGAGGTTTGCCGAAAGCGTTCAATAAAGCAAAATGATAGGAGTGGTTGTCGAATGTCTGATGGAGTGGCGCCCCTAACTTACAACATAATAGGCCCGATCGAACTGGCATGGGATGCTTCTCGTGAGCAACTTTCACTACGCGGCAGAACTGACCTAGAGGGCCAAGTTTCCTCCGAAATTCTATTTTCCATTCAGGGTGATGACGCAATCAAGACACTAACGCAGTTCCAAACCCTCTTACAAAGGATCGCGCAAGACAACGATGGGCCAAGAAGTTTCGATTGTCTTTGACCCAAGACTGCTTGTGCCAATACCACGAGGTATCGCGAGCAAAGGGCAATTGAAAGTGTCCTTGATCGCACGGTAGATGACCGGAGGTCTTCCTCTCAGCCATGGCCCTTGTGGCACTCGTCGTCTATTAGCTATGAAGCCCGAGCTCAGGCTCTCTCTCGCGCGCGAGCGACAACGTCACTGTTTTTTCAAAAAGTACAGCCTTGCCCGCTTGTGTGACCTGTTCGATCAGGTCTGAACGTGTGTCGGCCGAGGTCGCGATCAGAACAACGTCCATCACGGGATCAGCAATAATTCTATCCGTGCTACTCGCGGTTGATCCGCGTTGCGCTGTCAGTTTTTCAGGGTTCTCCGGGATGTGGTCCGAAACCGTGGCCAGTGCGCTGTTCTGAATCGAGTTGATGGCAGTGGCGTGTACTCCAACAATGCGGCCAGGAGCCCGAATTTGTTCATTGTATGGGTCTTTCCGAAAAGAGGGCTATAGAGTGAATGCCGCGCGGAAGGCTTCCAGAGCATCTTCCGGCTTGTCTTTTGCGAAGGCTTCCATGCCAACGGGCCCATCATTGCCCATGTCCGCAAGTGCCCGCGCGATCATCGGCCAGTTCATCTCACCAGTCCCCGGTTCGCAGCGGCCGGGATTATCGGCAACCTGCACTTCGCCGATCCACGGCTGGCAGGCCTTGGCGTGGCGGATCACGTCTCCTTCTCCGATCTGGGTGTGGTAGAGATCGAGATTAATACGCAGTTGCGGGCGATCAACGGCCGCAACGAGCGACAAGACATCAACCGTTGAATTGAACGGACAGCCGGGATGTTCACGCAGGTTGAGGTTTTCTAGCGTGAATGTCACGCCCTCTTCCTCAGCCATGTCGCAAATACCATGGAGCGTGTCGCGTGCCCTGAGCCACATGCCGGGTGCCACATGGGCCATCTGCTGGATGGGCAGGCCCTGATCACCCAGACCGGTGCCATGCAGGTTCAACCGATGGACGAGCCGGTTAAATTATCGAGGGTCCTGCCGAGTGTCTCACGGCTGTTCGCGACTTCCGAACCGGCGCGTTAAGCGACGGCGTTTCATGTTTCGCTTCAAATTCTCGAAGCCACCTCAATGACCGCTCTGTCGGCGCTTGCTGCGTTTCAACCATAAACATATATCGCCTGCGAACTGATGCTGCGTGAGCAATGGTCGAGCTTGCACAAGTCGGCATTGTTAGCGCTGTGTGAGTTGGATCGCCGCCTAATTCCGTACGTGCGCCGAATTACCGCTTAGCGAGCTCCAACGGCTGAAACATTGGCGTGCGCCGAAGGTCCATTCCCGGCCAAGCCACTCTGACTTTGCAACTGGCAGTATCTGCGGTTCACAGAGGTCTGCCCTGACCGGCCGCCATTTCCAAACTTTCTCCATCCCATCCGGCCAAACTTCAAATCGAAGTGTTAAGCCGTTTTGTTAAGTGAGGCTTGAAGTGTTAAGGCTTTGCAAAGCGGGTCAGACTGCCGAACCCTCGGGGGGTTTCCCACCCGCATGGAAAGGGACCGTGGTACGGTCCCTTTTTCTCTTCATCAGCTCTGGATTGTCTCGGTGAGGTCTTGCAGAGACCACAGTCTGCCGTATTGCCCGTTTGCGAGTGCTGGTTCACGCAGTCTGTTCAGGCCTCGAGCTATGATCCTGCCGGTCCACTTGCCTCGGTGTTAAGTGCCTCGGCTTAACACCGCTCTGCGCTTAACAATAAGCCAGGCAACTTTACACTTAACTTATTGGGCAGCGGTCAGAAACTCTTGCTCTAGCTCAACCTCAACATCCTTGCCCAGCAGGGTCATGACCGCCCGAGCAGAGCCGCCGGTCACATCCAGAAGAACAAACTGCTGCCCTTCCAGAGGTCCGGCCTCAACCCGAACAAGATCCCCCGCAGCGAACCGGGGCTCGTCGACATCTGAGTTCCTGCGGCGCTTGCGGCTACCACCAAACTTGCGCATCAGAAACCGCACCTTGGCGTCCGAGATCCGAACAGGCTGCCCCCCTGCCCCCATCACTCCCGCAACCACATCCAGAGCCATCAGCTCATGGAACCGGGCTTGACCCGCAGGCCAACCGACAAACAGCCACCCCTCCATGGCGGGACGCGACCGCAGTTCCTTTTCCGGGCGAAAGCGACTGATCCGCTGCCATTCCCGTTTCACCGGCAGGAACACCTCAAACCCAGCTTTCTGCAGCACCAGCTCCGGCACAAACACCCGCTGACCTGAGCCCTTCACCTTGCGCCGCACCATCCGGCCATTGCCCGCCTTGTAAGTCTCATAATCAACCCCAAGCAGCGTCTCCCGACGCCCGCCATTCTGGCGAGCCTTCAGCTTCACAGCATACCAATCCATCTCGGTGCCCCCGGTTCGGTCTTGCAGGCTCATGATGCAACCATGTCCTCGCAGAGGCGGATCGCAGCCCGGCGCTTCTGGCGGAATTGCTCCTCTTCCCGGCTCACCTCCCCTACCCGAGCCAGACGGCTCTCGATGTCCCGCAGCCGCCGCACGCCATCATCGGCGCTCTCGCGGATCTTGCTCAGCGTCCAGGCACCCGGCCACTGACGGTTGCCCTTCAGCCAGACATGCAGTTCCGGCGCCCAGCCCTCGCTGATCGCCTTCTGCCCGATCTCATGGGCAAAGACCTTCAGCATCAGCGGCGATGGCCCCGCCTCAGGCGGCTCAATACGGCGCGCCTGGTCCAGCACATGCAGCGCGATCGGGAAGCGATCCCGCTCCTTGCCGCCCGGATGCTGCTGACACCATTCGCAGAGGCTCATCAGCCCCTGCGGGCTCATATAGGCCAGCTTCTGCCGCAGCTCCCGGCGCATCAGCTCGAACTGCTCCTTGCGCATGGTTCCAGGCTTGGTCAGCCCCATCAGATCCAGCGGGGCAATCAACAGCTCCTGCACCCGCTTTTCGCCCTCTTGCTGTTTGCTCACGTCCATACCCAACCTCTTTCTCTGCAAGTCCAACTTATCCACAGGCTCACCCGGGCTGAGTGTCCGCGTTGGTGTCTTTCTTTTTCATTCTCATTGTCTTTATCCTTATCGATGACGACACTAAGTGACTGTCCGCGACTGTCCGTGACTGTCCGTTAGTGTCTCACGGACATTAAGCGACACTCAGTCTTGGGTGATTTTCGCAAACCGCCCTTTGCGGTCTTCCTCAATGCAGGCCTGAATGCCTGCATGCAGATCATCGACGATGCGGCGGGCGCGACCGTGCCGCTGAATGCGATCCTGCACAAAGACATCGATCCACTTTATCTTGCGGGGATCTCCCGCCAGGACCGGTGCAAGCGAGGCCACATCTTCTGTCAGCCTGTTGAGACGCCGCTTGTGGGAGGCCGCCTCCACACGAGCGGCATGATTTGCGCGAGAGGCAAAGGCCGTTGTGACAATCCGCGTCACCACAGGGTGCATCAAGCGCAGCTCATCACCGGCGCGGCATGGCACCCAGCCATGAAGCGGGCCATATTCTGTGCTGCAAAGCCGTTCGAAGTGATCACAATCCACCGCGGGCTGGATCATACGCGCGAGCCGCTTCATGTCCCGTGGCAAGGTGCCAACGGGGGTCTCTGAATGGGCCAGATTGACCAGCTCAAACCACATGGATTTGCACTCATGTGACCCGTTCCAGCGCATGTCTGAACTCAGCCAGCGCCGGAATTCCCACTGGACAAACCCATGGGTGTCCAGGCGGCAATCCGCATCGATGGGATATTCGGGCAGCGCATCGATTGCTGCGGGTGAAACCACGGCATGTAAGGTCATCGCGACACCTCCAATGGAAAAATCGGCTGCAAACACGTCATCATGCGGCCCTCCGCAAGCTGTCAGCAAAGAAGGCAGGCGCGCCCGGATCGCTCAGCATGACCAGAATGGCGATATGCCCGGCCGGGGCTGTCACAGCCCCCCACCAGTTCAGCGCGGTCTGAAAGCTCACATCGCAAAACAGAGCGACCTCCCGCGGGGAGGCAAAGCGGGCTCTGAAGTAGGCAGACCACAGCTCGGGGCCACTAACCTTTAGCGCATAGGGATCAAACTTATTCGACCAAGACTTTTGGTCGAAATCCCTGCCAGACTGCGAGCATGTCATTTCGTTGTTCACAATTAGGGTCAGCTGCGCACGTCTCATGCCGCCTCCTCCCCACTCGAGGGGTCACCGACCTGCAGAAAGGAAAAGAGCGATCGTGGCGGTTCAGCCACGTCGCTCTCTCGCGCTATCTGGCACAGTGCATCATACCATGCAGCAGGCAGAACCCCCTCCTGCATATGGGTGTGGACAGTGGTCGGGCTCTTGCCCAACCGCACACCAACGGAGCGGTAGCCGCCAAGGGCTTGGATAAGATTTCGAGTGTTCATAAAGGATGCGTAATACGATTTTTTCGCATCATCAAGTGTACAGGTGTAACTTGATGCGATTTTCTCGTATTTCCGCGATAGCTAGATAATGACCTTCCTAGAGACAGAACGCACATGCATGCGGGGAGACACCTCCCCTGAGGCAATTCACAAACGCCTTGTAGCCGCGCGCCAGGCTACGGGTTTATCACAAAAAGAGCTCGCCGCGAACGCTGGCATCAAATACACGACATTTCGATCCCAAGAACAATCAGGCTCCCCCTCGGTGCGCCTAATGGCATATTTCCTTGCTGCATTCCAAATTGACTTCAATTTCATTCTTGGCGGCGATCCGTCAAAGCTGCCCGCCGACACTCTTCAAGAGATCGTGAAGAACCTCGACTGACCTTCCACGACAAGCGTGGAGCGAAAACCCAGTTCAGATTGAAACCCAGCGGTACGAGCACTGTGGCTATCAGCCGTGGCAGCATTTGATTCCCTTCACAATGTTCACGTTTTATTCCCACTCGTGCAGCGATTGCAAGCACAGCCATTAATTCAAGTATACGATTTTTCCGTATTTATGAATTGACTAATACGATTTTTTCGCATTACATTCACCCATCAACCGATGGAGGATTGAATGCAAGACATTACTCAGACCGCCCGGCAGATCGTCGGCTCCCCCGAAGATCACCTCGATGAAATCCACCTGTTCACCTCAGCATGGGCAACAATGAAGGCCGCGCGCGGCCAAAGCTTTAACCCCGCGCGCCTACGGCCTCAGTACATAATCGACTGGCCCACCCCGACGCCCGAACCAACGGAAATGGTGCTTGATCGCGTCGGCGGAAAAGTCAGGGCGATCATGGAAAGACGCGGACTGACCGCTCCTGACAAACGGGCAGCTTAGCCCCCCCCCCACCTTTCGCAGCTTGGTTTTGAGGATTGCTCAGGCTGCGCATTCTGAGGTTCCGCGCCAAATCGACGGCACGGATCGCGCGCAGGTGGTTCAATCCTCCAAATTGTCGGCCGCCTGCGCATTCCCAAAGGAAAACGTGATGCAGCAATATCAAGATGAACGACTAACCTCTGATGACCAGCTGCGCGCATTGGCTTCAAGCGACCCTACGCGCATGCTTGCCACAATGAGCGATGCAGAACTGGCTGCGCAGGCACGCCATATCTTGCCAGACATTGCGGGCGAGTTGCTGGCTCACAGACTGCTGGAGCGCTTAGATAGCTCCACCACCAAGAACACTCCCCTCTTGCTGAAGCCCAATACAGCTGATGCAGGACCTGGCCGGGGCTAAGGTCCCGGCCCTTTTTCACAACGCGGGCAGTCCCGCTTTGCCCGGGCGCGGCAAATCCCACTCACGGAGACCGGCCGCGCCCATCAATGGGTCGATCAGGCCATGCGAAACCGCGGGACAGTCGCCGCTTCGCGGCCACTCTGCTGGTCTAGCCGACCAATTCAAAACCCGTCACCGTTTGAGGTATCTGCAATGGGACGTATCGCACTGATCGCGGTTGCCGAACGCACTGCGGCCAAGATGATGGACATGAAGCCGTCGGATTTTCGGCGGCTGGTGCAATCCGGATCTCTTCCTTCACCCGTTCGGATTTCCGGCTTGGAGCGTTGGCGGGTGTCTGATCTTGAGGCCGTTCTAAACGGCAACGCAATGAATGAAGATGAGTTCACATGGTAAAGAAGCTGGAGCGAAAGTATGTCACGACCAAGACCGTAAAGGGCCGTGTCTATTACTATTTTCGGCGCGGCGAGACGTATCAGCGTCTGCCCAACGATCCAGACAGCCAGCAATTTGACGATGCCTATTGGGCAATCCGTTCTGGTCGCGCCAAAAAGAAGACCAAAACCACCTTTGAGGCCCTGATCGTCAGCTACTATCAGACCCCAGAGTTTAAGGACCGGAAACCCAGAGTGCGACAAGAGTATCGGCGCACTCTCGAACTGATCCGAGAAAAGAACGGCCCAAAGGATTTCACAAAACTGCGCCGCCGCGACGTCATTGCCGCACGCGATGCATATTCCGACACATGGCGAAAAGCGAACGCGATGGTCGAAATGATTTCCATCCTGTCGCGCCACGCGATCGATCTGGAATGGATCACCGCAAACCCGGCGAGCGGTGTCAAAAAGCTCAAGGGCGGTGAATACCAGCCTTGGCCCGCGGCAAAGCTCCGCGCCTTTGAAGCGTACTGCGAAAACAACGCTCTTGAGTGGGAATTGACCGCATACATGTTGGGGGTTGGTACTGGTCAGCGGATCGGCGACGTGATCGGCATGGAATGGGCGCACTATGACGGTCAGTTTATATCTGTTGTACAGGAAAAGACCGCGGCGCGCCTTTGGGTCGCGTGCCCAGAATTTCTGCGCAAGTACCTCGACGGCCTGCCACGCAAAGGCCGCTTTATCATCGCACAGTCTTTGCATAAAGGCGTTGCCAAACGAACCATTCAGCAGCGCGTCATGGCCGTCCGGAAAGAAATAGGTGCGCAGGCATTTGTGATCCATGGCTGGCGATACACCGCAGCGGTCCATTTGGCTGAGGCAGGCGCCAGTGACAGCGAGATCCAGGCGGTGACCGGACACAAGACGCTTGAGATGGTGAAGAAGTACCGCAGCCAGGCCAACCAAAAGCGCCTATCACAGACCGCGCAAGCACGTCGGACCAAATCGTGAACGGAACGAGAAAACGGGAAACTTTCTGGGAAACTCGCTCGGCTTTACATTTAAGCCCGGCCCACAACTTCTATTTTTCTATTTGAAATCAAAGTGGTGCGGGTGGAGGGACTTGAACCCCCACGCCTTGCGGCGCCAGAACCTAAATCTGGTGCGTCTACCAATTTCGCCACACCCGCATCCATACGACGAGCCAGGCCCACCGTGAGGCGCTCAATAGCAAAGCTGTCAGGAGGATGCAAAAGGGAAAACGCATCCTGCTGGCATCTTTTCCATTTTTTTCCAAACACTCCCGATAAACAGATCCGATCAGCAGACCTGCAGACGGCGCAGCACTGCGGGGATCTGCTCTGGCAGGTCCTCGGCGATCAGGCCGGGGCCAAATTCCAGCGCGCATTCGACGTGGAAATAGGCGGCGGTTTCAGCTGCTTGCATCGGGCTGAACCCGCGCGCCAGCAAACCAGTGATGAAGCCTGCCAGCACATCTCCAGAACCGGCAGTGGCGAGCCAGGGCGCGGCGCGGTCGTAGTGGGCGGAATTCACTGAGCATCGACCGTCGGGCGCGGCGATCACCGTGTCCGCCCCCTTGAACAGCACCACGCAGCCTGCGCGTTTTGCCGCCTCGCGGGTGGCATCGACCTTGGAATACGCGGGGCCGGTGGTGGCGGGCGCGTTCAGTTTCTCGGCCAAATCGGGGAACAGCCTGGCAAATTCGCCGCCATGCGGGGTCAGGAGGCAGTTGTCATGCAACATGTCAAACAACGCTTGCGGCGTTCGTTCAAACCGGGTCAGCGCATCCGCGTCCAGCACAGTGGCGCGGTTTTCCTTCAGCACCGCCACCACCAGCGCCTGGGTGTCCGCGCCGCGCCCGAGGCCCGGGCCGAGGCAGACGGCATTGAAACGCCTGTCTTCCAACAGCTCGCTGACCCCATGCGCGCCGTCGATCTGCTGCAGCATGATGGCGGTGAGCTGGGCTGCATTTTCCGCCATCGCAGAGCGCGGCGAGCCGACGGTGACCAGCCCTGCCCCGATCCGAAGCGCACGGCGGGCAGCCAGTCGGGCAGCACCGGTCTTGCCATGGCCACCGGACAAAACAAGGGCATGGCCGTGGGAGTATTTGTGTGCACCGTCCCGTTTTCCCGGCAGGTGCGGCGCGACCAGCTTGACGATCTCCCCGTCGGTCGGTAGCGCCGGGCTGCGCCCGTCCGCCCCCTCCGCGGGGCTATCTTTCAGGCCGATGCCTTTGACGACCACTTTTCCGCAGGCCTCCGGGCCGTCTTTCAAGAAGTGGCCAAGCTTCGCCCGGTGGAATGAGACAGACAGATGGGCTGGCAACACGCAGCCTTCCGCCCGACCATTGTCTCCGCACAGCCCCGATGGCATATCAACCGCGACGAACCGGCTGGGGCCGTTTGTTGTGACTTCCTCTCGCGAAAACTCATACACCCCTCGAATATCTTCGGGAAGTTCGCCTCGAAACCCGGTCCCGAAAACTGCATCAACGAAGAGAGCGCCCCGATAAGGCCAGAGGTCGTTTTCGGAGAGATTTGCCAGTTTCCGCACCGCCCCGACCCACCGCTCATAATTCGCCTTTGCATCCGGCGGCAGCTTGTCCGGATCTCCATACAGGAACACCTCAACCTCCCAGCCGCGATCCTTCAGCAGGCGCGCCACCACAAAGCCGTCACCACCATTGTTGCCCGGCCCGCACAGCACCACGGCCCGACGCAGGCTTTCATCTTTCCCCAAATACTCCGGCGGTCGGCCTTGGTTGCGCAATTGGTCCGAGTGACCAATGGACGACGAGGGGCTGGCCCCTCGCCCGGCTTCAACAGGCTCTGCCAGTTCCGGCCATTCCTCAAAGATGGCCTCCACCACCCCCTGCCCGGCCCGCTCCATCAGCTCCAGTCCGCTCACCTCACCAGAATCAATTGCGGCCTGTTCAATGGCGCGCATCTGCGCAGAGGTCAGGAGGTCGGTCATTGTCATCTCTCTCTTCGGGGCGACGTCGCATTCAGAACGGCAGCTGTCGCATAAATTTCGGGCGGCAATTGCCCCATGTTCGCAAGTTGCACAGTTTGCAGGCGGTGTGATTAAATTTTAGGCACATGCGATCAAATGATGCGCAGTTTCGCCGCAGCTTCACCGGCTTTGGTTGTTCCAAAACAGTAGAAATGATCTGACCATCCTCGACAAGGTTGTGAGGAGCCCCGTGATGAAAAAGATCGAAGCCATCATCAAACCGTTCAAACTGGACGAGGTGAAGGAAGCGCTGCAGGACGTGGGCGTGCAGGGCCTCTCCGTGATCGAGGTCAAGGGTTTTGGCCGTCAGAAAGGCCACACAGAGCTCTATCGCGGCGCTGAATACGTCGTCGATTTTCTGCCCAAGGTGAAGATCGAGGTTGTTCTGGACGACGACCAGGTTGACGCCGCAATCGAAGCAATCGTTGCAGCTGCCAAGACCGACAAGATCGGCGACGGCAAGATTTTTGTCTCTCCCGTGGAGCAGGCAATCCGCATCCGGACCGGTGAATCCGGCTCCGACGCTCTCTGAGCGACAACACGACCACAGTCCAGCCGGGCCGCAGGGGCTGCCACCCTGACCTGCCGGACCACACAGACACCAACAGTTAAGATCAGAAGGACCATTGGAAATGAGCGCAGACGCAGTTCTGAAGATGATCAAGGACGAGGAAGCGGCATACGTCGACATCCGTTTCACCGACGTACGTGGCAAACTCCAGCACGTGACGATCGACGTCGATCTGGTCGACGAAGACTTCCTGGAAGAAGGCTTCATGTTCGATGGCTCCTCCATCGCTGGTTGGAAATCCATTGAGAACTCCGACATGAAACTGATGGCAGACACCACCTCTGCATATGTCGATCCGTTCTACGCAGAAAAAACGATCTGCATTCACTGCTCCATCGTTGAGCCCGACACTGGCGAAGCCTACGAGCGTGACCCGCGCGGCACGGCCCAGAAAGCCGAAGCATACCTGAAGTCTTCCGGCATCGGCGATGTGGCCTACATGGGCCCCGAGGCGGAATTCTTCCTGTTCGACGACGTGCGCTACTCCAACACCATCAACAAGGTGTCTTATGAAGTAGACGCAACCGACGCGTCCTGGAACACCGATGCCGAGTTCGAAATGGGCAACATGGGCCACCGTCCTGGCCTGAAGGGTGGCTATTTCCCGGTGAACCCGATCGACGAAGCGCAGGATCTGCGTTCCGAAATGCTGTCGACCATGAAGCGTCTCGGCATGAAAGTGGACAAGCACCACCACGAAGTTGCGTCCTGCCAGCACGAACTGGGTCTGATCTTTGACAGCCTGACCAAACAGGCCGATGAGCTGCAGAAATACAAATACGTGATCCACAACGTCGCACACGCCTACGGCAAATCCGCGACCTTCATGCCCAAGCCGATCTACGGTGACAACGGCACCGGTATGCACGTGAACATGTCGATCTGGAAAGACGGCAAGCCGCTGTTCGCAGGTGACAAATACGCCGATCTGTCCGACGAAGCCCTGTACTTCATCGGCGGCATCCTGAAGCA
Source organism: Phaeobacter italicus (assembly GCF_001258055.1). Lineage (GTDB taxonomy): Bacteria > Pseudomonadota > Alphaproteobacteria > Rhodobacterales > Rhodobacteraceae > Phaeobacter > Phaeobacter italicus. Next base: position 57,101 of record NZ_CVRM01000005.1, on the reverse strand, counting down.
CGCGAAGACCCTGAACGCCTTCACCAACCCGTCCACCAACTCCTACAAGCGTCTGATCCCCGGCTTTGAAGCCCCGGTTCTGCGCGCCTACTCTGCACGTAACCGCTCTGGCTGTGTGCGTATTCCGTGGACCGAAAGCCCGAAAGCCAAGCGCGTTGAAGCTCGCTTCCCTGATCCGTCCGCAAACCCCTACCTGTGCTTTGCCGCACTGCTGATGGCGGGCCTCGACGGCATCAAGAACAAGATCAACCCTGGCGAAGCCATGGACAAGAACCTCTACGACCTGCCCGCAGAAGAACTGGCCGATATCCCGACCGTTTGCGGCTCGCTGCGTGAGGCTCTGGATGCTCTGGCTGCGGATCACGACTTCCTCCTGCAGGGCGACGTGTTCACCAAAGACCAGATCGAAGGCTACATCGCTCTCAAGATGGAAGAGGTCGAGACCTACGAACACACACCGCACCCGGTTGAGTTCGGCATGTACTACAGCTGCTGATCCCCGATCAGACCAGCAACACCTGGCGCTCCCGTTTGGGGGCGCCTTTTTGTATCCGCCCCTGTGATGGTCGCACACTCTCCCCTTTTGGCAGGGCGATCCGTCAGGCGGCGGGCTGAGTTGGCGATTGAAATTGACATGCGCCCCTGTTGCCGGCTCCATGTCGGCATGATCATCGCCCTTCTCCTCCCCCTCGTGATGCCCGTTGTCGGGGCCATCTGCCTGTTTGCAGCTTATCGACCCAACCGGCTCTCGCATGTCCTGCTGCAGCTGACCGGCTGGAGCCTTTTGGCGCTGACAGCCTGGTATCTGGCTGTTTTCGTCTTTGGCATCCTCTGACAGCCGTGTAATGCCCCCGTTTGCCGGGTCCTGTCCGGTCTGCCCTGCTGTCGCTGCGTAAACCAATGCGAAACACTGCAAGCCAACCGCGCCGATTGGCAACCGCTGCGGCATCAATGTGACGGCAAGTTGCCCATGTTTTGCCCAATTCCCAATAGGCGCATTTGCTGGCTTCTTATTTTTCGCTTTTATTTCAATGCGTTAATCTCACCCATCAACAATCTTCGAAATCCTAAGGAATTTTTTACGCTTCCGGCGCCACCGCCTCACTTTTTGCCATTTCAAATTTTAACTTTGAACTCGACCCACCTGAACGGAGGACCCTGACGGTGACACAGGTAGAACAGTACAAAGGCAAGCTGGGCTTTGAGACCCGGCGCCCGGATGCCCTTTCAACCGGCTCTGCGGCAGCAGTGGATACATTGGAAGAATACGGCCACAGCGTGCGCCACTTTCAATCCCGCAGCCCGAACCTGATCGTTCTGGAATGCGACCACTACCGCATCGACCTGCGTTATCGCCGCCACCCGATCAAGCAGACAGAGGTGCAGGACGCAGATAATCGCGCCCATGAAACGCCGCTGCGCAGCTCTCTTGGGGTGACATTTGTTCCGCTCTATCCCGATCACTGCGACGAGGAGCTGAGCGAGATGTTGTTGGCGGTCACGCTGGAACGCTTGGTCGAAGAGCTGGAGGCAACCACCGTTCACTGGCTTGATGTGCCATTTGCCATGTCGGCAGATACCTTCCTGGGCGCCTTTGAGGGCGACGAGGACGCGGCACTCGATACGATGGTAGGCCAACAGGCCGCGCCAATAGCCGCCCCATTGACCGCCAAAGAACAGCCCCGCCCCCAGATGGCAGAGGCGGAAGAGACGGCGCATGCCCCGTTGCCTGCGGATATCCTGATCACCGATGTGGTGGCCAAACAGGCGCCGATCATGCAGATCGCCGAGCCCACCGCCGAGCCGGGTGGCGTTGTGGACCACCCCGACAGCGCCATTCCCGATGATATCCTTGCCGCTGTCGCGGCTGAGATCGCCCCCACCCGCCCCAGACTGTCACAGGGCCTGTCAGAGGGCCTGCAAGGTCAGGATGCTGACCGGATCTGGGCAGAGGTAGACGCAAGGCTGGATCAGGCAGTGGACGCAGCGGCTGATGCCCATGAACAGACAGTCACGGACTTTGCCGCCGAAATCGCAGGCTGCGCGTTGAAAGACGCCGGTCATGCCGCTCTGTCCCGCCCCAAGGGGCGCGCCTGTTTCCAGCCGATTGAACAGACCGCAGAGCAGCTGTCACAACACTGCGAAGAAATCCTTCAGGATCTGCCACAGGATGCACCCGAAAGCCCTAACGCCCAGACCCGCGATGCGAGGGCACGGGCGCGGGCCCGCACCAAGGCCCTGCTGGATCATGCCAGCGCACAGCGGCGCGGCATCGCAGGCTGGCTGGATCGGCTGAGCGGACTGTCTGCGCGCATGATGGCGACGCCCACCTTCGTTCTGCGCAACGAAGCCTCCTCTGGCACCCTGCGAAGCGCTTTCATCATCCTGTGTGGTGCGACTGCCCTGCTGGCACTGCAAAGCTCGGCTGCGATTGCGTTCTAAACCCCTGCGGTTTCGACGCGATCCACCGAGGCCCCCCATTGCGCCAGCAGATCCATACGCTGCAACACAAAGGTATGGATCCCAAAGACCACCGCACGGCTCTGCGGCAGGCGAAGGATCGTCTGCCGCTCGCTGCGCATGTATTGCGCGTCTTCGGCACTTGGTCGCGGCCTGTCACCGGTGACGGGGCGGGGTTGGTGCAACGTCGCGTCGGCATACCACAGCGCATTGAACCGCCACAAAGGCCGCCCCACCTGCACCCCGTCAAACAACCGCTGGACGCGGGCCGCGATACCCCTGTCATAGCTGTCGACGGGTGCGTGAATCGCAATCAGCGGGCGCATGAATTTTTCTGCCAGCGTCCAATTCGCTGGAAAGCACAAAACAGCGGCCGTCAGCACATGTTCGCCCGCGCCCTCCGGCTTTTGCAGGATGCAGAAATCCTGTTGCGTGATGCGGCCCAGCGTGCCCATTGGATCGCTGCTGTCGATCCTGATCTCTGCCCCATCAGGGCGCTGCACCCGATCTGCGCCTGCTGGCAGATCCGGGTAGCGGTCCGCCAGAACCATCGCCAGCAGCTCCTGTGCGGCAGGCAGCGCCTCCTCTGACATCTGCACAACAGCGGCCCGCCGCTGCGCCAACAGCCGCTCGCGCTCCGCCATCTGGGCCGCAAACCCGTCATCCCAGATCAGCCAGTCCTGAGGCGCAAGCGGTTGAATACCTGGCAGTTTGCGTGGCTCAAGCGGGTTGTAGGGAATGGTTTTCTGAAGAATCGCTGTCATGACCCAAGTCTTAGCAGCCAACTGCCCCCGCGCCAGTCTGATCCGCTGGATTTCGTCGAAAACGACCCTCAAAGGCGTCGCATTCGCGGTCGACCGGCGGCAGCCATGCGCGCAGATTGGACAGAGATGTCCAGATATGCGACCGCAAGAGGCCCTTCATGAACCAACACCACCGCGATGTTCGCAAAATCGATCCCAGCCGTGGCACAACCCTTGGCGACAACACCCCAAACGACAACGACCGGGTCGAGATCGGACCAACCCAGCTTGCCTTTGGCGAATGGGCCGCAGCGGGGCTGGAGCTGCCGGATCTGCAGGCGATGCGGCATTACCGGTGGCAGCGGCTCACCCGCTTCATCAATGACCGCGGCTATGGTGGGCTCTTGGTGTTTGATCCGCTCAATATCCGCTACGCAACCGACAGCACCAACATGCAGTTGTGGAACACCCATAATCCGTTTCGCGCGCTCTTGATCTGTGCTGACGGCTATATGGTATTGTGGGACTACAAACAGTCGCCCTTCCTTAGCGAATTCAACCCCTTGGTGCGCGAACAGCGCGCAGGTGCCGATCTGTTCTACTTCGACCGCGGCGACAAGGTGGATGTGGCGGCAGATGTGTTCTCAAACGAGGTCCGCCGCCTGCTCGAAGAGCACTCGGGCGGCAACAAACGCCTGGCCGTCGACAAGATCATGCTGCACGGGTTGCGGGCGCTCGAAGCCCAGAAAATCGAGGTCTTCCCCGGTGAAGAGCTGACCGAAAAATGCCGCGCCGTGAAAGGCCCCGATGAAATCAAGGCCATGCGCTGCGCAAGTCACGCCTGCGAAACCGCAGTGGCGGCGATGGAGGTATTTGCCCGCGAAGCGATCCCCGGCGGCAATATCTCCGAAGATGACGTCTGGGCTGTCCTGCACGCGGAAAACATCAAACGCGGCGGCGAATGGATCGAAACCCGGCTGCTGACATCCGGTCCGCGCACCAACCCCTGGTTTCAGGAATGTGGCCCCCGCATCATCCAGAACAACGAGATGATCAGTTTCGATACCGATCTGGTCGGCTCCTACGGGATCTGTATCGACATCTCCCGCAGTTGGTGGATTGGTGATCAGAAACCACGGGCTGACATGATTTATGCAATGCAGCACGGGATAGAGCACATCCGCCACAACACGGAGCTTTTGGCGCCGGGCGTGAACATTCAGGATCTGTCACGCGCCTGCCATCCGCTTGATGCGCAGTTCCAGAAACAGAAGTACGGCTGCATGATGCACGGCGTTGGGCTGTGCGATGAATGGCCCCTGGTGGCCTATCCCGATCAGATGGTCGAAGGCGCTTTTGACTACGAGCTGGAGCCAGGAATGGTGCTCTGTGTCGAGGCGCTTGTTTCCCCCGAGGGTGGCGATTTTTCCATCAAGCTCGAGGATCAGGTGCTGATCACCGAAACCGGCTATGAAAACCTGACAAGCTATCCCTTTGATCCCGCGCTGACCGGCGCGGCGTGATACAACTGGCCGGTCCCTCCCCGCAGGAGGGGCCGGGACAGACAGTGGCGCCACCAGGCGCCTCCGCCTAGCAATGATCGCTCAGAAACTGCTCCAGCTTTTCCGGCAAAATCAGCACGCCTTCTGAATCCGTGACATCAGACAACCGGTTCAGTGGCACCCAGGCAAGAGCCTTTGATTCCGCACTGCTTTGCGGCTCTCCCGCTTCGGCCTGAAACAGGTAGCGCACATCATAGTGCCAATGACCAACCTCGCGCGGGTTTTGCGGAATGGCGTGGATATCCACGTCAATCACCCGATCAGACAATGGCCGTATCCGCCTGAGACCGCTTTCCTCATAGGCTTCTTTCCAGGCGGTGAAATGCGCATCGGCCAGGCCGTCGCAATGTCCGCCCAGCTGAAACCAGCGATCCAGCTTGCGGTGATGGGTCAACAGAACCGATGCGCGGTCAGCAGACAGCACAAAGGCAGATCCCGTCACATGGCTGGTTGCAGGATCGCGCTCGAACGCCTTGGGCTCCTTGTCACAAAACGCAACCAAACGGTCCCACATGTCACGATCCCGCGCTGTCCTTGGAACAAAAGCCCCAATTCCCGCGTAACTTTCAGGATTATTCCCTTCCATGAGGGGCCTCTGTGTCAACATCGCTCACCTTCCCGTGACGTGACGGGCAATAGCCTTGTGCTGCCCCCGTTGCCGACGCACCTTAGGGAGACCCTCCAGCAAAGGCCATCCAAATGCCCATTGAACGCATCACTTTCCCCGGTCACTCCGGCGATCAGCTGGCCGCTCGGCTTGATCTGCCGGATGGGCCGATCCTGTCCACTGCGCTGTTTGCGCATTGCTTCACCTGTTCCAAGGACATCCCCGCCGCGCGCCGTATTTCCTCGCGCCTGGCTGCCATGGGGATTGCGGTCCTGCGGTTTGATTTCACCGGTCTGGGCCATTCGGACGGAGAGTTTTCCAATACCAATTTCTCTTCCAATGTCGCCGATCTCGTGGCTGCGGGTCAGTATCTGGCGGAGCGCGGAATGGCGCCCTCTCTGCTGATCGGCCATTCTCTGGGCGGGGCTGCGGTTTTGCGCGCCCGCGCTGGTTTGCCATCTGTGCGCGGGGTCGTCACGCTGGGTGCGCCGTCCGATCCGGAACATGTGACCCATCAGTTTGCCGACGCGCTTGGCCAGATCGAAAGCGATGGCGCGGCCGAGGTCTGCCTTGCCGACCGTCCCTTTACCATTCGCAAGCAGTTTGTCGATGATATCCGCGCCGAGGCGCTGAACACCGCGATCCGCGAACTGGACGCGGCGCTTTTGGTGATGCACGCGCCTCTGGATGCCACGGTCAGCATCGACAATGCCGCCGACATCTTTGTGGCGGCCAAACACCCCAAGAGTTTTGTGACCCTGGACGATGCCGATCATCTGATTTCGCGGCCACGGGATGCGGAATATGCGGCAGATGTGATTGCGGCCTGGGCTGGGCGGTATATCGACCTGTCCCCTCCTGCCCCGCCTCCCGGTGCGCCCGAAGGGGTGTTGCGCGTCAGCGAGGCCGATCCGAACGGTTTTCTGCAGGATGTGCAATCCGGCCCCCGCCATCACACCTATGCCGACGAACCGCTGGCCTACGGCGGGACCAACAAGGGCATGACGCCCTACGGGTTTATCGCCGCTGGTCTTGGTGCCTGCCCCTCCATGACCATACGGATGTACGCCCGCCGCAAGGGCTGGCCGTTGGAAAGCGTCAGCGTGGATGTCTGCCATGACAAGGTTCACGCACAGGACGCCCTGCCCTCAGGCCCCGCCAAAATCGATCAGTTCACCCGCGTGATCTACCTGAGCGGCCCGCTTGATAGCGACCAGCGCGCGCGTCTTCTGGAGATCGCGGACCGCTGCCCGGTTCACCGCACGCTGGAGCATGGCGCCAAAGTCATGACCCGGTTGGATGACACCCCGCAGGAAGAACCGCTGGAAGCCAAGCTACACCCGGCTGAGCTGCCATTCTGATCCCGCAGCACAAGTGGCCATCACCCCGCCACACCGCAGACCGGCACCGACCGGAACCGGCAGGTGGGGGATGGCACCTTACTGATGTTGATTGCAGCCGACGGTGGCATCGCCCTGTGCCACTCCGGCCCACGGTCGGCCCACAGTCAGCCCACAGCGCAGCCACTCTTGCGCCGAAACGGGCGAAACAGCACCTGATATCGCAATCATCCGGGCAAACTGCCTCATACTGACCTCCCAGACTTGCTGTTCTGGCCCTCCTCCTCTAAGAGGCCAAGCATCTGCCGCCCAATCACATAAAGGTGCTTTTGCCCATGATCCCCCGCTATTCCCGTCCTGAAATGGTTGCCAACTGGTCCCCTGAGACCAAGTTCAAGATCTGGTACGAGATCGAGGCACACGCCTGCGAAGCCATGGCAAACCTCGGCGTCATTCCCCGCGAAAACGCGGATGCCGTCTGGAAAGCCAAGGACGTGGAATTTGACGTCGCCCGCATTGATGAAATCGAAGCCGTCACCAAGCATGATGTCATCGCATTCCTGACCCACCTGGCAGAACATGTCGGCTCGGAAGAGGCGCGTTTCGTGCATCAGGGCATGACCTCCTCCGACGTTCTGGACACCTGCCTCAATGTGCAGCTGGTGCGCTCTGCCGACATCCTGCTTGAGGGCATGGACAAATTGCTCGCGGCGCTGAAAAAGCGCGCGCTGGAGCACAAAGACACCGTGCGCGTCGGCCGCAGCCACGGCATTCACGCAGAACCCACAACCATGGGCCTGACCTTTGCCCGTTTCTACGCCGAAATGGACCGCAACAAACAGCGCCTGCTCGCCGCCCGTGACGAGGTCGCAACCGGTGCGATTTCCGGTGCTGTCGGCACCTTTGCCAACATCGACCCCCGCGTCGAGGAACATGTCTGCGAACAGCTGGGCCTGCGTCCCGAACCGATCTCGACCCAGGTGATCCCGCGTGACCGTCACGCCATGTTCTTTGCGACTTTGGGCGTTATCGCCTCCTCCATCGAAAACGTCGCTGTTGAGATCCGCCACATGCAGCGCACCGAGGTGCTGGAAGGCGCGGAATTCTTCTCCATGGGGCAAAAGGGCTCTTCGGCGATGCCGCACAAGAAGAACCCGGTTCTGACCGAAAACCTGACAGGCCTTGCGCGTCTGGTGCGCATGACCGTGATCCCGGCCATGGAAAACGTCGCCCTCTGGCACGAGCGTGACATCTCGCACTCTTCTGTTGAACGCGGCATCGGTCCGGATGCGACCGTGACCCTTGATTTCGCCCTGCACCGTCTGGCGGGCGTCATCGACAAGATGCTGGTGTTCCCGGAAAACATGCTGGACAACATGAACAAATTCCCCGGCCTCGTGATGTCCCAGCGCGTGTTGCTGGCGCTGACACAAGCCGGTGTGAGCCGCGAAGACGCCTATTCCATGGTTCAGCGCAACGCCCTGAAAGTCTGGGAAGACCGTGTAGATTTCCGCGAACTTCTGCTGGCAGATGCGGACGTTGTCGCAGCCCTGGGCGAAGAGGCGATCAACGAAAAATTCGACATGGGCTATCACATCAAGCACGTCGACACAATTTTCCGCCGGGTGTTTGGAGAATAATTTCAGCCACTTACCTGCAAAACCTGATCCGGGCCGCTGTACATTGGGACAGCGGCCCTTTTCATTACCGCAGACGCTGTTGTGCTTCGGATACGATCTTTGAAATCCATCCAGTCGCAAGGCTTCACTTTGATTTTATAAGGCCGCGGCAGATTTCGTACTATTCTCTTCGATGTGCGCCGGACCCGCTGGCGCGAGTTCAAAAAGGATCGCGACACCTCATGCCCGATTTTATGACCGCCCTGTCCAGCCCCGCCAAAACCGCCCTGCACGGCGCATGTCTTGCCCTTCCTGTTCTGGTCATGGCAACGGCCAGCTTTGCAGCGGGGGGTGGCGATAGCTCTCCGCCACAGCCGACTGAAACCACGAAAGAGTGCAAGACCGGGCGGATCTGGGACGAGCAAAAGAAGCGCTGCGTGAAGATCAAGAACTCTTCGCTTGATGCCGATGGGCTTTATCAGACGCTGCGCGAACTGGCCTATGCAGGCAGGATCACAGATGCGCAGGAGGTACTTGCGATGATGCCTGATCAAGATGACGGACGGGTGTTGACCTATTGGGGCTTTACCCATCGTAAGCTTGGCAACCAGGACCTGGCAGAGGCCTATTACACCCGCGCCATTGCCCAGGATCCCGGCAACCATCTGGCCCGTTCCTACATGGGGCAAGGCTTTGTTTCGCAGGGAAAATACGGGCTTGCCCTCGCACAATGGAAGGCCATTCGCGCGCACGGCGGCACCGGCACCTGGGCCGAGGTATCGCTGCGCGATGCGCTGCAGGATGGGCAGACAAAAAGCTACTGATTTTCAGCATTTATTTACGGCTCGCAGCCTAGGGTGGAGCAACAGAAAGAGAATCTTTTTGGCTAGGGCTGATAAATGCAGAATGACAACGCTTTGGCGCTTCCCATGGCGAACCCCTCCGACCCTCTTGGCGATTTCGCCGCGCCTGCCCCGATGGGCGGAATGGATTTTGGCGGCGGTATGGGCGACGGTGCGCTGGACATGCCCGCAATGGGCGCAGCACCCGCTCCTGCCAAATCCAACCTCAGCGGCAAGGCGAAGGCCGCAATCGTCGTGCGCCTGCTCCTGAACGAAGGCGCTGATATCCCGCTTGAATCTCTCCCCGACGATCTCCAGATCGAACTGACCCAGCAGATGGGCCGGATGGGGCTGATTGATCGCGAAACCCTGCATGCGGTCGCTGGTGAATTTGCCGAGATGCTGGATAATGTCGGGCTGTCCTTTCCAAACGGTCTGGCCGGCGCGCTCAGCGCGATGGAAGGGAAAATCAGCCGCCAGACACACAGCCGCCTGCGCAAGGAGGCTGGTGTGCGCCAGTTTGGCGACCCGTGGGAGCGGCTGCGCTCTCTGCCGCCCGAAGATCTCGCTGAGCTGGCCGAAGCTGAAAGCACCGAGGTGGCGGCTGTGCTGTTGTCGAAACTTGACACCGCCAAGGCCGCGCAGATGCTTGTTCACCTGCCCGGCCCCGTTGCGCGCCGTATCACCTACGCCGTGAGCCAGACAGGCGCGGTGACGCCCGACACCGTGGACCGCATTGGCCTGTCCCTTGCCGCCCAGATCGAGGCGCGTCCGGAAGTCGCCTTTGACGAAACACCCGGTCAGCGAATGGGCGCCATCCTGACCCAGGCAGCGGCCGCAAAACGCGAAGAGGTGCTGACCGCGCTTGACGAGGAAGACGAAGAATTTGCCGTCGACGTCCGCAAGTCGCTCTTTACCTATGCGCTGATCGCCAAACGGGTCAGCCCGGTGGACGTTCCGAAAATCGCGCGCGTTGTGGCCCAGCAGGATCTGGTAACCGCAATGGCCTTTGCCACCGACGAAGAGGATGTGGAATCCAGCGAATTCATGCTCGCCAACATGTCGAGCCGCATGGCCGCCAATATCCGCGAAGAAGTCGGAGAATTGGGCAAGGTCAAGCGCAGCGTAGGCGAAAACGCCATGAGCACAATCGTCAACGCCTTGCGCGAGATGGTTGTGGCTGGCGAAATCGAGCTGCGTTCGACAGAAGACGACGAAGATGAATGATCTGAAACGCCCGCCGCTTTAGATTAACTTCGCATGGCAACCGCCTGCGATCTTTCGATAAAGCACCTGCCAATCCGGATGCCTACCAACAGGCAAAGGCAAGGTCGGCGCCGTCACGCCCGCCTGCCTTGTACCCCGCTGACCGGGAGGATATGCTAAGGGTCTGATCCTTTTGTTGACACCAGTCAGGCCCTTCGCACATGCCAGTTGATCCATCCACACTGTCCCTTGGCAGTCGCGCCGGGTATTTTGCCTCCAACCTTGTTTTGAGGGGCATCATTGGCGGGTTGGGGCTGGTGCCCTACCGTTGGCGCATCCCCGCGATGGGCTGGGTTCTGCGCAAGGCGGCGCCGCTGGTTGGGTTTCACAAACGCATCCGCAACAATCTCGCGCTGGTCTGTCCGGATCTCCCGCAGCAGGACGTCACCCGTCTGTGCCATGAGGTAAGCGACAACATCGGCCGCGTTGTGGCCGAGCTTTATGCGGGGGCTCCATTTCTGGAACGCGCCTGGCAGGCTCCGGTGACGGGGCCAGGCCTCGCAGCGCTGGAACAGGCCCGCGCAGAGGGCCGGCCCGTCATTCTTGTGACGGGTCATTTCGGCAACTACGACGCTGCGCGCGCAAACCTCATTCACCGCGGCTTTGAAATGGGGGCGCTTTATCGACGGATGGCCAACCCCTTTTTCAATGAGCACTACGTTCGCGCCATCGAAAAAACCGGCAAGCCAATGTTCGAACAGGGCAAGCGCGGGATGATGGAAATGGTGCGCCACCTCAAGAAAGGTGGAATTATTGCAATTGTTGCCGATCTTCACGCACATGGTGGCAAGAACATCGATTTCTTTGGCGAACCTGCCGTCACCTCGGTTGTGCCTGCTGAACTGGCGCTGAAATACAAGGCGGCGATGATCCCTGTTTACGCCATTCGTCAACCAAACGGGCTGGACTTCGAAATCATCATTCAGGATGAAATCCCGCCGACCGACCCGATCACCATGACAACAACTGTCAGTAAACAGCTGGAAGATCTGGTACGCCAGCATATGGGACAGTGGTTCTGGGTGCACCGGCGCTGGAAGCCATACAACCCGGACGCAAATCCGACCGGCAGCACCACCGAGGACTAAGCCCCCGTCAATTCAGGCGGGCTGCCCCCAAGATCTCGCCAAAAGGCGCCCGCTGCACCAGGATCGCAGCAGGCAGCGCATCCGGAAGGTTGACGCTAACGGTCAGCTCCGCAGAGCCATCCCATTGCGCAACCGGCTGCAGGGTTTCGACGACATTGGCATAAGACAAGCTCCGCCCGGCCAGCTCACCGCGGGTGATGTCGACCGTACGTTCTGGCGTAAAGCGAACAAGTTGCACTGAAATCGGGCCGTTCAGGACCGGACCGGTATCTGCCCGGCGCAGCTGAACCGATATGTCTCCCGCGCCGCTTGATGTTCCGTCCACCGTGATTGCAACCGCGTTCGGCCGCATCTTGTGTTCGGCAATCACCTCGCCCAGCTTCATGGCGTTTGCACCCACCACATCATCCTGACCGTTGATGATCATCTGCGGCGTATAAACCATCTGCCGCCCACCAATCTGGGCATAGCCCTTTTGGCGCAGCGTATGGGCGGGGCTGGCGAACTGGTCCTTCCAGCCGATGTAATCCCAGTAATCAACATGCAGCGCGAGCGGTAGCACGTCGTCTCTGGCGGTCAGCTGATGCAGCAACGCATCGGCAGGTGGGCAAGATGAACACCCCTGCGACGTGAACAACTCTACCACCACCAGATCGGATGAAGACCCGGCCGATTGTGCGCTTGCCCCCAGCGGCAACGCCATCCATGCAGCAGCAAGTAGTGTCGTGAGCGTTTTCATTGCACCTTAACCTTTTTACCAGGTCTTTGGATCTAAGGCCGCTACGGTGAAATGACCAATCAATCATTCTTGAGATCGGCGCGAGCAAGCCCGCCGCCCCGCTTGTAGAGGCCCCAGTCATTCGCCGGACCATGCAGAACGCAGCGCGGTATACCATTGCATGCAAAAAACACCGGAACAACTATTGAACTGGCCGCGTTGTGCCACAAATACGGTGTAGCGAGTTCCTTTAATTGACATTTCAACGGAGGCCCCCATGCCCATTTCAGTTGGTCAGGACACAGCCAAAACCCGCCGCACGCTGTCATCCGGCGGTAAATCGGTTTCCTATTACTCCATCGCCGCCGCCACAGAGGCCGGTTTGGGCGATTTTTCCAAATTGCCTGCCGCGTTGAAAGTGGTGCTGGAAAACATGTTGCGGTTCGAGGACGGTGGATTTTCCGTCTCAACGGACGACATCAAGGCCTTTGCCAAATGGGCCGAAGACGGCGGCAAAAGCACCCGTGAAATTGCCTATCGCCCGGCCCGTGTGTTGATGCAGGATTTCACCGGCGTCCCTGCTGTTGTCGATCTCGCTGCAATGCGCGACGGGATCAAGGCGCTGGGGGGCGATGCCAACAAGATCAACCCGCTTGTGCCGGTTGATCTGGTGATTGATCACTCTGTCATGATTGACGAATTCGGCAACCCGCGCGCGTTCCAGATGAATGTTGACCGTGAATACGAACGCAACATGGAACGATACACCTTCCTGAAATGGGGGCAGACCGCGTTCAACAATTTCCGCGTGGTGCCGCCGGGCACAGGTATCTGCCACCAGGTGAACCTGGAATATCTGGCGCAGACGGTCTGGACCGACACCGACCAGAACGGCGAAGAAGTCGCCTACCCCGACACGCTGGTTGGCACGGACAGCCACACCACAATGGTCAACGGCGCCGCGGTTCTGGGCTGGGGCGTCGGCGGGATCGAGGCCGAGGCCGCGATGCTTGGACAGCCGATTTCCATGCTGATCCCAGAGGTGATCGGTTTTGAGCTGACAGGCGAGATGGTCGAAGGCACCACCGGCACCGACCTGGTTTTGAAGGTAGTGGAGATGCTGCGCGCCAAGGGCGTCGTGGGCAAGTTCGTGGAATTCTACGGCGTCGGGCTTGACCGCCTGCCGCTGGCGGACCGCGCCACCATTGCCAACATGGCGCCTGAGTATGGCGCCACTTGCGGATTTTTCCCGATTGACGAGGAAACCCTGCGCTACCTGCGCAACACCGGGCGCGACAAGGATCGCATTGCTCTCGTCGAAACCTATGCCAAGGAAAACGGGTTCTGGCGCGACGCTGATTATGCGCCGATCTACACCGATACGCTCTCGCTGGACATGGGCACAATCGTACCTGCGATTTCCGGCCCGAAACGTCCGCAGGACTATACGCCGCTTGATCAGGCCGCGAGCGCGTTTTTCGATGTCGTGAGCGAGTATCGCGGCATTGAAACCGACGCAGAAGCCGAGGCAATGGCAGATGAGGGCCCCGCCCCTGTCGCAGCGGCTGACCCGCGCAAATCCCACCCCGTCAAGGGCGAGGATTATGAGCTGCGCGATGGCTCGGTCGTAATTGCCTCCATCACCTCCTGCACCAATACATCAAACCCCTACGTTATGATTGGTGCCGGTCTGGTCGCCAAGAAAGCCCACGAACTGGGGCTGACCCGCAAACCCTGGGTCAAGACCTCTCTCGCGCCGGGGTCGCAGGTTGTGACAGAATATCTGCAGGCGGCGGGCCTTCAGGAACATCTGGATGCGATCGGCTTCAACCTCGTGGGGTATGGCTGCACCACCTGTATCGGCAATTCCGGCCCCATCCAGCAAGAGCTCTCGGAGGCGATTGCCGACGGTGATCTGGTGGCGACCTCCGTCCTGTCGGGCAACCGCAACTTTGAGGGGCGGATTTCCCCGGATGTGCGGGCAAACTACCTCGCCTCCCCGCCGCTGGTTGTGGCCTATGCCTTGGCGGGTGACATGAATGTCGATCTGGTCAACGATCCCTTGGGACAGGACCAAAATGGCAACGACGTGTTCCTCCGCGATATCTGGCCAAGCCAGAAGGAGATCGCAGATCTGGTCGAAGAGACCGTGACCCGCGAAGCCTTCCGCAGCAAATATGCCGATGTGTTCAAAGGCGACGAGAAATGGCAGGGCGTGTCTGTCCCCGATCAGGAGACCTATGACTGGCCATCGGCATCGACCTATATCCAGAACCCGCCTTATTTCCAGGACATGGGGCCAGAACCGGGGTCCATTGCCTCGATCGAAGGGGCCAAGCCGCTTTTGATCCTGGGCGATATGGTCACAACCGACCACATTTCCCCCGCCGGATCTTTTGCCACCACCACGCCTGCGGGTCAGTATCTCTTGGATCGTCAGGTGCAACCGCGCGAGTTCAACTCATACGGCTCCCGCCGGGGCAACCACGAAATCATGATGCGTGGGACATTCGCCAATATCCGCATCAAGAACGAAATGCTGGATGGGGTCGAGGGCGGCTATACCAAAGGGCCTGATGGCAATCAGACCTCGGTTTTTGACGCCTCGATGGCCTATCAGGAGGCCGGGACGCCGCTGGTGGTCTTTGGTGGCGAGCAATACGGCGCCGGGTCATCGCGTGACTGGGCGGCCAAGGGCACAGCGCTCTTGGGGGTGAAAGCCGTGATCGCCGAGAGCTTTGAGCGCATTCACCGCTCCAACCTCGTTGGCATGGGCGTCATTCCGTTTGAGTTCACAGGCGGCGACACCCGCAAATCGCTGAAGCTGACAGGCGACGAGGTTGTTGACATCAAGGGCCTGGAAACTGTCCGTCCGCAGCAAGAGGTTGACTGTGACATCACATACGCCGATGGCACCAAGAAGACGATCACCCTGAAGTGCCGCATCGATACCGCGCCGGAGATCGAATACATCGAGAACGGTGGTGTCCTGCACTACGTGCTGCGCAAACTCGCCAAGGCCTAGGCCAGCTCAAAACCCGCGCGGCCCCCGCCGCCACAATCAAAGGGTTCCTGCCTGCAGGGGCCCTTTTTCTTTTGACCAAACGGCTGGAATGGTTAACAAAAGATGTACCAAATTATCATGTTTAGCGATGTAAGTCGCTGGAAAAACAATTAAAAGATGCATTCCGTTAAGGGGTGCACGCTAAAACAAACATGCCCAAAAAATGGGCAAGCCAGATCCCGGTGCAGGATGTGGTGCAAGACCAACAGTGAGCCCCAGCGAGAGAGCACAGTGCAAGAAGCGATCATCGTTACCATAAAACCCATCCGAGAAACGCGCGAGGCCCTCATCAGCATGCTGAAAGGGATGATCCGCAAAACACAGGATTTTCCCGGCTGTTTGACTGCGCGTTTTCTGGATAGCCAGGACCGCAAGGAGCTGGTGATTTTTCAGGTCTGGGACAGTTCAGAGGCGCTTGAGGCCTATTTGACCTGGCGAGCTGAACGCGGTGATTTCATGCAAATCAACGACTACATCGAAGAAGAGCAGGTTTTTCGCACCTACTCCGTGCTGGTCTAAGCCCGAAACGACAAAACGCGCCCAACCTGGGTCAGGCGCGCCGTTTTGCAAGCGGGGGGCATTGGGGCGCGATCAGGACCCTGCGTCGCCAGCCGTGCCAGCCGCGCGGTCCAGCGCCGGGCGAATGGTGCTGTCGATCACGCGCTGGGTGATCGGCCCAGCAAAGCGCAGGATGATGGTGCCCTCTCCGTCGACCACATAGGTTTCAGGCACGCCGTAGACGCCCCAGTCCAGCGCCATGCGGCCCTGCTCATCCCGCCCGACGGCACGATAGGGGTTGCCCAGTTCTTCGAGGAACCCAACCGCGTTGTCTTCCTGATCCTTGTAGTTCACCCCGTAGATCGCGAGCCCCTCTTTGGACAAGGCATCCAGGCTTGGGTGTTCGACCCGGCAGGGTCCGCACCAGCTGGCCCAGAAGTTGACCAGTTTGACATCGCCATCGCGCAGGGTCGCATCGTCAAAGCCCGGATCATCTGCAAAGGGTGTCATCACCACAGGCGGTGCAGACTGCCCCTCTCGGGCAGAGGGCAGGCTTTCGGGGTCGTCGCGGAACATGCCGGTATAGGCAAGTGCAACAAAACTGCCGAACACCAAGATCGGCAACGCCATAACGGGAGAGATCTTAGCCACGGGATTTGCTCCGCTGTTCCATCTTGTGCATGTCCTGACGGACCTTTGCGCCCCTGCCCAGCGTCAGGGCCAAGAGCCCCCCCAGCAACAGCAGCGACGCGCCATAAGAGGCCAGAACATCAAACGCGTATTTTCCAAGATCAGGCATCAGGCATCCATCCTTTCACGCATCATGAGGGCCCGGATACGGCGGGCCCGAATTTCGGTTCCGGTGCGGTAGAGGACCAGAACAAGAAACAGAAAACCAAACCCGGCCATGCAGACATAAAGCGGGTTGGAAAAGGCATCTGCGACGTTCTCTTCCTTGTCGAGGCTGAGAGACGCCCCCTGATGCAAACCCTGGTTCCAAAACAGCACCGCATAGCGGCTGAGCACAGCGAAAACCGACCCGACAAGGCAAAGGATCGATGTCAGATCAGCCGCAGTGTCCGGATCCTCGATCGCAGACCACAGGGCGATATAGCCAAGATAAAACAGAAACAGCACCAGGAATGAGGTCAGCCGCGGATCCCACACCCACCAGGTGCCCCAGATCTGATGCCCCCAAAGCGCCCCGGTAATGAGGGCGATCAATGTCATGACAACACCAACAGGTGCCGCAGCCTTGGCGGCCAATGCGCTGACGTGATGGCGTCGGATGACCCAGATCAACGAGGCCACCAACATCATGAACCAGGCGTTGATCGCAATAAACGCGGCCGGCACATGCACGAACATGATCTTGACCGATGCCCCCTGCCGGTAATCATCGGGCGTGAAAAAGAACCCCCAGATCAATCCGACGGCACACAACACCCCTGCCAACACCCAAAGCACAGGCAGCACCCGTTCTGAGGTGGTGAGGAACTTCTTTGGATTGGCGTATTCCCAGATCGACATGTTGGCTATTTAGCTCTTGCTTGGAGAGATCTCAATTCAGTCACCCTAGCGCAAATTGACGCGCAGGACGGCAGCGCTTGCAAAGGGCAGCAAGGCAAGGGTCGCGGCCGAGATACCGGCCAGCATCAAAAGGGGCGTTTCAACGGACATGCCATCAGCCCCACGCCGCGCCGCTTCGGCGCCGAAAATCAGGGTCGGCACGTAAAGCGGCAGCACCAGCAGCGACAGCAGCAGTCCACCCCGCTTGAGCCCAACCGTCAGCGCCGCACCAAAGGTGCCGATCACCGACAGCGCAGGGGTGCCGAGCAGCAGTGAAACCACCAGCCACTGAAACCCCGCGGTTGGCAGGTTCAGCAAAATCCCCAAGACGGGCGCCGCCAGAACAAGTGGCAACGAGGTGGTGATCCAATGCGCCAGAGCCTTGATCGTGACCACCGCTTCCAGCGGCAGGGGCGAGGTCGCCATCAGATCAAGCGTCCCGTCCTCCCAGTCCAGTGCGAGCAGACGGTCAAGCGACAAAAGACACGCCAGCAGCGCGCCAAGCCACAGAACACCGGGGGCAATCCGCGCCAGCAGTTCAGACTGCGGGCCCACGGAAAATGGCACCAGAACCGTGACAATCAGAAAAAACGCAAGGCCAAGGCCAAACCCGCCACCGGCTCGCAACGCCAGCTTCAGATCGCGCAGCAACAGCGCCTTCATAGGAATGCCTCGTCAAACTCTTCCAGATCCGGCAGCTTCGCCTTGAACTGGCTGACATCCAGCGTCTCGCCCTCAAGGCCAAGATCAATATGGGTTGCGATCAGGGCCGCACCACCATCTGCAAGATGGCGCTCTACCACCCCGGCGAACTGCTGCACGGACGCCCGGTCAAGGCTGACGGTCGGCTCGTCCAGGATCCAGTAGCGCCGCCCAGTGACCAAGAGGCGCGCAAGCCCAAGCCGCCGTTTCTGTCCCGCTGACAATGCACCTGCCGGCCGATCCAGCAGGCCACGCAGATCAAAGGCATCCAGCGCAGGTTCAATGCTTCCTGCGGCAAAAATCTCGGCCCAGAAGGTCAGGTTTTCGCCAACAGTCAGCGTCAGCTTGATCCCGTCGGAATGCGCTGCATAGGCGATGTCCTCCTCCGCGCCGGTGATCGTCCCCGCGAGAGGTGGTTGCAGCCCCGCAATGGTCCGCAAAAGCGTGGTCTTGCCGCAGCCATTCGGCCCCCGCAGGATCAGCGCCCGGCCCGGTGTCAGCTCAAAGCTCACCCCTTCCAGCACCGGGGCCCCGCCCCGCGCAATGCTCAACCCTGCGATTTTCATGCTCGTTCCTTGCGCCTGCCGCTTTTATCCTGCGCCAAAAACCCGATTGATGCAGCGATTTCTTTGCGCCAGATCAACCTTTTGTCCCGGCGTGCACCCAATGGTCCTTGACCGGGCTCAGACCGCCAGGGCCGCCAGCGCAATCCGGCGTCCTTCGGACAAGAGGACATTGTAGGTCCGGCAGGCAGCGGGAGAGTTCATGATTTCAACACCGATCCCCGCACCCTCCAGTGCCTGACGCAAATCGGCCGGGATATGGGCAACCTCGGCGCCAGTGCCGATAAAGAGCACGTCAATTTCCCCGCCAAGCGCCAGGAGAGGTGCGCGATCATCATAACCGCCCCAGGCCCGCGTGCCATCAGTGCCGGTCAGGATGTTGCCCTGATGGACCTCACCGCCCACCCGAAAGAACCCCGCCCCATAGCCATCGACAGGCAAGGCATCGGTGAAGGAGACTTCGTTCAATCGCATGGCTGTGTCCTCTGTTTGCTCAGGATCTGGTCCTGCCCCTGACATGTCGCGCGCCCTGCCCTTGGCAAGGCAGATCAGACGTTGGCCTGCTCCTTACCACGGGCAGCAGGCCGACAAAATAGCCCCCCGAACAGAAAAGAGGCCGCAGCAGTGCCACGGCCTCTTTGGTGTTGGTCTGGTCGAGCCTTCGGAAATCAGGCGTCGATATTGGCGAACTGGTTGCCGGTGGTATTGGTCGGCTTGGTCCAGTCGCGCTTTACGCCCAGCCACAACAGGATGGTCGAGGCCACGAAAATGGATGAATAGGTGCCGATGATAACACCCCAGATCATCGCAAAGACAAAGCCACGGATCACGTCACCGCCCAGAACATACAGCGACACCAGCGCCAGCAATGTGGTGACAGAGGTCATCATTGTCCGGCTCAGGGTTTCGTTGATCGAAATGTTCAACACTTCGGCCAGCGGCTTTTTCTTATAGCGGCGGAGGTTTTCACGAACCCGGTCGAAAACCACCACCGTATCGTTTAGCGAGTAGCCAACAATCGTCAGCAGCGCCGCGATGATGGCGAGGTCGAATTTGATCTGAAGTTCCGAGAACACCCCAATCGTCAGCACCACGTCATGTACCAGCGCCGCAACAGCCCCCAGCGCGAACTGCCATTCAAAGCGCAGCCAGATGTAAATCAGAACCGCGCCAATCGCGAGGGCAACAGCGATGACCGCGGTCTGCACCAGCTCGCCTGAAACCTTGGGGCCGACGGATTCGACCGAGACAAATTTGATGCCCGGCGCAACCGTATCAAGCGCCCTGTTGATCTCTTCGATCTGCTCGCCAGAGATCGCCTCGCCGTCGTCCTGCGCCTGAATGCGCACCATGGCGACGTGCTGATCCTCCTCAAAGGTCGGATCGAACACCTCGCTGATAGAGACATCACCCAGCTCAAGCGGCTGCAGCGCGTCACGGTATGCACCGACGTCGATTGCGGTCGTGCTTTCGGTGCGGATGGTCGTGCCGCCACGGAAGTCGATCCCGTAGTTCAGCCCCTGCAACGCAAAGGAGGCAAAACCGACGATGATCATCACGGCCGAAATGCCGAGCCACAGCTTCCAGCGCTTGAAGAAATCAAACGAGGTGCTTTCGGGAATGAGTTTCAACCGCATATCAAACCTCGATCGTTTTCGGACGGCGCCGTTCAAACCACATGACGATGATCACCCGCGTCACAAAGATCGCAGTGAACACCGACGTCATGATCCCCAGACCCAGCGTGATCGCAAAGCCCCGCACCGGGCCAGAGCCCATCGCAAACAGGATCACCGCCGTGATGAAGGTGGTAATGTTGGCGTCAAGAATGGCGCTCAGCGCCTTGGAGTAGCCTTCATCAATGGCCCGTGCGGGGCCACGACCGGCCTTCAGCTCTTCGCGGATCCGTTCAAAGATCAGCACGTTGGCGTCCACCGCCATACCCACCGTCAGAACGATGCCCGCAATGCCCGGCAGCGTCAGCGTTGCGCCAATCAGGCTCAGCGCGCCAAAGATCAGACCGATGTTCAGGATCAGCGCGATATTGGCAAAGACACCAAACAGACCATAGCTCAGCGCCATGAAGACCAGCACCCCGACAAAGGCCACAACGGTTGCGACCTTGCCTGCATCAATGCTGTCCTGACCCAGTTCCGGGCCAATGGTGCGCTCTTCCAGGAACTCCAGCCCCGCAGGCAAGGCACCTGCACGCAGCAGGATCGCCATATTGGTGCTTTCCTCGATGGTGAAATTACCGGTGATAATGCCGGAGCCACCTGCGATATGGGCCTGGATGACCGGGGCAGAGACCACCTCCTCATCCAGCACAATCGCAAAGGGAGAGCCGATGTTTTCCGCCGTGTAGTCGCCGAACTTGCGCGCGCCCGTGGTGTTGAAGCGGAAGCTGACCGCCGGGCGGCCGTTCTGGTCGAACGAGGGCTGGGCATCCACCAGTTCCTCGCCGGTGACCACCGGGGCGGCCTCGACGGTGTAGTAGATGCCGCTTTCATCCAGCGACGGGATCACCTTGTTGCCAACACCCGGGTTGGCGTCGGCATCGCTGCCACGGCCCACAACCGGGTTAAAGGTCAGCTGAGCGGTGGTTCCGATAATGGCCTTCAGCTCTGATGCGGACCCGATGCCCGGCACCTGGATCAGGATCCGATCGGTGCCCTGACGTTGGATGGTCGGCTCACGCGTGCCCACCTCGTCGATCCGGCGACGCACGATTTCCAGCGCCTGGCGCACAGTGCGATCATCAGATGCCAGCTTTTCCGCTTCGCTCAGCTCGATGGTGAGGATATCACCCGCACCGCTCACGGTGATGTCGCTGGCGCCTGCACCGGTCAGGCTGGTGATCGGATTGGCGAGACCGCGCACCACTTCCAGCGCACGGGTCATGCCATCGGGATTGGAGATCTTGAGACGAATCTGCCCCTCCGGCGCGGGCTGGCGACGGAAGGTGCCGACCTCAGCACGTTCCGGGCGCAGCGCGTCCCGGACCTCAGGCCACAGCGCATCCATGCGCGCGGCATAAACATCCTCGACCTTCACCTCGGCAAGAAGATGCGCACCACCGCGCAAGTCCAGACCAAGATTGACGAGATTGGACGGCAGGAACGACGGCCACTGACCCGCCACCTCCAGCCGTTCGGGGGTTTCCCCCCGCAGCGTAATTTCGGCGGCGGCGTCATTGGCCTGCTCGACGCGCGTATAAAACGCGTTCGGCAGGGCAAGCAAAAGGCCGGTCACACAGACCAGCCAGATGAGGACCCGCTTCCAGAGATCAATTTGCAGCATTGCCCTGCCTTTTCAATTGGTTAAGCGGGAACGCTTAGTCTGCCGGTTCGGTTTTGCTCAGAACCTGTGCGATGGTGGATTTGACCACGCGGATTTTCACGCCTTCAGCGATCTCAACTTCCAGCTCGCCATCGTCCTTGACCTTGGAGACCTTGCCGATGACGCCACCCTGGGTCACGACCTGAT
Source organism: Phaeobacter italicus (assembly GCF_001258055.1). GTDB lineage: Bacteria > Pseudomonadota > Alphaproteobacteria > Rhodobacterales > Rhodobacteraceae > Phaeobacter > Phaeobacter italicus. The sequence goes on along the minus strand of NZ_CVRM01000005.1, from coordinate 34,974 downwards.
CACCACGACGCAGCGCGGCCACCATGTTCTGATGTTCTTTCATCTTCTTCTGCTGCGGACGGATCAGCAGGAAGTACATGATCCCGAAGATCAGAATGAGCGGGAGAAATTGGGCGATTGCGCCACCTTCCATGGGATATTCCTTCTGTGAGACAGGCGCTTGTCACGCCCGGATTTTTGCCGCTGAACCTATGCGCTGCGCCCACCACTTGCAAGGCTAAGGCGGCCAGAACCGATACCGCAAACGCAGTTGACCCGATAAGGGGGCAATGAGAGGGTGCGGGTATTGATTTTCAGAACCAGATTGTAGCCATGATCAACATTTCAGACCCCGGCCATTTGCCGGTTCTTGCCCTGTTTGGCCTCGCCGTTTTTGTCGTCTTCCCGCTCATTGTCTTGTCGTCAAACGAAGCCAAACCAATAGCATATCTACAGTCCAAACTGGGACTGGATGCCATATGGGCCCCGGTCTTGCTCATCGGCGCTGCGCTCTGGGCCATAGTGTTCGGGTTATTGGTGGTTGGCCTGCTCTCGGTGATTTGGGAGATTATCCAAGGCGTTCATTGGAAGTCTACTGCCAGCGACATGAGCAACAGCGGACGTTTCGCCCTTGTTCGTCTCACGGCAATCACGGCAACCACTGGCGCGGTCATCGCTTTCCCGCTGACCCTCATCAAGGTCAAACTCACGCGGGATGCGAGTGAAACGACAGAAAAATCTCTGTTTAACGACGAGATCAACGCCGCCACCGAAGACCTTCACGCTATGCGCCAGCGCTGGGACGGCACGCAAAACATTTGGGAAGACGACATCACTCGCCGAAACGCGGCTATCGACCGACTGGAAGGCTTGGTGAGTGAACGGCCAGATACCGCGGCCAGAGTGTCGCGGCTGTTGAGCGTTTATGTAAGAGAGTTATCTCGGGAGCATCCCCCCGAGGTCGCCCCGGATAATAAACCACATGAAGAGCTTAAGGCATGGGGCCTTGCGCTGACTGTCCAGCGCTCCGACATGGAAAATGCGGTCCAGACCCTTGGTAGGATGAAGAGCATTCAAGGAGTAGAACCAGACGAGGTCCATATTGATTTGCGGAAAGCCAACTTACAGAGAATGCGACTGGCCAAACTCGATTTTTCTGGGGCTGACTTTATTGGCGCACAACTCCAGTACGCAATGTTGAGTAGGAGCGACCTTTCACGGGCGATCTTTGTCGGAACCGATCTCAGCTGGTCACGTTTGACCGAGGCCAGGTTTACAAATGCAGTCATCTTCGAAGTGTCTTGGGCCGACGCCAAATTGCAAGCAGCCCAAGGATTGAGCGCATCCGTCCTGCGCGAAGCGTACGAACAAGGCGCACACTTGGATGAAGACCAGTACCAAATGGCAGTGGCCAACCAATAACCTCAAACTCCCCCCGCCCCATAACGTGCCATCCCACAACACCCTTGCGGCAAACGTCTGCGCCCCCTTCCCCTTTCTTCACCCTTCCGGCATATGCTGGCGGCACTGATTCAAAACCGCTTGATAGGAGCAGACCCATGCATGACATCCGTGCAATCCGCGAAAACCCGGCTGCGTTTGACGCCGCCCTGGCCCGCCGTGGAGAGTCTGCTTTGTCGTCTGACGTGCTCGCGCTGGACGAAGCGCGGCGCGCCAAGATCCAGGCCGCCGAAGAGGCACAGGCCGAGCAGAACAAGGCGGCCAAAGCCATCGGCGCGGCCAAGGCCAAGGGCGACAACGAAGAGTTCGAACGCCTGCGCGCAGCCGTGGCCGAGAAAAAAGCCGAAGTTGCCGCAATGCAGACCGAGGCCAAGGAGCTGGACGCCAAGCTGACCGACATGCTGGCGCGCATCCCCAACAACCCGGCGGAAGACGTGCCCGAAGGCGCCGATGAGGACGACAATGTCGAGGTGAACAAATGGGGCACCCTGCCCGAATTCACCTTTGCGCCCAAGGAACACTTTGAGATCGCGGGCGTTGCAGCGGCGATGGACTTTGAAACTGCGGCCAAGATCTCTGGCTCGCGTTTTGTCGTGCTCAAGGGCGCAGTGGCGCGCATCCACCGCGCGCTGGCCCAGTTCATGATCGACACCCACGTCGACGAGAACGACCTGATGGAGGTAAACTCTCCCGTTCTGGTGCGTGACGAGGCGATGTATGGCACCGACAAGCTGCCGAAATTCGGCGATGACAGCTATCAGACCACCAATGGCTGGTGGCTGGTGCCGACATCCGAGGTGCCGCTGACCTATTCCGTCGCGGGCGACACGCTGGACGAGGCGGCCCTGCCGATCCGCATGACAGCCCATACGCTCTGCTTCCGCTCAGAAGCGGGCAGCGCGGGCAAGGACACGTCCGGCATGCTGCGCCAGCACCAGTTCGAAAAGGTAGAGATGGTCTCTATCGTGCACCCCAGCCAGTCCGACGACGAACAAAAGCGGATGCTGCGCTGCGCCGAGGGGCTTTTGGAGAAACTGGGCATCCCCTATCGCACCGTGATCCTGTGCACCGGCGACATGGGCTTTGGCGCGCGCCGCACCTTTGACATCGAGGCATGGGTGCCGGGTCAGAACACCTACCGCGAGATTTCTTCGGTTTCCACCACCGGTGATTTTCAGGCACGCCGCATGAATGCGCGTTTCAAACCCGCAGAGGGCGGCAAGCCCGAGTTCGTGCACACGCTGAACGGCTCCGGCCTTGCGGTCGGCCGCTGCCTGATTGCGGTGCTGGAAAACGGCCAGCAGGAAGACGGCTCTGTCAAACTGCCAGAGGCGCTGGCGCCTTATCTCGGTGGCAAACTGACCCTGAGCGCGGACGGCAAACTGGTTTAAGACCACGCCGCAACCGCCTGTAAGAAAATGAAACCGGCCACCTGTATCAGGGGCCGGTTTTTTCATTCATCCATTTATTTCTTGGCCTTTTTCCTGGCCTTGCCACCTGTCGGTTTGGCGGCCTTCTTGCTGCCTGACTTTTTCTTGGCAGGCTCGCTCGCCTTGGCGTCCAGAATGGCCTTGGCTTTGGCCTTTTCCTTTTCGATCGCGGCCTTGGCCTTGGCTTTCACTTTCTTGGCCTTGGCCTTGGCCTTCTCCTTGGCGGCTGCAAATTCCGCAGCGAGGGTTTCGGCCTGTTTCGCGGCCTTCTTGGCCTTGGCCTTGGCTTTTGCGGCCTTTGCTTCGGCGGCGACACGTGCCGCCTCTGCCGCTGCAAGGGCCGAGCTGAGCTGTTCCTTGGTGGCACGCGCCTCACTGCCGTTGGCGGCAACCGGGGTGTCGTCTGAGCCTTGCGTCGTCGCCATGCTGGTCTTGGGGGTGCCTGCAACCTTGCGCGCCTCTGCGATCAGCTTGGTCGCGCGCAGCCGACCGATCCGCGGGATCTGCATCAGCGTATCGGGCTTTGCGGCGGCCACCGCCTCGACCGACGGCAAACCGTTGGCCTGCAACACCTCAGCCAGCGAAGGCCCGACGCCGTTCAATTTGGCAATGGGGGTCATGAATGCTCCTTACGTGTTCGGTTATGCCTTTTGCCCACGCTCTGGCAGCGGTGCCATTTTCTTCTCTGCGCGCGCCGGAAACGGCACCAGACGCTCCTGTTCCTCGTCCCACAGCTTCAGGCCAAGGGCGCGGATCGCCTCAAGAAATCCGATCCGTCGCGGCGCCATATCAGGCGGCAGACTATGATGGCAGCGCCGCAACCGGTAACTGGGAATGCGGGCGTTGTAATGATGAATGTCGTGCAGGGTGATATTGGCAACGGCAAAGTCAAAAAACCAGCCAAAATCAAGACAGGACGACCCCTGCAAGGCGGCAATCTGGGGGTTCAGGTCCGGCCGCCGGTCCCAATAGGTGTCTTCGAAATTGTGCTGAAGATAGACCAGAAACACCCCGATCATCCCCCCGAGAAAGGAAAACCCCAACCAGACCAGGACCCCAGTAAGCCCCGCCACAGCGTAAAGCAGCGCCAGCAGCAGCACGATCACCACGTTGTGCAACAGCACTCCCAACACCCCAAATCGCAGCGTGTTTTTCGGCCATCGGTAGCGGATGAAATAGGTAAATGCCGCACCAAGGGGGACCAGAATGAAAGTATTGCGATACAGCCGGTACATCAACCGCTGCCCCCAGCCCGCCGCCTGCCATTCGCGCAGCGTCATGGTGTGGATCTCGCCGCTGTCGCGGTGATCGAGATTGCCGACATAGGCGTGATGTTCATTGTGGTTCTGCTTCATCACCTCAAACGGGGCAAAGGTGAAGGGCGACAGGACATGGCCTGCCAGTTCGTTCTGGTCGCGGGTCTCAAACAGAGAGTGATGGCCTGTGTCATGCTGCAGCACATAAAGGCGCACCGCTGCAAAGGCGAATACCACGCCCGCAGGGACCATCACATACCAGCGATCCACATAAGCGATGGCCAGATACAGCGCCGCGAAATAGACGGCAAATGTTCCGAAATAACTGAGCGCAGCCAGCCGGTTGTCCTTGTCGCAAAACGCGCGAGTATGTGCCCTCAGATCCATACCACACCCCTAGATCTACCATGTAACGTCGCCATGACTGCTTGCGCAGGCGATAGAAACCTTGGGGCAATCCGGTGAAGCAATACCCGGTGATGAAAATTCGCGCCTAAATCCAGCCCTCAGGCCAAGAACGCTTTGCCCCATCTGAAATAACTTGGCTCAAAGCGTAACAAAGCAAGGTGCCAAAGGTCAAATTCCGCCAATCAGACAGAAAAAGACCGCGCCCTGTTCGGACGCGGCCCCTGTATTTCAGCTTTGGCATTTGCCCAATCGGGCTTAGCCGCGGCGGTTGTTCTTGAGGTGTTTGGCCAAGGCGCCAGCGTTTTTCTCGCGTTTGCCCTTGTAGGGGTTCTTGTCCCCCTGCCCGCGCATGTAAAGACGGATGGGCGTGCCCGGCATGTCAAAATCCTGCCGCAGCCCGTTCACCAGATAGCGCGTGTAGCTGTCTGGCAGCTTGTCGGGGTGCGAACACATCACCACAAAGGCCGGCGGGCGGGTTTTGGCCTGCGTCATGTAACGCAGCTTGATCCGCTTGCCCTGCGGGGCGGGCGGCGGGTGCTGTTCCAGCATGCCAATCAACCAGCGGTTCAACGCCGCAGTCGGCACCCGGCGGTTCCAGATTTCATAGGCGCGCATGATGGCTGCGTGCAGACGATCAAGCCCCTTGCCGGTCTTGGCCGATACCGTCACCAGCGGCGCACCGCGCAGCTGTGGCAGCAGCCGGCCAAAGGCCTCCTTGAGGTCACGCAGTTTTTCCTGCTTGTTTTCCTCGGCGTCCCATTTGTTCACCGCCACGACGACCGCACGGCCTTCACGCTCTGCAAGGTCAGCGATCCGCAGATCCTGTTGCTCGAAGGGGATGCTGGCATCCAGCAGCACCACGACGACCTCTGCGAATTTGACCGCGCGCAGACCATCAGACACAGAGAGCTTTTCCAGCTTCTCCTGCACCTTGGCCTTTTTGCGCATGCCTGCGGTGTCGAAAACCCGCATCGGCACGCCCTGCCAGTCAATCTGCAGCGAAATGGCGTCACGGGTGATCCCTGCTTCGGGACCGGTCAGCAGTCGGTCTTCGCCAAGGATCTTGTTGATGAGGGTGGACTTGCCTGCGTTGGGGCGGCCCACAACAGCCACCTGCAGCGGCTTGTTGGCAGTCGGCATGGGCACCGATAGATCGTCATCCTCGTCGATTTCCTCATCGACAGTCACATCCGTTTCCGGGCTGGTGGCTTCTGCGATCTTGTCGAATTTATCTGCCAGCGGCATCAGCTGCACATAAAGGTCGTTCATGCCCTCGCCGTGTTCCCCCGACAGGCGGATCGGCTCACCAAGGCCAAGGCCATAGGCCTCCAGCACGCCGGCATCAGCTGCCGAACCCTCGGATTTGTTGGCCGCCAGAATGACATGCGCGGATTTCTTGCGCAGGATATCGGCAAAGACCTCATCCGTGGGCGTGACCCCGACGCGGGCGTCGATCATGAACAGGCAGACATCAGCCATATCCACCGCGCGCTCTGTCAGGCGACGCATCCGCCCCTCAAGCGAGTTGTCGGTGGCCTCTTCCAGACCGGCGGTATCCACGACGGTAAAGCGCAGATCGCCAAGCCGCGCTTCGCCCTCGCGCAGATCGCGTGTGACCCCGGGCTGGTCATCGACCAGCGCCAGCCGCTTGCCGACGAGACGATTGAACAGTGTGGATTTGCCCACATTCGGGCGCCCCACGATAGCGAGGGTAAAAGACATCAGACCAACTTTCTGCGATTCAGACGCGCCCCATAGCGCATCTACGCGCGTCCTTCCAGACCGCATCGTCAGTTTTGGCTCTCCGCCTGCAGTGACCTGTCAGCGGAAAGCGTGCAATTGCCCCTTGGTGGACACCACATAAAGCGTCCCACCTGCCACCACCGGTGCGGTTGTCGCACCGCCGGGGATCGACACGGTGCGCAAGAGGTCACCGCTTTCGGGGCTAAAGAAACGGATCAACCCATCGTTGGAGGCCACAACAACCTGCCCACCAGCCACGACCGGGCCGTGATGGGCGACAATGGCTCCACGCTTGCGGGGCTTGTCCTTGAGGTAGCCAGGCAGATCAACTGCCCAGACCGCCGCGCCGCTGTCGGCGTCAAGGCGCACCAACTGGTTCAGGTCGCTCAGCAGGAACAGGTTGCCCGCAATCGGCCAGACCGGATCGGTCGCACCGTGGGGCGCGGTCCAGATCCGCTCTCCGGTTTCTGCGTCAAAAGCCGCGGTCCGACCCGACTGGTTGCCAATGTAAAGGCGACCACCAGACACGACCGGTGCCCCCGTCACATCCCCGATCCGCGCGATAGAGCGGCCAATCCGCTGCCCCGCAACCGAGGCATTCCAACGGCGCAGACCGCCCTTGCGGAAGGTTGCCGCGACATCCCCCGAGCCAAAGGCAAAGATTGCAAATTTCGATGTGACCGCTGGCGCAGGCGCTCCCAGCACATTGGATGGGCTCGGGGTGCCCTCGACCTGCCACGCGATGCGGCCGTCTTTTGCATTGATCGCCCAGCCGGTGTCATCACCCGCCACCAGATAGACAAGCCCGTCGCGCACGGTCGGCTGGCCAGATCCGGTTGCGTCCAGCTCCTGACGCCAAAGGGTTGCGCCGGACTTGGCATCAAGCGCGGTCACCACGCCAAAACCGGAGGAGACGTAGACAACACCGCCGTCATAGGCGAGCCCGCCACCGGTTGCCTGGCCCGCGCTGTCAGATGCCGGGATCAGGTCGCTTTGCCACACAACGGCCCCCGACGGGGACACCGCTGAAACCTGGGCCGCGCTGTCGAGCGTGTAGATCAGACCATCGCCGATCACCGGCGTTGCGGTGATACGCTGGCGGCGGCTGTCCCCCTCGCCAATGGAGGTGGACCAGATTTCGCTGGGCGCTGCGGCCAGGGCCGGGTGCGTCGGGCGCAGGCCTTCAAGACCGCCGCCCTGTGCCCAATCGGCATTGGTGCGTGCAGCAGGCAGCGCAATGGCGCGGCTTTGGTCAACAATCGTGATCGTGCTGTCGGGGCGGATGTCCTCGCGCTCGCCGCGCAGGATTTCTTCGGGTTCAGTGCAGCCGCTCAGAACCAACGCCAGCGCGGTGCCCCCCAGAATGCCCCCTGCACGCCAAAAGCTCTTTACTGCCGTCATTGCCCTGCCCCGTTTAATGCACTTTTACTGTACTTTTGATACGCTTCGCCCCGCGCCCCAATACGCGGAACGGCTGGATTGCTGGATTATCCGTCAGACCCGGTCTCAGGCTGAAGCGACCCCCCAAGGGCCACAATCACTTGAGAGGCGCGGTCTTGCAAGTCCGAGGTGACTGTTGCCGCATTGATAATGTCACGCAGCTTGGAAATCGCCTCTTCGGTCTTGCCCTCTTCGATATCAATCAGCGCCAGCTGCTCGCGCGCCAGCAGATCCAGCGGCGCGCCCGGCTGGGCCAGCGCCTCGAACTGAATGCGCCGATCGGCGGCAGGCAGGCTGTCCTGTTGCAGGCCAAGGGCCTTGAACGTCGCGATGTGGCGGTAAATCAGCGGCACATCACCATTGCCACCGATCGCGTTGAGCGCTGCAATCGCGGCGTCACGCTCTCCTGCATCTGCAAGCGCGCCCGCCTGCAAGAGCTTCAGCACGGTATCACCACCCGCCGAACCCGCAGTGATCTGCGACAGGGCTTCGGCTCGCGCTGCGCTGTCATCACTGTCCAGCGCGGCAATCATCTGATCGCCCAGCTGCTCGGCCGCCGCCTGAGTCTGCGCCCGGTCATATTCACGATAGGCAGCGCCACCAACGATCAGGGCAACCGCAACGCCACCGATCCAGCCGTAGCGCTTCAGCATCAGAAACAGGCGATCGCGGCGGACTTCTTCTGTCACCTCATCAATAAAGCTGTCGGTATCGCTCATGAAATTGTCCCTGACCTGCCCCGCCTGCCAGTTCCCGGCTGACGGAAAGTTTCCTGTGTTCAGCCTCTCTTACAGTGCAACAGATGCCAAGCCAAGTGGCGCTGTCGTTACCGATTGCCCACAAATCCGCCAGAAACCGCAAAAAATGTGAACTGAACTACATAGTTCAGTGTGGACAAACCCTATATGGCACTTATCACTTGGCGCAAATTTGCCAGTGTGCGCCCGATTTGGCGCGGATGTTGACTGGTCTTATAGTACCCCTTGAGGGACGACTGACGTTTAGGAAGGCCCCGTATGCGTGTAATTCCATTGCTGACTGCCGCAATTGTGACCACCGGCTTGTATTATGCCGTGATCGAGCGTGAGGCGCTGCTTGCCTTTGCCCGCGGCGAAGACGCTGTTGCCACCGACACATCGGCAGAGGCCACAGCGCCGGTGGCTGCACCAGCCACAGACAACGCAGAAAAATCCGGCGCGGCCCGTGTTCGGGTTGTGGCCCTGCGCAGCACCGCCCGCGGGATCGACAGCGCGGTCATCCTGCGGGGCCAGACAGAAGCCGCCCGCCAGGTAGAAGTGCGCGCAGAAACCACATCAACAGTTGTCTCCGAACCGCTGCGCAAAGGTGCGCAGGTCAAGGCCGGGGATCTCCTGTGCAAGCTGGACCCGGGCACCCGCCCCGCCACCCTGTTGGAGGCCAAGGCCCGTCTTGCAGAGGCCAAGATCCGCGTCCCCGAAGCCCAGGCCCGTCTGGATGAGGCCCGCGCCCGCCTGAAGGAAGCAGGCATCAACCTGACGGCAGCGCAGAAACTATCCGAAGGTGGCTATGCCTCGGAAACCCGCCTCGCAGCCGCGCAGGCGGCAGAGCGTTCTGCGGTTGCAGGCGTCGCGACAGCGGAAACCGGTCTGGAAACCACCCGCGCCGGCATCGAAGCAGCCTCTGCTCAGGTTGCGGCCTCCGAAAAGGAAATGGCACGCCTCGACATCCTCGCGCCCTTTGACGGTCTGCTGGAAAGCGACGCGGCCGAACTTGGCAGCCTTATGCAGCCCGGCAGCCTCTGTGCCACGGTGATCCAACTGGACACCATCAAGATCGTCGGCTTTGTCCCGGAAACCGAAGTGAACCGCGTGAAGATCGGCGCCACAGCCGGAGCGGAGCTTGCAACCGGCAAACAGGTCAGCGGCAAAGTGACCTTCATCAGCCGTTCTGCCGATCCGACCACCCGCACATTTGAGGTGGAAATCACCATCCCCAACCCCGGTCTCGCCATCCGTGACGGCCAGACCGCTGACATCGTGATCGCCGCCGAGGGCACCAAGGCACATCTGTTGCCGCAATCGGCCCTCACGCTCAACAACGACGGTCAACTGGGGGTGCGTGTTGTGGGCGCTGACAGCATCGTCGCCTTCTTCCCCGTAACCCTGCTGCGGGACACCTCGGACGGCGTCTGGGTCGCGGGCCTGCCCGAACAGGCCGACGTGATCGTGGTTGGTCAGGATTTTGTCGTGGCAGGCGTCCCTGTCACTGCCACCTATAAAGAGGCCAGCCAATGACCGGTATCGTCAGCTGGGCCGCCGAACGGGCGCGCATGATTCTGGCGTTTATCGCCATCTCCATTCTGGTCGGCGGTTTCGCCTATGCCTCGCTCCCCAAGGAAGGGGAGCCTGACATCGAAATCCCCGCCCTTTTCATCTCTGTCCCCTTCCCCGGCATCTCGGCCGAGGACGCCGAGACCCTGCTGGTCAAGGTCATGGAGACCGAGCTTGCCGATCTGGACGGGCTCGACAAGATGTCGGCCACTGCCGCAGAGGGCTATGCCGGCGTCGCGCTGGAGTTCGACTTTGGCTGGGACAAGACCGCGATCATGGCCGATGTGCGGGATGCGATGGATTCCGCCGAGGCCGAATTCCCGGAAGGGGCGGAAAAGTATTCGATCAACGAAATCAACTTCTCCGAATTCCCGATTGTGATTGTCAACCTGACCGGCGCCGTTCCGGAACGGACAATGGCCCGTATCGCCAAGGACTTGCAGGACGAACTGGAAGCGCTGGAACCGGTCCTGGAGGCCGGGATTGCGGGCAACCGGGATGAAATGGTCGAAGTGCTGATCGACCCGTTGCGCCTTGAGGCCTACAACGTCACGGCGCTGGAACTGATTACCGTTGTTCAGAACAACAACCAGCTGATTGCAGCCGGTGAAGTCGAAACCAATCAGGGCACCTTTTCCGTCAAGATCCCGTCGTCCTTTGACGATGTGCGCGACATCTATGCCCTCCCGGTCAAGACCAACGGCGACCGAGTGGTGACACTGGGCGAGCTGGCCACCATCAACTTCACCTTCGAGGACCGCCGCGGTACTGCGCGTTTCAACGGCGAAGACACGGTGGCGCTTCAGGTGGTCAAGCGCAAAGGCTATAACCTGATCGATACCGTCGATCTGGTCAAAGAGACCCTCGACAAGGCCAAGACCAAATGGCCGCCAGAACTGCAGGCCGCGGTTCAGGTGGGCACGTCAAACGACCAGAGCCGGGTTGTCGGCTCTATGGTCAGCCAGCTTGAAGGCTCCGTTCTGACGGCGGTGGCACTGGTGATGATCGTGGTGCTCGCCTCGCTTGGCAGCCGCGCCGCGCTGTTGGTTGGTTTTGCCATCCCGACCTCGTTCCTGTTGTGTTTTGCTTTTCTTGCGGTGATGGGTGTCAGCATTTCGAACATCGTGATGTTCGGTCTGATCCTTGCAGTGGGCATGCTGGTGGATGGCGCGATCGTGGTGGTGGAATACGCCGACAAGCGCATCAGCGAGGGCACGGGCCCGATGCACGCCTACGTCGAGGCCGCCCAACGCATGTTCTGGCCGGTGGTATCCTCGACCGCAACGACGCTCTGCGCGTTCCTGCCCATGCTGTTCTGGCCCGGCGTGCCCGGTGAATTCATGGGCATGCTGCCCGTCACGCTGATCTTCGTTCTCTCCGCCTCCCTCGTGGTTGCGCTGATCTACCTTCCGGTCATGGGGGGTGTCTCTGGCCGGATGAGCCGCGCCTTTGAACGTATGGCCGCTGGTCTGCGCGCAGTTGCGCCCTGGTGGGTGCGTGCAGCTCTCGTGCCGGTGGCGCTGTGGGGGATGTTTGCAGGGGCGATGCAGATGCTGAACCCGGGCTATCTTCTCCCTGCCGAAACGGCAGGTCCCGCCGCGCTGATTGTTGGCGCTTTGGTCTTTGTTCTGTCGGCCTTTGGCGCCTCTGTCACCCTGCAGGCCGCCCAGCTGACCCGCCGCGAAAAACCGGTGGATCCCGGCCATCAGCACACGCCCTTTGGCCATTTCATCAAGTTCATCGTCGGCAATCCAATCATGCCGGTGGTTACGGTTGGCGCTGTGGCCTTTGCCATCATGACCGTTTTCGCCACCTTCAGTGAAAACAACTATGGCGTCGAATTCTTTGTGGAATCCGAACCCGAACAGGCCACCGCCTATGTCCGCGCCCGCGGCAACACCTCCTTGATGGAGGAAGACGAAATGGTGCGCCTGACCGAACAGGTGATCCTGTCCCATCCGGCGGTTGTGAACGTCTTCTCCTTTGCCGGTGAAGGCGGGCTCAATACCGATGCCTCTGGCGCGCAGACGCCGCCGGACACCATCGGTCAGGTCCAGTTCGAAATCATCCCATGGGAAGACCGTCCAACCCAGACGGAAAGCTGGTTCAATGGTTGGTTCACCCGCGAGGTGACTGCCACCGAATTCGATGGCGACACTGTCATCGACGAGATCAACGCCGAACTGGCCGAACTGCCCGGTTTCGAGGCCGAAATCCGCGCGCTGGCCCAGGGTCCGGCATCGGGCAAGCCTGTGCACCTGCGCATCAAGGGTGACAACTGGGAGACGTTGACAGCTGCCACCGCTCAGGCCCGCGCCAAGTTTGAGGCGACCCCCGGGCTCGACCTGATCGAAGACAGCCTGCCCCTGCCCGGCATCGACTGGCAGATCGACGTGGATGTCGAAAAGGCGGGCCGCTATGGCGCGGACGTGGCCACCGTTGGTGCAATGGTGCAGCTGGTCACACGCGGCATCCTCTTGGATACCATGCGCGTGGACAGCTCTGATGAGGAGATCGAAATCCGCGTCCGCCTGCCCGAGGAAGACCGCGTTCTCTCAACCCTTGATGCGCTCAAACTGCGCACCGAAGACGGGTTGGTGCCGCTGTCCAACTTCATCACCCGCCAGCCCGTACCGAAGCTGGCGGAAATCAACCGCGTCCAGCAGCAGCGCTATTACGACGTGAAGGCCGACATCGAAGCCGCCGTCGCAAAGGTCGTGGCGCCCAACCCGGACAGCGGCACTGATGAGACGCTTGCCTATGTGAAACTCGACGCCGATGGCCCCCTCACATCATCCAGCGGCATGCAGCTGTCGCTGTTCCAGCTGGAACAGGCGCAGGACACCGAAGCGCTGAAAGAGGCGCTGGCAGATGGCGCGCGTGTTGTTGTGTTGAACCCAAACGAGCGGATCGCCAAGCTCACCGAGTGGCTGGAAACCTCACCGTTCCCGGCGGACATCACGTGGGAGTGGACAGGCGATCAGGAAGAACAGGCCGAATCCGGCGCCTTCCTGTCCAAGGCGTTTGCCGGGGCTCTGGCCTTGATGTTCGTGATCCTGCTGGCCCAGTTCAACAGTTTCTACAACTCTATCCTGGTTCTGTTGGCGGTGGTTCTGTCCACCACCGGCGTGCTGATCGGCATGATGGTGATGAAACAGCCCTTCTCGATCATCATGACAGGCACCGGGATCGTGGCCCTGGCCGGGATCGTTGTGAACAACAACATCGTCCTGATCGACACCTATCAGGAATTTGCCCGCAAGATGCCCCGCATCGAGGCGATCATCCGCACCGCAGAGGCGCGGATCCGTCCGGTTCTGTTGACCACGATCACCACGATGGCTGGCCTTGCGCCGATGATGTTCGGGCTCAGCCTCGATTTCATCAACGGCGGCTACTCCATCGACAGCCCGACCTCCCTGTGGTGGAAGCAGCTGGCAACCGCCGTGGTCTTTGGTCTTGGCATTGCAACCGTGCTGACCCTTTTGGTGACGCCGTCGCTCCTGGCGATCCGGGTCTGGCTGTGGATCTACGTCGCGGCCCTTGGTCGCCTGTTCGCGCGGCTGACGGGGGGCCGGTCCAGCCGGATCGCCCGCGACATGCGCCTGGCCACCAAGGCCCGCACCCTGCCCACCACCGAAATCCTGTGGGAGCGGGAAGGCAGGCTTGATAACGAAAGCAAGGAAGAAGCCGACGCCGAGGCGCCCGCCAACCCCTCGCTTCGCGCAGCCGAGTAACCCCACCAAAAAAAGCCCCGCTCTAGAGCGGGGCTTTTTGTTTTGTGTGCTCGGCGTCAGGGGCCGGATAGTGCTGCAACGACTGCAAGAAAGCCAATCACGGCACCAAGACCCGATGCGGTTGGATGCCCCCGCTCATCACGCAGCATCCTGATCCGATTGCTGGCGCTGCCACAGATGCGCATAGCGTCCATCACGGGCCAGCAGTTCATCATGGGTGCCTTGCTCTGCGATCTCGCCCTGCTCCAGCACGATGATCTGATCGGCTTCGGCAACCGTGCTCAGGCGGTGGGCGATGGTGATCACCGTACGCCCCTGCCCCGCGCGGGTCAGCGCGTCCTTGATCTCCTGCTCGGTGTCGGTATCCAGCGCCGATGTCGCCTCGTCCAGCAACAGGATCGGCGGGTTCTTCAACAACGTGCGCGCGATGCCCACACGCTGTTTCTCGCCTCCTGACAGCTTCAGTCCACGCTCTCCCACCTGGGTGTCATAGCCTTCGGGCAGACGCAGGATGAAATCGTGGATCTGGGCATCCTTAGCAGCCTGCTCGACTTCCTCCTGCGTGGCCCCGTCGCGCCCATAGGCGATGTTGTAGCGGATCGTGTCGTTGAACAGCACGGTATCCTGCGGCACCACGCCGATGGCCGAATGCAGGCTTTTCTGGGTCACATCGCGCACATCCTGACCGTCAATGCACAACGCACCGCTGGTGACATCGTAGAAGCGGAACAACAGCCGCCCAATCGTGGATTTGCCAGACCCGGTTGAGCCCACAATCGCCACTGTCTCTCCCGCCTTGGCTGTCAAGCTGACGCCTTTGAGGATCTGGCGATCACTGTCATAGCCGAAACGAACATCCTTCAGGGTGATGGTGCCGCCCTTGACCTGCAGTTCGCCCGCTCCGGGCCGGTCGGTGACATCCGGGTCCTGCTCGATCAGGTCAAACATCTCTCCCATATCGACAAGGCTCTGGCGGATTTCGCGATAGACCGTTCCAAGGAAGTTCAACGGCACGGTGATCTGGATCATGTAGGCGTTGACCATGACGAAATCGCCAACCGTCAACTGCCCCGCCTGCACACCAATGGCCGCCATCACCATCACCGCAACCAGACCAGCGGTAATCACAAGGCTCTGACCAAAGTTCAGGAATGCCAGCGAATAGGCCGTCTTGAGAGCGGCACGGGCATAGCCGCGCATGGCCACGTCATAGCGCGCGGCCTCCCGCTCCTCGGCCCCGAAATACTTGACCGTTTCATAGTTCAGCAGGCTGTCGATGGCCTTTTGGTTGGCATCGGTATCCTGATTGTTCATCTCACGGCGCAGTTTCACCCGCCATTCGGTCACGGCAAAGGTGAACCAGACATAAAGCCCGACAGTCACCGCAACGACCACCAGATACCAAATGTCAAACAGCACCGCGAGGATCACCGCGACCAGCGTCAACTCCAGGATCAGAGGGCCGATCGAGAACAGCAAGAAACGCAGCAGGAACTCCACGCCTTTCACGCCACGCTCGATGATGCGGCTCAGCCCGCCGGTCTTGCGCGTGATGTGATAGCGCATGGACAGACGGTGGATATGGCGGAATGTCTCCAGTGCCAGACGGCGCAGCGCCCGCTGTCCCACCGGGGCAAAGACCGCATCACGCAGCTGTTGAAAGCCGGTCGTGAGGATCCGCGCCATCCCGTAGGCGACAGTCAGCCCCACCGCCCCAAGCGCCAGCGGCGGCACGCCTTCACCGGCCAGGCTGTCGACAGCGCCCTTGTACAGCATGGGCGTATAGACTGCGATCACCTTGGCCAGCACCAGAACCGCCAGCGCCGCCACCACGCGGTATTTCACCCAGGCCTGATCCTTGGGCCAGAGATAGGGCCCAACCTTGCGCAGGGTCCGCAGACCGGATCGGCGTTCATCCTGCGCCGTTGTCTTGTCAGTGTCAGTCATCACATGTCCTTGTTCCAAGACCTATGACATAGGCGCGCCGCCCCGGTTTGGCCAGCCGCCCCACCAGATTGGGAGGCGGGCAGCGACACACCGGGGCGGCGCAAAACGTCAACGCAGTCTCACTGCTCCGGGATGGTAAAGACCTGTCCCGGATAGATCAGATCAGGATTGCGGATTGCGTCACGGTTGGCGTCAAACACCCGCACATAAAGCAACCCATCCCCATAGCGCTCTCGCGAAATCGCCCAAAGCGTGTCACCCTTTTGCACGGTGATTGCCCGCACGGGCGGCACCGGGGTGGTGCTGTCGGCAACAGGCGCGGCATCTGGCGCGGCGGGCGTCTCTGTCGCCGGAGCCAGCACTTCCGGGGCTTCCCGCTTGAAGGGCGTCTCAATGCGGCTCAGCACCTTGCCTGACGCATCCAGCGCATCAAGGCGCAGGTTGTAGATCCCCGGCGCCACATTTGCCAGCTTGCCCGTCCAGCGCCCGTCACCTGCCACCGCAAGATCCGCGACCGCCTTGTTGTCGAGATAGGCGCGCACGACAGCGTCGGCCTCTCCCCGTCCGCTGAGGATCACATCCCCTTCGGCATCATAGGAAATGGTATCCAGCGCCACACCGGTGGCGGGGGCGTCATTTGCAGGGGTTGCGGGCTGCACCAGCTGCACACCAGAGGCATCAGACCGCAACACGGCGACCTGCTTGGGGGCTGCGGGTTTCGGTGCAGGATCCACATCCGCGCCCGCATCTGCAGTCTCTGTCGTCTCTGGCACCGGCTGCGGATCGCTCTGGGCGGTGTCTGCGACCAGTGGTGCTGACTGCGGCTCGGCCACGGGGTCAGGTGCATCCACAGGCTGGGGTGCTGCGGGCTCAGCCGCGCTGTCCGCGATCTCTGCAACCTCTGCTGCAACCGCGCTCGCCGCATCCCCCAGCGCCTCTGCCGTTTCATTTGCGGCATCCGCAACTGCGGTGGTCACATCCTCAGCCAGATCCTGTGCCACCTCGACGGCCGCCTCGGCCGCCCCCTCTGCGCTATCCGCCTCGGCGGCCGCAGTGGTTTCTGTGTCTGGGGTCGGGGCAGGATCAACCGGCGCCTGCGCTGCCTCGGCGACAACCACGGGCGCAACAGGGGCCAGAATGAACTGCGCATCCGATGCACGCTCTTCCTCTCCCCTGCGGGCGATGAGCGAAATCACCTGCGGCTGATCCGACAGGGGCACGGTGACAAAGGCGACGAAATTGCCGTCTGCGGGAACACGCAGCGCGTCAATCTCTGCAGCGTCGAGCAGGATTGAAATCTCGCTTCCCGGCTCTGCGCGCCCTGCAATCACACCGCTGCCGTCGCTTTCAAAGCGTGCCAGATCCATCTCCGGCGCCGCAAGAGGTGGCAGAGACGCGCCTGTCTCGGCCACGTCTTCATCTGGGTCTACCGCAGTGGGGGCTGTTGCGGCATCATTCGCCGCATCCGCATTTGCCACATCCTCGGCATCGCTTGCAGGTTCAGCCGCATCTTCACTGGGTTCAGCAGTTGGCTCTGGCTCTGCGCTGATCTCTGTGTCAGCCTCCGCCACAGTTTCAGGCGCACCCGTAGCGGGGGTCTCTGTGCCGGTTTGTGCAGCGGTATCATCCGCCGCGTCCCCTGCCCCGCTGGCTGCTGGCGTGGCAGCTGCCTGATCCGTATTTGCAGGCGATATCACCACAACATCCGATGTGCCCGTCTGATCTGCCGGTGCGACCGGGTCCGATGCCCCGCCCCATTGCAGATAAATCACGCCGCCAATCACCGCGACAACAGCCGCGACCCCACCGATGGCCGTCGCGGACATGCCGCTTTTGCCCACTTCATCCGTCATTCCGTTCCTTCCTTCTCGACGCTTCCGGACAAGGCCCGTGTGCCGATATTGCGGGATGTCTCCCCCGCTTGCTTGAGCCAACCGATCAATGTGGCTATCAGGGACCAAAGGACGACCTATTTCCCTGCAGAACACAACAAAAAAGGTGCTGAGCATGCGTATTCAATCTGTCTGTGTGTACTGTGGGGCGCGTGATGGCGCTCGCAGCAGCTATGGCGAGGCCGCCGAAGCCTTTGGCCGCGGGCTGGCCGAGCGGGATCTGCGGCTGGTCTATGGTGCGGGGGATGTGGGGCTGATGGGGCGCGTCGCGCGCGCAGCGCAGGCTGCAGGCGGGCAGACATTTGGCGTCATCCCCGAACATCTGGTGCGTCGCGAAGTCGCCAAGACCGATCTGCAAACCTATGTGGTCACCGAAACCATGCACGAACGCAAAAAGGTGATGCTGTACAACGCGGACGCAGTTGTTCTGCTGCCTGGCGGCGCGGGATCACTGGACGAGCTGTTCGAGGCTCTGACCTGGCGCCAGCTGGAGCTGCACCACAAACCGATCTTTGTGCTCAATATCGATGGCTACTGGGATCCGCTCAAGGCGCTGATCGACCATGTGGTGGGCGAAGGGTTTGCAGGCGAGGAAACCACTGCCGCTCTGACTTGGGTCACATCGGTAGAGGACGCGCTGGCCCGTATCAGCGCCCATGTCTGACGGCCTGACGCAGGCCGCACAAAATACGCGGCGCCATGACAGCGCCGCGTGTTCTGTTGAACTCAGCCGCGATCAGGCAGCCAGTTCCTGCGTCACGATCTCCTCGATCTTGTCGATCGGGTGATTGGTCAGGTTCTTGGGGATCTCTGCGATCACCAGATCCTGCACTTCCTTGTGCAGCTTGTCGCGCAAATCTCCCAGAACCTGAGGAGCGGCGACCAGAACAATCGGGCCCAGCTTGCCCTTGTGGGCGCGCGCGTACAGCAGTTCCGCAATATCATCTGCAAACCGCTCCTTGGCCAGTTCGTGCCAGTCCGTGTCATCCAGAGCAGACCGCTGACCAACACCCCCGTCGTGCATCCGGCCAGGCCGGTTAGCAGACTGTTCGATATCGGACGGGTTGTCCTGCTCTTCCTTCTTGCGCACCTCCAGATTGGGGTTCTGCGCATCGGTCATGTTTTCCAACAGCAGGGCCTTTTCGCTATCTGCCACCAGAACGTAGCTGCCATGTTTCAATCCGCTCATTACTGATCCTCCTGCTCGTTGGATTTTGTCACGCGGGTCGCACCGGCCGGGCGCTCCATTGCGCGCTTTTTCTCGTCTTCGGTCGCGACCTCTCGGGCCAGTCGGCCCCCTGTGCGTCCGCCTTGGGAAATGGTGCCCTCTGCCCCCAGGATCTCCTTGGTCTCCTGACGACCATCCTTTGATCTCACGCGGTCTGCCATAGCGGCCTCCATCTCTGTTTCCGTCATATACACAACCTTTGAGAGCGCGGATTGTTCCCCCTGAACCCTGTCATCAGACACGAAAAAACCCCGACCGCTGGCGGTCGGGGTCAATGTTTTCAAAGGCTTCTCTGCAAAAGGCAGAGGTGCCAAATCGCGATCACATGCGGGACGCGACGTTTTCCCAGTTGACCAGATTGTCAAGGAAGTTGGTCAGATACGCCGGACGCTTGTTGCGGAAGTCGATGTAGTAGGAGTGCTCCCACACGTCGCAACCCAGCAGAGCAGTCTGGCCAAAGCACAGCGGGTTCACGCCGTTTTCGGTCTTGGTCACTTTCAGGCCACCGTCGGTGTCCTTGACCAGCCACGCCCAGCCAGAGCCGAACTGACCCGCGCCCGCGGCAGAGAATTCTTCCTTGAATTTGTCAACAGAGCCAAAGCTGTCGACCAGGGCCTTCTCCAGCTCGCCCGGCATCTTGCTTTCGCCCGGACCCATCATTTCCCAGAACTGGTTGTGGTTCCACAGCTGGGAGATGTTGTTGAAGATACCGTTCTGAGCAACCGCATTTGCGTCATAGGTGCCCTTGATGATCTCTTCCATCGACTTGCCGTCCCACTCGGTGCCGGCGATCAGCTTGTTGCCGTTGTCGACATAGGCCTTGTGGTGCAGGTCGTGGTGGTATTCCAGGGTCTCAGCGGACATGCCCTTGGATGCCAGAGCGTCGTGAGCGTAGGGAAGATCGGGAAGTTCAAAAGCCATTGGGGCCCCCTGTCTGAATTGTTGCGTTCCTGGCCAGATACATGCGGCTGGTCCGCCCTTTGGTCAAGGGTAAGCCGTGGAAACACCGAAAAAATAACCGAGGCTTTTCGTAAAGAGGTCGCAGCCACCCTGGGCAGATGTCGCAGATCAAACGCCGCGACACCTGCGCCTGCCGGGCGGATCAGCGCTTCATCGGGATGTTGCTGCGCACACAGGTGCCGCTGCCCGAGGGGCGGTTGTCATAGCCATGAACCCGCGCCGTGACAGACAGTTTCATCCGTCGTTCATCCATCGTCGCAGAATAGCTGACCTTGGCCGAGCCACTGCGAGCGTCGAGGTTGTTCAAGGTCCACTTGAGCTTGAGCCGCTCTTTGGAACGCGGGTCATAATCAACGACCAGCGGCGTTTTGCTGACTGAGGCGATGATGCCATCCATGACACCCGCCACCTTTTCCTCGTGATCGACAAAGATCAGCATCCGAGGGGCAATCCAGTTGTATTTCTCGTAAGACTGCATCTTGCAGTCATAAGACACTGGCTTGGCCGCCGCCGTCCCCGCCGCCATCGTCATAGTCATCGCCATCGTCATCACAACGGTCGCAAGTTTGGTAGTCATAGTCTGTGCTCCGCTCCGGATCATACCCAGAGATCATTGTCGTTGAAGTGTTGGATTGCGGCCTGTCTTGCTAGCCCTGATCGGCGGCGGCTTCCTCGATCACCATTTCGCTGATCAAACGGCTGCATTCGCCCACCCCACGCGGCTGATCCACATCCACCACATCAGAGATGACCTGGACCGACAGCTTCATGTTGCGAGTGTTGAGAATGGCGCGGTAGTGGATCTCTCCGACATCGCCGCCATTGCCAAAGGAGGGTGTCTTGATCAGCCAGCTGATCCGATAGGACGTCGGCCCCATCTCGAAAAAACCCGCGCTCAGTTTCTGGCCTGACAGGGCGCTGAAATTTCCATCGTGAGAGACTTCGCCCTTCCATCCGTCCTTGAATGACAGATGGATCTCTCTTGGGATCCATCCATGACTGGACAAGGATTTGACATCACAATGGAATTCGCCATCAAGCGCGTGCGCAGGCGTCCCGGCGGACAGTCCAAGGACAAAAGCTGCACCCACCTTCGCCCCAAAGAGCGAAGTGATTTTTGACAAACCGACCATGTCGACCCCAAATCACGTCCAAAGGACGGGCGATGAGCCTCGTCCTTCTCAGTCACAAATTATTGGATCTGGCGGCGCACAAAAACATGGGGCAAAACACCCCGAAAGACAGTAAAATGCCCCCGGAAATACCGGGGACAGATTATCGAAGACTTTACGATCACACAAGGTGAAATTGTCGCAGATCAGTAGACGCCAACCTTGGATTGTGGATGTGCGGATACCGACAACAGATTGAACACATAGGCCGCGACCGAGCGGAAGCAGACGATGTGGAATGCGCCATCATCGTCCAGCCAGAAGGCCGCGGCGACCTGGGCCATGCGGGTGCGGCGGAACTGACCGGGCTTGAAGGCCTCAGCCGACATATCCACCGGGCAGATCTTGGCCAGAACCTCGCGGGCGCCATCGCCGGACAAGCGGAACACACCGCGCGCGTCCGACACATTGACGGCCAATGCGTGCTCGCCCTTCAGTGCCTCTGCCAGATCAACGACCTTGGCGTCAACCACCTCGTAAGGAACGAGCAGCAACAATTCGTCTGGCGACATCCATGCCACCCCGCCCTCAGCCGAGAGCGACACGTGACCGCTGGCAGGAACATCTGCCCCGGTGGCGGCCTTCACGGCCGCCTTCAGGGTGTCAGATGCCAGATCGCCGCGCAGGGTAATCATCCCCTGCAGACCGCTGTCCTCGACCTGTGCCAGGCCGGAGAACTTCGCACCATTCATTGCGCTGACAGGATCAGACATTCTGCTTTTCCCCTTCCTTGTCGTAAAAGACCTGATCAACGATCTTGGCCTTGTAGATTTTCCCGTCGGTGCCGGGGAACTCTATGACCTCACCCATGCGGCTGGGGCCATGCTTGACCAGGCCCATGGCAATGCCACGCCCCAGGTTCGACGAATAGTAGGTCGAGGTCACACGACCGATGGTGTTCTTCTGGCCATTGGCGTTGACGCCATTGCCCACCGCATAGGCCCCATCCGGCAGGACAGATCCGTCAACGGTTTCCAGACCCACCAGCTGCCAACGGTCGGGGTCGGCCATATGGCTGCGGGAATGGGCGCGCTTGCCGAGGAAGTCTTCCTTCTTCTTGGACAGCGCCCAGTTCAGGCCCAGATCCTGCGGAATGACAGTGCCGTCGGTTTCATCACCAATCATGATAAAGCCCTTCTCGGCCCGCAGGATGTGCAGACATTCGGTGCCATAAGGCATCACACCGAATTCCTGACCCGCTTCCATCAGCGCGGTCCAGAACGCCAGACCGTCAGAGGCAGCGACCGCGATCTCGTAGGACAGCTCGCCCGAGAAGGAGATCCGATAGGCCCGCGCCTTGAAGCCGCCGATCTCTCCGTCGCGCCACTCCATGAAGGGCAGCGCTTCCTTGGACAGATCCATGCCACCGCCTGCTTTTTCGTTCAGCTTTTCCAGCACCTTGCGGGCGTTGGGGCCAACGACGGCGACCTGCGCCAGCTGTTCGGTGACATTGGCAACATAGACTTTCCAGTCCCACCATTCGGTCTGCAGCCATTCTTCCATGTGTCCATGGATGCGCTCGGCGCCGCCGGTGGTGGTGTGGCACAGCCAGGTGTCTTCGTCGATACGCGCAACCACACCGTCGTCGATGAGGAAGCCGTTCTCGGAACACATCAGACCATAGCGACATTTGCCCGGCTTCAGTGTCGACATCATGTTGGTGTACATCATGTCGAGGAACTTGCCTGCATCCGGTCCTTTGACAACCAGCTTGCCAAGGGTCGATGCATCTAGCAGGCCGAGGTTGTCGCGGGTGTTCTTCACCTCGCGGTTCACCGCGTCATGCAGGCTCTCGCCAGAGCGGACATAGGCGAAAGGACGGCGCCACTGGCCAACCGGTTCCCAATCCGCCCCGTTGCTGTCGTGCCAGTCATACATCGGCGTCTTGCGCAGCGGCTGGAAGATCTCACCGCGGGCTTCGCCGCCGATCGCACCCATCGAAATCGGGTGATAGGGCGGACGGAAGGTGGTGGTGCCCACCTGCGGAATTTCAGAGCCGAGCGAGTCCGCCAGAATGGCCAGACCGTTGATGTTGGACAGTTTGCCCTGATCGGTCGCCATGCCCAGCGTGGTGTAGCGCTTGGTGTGCTCAACGCTTTCAAAGCCTTCGCGCGCTGCCAGCTGCACATCCGACACTTTGACGTCGTTCTGATAATCCAGCCAGGTTTTCATGCGCAGCTTGATGTCGGCCTTGGCAGGCATCAGCCAGACAGCTTCCATCGCGTTTTCTTCAGGCGCCTCGGCGGCAGGTGCATCACCAACCTTGGGGGTGAAACCCGCGGCATTGGCAGCCGCTTCACCGGCGGTCTGCGCGTCATGCAGCGCATCGGCAAGACCTGCAGCGCCATTGGCGGCACCGGCAGCAATGACAAAGCCATTGCCATCCGCACCCAGTGGCGGACGCTCGGGATCGGGGCGGAAGTTGGCATGCGCCTCATCCCAGATCAGCTTGCCGCCGCAATGGGACCACAGGTGGACCACTGGCGACCAGCCACCGGACATCGCGACCGCATCGGCCTCGACCTCTTCCTGCGCACCGCCCTCGCCGTTCTGAGCGCAGATCGCCACGCCAGTGACACGCTTGCTGCCTTTGACCTTGGCAATGGCGCGGCCACATTCGACACGGATGCCCAATGCGCGCACCTCTTCCATGAGGCTGCCGCCACCGCTGTCGCGGGTATCCAGCACGCGGACCACCTCGACACCGGCACCATGCATCGCAATGGCGGTGCGGTAGGCGTCGTCGTTGTTGGTGGCAACCACAACCTTCTGGCCCGGGGTCACACCCCAGTTCACCGCATAGTCGCGCATCGACGCCGCCAGCATGACGCCGGGAATGTCGTTGCCTGCAAAGGACAGCGGCCGCTCGATCGCACCGGTTGCGGTGACAATCTGGCTGGCCCGGATCCGCCACAGGCGGTGGCGCGGACCACCCTGCCCCGGTGCGTGATCGGTCAGACGTTCATACCCCAGCGCATAGCCGTGGTCATAGACGCCTGCGCCCATGCAGCGATCGCGCAGGGTGACATTGTCCATGCCGCGCAGCTCTTCCAGGGTTTTCTCAACCCAGGCACCCGGCTCCATGCCCTCGATGGTGCCGCCATCAACCGGCGCGCGACCACCCCAGTAGTTGTGCTGCTCAAGCAGCAGAACCTTGGCGCCGGACTGTGCTGCCACCTTGGCAGCCTGCAGACCAGCCACACCACCACCAATCACCAACACATCGGCGAAGAAATAGAAGTGCTCGTAGGTGTCTGCATCCTTCAGCTCTTTGTCCGGTGCTTTGCCCAGACCAGCAGACTGGCGGATGATCGGCTCGTAGACGTGTTTCCACAGCGGACGCGGGTGGATGAACATCTTGTAATAGAAACCCGCCGTCAGGAAACGGCCAAGCTTGTTGTTGATCGCCAGCACGTCAAAGTCGAGGCTGGGCCAGTGGTTCTGCGACTGCGCCGACAGACCCGAGAACAGCTCGGTCGTGGTGGCGCGCTGGTTCGGCTCAAAACGATCGCCGGTGCCCAGACCCACAAGCGCATTGGGCTCTTCGGGGCCCGCAGCAACCAGACCACGGGGGCGGTGATACTTGAACGAACGACCGACCATCATCTGGTCATTGGCCAACAGGGCAGAGGCCAGCGTATCGCCCGCATAGCCCTTCATCCGCTTGCCGTTGAAGGTGAATTCGATCTGTTTGGAGCGGTCGATCAACCGGCCGTTTTTGGCAAGGCGCGTGCTCATGTGGCGGACCTTTCGCAAGAGAAGGCGACAGAAAGGAAAGAGAGGCTCAGGCGGATCATTTCACATCCCGCCATGTCCAGTTCGGACGCTTTTCAGAAATCTTGTCCTGGATTTCCTTGGGCGGCTCGGTGGTCTGGGCACTGTAGGTGCCAAAGACTTCCAGCGTCATGGTGCAGCGCGCAGCGTGGAACCACTTGCCGCAACCATTGGCATGGCGCCAGCGCTCGAAATGCACGCCCTTGGGGTTTTCGCGCATGAACAGGTAGTCGTGGAACTCTTCGTCCGACGAACCGGGGCCAAAACGCTTCAGATGCGCTTCGCCGCCAGCGGCCAGTTCGGTTTCTTCGGCTTTGACACCGCAATATGGGCATTCAAGGATCAGCATCGTGCGGACCTCTCCAACTGGGGGCCAAGGATTTTGGACAATCCCTGGCAAAATTCTTCCAAGAATTTTGCGACGGTGCGCGGCATCAGTGCGCCACACCCGCTGCAACGCTCTCATCGATGAACTTGCCTTCCTTGAAGCGCATCATCGAAAACTCTTCGGCCAGCGGCGAGTGGCCCGTGGCCATCAGCTCCGCCATCGCCCAGCCAGAGCCGGGGATCGCCTTGAAGCCGCCGGTGCCCCAGCCTGCGTTGACAAAGATGTTGTCCACCGGCGTTTTGGAGATCAGCGGCGAGCGGTCGCCGGTCACATCCACGATCCCGCCCCACTGGCGCAGCATCTTCAGGCGGCTGACCATCGGGAAGGTTTCGTTCAGCGCGCGCACGGTTTCCTCGATATGGTGGAAAGACCCGCGCTGGGTGTAGTTGTTGAAACCGTCGGTACCACCACCGATCACCATCTCGCCCTTGTCGGACTGCGACATGTAGCCATGCACGGTGTTCGCCATCACGACCACATCCATGCAAGGTTTGATCGGCTCGGAGACCAGGGCCTGCAGCGCCACGGATTCAACCGGCAGACGGAAACCCGCCATTTCGGAGAGATGCGAACAGTTGCCCGCAACCACCATGCCCAGCTTGTCACAGTCGATCGCACCTTTGGTGGTGTCGACCCCGACCACACGACCGTTTTCGGATCGCACGCCGGTGACTTCGCATTTCTGGATGATGTCCATGCCCATCGCAGAACACGCACGGGCATAGCCCCAGGCCACGGCATCATGGCGCGCGGTGCCGCCACGTTCCTGCCACAGGCCACCCAGAACCGGATAGCGCGGGCCTTCAAGGTTGATGATCGGCACCAGTTCCTTGACGCGGGCAGGCTCGATCCATTCGGTCTGTACGCCCTGCAGCGCGTTGGCATGTGCGGTCCGCTTGTAGCCGCGCACTTCGTGCTCGGTCTGGGCCAGCATGATGACGCCACGCGGCGAGAACATCACGTTGTAGTTCAGATCCTGGCTCATCGTCTCATAGAGAGAGCGCGCCTTCTCGTAGATCGCCGCAGAGGGATCCTGAAGGTAGTTGGAGCGGATGATGGTGGTGTTGCGCCCGGTGTTGCCGCCGCCCAACCAGCCTTTTTCCAGAACGGCGACATTTGTGATGCCGAAGTTCTTTCCAAGGAAATAGGCAGTGGCAAGACCGTGGCCACCAGCGCCAACGATAATAACATCGTAGCGGCGTTTCGGTTCAGGAGAGCGCCAGGCGCGTTCCCATCCGGTGTGGTAGCGCAGCGCCTCACGCGCGACAGCAAAGGCAGAATAACGTTTCATGGGCGAATCCGATGGTTCGAGACTGTTACCGGGTATGCCCCAGACGCATGCCAGGCCTGCGCCGTTTATCGTCGCATTTATGTATGGTTGCGACATGCGCGCCGTAAACCGGTCGTAAAGCTGTTACAGATCAGCCGGCCGGTCCAACCCGGCCCGATCACCGCCCCCCTTGCGCCCCCAAACGGCCACTCCACTGACCACCCAGATGACGCTCTGGGCGGCGGCCCTGTCAGCAACAGGACAGCACGCCGCAGCGTTTAGGTCTTTTTTCCGCCCCCCTGCAGCTATACATGGGGAACAAACTGCGGGAGCCCCCATGACTTTCTGGATTGTCATCAGCCTCATCACCCTGGCCACAGCCGGTCTGCTGTCTCTTGTTCTGATCCGGGGGCGCGACAGCGGTGGACCTGCGGCAGCCTATGATCTGGCCGTCTATCGCCAACAGCTGCGCGATGTTGACAAGGATCTGGCGCGTGGCGTCCTGCAGGAAAGCGACGCAGAGCGCATCCGCACCGAGATTTCCCGCCGCATTCTGACCGCCGATGCACAGATGCGCGCCGCCGCCGAAGGCAAGGCACAGCCCAAAACCGCAAGCAGCATCATGGCGGCTCTGGTGGTGGTGGGTGTCTCTGGCGCCGTCTACGGGCTCTATTCCACCCTGGGCGCCCCCGGCTACAGCGACCTTGGCCTGCAACAGCGCATCGCCGCCGCCGCAGAGCGCGCGGCAAACCGTCCAAGCCAGGCCGAAGCCGAGGCAGATCTGCCCGCCTCCCCCCCGCGCGAGGTTGAGCCGGGCTATGCCGAACTTGTCCAGCAGCTGCGCGACACCGCCAATGCGCGCAAGGACGACGCCCAGGGTCAGGCCCTTTTGGCCCAGCACGAGGGCAACCTTGGCAATTTCTCTGCCGCCGCGCAGGCCAAGGCAAATTATATCCGCATCATGTCCGGCGATGTAGAGGCCCGCGATTTCGGCGAGCTGGCAGAGCTGCAGATCATGGCCGCCGGTGGCTACGTCTCGCCCGAGGCAGAGGACGCGCTGCGCACTGCGCTTACGCTTGATCGCTACGACGGTGGTGCCCGCTATTACTGGGGGCTGATGATGGCACAGATTGGCCGTCCGGATATCGCCTATGAGGTCTGGAGCGAAACCCTTGCAATGGGTCCGGCCAACGCCCCTTGGGTCACCGCCATCACCGCCCAGATCGAAGACATCGCGTTCCGCGCCGGTGTGGATTATACCCCCATCGAACCCGGCAGCGCCCCGGTTCCTGGCCGTGGCCCCGCCATTTCTGGCCCCAGCGACGCCGACATCGCCGCCGCACAGGACATGAGCGCAGAAGACCGCGCCGCGATGATCCGGGGCATGGTCGAGGGGCTGTCTGACCGGCTCGCCACCACCGGCGGCACACCGCAGGAATGGGCGCAGCTGATCGGCGCATTGAGCGTCCTGCAAGAAACCGACCGCGCCCGCGCGATCTATGCCGAGGCACAGAAGGTCTTTGCCGACACTCCCGACGCTCTCGCCCCCATCACCGCCGCCGCGCAAAGCGCAGGACTGACAGAATGATCTATGACGACTTCGAGGCCTTCGCGGCCGCCGTTCCCTCCCTTAGCCCCATCGCCGGTCTCGATTTTGGCGACAAGACCGTTGGCGTTGCCATCTCTGACCGGATGGGCACCGTCGCAACCCCGCTGGAAACGATCCGACGCAAGAAATTCACGCTGGATGCCGAAAAGCTCTTTGAGATCGTGAAGGCCCGCGAGATCGGCGCGCTGCTTCTTGGGCTGCCACGCAACATGGATGGCACCGAAGGCCCCCGCTGCCAGAAAACCCGCGCCTTTGCCCGCAATCTCAGCCAGCTCACGGATCTGCCCATCGGCTTTTGGGACGAGCGTCTGAGCACAGTTGCCGCGGAAAGAGCGCTTTTGGAGGCCGATACGAGCAGAAAGCGTCGCTCTGAGGTTATCGACCACGTGGCAGCCTCCTATATCCTGCAGGGGGCGCTTGACCGGATGCGCCATCTGAAAACAGGTTAAGGCGGGAACAACGACATGAGCCAAGACGTCTGGAAACGCGACGAAGTGCAATCGCCCTGCATTCAGATCTGCGTGGTCCACCCCGAGGCCCGGATCTGTACCGGCTGCTATCGCTCTATCGATGAGATCACCCGCTGGTCAAAGATGACCAATGAGGAACGCGCAAGCCTGCTTGAACAGCTTCCGGCCCGCGCAAGTGACCTGACCAAGCGCCGCGGCGGGCGCAGCGCCAGACTGAAGCGTGGCTGACGCGGCGCAGGCGCTGATGTTGCGCGATGGCCCTATCTGGCTGATCGGGCTGGAAAATCCCGCCCGTTACATCAGCACCGCCTGTTAACACATTGATAATCATGCGGAACGCGTGTTGACCCATTGTTTCGCACGCGAAACATTCGGACAGGTTTGCTGACCTATGCCAGCCAGCCTGTGTCCCGGTTGGTCCAATCCGCCAGTTCAGGCCGGAAATAGGCAATCATGCGCCCCTCTTCCGGTGCGCTTGCCCCCTCGCCCCAGGGGGCAACCCCATGCAGACAGAGGCGGTGCATCAGATAGGCCTCTCCCGGTTTGGCCGAAACCGTCACACGCGGACAGGTTTCAAACACCTCTGCGCGGGCTGCAGTATAGGCATCCGTCACATCCACATCTGCCCAGCTGGACCGCGGCGTATCGCCAAAGGCGGCGGCAAAGGCACGGCGCATAATGTTATGGCTGCCCTCCCAGACCACGAGGGGAGACGCATCTTCACTGGCTTGGTTCAGGGGCAATCCCAAGACCCAGGCATGGGGCTCCTCCACCTTGCGGCGGCGATGTTCACCATACATCTTGACCCCATCCACATGGGCGGCGTCCCGTTTGATCCGGTAGCGCAGCGCCGCTTCGCCTTCGCCCGGACGGGGGCGCGGATAGCCGGGAAACACCGACGACACCTGCGCCCGGTGCAAGGGAGGTATCGCGCCCAGATGGGTGCGGATGAATTCGATCGCGGGCCCCGCCAAGGCCGGGCCACCGGGCAGCTGACCGGAGCTGTCATTGGGCAACGCATCAACGCCGATGAACCAGGTGCCCTCGCATTGCAGCCAGTCGGCATTGGCGGGATCCTTCAGCGCGGCCATCCCCGCCTGATGCGCGTGTCTGGCCCAATCGGCGGTTGCCTTATCCGGGCCAAAGGCGCACCAGCCCTTGTCACAAAACTGCTGCCACTGCATCACCGGCTCCTGACGTTCAACCACTCCATGCCGCCAGCCTAACGCCAGCGGTCCGCCCGATCAGAGCCCAAGCGACTTTCGCAGCATGTTTAGCGCCACAAGGATCAGGAAAATCGCAAACACCCGCTTGAGCGGTTTGGGATCCATTGCATGGGCAAGCTTTACCCCCCAGGGGGCCGTAATCAGCGTCATCGCAATGACCACGACAAAGGCCACCAGATTGACCGCCCCGACGGTCAGCGGCGGGCGCGCAGCCGCATCAATGGGCAGGAACAGAAAGCCGATCACCGAAGGCACCGCGATGATCACACCGAACCCCGCAGCCGTGGCCACGGCGCGATGAATGGGCGTTGCGTGCAGGCTCATCAGGGGCACCCCGAAACTGCCACCACCAATCCCCATCAGCACCGACAGGAACCCCACCATCGGCGACAGGACAATCCGGCGCAGACCCTTGGGCATTTCACTGCCCAACCGCCAGTCTGCACGACCAAAAGCCATGTAGAGACCAATCACCAGCGCAAGCACCCCAAACAACGCCTGCAGCGTGGTGGAACGCAGCGACGCCGCAACCGTCACACCGATGATGGCGCCAACCGCAATCCCCGGCCCCCAGCCGCGCAGGATATCCCAGTCGACTGCACCTTTCTTGTTATGGCTCAGGACCGAGCGCACCGAGGTCACGATGATTGTGGCGAGCGATGTCGCCAGGCACATCTGCATCAGCTGGTCGCCGCCATAACCAAGGGTCTGGAACACATAGAAAAATGCAGGCACCAGAACGATGCCACCGCCCACGCCCAACAGCCCGGCCAGGACGCCTGCGACCGCACCCGTCACCACCAAGAGCCCGGCCATCTGCGCCAGCAGCCCCGGCGTCATGGCAATTGCGCTCTCGCTCATCAGGGGGGAAATCATCGCCTGCATCTCGGTCTCCTCTGGCGCGGATCTTGCCGCTGTCGGTCTGCTCTTTGCAACGTCGCTGGCCCGCCATCACCGGTGCCAAGCGACCTCTGCCCGACCAACTGGCCGGGCCGCTGCCCTGCTTGTTGTGGTGATATAGCCGGATTGCGGCACATGGCAGTCTTTTTCTTGCGTCACACGCCGCTGTGACCCCGGTTTCCTGCCCTGTCCCAAATGCGCGCGCCCCTGACAGGCGCCCCCCGACAGTCTTGCCGGATCAGTCGGGCCGGATCAGTCTTGCCGGATCAGGCCGCCTGCCCGGTCACCTGCTGCAGCGCCGCCTCGACCAGTTCGGTGCCCGCGCCCGAACGGCTTGCGCCCTCAGACAGAACCCGACGCCAGTTGCGCGCACCCGGACGGCCGGCAAACAGCCCCAGCATATGGCGCGTGATCTGATGCAAGCGGGCACCTTTTGCCATCTCATCGTCGATATAGCCGAGCATCTGCGCAACCACCTCGACCGGATCGCTCACCTCTCCCGTGCCAAAGATCCGCGGATCCGCCGCACAAAGGATATCGCTCGGCTGATGATAGGCCGCACGGCCCACCATGACCCCGTCCAGACCGCGATCAAGATGCTCAACCGCCTGATCAAGCGAGGTAATCCCCCCGTTGATCGAGATATGCAGCGCCGGAAACTCTGCCTTCATCTGATGTACGATGTCATAATCCAGTGGCGGAATATCGCGGTTTTCCTTGGGGCTCAGCCCCTTGAGCCAGGCCTTGCGCGCGTGGATCGTCACCCGCTTGCACCCAGCCGCAGCAATTGCCGCGATAAAGCCCGGCAGAACCTCTTGCGGGTCCTGATCATCCACACCGATGCGGCATTTGACGGTCACCTCGACGTCGACCTTGGCCTGCATGGCCGCCACACATTCGGCCACCAGATCGGGAGATTTCATCAAAACCGCCCCAAAGGCCCCGGACTGAACCCGGTCACTGGGACAGCCGCAGTTGAGATTGATTTCATCATAGCCCGCCTGCCCCCCAAGGCGCGCCGCCTCAGCGAGCTCTGCCGGGTCCGAACCACCAAGCTGCAGCGCCACCGGGTGCTCTTCGACCGAGTGATCCAGCAAATGCAACGCGCCCCCCCGCACCAAAGCCGGCGCCGTCACCATCTCCGTGTAAAGCAACGCCTCCCGGCTCAGCAGGCGATGCAGATAACGGCAATGGCGGTCTGTCCAATCCATCATTGGCGCAACCGACAACCGGGAACTTCTCCAAATATCTGATTTGATTAGCTTTTCGCTCATATCGACACCAGTTTTACGGCCAATGTTGGACCTGATTATTGCGTATTTTCGCCCATTCTGGCACGTTGTCCCAACAAATGTTGGGATGTTCTACGCAATGTTGGGACCATGGGATCAGTAACAGAACGCAAGCGCTTGGACGGGTCGGTCGGCTATCTCGCACAAATCGACCTGAAACGAAACGGCAAAAGATTTCGCGACAACCGCACCTTTGAGAAGCGATCAGCCGCTGAAGCCTGGATCAAAAAGCGTGAAAAGGAGGTCAAGGCCTTTGAAGGTGACTTCCTAACATTGAAGCAGCGAAACAAGACTTTGGCAGATGCGATCGACCGCTACGTTCTCGAGAGCCAACGGGAGATTGGTCGCACGAAGGCGCAAGTACTCAGAACCATTAAAGAATACGACATTGCGAGCTTGAAGTGCGCAGATATCGTCAGCCCTGATATCGTCTCGTTTGCTCAAGAACTAGCGATTGGCAAAGAACCAGCAACTGTCTCAAACTACCTCAGCCACCTAAGTTCCATTTTCGCCATCGCAAAGCCTGCTTGGGGTGTTCCACTAGACGGTCAAGCGATGAAAGATGCGATGGTTGTCTGCAACCGTCTCGGATTGTCCGGCAAGTCAAGGAAACGAGACAGGCGCCCTTCCCTGGCCGAACTCGACGCATTGCTAGACCATTTTCAGGTTGCGACGGCTAGCAACCCTCGGGCTTTGCCCATGCACAAGATTGTTCTCTTCGCCCTTTTCTCCACTCGGAGGGAAAGCGAAATCACTAGGATCCTACGCAGTGATTTGGACCCAGAGTATGGCCGGGTGTTCATCCGAGACATGAAGCATCCTGGCGCAAAGCTTGGCAATGACGTCTGGTGTGATCTTCCTCAACGAGCGATGGACGTCGCCTTGTCCATGCCTCTCAGCCCTGATGGCCGGGTGTTTCCGTTCAACCCCGATACCATTTCCTCGAGGTTCACGCGCGCCTGCAAAGTTCTCGATATCAGAGATCTGCGGTTCCACGATCTACGCCACGAAGGCGCATCACACTTGTTCGAGTTGGGCTACTCAATTCCCCAAGCGGCCGCCGTAACCGGTCACCGCTCGTGGTCCTCCCTACAGCGATACACTCACCTTCAACAAACGGGGGATAAATTTGAAGGATGGAAATGGGTCAGCAGGATAAACTGAATTTTCAACGGCCTCACCACCCCACAAATAAGCACCCCTCTGTTAGAAGAGCAAACATCCCTGAGAACCGAAACAAAAAGCCATGGTTGAGCAAGCGTGGCTCCCATCACCCTCTCATATCCGTGCAACTAGGCAGACGAGCAGAACATAGCCTCACACTAGGCTATTGCGTGAGGGCCAATAAGGATATGATGGAGCTTAAAAACTCATCCGGCCCACGGAGGAAGCAAGCATGAGTTCGCCTTTAGAAATCCATAGTTTGACATGGAATGTGACACCCGACCTTCTGGGCATCTTGGATCATGGTGGTTTCTTCGTTGAAACCAATCCCGCATGGCAGCACACACTCGGTTGGGAGCCGCAAGAAATCAAGGAAAGAACCTTCTTTGATTTTCTGCATCCGGATGACATCTCAAACAACGCGAAAGCATTTACTGAGATCAAGACCGGCAAGCCGATCCTAAATTTTGAAAACCGCTACCGCCACAAAGACGGAACGTATCGCTGGCTATCATGGAATGCCGTGCCCGAAGGAGAGAATTTCTTTTGTAGTGCACGAGACATTTCTGTCGCCAAGCAGAATGCCGCCTCACTTCAGTCTAGAGAGCAGGAAGCAGCTCTGAGAGAGCAATTCGTAGCAGTGCTCGGACACGATCTCCGTAATCCACTCAGCGCGATACGGTCGGCAGCCAACATTATGAAGCGAGAAGAGCAATCGGAGCGAACAAGCGAGATGCTTGAAGCAATTGATGGTGCCGTTGATCGGATGGCGGGACTGATCTCAGATGTAATGGACTTTGCCAGGTCAAAACTCGGGAGCGGCCTTGATGTATCCACAACGCAGCGGATTAACCCAGGCGAGGTCATTCAACAAGTTATCGACGAAGTTTCGCTGGCAAACCAAGATCGAGAAATTATCCAAGCGCTCGATTTTGATGACTTCATATACGGCGACGAAACCAGACTTGCACAACTTGCCTCAAATCTACTGGCAAACGCGATCACACATGGCGCCGCAACCTCTCCGGTGTTTGTTGAGCTCACCCACCGAGACTGTTGCTTGGAATTAAGCGTCGCGAACGCGGGCGAACCGATACCACCCGATAAGCTGAAAACGATTTTTGAACCTTTTTACATGGCTGAGCCTGGCGAGCAGAACAAAGGACTCGGTCTTGGGCTTTTCATAGCCTCGCAAATTGCCGAAGCGCATGGCGGAAAGATGTCCGTGGACTCGAACAACTACAGGACCGTCTTTAGGTTTTCCATGCCAACCCAAAGACCATAGAAACTGAAAACCCGCAGCGTGGGAAACCACACTGCGGGTCCTCTGAACAAGAAATTTGCGGAGCAATCTCAACGCTGAGAGGAACGCTGCTCAACGCTCTTGTCCGGAAAAGCAACCCCAGAAAACAAAGAGGAGGCATCTTCGTAGGTACCAGTTCCCCTTCCAATTGACAACAATCGCCAAGCCTGTTTTCAAACCGACGTTCAGTAAGGCAGTGTCGGCACATCCCATTGCCAAGATGTACGCCAAGCTCTCCTTGTTGCCCGTGTTTTGCTAGAAGGAACCAAGACCTTTGGTTTTGTCCAACCATTTGAAGATACCATCTGGTATCATCGCAGTCTCGTAAGCTGACGCTATTCGGAACACCTTGCCCCCCCCCCATCGAGAGTTGTCTCAAGTCGAACAACCGGAGCAATGCTGGCGGAAATAAAACTACGAAAAGAACGTCTGTCTGCCTCCCGTGCGCTTTTCGAAGCCCCACAGAAAGGGTCCTCAACCAACCGATCAGCGCCTGTCAGCTAAGATACGACCAACACTTTCCAACTTCCCTGCATTACAGCGCGCTGTTGCGCGCCAGCCTGTTGATTGTCACTGAGAACTGACCCGGTATTTTCACCGAGATTTGACCCACCCT
>NZ_CVRM01000004.1 GCF_001258055.1 Phaeobacter italicus | reverse complement strand
AGGGTGGGTCAAATCTCGGTGAAAATACCGGGTCAGTTCTCAGTGACAATCAACATGACTGGTTTCCAGATTCATCTTTTTCGTCCTTGTTTCTGTAGATTGTTACTTTTTGGGATAGTAAGCTCACATGCGCTTGGCGACTTCTTCCAACATGACTTCGCTCGCCCCGCCGCCGATGGCCTGCACACGGGCATCGCGTGACATGCGTTCCACCGGTGTTTCGCGCATATAACCCATGCCGCCGTGAAACTGGACGCAGTCATAAAGCACGCTGTTCACCAGTTCGCCGCAATAGGCTTTGACCATCGAGACCTCTTTAACGCAGTCACCGCCCGCGGCATCCAGACCGGCGGCGTGATAGACCAGCTGACGTCCTGCAGCGATCCGCGTCTGACAGTCGGCCAGCCGTTGGCGCACGGCCTGCTTGTCCCACAGAACGCCGCCAAAGGCCCTGCGCTGCTTGACATAATCCACGGTCATGTCCAGCGCGGTTTGCGCTTCGGCACAGGCCATCGCACCCAGCACAATGCGTTCGTTCTGGAAGTTCTTCATTACCGAATAGAAACCGCGGTTGACCTCGCCCAAGACGTTTTCGGCCGGGATGCGGACATCTTCGAAGATCAGTTCGGCAGTGTCCGAGCACAGCCAGCCGGTCTTGTTCAACGCCCGTCCGACCGAAAAGCCCGGCGTGCCTTTTTCGACCGCAAATATGGTGATCCCGCGCGACCCCTTGGCATCGGGATCGGTCTTGGCACCGACAATGTAGAGATCGCCATGCACGCCGTTGGTGATGAACATCTTGGTGCCGTTCAGCACCCAATCCGACCCGTCCCGCACCGCGCGGGAGCGCATGCCCGCCACGTCCGAGCCCGCGCCCGGTTCGGTCACAGCAACGGCGGTGATCATTTCGCCCGAGACGATCGACGGCATCCAGCGCGCCTTCTGTTCGGGCGTGCCGGCGTTTTCCAGATGCGGCGAGGCCATGTCGGTGTGGACCAGAACCGTGGCCGAGAACCCGCCGAAAGTGGATCGCCCGACCTCTTCGGCCAAAACCACGCTGGACATCACGTCCAGCCCCGCGCCGCCATACTGTTCGTCATAGCGCATCCCCAGCACGCCGAGATCACCCATCCGGCGCAGCACGTCGCGGGGTACCTTGCCCTCCTCTTCCCAGGGCTCGGCCTTGGCGGTCACCTCGGTTTCGATGAACCGGCGCAGCTGGTTGCGGATCATCTGGAGGTCTTCGTTGAACAGGCCGGAGGCCGCGGTGATGTTGTCTTGTTTGGTCATGTGTTTTCCTCTGGATCGAGCTTGATAAGTGGGGCGTGCCCGGCAACCGTGTCGCCCGGTGCACAATAGATTTCCGTCACCACGCCCGCGACCGGCGCGGGCAGGCTTTGCAACAGCTTCATGGCCTCAAGCACCACCAGTGTGTCACCGGCTTTGACGCGGTCGCCGAGTGCGACGCGCACCTCGGCCACGGCGCCGGGCATGGGTGCGGACAACAGGTCAGCGACGCCAGACCCGCCGGTGGCACGTTGCAGATGCTGGTCTTCCAGCGTACGCAGGTCTGTCGCGGTCATTCCAGCAGGGGTTTGCAGGTGCACTCGCCAGTGACTCGGCGCGCGCACGACGTAAGCGATGCGCGAAAATGGAACCCCGTCGAAGCGTCCGCTCAGACGGCATTCGGCTAAAGCGGCGCTCTCGACCGTTATGGCCTGGCCGTCCGGCTGTACGGCTGTCAACACCGACCCGGAGCCGTTTACGCGGATCTGGTCGTCTTTGGTCGTCGCCCAATAGGATGCTGCACCGGGCCACCCCGCAGGGGCCGTGAGCCGCCATGACCCCAGGCTTTCCCAGGGCGACGCGCCCGCCGGGGCGAGATGCAGATGCAGCGCCATCGCGGCAAGGGCCATGTCCCGGGGATCAGCGGACGGTTCACTCCAGCCGCCTGAGAACATCTCGGGCAGGCCCGAGGTATGGTGCCGGAACGCCGCAAAATCCGGGTGTGTCAGCAACGCGCGCTGATAGGCCAGGTTCAGACCGACGCCACCGACTGCAAAGGCATCCATTGCGACAACCGCCTGACGGATCGCACCGGCCCGGTCCGGCGCGTGGACGATCAGCTTGGCAATCATCGAATCGTAATGGTGGCTGACGACCGAGCCTGCCTCGACCCCGGTATCGAGCCGCACGCCGGCGGGCGGAGCCCAAAGGCTGATCTCGCCCGTTTCGGGGCGGAAATTCTCGTCCGGGTTTTCGGCGGCGATGCGGATTTCAATGGCGTGCCCGTCAAACTGCACATCGCCTTGCGTCAGCGCCAGCGGCTCGCCCCGCGCGATGCGCAACTGCCATTCGACCAGATCGATGCCGGTGATCGCCTCGGTCACGGGGTGTTCCACCTGCAACCGGGTATTCATTTCCAGAAAGTAGTATTCACCGCGCCCGGGGTCATAGAGGTATTCCACCGTCCCGGCGGAGCGATAGCCGATCGCCTGCGCCAACCGCACCGCTGCCGCACGCATGCGGTCGCGCACAGCCTCGGGAAGATCGGCGGCGGGGGCTTCTTCGATCAGCTTTTGGTGGTTGCGTTGCAGCGAACAATCGCGGTCGCCCAGATGCAGCACGGTGCCGTGAGTGTCGCCCAGAACCTGC
Source organism: Phaeobacter italicus (assembly GCF_001258055.1). Classification (GTDB taxonomy): domain Bacteria; phylum Pseudomonadota; class Alphaproteobacteria; order Rhodobacterales; family Rhodobacteraceae; genus Phaeobacter; species Phaeobacter italicus. The sequence goes on along the minus strand of NZ_CVRM01000004.1, from coordinate 76,661 downwards.
ACTTCGACGTGGCGGGCACGGGGCGCATAGCGTTCGAGGAACACCGCCGGATCGCCGAAGGCGCTCTGCGCTTCGGCCCGGGCAGATGCAATCGCTTCGGGTGCGTCGCCCAGATCGGAGACAAGCCGCATCCCGCGTCCGCCGCCGCCGGCGCTGGCCTTGACCAGAAAGGAGGTGCCAAGCGCCTCGGCCTCTTGCAGCAGGCGCGCGTCGGACTGATCCTCGCCGCGATAGCCGGGCAGGACGGGCACGCCTGCGGCTTCGGCGGCAGCCTTGGCCTCGATCTTGGAGCCCATCCGCGCGATAGCGTCGGGTTCCGGCCCGATGAACACAAGGCCCGCCGCCTCGACCGCCGCCGCGAAACCGGCATTCTCAGACAGAAAACCATAGCCCGGGTGCACCGCACCCGCGCCCGTCGCCCGCGCAGCCTCAAGGATGGCCTCGACGTTCAAATAACTGTCCGACGGGGCGGCCCCACCGATGCAGACGGCATGATCGGCCTCGGCCACGAAGGGCGCGTCGCGGTCCGCGTCCGAAAACACCGCTACGCTTTCCAGCCCCAGTTTGCGGCACCCGCGCTGGATGCGCCGGGCAATCTCGCCCCGGTTGGCGATCAGAACGCGGGTGAAGCTCATTTCACCCGCCATGACGGAACGCCCTTGTTGATGAAGCTGTTGATGCCTTCGATACCTTCCTCCGTCTCCCACGCATCGGCCAGCCGGTCGGCGGTGTAGATCATGTTGGTCTCCAGATCGTGGGACGCGACATAGGCGATCAGCGCCTTGGTATCGGCCACGGCACCCGGCGCGGCCTGAAGGTGATCATGCACCACCCGGTTCACCGTGGCGTCCAAGTCGCCCGACGCGACAACTTCGGTCAACAGACCGATCCGCTCGGCGCGGGCGGTGTCGAACAACGCCCCCGACAGCATGGTCTCACGCGAATGCACCTTGCCGATGCGGGCCACCACATAAGGCGATATATTCGCGGGCAGAAGGCCCAGCTTGACCTCGGTCAGACCGAAGCGCGCGCCTTCGGCGCCGATGGTGTAGTCGCAGACGGAAATCATGCCGACACCGCCACCGTAGGCCGGGCCGTTGATCCGCCCGATCAAGGGTTTGGGCAGCGTGTCGAGACGGCGCAACAACCGCGCCAGCGTGGCGCTCTGGTCTACCCGTTCGGCACGGGACTTTTCGATGTTTGACGAGAACCAGTTGAAATCGCCGCCCGCGCAGAAGCTCTTGCCCGCGCCGGTCAGGACCACAATACGCACATCGTCATCTGCAGCCAGCTTTTCGGCGGCATCGTATAGCTCTGCGATCAATTCGCCATTCAGCGCATTGTGTTTGTCGGGGCGGTTGAGCGTCAGCGTGGCGACGCCGCGCGCATCAGTTTCGACAAGGATCGTGTTGTAGGTATTGTTCAACTTGAAGCCTCACATTCTGAATACAGGCGTATGGCGACCGGCTTCGGGCACCGATGTCACGATGGCCAGGCACAGGCCAAGGATATCGCGGGTTTGCGCGGGTTCGATCAGCCCGTCATCCCAAAGCCGCGAGGTGGCATAATAGGGATCGGACTGTTCACCATACTGGGCCCGAACCTGCTCCTCGATCAGCTTCATGTCGGCCTCCATCTTGCCCGGGTCGCCCCCTTTCTGGCGGCGCAGTTCCAGCATCACATTTGTAGCGATGTCGGCAGACATGGTGGCCAGTTCCGCCGTGGGCCAGGCAAAGAGAAAATTCGGGGCGAAACCACGTCCGCACATGCCGTAGTTGCCTGCCCCGTATGAGCCGCCCAAGAGGACCGACAGGCGCGGCACCTTGGCAACCGACATGGCATAGACCAGCTTGGCACTGTCTTTGGCAATGCCGCCGCGCTCGGCTTCGGTGCCGACCATGAAGCCCGAGATGTTGTGGAGGAACAAAAGCGGGATGTTGCGTTGATCGCACATCGACACGAATTGCGCGCCCTTGAGCGAACTGTCGGACACAAGCGCCCCATTATTTGCGAGAATGCCCACTCGATAGCCGTGAATCCGCGCGGTGCCGCAGACCAGCGTCTCACCCCATCCGGGCTTGAATTCGCGGAATTCGCCGGCGTCGATCATGCGCAGTAGAACCTCGCGCATGTCATAGGGCTGTTTGCGATCGGCGCTGATGACGCCAAGCAGTTCCTCTGGGTTGCGCGCCGGCGGCGCGCAGGTTGCATCGGGACCCATCGGGCGCGACAGGCCCAGTTCGGATACGATGTCGCGCATCAGAGCAAGCGCATGATACTCGTCCTCGGCCAGATGGTCAGACACACCGGAGACGCGCGAATGCATCTCGGCCCCCCCCAATGTTTCTCCATCAACCTCTTCGTTGATCGCCACCTTGACGATCGAGGGGCCGCCCAGATGGATGCGTGCGTTGCCGCGTACCATGATGACTTCGTCCGACAGGGCCGGGATATAGGCCCCACCGGCCGTGCAGCCTCCAAAGACCGCCGCGATCTGCGGCAGGCCGCTCGCGGACATGTTGGTTTGACGATAAAAGGAATTGCCGAAATGGCGGGCATCGGGGAAAACCCGGTCCTGCTCTGGCAGATAGGCACCGCCGCAATCCACCAGATAGAGGCAGGGCAGCCGGTTCTCGGCTGCGATTTCCTGGGCGCGGATGTGTTTCTGCACGGTTTCGTGATAGAAAGACCCACCCTTCACTGTCGCATCGTTGGCGATCACAACGCAGGGAAGCCCGTGGACGATCCCGATACCGGTCACGATTCCCGCACCGGGCACCTCGCCCCCGTATTGACCGTAGGCGGCAAGCGACGACAGCTCAAGAAACGCAGTGCCCGTATCTACCAGCAGGTCGATCCGTTCGCGAACCAACAGCTTGCTGCGCTTGCGATGCCGCGCGACCATGTCGGGGCGGCCGCCAGCCGTTGCTTCGGCGATCCGCGCGCGCAGCGTTTCGACGCGCTCGCTTTGTGCGGCGTGGTTGCGGGTGTAGGTCTCTGATGCGGTCAGCACCGCTGTTTCAAGACGTGCCATGAAGTCAGGTATCCTGTCTTTGGAGTATCCCGTTGAGGAACACATCGGCATAGGTGCGTGACAACGCATCGGCGCTACCGCGGTCCGGGTCGAACCAATCGAGCGTGGCGTTCAATGTACCGATCAGCATCAGGCGCAGGCGACGGATATCGACGTCTTGCTTCAGCGTGCCATCTTTCTTAAGCTGGGACAGAAGACTGTCCCACTCAGCCTCATAGGTCCTGCGCGTGGGCAAGTTGGCATCCCGGACGGATTGCGGCACCTGCCCGAAAATACGCACATTCGCCGATGTATAATCGCTCACATCAAGAAGCGCGCGCAAATGCGCCCGGATCGCAGAGCGCAGGATCGTTTCGCCATCGGTATCGGCTGGCAGGTCGGTGATGGCGTCTCTCATACTCGCGTGAACGACCCGAATCCCTGCATCAAGAACGGCCGCGACGATCTCGTCCTTGGAACCGAAATGATAGTATATGCTACCCGCCTTGATCCCGGCGGCCTCGGCAATTTTTCGGAGCGAAACGGACCCGTAGCCTTGTTCGCGGAAAAGCCGCGCGGCAATGTCCAGCACCCCGTCCCGTCCAACCGCGCTGCGCGATGTCTCGTTGACTTTGATTGCCGTGTTTTGTGCCATAGACTTTCGTATCGCCCCAACGCCTAACTAACGCCTGTTAGGTTAATAGCCCAAGTGAGTAAATCGTCGTGATCGTGCCAGACTAGAGTCTGCGGAAAATTCCGCATTGGCGACCGCCAAGAGGCCGCCCAGACATTAATGTGCTTGCCCGGGCCCGATGACGGGGTCCGGGCAAATGCCTTAGATCACGAAACCGCCACCGCAGATGATGTGTTGGCCTGAAATGAAGTTCGATTCCGGCGCACAGAACAGATAGACAGCACCGGCAGCTTCTTCCGGAGTGCCGACCCGGCCCAGCGGGATCATGTGCTCCATCTGGGACAGGAGATCGGGATTCACGCCGACCTTGATCTCTTTTTCCTCGACCTGGATCGTGCTGTCTCCGTCGGCGCTGCCCTCGGTCAGGCGGGTGCGGATCGGGCCGAAAGCCACGGCATTGACGTTGACCTTGTAGCGGCCCCATTCCTTGGCCATCGTCCGGGTGACACCCAGAATGCCGGCCTTGGCGGCGGAATAGTTGATCTGGCCAGCATTGCCGCCGGTCCCTGCGATGGACGAGATGTTGACCACCTTGCGGAACACTTCCTGTCCGGCGGCGGCCTCTTCCTTGGCCTTGGCGCTGATCACCGGCTGCGCGGCGCGCAGGATCCTGAAGGGGGCCGTCAGGTGAACGTCGATGATCGCCTGCCATTGTTCGTCGGTCATTTTCTGAACGACGCTGTCCCAAGTATAGCCCGCATTGTTCACGATGATGTCCAGCCCGCCAAAGCTGTCCATGCCGGTCTTGATGAACCGTTCGGCAAAACCGTCTTCGGTGACGCTGCCGGCACAGACCACGGCCTCGGCTCCCGTTGCGCGTACCGCCTCGGCGGTTTCATTGGCCGGATCCGCATCCAGATCGTTGATCACCAGCCGGGCCCCTTCCGAGGCCAGTTTGAGAGCGATTTCGCGGCCAATGCCCCGGCCCGAGCCCGAGACCAGCGCCACGCGCCCGTCGAGTTTTCCAGTCATATTGATTCCTCCCGAAAGTCGCTATCAGGCTTTTTCATAAAGCGTGGTGACGCAGGCCCCGCCGAGGCCCAGATTGTGCTGAAGCGCCAGACGTGCGCCATCAACCTGGCGCGCATCTGCCTGGCCGCGAAGCTGCTGAACGAGCTCGGTACATTGCGCTAGGCCGGTCGCCCCAAGCGGATGGCCTTTGGACAATAGACCGCCCGACGGGTTGGTCACGTATTTTCCGCCGTAGGTGTTGTCGCCATCATCAACGAATTTCGCCGCTTCGCCGCGACCGCAAAGGCCAAGCGCCTCATAGGTGATCAGCTCGTTGTGGGCGAAACAGTCGTGCAGTTCGACCACATCCACGTCCTCGGGCCCGATGCCCGCGTCCTCGTAAACCTGATCGGCGGCGCGCTTGGCCATCGAAAAGCCGACCACTTCGCGCATGTCATGGGCTTCGAAAGTTTCCGGGCCGTCCGTCGTCATGGCCTGCGCCGCGATCCGAACCGAACTGTCCAGTCCGTGCTTGTCGGCGAATTCCTTGGAACAAATGATCGCGGCGGCCGCGCCACAGGTTGGCGGACAGGCCATGAGCTTGGTCATGATGCCGGGCCAGACGACCTGGGTGGCCATGACGTCTTCCGCCGTCACCTCCTGCCGGAACAGGGCAACCGGATTCTTCGCAGCATGTCGGCTGGCCTTGGCGCGGATTTTTGCGAAGGTTTCCAGGGGGGTGCCGAACTCGTCCATATGCGCCTTGCCCGCACCGCCGAAGTACCGCAGCGCCAGCGGGATCTCGGCACTGCCAACCAGTTCGTCGGTTTCTCTGTCGAATGCCGCAAAGGGGCTGACCCGGTCATGGAACATCGCACCGATTGCGCCGGGCTGCATCTGTTCGAACCCTAGTGCCAGAGCACATTCGACCGCGCCGCTTTCAACTGCCTGCCTGGCCAGGAACAGGGCGGACGATCCGGTCGAGCAGTTGTTGTTCACATTCAGAACCGGGATGCCTGTCATTCCGACATGGTACAGGGCGCGCTGACCGCAGGTGCTGTCGCCATAGACATAGCCAACATAGGCCTGTTGGACTTTATCATAATCCAACCCCGCGTCAGCCAGAGCGGACCGGGTCGCAGCGGTCGCCATCACATCGTAGCTTTCGGATTTTCCCGGCTTCTGGAACGGGACCATCCCAACGCCTGCAACATAGGCTTTGTCTGTCATTTCTCTCTCTCCCAAGTTCGGTCAGGCCACCCTAATCGGTCCGCCAGTCTATTTTCTACCATTTGTTAGATTTTTAATTCTAACCTTGGGAAGTGTCAATATCGCCAAGCTGTGACGTAGGGAGCTTGCGCTATTTTCTAACTTGTGTTTGATTTCGGGCCACACGCCCTGATCGGCGGCACAATTGAGGGATTCTGGTCCCGGCGCAACCGCCGACAAGCGTTTAGCACTCAGCTTACGAAAGGTGGTCGGAATGGCATACTGTTATGAGTTCAAGGGTTTTATACCCGTCGTGCCCGAGGATACATATGTCCACCCTCAGGCCGTTCTGATCGGGAATGTCATCCTGGGTCATGGATGCTACATCGGCCCCGGGGCAAGCTTGCGGGGCGATTTCGGCAGGATCGTGATCGGGGATGGAGCCAATGTTCAGGACAATTGCATCATCCATTCCTTTCCCGGCCGCGACGCCGTGGTGGAAAGCGACGGCCACATCGGCCATGGCGCGATCCTGCACGGTTGCACGGTGGGCCGGAACGCTCTGGTCGGAATGAATTCCGTCATTATGGATGGTGTAGAGCTTGGGGCGGAATCGATTGTCGGCGCGCAGGCGTTTGTGCGTGGCGAAACCGTGATTCCGTCGCGTTCGATGGTGGTGGGATCGCCGGCAAAGGTGATCCGCGAGGTCAGCGAGAAAGAAATCGCGTGGAAAACGCGCGGCACCGCGGAATACCAGCAACTTGCGCGCGATTGTCTGGCCGGATTGACGCCGGTCGAGCCGCTGAAGGCGGTCGAGGCAGACCGGCCCGGCATGGCGGCCTCTGACGTCGTTTCGATTCAGGAGGCGCGGCAGACATCGTCCTGACCTGTCCGGGAACCGGACCGGTCAGGACTACTTCAGCTTTCGAAAGCGCCAGTTGGAAGCGCCTTGATGCGGAACGGCACTCCCCGACCCGGTGTGCCGTCCCTCAAGCCTTTACAGCCGGAAGATCCCGTAGTGTGGTTCCTCGATCGGTGCATTGAGCGAGGCGGAAATCGACATGCCAAGCGCGTTGCGTGTGTCCGCCGGATCGAGGATGCCGTCGTCCCACAATTCCGAGGTCGAGGTATAAGCCTCGACATCGCGCTTGTATTTTTCCAGCACCGGTTCGCGGATCGCGGCGATTTCTTCTTCGGTCAATTCCTTGCCTTCGCGCTGAAGCTGCCGGATCTTGACGTCAGCCATAGTATTGGCGGCCTGATCCGCACCCATCACGCCGATCTCGGCCTGGGGCCACATGAATAACGTGCGCGCATCCCAGGCCCGCCCGCACATGCCGTAATTGCCTGCCCCGTAAGAGGCATTGGCGATCACGGTGAACTTCGGCACGACCGAGCCACCCTGTGCCATCAGCATCTTGGCGCCGTCCTTGGCGATGCCGCGTTCTTCGTATTCGCGGCCCACCATATAGCCGGTGATGTTCTGGAAGAAGACCAGAGGCGTGCGGTTCTGATTGCACAGCTGCATGAAATGCGCTGCCTTCAGAGAACTGTCGTTGAACAGCACCCCGTTGTTGGCAAGAATGCCGACCTTGTAGCCCCAGATATGGGCAAAGCCGCACACCATCGTGGTGCCATAGTCCGGCTGATATTCGTGGAACCGCGATCCGTCCACGATCCGGGCCAGAACCTCGCGCATGTCGAACTGGGTTTTCCGGTCCTTCGGAATGATCCCGTAGAGTTCTTTAGGGTCGTAATACGGTTCCTCAAAAGATGCGGTTTCGATGATCGTTTTCGGTGTGCGCTTCCACTGGCTGACAATTTCGCGCGCCAGTGAAAAGGCATGCTGTTCGGTCGCGGCGCGATAATCGCCCGTGCCCGAGACCGAGGTGTGCATGACCGCGCCGCCAAGCTCCTGAACACCGACCTCTTCGCCGGTGGCCGCCTTGACCAGCGGCGGACCGCCAAGAAAAATCGCGCCTGTGCCTTCGATGATGATGTTGTAGTCGCTCAGCGTCGGCACATAGGCGCCGCCAGCCGTACAGTGTCCGCCAACCACGGCAATCTGCGGGATATTGGCCTGGCTCAGCTTGACCTGGTTGCGGAACACCCGCCCGCCCAGATACCGGTCGGGAAACACCCCGTGCTGCAGCGGCAGGAATCCGCCCGCGCTGTCGCAGATATGGATGACCGGCAGGCGGTTTTCCAAGGCGACATCCAGAAGGCGCACGATCTTTTTCACGGTATGCGGATACCAGGCACCGCCCTTGACGCTGGCATCGTTGGCGTGGATGGCGACCTCGCGGCCTTGCACGATGCCGATCCCCGTAACCACACCTGCGCCGGGCACCGCGCCGTCATATTCACGACAGGCCGCGAGGGTCGAAAACTCCAGGAACGGCGTGCCGGGGTCCAGCAACAATTCCAGCCGCTCGCGCACGCCCAGTTTGTTCTGGCGGGCAAGGCGGTCAAAGTCGCGCTGCGGGCGCTCATAGCGTGCAGCGTGCTGGCGGGCGTGAAATTCCTTCAGCCGTTCGGACATGGCGGCATAATTTGCCTTGTAGTCGGCGGCATTGGTGTCGATCTGACTTTCAATTCTGCGCATGGTCACTCCTCCTCCGGAGCCAATTGGGCCAAGATGTCTTTCAGACCGAAACTGTCGCCTTCGGCGAATGGCATTTCGGCAACGACCCCGTCGCGCGGCGCCGTCAGTGTGGTTTCCAACTTCATGCTTTCGATCACCAGAAGCGGCTGGCCTTCTTCAACCGCATCGCCGGGTTTAACCGCAACTGACACCACGACACCCGGCATGGGCGCCACCAATCGGTCGTCGCTCGCGCCACCGTCGCTTCCGGCCAGGCGTTCGGCGGGATCAACCCGCCCGACTTCGTAGGTTCGCCCGTCCATGTGCATAAAAGTTGCTTCCGGCCCCACGGCCAGTCGCAATTCGCGCACAACACCCTTGGCCCGCAGCTTGTAACCGCCCGGCAGACCCGTCGGGTCCAATTGGCAGGCAACAGCGCCAGTGGGGGTATTGAGCACGAACCGGCTGCCATCATGACCCAGCCAGCAATCAGTCTCTACTCCGTCGATCTGAAAAATCCGTTGCATCAGTTTCTCCACCCGCCCATCTTGCGGTACATTTCCGGTATCTGCATTACGTCACTCACCAGTCGCTCGTCCGATAGAGCCGCCGCCGCCATCAACAGGTCAGAGACATCTTCGCCCGGCGCGGTCAGCGTTTCGGATTGTTCAGCCAGAAACCCGGTTGATACGTCGCCCGAGGCAAAATCGGGATGCGCAAGGATTTCATCCAGATAGCCGGTGTTGGTCGTCACCCCCAGAACCACATAGTTTTGCACCGCATTTCGGGCACGGGTGATGGCCTGCGCGCGATCCCGGCCATGCACGATCAGCTTGGACAGCATCGGGTCGAAGTCGGTCGTCACCTTGCCGCCATCCAGAATGCCGCTGTCCACACGGATACCCTCGCCCATCGGTTCGTCCAGCAGCAGGATATCCCCTATCGCAGGACGAAAATCGGCCGTTGCGTCCTCGGCGCAGATGCGCAATTCGATCGAATGGCCAATCTGGGGAATATCCGCCTGCGCGGCGCTCAAGCACTCGCCCGCCGCTACGCGCAGTTGCTCAGCAACCAGATCAAAGCCGGTTACCATCTCGGTCACCGGATGTTCGACCTGAAGGCGGGTGTTCATTTCCAGGAAATAAAAGGCCCCGTCCTGCGCATAGATGAATTCAACGGTCCCTGCCCCGCGATAGTTGACGGCGCGGGCAATTCCGGCAGCGGTTTCGCAGATCTCACCCCGTTGCTCGGGGGTCAGCGCCGGAGAGGGCGTTTCCTCGATAATCTTCTGGAACCGGCGCTGGATCGAACATTCGCGTTCCCAGAAATGTACCACGTTGCCTTGCCCGTCGCCCATCACCTGCACCTCGATATGGCGCGGGCGTTCGATATAGCGTTCGACAAACAGACGGCCGTCACCGAAATACCGTTCGCCTTCGCGGCGCGCGGTTTCGATTTCGGTCTCCAGCGTGCTGTCTTCGCGTACGACGCGCATGCCCTTGCCACCGCCGCCGGCCGAGGGTTTGATCAGCAGCGGATAGCCAACGGCGCGGGCGCGTTCGACAAAGCTCGCCGGATCGTCATCCTCGATCGCCGAGGGGGCGACGGGAAACCCGCGTTCCTCGACAAAGGCGCGGGCGCGGACCTTGTCGCCCATCAGGTCGATGACCTCGGACGTCGGACCGACAAAGGTCACTCCGGCTCTTTCCAGCGCCGCGACAAAACCGGCATTCTCTGACAGAAAGCCATAGCCGGGGTGCACCGCGTCCGCGCCGATCTTTGTTGCCGCCGCGACGATCTGAGAAATGTCGAGATAGGCGGCCACGGGCGTCGGGCCGTCGATCATCACGACCTCATCTGCGATCAGATGGGCCGGCCCCTCTTGCTCGGCGACATGGCGTAAAACGGCCGTCTCAAGCCCGCGGGCCTTGGCGGTGCGCAACACGCGCGCCGCGATCTCACCCCGATTGGCGACCAGGAGTTTCGAAATGGTCATGGGCCTGTCCTCTTAGTTCGGGTTCGCGGCGTTTAGCCGGTCACGTGCGGCCAGATCGGCGGGCACGGGAATTTCAATATCAAGCAGCATCTGCGCGAAGCCTTTGCCCTGTGGGTCGATGCGGACCGAGGCGATTCCGCCACCGCCAAGCGAGTCATGCAACAGGAAATTCAGCGCATGGCTTCCGGGCAGGTCGAACCGTTCGACCGTGCCTTCGCAGACATGGACGAAATAGTCTTTCACCACTTCTTCGCTGAGAGCCGAGCGGATATATGGCAGGTAGTCCGGCTTACGCGCAAGGATGCCTATATTGGCGATATTCCCCTTGTCGCCCGAGCGGCCCCAGGCCAGATCGACGAGGCGGACCTTGACAACGTCCGGGCCGGGCTCGCGGCTATCTGCGGGCGGTGCGGCAGGCGGATCAAGGTGGACTGGCGTAGTGGCCACGCTCACGGGCACATCCTTGCCGTCGACCTCGACCGCGACGGGGGTTTCGGCCTTGCTCTGAAGGAAGGAAAATAGACGGACCACCGGCTGCACCTTTGGCCGTCCGGCGAAGAACCCGGTCAGACCCTGCGCGGTCGAAATCGCCATCGGTGCGATTTCACCGGCAAAGATGTTCAGCGCGGCGCGATTGTCATGGACCGCGCCGATCTTGAGCACCACCTCGCGGGTCCGCGCGCGCGCGTTTGCGCCATATGCCGCCTCGGCGCCCAGCACCTCGACGCTGACCTGCCGAAAATCGTCCATTTTGCGGTCGCGAAAAATCCGGCGACAGCGTGTCAGGATCGCCTCGGCCACACGTTCGGCCTTGGCAGGGGCATCAATCGCGGCCAGTGTCAGGGTAGAGACCGCGCGCCAGCCATCGGCATGGGTCGCCGACACCTTGTAGCTGTCGGTGCGCCCAAGCCCCCTGCCGCCCTTGACCAGCACCCGGTCGGGTCCGACCTGTTCCAGGGTGACCCCGGACCAGTCGCAGATCACGTCGGGCAACAGGTAGGCGCGCGGGTCCCCGATTTCATAGAGCATCTGCTCTCCGACTGACCCGGGCACGACCAGCCCGCCGGTGTCAGGCGTCTTGGTCATGATGAAACTGCCGTCTTCGGACACCTCGACGATGGGCATGCCCATATTGTCCCAACCCGGCACGTCCTGCCAGTCGGTGAAGTTGCCGCCGGTTCCCTGGGGGCCGCATTCGATCAGGTGGCCGGCCAGCGATCCCTGACTGAGCTTGTCCCAGTCATCATCGCCCCAGCCGTATTCATGCATCAGGGGGCCAAGCGCGACGGCGCTGTCGGCACAGCGTCCGGTGATCACGATGTCGGCCCCGGCATCCAGCGCGGCAGCAATGGGGCGGGCACCCAGATAGGCGTTCATGCTCCATATATCGTCTGGAAATTCGACACCCGAGAACATTTCCGTCTGACCGCTTTTGCGAATTTCATCGGCCCTAGGCAACAGGTCATCGCCCAGCACGACTCCGATGGACAGATCGATCCCGGCCCCGGCGGCGGCTTTGGCAAGCGCATCGCTGCAACCACGCGGGTTCACACCTCCGGCATTGGCAACGACCTTGATCCCTTTTGCCTTGATGTCTGGTAACCAGGGTGCCAGCGCCTTGATGAAATCCGGCGCATAGCCCGACTCGGGTGTTTTGGCGCGGGCCCGCGCCATCAGCGACATTGTCACCTCTGCCAGATAATCAAACACCAGATAGTCGATCTCGCCCTTTGAGACCAGTTGACCGATCGCTTCCGGCGTATCGCCCCAGAAGCCCGATGCACATCCGATGCGCAGTTTTTGTTCTGACATATACCTCTCCTCCCCGCTTGGTCAGCGGCCTGTCCATTCAGGTTTGCGCTTCGTAACAAAGGCATCAAAGCCTTCGCGCGCGTCTTCGGTCTGCGCTACTCGCGGCAACAGCGTTTCTGCAAACCGCATCTGCTGTGGATAGGTCATGTCCTCCATCGCGTGGCAGGCGTATTTCCCCAGCCGGATCGCGCTCGGCGACTGCGCAGCAATCTGGGAAACCAGTTCTGCAACCTTGTCGTCCAACCCCACAGCATCGGTCACATAGTTGACCAGATTGAATTGCAGGGCTTCCTCGGCCGTCAAAGGAACGCCGGTGATGAACATCTCCATCAGTCTCCGTCGGGGCAGCACGCGCATCATGGGTGGCACGATCGTCATGGGAAACAGGCCCACCTTGACCTCGGGCGTTCCGATGCGGGCGTGATCCGCCATCACAGCCAGATCGCAGGCACAGATGATGCCCGCCCCCGCCCCCATCGCGACGCCATTGATGCGTGCGATCGTTGGCTTTCGGCACGCCTGTACCGTCTCGAACAACCTTCCGGCAAAATGATCCGGGTCCGCCGGATCCTGAATAAACGGGCCGCCATCCGCACCCGCCTTGATGTCGCCCCCGGCACAGAAGGCGCGCTCACCCTCGCCGGTCAAAACGATCACGCGGCAATCGCTGTCCCTCTCGGCAGCACATATGGCGGCCATGATCCCGTCCGCGACCTCGCGGTTGAGGGCATTTCGATGGTCAGGACGTTTTATCGTGATACGCACTTCTTTGCCGCGCGCCTGCGATTGAACAACGCTCTCAGTCATTTCCGAAGCTCCCCCCCTGTATTCTATTCTGACCACCGCGCTTTCTAACGTCAGGTCGCCAAAAGCTTGGCTTGATCTATTTTCTAACATGTGTTTGATTTTGGTCAACACTGCGGACGACATTTTGCGGGAGGATTATATGACCACTCAAAGTGAGGCCATCTCGGCTGATCTGGAAGCCATCAGGGCGAACTATTCTTTGACTGATGAGCAACGCCAGATCGTCGACCACGTGGATCGGGTGTCGCGCGAGGTGCTGCACCCGCTGCAAGCGCGTATGGATGACGAGGAATGGTGGCCCGATGATCTGTTCAAGCAGATGGGCGAGCTGGGCCTGCTGGGGATTACCGCACCCGAAGAGCTAGGTGGATCGGGACAGAACGAATTCACCCAGGCGCTGGTATCCGAGGTGATTTCGAAGTGGAATCCGGCTGTGGGCCTCTCACACGGGGCGCATGACAACCTGTGCCTGAATAACCTGCTGCGCAATGGATCCGAAGAGCAGGTAAAGAAATACGTGCCGGGTCTTTGCTCGGGCGAACTGGTTGGTGCTTTGGGCTTGACCGAACCGGGCGCGGGGTCCGATGCGCTTGGGTCCATGGCGACCACCGCGCGCCGCGACGGCGACGAATACATCATCAACGGCTCGAAGATCTATATCACTAACGGACCGATTGCCGATGTGATCCTGCTTTACGCCAAAACCGACAAGTCGAAGGGCGCCAAGGGCATTTCTGCTTTCATCATCGAGACGGACAATCCCGGTTTCAAGGTGGCGCAAAAGCTTGTCAAGATGGGCTTTCGCGGTTCGCCAACCGGAGAACTGGTGTTTGAGGATTGCCGCGTACCCGCGTCCGCCATGGTTGGACAGGAAAACACCGGCGTTTCGGTGGTAATGAGCGGGCTGGATCTGGAGCGTGCCATGGTTGCCTCAGTCTGCGTTGGCATGGCCGAACGCGCGCTGGAACTTGGGCTGGAATACGCCAAGATTCGCGAACAATTCGGCAAGCCGATTGCAAGTTTCCAAATGATGCAGTCGAAATTGGCCGAGATCTACACCGAGGTCGAAACCGCGCGTGCCTTCAGTTATCGTGCGCTGGCCGCCTGTACCGGCCTGCCAAAAGGGGCCGGGGGCCGCGGCGAAATCCACAAATTGACAGCGGCGGCCTGTCTTTACGCCGGCGAGGCATTCAACAAGGCGGTGACCGAAGCCTGCCATATCCATGGTGGCTCTGGCTACATGCAGGACACCGAGATCAACCGGCTGTTCCGCGCCAACAAGCTGCTGGAAATCGGCGCGGGCACAAGCGAAGTCCGCAAGATCATCATTGCCGAAGAACTTTTGCGCGCCTGAGGGAGACGAGACAATGAACAAGCAACTGCGCAACGACATCGCTCTGCCGACACATTTCATGACGGACGAACAGCAGGCGCTGGCCGATCAGGCCGGCAAGTTCTTCATGTCAGAATTCCACCATCTGAACGCCGAAATGGACGATACTGATGATCTGCCGTCTTCGGTTTTCCCCAAGCTGGGCGAAATGGGCTACCTGGGACTGAACGTGCCGCCGGAATTCGGCGGCGCTGGGTTGGATTTCACCTCGGCCTGCATCATCACCGAACAGCTGTCGCGGTCCTCTGCGGCCATCGGACTGACCCATGTGGCGCATGACAATTTGTGCGTCAACAACATCTATCGCAACGCCAATGACGAGTTGCGCCGAAAATACCTGCCAGGTCTGTGCGACGGCACGCTGATCGGCGCCCTGGGCCTGACCGAACCCGGCGCGGGGTCTGATGCGCTTGGCTCGATGCGGACCACGGCCAAAAAGGATGGCGACGACTACATCCTGAACGGCGCCAAGATCTACATCACCAATGGGCCGATTGCCGATCTGGTGCTGGTCTATGCCAAGACATCGCCCGAAAAAGGGGCCAAGGGCATTTCCGCCTTTATCGTGGAAACCGACACGCCCGGTTTCAAGGTGGCGCAGAAGCTCAACAAGATGGGATTCCGCGGCTCGCCGACGGGCGAACTGGTATTCGAAGATTGCCGTGTTCCGGCCAGAAACATGGTCGGCAAGCTGGATGGCGGGGTTGCCGTTACCATGTCCGGACTTGATCTGGAACGTGCCATCGTCTGTTTCAACGCTCTGGGCATTGCGCAGCGGGCGCTGGATATTTCCATCGATTACGCCAAGACACGCCAGCAATTCGGCAAACCGATCGCCAGTTTTCAGATGGTTCAGGCGATGCTGGCCGACATGTATACGCAGATCGAGGCCGCGCGCAGCCTGTCCTTGCGCACCGCTGCCATGTGTGAAGGCCTCGAAGAGGGCGAAGGCGGGCGCGGCGAAATCCACAAGCTCACCGCTGCGGCGATCTACAAGGCCGCTGAGGCGACATCCTTCGTGCTGGACAAAGCTGTCCAGATTCACGGCGGCTCGGGTTACATGCGTGATACAGAAGTGAACCGGCTGTACCGGACCGGTCGCGTGCTTGAGGTCGGCGCAGGCACCCAGGAGGTTCGCAAACTCATCATCTCTGGCGAATTGCTGAAGAACTAGGGGCGGAACATGAACGAAGCGAAATCAAGGCGTTACGCGTCGGATCTCATGGCGGGCCAGGTTGCCCTGGTCACGGGGTCCGGATCTGGAATGGGCCGGGCGACGGCGATCGAAATGGCCGCTTGCGGGGCCAGGCTTGCGCTGTTCGCGCGCCGCGAAGAACCGCTGGAAGAGACCGCCGAAATGATCCGGGCGGCGGGGGGCGAGGCCTTTGTCGTGCCCGGAGACACCCGCGACGAAGACAGTATCGAAGCTGCGATGGGGCGGATCAAGGAGCACTATGGGCAGTTGGATGTTTTGGTGAACAATGCCGGCGGCCAGTATATCGCGGCCGCCCGCGATATCACCAACAAGGGCTTCGAAGCCGTGATCCGCAACAACCTGATCGGGTCTTGGCAGATGACCCGGGCAGCGGCGGATCACTTCATGTACGACAATGGTGGATCGGTTGTGTTTGTCACCGCCATCTCGGCGCGCACCGCGCTTACCGGCTTTACACACACCGTCGCCGCCCGCGCCGGTGTGACGGGCATGATGAAAACGCTGGCCGCCGAATGGGGCGAATACGGCATCCGGCTGAACTGTGTCGCGCCGGGCACGATCAAGACCGATGCGCTTGGCCGCTATCCGATTCCGCCGGAACAGTGGAAAAAGCTGAACCGCTCGGTGCTAAACCGGATGGGGGCGGCCGAGGACATCTCAGGCACGATCATTTTCCTGGCCTCGAAACTTGGCGGTTTCATCACCGGAGAAGACATTTATGTAGACGGCGGTGAGACCTTGCATATGGGTCATGACGCGCGGGACATGATCAACCCCGCGATGTTCGAGAAACGCGAACGGGGAGATGGCAAGAATGAGTAAACACCCAGTCCTTCTGGAGATGTCCGACAGGATCGCCACGGTTACGCTGAACGATCCCGAGCGGCGCAACCCGGTCACCGGAAACGACATGATCGCTGCTCTTCTGGAGACCTTCGCCAAGGTGCAGGCAGACCCGCAGGTCAGCGTCATGATCCTGACCGGCGCCGACCCGGCCTTTTGTGCCGGCGGCGACATCAAGGAAATGAACGATTCCGACAGCGTGTTCCGCAAGGAGCCGCTGGCGGCGGCGCAGAGCTATGTTGATGGGGTGCAGCGGCTGCCGCTTGCGCTCTACAACATGGATATTCCGACCATCGCCGCAGTCAACGGCCCGGCGGTGGGCGCGGGGTGCGACCTGACCATGATGTGCGACATGCGCATCGCGTCCGAAAAAGCAAGGTTCGGCGAGGTGTTTCTGAATCTCGGAATCATTCCGGGCGATGCGGGCAGCTGGTTCCTGTTGCGTCGTCTGGGCCACCAGAAGGCCGCCGATCTGACCTTCTCAGGGCGCATGGTCGAGGCCAAGGAAGCGCTGGAGCTTGGCATGGTGCTTGAGCTGGTGCCTCATGAAAAATTGATGGCACGGGCTCGCGAACGGGCCGCCGTCATCGCAGCGAAACCACCGCGTGCGGTGCGCGTCGCCAAGCGTCTGATGCGCAATGCCGAACGGATGGATCTACCGGATTTCCTGAATTCTGCGGCGGCCTATCAGGCGCTCATGCATCAGACCGAAGACCATCACGAGGCGGTTGCTGCGTTCATCGAGAAACGAAAACCCAACTTCACAGGGCGCTAATGGAAGAATTGCATGTCTGATATCTCCAAAAAGAAAATGGAGCAAATCGCGCAGATGTGGAATGCGCGCGGCAAGGGTCTGATTACGCATATGGCGCTTGAGATCGAAGAGGTCTCGACCGAAGGCGTTCGCGTTCGGATGCCGTTCAATCCGGACTTTTGCGCCGATGCGGAACAAACGCTGCTCCATGGTGGTATCCTGACGGCGCTTCTGGACAGTGTCTTTGGATTGGCTAACTTTGTCGCCATCGAAGGCGTCAGTACCATGGCCACTCTTGATCTGAGAGTTGATTACCTGCGCCCTGCTCGTTCGCGCGCGGATGTCATCGTTCAAGCGCATTGTTTTCGCCAGACCCGCCACATCGCCTTCAATTCCGGCAGCGTCTGGTTCGAGGGCCATGATAATGCTGAAATCGCCCGTGGAACCGCCTCGTTTGCATTGACGCGTGGGGAAACCAGCCTGTTTGAAGCGATGACCAAAGGAAAAGCCTCGTGATGGATTTGCAAACTGTCAATGCCCACGTATCCCGGGTGCCGTTTTTCCGATTTCTCAACTTTGAGGTCCAAAGCTTGGATAGCCTCCATGCCGAAGCGGAAATGACCTTTGATGACCGCCATATCGGGAACCCGATCATGGAGTACTACCATGGCGGCATAATCGCGAGTTTTATGGAGGCCACTGCCGCCGTCGCGGTACAGCCCGATTTCGCCGACGTTCCGGCCAAGCCGATCAACCTGACCGTCGATTACCTCAGACCCGGTGTGAAGGGACCGCTTTTTGCGCGCGCAAACGTCACGCGCAAGGGCAAGCGGATGGCAAGCGTCAGCGTGCTCAGCTGGCAGACGGATCGGGAAAAGGCGGTTGCCGAAGGGCTGTATCACTTCCTTCTGGTCTGACCGGGGCAACCGCTTTCTGGGCTACCTTGTCCTGTGGACGGGGCCGCTTCCCGGTTACAAATTCCTTCCAGTAACAGATTGATGAGCATGCTGGAGAATTCAGGCAGTGATAGATATCCTTCCACTCCTGCCTTGTTCGGGTCGAACCATTCCACCGTCCAGTTCAAAGCGCCCAACATCACCTGGCGCAAGGGGACGATCTTGATATCCGACCGTATGGCACCGTCGTCCTGAGCTTCACGGAGTATCCGATCCCAGAGTTTTCCATATTCATGGCGAATACCCCTTTGCCTCTCCCTGAAATGATTGGGGAGCATTCCATAGCTTCTGATATTCGCCGAGGTGAATTCGCTTGCCTTGAAGAGGAAATCCAGGTGCGCCCAGATTGCAGTCGCTATCCTGGCGTGATGATCGTACGGGGCATCGAATTTCCGAACGGCGGCTTCGACACCTGATAGCAAGTCTCTCAGTCCGGCGTTTAGAACTTCGTCAACGATCGCTTCTTTGGAGTTGAAATGGTAATAGACGCTTCCCGCTTTCATGTCCGCTTCTTCCGCGATCTTTCTCAGCGTGGTCGCCTTGTAGCCATTGTCCCTCAGAACGCGCGCTGCGGCCTTTAGAATTTCTGCACGGGTCTTAGCCGCCTTGCCGTCGGGATCCGGGGTTTTGGCGGGAGTGGCGGGGCACAGCTTCAAGCCTTCGGTACCCGCCTTGCGATGTGGACACATTCCGTCAAGTATCAGCTTACACATTCGTTCCGCGAGGATGCGCACCGGATACTTGTCGACATCGTACCATTCTACGGTCCAGTTCATGGCACTTAGGATGAACTGGCGGATCACAGCAGTGGATATGTCGCTTCGAAGGTGGCCGGCGCGTTTGGCGTCATTCAGGAATTTGCCCCAGGCATCCGCATATGATGCACGCAATTCGCGATGCGGGGCGCGTGTTTCGTCCGACAACATCGGATAGTTACGAATATTGGCTGACGTAAAGTCACTGTCGGTCAATAGGTATGTAAGGTGTGTTTCAATCAGCAGTCTGAAAGTCTTGCGAAAATCCTCCGAACTTGTCGGTGCCGACCGAACGATTTCACTGACCGCCTGATATAGTTGACGGACGCCAAGATCGAGAACTTCGCACAGCATCTGGTCCTTGGATTGAAAATGATAATAAATGCTGCCGGCCTCAATGCCAGCTTCCTGCGCGATGTCGCGCATAGTCGTTGCGTGATAGCCTTCATACCGAAAAAGTCGCGCAGCCGCAGCGAGTATGGCTTCGCGGGTCCTCTCCGACTTGCTTAGATCGTCATTCACTATCCTGGTATCTTCAATCTGTCGTGCCATCCATTGTCGATACTTGTCGTAGATGAGGCTGTCCATTGCAAAAAATCTAACAACTGTTAGAATACATCGGAGAGAGTGTCGAATCAAACTCTTTTCAAGGTGCAACGGAAGAGGAGGACCTCCACATGCGAGGGTTGAGTGGAAAACGGGTCGTTGTGACCGGCGGTGGGAGCGGCATTGGCCGAGCGGTTTGCGAACGGTTCGGCGCGGAGGGTGCCGAAGTCGCCGTTTTCGATCTGAACAAAGCCGGAGCGGATGAAACCGCCAAACTAATCACTGAATCCGGCGGAAAAGCGACGGCATTTCAGGCGGATATTACCGATCGTGCCCAGGTCGACAGCGCCGTTGCCGAGTTCGAATCCGGCGGACCGATTGATGTGCTGGTGAACAACGCGGGCTGGGACGTGATCAAACCGTTCCTCGACACCGATCCCGACCTTTGGAAGAAGGTCATCGACATCAATCTTTACGGTCCGCTGAATATGCATCACGCGGTGCTTCCGGGCATGGTCAAGAACGGTGGCGGCCGTGTGGTCAACATCGCGTCCGACGCCGGACGCGTCGGATCATCCGGCGAAGCCGTGTATTCGGCCTGCAAGGGTGGCATCATCTCGTTCACCAAAACCGTAGCGCGTGAACTGGCGCGTAAAGGTATTCAATTGAATGCGGTCGCCCCCGGCCCGACCGATACGCCGCTGTTCGCTCAGGTTGCCGAAGGCGAGGCCGGTCAAAAGATCGCCGAAGGTCTCAAGCGGGCGATTCCGATGAAGCGTCTTGCGCAGCCGACGGATTACCCTGGCATCATCTGCTTCCTGTCGTCGGACGACGCAGGGTTCATTACCGGCCAGGTGATTTCGGTTTCGGGCGGCCTGTCCATGCACGGTTAAAACGCTGGCAGCAGCGCCGGACTCAAGGCGCTGCTGCCAAACCGTGCCAAGAGTTACCTCCCCGACTGGCCGCGCCTTAAGTGCGGCCCTTTTTCATTCTAGAAAGGTTGCGAATGTTTCAGCCAGGCTCTGACATCCAGCGGACAAGCACTCTGACCTCATTTCTGAAGGGCTGCGGCATTGACAGTTACGAGGAACTCGTCCGCCGTTCGAATGAAGACCCAGACTGGTTCTGGGGCCAGATCATTGACCATGCCGGGATATGGTTCGAGCGGCCCTACAGCCGGTTGCGAGATATCTCCACAGGGCCTGAATCGATCAGATGGGCCGTGGAAGGTACGTTGAATTTGACGGAAACCTGTCTTGACGCCCGAATTGCCGATGGCCTGGGTAACAAGGTCGCTATCGACTGGGTCGGCGAAGACGGAAGCCGCCGCCGCTGGAGCTATTGCAACCTTGCCGCCGAAGCCTCCCGCGTCGCCTCGGCCCTTGCCGCACGCGGTGTAAAGCCGGGTCAGGCGGTGGGCATCTATATGCCGATGATCCCCGAAATCGAGGCCGCGCTTCTGGGTATTGCCCGGCTGGGCGCGGTTGCGGTGCCGCTGTTTTCCGGTTTTGCGCCCCATGCCATCGTATCGCGCCTGAACGACGCGGATGCCGTGGCGGTGTTGACGGCGGATGCCACACCCCGGCGAGGCAAGCCGGTCTGGATGGAAGCGACCCTTGCCCAGGCTTTGACCGACCTGCCATCGGTTCATACCGTGATCAGCCTGCGACGGTTCGGCGGTGCGGTGGCCGATCCGGCCCGCGATCTGGACTGGACCGAAACAGTGGGCCGCGCCAGTCCGGAGTTTGCCGCCGTTCCCGTCAGTGCCGATGACACCTTTCTGATCGCCTATACATCGGGCACGACCGGGCGGCCCAAGGGTGTCGTGCATACCCATCTGGGCGTACAGGCCAAGGCCACGGCCGATTTCCTGCTTTGCCTCGACATGAAACGGGACGACCGGCACCTCTGGATGACTGACATGGGGTGGGTCATGGGGCCGCTCACCCTTTTGTCGGTGCTCTTGTCCGGTTCAACTCTGGTGCTGGCCGAAGGCGCACCATCAATGCCCGGCGATCCCTTCAGGCTGCTGCGTCTTGCGTTCGATATGGAGGTCACGCATCTTGGTGTGGCTCCGACCCTGGTACGGCAGTTCATGACGCAGGATACTGAACCTTTGTTGGGCTACGACCTGTCGCCCCTGCGCATTGTCGCCTCGACCGGTGAACCCTGGACCGACGATGCCTGGCTTTGGCAACTGGATCATATCTGTCGCCGCCGCGCGGTGCCGCTTAACATCTCGGGTGGGACCGAGCTTTTTGGCGCGATCCTTACCTCGACCGTGCTGCATGAAATCAAGCCCGGCGGATTTTCGGCCCAGGCCCTGGGTGTCGGCGCCAAGGTGTTGCGCCAGGACGGCAGCGAAGCCGCACCGGGCGAGGTCGGCGAACTGGTCGTGACCCAGCCGCCTTTGGGTCTGACCCCGGCCATCCGGGGCGACCGCGATCGCTATTTTGAAACCTATTGGTCCACCTACCCCGGCATCTGGCGGCACGGCGACTGGGTGCGCTGCGATCCGGACGGGACATGGTATATCCTGGGCCGGTCCGACGACACGCTGAACATCGCAGGTAAACGCATCGGTCCGCCCGAGATCGAGGCGGCCCTGACCGAAACCGGAGAGGTGGTTGACGCCGCTGCCATTGCCGCACCCGACGATATCAAAGGCGTGGCCGTCGTCTGTTTCTGCGTGGCGGCGCAAGGTGTTACGCCTGACGCAGAGCTTGTGGACCGGCTCAAGAATCGGGTCGGAGAGATCGTCTCGAAACCCTTCCGCCCGCGCGAGATCCACTTTATCGAGGCCCTGCCCAAGACGCGTAGCATGAAGACCATGCGCCGGATCGTGCGCGCCGCCTTGCTGGGCGAAGATCTGGGCGATCTGTCGTCGATCAGCAACCCGGAAACCATTCAACCCATCGTAGACCTGCAAAAGGAAAAGCCATGATTACTGTTTTCGGAGCCACGGGCAACACCGGCGCGCCCCTCGTCGATACGCTTATGGCAAAAGGCGCGACCGTGCGCGCTGTCACCAGCGACCCCTTCAAGTTAGACGCGCTAAAAGCCAAAGGATGCGAGGCGGTAGCAGCGGATTTCACGGACCCTGCCGCGCTGGCGCGGGCCTGTGACGGGGCGGAAAAGATATACCTGGTCACGCCTGCCCATCTGGACATGCGTCAGTGGAAGGCGAACGTGATCGAGGCGGCCAAGGCCGCGGGCGTGCGCCATATCGTTGTGGCCACGGGGCTTGGCGCGTCGCCCAAGGCGGGGCTGACCTTTGGAAAGTGGCATTCCGAAACCCAGGAACTGCTGAAGCAAAGCAGCCTTGACTGGACTTTTGTCCAGCCGACCTATTTCATGCAGAACCTGCTGTGGCAGGCCGGCAACATTGCAAAGGACGCCGTGTACTATGACGACCTGGGCGGACCCGTGGCCTGGATCGACGCTCGCGACATCGCGGATGTCGCCGCCGAGGCGCTGACCGCTCCGGGGTACGAAGGCAAGGCTCTTGGTCTGACCGGGCCCGAAGCTCTTGCAGGGGATGACATCGCGGCCCTTCTGTCCGGGGTGACGGGACGAACAGTGTCGTGCGTGTCCCTTTCGGCCGAGGATGCCAGGGCGGGCATGGTGGCCGGCGGAATGCAGGACGAGGTCGCCGGGGCCATGGTCGAACTGGCCTCTATCGCGCCCAGGGGCTACCTAGCCGGCATCGAGACCACGGTCAGCGAGGTGCTGGAGCGCCCGGCGCGCCGATTTGCCGATTTCGTCACCGAGAACCGGGATGCTTTCGTCAAGTAACCTGATGGCGGTGCCGCTTTATCTCGAACTGGCGCCGCCTGAGGAAGCGGCCACTGAGATCGATCATCTGTTCGTGTTTCGCGATACCGGTGTGCTGAGCGGTGGTGGACGCGGGCGGTTCGCAACCGACCTCTTTACCCTTTCGGTAACGCGCGACCACAGCGGCGGGGCGCGTGTATCGCTGGCGCCACCGCGCTCGGGTTTCACTCCCCGCCCAAGGCCATTCCATGGTGTCGTGGCCGGGCTGAGGTTGTCGTCACGACCGAAGCACTTACCCGACTCCAAAGGGCTGGACATGCTGGCCGCAGAACTGGCCCGGGTTCAGATCGGGGACGGTGACCTGCCCGCGCTCATCGCAGTGCTTGACGGCCTCGCGAAAGGCATGGGCTTTGCCGCGCCACCCGGAGCGTACAGCGACCGGACCGAACGTCGAAAGGTGCGGGCGGAAACCGGCGTGTCGCGGCGGCGGCTTGCCGCCTCGCGGCGCTTTCGCCAGGCTCTTGGGCAGCTCGCGTCACAGAGCCTTCCGCTGAGCGATCTGGCGCTGGACGCCGGATATTGCGATCAATCCCATATGTCCGTCGCTTGCCGGGTCTTCGCCGGCAAACCGCCCGGCGCGTTGCGCGCTCAGTCCGTTCCGCGTCGTTTTGACCTTTCGCTACAAGATACGCGCCTCAAAGACCGCCTAAGATTGGTCATTGACGAATGAAATCGAAGAGGAAGACCCGCCATGACGCAATTCAAACCGAAAAACCCCGACTATGACGCACGCGTGCGCAACAGTTTCAATCGCCAGAAGGTGATGCACACGCTGGGGATCAGCATTGCCGAGCTATCGCCCGGCCGCATTGTTCTGGAGATGGCACATGAGGATGCTCTGACCCAGCAACATGGGTTTTTGCATGCCGGAATCGTGTCGACAGCGCTGGACAGCGCCTGCGGATACGCGGCCTTTTCGCTGATGCCAGCGGACGCGGCAGTGTTGACGGCCGAATTCAAGATCAACCTACTCAACCCGGCGGACGGCGAACGGTTTCGCTTCGTCGCTGACGTGGTGAAACCAGGCAGGACGCTGACCATATGCGAGGCGCGTGCCTATGCCGTGAAGGGCCAGGATGAAAAGCTCGTCGCAACGATGACCGGAACGCTCATGGCGCTGGTGGGGCGAACGGGCGTGGCGGGGTGACGATCGGGCCGGGGCGCAAATTAATCCGCGAGCCGGGCTTCGAGCATATGGCGCTGGATCTTGCCGCTGGTCGATCTGGGAAAATCCTCGAACGCGATGAAAAGAAACTCGCGCGGCCGTTTGTAGCCAGCGAGGTTTTCGCGGCACAAATTCATCAGCGCCTCGGCATCCGGCCCGTCATCGCCACAGGCGACAAAGGCCACCGGGCTTTCCCCCCATCTCGCGTCGAAGGCCCGGATCACGGCGGCATCGACCACATCGGGATGGGAAAGAAGCACACGCTCGATTTCCGCAGGATAGACGTTCTCGCCGCCAGTCTTGATCAAGTATTTCGCCCGGTCCACAAAGTCGATGGTGCCGTCCGCATTGCGCCGGAACAGATCGCCCATGTGGAAAAAGCCGTTGCGAAAGTCGCGGGCGTTGGCGTCGTCGGCGTTCCAGTAGCCTGAAAACAATGTCGGGCCCCGCACAGCCATTTCGCCCGGCGTTCCATCCGGCACTTCGCGGTCGTCGGGATCGACCAGCCGAACCTCGCAAAATGCGCTTATGCGCTTGGAAAGCCGGTCCGGGGTCACACCCGGCGCAATCAGATCGGCGGTCCCCGGCGGCAGGCCGGTTTCAGTTGCGCCGAAGGAATTCAGATAGGGCGTGTCCAGAAGGGCCGTCAGTTCCGCGATCTGATGCGGCGGCACCAGATCGGCCATTGCGCCGCAAACCTTGATTCCCTTCAGCGGCAAAGGGTTGGCGCGTCGTTCTGCGATAAAGGCGTCCAGCGCACCGGGCATCATCACGAACCAGCCGATCCGGTGGCGCGACAACGCCTCGTTGATGACCGCAGGCTGCAAACCGTCTACCATCACCACGGTTCCGCCCCGCAGGACCGTCGCCAGCGCATGATCGGTGGACGCCATGTGGAACATAGGTGCCCAAGCGATGAACCCGTCGCCGGGATCCAGCGCCAGCTGCGCCGCAAAAACCATGGATCGGGCGATATGCGCGCGGTGGCTGATGAGCGCCCCTTTGGGCAGGCCCGTAGTCCCCGAGGTATACAAGATCGTCAGACCAGCCTCTGGATCGTCGACCATGGTCCCGATGCGCGGGTCTTGCTCGGCCCCGGCAATGGCCGTTTCCAGGTCTGGCCCGATGGTCAGACAGGGTGTCGACGCGACGGCGTGATACATTTCTGAAAAGTCCGGTTCGACGATCGCGAGCACCGGCTCGACCAGATCGATGCAGTGCCACAGTTGATCGGGGGCAAGCCGCCAGTTCAGGCAAGCGACAATCGCGCCAATTCCTGCCGCTGCCAGTTCGACCTCCAGGTACTCCGAGCGTTTATGCGACAGAATCGCGATCCGGTCGCCGGGCGCCACGCCCCTGGCCAGAAACACGGCAGCCAGACGATCGACCCTCCCCAGCAATTCGGCATAGCTCAGTCGCCCCTGAACATCACGCAGCTGCGGCTCTGATGCCGCATTTCGGCCGCGGTAGAGCGATGATCGCACCGATCGCGGCGATGAGAGCGGCGAGGATTTCGGCCACGAGAGCCCTCAGATGGGCCAGGATCATGCGGATGTTGTGCCCGCAGCCGCAGAGCACAGCGTGGAGCGCGTCTCCGAGCGTGCCCTTGAGAGCGCAGCGGGCAAGGCGGCCGTCGGTCTTCATGTGCCCGATCACAGGTTCGATTGCGCTGCGCCGGCGCAGGTCGCGCCGGAGCGCCGGCGTCATCCCGCGGCGCTGGCCCGAGATGAACGCCTCGGTCGTCTGCACACCGTGGCCGCGGTAGCCGCGGTCGACGAAGGCCCTCCTGGGCCGGGTCTCGGTCAGGATCTCCACCTGCTCCAGCGCCTCGCGAAGGGTGTGCCCGTCATAGGGGTTGCCGGGCATCGACCGCATGCCGACGACGAAGCCCTCCCGGTGCGTGGTTGCCACCGACACCTTAGTGCCGAACTCGTAACGGACCCGCGCCTTGCCCTTGGAGATGCAGTCCACCTCGGGCTCGTGCAGTGCGTAGAGCTTGCCCTTGTCCTTCGGCTTCTGCCGCAAGAGCCGGCCCGACAAGGCAATCTCCGCCTCGATCCGCTCCCGCAAACCGGCGTCGGCCACACGGCCCAACTGGCGCTGGATGTCGCGCAGGACGCGCCCGGTATAGCCCTTCAGCCGCCGCAGGGCCTTGCGCATCCGCTTGAACTGGCGCGCATGCGCGTAGCGCCCGACCTGGCCCGACAGCCGCGGCGCAAGCCGCGCGTAGCTCTGGCGCAGGGACAGGCCTGCCTCCTGCGCGAGCGCCACCAGGCGCCGGCGCGCCTTCTCGCAGAGCCGCGCGTCCGTGGGATGCGCGATCGCCTTCTCCATCACCGTCGTGTCCACGATCACCGCCTCGACACTCCGCTCGGAGATCACTCCAGCTTCACGGCCCGCCTCGATCGTCTTGGTCAGAAGCCATTCGACGCCCTCTTCCCCGATCCGCTTGCGCCACCGCGTCAGCGACGAAGGATCGAGCGGGAAGCAATGCTGGAAGAACGTCTCGCCACAGAAGTGCTGGTAATAGGGGTTCTCCACCCACCGCGCCACCACCGCCTCGTCCGAGAGCCGGTAGGCATGCTGCAAATAGAGCAACCCCGCCACCAGTCGCGGCGACGTCGCCGGGCGGCCGGTGTGCGACGTGAAGAACCCCGCCCACTCATCCTCGAAGAACTCCCAGTCGATCAGGGCGGCCAGCTTCACCAGCTCGTGGCGCATGTCGATCATGTCCGTCAGGCGTGGGCGCAACAGGTCGTCCTGTTCAGGGGCGCGGGATTTGGGCTTCATACGTTGATCCGAAATTGCAGGCTTCTCGCCCGAAACCTACCAAATCCTGCAGTTCCAGAATACTGAAAACGCCGCTTCATAAAACAAAATCAATGCGTTGGGACTTGTTCAGGGTGAACTAGCTCAGTCTCTTGCTGCCGTCCTCGATGGCCAGATCCCCCGCGCAATCCTGTGCGCGGGTTCGAAAGATCGAATAAAGGTCGGCGCGTCCTGCACGCGAAACTTCGGTCAGCATGGTATCCCCCCTTGCGCGGGCTTCGGTTCAGAGACCCTGCGCCAGGCGCACGCCTTCATCAATGGCGCGCAGCGCATCCAGTTCGGCGGCCTCCTTTGCCCCGCCGATCATTGTAACCGGGACGCCGCGCGCGGCAAGCTCTTCTGCCAGGGCCCGTTCCGGCTCCTGACCGGTGCACAACACGATTGTATCGGCCGCGATGACCTTTGGCTTTCCATCCACAACGATGTGCAGCCCCGCGTCGTCGATATATTCATAGGTCACGCCGCCCATGGCCTCGACCCCGTGTTTGCGCAGCGCATTCCGCAGAATCCACCCTGTCGAGACGCCCAGACCTGCACCGGGTTTCGATGTCTTGCGCTGAAGCATGACGACTTTGCGGCGCGATGGTTCCGGGGCCAGAGGGTCGCCACTCAGGGCACCCGAGGAGACAAATTCGGGGTCCACAGCCCAGGTTTCGCAAAAGACGTCGGAGTTGGCAGTCTCGGCGGGTTCGGTCACCAAGAACTCGGCCACATCATGACCGATGCCCCCTGCCCCCATCACGACGACACGGTCGCCCGCCACACGGTCGCCGGACAGAATTTCGGCATAGGTCGCGACGCTGGGATGGTCGATACCCGGCAGGTCGGGAACCCGCGGCGTGACCCCGGTAGCGATGACCACATGGTCGAAGCCTTCAAGATCGCTCGCCTCTGCCCGTTGTCCCAGACGCTGCGTGACCCCGTGTTTCTGCATCTGACCGGCATAATACCGAAGGGTTTCGTCGAATTCGTCCTTGCCGGGTGCGGCGCGGGCCAGATTCAGCTGACCGCCCAGCTTGTCCTGCGCCTCGAACAGCGTGACAGCATGGCCCAGCCGCGCCGCCTCGGCGGCTGTGGCCATGCCCGCGGCACCACCGCCGACGACGGCCACTTTCTTTGGCGCGTCGGTTGGCGTATCCTGGAATTCGGTTTCACGCCCGGCCCTTGGATTGACCAGACATCCGACCGGCCGGTCCGAAAAGATGAAATCCAGACAGGCCTGGTTGCAGGCGATGCAGGTGTTGATCTCGTCCGCGCGGCCCTCTCGCGCCTTTTTCACGAAATGCGGATCGGCCAGAAACGGGCGCGCCATCGAGATCATGTCCGCATCGCCAGAGGCAAGTATGTCTTCGGCAAGCTGGGGTGTGTTGATCCGGTTCGAGGCGACCACCGGGATCGACACGGCCGCTTTCACGTTGGCTGCCGCCTTGCGCCAGGCACCGCGCGGCACCGGATAGGCGATCGTCGGCACACGGGCCTCGTGCCAGCCGATGCCGGTGTTCAGAATATCCGCACCTGCGGCCTCGATCTTGCGGGCCAGTGCGGCAATTTCATCGGCGGGCGCGCCGCCCTCGACCAGATCGGCCGCCGAAATCCGGTAGATGACCAGAAACTCGGGGCCGCAACGTTCGCGCACCGCGCGCACGATCTCGACCGGGAATCGGTGGCGGTTCGCGGCGCTGCCGCCCCAGTCGTCTTGGCGCTTGTTGGTATGGGTGACGGTGAATTCGTTGATCAGGTATCCCTCGGACCCCATGATCTCGACGCCATCAAAGCCTGCGGCCTGCGCATTGGCGGCCGCCACGGCAAAATCCTCGATGGTACGGAGAATGTCGGCGTCGGTCATTTCACGCGGGATGAAACGGTTGATCGGGGCGCGGATCGGTGACGGGGCCACACACCCTTCGATCTTGGCATAGCGCCCGGCGTGGAGGAGTTGCGCGCAGATCAGGCTGCCTTCGGCCTGCACCGCCTCGCAGATCGGGCGCAGGCTAAGCGCTTCTTCCGGATCATCGATTCGCGGACCTTCTGGATCGAATATGCCCTCGGCATTGGGCGAAAACCCGCCGGTGATCAGAATCGCCGCCTCCCCCCGCGCACGCTCGGCGTAAAACGCGATCTGTTTGGCTATGCCGTCAGGCTCGGTTTCCAACCGCGTGTGCATCGACCCCATGATGACACGATTTCGCAATGTATGCTGGCCTGCGCGGATGGGCGAGAGCATGGTTTCAAAGCTTCCATCTGGTCTATTTTTCACTTTGGTTCTCCTCCTCAAAACTGCACTTGATCTACATTCTAACATTTGTTAGATTTTTGGAAAGAAGATTTTCGCTCATGGGGAGGAGCACCGATGCAATTCCAGCCTACAGACGATCAGAAGGCGTTTCGCGAGACCGCAAAGCGCTTCGCAACTGAAAGGCTTGCGCCCACATATCAAGAACGCGCCAGCGGCCATACATTCGACCGTGCTCTGATCAAGGAGATGGGCGCACTGGGGCTGATCGGGGCCGATCTGCCCGAGGAATTCGGGGGACTCGGCGAAAGCTCTGTCACGTCAGGGCTGATCGTCGAAGAGATCGCCTATGCCGATTTCAACGCAAGTTACGTGCAGCTTCTGGGCTCTCTCATGGGCGGAATGGTTGCCAAACATGCCTCCAAGGACATCGCGTCGGAATGGGTGCCCAAGGTTGTTTCGGGTGATGCGGTCATTGGCCTGGGCCTGACAGAGCCGCGCGGCGGTTCGGATGCGGCGAACCTGATTCTGAGAGCTGAGAAATCCGGCAACGGCTGGCGGCTGAACGGTGAAAAGACATCCATGAGTTTTGCCAGTCAGGCGGATGCGGCGGTCGTCTTTGCCCGTACCGGCGATCCTAACGGCGGCTCACGCGGGGTCAGCGCCTTTTTCGTCGATCTGAACCAGGAAGGCATCAAGCGCACCCATTTTGACGACATCGGCACCAAGCCTGTCGGGCGCGGGTCGGTGTTCTTTGACGATGTTTTCGTTCCGGCCGAAAATATGATGGCGGAACAGGACCGTGCCTTTGGCACGATCATGGCGGGCTTCGACTATTCCCGCGCACTGATCGGGCTG
This sequence comes from Phaeobacter italicus, assembly GCF_001258055.1. Classification (GTDB taxonomy): domain Bacteria; phylum Pseudomonadota; class Alphaproteobacteria; order Rhodobacterales; family Rhodobacteraceae; genus Phaeobacter; species Phaeobacter italicus. The sequence goes on along the minus strand of NZ_CVRM01000004.1, from coordinate 46,213 downwards.
GAGTGCCTGGGGGCCGCGCAAGCGTCGGTGGATGAAACCTGGGCCTACGTTCAGGAGCGCGAGGCATTCGGAGCCCCGATCGTGCAGTATCAGGGTGTCAGCTTTCCCCTGGCCGAGGCCGAGACCCAACTGACCATGATGCGCCAGCTTTGCTATTACACGCTGGACCTGCGCGACCGTGGCCTGCCGCACACCTCTCAGGCCGCCATGTGCAAGTGGTACCTGCCCAAAACCGCCTGCGAGATCCTTCACCAGTGCCTGATCCTGCACGGACATTACGGCTACACCACCGACCTGCCCCACCACCAGCGCTACAACGATGTGCTCGGCCTGCAGATCGGTGACGGCACCGCGCAGATCCAGAAGCTGGTGATCGCCCGCGAAAAGGTCGGTCGCATGGCGCTGCAGTATGACAAGAAGGCGAAGGGAGCCGCGAAATGAGCGACCCCATCCTCGTCACTTCCGAGGGCAACACCGGCATCATCGAACTGGCCCGCCCCGAGAAATTCAATTGCCTGTCACTTGAGGTGCATGAGCGTATTTCTGTCGCGCGTGCGGAATTCGAGGCGAACCCGGATATCCGGGCGATCCTCATCCGGGCGCAGGGCAAGCACTTTTGCACCGGCGCCGATCTGGTGGAAGTGAAGGGTAAATTGAACGATCCCGCCGCGCTGGACCATTTCATCGCCTTTGGCATGAACAACCTGCGTGCGCTCGAAACCTCCTCCCTCCCTGTCGTGGTGGCAGTGCAGGGGTTGTGTCTGGCCGGCGGGATCGAACTGATGCTGGCATGCGATGTATGTTTCGCGGCCGAAAGCGCCCAGTTTGGCGATCAGCACGCGCAATTCGGGCTGATTCCCGGTTGGGGTGGCTCGCAGCGGCTAACACGGTTGATGGGGCAGCGCCGGGCGCTCGACCTGATGTTCTCGGCCCGCTGGCTCAAGTCGGACGAGGCCAAAGAGGCCGGCCTGGTCAACTACGTCGTGCCGGATGCGGATCTGCACAAGATCTCGCTGGAATACTGCCAGAAGATCGCCACCCGTTCACGTCCCGGCATCGCCGAGATGAAGCGGTTGGCGCGTGAAGGCGCGGACCTTGGTATCGACCAACAGATGCGGCTTGAGCGCGATGCCGCCGTGCGTGCACTGCCCAGCGATGACGTGGCCGAGGGCCTCGACGCATTCGAGAACCGGCGCGCCCCCAGATTCAAGGCCTGAGGACAGAACATGGATTTCACTTTGAACGACGAACAACGCCAGATTTACGAGTATGGCGGCCAGCTGGCGCAGAAGTTCGACAACGATTACTGGCTGAGACACGCGCGCAAGCACGAGTTTCCGCACGAAATGTTCCACCAGATCGCCGATGACGGCTTCCTCGGCATCATGGTGCCCGAGGAATATGGCGGCGCGGGCCTTGGCATGACCGAAATGGCCCTGTTCATGGAAGGCACCGCCAATCACGGCATTCCGCTTTTGATGATGGTGGTCGGGCCGACCATGTCGCTGGCCCATATCGCCAGCCACGGGAGCGAATTCCACAAGAAAGAGCTACTGCCGGCCGCCTGCCGCGGTGATATCCAGTTCTGTTTCGCGATCACCGAACCGGGGGCCGGGTCGAACACGATGAAGGCCACTACGCTTGCCAAGCGTCGAGGCAACCGGTTCAGCCTGTCGGGCGAAAAGACCTTCATCACCGGGGCCGAAGTGGCCGACTACTGCCTCGTGGTGGCGCGGACCAAACCGCATACCGAGGTCAGCCGCAAGACCGACGGCTTTACCCTGTTCGCCGTCGATCTGAAGAAAAAAGGCGTCGACAAGCAGCGGGTGAAGATCTCGATCCCCCTGCCCGAGGAGCAGTGGACACTGTTCTTCGACGAGGTGGATCTCGGCCCCGAGGATGTGGTCGGCGAAGTTGACGAAGGATTCTCGATTCTGTTCGACAGCCTCAACCCCGAACGCATCATCCTGGCCGCACTGTGCTGCGGCATCGGCCGGTTCGCCCTGAACAAGGGCGTGGCCTATGCCTCCGAACGCAATGTGTTCGGCCAACCCATCGGTGCGCACCAGGGCGTGCAGCACCCGATGGCCAAGGCGCATGCGGCAGTCGAAATGGCCAGTCTGATGACCCGGCGCGCGGCATGGGAGTTTGACAACAAGCTGCCCGCCGGTGCGTCGTCGAACATGGCCAAATATGCCGCCGCCGAGGCCGGGATCGAAGCGGTCGACGCGGCGCTTCAGGCGCATGGCGGATCGGGCTTTACCGAAGATACGGGGCTTTACGAAATGTACCCGCTGGTCCGCCTTTTGCGCACAGCACCGGTGAATCGCGAACTGTGCCTGAGCTTTATCGGCGAAAAGGTCATGGGTCTGCCGCGGTCTTATTGATCGCTCTGCCCGACATGGAGAACGACATGCAATTTGGAATGCGCTTCCGGCGGGAGGATGCCGCCGACAAGGTAAATGATCGCTTCTGGCACCTGATCGAGGGCACACCGCTCGACGAGGTGCGCCGTATTCAGGAAGAGCGGCTGCGCGATCAGATGGCGTATCTCAAGGCGAACTCGACCTTCTATCAGGAAAAGTTCGCCGAGGCCGGTGTGGAATTCGACGATATCCGCACTATCGAAGACCTGCAAAAACTTCCCTATACCTACAAGACCGAGATCCGCGAAAGCCTCGCCGCCGAGCCGCCCTTTGGCAAGCACCGTACCGCGCCCATGTCGGACATCATCCAGATGCAGGCCTCGTCGGGCACGACCGGCAGCCCCTCATATGTGGCCCTGACAGAATCCGACGCCGAAATGTGGCACGAGATGACAGCGCGCTGTTTCTTTGCCAATGGTGTGCGTCCCGGCGATATGGTGCTGCACGCATTTTCGCTCGCCAAGGGCTTTGTCGGCGGCATCCCCGTGATGCAGGGATTGCAGTACATGGGCACGATCGATGTGCCGGTGGGCGCCGATGGCGGTGCGGAACGGCTGCTGCGCGCCTGCGCCGACACCCGCCCGCGTTGCGTGGTCGGCGCCCCGAACTTTGTGCTGCACCTGGCCGAAAAGGCTCCCGAGGTGCTTGGCTGCAAGGCCAGCGAACTGGGTATCGAGCGCGTGATCGTCGGCGGCGAACCCGGCGGCGGCATTCCCGCAATTCGGGCAAAGATCGAAAAGGCCTGGGGTGCGAAATGCACCGAGATGCTGGGCGGCACCGATCTGGGCGTGACATACTGGGCCGAGTGCGACGCCCAGTCGGGTATGCACATGGTCAACATGGATTATGTCCTGACCGAGCTGCTCGACCCGGAGAGCGGCAGGATCATTCCCTGGAAAAAAGGCGCAGAAGGCGAGATGGTCTATACCGCGCTCGGCCGCCAGGCGAGCCCGCTCGTGCGGTTCCGGTCAGGCGATTATATCGAAGTGATCGATACCGAATGCTCCTGCGGCCGCACCGGACCGAAGATCCGCTGCACCGGCCGCACCGACGACATGCTGATCGTGCGCGGGGCCAATGTCTTCCCGTCGGCGATCAACAGCATCATTACCGAAATGGTGCCGGACACCAACGGCGTCATGCGAATCGTGGCCGATTTCGAGGGCCACACCACGCAGGGCGCGCTGACGGTGATTGTCGAACGCGGCCCCGATCGCGATCCGGCCGATGACGTCACCCTCAAAAAGAAAATCGAGCAGCGGCTGCGCGACTCCTTGGTCTTCAAGGCCGACGTTCACCTGGTTGCGGCCGACACTTTTGAAAAACCCGGCGCCGCGAAGGTCGCCTTCGTTCTCAGGAAATATCCAGACCTGCCATGACTAGAATGAAATCCCTTCTCGACACTGCGTCGGACGACTTCCGCGCCAACGACGCGTCTTACCGCGAAAAGGTCGATGAACTGCATGCCCTCCGGCTCTCACAGCGCGTCGGCGGCCCCGAAATGGCGCGCGAACGTCATGTGGAAAAAGGCAAGATCCTGCCCCGCGAACGGATCGAACGGCTGATCGATCCGGGCACCCCCTTTCTGGAACTCGGCGAGCTGGCCGGACTGAACATGCACAAGGGTGTTCCGCCCGGCGCCGGCATCATCACCGGTATCGGAGTGATCGAAGGCCGCCAGTGCATGATCATCGCCAACGATGCTACAGTGAAAGGCGGCACCTATTTCGGGATCACCTGCCGCAAACATGTCCGGGCACAAAAGATCGCCTGGAAAAACCGCCTGCCTGTTATCACGCTCGTGGATTCCGGCGGGGCCTTCCTGCCCGACCAAGCCAACCTTTTCCCCGACGAAGGCCAGTTCGGGTCCATCTTTCACCAACAGATCGGCATGTCGGGTGACGGTGTGCCGCAAATCGCCGTGGTCATGGGGCCCTGCACCGCGGGTGGTGCCTATATCCCCGCGCTCTGCGACGAGGTGGTCATCGTGCGCGGCCAGGGCTTCATGTACCTGGGCGGACCAGAGCTGACCTTTGCCGCGACCGGCGAAAAAGTGGATGCCGAAACATTGGGCGGCGGCAAGATGCATTGTTCTGTCTCCGGCGTGACCGACCATCTGGCCGAGGACGATGCCCATGCTTTGGCCATCACCCGCGATATCGTCCGACACCTGGGCGAAAAGCCCCTGCCCCGCAAGACGCCGGAAACGCCGCGTGAACCTGCCTATCCGGTCGAGGAAATATATGGTCTCGTCAGCCGCGACCCCAAGGTGCCGACCGACAACCGCGAGATCGTCGCCCGGCTGGTGGATGACAGCGATTTTCACGAATTCAAGCCGCTTTATGGCGACACGATCATGACCGGCTGGGGGCGCATCCACGGCCATGAGGTCGGGATCATCGCCAATACAGGCGTGCTTTTCGTCGAAGCCGCGCTGAAGGCGACGCATTTCATCAATCTCTGCGTCCAGCGTGATATTCCGCTGCTGTTCCTGGCCGATGTGAACGGCTTCATGGTGGGCCGCGAGGTCGAGCAGATGGGCATTGCCAAGGCCGGCGCCAAGATGATCACGGCCATGTCTTCGGCCCGGGTGCCGAAATTCACAATCATCACCGGTGGCTCTTACGGGGCCGGATACCTGGCGATGCTGGGCCGCCCGTTCCAGCCGGACGCAATGTTTGCCTGGCCGACGGGACGGTCGGCGATCATGGGGCCGGAACAGGCCGCAAGCGTGCTGGCCCAGGTCCGCGCCCAGATCAACGAGCGCGAAGGCAAAAGCTGGACCCCCGAGGAGGAGGAAGCCTTCAAGGCGCCGATCCGCAAGGAATACGAGGATTTTCAGGGGGCCTATAATTTCGCGTCCAACCTTTGGATCGACAGCGTGATCGAACCCTGTGAGACCCGTGACGTCATGGCGCTGATGCTGGATGTGACATCGCGCAGACCCAAGGTCGATACCAACTTCGGCGTGTTCAGGATGTGAGGAGCGAACCGTGAAAATCAAAACGCTTCTGATCGCCAACCGCGGTGAAATTGCCTGCCGGATCGCGCGCACCGCGCGGGCCAGCGGGATCACCCCTGTCGGCGTGCATTCGCAGGCCGACGCCAATGCCCTGCATGTCCGCGAAATCGGCAGGTCGGTCTGTATCGGCGCCGGACCTGCATCCGAGAGCTATCTGAAAATCGACGCGGTGATTGCCGCTGCGCAATCAGTGGGCGCGGATGCGATCCATCCCGGTTATGGCTTTCTGGCCGAAAACCCCGATTTTGCTCGTTCGGTCGAAGCCGCTGGCATGATCTTCATGGGGCCGACGCCGGAAACGCTTGAACGTTTCGGCGACAAGGCCAGCGCCAAAGAGGCCGCCGTGGCGGCCAGCGTCCCGGTGATTTCGGGCGCCGAAGGTGCGCGGTCCGATCCCGAGCAGATTGTAGAGGAGGTGCGCCAAATGGGCCTGCCGGTGCTGCTCAAGGCTGTCGGCGGCGGTGGTGGGCGAGGGCAACGGCTCGTCACTGACGAAACCACGCTGGTCGAGGACATCGAAGGCGCGCTGCGCGAAGCAAAATCCACCTTCGGCTCCGAAGGGCTGCTGTTGGAGCGTTTCCTGCCCGAGGCGCGCCATGTTGAAGTGCAGATCGCAGGTGACGGCAAGGGCCATGTGGTGCATCTGTTCGAACGCGATTGCACGCTTCAGCGCCGCCACCAGAAGGTCATCGAGGAAGCCCCGGCCTGGGGTCTGCCCCGGACGCTTATGGACGACATCGCGCGCGACGCGGTGCGCCTTGGTGAAACGCTGGACTATCGCGGGCTGGGCACGGTCGAGTTTCTGGTCGCGGGGGACGAGTATTTCTTCCTTGAGGTAAACCCGCGCATTCAGGTGGAACATCCCGTCACCGAAGCGATCACCGGGCTGGACCTTGTCGCGCTTCACCTGCGGATTGCCGAAGGCGCGGGCCTTGGATTGGTGCAGGACGATCTGACGATCAACGGCCACGCGGTCGAGGCGCGGCTTTACGCCGAAGATCCGGCGATGCAATTCGCCCCGTCGACCGGCACCTTGACCACGCTCAGCCTGCCGTCGGGCCTGCGCATCGACAGCGGCGTCGAGGAAGGCGATGCGGTCACGCCTTATTACGACCCGATGATCGCCAAGCTGATCGTGCACGCGCCCGACCGGGAAACCGCATTGGCACGTCTGGCCACGGCGCTTGATCATGTCGCGGTCGAAGGCGTCGAGACCAATCGCGCCTTTCTGAGGGCACTGGCGCGAAACCCTGAATTCGAACGGATGCAGGTTCATACACGGTGGATCGACGGCCGGTTGGCCGAGCTGACACAGGCGTCCCCCCTCGTTCGCCCTGATCTGTGGAAAGCGGTTGCCGCCATTCTGTTCGTGGCCGCCTCGCGCGGCGATACGGATGCCAATCCCTGGACCAACCGTGATGCCTTTACCGGCTGGCGGCTCGGCCTGGGCGGCGATGCGATGGAAGCAGGGCAAAGCGTGACGCTCACCGATTCTGACGAGGTATCCGAAGAACTGCGCATCGGCCCTGTCAAACCGGGTGCCAGATACACCGTCTATTCGGAAAACGGCGAGGCGCTGACACTGTCGGCACGTGAACTGACCCCGGGCTGTTGGCGTGTCGGCGAAGGCGACACCGTCCATCTGATCGAGGCACGTCTGCACGCGGGCGTGATCGAACTGGACACGCCCGAAGGCCGCCTGGTCTTCCGCCCCGCCGCGCCCCTTGCCTTTGCCGGCGGCGATGCCGCGGGGGATCGCGCCGTGACCTCTCCGCTGACCGGCATGATTGTCGAAATCAAGGTCTCCGGTGGTCAGAGCGTAGCCGAAGGCGACGTGGTCGCGGTCATGGAATCCATGAAACTCGAAATCTCGATCCGGGCGGCCGCGGCCGGGATCGCCAGCAATATATCCGTCTCGAATGGGGACATGGTCGATCGCGGCCAGGTCATCGCCGAGATCCTGCCATCCGAGGAGTGATGAAATGAGCGACTTTCCCAAATTCGTCGAATTTCGTGAAGAAGGCCCGCGCGAGGGATTCCAGATCGAAAAAAAGATCTATCCGGTCGAAGAGCGGATCGAACTGATCGACATGCTCAGCGAAACCGGTCTGAAACGCATTCAGGTCGGCAGCTTTGTCAGCCCGAAATACGTTCCTCAGATGGCGGACACCGGCGAGTTGTTCCAGCGTATCAAGCGCAAACCGGGCGTGAACTACACATCGCTGTGGCTGAACGACAAAGGGTTTCGCAAGGCCCTGACCGCGCATGAGGTCGATATCGACCCGCGTCTGCTGTTCTATCCTTCCGAAGCATTCGCCCAATCGAACAACAATTGTTCCTCGGCCGAGATGCGGGAAAAACAACGTGACTGGGTCCGTCTTTACAAGGAAGAGGGATATACCGTCGACGCGGCCTATGTGATGACCGCCTTCGGCTGCAACCTCGAGGGCCCCATCCCCCAAGAACGCATCTTGGACGATTTCCGCTTTATCCTCCAACTGTGCGAGGAAGAGGACATCCCCGTGCCGATCCTTGTGATCGCCGACACCATGGGTTGGGGAAACCCCGAGGCGGTCAAACGGATGATCGGCGCCCTGCGCGAATTGGCGCCCGAGGCGCGCATCGGTATGCACATCCATGACACACGTGGGCTGGGGATCGCCAACGTTTATGCGGCCCTGTCGATGGGCGTGGACATGTTCGAAAGCTCCGTCGCCGGTCTTGGCGGCTGTCCTTTCGCGGGCCACGGCCACGCGCGCGCCGCAGGAAATGTCTGCACCGAGGATGCAGTGTTCCTGTGTCACGAGCTCGGCATCGAAACCGGCATTGATCTGGACAAGCTGATCGCAGCGGCGGTCAAAGCAGAAGAGATCATCGGTGTGCCGCTCATGGGCCGGGTCATGCACACCGGCGGGTTGGACAAATACCGCAAGTCACGCTGAGGGAGCAAGAAGATGACAAAAGCACTTGACGGAAAGGTCGTTCTGGTCACCGGGGCCGGCGGTGGGATCGGGCGTGATATCGCCTTGATGGCAGCCGCAGAAGGCGCCGCCGTGGTGGTCAATGATCTGGGTGCCTCGCTGAAAGGCACGGGCCAGACCGAAACCGCTGCGCAGAAAGTTGTTGCCGAGATCAGGGCGGCGGGCGGCGATGCGATCGCCGATGGCGGCAACGTCACCGATCCGGACGCCGCGCGCGCGATGATCGAGGCGGGTGTCAAGGAATTCGGCCGCATCGACGCGGTGGTGAACAACGCCGGCATCCTGCGCGACGGGTTCTTCCACAAAATGACCTACGAGGATTTCGACGCGGTGGTGAAGGTTCATCTTTATGGCGCCTTCAACACCAGCCGCGCGGCGGCCGATTATTTCCGCGAACAGGAGGGCGGCGCGCTGGTGCATATGACCTCGACCTCGGGGCTGATCGGCAATCTGGCGCAGGCGAATTACGCGGCGGCAAAGCTGGGCATCGCGGCCTTCTCGAAATCGGTCGCGCTTGACCTGAAACGCTGGAACGTGCGGTCGAACTGCATCGCGCCCTTCGCCTGGAGCCGGATGATTTCCTCGATCAAGACCGACACGCCCGAACAGGAGGCGCGGGTTGAAAAGCTCAAGCAGATGACGCCCGCCAAAGTGGCGCCGATGGCCTGTTTCCTGATGTCGGACAGGGCCGAAGGCGTCAGCGGACAGATCTTTGCCGTGCGCAACAACGAGATTTTCCTGTTCAACCAGCCCCGCCCGGTGCGCTCGGTTCATTCCGGCGATGGCTGGACCGCAGATGAAATCGCCGAGCGCGCCATTCCCGCGCTCAAATCGCAATTCACGCCGCTCGAGGTTTCGGCGGATGTCTTTTCATGGGATCCGGTCTGATGGGAAAACGCAAAGAAAAAATCAGCTCCAGCATTGCCTGGAGCACCCCTGACAAGATCAGCGTGCGTGGCCTCGACCTGCCCAACGAGATCCTGGGCCATATGAACCTTGGCGATCTGGCGTTCCTGCAACTAACGGGCCGCAAGGCCACGCCCGAGGAAAGCCGCGTCTTTAACGCCATCGTCATTACCCTGGTCGAACATGGTATCACGCCCTCGGCCCTGGCGGCGCGGATGACCTATATGGGGGCGCCGGAATCGCTTCAGGCGGCTGTGGCGGCTGGCTTGTGTGGGCTGGGCACCGTCTTTGTCGGTTCTATGGAAGGTGCCTCGAAAATGCTTTACGAGGCACTGCCACAGGACAAGTTGGGCACCGGTGTCGATCTGGATGCGCTGGCCGTCGAGACGGTAGAAAAATTTCGCGCCCGCAAGATGATCGTGCCGGGGCTGGGCCATCCGGTGCACAAACCGGTCGATCCGCGCACCCCGCGCCTGTTCCAGATCGCTGCCGAGAACGGCAAGTCCGGTGAATACATCGAGTTGATCCAGAAAATTCAGGCCGTTGCCGAAGAAAAATCGGGTAAGATGCTGCCGATCAACGCCACCGGCGCGATCGGGGCGATCTGCTGTGAATTCGGCTTTCCCTGGAAGATCGTGCGCGGCTTTGGCGTCATGGCGCGGTCCATCGGGCTGGTCGGTCATATCCTCGAAGAGAGCGAAAACCCGATTTCCTATGAGCTGTGGCAGCGTGCCGAGCAGGAAATTCTTGAAACGTCGGGTCCGGGGGCGGCATAAGCGATGCAGACCTCGGCCCCCGACAGCCATAACGACCTGCGCGACGCCATGCGCGCGCTTTGCGCGCAGTTCCCGCCCGACTATCACCGCCGCGAAACCTACCCCGAGGAATTCGTCGATGCGCTGACCCGCGAGGGCTGGCTCGCCGCGATGATCCCCGAGGAATACGGTGGCTCGGATCTGGGGTTGACGGAAGCCTCGATCATCATGGAAGAGGTGAACCGCTGCGGCGGAAACGCGGGCCATTGCCACGGGCAGATGTATAACATGGGCACGCTTCTCAGGCACGGTTCGGAGAAGCAAAAGCAGAAATACCTGCCCGGCATCGCCAGCGGCGCGTTGCGCCTGCAATCCATGGCCGTGACCGAACCGACAACCGGGACCGACACCACCAAACTGAAGACCACCGCGGTCAAGAAGGGTGACCGGTATGAGATCAATGGCCAGAAGGTCTGGATCAGCCGTATCCAGCATTCCGACCTGATGATCCTGCTGGCACGCACCACGCCGCTGAGCGAGGTCAAGAAAAAGTCGCAGGGCCTGTCGATCTTTATGGTCGATCTGAAAGAGGCCATCGGCAACGGGATGGAGGTCCGCCCCATCGCCAATATGCCCGGCCACGAAACCAATGAAGTGTTTTTCGACAACCTGGAAATCCCCGCCGAGAACCTGATCGGCACCGAGGGGCGCGGATTTTACCATATTCTTGACGGGCTGAACGCCGAACGGACCCTGATTGCGGCGGAATGTATCGGTGATGGATACTGGTTCGTCGACAAGGCCCGCGCCTATGCCGGTGACCGCGTGGTCTTTGACCGTCCCATCGGCCAGAACCAAGGCGTGCAATTCCCTATCGCCAGGTCCTATGTGAACATCGAGGCCGCCAATCTGATGCGCTTTGAAGCCTGCAGGCGCTTCGATGCCGGGCTGGATTGCGGAGCGCAGGCGAATATGGCTAAGCTGCTGGCTTCGGAGGCCAGCTGGGAAGCGGCCAATGCCTGCATCCAGACCCATGGCGGCTTCGGTTTCGCACGGGAATACGATGTCGAGCGCAAGTTCCGCGAGGCGCGCCTCTATCAGGTCGCCCCGATCTCGACCAACCTGATCCTGTCATATGTCGGAGAACATATCCTCGGCATGCCAAGATCGTTCTGAAGGCCAGGGTTATGGGTGAGATCGACCTTGACGCGCTGGCGCCCTGGCTGGGACGCACCGAGACTAAGGAAGATGTTCTGACGGAGGGGCTGATCGACAAATTCCGCGCCACGCTCGGTCCGCATCTTTGGGACGGATCAGGCGATGTCCCGCTGGGAATTCATTGGTGCCTTGTCCTTGATACCGTGCCAGCTGCCGCCCTGTCAGAAGACGGCCATGCCGCGAGGGGTGGATTTCTGCCCCCTGTTCCGCTGCCCGCCCGCATGTGGGCTGGCGGCGATGTTACGCATATCGCGCCGCTGAAAATCGGCGAAACCATCACCCGCCGCTCGGTGATCGGGGACATAGTGGCCAAGCAGGGCCGCAGTGGCCCATTGGTCTTTGTGACCGTCGAACATGAGTATTCGAGTGGCAACCGGCTTTGTATCCGGGAGCAGCAAACGATCGTTTATCGTGAGATTTCCGCCCCCCGCACGGGCGAGAGCGCACCTGACGCGGGTGACCCCACCACGCTCAGATCGACCCTGACACCGGATCCTGTTCTACTGTTTCGCTATTCGGCGCTGACGTTCAATGCCCATCGCATTCACTATGACCACATCTACGCCACCGAAACCGAAGCCTATTCCGGACTTGTTGTGCATGGCCCATTGCAGGCCACGCTGCTTCTGAATCTGGCGGCGGATGCGTTAAAAACATCGCCCCACCGGTTTTCGTTCCGCGGACTCGCGCCGCTCACCCTGCCCTGCGAATTGCAACTGCACAATGAAGGGACCGGCGCCTCCGGGACAGTCTGGTGTCAGGATCAAAACGGTCTTCGAAGCTTTTCCGCAGAGTACGCGGCGATCTGATCAGTTTCCTTTGGTAGCGGATTCAGTTGTTGACCAATTTTTCTAACATCTGTTAGGCTTTGCGGAGAGGCTTGGTAAATAGACCAGGCAAACCTCTGAATTAAAGCATTTCTGATTGAACCTGAATCGCGAGGGATTCCCTTAAGGCATCAGGTTTGTTTCATCCTGTTTGGGAGGATGGATCATGTCAGCACCTTTACCTTCGGCACTAAGGACGCGGTTTCAGAGATATATTGACGAAGGGTTAAGCGGGCGTGCGGCGGCGTTGCGTCTGAAATTGTCACCTGCGACAGGTGCGCGATGGGCGCGCCAAGTGAGGACCAAGGGTCACGCGGAACCCGCACCGCAGGGACCGCCGCGCGGCAAAGGCAAGCTGGCACCGCATCAGACTTTCCTTGAGGAGTTGATTGCACAAGACCCCGACATCACCCTCTTCGAGCTACGCGACGCGCTGGCCGAGGCAGAGGGCGTGCAAGTGCATCACTCTTCCATCTCCAACCTGCTGTCCCGGCTCGGGTTCACATACAAAAAAAGTCTCCGGTTGCCACCGAGCGCCGTCGCGCCAAGGTAAGGCAACAGCGCGGCGATTGGTTCAAGCATCGCTTGCCCACCATCTCCCGGATGCCAGACCGCGTTGTCTTTATTGACGAAACTGCAGTGAAGACGAACCTGACCCGCCTGCGTGGCCGATCCAGACGAGGCGAGCGTCTGACCATGGACGCGCCCTTTGGAAGCTGGGGGACGCAGACACTGATCGCGGGCCTGACGCAGGATGCACTGATCGCGCCTTGGGTTATACAGGGTGCGATGGGCGGCCCGGCCTTTGCCGCCTACATACGCCAAGTGCTGGTCCCAGAGATCGCACCAGGAACCGTTGTTATCCTCGACAACCTCGCGACGCATCGCAACAAGGACGCCGCGCAGGCCCTGCGCGACCACGGCTGCTGGTTTCTGTACCTGCCGCCTTACTCGCCCGATTTGAACCCCATCGAACAGGCATATTCAAAGCTGAAAGCCCACTTGCGACGGATCGGGGCTAGAAGCTTCACCGAGGTCTTCGACGCTATCGGATCAATCTGCGATCTCTACGATCCAGAAGAGTGCTGGAATTACTTCAGGGCTGCCGGATATGTCTCAGGTTAATATCGAAACGCTTTAACAATTACCTTGGGCCAATCAGATCGGGCTGCTCAGGATCGGAGCGGTGAAAGAGGTGATGACCACGGCGGCCTACATCGACCGTCTCGACCGAGAATACCACGCCGCCAAAGATGCGCTCTGTTCCTGACGAAAGAGGGCGGCCGGTCACCCGGCCGCCCATCTGTTTCTGCGGTTGTCGCCGAAGATCGAGACGCGATCTCAGACGTCTTTTTGGTTGACGATCAGTTCTGCATTCTCGGGTAGTTCCGAAACGATGCTCACCGCGTCGGCGCGAATTCGCGCATGCAGTTTAAAGCTTTCGGCGGCGGCTGCTTCCGCAGCAGAAGCGTCGGCACCGTCTTCAAGCACAAGCGAGAGGCGGATCATGTCGCGATCGTTCTCGCGCACTACCACGGCCTGCGCGGCCTTTGCGCCCGGCGTGCCGATGACGACTTCTTCAACCACGCGCGGATAAACGAAAATCTCGCGCACTTTGACCGCTGCCCCGACACGGCCCTGCAATGCTGAAATCCGGCTGACGGTGCCATCCGCGTTGCTTTCCAGGGCAAAGGCGCTGTCGCCGGTGCCGAACCGGATCATCGGCCAGGTGGCATCGCGCGCGGTCACAACAACCTCGCCCGGTTCCCCGTGAGCGACCTGTTCGCCACTGACCGGATCGCAGATCTGCACCACGCGGCCGGGATGAACCACATAGCCTTCGCCGCCATCCTCATATGCAATAAGGCCCAGATCGGCGGTGGCATAGGCAGCCCAGGTCGACACGCCATAGTCTTCCTCGATCCGGCGGCGTTTGGCCATCCAGTCGCCCATCTCTCCGCCGAGGAAGGCTGTTTTCACCTTCCAGGCGTCGCGCCCATAGGTTTCGACCACCTTGTCCGCCAGCGTCAGGAAAAACGCGGTCGAAGCGCAGATCGAAGTCACGCCGGTTTCGACGATGATCTGTGCCTGAAGCTCCGTATTGCCGACGCCGCCGGGGATAACCGTGGCGCCTGCGGCCTGTGCCGCTTCGTCGAACAAAAGCCCCGCGGGCACCAGATGATACATCCATGTGTTCAGGATAATATCCCCCGGCCCCACGCCTGCCGCCTTGAACAGCAGTTCAAGGCCGTGGCCGCCACCGTCCGAAAGGGCCGGTTCGAAAATCGGGCCGGGGGACACGTAGATCCGCCCGACATCCTTCAGATCCGAGGCCAGGAACCCGCCAAAGGGCGGATTTTTGCGCTGGATCTTCAGAAGCTCTTCTTTTTTCATCACTGGAAGACGCGAGAGGTCCGCCACCGATGTGACAGCTGCCGGATCGAATCCGGCAGCCGTAAATCGCGATTTCAGGCCAGGAGCCTTGTTGGCCGCAGCGGCATAGGCTTGCGCTATATCTTTGTAGATATCATCAGACATTTCCATGCCTCCTCGTCCAATCGGGCGTTAAAGCGGGCAGTCCTTACGGAAGTTCGGCGCGCGCTTCTCGCGGTGCGACAACACACCTTCCTTGACGTCCTCGCTCATGAAGCCAAGCATCTCCAGCGCGGTCGACGCATCAAAGATCGGCCCGGCCTGACGCAGCCAGTTGTTCAGTGAATACTTGGTCCAGCGGATCGCGCTTTGCGAGCCGTTGGCCAGTTCGACGGCTGTATCCAGCGCGATCTGCTGCAGCTCATCATCCTCGACGCACATTGATACCAGACCGATACGCTCGGCCTCTTCGCCCGATACGGGCTTGCAGGTCATCAGATAGTACTTCGCCTTGGCCATCGAGGTCAGCAGCGGCCAGATGATCGCCGCGACGTCACCGGCGGCAACACCCAGACGCGGGTGACCATCAACGATCTTGGCCCGTTTTCCGGCTATCGAGATATCGGCCAGAATGGCAACCACAAGGCCCGCGCCGGCCGCAGGGCCATTGATCGCGGAAATGATCGGCTTGTTGCAGTTGATGATGTTATAGACGAGATCCTTGGCTTCTTTCCACGTCTTCATGATCTCGTGCGAGTTGCCAATCATGTTTTCGATCAGGCTGAAATCACCCCCGGCGGAAAACGCCTTGCCCGCACCGGTCACGATGACCGAATTGATGTCTGGGTCACGGTCGATATCGATCCACATGTCCGTCATCTGGGTGTGAGTTTCGGCATCGACCGAGTTAAACGTCTCGGGCCGGTCGAACGTGATGCGCAGCACGCGATCCGCCGGGTAGTCAAATTTCAGTTTGTCGTATTTTGCGTAACGCTCCGACATGGTTCTATTTCCTCCGTGGGGTATTGAGTCAGCCAGGCAGTCCCAGGACGGCCTTGGACAGGATGTTTCTTTGGATTTCGTTCGATCCACCATAGATCGTGGTAGGTCTGGCCTTGTAGAAGCTCGACAAAACGTCGACGCTAACATTGCCAACCTGAAGCGGCCCGATGGAGCCGCCATCGGGACCGGCTGCTTCGATCATCAGTTCGGTGATGCGCTGGAAGCATTCAGTCACCCAAATCTTCAGCATGGAGACATCCGCACCCAGCGTCTCGCCACGTTTGAGCTGATCTGCAAAACGGGCATAAAGCGCGGCATGATCTTCCACATCCAGTGCCGCCTGGGCAAAGCGGTCACGGAACACCGGATCGTCAAACGCGCCACGGCCACGGGCAAAGCTTTCAAGCTGTCCCAGAGCGTTCTGGGCCAGACTTGGCGAACCGATGAAAATGCGTTCGAAGCTCAAGAGCGCCTTGGCCATCGTCCAACCCTTGTTCAGCTCGCCCACGAGGTTCTCGCGGGGCGTCCGTGCATTGTCAAAGAAGACCTCGCAAAACTCGGTCTCGCCCGACAGGGTCGTGATGGTGCGTACATCGACTCCAGGCTGATTCATCGGAGCGAGCAGGAAACTGATACCCTGTTGTTTCTTGGGCGCATCGGGATCGGTGCGCACCAGCATGAAAATATGCGTGGCGTCATGCGCCATCGTGGTCCAGATCTTCTGTCCGTTGATGACAAAGTCGTCGCCGTCAATCTCTGCGCGTGTGCGCAGGTTCGCCAGATCGGACCCGGCGCCGGGTTCCGAGTATCCCTGGCACCAGATGTCTTCGCAACTCAGGATACGCGGCAGCCAGTAGTCTTTTTGTTCCTGGGTGCCGAATTTGATGATCAGGGGACCGACCATCTGCACGCCCATGTCGCGACCGCGATTGACGCCCCAGCGCTGCTGCTCTTCATAAAAGATCAGCAGCTTAGCAGCGTTTAGGCCCATACCGCCGAATTCAGCGGGCCAAGCTGGCGCAACCCAGCCCTTGGCGTGCAGCTTGCGGTGCCAATGTTCGATCTCGGCGAACTTCGGGCGGTGCGGCAGATGACGCAGCTCCTCGGGATATTCCGCTTCGAAGAACTGGCGCACTTCTTTGCGGAATTCCACATCGCTAATTGCATTCCAGTCGGTCATTGTGCTGCCCCCTCTGCTTCGCGTGCCTCGAACCAAATCCGCCTGTGATAGGCATCGTCGCCCAACCAGGCCGACAGCACCAGCGCCCGGTTCAGGTAGAGCCCGATATCGAACTCATCCGTGTACCCGACCGCCCCGTGCAACTGGATCGCATCACGGGTAATTCTTTTGGCGGCCGTAACCGCCCGCGCCTTCGCACGGCTGGCAATCGGGGCCCGAACCTTCGGATCGGTTTCGCTGTCCATCTGCGCAAGCGCCTCCCGCACTCCGGCCTGCGCGACCTCGCATATCACGTTGAGGTCGACGGCACGGTGCTGGATGACCTGAAAAGACCCGATCGGCTTGTCGAACTGCTCCCGCGTCTTGATGTAGTCGAGCGTGATCTCGAAGGCACGCTCGCTCAGGCCGACAAGCTCGGCCGCAGCAAGCGCCGTTGCATCAGCGACAGCCTCGGCCAGTGCAGTGGGAACCGCACCGCCGCTGGCCAATTCCACGGCCGGGGTGCCCGAAAAAGAAAGCTCGCCCAGAGAGCTGCCGTCGGCCTGCGCTCGTTTGTCAATGACAAGCCCGTCCGCGTCTGCCTCGGCCAGAACCAGAACCGGGCCGTCATCTCCTTCAGCCACGACCAGGAACCCTAGAGATCCGATCGCACCGACGACCCAGGCCTTGCCACCGGTCAGCTTTCCGTCCGCGTATCGGCAGGTCGCATCGGCAAGCGCCCCGTCGGGGCCGCGTTCCTGCCAGGCAACCGCCAAGGAAATTTCGCCGCCGATGAGCTGTGCCATCTTCGGATGAGCCGGACAAAGGCGGCGCAGAAGGCCAAGACTCAGACCGATTGTCAACACGACCGGTTCCGGTGCAATCACACGGCCGACTTCCTCGGCGATGACACCCCCGGCGGCTAGGCCCATGCCAAGCCCGCCCTGATCTTCAGGCACCGCCACCCCGAAAACACCGGCCTCGGCGAGTTCCCGGACCATCTCAGCATCGAAACCGCCCCCGGCATCACGAAGTTTTCGGGCTCTGTCACTTCCGCCCGCCCGTTCAAACAACGTGCGCGCGCTCTCGCGCAACAGGCGAAGGTCTTCTTGTTCGCTGGAAAGGATATCAGTCTGTGTCATTTTGTTTTCGCTGAATCATCACGGGGGTTTCGGTCGAAAAAACGACCTCGCCCGCAGGGTTTTTGGCGCTGAGCGTATAGTGCAAAACACCTCTGTCGGGCTTGCTTTTTGACGGCGTGACCGCGTTGACCGTCAGTTCGACATCAAGGGTTTCGTTCGGGCGCACCGGCCGCAGCCAGCGCAGATTGTCAAAGCCCATGCCACCGATATTGGCGACATCGACCATCATTTCAGACATGACCGGCCTGAACACTTCCAGCATCGTCTGAAAGCCCGAGGCGATCAGGCTGCCATGTATGGCGGTTGCATAGTCTTCATCGGTGTGCAGCCGCTGCGGATCCCACTCCTTGGCAAACGCCTTTATTGAATCCGCGCTCATCGGAGCGCTGCGAAAGCGATAGACTTGGCCCGGCGAGAAGTCTTCCAGATACCTCAAGAGGCACCCTCCTTTGCGAAACCGTCATCGTATCCGCTCGCATCCTTGGATATCCGGATGCGGTTGAATTCTTCCAGCTTCGGATAGGTTTCCTTGAACGCCACCAGGAACTCACCCATCGGCGCGTCGAAATAGAGACCACGGTCGTTCACATATTCCATGTGCCGGTGATTCTGTTCGTCGAACTCGTGAAAGAGCGCGTCGTGATAGCCGTCGAAGACCAGGGGTTTGACCCCGAATCTTTCACACAGTTCCATGTTGAATGCAGGTGTCACTTTGTAGGCCTCATTCCCCAACCACAGCTGAACATAGCCGTGGTAGATAAAGAGATCGGTCCCCATCAACTCCTGCAACTTGGGTGTATTCAGGTGGTTGCGCACATCCGCAAACCCCAGAGCGGCGGGGATACCCACAGCACGCAAACAAGCCGCCAGAAGAATTGCCTTGGGAACGCAAAACGCCGCTTCCGCCCCAGCGATACGGCTGGCACGGTAAGAGTCCTCATCCAGCGCAAAACAATAGGGATCATAGCGAATATCGTCGCGCACCGCTTCGAACAGGCGGATTGCCTTGTCGCGATTGGTTGCGTCCACAGGAAGATCACGCAAAGCCGATGTCACGAAACCCTGCACTTCCAAGCTATCGCTTTCCACAAAGCGCGATGGCATGACATAACGCTCAGCTTCTGTCGGCAGGTCATCGTCAGACTTGTCCATTGGCCCCTCCCTTTTTCTAACATATGTTAGATTGCCGATTCAAAACCTGCCCGTCAACGGGATTTACTCTGTCTTTGGTTGGTCCACGCCATAACGCGTATTGTCTTCGCCCAGAGTGGCTGCAACTCCGACCGAATTTCCCGAAGAACGGAACTCCGGCGCAATTGGCAGCGGCAAAGCAGGCGCGTTCCGGCCGGAGATTTTTACGGCCCGCCCGAACACGTCACGCGCTTTGAAATGCGGGTCATGTGCCGCCTCGGCGGGCGTTTTCACGACCGAACAGCAGCAATCTGCCGCTGCCAGCAAAGCCTCCCAATGGGTCGAGGGATGTTCCCTAAGACGACGTGCAACCTCCGCGGCACAGGCATTTGGATCGGACCAGTCATCGCGAAGCGCCACCGGCAAACCAATGACATCGCAGAACGACTGCCAGAACTTTTCTTCCAACGCGCCGACGGCGATCTGACGCCCGTCCGCGGCCGTATAAAGCCGATACCGGGCCAGGCCACCCGTCAGGCGGCTGCCACCGTTCTTGATGTTCTGCCCGGCAATCACACCTTCGGCATGGGCCCAATAGGCAAAGGCGAACGCTCCCTCGGACATTGCGATATCCAGATGCGTCCCCTGCCCGCTCGCCTGCCGCGCAATCAGGGCCAGCAGGATATTCATCACCGCAGGATAGGTTCCGCCTCCGATATCGGCGACCAGCCCGAACGGTGCCGTTGGCTGGTCATCGGGTCCGCGACTGAGCGACAGGATACCCGCATCACCAACATAGTTGAGGTCGTGGCCGGCGGCGCTGGCCTTTGGTCCGGTCTGGCCATAGCCGGTGATCGAACAATAGATGAGACCGGGATTGATCTCGCGCAGAGCATCATAACCAAGCCCGAGCCGGTCCATCACGCCGGGACGGAACTGCTCTACCAGAACATCGGCCTTCTCGATTAAGGGGCGCAGACGTTCCACTGCGCCCCTTGACTTGAGGTCGATGGCCACCGATCGCTTGCCGTGGTTCAACACAGCAAATCCGATGCTCTCTCCGTCGATCTTTGGCTCCGTGTGGCGCGCGTCCTCGCCGACTCCGGGACGCTCGAACTTGATCACTTCGGCGCCGGCCTCAGACAGCATGAGCGTCGCCATCGGACCGGGAAGAAGGGTGCTGAAATCCAGCACCAGGATATCCTTGAGCGGTTGAGCCATCTTCACTGCCTCAGGCGAAGCGCGCCGCGCCGTTGTTCAGAACAACCACGTCGCGTGCCGGAATAGATGCTCGAAACCGGGCCTCGCCGTCCTCTTCCCAGATTTCGAACCGCACGGTTTCGCCGGGATAGACCGGCGCCGAGAACCGAACATCCAGACCGACAAGCCGGGCAGAATCATAGTCAAGCAACGTCTTTAGAATCGCCCGGGCCGCCAGCCCATAGGTCGCCAGACCATGCAGGATCGGGCGGTCGAACCCGACAGAACGGGCAACATCCGGGTCAGCATGAAGCGGATTGAAATCACCGCTGAGACGATAAATAAGGGCTTGGCGCGGCAGGGTATCGATATCACATACATGATCAGGCGCCCGATCAGGCAGCACTGCGGGTGCCGGACCCGCTTGGTTTTCACCGCCGAACCCCCCATCACCGCGACAGAAAGCCGACATCGCCACGCGCGCCAGTTTTTCACCGCTGTCCGCGTCGATAATATCACGGCTTTGGTAAATGACGGCTCCCTTGCCCTCGCCCTTGTCGGCGATGAAGTCGATCTTGCTGCGGCCGACAATCCGGCCAGTTGTCGGCAGCGGCTTGTAGATGTCGAGCCACTGTTCGCCGTGCAGCACTTTCTGCCAGTTTACGCCGGTCTTGGGATCGCGCAGCCAGAAGCCGGGATACCCCAAAATGACCGCCATCGAGGGAACTGCCTTGAGCCCGTCCTCATAGACATAGGCCAGCTCCTTTTTGTCGGTCGGATCCTCGCCGAACCCAAGGCCGAGTGCATACAGGATGGTATCCCGTTCGGTCAGCGTCTGTTCGATTTCCTCAAAGTCCCAGTTCGACAATGCCTCGAAATCCAATGGCATTTACTTTCCTCCCTTAGTTGCCGTCAGAGCGTGTTTTGCGATCCAAGTATCGCCGTGACCTGGCTGGACAGCACACCGCCGTTGCCATGCGCCAGCGCCAGGTCGATATCCTTCAACTGAATGCCCGGCGCGTCGCCACGGATCTGACGAGCAGCCTCGATCACTGTGAAGATGCCGTACATCCCGGGGTGCACGCAGGACAGGCCGCCGCCATTCGTGTTCACCGGCAACACGCCGCCAGGCGCGATGCGTCCGCCCTCGACAAAGGCCCCTCCCTCGCCCTTCGCGCAGAACCCAAGATCTTCGAGAAACAAAATCGTGTTGATGGTGAAGGCATCATAGAGCTCGACCGCCTGGATATCCGCAGGGGTCACTCCGGCCGCCGCAAAGGCGCGCGCGCCCGAGTCGCGGGCCGCGGTCACGGTGAAATCCTTCATCTGGGAAATCTGCCGGTGCGAGCTTGCCGCAGCACTGCCCAGCACATAGACAGGTGCCTTCGGGAAATCCCGGGCGCGGTCCGCGCGGACCATTACGATCGCGCCGCCACCGTCGGTGACAAGACAACAGTCGCGCACGGTCAATGGATCGCCCACCATGCGCGCACCCAACACGTCCTCGCGGGTCAGCGGGCCGCGCTCGAACGCTTCGGGGTTGCGCTGCGCCCAGGCCCGCGCGGCAACGGCCACGTCGGCCAGCTGTTCGCGGGTGGTACCATATTCATGCATGTGCCGCGCCGCCGCCATCGCATAGGCCGAGATCGGATAGCGCGGATTATACGGCGCCTCGTAGGCCGGCGGACGTGAAGCGGTCACCAGTCTGCCCGACGCGGTGCGCTGGTTGGAGCCATAAACAATCAGCGCGACATCACACAGACCGGCGTCCAGCGCCATGGTCGCGGACGTCAGGTAGTTTACGAAGGACGAACCGCCCGACATCGTGCCATCAATGAACCGGGGCTGGATGCCCAGATACTCCGCCGCCATAAGCGCCGGCATGCTGTCTTCCATCATGGTGCAGAACAGCCCGTCGACGTCGGACAGTTTCAGCCCGGCATCGCCAAGCGCCGCAAGCGCGGATTGCGCCATGACATCATAGGCCGTCAGGCCATGGGCCTCTCCGAAACCGGCATGACCGGCTCCCACGATGGCGGATTTTCCCCGAAGTTCAGTGGTCATGGCCTATCCCTCCGACGGTTTGAAAAGCACGGCCGGAACACCCTCGGCCTCGCCCACGAATGCGGTTACAGGCATGTCGATGACGACCTCACCCGGGGCAATGCCCTCGACCCGGCTCATCATCCGGACACCCTCGTCCAGCTCGACGACGCATACGTTGTAGTCGCCGCCCCGTTCGGGCTTTCGGCGCACGACTGTTGTGGTGTGGACCCGTCCCTTGCCGCCAGCCTGCTTCCACGAAATCGCGGTGCCATGACAATGTGGACACAAGACTCGCGGGAAAAAGTGATAGGCCCTGCAGTCGTCGCACTTGGGCAGCAGAATCTCGCCCTCTGCCAGCGCGCGTTGGAAAAGCTGGTCTGGTCCTTTGGCATCCTGCATAGGTGTTCTCCTTCAAGCGACCCAGTCATTGTTTAAGCGTATTGATAATCTTTCTAACAATTGTTAGATTTAGTCAACCTTTCAGGATCAATTGAGAGAAACTCATGCCAGGTTCAGACTTAGCCCCCCTTTCCGGCAAACTCGTCGTTGCGCTGGAACAGGCAGTCGCCGCGCCTTTTTGCTCCTCGCGGCTGGCCGACGCCGGCGCGCGCGTGATCAAGATCGAACGCAAGGGCGCAGGCGATTTCGCCCGCGCCTACGATACCGCCGCCAACGGTGAAAGCGCCTATTTCACATGGCTGAACCGAGGCAAAGAATCGGTCGCCTTGGACATTAAAGCCGACGAAGACCGTGAAATCCTGCTCAGGATGCTGGAAAACGCAGATGTGTTTATTCAGAACCTGCTGCCTGGCGCGCTGGCCAAGCTCGGGCTCGATTCCGCGACTCTGCGAGAGAGCTTCCCGCGTCTCGTGACCTGCGACATCACCGGATATGGCGAAGACGGCCCGATGCGCGACGCCAAGGCCTATGACCTTCTGGTGCAATGCGAGAGCGGTCTGGCATCAGTGACCGGTACACCCGACGGACCAGGACGGGTGGGCGTGTCGGTCTGCGATATCGCCACCGGTATGACAGCCCATGCTGGAATCTGCGAAGCACTTGTCGGGCGTGATCGCACCGGCAAGGGCAGCGGCGTTTCCGTGGCAATGTTTGATGTGATGGCCGACTGGATGTCGGTTCCGCTGCTGTATCACGATCACCTTGGCAAGCCGACACCTCGTGTCGGACTGAACCACACGGTCATCTGCCCGTACGGGGCCTATGAATGCAAGGACGGTCAGCTTGTCGTCATTACCGTTCAGCACAGCGGCGAATGGCAACGGTTCTGTGAACACATACTGGGCGATGCGGCTTTGGCAACCGACCCCCGGTTCCATGACAACACGTCGCGAATTGAAAACAAACCCGCGCTCGAAGTTCTCATCAAGGCCGTGTTCGCCTCGCATGACCGCGCCGAGATGCTGAAGCGGCTTGACGCTGCGGGCATTGCCTCGGGCGCGGTGAACGACGTGGCGACCCTGTCCGGTCACCCCCAGCTTGACCGGTCCGTAATTCGCACGCCTTCCGGTGAAATCAACGTCCCGACCCCCCCGATCCGGCGCAGCCTCGGCGAAACGGCACTGGGCCCCTGCCCGGCCTTCGATGCGCAAGGCAAAGCCCTTCGCGCCGAGTTCGGCCGTCGTTCATAAAAACGGTGGGCAACTAAAAGGGTGGACAACCAAATGACCGCTGAGAACAAACCGGGGCTTCTTCAAGGCGTGAAGATCGTCGATCTGACTTCTGTGGTTTTCGGACCTTTGGCGACGCAGATGCTGGGCGATCTGGGGGCCGATGTGATCAAGGTGGAAGGCCCCGAGGGCGATCTTCTTCGCCAGGTCCAGCCATCGCGCAACAAGCTGATGGGTGCCGCTTTTCTGGGGGCCAACCGTAACAAGCGCAGTGTCGTACTGGACCTAAAAACGCAAACCGGTCGCGATCAGTTGCGCAAACTGCTCATCGATGCCGATGTGATGATTTCGAGCATTCGGCCTGCGGCGCTGGCCAGATTGTCTTTGGATCCCGAAACTCTACGCCAGGAAAACCCGAACCTGATCATGGTATCCGCCACCGGTTTCGGGCAGGACGGGCCCTATGCCGCCAAGCCTGCATTCGACGATTCCGTCCAGTCGGTGTCGGGATTGGCCAGCTTGGCAACCTTGCGCGACCCTGGGGTACCGCCCGCTTATGCCCCGACAATTCTCGCCGACAAGCTTGGCGGGGTCACCGCCGCCTATGCCGTGATGGGTGCCCTGTTCCACCGCGAACGTACTGGAGAGGCCCAGCATGTCGAGGTTCCGATGTTTGAAACGCTGGCCGCCTTCCTGTTGGCCGAACATATGGATGGGGCCACCTTTGAAGAGACTCCGCAGGATTTCGGCTATGCCCGCATGCTGGTTCCGCACCGGCGTCCAGTTCAGACCGCTGATGGCTACATCACCATTCTGCCCTACACCAACGTACAATGGGCACGGTTTTTCAAGGCGGTTGGGCGCAATGACATGATCGACCATGTCTGGGTCACGGACATGGACACCCGTAGCCGCAACATCGGCGCGGTATACGATATGGTGGCGCAGATTGCGCTGACCCGGACCACGAATGACTGGCTTGCCCTGATGGAGCAGGCAGACATACCAGCCATGCCGGTGCGCAACCTGTCAGATTTGCCGAACGATCCCCATCTTGCCGCGACCGGGTTCTTTCAACGGATTGATCACCCGACCGAAGGTGCGATCTGGACGACACGCCCGCCGATACGCTTCTCAGCGACCCCGGCGCGACATGATCATCGCCCGGCCCCGCGACTTGGGGAACACAGCGACGAAATTCTGGGGCCGGGTAGGGAATAGCCCCACCCGGCACCGGACGGATCAAACGTCCATCGAACGTGCGATCAATTCCTTCATGATCTCGTTGGTGCCGCCATAGATCATCTGGACCCGGCTGTCGGCATAAAGACGCGCGATGGGGTATTCCATCATGAAACCGTAACCACCGTGCAGTTGCAGGCATTCATGCATGACCTCGTTCTGCGTCTGGCTGCCCCACCATTTCGCCATCGAAGCCGTGGCCGTATCAAGTTCGCCCGCTTCAAGACGCGCGAGCCCATCATTGACGAAGGAACGTAGCAATTCGGCCTTGGTTTTGCATTCCGCCAGTTTGAAGCGCGTATTCTGGAAGTCCATGATCCGGCTTCCAAATGCCTTGCGGTCCTGAACATATTTGACCGTTTCACCGATCGCAAAATCAATAAAACCGAGCGCGGTAATGCCGATCATCAGCCGCTCCCAAGGCAGCTGCTTCATCAGCTGGTAGAACCCCTGCCCCTCTTCCGGACCAAGCAGGTTCGCCGTAGGCACGCGTACATCTTCGAAGAACAGCTCAGCCGTATCCGAACCTTTCATACCCAGTTTCTTCAGGTTCCGTCCCCGGCGAAAGCCCTCGGCACCCTCGGTTTCCAGAACGATCAACGAAAGGCCCTTGGCGCCGGCGTTGCGGTCGGTCTTTGCCACGATCACAACCAGATCCGCCGCGTGCCCGTTGGTGATGAAGATCTTCGATCCGTTGATCTTGTAGTGGTTGCCATCCTTTTCCGCATAGGTTTGTACGTTCTGGAGGTCAGAGCCCGTTCCAGGCTCGGTCATGGCAATCGCCGCAACGCTGTCGCCGCTGACCAGTTTCGGCAACCACTTTTTCTTCTGTTCCTCACTGCCATATGCGTTGAGATAATGGATTACGATGGACTGGATCCCATAGCCCCAACCCGTATCACCGGTGCGCCCCTGCTCGTAGACGGTAATCGCGTCGAACCCGATGCCGCCACCGAACCCACCATATTCTTCGGCAATCGAGCCACCCATGACACCCTGCTGACCGACTGTTTTCCAGAAGTCGCGGTCAACAATTCCCTGTTCCGTCCATTTTTCAATCTTCGGAGCCATCTCTGCATCGAAAAGCCTGCGTGTACTATCGGCGAACATCTTGTGTTCATCCACTGCCCAGCTAGGGGAGTTCTTAATCAGAGACATGAATTTTTCCTATCGATTCAAGCTTGTGTTGAGCCAAAATCTAACAAGTGTTTTGCTTCTTGACAATGAACCGGAGCCGTTCTGACGAGGCGTCACAAGGCTTAGGACCGCGCGCATCCTGGTCCGTCCGATCCGCTCGCCGCCCATTCGGCTCGTACCAAAAAAGGCCCGCCGGGGGTTCGGCGGGCCTTTGATGCGTTTTGGCGGGTTGGGCCGTGGCCCTTACAGCTTCTCGGTCAGTTCGGGGACGGCCTGGAACAGGTCGGCGACCAGTCCGAAGTCGGCGACCTGGAAGATCGGGGCTTCTTCGTCCTTGTTGATCGCGACGATGATCTTGCTGTCCTTCATCCCGGCCAAGTGCTGGATCGCGCCCGATATGCCGGCGGCGATGTACAGATCCGGTGCCACGACCTTGCCGGTCTGACCCACCTGCCAGTCGTTCGGTGCAAAGCCCGAGTCGACGGCGGCGCGGGATGCGCCAACGGCGGCGCCCAGCTTGTCGGCCAGTTTCTCGATCAGGGCAAAGTTCTCTTCGGAGCCAACGCCGCGCCCGCCGGACACGACCACACCGGCCGAGGTCAGTTCGGGACGATCCGATGCGGCGACCTTGTCTTCGACCCATTCCGACAAGCCGGGGTCGTCCCCGGCGCCGATGCTTTCGACCGAGGCAGACCCGCCTTCGCCAGCGGCATCAAAGGTCGAGGTGCGGAAGGTGATGACCTTTTTCACATCCGACGATTTGACGGTCTGAATCGCGTTCCCGGCATAGATCGGGCGCTCGAACGTGTTGCCATCGACAACGCCGGACACGTCCGACAGGACCATCACGTCCAGCAGCGCGGCAACGCGCGGCATGACGTTCTTGGCGTCCGTGGTGGCCGGGGCGACGATATGTTCATAGTCACCGGCCAGCGATGCGATCAGCGCGGCGGTCGGTTCGGCCAGGCGGTGACCCAGCGATGCGTCTTCGGCGACCAGAACCTTAGCCACACCGTCGATCATGGCGGCGGCGTCGCCTGCGGCAGCAGCAGAGGCGCCCGCGCACAGAACGGTCACATCGCCCAGGGCCTTGGCCGCGGTCACGGCCTTGGCGGTTGCGTCGATTGCCAGTTCACCATTGGTGACTTCTGCGAGAAGAAGAACAGCCATTACACAGCCCCCGCTTCTTTGAGTTTTGCGACCAGCTCGTCCACCGAGCCGACCATGATACCGGCCGCGCGTGCCGCGGGCTCGGAGGTTTTGACGATTTCCAGACGCGGCGTGACATCAACGCCGTAATCATCGGCGGTTTTCTCATCCAGCGGCTTTTTCTTGGCCTTCATGATGTTGGGCAGCGACGCATAGCGCGGCTCGTTCAGGCGCAGGTCCACAGTGACGATCGCGGGCATCTTGACCTTGATGGTCTGCAGGCCGCCGTCAACTTCGCGGGTCACGACGGCACTGTCGCCATCGATGCCCATTTCCGAGGCAAAGGTCGCCTGGCTCCAACCGAGGATCGCCGACAGCATCTGGCCGGTGGCGTTCATGTCGTTGTCAATGGCCTGTTTGCCCGCCAGAACCAGACCGGGCTGCTCTTCCTCGACCACCTTGGCCAGGATTTTCGCGACGGCCAGCGGCTCGATGTCGGTGTGCACATCATCGGCGGCAACCACCAGAATGGCACGATCCGCACCCATGGCCAGCGCAGTGCGCAGGGTTTCCTGCGCCTGTTTGACGCCAATGGAAACCACGACGATTTCTTCGGCCTTGCCGGCCTCTTTCAGGCGAATCGCCTCTTCGACGGCGATTTCGTCGAAAGGGTTCATCGACATCTTAACGTTGGCCAGATCGACACCGCTTCCGTCCGCTTTGACACGAACCTTCACGTTGTAGTCGATCACGCGCTTCACAGGCACGAGTACCTTCATTGGCGTGGTCTCCTTGAGTTTTGCGATAAGGTTTCAACCGAGCTAACGGTCTTTGAATTCTGGAGTTCTTTTTTCCGAAAACGCTTTCATGGCCTCGGGAAAGTCATGCGCGCACAGCAAAACGCTTTGGGCATCGCGCTCGATATCCAGCGCCTCGAGATAGCTGCACTCGGCTGCGGCGCGCATCACACGCTTGGCGGTCTGAACGCCAAACATCGGGTGCGTTGCAATCTCGCGGGCAATTTCCAGCGCCCGTACCTCGACCTGGTTGGCCGGCACGCATTCTTCGACAACGCGCAGGTCCCTGGCGGTGCGCCCGTCGATTTCACGGCCCGTGAGCACAAGCATCCGGGCAACGCCCGCACCGGCGCGCTGCTGAAGCAGCCAGCTTGATCCCGTGTCGGGACAACCGCCGACGCGTGCAAATACTTCGCACAGCCGGGCATCTTCGGCGGCAACGACAATATCCGCCGACAAGGCCAGGCTGAGGCCCGCGCCAAAAGCCACGCCGCATACCGCGGAAATCAGAGGTTTGCGAAACAGATAGGCCGCGCGTCCGCCATCGTGAACCAGGTCCACCATTTCCGACGTCGCCCGCGCGCCTTTGGCGATCTCGGACTGAAACCCGACAAGATCGCCGCCGCTGCTGAAATGATCGCCGCCGGTCATGACAACGACACGGATCGTAGCGTCCCGTTCGGCTTCGCGCAGAAGCGCCACCAGTTCTTCGACGAACCCGATGCTGTAAGGGTTGCGTTTTGTCGGCTGAAGAAACCGCAGGATTCCGACAGGGCCATCCCTGTCCAGGCGAATAAGCTCAGTCATTCAAGTCTCCATCAGGTCCCGGTCCAGACGGGTGCTCGCTTTTCAGCAAAGGCCTTTGGGCCTTCAATCGCGTCGTTGCTGGCGTAAACCACCTCGTGCAGGCGCTTGCCCTCTTTCAGGCCACCGGCACAGCCCAGATCCATGGTTGCGCGAACACTGCCTTTCGCGGCAACAACCGACAGCGGGGCCGCGCTGGCAATGCGTTTGGCAAGGTCGAAGGCCCGTGCGCGGACAGCATCGGGAGTGTCTTCGATATAGTTGGTGAACCCGTATTCGTGCAGGCGCTCGATCGGCATCAAGTCGCCGGTCAGAACTATTTCCATAAGGATGGGCTGCGGCAGCATGGACAATGCTGGCGATGCCCAAGGCGATCCACGACCGATCTTTACTTCGGTGATACCGACCTTGGTCCCCTTGAGACCGACCCGCAGATCGCAATTCAAGGTCAGCATCATGCCGCCCGCCATCAGCGACCCTGTCATCGCCGCGATGATCGGTTTCTTGCAGGCGCGCATGGTCTCGTGAAACGGGTCGCGCATCTTGGTCAGAATATCGACACCCTCGTCGCGTGCGATTTGTGTGGCTTCCTTCAGATCCAGTCCGGCGCTGAAAACGCCGCAATCGGCAGAAGTCAGAATGGCCACACGAACGCTGTCATCCGCCTCGATCTTTTCCCAAGCATCGGTCAGCCCGTTCGTCGCCGCCACGGAAAGCGCGTTTTTACGTTCGGGCCGGTTGATACAGACGGTCGCAATTCCGTCTTCGATCTTCACGTCAATGGGGCTCATGATACCTGCTTCGCTTTCTCGGGACAATCTAACTGCGGAAAGCTTCCCCGCGACATGTCTGCCGCGGGGAAGCTCTGTCTTATTCGACGGTGAACGTCGCGGAGCTGTGCTTGATGACATCCCAAACAACGTCGAGATAGTCGGCGCTCCAGTCGGTCAGCGGAACCCAGGTTTCGCCATTCCACTGTTCGACCCGAGTCTTGCCGCCACCACCGTGGTCTTTGTCGGTCACTGTAACCGGGGCCATGATGCCGTTTCCATCGAAGTCCTCGATCGATTCATAGGCATTCTTCATGCTTTCCGGTGTGATCGGCCAACCGTTTTCAGTAATTGCGATCCGCGCGGCTTCGAAACCGGCCGAGTAGATCGCCATGCCCGTGTTGTAGTACACGTCGCGCACCAGGCTCTCGGGACCGCTGCCCTTGCCATTGGCATAGTAGGTGTCCAGCATCGTCTTGACGATCGGAACTTCCTGGCCACCGGCCACGTTGGTCCCGCGCAGGATGCCTTTCGCCTCTTGTGCGCCAATATTGGCGATATCAACTTCGTTCAGCCAGTTCACCGACAGATAGCGGTCGATCGGGAAACGGTTGCGGCGCATTTCCTTCGAGGCGACCACATGCCCGCCCGCCAGCAGCCAGCTGATCACGTAGTCAGGCTTGTCGCGGCGGATTTTGCTCCATGCGCCGGCCTGATCCGACCCGGGAAGCGGCACGGGATACAGCTCCAGTTCGAACCCTTCCTTTTCGGAAAGCGTTTTCAGGATCTCGATCGGTTCCTGGCCAAAGGGATAATCCAGATAGATGAACCCGATCTTCGCCTTGCTCAAGTCACCGCCCATCTGACCCTTGATGAAGGCAACGTCATTTGCCGCCTGCTGCCAGTACGTCGGACCGACCGGGAAAACCCATTCGAACACTTCGCCGTCCACCGCGTCACCGCGGCCAACAAAGGACTGCATCAACACGTTGCCGTCCTTCATCGCACGCGGCAGAACCGCGTTCGTGACCGGCGTGGACAGAAAATTGAAAAGGAAAACGCCTTCGCGCTTGAGCTGCTCGTAGCATTCCACACCGCGCTGCGGTTCGTTGCCGTGATCGCGAATGATGACTTCAACCGGATGCCCTTCGATACCGCCATTTTCGTTGGTGTACATCGCCAGGTCCTGCGCGGCCTGGGCCACCTGCGGCGAAATGAACGTGTAGGATTTACTGAGGTCGAAGCAGAGTCCGAAGCGGATCGGCTCCTTGTCCTGCGCTGAGGCAACAGTCGCGCTTGCTGCCAGCGCAGTAGCAAGTACCACTGCCTTAATGTGCTGTTTGACTTTCATGTTTTCTCTCTCCCGTTGGTTTGGTTTGGGGCGGTGATACCGCTTTGTAAACGCCGCTGCCGCCCCGCGTAGCGTCGCCCTTCCTGCTACCAGTCTTTCACTGCTCGTATTTCGCGGAACTCTCTTTAACCACACCCCACACAACGTCCGTGTACGCAGAGATCCAGTCGGTTTGCGGCACCCAAGTCTCTCCGTCCCACATTTCGATACGGGTCTTGCCCCCGCCGCCATGATCTTCGGCCGTCACCGTAACGGGGGCCATCAGCCCGTTCGCGTCATAGCCCTCAAGCGACTCCAGTCCGGCCTTGTAGGATGTCGGAGTGATCGGCAGCCCCTCGGCTTCCGCCGCCTTGCGCGCGGCTTCGAACATGATCGAATACATGGCCAGCCCGGTGTTGTAGAAAACGTCCTGCGTCTTCTCGATCGGGCCGGATCCCTCGCCCTTGTCATAAAGCTCGGCCATGATTTCCTGATACAGGGCAATATCCTGACCGCCCACGACATTGGTCCCGCGCTTGATACCTTTGGCGGCCTCTTTACCGATGTTGGCGATATCGACTTCGTTCAGCCAGTTGACCGAGATGTATTTGTCCATCGGAATGCGATTGCGCTTCATCTCTTTCGAGGCAACCACATGGGCACCGCCCAGCATCCAGACGATCACATGATCGGGCTTGTCGCGGCGCACCTTCGACCACACGCCGGCCTGGTCGCTGCCAGGCAGTGGCACGGGGTACAGTTCAAGCTCGAAACCCTCTTTCTCGGACAGGGTTTCCAGGATCTCGATCGGCTCCTGCCCGAAGGGATAATCGAAGTAAACAAACCCGACCTTCACATCTGACAGATCGCCGTCATGCAATTGCTTGATGTAGGCGACATCGTTGGCGGCCTGTCCCCAATAGGTCGGCCCGATCGGATAGACCCAATCGAAGACGGTGCCATCAACGGCATCGCCGCGCCCGACAAGAGACTGCATCAGGATACGCCCGTCTTCCATGGCCCGCGGCAGGATAGCCAGAGACACCGGAGTGGACAGGGTATCGAAAACAAAGACGCCCTCGCGGCTGAGTTTCGAGTAGCACTCGATTCCGCGCTGCGGTTCGTTCCCGTGGTCACGCACGATGACTTCGACCGGTTCGCCACCGATGCCGCCCTTCATGTTGATGAGCTTGGCAAGGTCCATCGCGGCCTGCGAAACCTGCGGCGTGGCAAAGGTATAGGCTTTGCTGAGGTCGTAGCAGATGCCGATCTTGAATGGCTCGGCCAGCGCCTGGGTGCTGAACACTGCTCCTCCGAACATGGATAGTACAGCCAACGCTTTGGTAAATTTCTTCATTTGTTCCTCCCTGAACAACTTCTGATTAGTACCTCAACTCAACCAACGTTTGCGTCGGCTGTAGTGCTTGACGTTGTGAAAGTCGGTCTCTCCGCCGCCTAGATAGAACTCCTGAATGTCGGAGTTAGATTTGAGCGCCTCGGCGGTGCCGTGCATAACAACGCGGCCGTTCTCGATAAGGTACCCTTGCGAAACGATTTCCAGAGCCGCCAGGGCGTTCTGTTCCACCAGCAGGACGGACAGGCCCTCATCCTTATTGATCTTTTGCAAGATGCCGAAGATCTCCTCGACCAGGAACGGAGCAAGCCCGAGACTTGGTTCATCAAGCATCAACAGCTTCGGCTGGGTCACGAGGGCCCGCCCAATGGCAAGCATCTGTTGCTCACCACCCGACAAATAGCCTGCTTGCGAACTTTTGCGTTCGGCAAGCCGCGGAAAATATCCGTAGATCTTGTCCTTTTCCGCATTCAGCGTTGATCGGGACATTCCGCGCGGCGCGGCGGCGGTCAGGTTCTCGTCGGGGGTCAGATGTTCGAAGACCCGCCGCCCTTCGATGACATGACAGATGCCCATCTCGACGCGTTCTTGCGCGAGCGCTTCGGTAATGTCCACTCCCTGGAACGTTATCTCACCTCGGCTGATGCGTCCGCGCTCAGCCTTCAAAAGACCGCTGATCGCTTTCAACGTGGTGCTTTTTCCCGCTCCGTTCGATCCCAAGAGTGCGATCATCTCGCCCTTTGGGACTTGGACCGAAACACCTTTGATCGCCAGTATTACATTGTCGTACAGTACTTCGACGCTGTTCATGGATAGAATGTTCTGGGCTTCAACTTTTTCTTGCATCGGCATTCCCCTATTTCTTGAACTGATCGAAGGGCCAGACCATCAGATAGTCTCTGATGTTGCCGTAGAGTTTTCCCAAACCGAGTGGTTCGATCAGAAGGATAATGACGATCAGTGCGCCATAGACTGCGTTCGGGATGTGAGCGAGTGTTTCAACATCGATCTGCATGCCAAGCCCGTCACTCAGCGTGACGACGAGACCGTTCACGATACCCGGAACAAGAAGGATCAGGGCAACACCGAAATAGGAACCGATAATGCTGCCAAGGCCGCCAACAATCACCATCGCAAGAACCTGGATCGAAACGGCAACCGAAAATTGCTCGGGTGCGGCGAGAAAGAAAAAGGTGGCAACAAGCAACGCACCGCTGACGCCTGCGATGAACGACGAAGTCGCGAACGCGAGGATTTTGTAGTAGAAACTGTTCACACCCAGGATCGCGGCCGCAAAGTCTTTTTCCCGGACAGCGACCAAGGCGCGACCGAGTCCAGTACGCTTGAGATTAAGCATGAAGATCGTCACCAACACACACCAGCCGAAGGCGACATAGTAGAAGCCAGTATCAGTGGTAATCTCTTGCCCGAGCAGAGCCAATGTCGGTGACTGGAGCGACGCGTGTGAACCCCCCGAGATCGCCGGAGAGTGGGTCAGAACCCAGTCCATCACGAATTGCATCGCAAGAGTGGTAAGGGCGAGATACAGTCCCTTGACCCGCAAAGCGGCAAAAGCAAACAGGCTGCCGATCACGGATGACGTCAATCCGCCGATGATCAGGGCGAATTCCCACGGCACCCCGAAACGCGCGGCATGGATCGACGAATACGCTCCGACGGCCATGACCGCAGCATAACCCAAGTGAAGTTGGCCTGCCCAACCTGTCACCAGATTCAATCCAAGCGCGGCGGCCGTCCAGATCAGCCAGGGAAGCATGTAGCTGTTCAGATAAAGCGACGGGATGATGAATGGCGCGGCAAGACCGATCAGAAAGATGAATGCTGTCAGATTTCTGTCGGCAGGCACCTTGAAGATACGGCTGTCCGAAACGTAGTTGGCGTGATGGACGCCGGAAAGTCTGTAAAACATCCCTTACACCCTTTCGATGTCGTGACGACCGAACAGCCCGTGCGGACGGATCATGACGGTAAGAATGAGCACGGCGGCGACGATAAGCTCACGGCTTCCGCCTCCGACAAGCGGATCGAGGAAATCAGAAACAACGTTTTCGACGACGCCCAGGATGATGCCTGCGATCACGGCGCCAAGGATACTGTCGAGACCACCGAGAACGGCAACTGTCAGACCTTTGAGAAGCAACAGCGACAGCGCCTGATCGACACCCTGAATCTCGCCCCAGATAACGCCCGCAGCGACGGCAACAACGGATGCCAGCGCCCAGGACAGGCCAACTCCGCGTTCAACCGAGATACCTACCGACCACGAAGCCATGTAATCATCCGCGATCGCCCGCAACTTGATCCCGGTCCGGGTTCGGAAAAACAGCATGAATGCGACAAACAAGGCGAGCGCAACACCGGCACCAACCAGATGGATGCGGCTGATGAAGATGTCGTCAAAAAACAGTGGATCATAGCTGACGCCCAATTCCATCGAACGTGACGTCCCGCCCCAAATCGCAAGCGTTGTACCCCGCAGGAAAATGTCGAGGCCGAGTGTCAGCATCAAGATCATGACAACCGGCCGACCTGCGAGACGGCGCAGAGCAACACGCTCAATGCCGAACCCAAGGCCGAACATGACAACCGCAGCCAGAGGGATGGCCAGCCACAAGGGTAAACCCACGTCGCGTGCCAGCGCCAGGACCACATAGGCCCCTACCATGGTCAACCCGCCCTGAGCCAGATTGGGCACCGAAGATGCCTTGTAAATCAGCACAAGGCCGATGGCGAATAGCGAGTACAGCAGACCCGTCAAGGCTCCGTTGATCGCAAGCTCTGATAGAAAGACCCAGTCCATTTATACCTCCCTGATGGGAAGGCTTCTTTCGACCTTCCCTACTTCCCCGGTCTCGTAAGTCACCTGCGCGCTTACATGGACCTCTTTTGAACCGTCGTAGAGCGCCGCGATCACGTCGGCATAGCGTTCCTGAACGACCTTCCTCCGCAGTTTTCGGGTTCGCGTGATTTCACCATCGTCCGGGTCGAATTCTTTCGGCAGACTTACAAAGCGTTGCAGGCGCAATGGTTCGGTGACGGCCTTGTTGACCCGTTGGAAGGCCTCGCGAAGCAACGTCGCGACCTCTTCACGCTGAGAAAGATCGGCATAAGACACATAGGGCACGCCGTTCACCTCTGCCCAGTGGCCAACGGCTTCGAAATCCACGCAGACCATAGCCGTCAATTCGTCAAGCCCGGCGCCGATTACGGCAGCATCCTTAATATAAGGGCTGAATTTCAACCGGTTCTCGATGTAGTTTGGCACAAACCGCTCGCCTCCGGCCGTATGCATGACCTCGGAGACGCGCCCCAGAACAACCAGGTGTCCATCTTCCTCCAAATACCCGGCATCACCTGTATGCAGCCACCCGCCCTCAAGGGCTTCGGCGGTCGCTTCGGGTTTGTTGAAGTACCCTTCGAATACGCTGTCCGAGCGTACCAAGATCTCCCCGTCCTCGGCGATGGTCACCTCGACGCCGGGCGCGGGTTTGCCAACCGTATGAAGGCGCACTTCACCCGGAGACTGAATTGCATTGATCGCGCTGTTTTCGGTTTGGCCGTAGAGTTGGCGCAATTTGATTCCCAAGGCTCGGTAGAAAACAAAGGTGTCTTCGCCGATTGCTTCACCGCCGGTGAACGCGTTCTTGAGTCGGCTCATTCCGAACTGGTCCTTGACCGGACCGAAAATGATTGCCTCGCCCAAAAGTCGGCCCAAAGGCTCAAGAACACCGCCGCTTTTGCCATTCAGCTTGCGCGTTTCCGCCGCGATGGCCCGATCCATGAAAAAATGGTACAGCCGTTTCTTTAAAGGGGTCGAATTTTCGATACCCACCTGGATTGTCGTCAGCATCTGGTCCCAGCTTCTCGGAGCCGCCAGATAGAAGGTCGGAGCGATCTCGCGCATGTCGCGCACGACCGTTTCCTGGCGCTCAGGCACATTCACGGTGAAACGCCAAAGGAGTGCCGCGGCAACGGTTATGGCGTAGTCTCCCACCCAGGCCATCGGCAAGTACGCGAGGATCTCCTCATTTTCGTCGAAGGCACCCGCCGCATGTCCATTCCGAGCAGCAGCAAGAACGTTCTTCTGACTCAGTACGATGCCCTTCGGCGCGCCCGTCGTTCCGGAGGAGTGCAGAAAAATGGCCGGATCTTCCGGCTTCGCACGACTAAGCAGTTCCTCACGCAGGCCCGGGGTTTCGTTCAGATCGTGCTGACCAACTTCGATCAGGTGATCCCAGGACAACAACCCTTCAACCTCGTAGAAGCCAAGACCGCGCGCTTCATCATAAATGATGTGGTCGATGCCCTCGGCGCCCGCGTCCTTCAGTTCCAGGATCTTGTCAACCTGTTCCTGATCTTCCGCAATGGCCGCGACGATCTCGACTTCGCCAAGAAAGTGCCTTAGTTCCTCAAGAGTTGCGCCCGGATAAGCGGGCATGGCGTAGGCACCAAGCAACGAAACAGCCAGCATGCCGCCATAGAGCCGCGCACGGTTATCGCCCAGAACAAGCACTGCTTTGCCAGGCTTCACGCCGATTTTTTCAAGCCCAGCCGCACAGGCCACCACCTCTTGGGCGTATTCCGCCCAGGTGGTTTCTTTCCATATCCCACGCTCTTTTTCGCGACGGGCGATATCCTTTCCGTGGAGCGACGCGTTCTTCGCCAGAAGTGCACCAATCGTTTCGCCGCCTGAAGACCGGTTCTTCGTCAAATCAGTCATGCGACCCTCCGATATATGCCTCGATGACCCGCGGGTCCTTCACAACCTCCTTGGGGATGCCACTGGCGATCATTTCACCGTAATTCAGTGCCAGCATCCGATCACAAATGCCGGTGATGACATCCATATGGTGTTCGATCAGCAGAACGCTGACGCCGCGTTCGGCACGGGCATCCAGAATGAAACGGGACATATACCCTTTCTCTTCCTGGTTCATGCCGGCCATCGGTTCATCGAGAATCAGCATCTGTGGCTCGGCCACCAATGCCCGCGCCAGCTCGACCCGCTTTTTCAACCCGATCGGAAGACCATCGACCAACTCATGCCGAATGCTCTCGAGCTGTAGAAACTCGATCACCTCCTCGACGATTTTACGGTTCTCGATTTCTTCACGCTGTGCTGCCCACCAATATAGCGCCGTACGCAAAACGCCTGGGCTCATGTGGATGTGCCGCCCGAGCAGGATGTTGTCCAGAACGCTCATCCCGTTGAACAGGGCAAGATTTTGGAACGTTCTGGCAACGCCGAGCTTGGCAACCTTGTGAGGCGCCGTACCCGTAATGTCGTTTCCTGCCAGCCGGACCCTGCCCTCGTTTGGCGGGTAAAATCCGGTAATTGCGTTTGTTAGCGTTGTCTTGCCGCTGCCATTCGGACCGACAAGTCCAAAGATTTCCCCTTGTCGAATAACGAGGTCAACACCGGTGACAGCGACGATGCCGCCGAACCGTCGTTCGACCCCGCTGCACTCCAGTATCGCCCCATCATCGGCTCCGATTGCTGTTTTAATCCTTGTCGTCATCTAGATATCATTGTCCCCCTAAGGTTCACGGCCAACATCAGGTAATCCGGAAGTAGTCCGGCCGCCCCGTTGGCCATGGATCCCCCCACAATTGCTGCCCACCGTCGATGTTCAGAACTTCTCCGGTTACGAATTTCCCTGAATTCGCCGCCATATAGACAACCCCTTCAGCGACATCCCATTCGTCCCCGGCGTGCCGCATCGGGTTGGAGTCCTGAAAGGTCGCAGAACCCTCCGGAGGGTAGTTCCCGAAACCGTTGCTTTCGCAGCAACCCGGCGCCACGCAGTTCACTCGGATACCGTGCGGGGCCCACTCCACCGCAACCGACTTGGACAGGTAAACTACCCCTGCCCGGGCCGCACAGGTATGCGCGATGCCGGGCATGCCGCGCCAGATATCGGCCACGATGTTGACGATGGAGCCCGATTGCTTGTTGGCAACCCAGTGGCGCGCCGTGGATTGCATCATCCACCACGTGCCGTTCAGGTTGGTGTCTATGACCGCATTCCAGCCCTTTGGACTAAACTCCAACGCTGCTTGCGGAAACTGACCCCCAGCATTGTTCACCAATACGTCAATCGCCCCGAACTCCTGGTTCGTCTTGGCGACAAAATCCTCGACCTGCTCAGGCTCCCGGATGGTCATAGGCACAGCGAAAACTTCGCCCCCGAAACTTTCAAGGAACTCCTTGGCCAAAGCCAGTTTCTCTTCGTTGCGTCCATTGATCGCCAGATTGGCCCCGAGCCTTGCGAACAGAGTCGCAATTGCCAGCCCCAATCCGCCTCCGGCCCCGGTCACCACAACGACTTTGCCGGTGAATAAACCGCTTGCGTAAACGGTTGCACGTTTTAATAGGTCCTCCCTCGAAGACCCAAACTGCGTCTTATTCATGACGCCTCCTCCCATTCCCCATTAGGGGCAGCTGCCAGTAATCTAACGGGTGTTAGAAAATTGATCAAGACAACTTTTCGCACCAGCCCCGCCCGTCATCTCCGATCAGTAAGACTTTGGAAGCCCAAGGGCTTTTTCTGCTATGAACGACAAAAGCATCTGCGGTGTCACCGGTACGATGCGGAACAGCAGAGCCTCCCGTACCAGTCGCTCCACGTGATATTCCTTGGCGTATCCGAATCCGCCAAATGTAATTTGCGCGGCTTCGGTCGCCTCGACCGCGGCGTCGGCGGCCAAAAGCTTGGCAGCGTTCGCCTCGACGCCGCAGGGTTCTCCCGCATCGTAGAGGGCTGCAGCGTGCATCACCATGAGATTGGCAGATTCCACTCGCGCCCAGGCTTTGGCGAGTGGATGCTGAACACCCTGATTTTGGCCGATCGGGCGGTCAAAAATCACACGTTCGTTTGCATAATGCGCCGCTCGCGCCAGTGCGTTGCGCGCAATACCGATGCATTCACCGGCCACCAGGATGCGTTCGGGATTCAACCCGTGCAAAATTTGCCTAAAGCCTTTGCCCTCCTCCCCGATCAGGTCCTCAGCCGGAATCGGCAATCCATCGATGAAGACTTCGTTCGAATCGACAGCCTTTCGACCCATCTTTTCGATCTCTCGCACGTCAACGAAATTTCGGTCGAGATCTGTATAGAATAGGCTCAGCCCTTCGGTCGGGCTGCTCACATCCTCTAGCCGCGTTGTTCTGGCCAGAAGCAACATCTTGTCCGCCACCTGCGCGGTAGAAATCCAGACTTTTTGTCCGTGCACGACATATCTGTCCCCCTGCCGCACCGCCATGGTCTTCAGCTTTGTGGTATCCAACCCGGTCGTCGGTTCGGTTACGGCGAAACAGGCCTTTTCATCGCCTGCTATTAGAGGGCCAAGCATACGCGCGCGCTGCTCATCGGTCCCAAACTTCACCACCGGGTTGAGCCCGAAAATGTTCATGTGGATGGCCGAGGCTCCGCTTGCGCCGGCCCCCGACTCGGCAATTGCCTGCATCATGATGGTCGCTTCGGTGATCCCCAGACCCGCGCCGCCGACAGCTTCTGGCATGGCGATACCCAGCCAGCCGCCATCGGCCATTGCCCTGTGCAGATCATGGGGAAAACCACCGTTACGATCCCGGTCCAGCCAGTAGTCGCCGTCGAACCTTGCACAAATCCGCAGAATCTGGTCGCGAATTTCCTTCTGATCGTCCGTCATTCGAAATGTCACGGTGTCCCCTTCTCTTCCAGACTAACGAGCCCTGCCTCACAAAGGGCAATGATCCGATCATCGTCAAAGCCAAGATCACGCAGAATACTTCGGCTGTCCGCGCCAAGCGGTCGTCCCAGCCAGCGAACTTCGCCAGGTGTGGCGCTTAGATGCGGGATCGGGCCGATGACCTTGGTCTGTTTGCCGTCGACCGACACGATGTCCCCACGATGGCGTATCTGCTCGTTCGTCATGATCTCTTCGACGCTCAACACACGCGAGGCAACCGCATCATGGCGGGCGAATACCGCTTCCACTTCCTTAGCCGTGTGCTGCGTGACGAAATCATTGATCGCGTCAAAGACCACCGTCATGTGCCGCGACATCTCGCCCAATGTCGCGAACCGCGGGTCATCGGCGAGGGCATCGCCTCCGACCGCCCGCAACAGGCGCTGCGCGGTTTCCGCGCTCCCTGCCGAAACGGTCAGCCACACCCCATCGGACGTTCGGAACATCCCCCCCGGAGCAAAGTCCATCGGCTGGCGCAGCCCATTGCGTCGCGGCGAGAGGTTAGCGCCAGTCAATGCGGGAACAGGATAGTCCATCAACCGAAGCAACGCCTCGAACACCGCAAGATCGACGACCTGACCGCGTGCAATGCCCTTTTCGCGAGCAAATAGCGCGATCATGATTCCCAAAGCGCCCATCAGCCCTGTCGTGCTGTCGGCCGCCGGAAAGCCGGGGTGCATCGGCGGCCCGTCGGGAAAACCGGTCAGATGCGCTAATCCACTCATGGCCTCTGCAGCACGCCCAAACGCTGGCACGTCGCGCATCGGACCGTCCTGTCCGTAACCTGAAACCCGCAAGACAACCAAGTCCGGGTTCCAATCGTGCAGCACGTCTGGCCCAACACCAGCACGTTCTAGCACACCCGGACGGAAATTTTCGATCAGCACGTCGGCATCTTCAACCAACCTGCGCAGGATGTCCCGGCCCTCGTCGGACTTCCAGTCCAGGCCTAGTGTTTTCTTGTTGCGGCCCAAAGTCTTCCACCAGACGCCCACCCCATCCTCTGCCTTGGGTCCAAGGTCGCGCATCATATCCGTCCGGTTGGGGGCTTCGATCTTGATGACATCTGCACCAAAATCCGAGAGTAAAGCTGCCGCAAGTGGTCCGGCAATTACGTGACCAAGTTCTACAATCCTCAGTTGCTCAAGGGGTCCAGACATCTGCACTTTCGACTTTGCTGTTTTTCTAATTGTTGTTCGATTCCTAGCAAAGGCGAAGTCGGACCTCAAGATTCAAAGGTAATCACCTTCCCGAAAACGTAACCGCCCGGTTGTTACCGCGGATCAGTTCATCGGCGTCCAGTTCCATGGAAGCAGTTCGTTGAGCGGGTTGGTCATGTGATTGTGGATGCGGTCGAGGATTTCGGCCAGCCAGGCTTGCGGATCGTGGCCGTTCATCTTGGCTGTCTCGACAAGGGACATCGCCCGGGACAGCGTTTCGCCACCGCTGTCGGAGCCTGCAAAAAGTCAGTTTTTTCGCCCGATGCAGATCGGGCGCATGACGCGCTCGGCCGTGTTGTCGTCGATGCCGACGCGGGCATCTCCAAGGAAGAGCTCGAATGACGGCCAGCAGCTGAGACCATAGCGGAAGGCCTTCACGAGATCGCCCTTGCCGGGAATGCGTAGCAGTTGGGCCTCGGTCCATGCCTTGAAGGCCTAGACCATGGAGCGGGAGTGCGTCTGGCGTGCTGCCAGCCGCAGTTCCGCTGTCTTTTTTGCCCACCCGAACTATGGCTTGCCGTGCGTTCTTTCAGGCCTGCGGGACGAAGCGCTCGTCTTTGGCGGCTCCGAAGTGGCTCCGACATTCGGCGGTTTTCTCGAAGGCGCGCTTGAGGCGGCGGAATATGCCTACACCGTCCTTAAGACGGGTCGAGGGCGCGCAGAGAAGCGCTTATAACTGCATCTGCGTTCAGGCTGTCGCTGGGGAACCTGAAGGAGCGTTTTCTTTTTTGGGCGGCTTCATCCGGAAGAACAGTACATAAAATACAGGAACCGCGACCAGGGTCAGGATCGAGGCGAACGCGAGGCCACCCATGATCGTCACGGCCATCGATGCGAAGAAGGCGTCTGGTAAGAGCGGAATCATACCGAAAATCGTTGTGCCCGCAGCCAGCACGACGGGCCTCAAACGGCTGACCGAGCCATCGATCACCGCCTGATAGTCCTCGACACCTTCGGCGCGTTGCTGATCGATTTCTTCCACCAGCACAATGGCATTCTTCATCAGCATCCCGGAAAGGGACAAGAAGCCGAGAAGCGCCGTGAACGTAAACGGTAGCCCAGTGAACAGCAGACCGAGAACCATCCCCGTGACCGACATCGGAACCACGAGCCATAGGATCAGTGGCTGGCGCACTTTGTTGAACATCAGGATCGAAATTGTCAGCATTACCAGAAAACCCAAGGGAAGCTGTTTGCCGAGGCTTGCCTGCGCCTCTCCCGCGCTTTCGAATTCGCCTCCCCATTCCATCGTGTAGCCTTCGGGAAGCCGAATGGCTTCGATATCAGTGCGAACACTGCGAAATGCCTCATCTGCTGTCAGGTCGCCGCCTGCACCGCCGAGGACCGTTATCGTGCGCTCACGGTCGCGGCGGTGGATAAGCGCCTCGACGAGGCGGGGCTCGAAACTGGAGACGAGGTTGGCCATGGGCACATAGCCATTTGCACCTGGCGACCAGACGGAGAGATCGCGCAAACGGTCCAGCCCGTCGCGCTCGACCTCGGGAAGCCGCAGATACATCGGGATTTCGGCATCGCCTTCGCGCAGGGTGCCGACCCGCAGGCCCGAGGTGCCGTATTGCACGGTGTCGGTGATCGAACCGCGGGTCGCACCGGCCAGCCGCATCCGGGACTCGTCGACGATGGGTTCGATAAGGATCTCACGCTGCCGCCAGTCTGTGCGCGGG
This sequence comes from Phaeobacter italicus, assembly GCF_001258055.1. Classification (GTDB taxonomy): domain Bacteria; phylum Pseudomonadota; class Alphaproteobacteria; order Rhodobacterales; family Rhodobacteraceae; genus Phaeobacter; species Phaeobacter italicus. The sequence goes on along the minus strand of NZ_CVRM01000004.1, from coordinate 3,157 downwards.
TTTGTGATTGTGCCGGCCTCGTCGAAGATTGCAAGCGCATTATCCGATAGCTGCCGGAGGACCACCGGATCTGGTCCGGCAAAACGAACGGCGACATCGGCCCCGGCAGGCGGACCAAAGACGATTTCCTCGACGCGGACAAGAGCATTGGGGAATTGCGCCGGCAGTTCGCGATTGAGACGCGCCGCAACATCGGGGATGAGTGTGGCATCGGTCGCACGCACGATCAGCTGACCGTAGCTCGCATCGGCCTGCTCAGGGTTGTAGGTCAGCATGAAGCGGCTGGCCCCTCGCCCCACAAGCGTCGTCACGTCCGTCACGATCCCCTCGCCTAAGATGATCTCCTCAAGCCGGGCCATTTCTTTATTCGAGACTCGAATGTCCGTGCCTTGCGGCATCTGGAGCTCGACGTAGAATATCGGGGTGTTCGACGCCGGAAAGAACGCCTGTTTGACCTGGCCGAAGGCCATGACCGACCAGACCGTGATTCCGACGATCGTCAGGACGACGAGCACACGGGCGCGCAGCGCCATCCAGAGGAAACCGCGATAGGCCGAATAGATGAAGCCACCATAGGGGTCCTTGGATGTGTCTTTCGGTGCCTTCAGAAGGAGCTTGCCCAAATAGGGCGTGACGGTTACCGCGAGGATCCAGCTCATCAGCAACGAAATCGCGATAACCGCGAAAAGCGAGAACAGAAATTCTCCGGTAGCATCTGGCGATAGCCCAATACCCGAAAACGCCATGATCCCGATCACGGTGGCCCCAAGCAGGGGCAACGCTGTCGCGGTCTCGGTATCGGCGGCGGCGTCTTCGGCGGACTTGCCCCGCGCCATGCCAATCAGCATGCCTTCGGCGATCACGATGGCGTTGTCGACCAGCATACCCATAGCGATGATCAGTGCCCCGAGACTGATCCGTTCCATCTCGATGCCGAAGACGGACATGAAGAACAGCGTGGAAAACACCGTGAGGCCCAGCGTGGCACCCACGACCAGACCCGCGCGCCAACCCATCGTCAGCATCAGCGCCCCGATGACGATGGCCACGGATTGACCGAGGCCGACGAGAAAGCTCGAGACCGCTTCGTCGACGACCTTATGCTGTTCATAAATAGGTACGATCTCGACGCCGTCCGGCAGTTCGGCCTTCAGCTGGTCCAGCCGCGCCTCGACCGATCGGCCGACCTCGACCACGTTGCGGTCGACGAGCGCCGAGACCCCGAGGGTGAAAGCCCGCGTGCCATTGTGGCGCACGATCTGGCTCGGTCGCTCCGTCTCCTCTCGAACCACGCGGGCGATGTCGTAGAGCGCAATCTGCCCAACTTCTCCGGGAGCGCCGAGCCGCAGCGCCTCAATGCCCTCGACGCTGACATAACCTGGCGGAACGGACACTCCCAGTCGAGACAGCCCTTCGCTGATCTCGCCGTTGGAGAAAACCTGGTTTTCGTCGGCGATGATACCGAGGATCTGGTCCGGTGGCAGCCCCAGTTCGGTCAGGCGCGCCGAAGGGACCGAGATGATGATCTCCTCTTCCGCCAGCCCCTGAACCTCGACCTTGGCCACCCCGTCGACGGCGACAAGGCCGCGCCGCAGTTTAGTCGCGAGGTCTCGCTGTTCCGTGGCGCTCAACCCATCGACCGTTACAGCATAGAACATGCCGTAGACGTCGCTGAAATCGTCATTGATGATCGGAGGCTGCGTACCGGAGGGGAGATCTCCTTCAATGTCGCGGATGCGGCGGCGCATTTCGTCCCAGACCTGCGGGATCTCGTCGGGCCCATAGGTCATCTCGATCTCGACCGTGATCTGGGCCATGCCCGGCATGGATTTCGATTCCACCCGGTCGAGCTGCTTCATCTGTTGGAGTGCGCTCTCCACGACATCGGCGACTTCCTCTTCCACTTCCATCGCGGTCGCGCCCGGATAGGGCACGAAAACGAGCGCCGTCTTGAGCGTGAAACTCGGGTCTTCGAGGCGTCCGACCGTGTTCAGTCCCCACAAGCCGCCGATAAGGCAAAAGACAATTGCCAGCCAAACGGCGACCGGACGTCGGATGCTTGCGCGTGAAATACTCATTGTCATGGTTTCGACTTGTCCGGTCCAGGGGTGTTCAGAGGCCGCGAACCGCGACCGGTTCGTTTTCCTTCAGGCGCCACCAGCCGCCTGACACCACCAGTTCATCCCCGGCGAGTCCCTCAAGCACGACGATTTCGTCGTCGTTGGGTAGCCCCAGCCGGATTGTCTTTCGGTACACCCGGCCGGAGTCTTTGTCGTAGAGCCAGACGGACGGCTCGTTCCGGCTCGTCGTGTCGATCGCCGAGACGGGAACCACTACCGACCGCGATTGCGCACCCTCCGCGGCGGCGGTTACGCGCACATTCGCCGTCATTCCGGACAGTAATCGTGGGTCGATAGCGCCCTCTATCACGAACTCGACGTCATAGGTTTGGGCCGTGGTGTCCGCATCGGTCACGAATGTCCGCGGATAAAGAGTTGCCTCATATCCCGGCACGGCGGGGAAAGTGGCGGTTACCCTGAATGCATCGGGCTGGGCCCGTGCCATCGCGGCGAGTTCCTCGGGCAGGGAAATCCGGACCCGCATTTCACTGATGTCCTGCAACCTGGCAATCGGAGCCGCAGGGGTGACGTTCGAAAACTCCTCCAGAAAGATGCGCGCGACAATGGCGTCGAAGGGCGCGGTGATCGTGGCTTGAGCCAGGCGTCGCTCCGCTTCACGGAGGGCGACTTCTGCTTGGACCTGCTGCGCGCGGTTCGTTTCGAGACGGGCGTCCGTCGCCACCCCCCTCTCGGTCAGACTCAACGCACGATCGTATTCGGATTTTGCGAGGTCGAAAGAGGCCTGTGCCCGGTCCAAGGCCAATTCGAAATCGACCGGGTCGAGCGCAGCGATCAAATCGCCTTTCTCAACCCGAGTCCCAGCATCTACCGCGAGGTCGGAAAGCTGACCCGAAACCTGAAAGGCAATATCCACGGTCCGGGCGGGCTCCACGCGACCTGCCAGGCTGCGCGCCCTATCGCTGTCGCGAAGCTCAGCGCGCGAAACTTCGACCGTGACCGGCTGGACCAAATCTTGCTCGGCTGTTGATTGTCACTGAGAACTGACCCGGTAGCCCTATAAATTGTCACTGAGAATT
>NZ_CVRM01000003.1 GCF_001258055.1 Phaeobacter italicus | reverse complement strand
GTGTCGATCACCTGCGTCACCGTCGCGCTGAGCGTCTCTGCGGTCGAGTTGAAATCACGCTGCAACTGCGCGTAATCCTCTGGCAGGGTTTCATTGATGCGCACGGTCAGATCACCGCTGGAAAGCGCGGCCAGACGGCTGGAAATTACCTGAACAACATCCGCGCGCTCACTGTCGCGTGCCTGCTGTTGGCGTTTCAGCTCTGCCTGCTCGGCGAGGGATTCACGGAAGGATTCCAGCGTGCGCGCCATTTCACCCAGCTCACTGCGTGAGCCGGTAAAGGGTACTTCGCTGTCGGTGTCGCCCTCAGCCATGTCCTGCATCCGCGCCTTCATGCCGTTGATCGGACCCGTCACGCTGCGCATCAGGACGGTAGAGGCAATCATCAAGAGGATCAGGCTCACACCAAGGGTGATCGCCGATTCGATCTGCATCTGCCAGAGGTCCGACTGAATATCCGAGACATAGGAGCCGGTGCCGATGATCCAACCCCAGGGTTCAAACAGCTGAACATAGCCCAGCTTTTCTTCTGGTGTGGTCTGGTTGGGTTTTTGGAACCAATAGGTCACAGCGCCTGCACCGTTCTGCGTGGCGACTTTACCCAGTTCCTGAAAAACCTTCATCCCTTTTACATCTTCAAAGCCAGACCGGTCCGTACCGACCCAATCAGGCACCATCGGATGGGCCCGCACTGTGAGATCGCGGTCAAACGCAAAGAGATAGCCGGCACTGTCAAACCGCACCCGCTCAATCAGGGCGCGCCCTTCGACACGGGCCTCATCTGCTGTCAGCTCGTTTGCCTGAACGCGGGCTTCGAGATCCGCAAGCAGGCTGATAGAGCTGTCGATGACATTGTGAAGTTCCTTTTCGCGCATCTGATAGGCGTTATCGACGGCGCGCGACAAAAGCAGAACTGTCAGAACAACCGACAGGGCAAGCGCCATCGCCACCACAGCGTAGATGCGGATCGGAAGACGAAAAAAGAATGAAGGCATCGTTTCCTTGGTCCTTTGGGGAAATCTGGGTTCCCCGACACTAGGAGGCGGCAAGCTAACAAACGGTTAGGGCAGCGTCGCGGGACAGGGCCTGAGGGTAAGAATTCGTGCGCAATCTGCGCGCATTCTTAACAGTCTCTGACCGATCCGCCGAACCCGGTTGCAGGCAGAGGCCAGCCGCACAATCACAAGATGCACCCCTGCTATGCAAAGCGATTCTCCCGCCCTGATATCCGACCACCCCTGCCCCCCAGCCGAAACAAAATGGCCCCCGCAAAGCGGAGGCCATTTCGGGTAAAACCAGCAGTCAGATCGCGGGAGAAACGATCAGCTTGCAGGCAACATTCCCTTTTGCGCGGCAAGCTCGCGCATCTTTTTCTGCAGCTTTTCGAACGCGCGGACCTCGATCTGGCGGATCCGTTCCCGGCTGACGCCATATTGGGTGCTCAGATCCTCCAGCGTCTTGGCCTGATCCGCCAGACGGCGCTGGGTCAGGATGTCCTTTTCGCGGTCATTGAGCACCTCAAGCGCGCTGGCCAACAGTTCGCGGCGGGCTTCCAGCTCGTCGCGGGCCTCATAGTCACCGGCCTGGTCGGCGTCTTCGTCCTCCAGCCAGTCCTGCCACTGCATCGCGCCCTCACCTTCGGTGCCGACGGTTGCATTAAGCGAGGCATCACCACCGGACATGCGGCGGTTCATGGAAATCACTTCATCCTCGGTCACGCCAAGGTCAGTTGCGATCTTCTTGACGCTGTCAGGGTGCAGATCACCCTCTTCCAGCGCGCCGATCCGGGCCTTGGCCTTGCGCAGGTTGAAAAACAATTTCTTCTGCGCAGAGGTCGTACCCAGTTTGACCAGCGACCAGGACCGCAGGATGTATTCCTGGATGGAGGCACGGATCCACCACATCGCATATGTCGCCAGACGAAAGCCTTTTTCCGGGTCAAAGCGTTTGACCGCCTGCATCAGGCCCACGTTGGCCTCAGAAATCACTTCGGCCTGCGGCAGGCCGTAACCTCGGTATCCCATCGCAATCTTGGCCGCGAGGCGCAGGTGAGAGGTCACCATCTTATGGGCAGAATTTGCGTCCTGCTCTTCGACCCAGCGCTTGGCCAGCATGTATTCTTCTTCGGGCTCCAGCAAAGGAAACTTGCGGATTTCCCGAAGGTAGCGGTTCAGCCCGCCTTCTGGTGTCGGTGCGGGCAGGTTTGCATAATTTGCCATCTCGGTGTCCCTCCCAATGTATAAGGACTTAACATCAACTCATATGGGTTAACGCATAGACCCGTTCAAGAGTTGCTTCTGAAATGTCTTATATGAATCGCATGAAAACAGGTCTGTGACCAAGTTCACAACCGGCCGAAAAAGAAAAAAGCCGCGCCAGGGGCGCGACCTCTTTGATTTCGAACACTTTTCTTGCAGCGCCGTTGAGCAGATCAGCTCACTGGTAACGCAAGCGTGTCCAAAAGCGTGGCCATATCCTGCGGCAAAGGAGCCTCAAACCGCATGTCTTCGCCGCTGACCGGGTGCACAAACCCCAAGACAGCCGCATGGAGCGCCTGACGAGGAAAGCCCTGCACCGCTGCGGCCGCTTGTGTGGACAGCGCCTTGGCGGCCAGTTTGCGTTTGCCGCCATAAACCGGATCCCCGACAAGCCCGTGACCTGCATGGGCCATATGCACACGGATCTGATGGGTGCGGCCGGTTTCCAGCCAGCATTCGATCAGCGCAACAACCGGTGGCGTGCCAAAGCTGTCGACGATACGGGCCCGGGTGATTGCATGGCGCCCCCCCTGAAACAGCACGGCCTGCTTTTGTCGGTCGGTCTTGTGACGCGCCAGCTGGGTGGTCAGCTTGAGGATATTGCCCGGCTCAAAGCTCGCCCCCTTGACCCCGCGCAGGCGGGGGTCGTTGCCATCAGGCACACCGTAGCAGACCGCGCGGTAGTACCGCTCTACCGTGTGCTTTTCGAACTGCGCGGCAAGCCCCTGATGGGCCGCGTCGGATTTGGCAACCACAAGAAGGCCGCTGGTTTCCTTGTCGATTCGGTGCACGATGCCGGGCCGTTTGACCCCGCCCACACCCGACAGGTTATCGCCGCAGTGATGCAGCAACGCGTTGACCAACGTCCCAGAGGGTGTTCCCGGCGCAGGGTGAACCACCATGCCTGCCGGTTTGTTGATGACGATCAGGTCATCATCCTCAAAGATCACTTCCAGCGGGATATCTTCGGGGCCAATATGGCTATCCTCCGCCTCTTCCACGGTGATCGAGATCGTCGCGCCTTCCTCGACCCGCGCCTTGGCATCGGTCACGATCTTGCCGTCCACTTCCAACTGTCCGGCTTCGATCAAGCGCGCAAGACGGGTGCGCGACAGGGTGGCTTCCTCTGGCACATCACGCGAAACCGCTTTATCAAGCCGTTTAGGCGGGTTTTCCGCGATGACAAACTCGATCCGGCGGCTGGCCATGACACATCCCTCTGAGACAGATCTTCAAACTGAACCACCGCAGCTGAAATTCCTGCGGCGGATGGTGACCACGCTGACCGTGATCATGATTTGCGGGTTCTTAGTGGTTCTGGCCCTGCTTGTCATCCGTTTGTCGTCATCCGGCCCGACACTGCCCACATCCATCACGCTCCCCGATGGTATGACAGCGCGTGCCGTGACCTTTGGCGAAGGTTGGGTGGCGGTGGTGACAGATCAGGATGAGATCGTGATCCTCAACAACCTCAGCGGCGCCATAGAGCAGAGAGTAAAGATCGAACCGGTTGGCGAATAAGCCCCGTTCGGCTCCCACCGCATCAGATTTGGCGCAATATTATCGGTGAACTATAACGCAGGTCGGGTGAACGGCCCGTCAGCTGTCTGCTATCAGCGGCAGCCCAACAAGACATGACAAAACGGAAAGAACCAAGCGGTTCGATGGTCAAGCCGGATTTGATTTTGTGTGAAGAGTGGTACCACCTCCCCGGCTCGAACGGGGGACCTCCTGATCCACAATCAGGCGCTCTAACCAACTGAGCTAAGGCGGCACTGAGGGCGATTTAATACAGCAGCATGGGGAGCGCAAGAGGGAAGCTGCAAGTTTTTTACGTTATCCACCAAGAGTTTTTCACGCCCCGCAAAAGTCGCGCACAGGCCATTTTGCAGGGCTCCGAAACCGGGGCTCTGACAACGGATGCTTGCCTTTGTGGCCTTTGCAGGCTAGCAGATCCAGTCAACGCAAGCACCACCACAGGAGTGCCGCATGGGCATTAACACCGAGCGCGATATCGAAGCCAACATGCAGATCGGTCCGACCGACGCTGGTATGGTCCGGATCTTCATCGAAGCCGATGGACTCGAAATTCCGATGGATTTCGACCCCGAAGAGGCAAATGAAATCGCCGAAGAGATCCTCGCAGCGGCACAGGCGGCAAGCGCCCTGTCCAAGTGATCCTGCAGACCACATGATCTTCTGGCTGGCGCTCGGGCGCCGGCCTTGCCCTGCCCAGACTTGCCCTGCTCGGAAACCTCAGCTGAGCCAGGCACCATCTAGACCGGGCTGAGGGTCGCGCAGACGGTTCAGCCGGATCGCCGCATCCATCGCGAACTTCTGTATCAGTTTCTTTCGACGTGCGGCGGGCAGCTTGTCCTCTGGCGACATGCGAATAATCTCAGCATCATAGTCATCCGCGATGATCAGGCCGGTCTCATCAGGCAGGAGTTCCGTCGGGAACGCCATGTCCACGGCCCAGAAATACCGGTCGCACCACTCCAGATAGCCCTGCCATTTGCTGTCGGACTGAAAGTCGGCGCGGCTGGATTTGCATTCGATCACCCACAGCTCTCCCTTGGGGCCAAGCGCCATCACATCCACGCGCATGCCGCGGGCGGGGATGAATTCCTCTACCGTTGCAAAACCAAGCGCGGTCATATGCCGAGACACACCACGGGCGAGCCGCTGTCCGGGAGTCAAATCCTGAGCCATGATTTGAATGTGAACAATTAGGGAACAGATTTCAAGATCACGCAGGGGGCAAACCAGCTGAAGAGTATCAAATTTCGCCGGTCGCAGAAAACCAGCCCCCTGCCCCTTGTCTCCACCCGGTCTGCCGCCTAGTTAGAGCGGAGGCGGGTTCTGCCCTTCTCGTTACCGGCAGCATTCCGGTGGCCTTAAGCAATTCCGAGGGAGCTGGCTCTGTCTGGGTCCTGGCCTAGTTACCTGGCGCCCACCTGTATATACAGGTCCTCGGGAATCAAAGCCGAACGGTTGACTGGTGGTCCCGCCGCTTTCCACCCACATCCATGTTGTTTGCTGCGTTATTTGCGTTGCCTCCGGGCCAATCCGCGCGGTCCATTTGGCGGCCCGTCTGCAACATGCCTGCAGGGGCCACCTGCCTGACCAAACCGTGCTGAACCGCAAAGAAAAAACCGCGCCACGGGGACGCGGTTTGATACCTTGCGATGCGACCAAGAAATGAAATCGCGCCTCAGCGGCGGTGAACCTGACGGTTGCTGCGCTGTGCAGGCACGCGAACCGGAACAAGATCACGCTGAAGATCCGGGGTGATGCGCATTCCGCCGCGCGGTTCGTCATCCTTGCCCGCCAGCGACATCACCGCGTAGCCAAACTGCACCCCGGCAAACACGATCCCGTTCATGAACCAAAGAATGCCAACTGCCAGGATACCGCTGTCAGAGGTGCTAACCAGGTGCCACAGATTCATCACGTTGAACCACAGTAGTAGCGCCACAAAGACACCGGCAATCGCAAATCCCAGTGCCACGTTCTTGATGTAGAGTTTTACCAGTTTCGGCATGACGTGCCCTCCTGTCTTGATAAGGAGGTTAGCACCAAGTTTGCCGCCGTCCAGCGCCAATCGGCAAACCGGCGGAATTTGACGCATGCCTTTTTTGCCCCCTGTTCCAACGAAAACCACGAACGAAAAAGGCGCGTCGCGGATCTCTCCGCACGCGCCCCTTCAAATTCAGGTTTGGTCCGTGTTCAGAATGCTTCTGGCTTGGCTTCCCGTGCCATGTGATCCAGCACTGCATTCACGAACTTGGGCTCTTTGCCTTCGGGAAAGAAGGCCCGCGCGATGTCAACGAATTCATTGATCACGACCTTCGGCGGGGTCTTGCTCTCGGTCAGTTCGGCACCGGCGGCACGGAACAGCGCGCGCAGCGTCGGGTCGATCCGGCCAATTGGCCATTTCGCGACCAGCGCACGGTCGGTCATCTGGTCGATGCGGGCCTGATGGCTTACGGCATCTTCGACCAGCTTGCGGAACACCTTGCTGTCCCCTTCGGCCATTTCACCGTCTTCGTAGACCGCGCCGAACCGGAAGTCTTCGAATTCAACGATGACCTTGTCGAGGGTCAGGTTGCTGTGTTCCATCTGAAACAGCGCCTGCACGGCATAAAGCCGGGACGCCGATCTCATCTTGTGTTTGTCATTGCCCTTGGGCGCAGCGCCCTGGCTGTCCGAGGTGGTCATGCTGTCGTGGGTCCATTGTCTGAATCGGCCAGTTTGATGGCCTCGGAAGGCGCCTTGAAGCCGACTCCCTTGCTTTGGGCGCCCCACTTACGCGTCAGCGCGATCAGATGCAAGGCCGCAGCCGCAGCGCCGCCCCCCTTGTTCTGGTCGTTCACATCCGCGCGGACCTCAGCCTGCTTGCGGTTTTCCACCGTCAGGATGCCATTGCCAATGCACAGACCCTGCAGCCCCATCAGCTGAATGGCACGACTGGAGTCGTTGCAGACGGTGTCGTAATGGGTGGTTTCGCCCCGGATGACACAACCAAGCGCCACATAGCCATCAAAATTCGAGCTACGGTCCGCGATGGCGATTGCGGTCGGAACCTCCAGCGCGCCTGGCACTTCGATCATCTCGCAGGTGCCCCCCGCGGCCTCGATTTCGGCCTGCGCGCCCGCCACGAGATTGTCAGCGATATCCTTGTAGTACGGCGCCACGACAATCAGCAGCTTTACCGGCTTGTCGAACTCCGGGCGGGGCAGCGTGTAGTGGGTTTCATGTCCAGCCATATCAAGCGTCCTTCAAAATGGGTTTGGTGCCAACAATCGTCAGCCCATAGGCGTCGAGGCCCAGATAGGTCGTCTTGGGTGAGTCGGTCAGCAGCACCAGCTCCTGAACGCCAAGATTAGACAGGATCTGGGCGCCAAGACCTGTTTGTTTGATCGTGCGCGGACCTTCGTCATCCTGCGCATAAAGTGCACTGCGCGGGGACCGGAACAGGCAGACGATGCCACGGCCTTCCTCTGCGATCAGTTCCATCGAGCGGGGCAACTGCGCGGCAGGTTTCGGCCCCAGTCCCAGCAGATCGGTCGCCTCGTGCAGCGCGTGGGTGCGGCACAGAACCGGTTCAGAGGTGGTGATGTCACCCTTGATCATGACCACATGTTCAACCCCGTGGGTCTGATCGGTGAACAGGCGCATTTCCCATTCACCACCAAACTCGGACGTGACCGTCTCGCGGGAGGTTTCAACCACCAGGTTATCATTTCGGGCACGGTAGGTGATCAAATCGCTGATGGTGCCGATTTTCATGTCATGGGTCTTGGCGAACTCTACCAGATCAGGCAGGCGGGCCATTGTACCATCTTCCTTCATGATCTCGCAGATCACGCCGGAGGGATGCAGCCCGGCGAGACGGGAAATGTCGACCGCGGCCTCGGTATGGCCTGCGCGCACCAGAACGCCGCCACGCTTTGCCCGCAGCGGAAACACGTGACCGGGGGTGGCAAGCGCCGCCATGCTGTTGTCTTCGTTGATGGCTTCGGCAATTGTCAGCGCGCGGTCAGCGGCGGAAATACCGGTAGAGACGCCTTCGCGGGCCTCAATCGACACGGTAAACGCCGTTTCGTGGCGGGAAGAGTTGTTTACGGCCATCATCGGCAGGCCCAGCCCGTCAATCCGCTCTGCGGTCATCGGCAGGCAGATCAGGCCGCGGCCATGGGTCGCCATGAAATTCACCGCAGCTGCATCCGCGAACTGCGCCGGGATCACCAGATCGCCTTCATTCTCGCGGTCCTCGTGATCGACGAGGATATACATCCGCCCCTGACGGGCCTCTTCGATGATCTCTTCGATCGGGCTGATTGCGTCACGCAACTGGGCTTCAATCGGCCCCGGTGTTTCAAAGCTCATAAAGGCAACCTTTCGGTGGGCAGCTGCAGCGCACGTGGCACTGCGGGTTGATGCAAGCCAGATACCCCACGAGGGCGGCAAATGCCAGTCCTGCAAACGGCACAGAGAAGACTGGACGCGCCATTCATCCTGTGCAGAAGTGGCATTGGATCCAATCTACACATCCCAGACGGGCAGCAGCGCCCGCTCATCGGAGAGCCCCCATGCGTGCTACACGAATTATCCAAGCCGTCGAAGCCCACGCCGAAGGAGAGCCCGGCCGCGTCATCACTGGCGGAATGCCCTTGCTGCGGGGCGGCAGCGTGTTTGAAAAGATGCAGGATATGGCCGCGCGCCACGACGACATCCGCTTGCAAATGCTGCGCGAGCCGCGTGGCAACCCGGGTCTGTGCGGCAATGCGATCGTGCCGCCTTGCCACCCGGATGCTGATGCGGGCTTCATCATCTTTGAGCAGACAGAATACCCTCCCATGTCGGGCTCCAACACCATCTGCGTTGTGACTGTCCTGCTGGAAACAGGAATCATCGAGATGCAGGAGCCGGTCACGGAGCTGACGCTGGAGGCCCCGGCCGGGCTGATCCGGGTCAAGGCCAGTTGCAAGGACGGCAAGGTCACGCGAGTGGAATTCAGGAACGTGCCCGCATTCGCCGTCCATCTGGATGCAAAGGTCGAGGTGGCGGGGCTGGGCACGGTCACTGTCGATGTGGCCTGGGGCGGCATGTTCTTTGTTCTTGCAGAGGCCGAAACGCTGGGGGTGGCGCTTGATGCTGACAACGGTGGCGAAATCGTGCGGGTGAGCGAAGCCATTCGCCATGCCACGGTCGAGCAACTGCCGGTGGTGCACCCTGAAAACCCGGCCATCACCGGGCCGACCATCACCAACCTCTGGGGCAAGCCGGTGGCCGAAGGAACAGACGGGCGCGGCGCCATCACGATTTCAACTGGCCCATTCGACCCGAACCGGCCGCAAGACGCCAGCGGTATTCTCGACCGCTCTCCCTGCGGAACAGGCACCTGCGCCAAAATGGCGGTACTGCACGCGCGCGGCCAGCTGAAGATCGGTCAGGACTATGTGAACGCAGGCCCTCTGGGGACCACGTTCACCGGTCGCATCATCGAGGAAACGACAGTCGGCCCCTACCCCGCGATCATCCCGACCCTATCCGGTCAGGGATGGATCTATGGGCTGTCCAGCTACACGCTGGACCCAACCGACCCTTTCCCGCGCGGCTATACCGTCGGGGACATGTGGTAGGCGAAAGATACCACCAGATCGCGAACCGGGGCAGGACAAAGCTGCGCAATCCGTCTGCGCGCCCGCCCCAACGTGACGCCTCTTGGCTCAGCCCGCCTCGTGCAGGCGCGCAACATAGCGCGCAAGCGTGTCGATCTCTAGGTTGACCGCATCCCCCAGCTTTACATCCCCCCAGGTGGTCACCTCTTTGGTGTGGGGGATGAAGTTGATGCCAAAGTCGGCCCCCTCAACGTCATTCACGGTCAGGGACGTCCCATTGAGAGCGACGGACCCCTTGGGAGCGATGAATTTCGCCAAGGCTGCAGGTGCGCGCAGTGTGACACGGGTGCTGTCCCCTTCATCCGCGATGTTCACCACCTCGGCAACGCCGTCCACGTGGCCAGACACGATGTGCCCGCCCAGTTCGTCACCGACCTTCAGCGCCCGTTCCAGGTTGACGCGCTTGCCCACAACCCAGCTGTCGAGATTGGTCTTTGACACGGTTTCTGCGGAAATCTGCACATCATACCAATCGTCGCCAAGGGCGATCACGGTCAGGCAGACCCCATCTGACGCGATAGAGGCGCCGATATCGATGCCCGCTGTATCGTAGCTGGTCTTGATCCGTGCACGCAGGTCGCCCTGCTGCTCCAGTTCGGCAATGGTGCCAATATCGGTGACGATCCCTGTGAACATCGGCGGGCTCCTGTCGGTTTGTTTCGCCCCACAGGTAGCCATTGCCCGCGCTGCGGGCAAGCCCCGCTGCACACAGGCGCGCGCCCTTCGGTCCGCGCGATTGCAGCAATTCCCCCACAGTTGAGTGCAGAAGGCACAACAACGCTGGAAATTCCGCTGCAATTGGAACAGGAACAGCTAAACTTCACCAAGTTTTTGTCCCAGTGGATTACGGTTCCCCCATGCCCTACGCAGACGTATCCAAGCGTTCTTTTCTGTTTCTGCAAGGTCCGCATGGGCCGTTTTTCGCGCGCCTTGGCGCCATGCTGCAATCGGCCGGGTGTTCCGTTCTTCGCGTTGGTTTCAACGCAGGCGACAGCGCGTTCTGGCGCGACCGAAGCAGCTATCACGCCTATCAGGGGCCGCAGGCGGACTGGCCTGCCCATCTTGAGGGGCTGTTGGATAAACATGCCATCAGCGATCTTGTGCTTTACGGCGACACCCGCCCGATACATGCCACCGCAGTGCAGGCTGCGCGGGCGCGGGGCATACGCGTCCATGTGTTTGAAGAGGGATATCTGCGGCCCTATTGGGTCACCTACGAACGCGAAGGATCCAACGGCAATTCGCGCCTGATGGGCACAAGCGTGACAGACATGGCCGCCGCGCTTGCCCGCTGCGACATGGAGGCGCCTTTGCCGCCATCGCACTGGGGGGACACGCGCCAGCATGTGTTCTACGGCGCGCTTTACCACGGGTTTGTCATGTTCCTGAACCAGCGCTACAGGCAGTTTCGCCCCCATCGCGCCCTGCCGGTGACGCGCGAATTTCAACTGTATTTGCGCCGTCTGATGCTGATGCCATTTCAGGCGTTAGAACGCAGGCTGGCCACCCGGCGCATCCGGAATGGGGGCTTTCCCTACCACCTCGCCCTGTTGCAACTGGAACATGACAGCGCATTTCAGGCGCATTCGCCTTTTGCCACCACGGCCGACTTTCTCGAAAAGGTTTTCGAGGGATTTGCCGAGGGTGCGCCGCGCCATCATCATCTGGTCATCAAGGCACATCCTTTGGAGGATGGCCGCGCGCCGATCCGCCGCTCTATCCGGCAACTGGCAAAGCGCCACGGGATTTGCGAACGGGTTCATTACGTCCGCGGCGGCAAACTGGCTGCCCTGCTGAACGAAGCGCGCACCGCTGTCACCGTGAATTCCACCGCAGGCCAACAGGTTCTGTGGCGCGGCATCCCGCTCAAGGTCTTTGGCAAGGCGGTCTATGACAAGCCCGAATTCGTCTCGACCCAGACGCTGGCGGACTTCTTCGCCCATCCCATGCGCCCCGATAATCGAGCCTACAAGGACTATCGCCGCTACCTTCTAGAGACCTCGCAGATTCCGGGGGGCTTTTATTCGCGCAAAGGGCGGCGCCAGTTGCTGCGTCAGGTGGTGGACATGATGCTGGCCTATGAAGATCCCTATGAGGCGCTCTTGAAGGGGACAGCGGCACCGCGGCAACAGTTGCGTGTGGTGAACTGATCCAACTCAGCCCGAAGACTGGATTTTTGCCCGCTGCTCCGCTAGCTTGGGCGCAAAAGCTAAGGCAGAACAACAACAGGTCAGGAGACCGAGCAGTGAAATCCGTTCCCGTGAAATGGGCGCGCCCGGTCGCATTTCTGACCGCGCTGACGCTGGCTGCGTCCTGTGGCCTTCCGCAAGTTGGCCCGAACAAACGCCAGATCTATGCAGGATCCGTCCAGAAAGAAGGCGATGCCTTTGTGGTGTCGGTCAATGACCGCGTGACCCGTGCGACAGCCGTCGTGCCCGCCCTTGGATTTTCAGACCAATTCCTGAGCGCAGGCAAGCTGACCTCTGATGTGATCCGCCCCGGTGACGTTCTGGGCCTGACTGTCTGGGAAAACGTCGATGACGGGCTCCTCGCCGCCGAAGCAACCAATGCAACAGTGCTGGAAGAGGTTCAGGTCGACAGCGCGGGCTTTATTTTCGTCCCCTATGCCGGACGCCTGCGCGCCTCTGGCAGCACCCCCGACCAGCTGCGCCAGACCATCACCAAAAAGCTCGAAGATCAGACCCCGGACCCGCAGGTTCAGGTGCGTCGTCTTGCCGGGGATGGGGCAACTGTCAGCCTCACGGGCGCGGTCGGCGGTCAGGGGGTCTATGCGATTGAGCGCCCCACCCGCACGCTGGCAACCATGCTGGCAAGAGCCGGTGGCGTGGTGATCGAGCCCGAAAATGCACAGGTCACAGTGATCCGTGGCGCAACCCAGGGCAAGATCTGGTTCCAGGATCTCTACAAACACCCCGAACTGGACATTGCGCTGCGTGGCGGTGACAAGATCCTCGTCGAAGAGGACAGCCGGTCGTTTACCGCCCTTGGCGCAACCAATGCACAGGCGCGGGTTCCGTTTGAAACCCAAGACCTTTCAGCGCTTGAAGCCATCGCTCAGGTTGGCGGGCTGATCTCCACCGCGTCGGACCCGACCGGTGTGTTCGTCTTTCGCAACGAACCTGCAGAAATCGCCAATCAGGTCTTGGGCCGCGATGATCTGATCGGGGCGCAGCGCATGATCTACGTGCTGAACCTCACCCAGCCCAATGGTCTGTTTGTGGCGCGCGATTTCGTCATTCGCGACGACGACACGCTCTATGTGACAGAGGCACCTTATGCGCAGTGGACCAAGACCATTTCGCTCCTTGCAAGCCCGCTCACGCCGCTAGCCAGCGTCGAAACCCTGTTTGGCGGCAGCTGATGGCATGATCATGTCGGACGAGACGACACAGGCCGGGGGCGCGCGCTCCCGGCTTTTCTTTTACAACGGTGGCTTTCTGTGGCAGCGGCGGCTGCGGCGCATCCTGTCGCTGGCGGGGCATGACCTGCGCCTTGGCAAACCCACGGCTGAGGATCTCGTGGCAGTCTGGGGCAACGCCGCAACTGCCCACCGGGGTCGCGCAATGGCCGAGGCACAGGGGTGCGCCCTGTTGCACGTCGAGGACGCCTTTCTGAGATCCATCCACCCCGGCCGCTCTGGTGAGCCACCGCTGGGTTTGCTGCTGGATCGTTCGGGTCTGCACTTTGATCCTGCGCAACCCTCCGATCTGGAAAAGATCCTGGCAGAACACCCGCTTGACGACAGCGCCTTGATGCGGCGGGCGCGGCGCGCCATTGCCCGCCTGCAGGACGCCCATCTGAGCAAATACAACGCCTACTCCCCCGACGCAGAGCCACCGGAGCCGGGATATGTTCTGGTGATCGATCAGGCCCGCGGCGATGCATCTGTCCGCGCCTCCTGCCCCCATGAGGGGACGGATATTCTGCGGTTTCAGGAGATGCTTTATTATGCGCAGGACGAAAACCCCGGCGCCCGCATCATCATCAAGACCCACCCCGAAAGTCACGCAGGTCACAGAGAGGGGTATTTCTCCCAGAAGGACGCGCAGGGCAAGGTCGAGCTGTGGGACAAACCCACCTCACCCTGGGCGCTTCTGGAGGGGGCGATTGCGGTTTACACCGTTTCCTCGCAAATGGGGTTTGAGGCTATTCTGGCAGGCCACCGGCCCCGTGTTTTCGGCCAGCCCTTCTATACCGGCTGGGGCCTCAGCGATGATCGTTTTCCCGTCACCCGCAGACAGCGCAGACTGACGCGGGCACAGCTGTTTGCGGGCGCGATGATGATTTATCCGACATGGTACAGCCCGTATGACGACCAGCTGTGCGAACTGGAAGAGGTCATCGATGCACTGGAAGCAGACGTGCGCGTGTGGCGGCAGGACCGGGCCGGCTGGATCGCGTCTGGCATGCGGCTGTGGAAACGCCCCGCACTACAGGGTTTCTTTGGCCGCCACCGACGCCTGCGCTTTTCCGACAAACCAAAGACAGCCCTCAGAAGCGGACGCAACTGGATGGTCTGGGCCAGCAAGGCCGACAAGAGCCGCCACATCGGCGCACACCGGGTCGAAGATGGGTTCCTGCGTTCGCGCGGGCTGGGCGCTGATCTGGTGCCACCCCTCTCTCTGGTTCTGGACCGGCAAGGGATTTACTACGACCCAAGCGAGCCAAGCGACCTGGAGGATCTGATCGCCGCCCGTGAAACGCTTTCCTCAGAACAGGAACGCCGCGCCGAACGGTTGATCCAGCGGCTGGTGCGCGACAGCCTGTCGAAATACAACCTCGGCGGCTCGGTGCCAGAATTGCCAAAAGGTCACAGCATTCTGGTTGTCGGCCAAGTCGCTGATGATGCCTCTGTGCGCCTGGGCAGCGAGAAGATCACCACCAACGCCCAGTTGCTGCGCGCTGCGCGGGCGGCCAATCCGGACGCCGTGTTGATCTACAAACCCCATCCCGACGTCGAAGCCGGATTGCGGGACGGGACTGTCGCGGCCGAGGGTATTGCCGATCTTGTCGTGGCTGACGCAGATCCGATGGCGTTGCTTGACAGTGTACACGAGGTCTGGACGATGACGTCCCTTCTGGGGTTTGAGGCCCTGTTGCGCGGCGTAAAGGTCACCACCGTTGGGGCGCCGTTTTATGCGGGTTGGGGACTCACCCGTGATCTGGGCCCGGTGCCTGTTGCACGCAGGCGCGCCCGCCCATCGCTGCTTGGTCTCGCGCACGCTGTCTTGATCGACTACCCCCGCTACGTCGACCCCGTAAGCGGCTTGCCCTGTCAGGTGGAGTTGGTGGCCAAACGGCTGGCAGAGGGTCAGATCCCGTCTCGCACCCATGGCAATCGGCTATTGGCCAAGGCCCAGGGGCTGCTGTCAACCTACGCGCATCTGTGGCGCTGAATGGGCGGACGGGCATTTGCCCGCCTGCCGCTTTAGCGCAGTGACCGAGCCCAGCGATGCAGCAGATCCGGCCCGATCTGGGTTTGCTCGATCAGGTCAAAGCGGGGCGCATCCGCGAGCGCCTCGTGGCCCAGGCTGCCGATTGACGACAGGCCATCCCCCCCGATGACAACGCCCGCAGTAAACCCAATCAGCTCATCCACCAGGTCCTGCTTGAGCAGAGACGCAGCAAGACCGCTGCCACCTTCGCAGAAGACCCGCGTAAGCCCAGCCTGACCCAATTGCTGCAATACATCTGCCGCCTCCAACTGCAGCCCATCAGACGCACAATGGATGAGGGTCGCGCCGACCCCTTCCCACGCGCGCAGACGGTCGGCATCTGCCCCGCTGCCGTGGCAGATCCACAAAGGAACATCCTTTGCCGTTCGCGCCAGCTGTCCCATCAGAGGCAAATCCAGGTGACGGGAGATCACAACTCTGACCGGCTGTCGGCTGATGCCCATGTCACGCACCGTCAAAGAGGGGTCATCCGCTCGCGCCGTGCCGCCGCCAACCATCACCGCATCATGACGCGCGCGCATTGCATGAACTGCCCTGCGCGCGTCGGGCCCGGTGATCCACTTGCTTTCGCCCGTTGCGGTCGCAATGCGTCCATCAAAGCTGTTGGCGAGTTTCAGCCTCACGAATGGCCGGCCCTGTTCGGTCTTGAGGAAAAAACCCGCATGATCGCGGGCAGCTTCGTCAGCGCAGATGCCTGTCGTGACCTCGATCCCTGCATCGCGCAGCATGGCAAACCCGTGCCCCGACACCCGCGGATCGCTGTCTTCGATCGCGGCAACGACACGCTTAACGCCTGCATCGATCAGAGCCTGCGCACAGGGGGGGGTCTTGCCGAAATGTGCGCAAGGCTCCAACGACACATATGCCGTGGCCCCCCGCGCCAGCGCCCCCGCACGCGCAAGGGCCTCTGGCTCGGCATGCGGTCGCCCGCCCGGCTGCGTCCAGCCACGACCGACAATGCGGCCATCCTTGACGATCACACAGCCCACCGCCGGGTTGGGCCAGCATTGCCCCTGCCCGCGCCGTCCCAAGGACAACGCAAGCGACATGTATCGAATGTCGTCCTGTCTCACTCTTCCGGCGTCACATTCGGGCGCAGCTCGTGGACAAAGTCCTCAAAATCATCGGCCGCCTGGAAGTTCTTGTAAACGCTGGCGAAGCGGACATAGGCCACGGTGTCTATCCGGGCCAGAGCCTCCATCACGATCTCACCGATCTTGTTGGAATTGATGTCGGTTTCGCCCATGCTCTCCAGCCGCCGGACAATACCCGAAATCATCTGATCAATGCGCTCAGGTTCGATCGGACGTTTTTGCATGGAAATCCGGATGGAGCGTTCAAGCTTGTCGCGGTCGAAATCCTCGCGTTTACCGTTGGATTTGATGACCACCAGATCCCGCAGTTGAACACGTTCATAGGTGGTAAAGCGTCCACCACACGCCGGGCAGAACCGGCGCCTGCGGATAGAGACGTGATCCTCTGCCGGGCGCGAATCCTTTACCTGGGTGTCGATATTTCCGCAAAACGGGCAGCGCATGTGCTGTCCCCCCTATTCCTGACCGCCTGTAAGTGGCGCGCATCTGCGCCCTTATCCACAACTATATGGCAGCCTCTAGGCTTTGGGTAGGGGCGAAATGGAACCACAAGATACCGGGGGCTCACGCGAGATGAGCGACAACATTGCGCCGGTGCGGGGCGTCGCGATGCTCAAACAGATAGATCCCCTGCCACGTCCCAAGACGCGGCTGGCCGTCAGAGACGGGGATTGTCAGGCTTACCGGCAATATGGCCGCCTTGATATGGGCTGGCATGTCATCCGGCCCCTCATAGGTATGCCGCAGATAGCGCATGGAGGGATCTGTTGCAGGCGGCACCAGCCGGGCCAGATAGGCCAACAAATCGTGCTGGACCTCCGGGTCGGCATTTTCCTGAACAAGCAGCGAGCAAGAGGTATGCTGGACAAACAACGTCAAGAGTCCACTGTCGATCCCTGCTTCCCGCACCCAATTACAAACCTGCCCTGAAAACTCGTACAGGCCCTGCCCTGTCGTTGGGATGACGAATTGTGCCTGCATGGCTGCTCCGTGCATATCTGCGGCGCTGAAGAAAGCTCTGCCCGACTGGTATCAGTTGAAGCGGCGGAAGGGAAACAGGCTGTCCTCACATTCCCCAAAGGCTGCATTGGCGCGCATGGAATATCCCGGTGTCAGGATATCTCCGACCCAATTGGCGTCATAGGGTGTGATTCCTGCAGCTTCAGGATCCAACGTGAACCGAACCGCCGATCTCGCACCCGTGGTGACACTGCGGGAAATTCCGTCAACTGCGTAGATCTTTGTCTGCCAAGACAGGCCAAGCGATTTGCGGACATAATCGCCCGCCGCGCACCAGTAATCCGGCTTGAACGCGCCTGCCCGGCCTATGACCTCAAACTGGCTTGTCCCTGCCGGAACCACCTGGAGACGGTTGACTGCGGTAAAGGCCTGGGCGGCTGCGGGCACGGCGGTAAGCACGAGCCCGCTGAGCATCACTGCGACCACCCCCCACTGTAGACCATTCATTGCGGACGCGCTGGTCTTTTTGGCCAATAGATCTGTCATGTCGGCACCTCCCATTGCCAATGTCGCTTAGCCGATCAGAACCGCCGCCGGACGATGCTGCATTTGTGATCAGCTTCCTGCACGTTCAGCCGATCGCCAACGTGAAAAGCGTTGGTCCGTGTGATGAACCGATCCGGCTTGTCACTCGGGACAGGGGTAAGCGTGAAGATCACGGTCGATGTCCGGTTGATGGCAACGCCGTCTCCCAATCCGCGCGCCACATAGATGTCCTGCCCCCAGTCGGCGCCTAGGCCGCGACGGGCGTAGTCAGCTGCTGCGCACCAATATCCGTCAAGCACCTGACCGCGAGGCGGCGCAACTTCAAAACTTCCATCGGACAAAGGGAATACACGTGCCCGGTCCGGCGTAACGTGAACGGTTTGCGCCTGGGCAAGCGGGGCGAAGGCGAATAGGGCAGCTAGAGCATATTTGAATGGTCGCATGTTTCAAATCCTGTCGGTTCAATGCTCGCCTGCGACCGAAAAATCGGCATCGCTGGCCTGAGCTATTGATAGACAGATATGAACGAGCCGAGGGATTTCCACCCAACGACCATAGGACAGGGCTCACATTCGATCACGAACCACCCTGCACTCACCCAACCATCACGCGTCCCGGCGCGATGGGAAGGGAATGATTTGCGCGCTTTCGGTTTGGGCGGCCTCGCGCGGTTGGCTCAGGGCGGTTTCAAGAACCTTCAGCGTTTCAGGGCAGGCATTCTCACCCGCCTCGGCACCAAAATGACGGCGGGCCCGGGCGCGCAGCATGTCACGGGCGACGTCGCCATCCATCTTTTCCAGCACTTCGCGTTCATTTCGCAGGATTTCGACCAGAAAGGAGTTCGCCCGGGTCAGAGCATGAAGTGACCGCAAACGCCCATCCAGAACGCCCAAGGCTTCCTGCAGGTTGCTGTGTTGCGACATATCGTGGCCTCCGGGTGGATCTGAACTCTTAACGTAGCCTTAATTTAAGAGCCCCGGCAGGCGGCAACAATTGCTCGTCTGCCTTATTGGTTAACGCCCCCTCAACACCCACCATGACTGTGGTGGCAATCCATGGACCCAAAACGAAAAAAGGGCGCCCGATGGAGCGCCCTTCTTGATGCTGGTAAATACCGCTTATTGGTCGAGGAAGCTGCGCAGTTTGCGCGAGCGGCTCGGGTGCTTCAGCTTGCGCAGCGCCTTTGCCTCGATCTGGCGGATCCGTTCGCGGGTCACGCTGAACTGCTGGCCGACTTCTTCCAGCGTGTGATCGGTGTTCATGCCGATGCCAAAACGCATCCGCAGAACCCGTTCTTCACGCGGGGTGAGCGAGGCCAGAACCCGTGTCGTGGTTTCCTTGAGGTTTTCCTGAATGGCGCTGTCGAGCGGCAGCACGGCATTCTTGTCCTCGATGAAATCGCCAAGCTGGCTGTCTTCCTCGTCCCCGATCGGGGTTTCGAGCGAGATCGGCTCCTTGGCGATCTTCATCACCTTGCGGACCTTTTCCAGCGGCATCTGCAGCTTTTCGGCCAGTTCTTCCGGCGTCGGCTCGCGGCCGATTTCGTGCAGCATCTGACGACCGGTGCGGACCAGCTTGTTGATGGTCTCGATCATGTGGACCGGAATACGGATGGTCCGGGCCTGATCCGCGATGGAGCGCGTGATTGCCTGACGGATCCACCAGGTCGCATAGGTCGAGAACTTGTATCCGCGGCGGTATTCGAACTTGTCCACCGCCTTCATCAGGCCGATGTTGCCTTCCTGAATAAGGTCAAGGAATTGCAGACCGCGGTTGGTGTATTTCTTGGCGATCGAAATAACCAGGCGCAGGTTGGCCTCGACCATTTCCTTCTTGGCCTGACGGGCTTCTTTCTCGCCCTTCTGAACCTGCTGAACGATGCGACGGAATTCCGAAATATCCAGACCCACATACTGGCCGACCTGCGCCATGTCTGCACGCAGCTCTTCGACCTTGTCGGTAGAGCGTTCGATGAACATCTGCCACCCACGACCGGGCTTTTCGCCCATGTCGGCAAGCCAGTTCGGATCCAGTTCGCGACCACGGTAGGCTTCGACGAACTCGCGACGGTTGATGCGGGCCTGGTCAGCCAGTTTCACCATCGAGCTGTCGATCTGCATGACGCGGCGGTTGATGCCGTAAAGCTGGTCGATCAACGCCTCGATACGGTTGTTGTGCAGGTGAAGACCGTTCACCAGTTCAACGATTTCCGAACGCAGGGACTGATAGATCTGCTCATCATTGTCGCTGAAAGAGCCGTCTTCGTTCAGTGTCGCAGAGATCCGGCTGTCCTGCATCTCGCTCAGCTGCGAGTAGTCAGAGGAGATCTGCTCAAGCGTGGTCAACACCTTGTCCTTCAGCGCAGCTTCCATTGCTGCGAGGGACATGTTGGCCTGCTCGTCGTCGTCATCATCGTCATCAGAGGCAATCGGGTTGCCATCTGCATCCAGCTCCGGGCCGGTATCCTTGGCAGGCTTGTTGGCAGCAACCGCCGAGGTATCGACGACCGGCTCCGCCACATCGCCATCCTCGTCCATCTGGTTGCCAAAGGTGGCTTCCAGATCGATGACATCCCGCAAAAGAATGTCTTCGGACAGAAGTTCGTCGTGCCAGATCGTGATCGCCTGGAAGGTCAGCGGGCTTTCACACAGACCCGCAATCATCGTGTTGCGGCCAGCCTCGATGCGCTTGGCAATCGCGATCTCGCCTTCGCGGCTCAGCAGCTCAACCGAGCCCATTTCGCGCAGGTACATGCGCACAGGGTCATCGGTGCGGTCCAGCTTTTCAGTCTGGGCACCTGCAACGGCGACTTCGCGGTTGCTGTCGGTCGTGACCAGGTCGGTCGAGCCTTTCTGCTCTTCCTCTTCGGCCTCTTCATCCTCGATGATGTTGATGCCCATCTCGGAGAGCATGGACATAACATCCTCGATCTGCTCCGAACTGACCTGATCCGGCGGCAGGACCTGATTGAGCTGATCGTAAGTGATGTAGCCCTTCTCTCGCGCCTCGGCGATCATCTTCTTGACCTGAGCCTGGCTCATATCGAGAGAGATTTCAGGCTCCTGATCATCAGGTTTGCGGTCGTCGGTATCTTTGGCGGCCATTCAATGCTCCTCGTAGGGGCTGGGGCGATTCGGTCTCGCGAATCATTATCGCGATCTATTGATTCGTCACCCGGTTTACCCGTTTTTCTTCTGCTCTTCCTTAGCAAAACGACCTGACTGCTGCGCAGGGGTCACTTCTTGGAGTAGCCAATACGTTCCAGAAGGGCTCCAAAGGCGTCCCGTTCCTCCCGGTTCAGACGCGCCCCGTTCTCCCCCACATCATACTGTGCGCGGTCCTCGTTCTCGCTGCGCACTGCCTTATTTCGCGCCTCAGCCGCCTGGCCCAGACGCCAGGTCACAGCCTCATCTGCAAGGCCGCTCAGGTCCTCTTCGGCCTCGGCAAGTTCTGCATCAAGGCCCCGGCTGGCTTCCAGCTTGGCAAATTCTTCGGCAAGCGTCAGGCTTGCGGTTTCCACATCGCCGGGTCTGCGCAGGCAGGGCATGATTGCCACATGGCGTAGCGCGAAGAGGTTTTCAAGAGCATGCGCTCCGGCCGCCGCATCAATTTCCTCTTTAAGGCGATCCGGTGCATCAATGCCATGGCGCAGCACCAGATCCCGCAGAAGCGCATGATCTGACCCGACACAGGCCATCCGTTCCAGGTTGGCCTCAAACTGCGCAATCACGGCTGGTGTGGTGATGACCGTCGCAAGGATCACTGCCTCACGGACCCGCACCAGAGATTCCTCGCTCCCCCCCGCCAAAAGCGAGTTGCGCGTGGTTTGCAGCGGCGTTGGCGGCGCGTTCTTTCCACGCCAGGGCGGACGTCCTCCATCACGAAAGCCTCCGCCCTTGCGGCCTGAATACCCGCCCGAAGGGGCATTGCCCCCCTGCCCCTGACGAACCGGGGGCCGCGTATCCTGTGGTACTGACGGCGGCGCATCAAAGCCGGGATCAAACGCAGGCGCTGGGTCATAGCCCATGTCATAGCCCGGATCGGGATCATAGCCGTTGTCATACCCCGGATCATATCCCGCTTCCGGCATCGGCGGATAATCTGGTGCCACATCCTGAGCGGGGCTGCGCATCTCGTCGCGGGGACGCCCACCGCGAAAGAGTTCCCAGCGCATGTCCTGAATATCTTCGCCGTAGTGGCGGCGAATGGACGGATCCCGGATCAGACGAATCTTGTCGCGCAACGCTTTATCGAGCGCGGCCTTGCGTTCGGGGCTGTCAAAAACTTTGCCCTCAGTCTCGCGCTGCCACAGGAGTTTCACCATCGGCATGGCCTGGTCCAGAACAGCCTGAACGGCCTCAGGCCCTTCACTGCGGATCAGATCGTCGGGGTCCTTGCCTTCGGGCATCAGCGCAAAGCGCAGCGATTTACCTGCCTCCAGCAAGGGCAGCGCCAGATCAATCAGCCGCATCGCTGCGCGCAGGCCTGCCTTGTCACCATCAAGCGCGATGATCGGCTCATCCGCGATCCGCCAGAGCATATGCAGCTGATGTTCGGTGATCGCCGTTCCAAGCGGGGCCACTGAGGCGGCAAACCCACCCTCTGACAGCGCGATCACATCCATGTAGCCCTCGGCCACCAAAAGCTGGCCGGTCTTGCCGGATGCGGTGCGTGCGGGGCCGTGATTGTAGAGACTGCGCCCCTTGTCAAACAACGCGGTTTCCGGCGAGTTCAGGTATTTCGCGTTGTCATTTGGGTCCATCGCCCGCCCGCCAAAGGCAATGGCGCGGCCACGGGCATCGCGGATCGGGAACATGATCCGGTTACGGAAAGTGTCATAGGGTTTGCCACCCTTGTTCGACGGTTTCGCAAGACCCGCCCCAAGGATCAGCTCTTCGGGGACACCCTTGCCACGCAGGGCATCCCAGAGGTTCTGCCACCCGTCCGGGGCAAATCCGATTTCCCACCGGTCCTGCGCCTCGGGGCTGAGCCCCCGGCGGGCCAGATAGCTGCGCGCCTCTTCAGCCTGGCGCGTTTTCAGCTGCATCCGGAAAAAGCGCACCGCCTGTTCCATGACCTCGGCCAGCTGGCTGCGATGGTCCTGTTTCTGCTGGGCGCGAGGGTCGCGGGCGGGCATTTCCATCCCCGCCTCCTGGGCAAGGATTTCGACCGCTTCCATGAAGCCCACATTCTCGGTTTCCTGAATGAACTTCAGCGCATCGCCTTTGGCATGACAGCCAAAGCAATAATAAAACCCCTTGCGGTCATCGACGTGAAAGCTGGCGGTTTTTTCATGGTGGAACGGGCATGGTGACCACATGTCCCCCTTGCCCTGATTGGATTTGCGCTGATCCCACATGACTTTGCGCCCGACAACCTGCGTAAGGCTGACGCGTGTGCGCAATTCATCAAGAAATCCGGGCGGCAGAGACATGTCAGTTGCTTTGTAGCTGCTTTTTCATTTCCTGGATCTGGTCCCAGTTTTCCAGGCACTGCTGTTCCAGAATGGCACCGAAATCGTTCTTGCGCAGGTCGCGTTTGCGCAGGCTGTAGATATGCGCGCTCAATTGCGGCAGGGCGTTGCTGTATTGATCCGGCCACTCAGGCGAGGCTGCCAGAATCGTCTCAACGACCTCATCCTGCTTCACGCCATCCAGGCGCGCTTGCTGGACCGCAGCCATGACCTGCCCTTGATACTTGCAGCTTTCTTCTTTGTTTTCAGCGGCGTAGGCCGGCGCTGCCAAGACAATAGCAACAAGCGCATGACGGATCATGAATCGGGCTCCCGGAATCAGTTGGTGATCCCCAAGATTACCCCCGTGCCGCGACAGCTTCCATCGCTGTTTTCACATCTTCCACCAGGGTTTCCGCCATAGAGCGAAACACCATGATCTGAAATGATGCAGGCCCAAGACGCGTGATCGATGCCATCATGTGGCGCAGGTCGCACCGTGCCGTATGCCCCCGCTTGAACACAGAAGGACGCAAATCCACCGGACACAAACGGGCCAGTGCGTCCTCAGCCCCCGCACCGCTCAGCTGAACAACGGCCCAACCATCGCTTTGGTCGACCAGCGCCGCGTGATCCGAGAGCCCGCGATCAGGGGCAGCGCCTGACAGCAGCGCCATGTCCCGCCCAAACCACAGCAACCGAACCCCCGCCTTTGCGGTGCTGCGGTTGGGTTTGGGCCAGCGCAGACCATAGCGCGCCTCCAACGCCGCCGACAACGCATCCCTGCACCCCTCGTAAGGAGACAGCGTGGTCATCACCGTTGGCGCGACCTCGCTCAGTGTCAGCGCCCCAACTGTCAGCGGCAGCAGATCCGCACAGGGTGTCTTTGCGCTCAGCTCAACCACGGGCTCTCTCCCCCTCCGGATCAAAGAACACCGGCTCCACGATGTCACAGATCACATCCAACCCAGCCGTGTGATCCACCATACGGATCGGATCCCCAATCCGGTCAGGCCCCGATTTTATCAATGCCAACCCGATCATATGCCCCAAAGTGGGCGAATGCCCGACCGAGGTCACATAGCCCTGATCGTTCTTTCGCTCCACGCTGTCGTCGGGGTCAAACAGATGCGCGCCTGCGCTCAGCCGCTCTCCCGGATCAGTTGGCCTGATCCCGACAAGTCGCATGCGGTCGCGCGCAACGAGCCCCTCTCGCCCTGCCATGACCTGTCCCACGCAGGGCGCATCGGGGTTCATCATTTCCTCCAGCCCCAGATCATGCAACGAGGCGGTCCCATTGATCTCTGCGTGGGTGAGAAACCCCTTTTCAAGGCGCAGCACATTCAGGGCCTCCAATCCATAAGGACCGCCGCCCACGGCCTCTGCTCTCTCCAGCAGCAGCCGGAACAGGCTCTCTCCATAGCGCGAGGGCACTGCCAGCTCATAGGCTTCCTCTCCCGAAAAGGAGATCCGGAACAGCCGCGCCATGACATCACCCAGCTGCAGTTGCCCGCAGGACATAAAGGGCCAGTCAGACGGCACAAACCCGGCGCCAGCCAGATCCTGCAACAGCGCGCGCGCCTTGGGACCTGCGATGGAAAACTGCGCCCATTGTTCGGTCACAGAACTGATACGGACATTCCACTGCGGCTGCAGCACCTGCGTGACAAATTCCAGATGCGCCATCGCCTGACCGGCTGCCGCAGTGGTGGTGGTCATCACATAGTGGTTCTCTCCCAGGCAGGCCGTTGTGCCGTCATCCATCACAAACCCGTCTTCCCGCAGCATCAGCCCATATCGGACGCGACCGGGTGCGAGTTTGGAAAAACGGTTCACATAGACATACTCCAGCAGTCGCGCAGCATCTGGCCCCTGAATGTCGATCTTGCCAAGGGTCGACACATCCGCAATCCCGACCGCATTGCGAACATATCCCACTTCGCGGTCGCAGGATTGTCGCCAACTGGTCTCGCCCGGTTTGGGAAAATAGCTGGCACGATACCACAGCCCGACCTCCATCATGGTCGCGCCGCGTTCTTCCGCCACCTGATGCGAGCTCAGCATCCGGCGCGGCGCAAACCCCATGCCCGTTGCCCCGGCCCCCATCGCCCCAAGAGCAACCGGCACAAAAGGCGGACGAAAGGTGGTGGTGCCGGTTTCAGCAATCGACCGGTCCGTGGCCTCAGCTAGCACCGCCAGCGCCACCACGTTTGAGCTTTTGCCCTGATCCGTTGCCATGCCTTGCGTCGTGTAGCGCTTCATATGCTCAACAGAGCGAAAGTTCTCCGCGGCCGACTGGCAGATATCCTTGACCGTCACGTCATTTTGGAAATCGACCCAGGCCCGGCCACGCCCTGGCACCGACCAAAGCGGTTGGATGCCATAGCTGTCTGCCTCGGCCTTTGGAACATCCGCAGGTCCCGCTGACTTGCCCAACGCCTTCAGCGCCCGCAGCGCCGCGTCGGCACCATCCTGCAACGCCTGAGCGGTGCTGAACCTGCCCCGGCAGGCGCCTGCCGGATCCAGCCCCGGCACTGCGTCAGGCTCCGGAATGAAACAGGCCAGATCCCGTCTCCAGCGGGGGCGTGCGTTCAGATGGCAGGTCAGATGCAGCGTCGGGTTCCAGCCACCAGACATGGCCAGACAATCGGTCTGCAGCTTCTCTTCCCCTCCGACAGAGCGCAGGGTGATGCTCTCCAACCTGCGTCGACCCGAGGCATTGCAGACTGTTGCGCCCCGGATCACCCGGAACAGATCACTTTGCGGCGCGTCATGGCGGCTGTCGATCACGGCGGCAACATGGACGCCCGCCGCCACCAGATCACGCGCGGTGCGATGGGCGTGATCGTTGTTGGCAAAAACACTGACCCGTTCGCCGGGTGCAACGCCCCAGCGATTGAGATAGCTGCGTACGGCACCGGCCATCATGATCCCCGGCCGGTCGTTGTTGGCAAAGGCAATCGGGCGTTCCAGCGCGCCGGTGGCAAGGATCGCGCGTTTGGCCATCAAGCGCCAGAAACACGCCCGCCCTGCTCTGCCTGATGACTGCGGCACCATCTCCAGGGCGGCATAGGTGCCCTGGTCATAGACGCCAGTTACGGTGGTCCGCGCCATGCGCCGGACATTGTCGCAACTGTCCAGTTCGGCAACTGTCGCATCGATCCATGCCTGCGCAGGGGCATCTGCGATGGTGTCACGCTCGCTTTGCAACCGTCCCCCCGGTGTCACATCTTCGTCGCACAGGATCACGTCAAGCCCAGCACGCGCAGCAGTCAGTGCCGCCATCAACCCGGCAGGCCCCGCCCCGACCACCAAGAGATCACAGAAACCAAAGGCCTTTTCATAAGCGGCATCATCCGGTGCCCCCGACAAGGCACCAAGCCCTGCCGCCCTTCGGATCAGGGGTTCATACAACCGCTCCCAGAATTCGGCCGGCCACATGAAGGTCTTGTAATAAAACCCGGCCCCCAGAAACGGAGCCGCCAGATCGTTGAGCGCCATCACATCAAAACCAACCGACGGCCAGCAGTTCTGGCTCCGGGCTGACAGCCCCTCAAACAGGGGCAAGGTGGTTGCGCGGACATTCGGCTCTTGCTGCGCTCCCTCCCCCAGAGTGACAAGCGCGTTGGGCTCTTCGCTGCCTGCTGTCAGAATGCCGCGAGGGCGGTGGTATTTGAACGATCGCCCAACAAGGTGAATGCCATTGGCCAGAAGGGCCGCAGCAAGCGGTTCACCATCTCGCCCACGAAGAGCCTGCCCGTTGAATGTAAATCCGACCTCGCGCGCCTCGCCCGATTGGCCCCACCCGGAAATCCGCATCACGCCGAACCCCCATCTGCATCTTCTGGCTTGGCCAGCGCACTGGCGAGCATCACATGGCTTACGGTATCGCGGCGGACGCGGATCCAGCTGCCACAGCCCTGCTGGTGATGCCACCATTCCTCTAGAGGCCCGGCAGGGTTTTGGCGCAGGTGGACATGGCTATGCCAGGCCTCGGCGCCGTCATCTGCGGCAGGCGCATCCAGCGCGGCCCCGCGATATGTGAACTCCCGGCGATCGCGCTCGCCACACAAGGGACAGGTGATCCTCATCTCCGCCGCCCTTTCACCTTTCCAGAAATACTCATTTCACACCGCAGGCCCGCCACCTTGGCCAGCAGTCGGCCCGTATCATCAGTGCAGATTATGTTGCGCACCCGTCGCCTCCTCATCCATGAGGCCACGGCCTGTTTCAAACCGGTCCAGACGGAACCCGGCCGCAGCATCATGCGGCCTGCCCGTTGCGATCAGATGCGCGTAGCACTGGCCAGAGGCAGGCGTCGCCTTGAAGCCGCCGTAGCACCACCCTGCGTTCAGATAGAGCCCCTCGATGGGCGTACGGTCGATGATGGGTGACCCATCTGGCGTCATGTCCATGATACCCCCCCAGCCGCGCAGCAGCTTGGCCTTGCCGATTGCAGGCATCATGGCCATGCAGGCCTCCATCGTGTGTTCCACCATCGGCAGGTTGCCCCGCGCGGCGTAGGACGCATAGAGATCGAGATAGCTGCCAAAAACCAGCCCCCCCTTGTCGGACTGGCTGATATAGAGATGCCCCTCGGCAAAGGTGATCACGTGGTCAATGATCGGCTTCAGCCCCTCGGTTACGAAGGCCTGCAAAACGTAGCTTTCGATCGGCAGGGTCAACCCCGCCAGGGCAGCCACCTGACTGGACCGGCCGGCAGCGGCCATTGCGACGGTTTTGGCGCGAATGGTTCCGCGCCCTGTTTCCACGCCCGTGACGCGCCCACCCTCGGTGCGGATGCCCGTCACCTCGCAATTCTGGATCAGGTCCACGCCGCGCAGGTCGGCCGCCCGCGCAAACCCCCAGGCCACCGCATCATGACGCGCGGTGCCAGCCCGTCTTTGCAGCAATGCCCCCTGGATCGGAAAGCGATTGCCGTCATAATTGAGCTGGGGAACCATGTCGCGCAGCTGGGCGCGGGTCAGGATTTCGGCGTCATCCCCCTGATTGATGATCGCATTGGCCCGACGCACCGCCGCATCGCGCTGCGCGTCATTGTGAAAGACATTCAGGATACCGCGCTGAGACATCATCGCGTTGTAGTTCAGATCCTGTTCCAGCCCCTCCCAGAGTTTCAGGGAATGCGAATAGAACTCTGAGTTGCCGGGCAGATAGTAATTGGCCCGCACAATGGTGGTGTTGCGCCCGACATTGCCGCCCCCAAGATAGCCACGCTCCAACACCGCTATGTTGGTCATGCCGTGGTCTTTGGCGAGATAATACGCCGTTGCCAGCCCGTGGCCTCCACCGCCAATGATCACGGCGTCGTACTCTGCCTTGGGGTCCGGGTCGCGCCAGTGTGGCCCCCAGCCCCTGTTGCCGCTCAAGCCCTCGCGCAGAACGCGCCATCCTGAAAATCGCATGACCACCCCCAGTGCGTCCGTGCCTGCCGGACGGATCGTTCCATTCAGTCTGACCGCAATGCGCCACGCTTTCCAGTCCCAAGAGCGCAGCGGAGCAGATTGCGTCTGCGCCCCCTTAACGGACACATATGTCCAGTACTATGCGCAGGGCGGCGTCGCCAAGCAAGCCAAAGGACCACATGACGAAAGGAAAACAAAAAAGGGAGCCAGGTTTTCCCGCCTCCCCTTCGATCTCTTGTCGCTTTGCCCGCGTGAAACCGCGCGGGCAGCCTGTCGATCAGAGCCCTTTGGCGCGGTAGCTCTTGGCCACCTTGTCAATCGACACAAGATAGGCCGCTGTGCGCAGATCCGTGACATCATCGCGGCTGTGCCAGACTTCGCGCATGGACTGGTAGGCCGTGCGCATGGTGTCATCGAGACCAGAGCGCACCAGTTCCAGTTCATCCGCGCCACGCAGGTAGCGTTCCTTGAACTTCGGATCCAGCGTCCAGGTTTTGCCAAGGCTTTCGGACAGCGCTTCCAGTTCGTCCACGACAAGCTGGTGACGTGCCTCTTCCTGACGGCGCTGCATCCGGCCAAAGCGGATATGCGAAAGGTTC
Source organism: Phaeobacter italicus (assembly GCF_001258055.1). Lineage (GTDB taxonomy): Bacteria > Pseudomonadota > Alphaproteobacteria > Rhodobacterales > Rhodobacteraceae > Phaeobacter > Phaeobacter italicus. The sequence continues at coordinate 64,778 of NZ_CVRM01000003.1, read as the reverse complement.
TTGACCCACTCAAAGTAAGACACGGTCACACCACCGGCGTTGGCGTACATGTCAGGAATGATCACACAGCCTTTTTCGCGCAGGATTTCATCTGCACCCGCGGTCACCGGGCCATTTGCAGCCTCAATGATTAGACGGGCCTTGATGTTTGCCGCATTGGAGAGGTTGATCACCCCTTCAAGCGCCGCCGGGATCAGGATGTCGCAGTCTTCTTCCAGCAGCACCGCGCCATTTTCGACGTAGCGCGCGTTTGGATAGCCCGTGACACCGCCGTGGTTTGCGATCCACTGATGAACCGCCTCGATATCGAGCCCGTTTTCATCAATCAGCCCCCCGTCCCGTTCAATCACCGCGGTGATCTTGGCACCGTCCTCGGACATCAGGAATTTGGCCGCGTGATAGCCCACGTTGCCAAGCCCCTGAACGATGACCCGCTTGCCATCCAGCTTCCCTTCAAGATTGGCAGCCGCCACATCCTCGGGGTTGCGGAAGAACTCGCGCAGCGCATATTGCACGCCCCGGCCCGTTGCTTCGACGCGGCCAGCAATGCCGCCGGCATTCAGCGGTTTGCCCGTCACACAGGCGCGCGCGTTGATATCAGTGGTGTTCATGCGGGCGTATTGGTCCGCGATCCACGCCATCTCCCGTTCGCCGGTCCCCATATCAGGGGCCGGAACGTTCTGAGAGGGGTTGATCAGGTCACGCTTGGCCAGCTCATAGGCAAAGCGGCGGGTGATCAATTCCAGCTCGTGCTCTTCGTATTGGCGCGGATCAATGCACAAGCCCCCCTTGGAGCCCCCGAACGGCGCCTCAACCAGCGCGCATTTATAGGTCATCAGCGCCGCCAGCGCCTCCACCTCGTCCTGGTTCACCCCCATCGCGTAGCGGATGCCACCCTTGACCGGCTCCATATGCTCCGAGTGAACCGAGCGGTAACCGGTGAATGTCTGAATGCCCCCGCGCAAGCGCACACCAAACCGCACGGTGTAAGTTGCGTTACAAACCCGGATCTTTTCCTCCAGTCCCGGCGGCAGGTCCATCAGGGCCACCGCCCGGTTGAACATCAGGTCAACACTCTGGCGAAAACTGGGTTCTGTTGCACTGCTCATAAACTCTACTCCGTGCTTCTGCATCGACTCAGGATAGTGTGAGGACACTATGACCACAGGATTAAGAAGGTGCGACCTTTTTGACCATTCCCAAACGAAAAGAATCAAATTTAGGCAAATTCATCTCCTGCACGATTCACCGAGTCGCCCGCCACCCGCCCGCTGTTGACAAATAAGGAACAACAGCCCGGGCGCATCCTGAATTGCCCCTGCAGATAGATACAATCCTCAATATTTCAACGGTATCGCGCCCCAATTCCGCCATGTTCATCAAGCATTAAGAAGTGTGAAATTCCGTTATCAGAAGGCGCCTCACCGGGGGGTCCGGCGACTGGGGGTTCAGGAAAATGAGTGTGTGTTTTGACAAGATGGCCGTCGCCTCGCGACGGGCTGCCCTGAAGGCTTCGACCCGGATTCGAGAGTTCCGGAGCGACGAGTCTGGCGTGCTTCTCAAACCCATGATTGCGTTTCTTCTGTCGATGGTCGCGGTGGGTGGCATCGGCATTGATCTGATGCGCATGGAACGGGACCGCACGATCCTGCAATACACGCTTGACCGCGCCGTTCTTGCCGCTGCCGACCTCGACCAGCCGCTGCCGCCGGATGTCGTGGTGCAGGACTATCTGAACAAGGCCAACCTCAGCGAATATTACCAGCCGCCAATTGCAGAGACAGGCATCGGCTACAAACGTGTCGAGAGCACGATCGACACCACCTTTGAAACCCAGTGGCTGGACTTCTCTGGCGGGCAGGACATGCCGCTTTATGCCAACTCCCGTGCAGAAGAGAGCATCGACGGGCTGGAGATCTCGCTTGTGCTGGATGTTTCGGGCTCGATGAACTCCAACAGCCGCCTCTACAACCTCAAGAACGCGGCGCGGGATTTCATCGATACGATGGTGGCCAACACCGCCGACAACAAAATGTCGGTGTCGATTGTTCCTTACGCCACCCAGGTCAGCCTGCCCAAGGACATGCTCGATCAGTACAATGTGACGGATGAGCACGAGTATTCGAACTGCGTGAACTTCACCGGCACCCATTTTACATCGACCGGCCTGTCCACGACCGCGAGCCTCAATCGCACCATGCATTTCACCCCGTGGTGGAGCGGTGACGCGCGCCCCTCCAACGGCCTGATCCAATACCCGGTGTGCGATGAACGCGCCCACCGCGAAGTCATGCCGTTTCAAAAGGATGCAAACCGGCTGAAAGACTTCATCCAGAATCTTCAGGCCTGGGGAAACACCTCGATTGATGTGGGTATGAAATGGGGCACCGTCCTGCTTGACCCATCTGCCCAGCCGGTGATCAGCGCTCTGACCTCCAGCAGCGTCAATGTTCCGGGTGTATTCGCCGACCGACCCGCCGCGTACAATGATACGGAAACGGTCAAGGTGATTGTTCTGATGACCGATGGCCAGAACACATCCCAATATTATGTCGAAAGCGACCATCGCGGCGGCAATGCGCCCGTGTTCTACAATTCCGCCGCCTCAAGCGACAAGGCGCGGTATTCGACATACAACCCGGGCAACCAGCGGTACTACTGGGACAAAATGAACCGTTGGGAAGACCACGCCTATGGCCAGGGCGAATATCGCGAATGCGGCTACTACAACTGCTGGTGGCAGGACGAACAGGGCACCCCTGCGACCGTCACCCAGCTGACCCATGCCGAACTGTTTGCCCGCACGTCACTGCGCTATGTCTATCAGCGGCTGTTTGCCGACTGGATGGGCAACAGTGCAGCAAAAAATTCCTGGTATTACGGTGTGTATGACAGCTGGGGAACCAGCACCAAAAACGCCCGCACAAAGGCGATCTGCGATGCCGCAAAGGCGCGCGGCATCGTGGTCTACACGATCGGCTTTGAAGCCCCATCCGGCGGTGTCTCGGTCCTCAAGGACTGCGCGAGCTCTGACGCTCACTACTTCGATGTCCAGGGACTGGAAATCAGCGACGCCTTTGCCTCGATCGCGACGTCGATCCGCCAGCTGAGGCTGACCCAATGATTGCGCGCTATCTCTCCTCTTGTGCCACTCGCGCTTTGACCGGGTTGCGCCGGTTTCGCCAGCGCGAGGATGGAACGGCCACGATCGAATTCGCAATCGTCATCCCCGCCTTTCTGTTCCTGTTGATGAATACGGTTGAGCTGGGATTGATCACCATTCAGCAGTCAATGCTGGAGCGGGCGCTGGATCAGACCGTGCGCGATCTGCGTCTGGGAACGGGGGCTGCGCAACAGCACAACGAGATCCGTGACGCCGTGTGCCAGCGCTCTCCCTTCATCCGCAATTGCGAAACCTCGCTGCGGCTGGAAATGGTGCAGGTGGATCCTTTTGCCTGGACACCAATCAACCCAGAGCCCGACTGCATCAACCGCATCGAAGACGTCCAGCCAGTGCGCGCCTTCATCAATGGCGATTCCAACGACCTGATGTTCATCCGCGCCTGCCTCTCCTTCAAACCAGCGTTCCCACATTGGGGACTGGCAGACGACATGGATACGGATGTGGACGGCCGGATCCGCCTGTATGCGACCTCTGCCTTTGTTCAGGAGCCTCGGTAAACCATGCTGACGTCTCTACGCACCCTGTTTCGCCGCTATCGTCGTGACACTGACGGCTCTGTTTCGGTAGAGTTCGCCTTCTACATGCCCCTTCTGCTGGGTGTGTTTGCCGCGATCTATACCTATTTCGACGCCTTCCGTCAGGAGAGCGCAAACCTCAAGGCCGCCTACACCATTTCCGACCTCATCTCGCGGGAGACGGTGACGCTGAACGAAACCTACATCGACAGCATGCACGAACTCGCTCAGCTGCTGATCCGGGTCGACTCTTCAATCTCGTTGCGCATCTCGGTGATCCGCTGGGACGAGGATGACAACCGCTACTATGTGGACTGGTCCAAGGTCCGGGGCGGTCAGTTTGTCGAATGGCAGGACGTCACCATCCAGACCGTGAAGGACAACCTGCCTTCCATGCCCGACCAAGAGCGTGTCATTCTGGTTGAAACACGCAACGACATCGAACCGGCCTTTCGGGTTGGCCTGCCAAATATGGATATTCAGAACTTCGTGTTCACGCGCCCCCGCTTTGCCCCACAGGTGAAGTTTGAAGGTCAGGACGGCTCCGGCGGCAGCCATGATGACAGCACACCGTCAACGGACTGATCTTGACCGATCCGCAACACCAAAGGCGCCCCGATCATCGGCGGCGCCTTTTCTTGTGCCAACTGGCAGTCAGGTATCAGCCCTGCGACGGGCCCTGACCACGCTGCGCAATCATGATCGACAGGATCTCGGCCATCGATTTGCTTTGTGATCCAGGGGTAACGCCGCCAATGCCGATCCGCTGCCCCAGGCGCCACCAAAGCCCCGGATGCCAGCTGCGTGAACCCGGCACGTTGGTTCGGATCAAGAAGCCATTGGACGGCTTGAAGGCAAAGACCCCGCGATCCACAGCGACCACATCCTCGGTTCGGGCAATCAGCTCACCGTTGGAACACCGCAGCTCGCTTGCCGTCAGCTCGATCCGCATGGCCGTCGCCTGCCACAGGCGCATCGCAAGCCACAGGGAAAAGACGCCAACAGCCAACAAAAACACCAACCAATGCAGCGCAGGTGGCGTGGCGAGGGCCACATAGACAAGAATCGCCCCGATAATCAGCAACATCGCGACGGCCAGAACGCGTCGTGGCTGCGATGCCTCTACGGTTGCCAGGATTTCCTCACTCATGCTGCGCCCTTCCTCTGCCCGACCTGTCCCATCCTTGGGTGGCCTTGCGCCGATGTAGCGCGAAAGCGGCCTCTGGCCTAGCCCCCAGTTGCCGCAGCCGGGTCAGGCATCACCCAGCAACAGCCGAAACATGGCGAGCATCCCGCACTGCGGTTTGGCCAGTGTGTTTGACCCGTGTGTTTGACCCGTGTGTTTGACCTGTGCAACGATGCACACACCCCGTGAGGCACTGCATCTTTGCCACCAAATCCGCACGCTCTATCTAGAAGGCAGACACCATCATCGGAGAGCGATCATGTCCATCCGCCCTATTCTAGAGAAACGCCCCGCCAGCCCGACCATGGAGGGCGCAGGCGTGAAACTGCACCGCGCATTCGGGTTTCACGACCCGAGCGAGCTGGACCCCTTCTTGCTGTTTGATGATTTCCGCAACGAACGCCCCGAGGATTTTGAGGCAGGCTTTCCCTGGCACCCTCATCGCGGGATCGAAACCATCACCTATGTTCTGGAAGGCACCGTCGCCCATGGCGACAGCCTCGGCAACGTCGGCACGCTGGGGGCTGGTGATGTCCAGTGGATGACGGCTGGCTCCGGCATTCTGCATCAAGAGATGCCAAAGGGGAACGCCAAGGGGCAGATGCACGGCTTCCAACTGTGGGGCAACCTGCCCGCCAGTCAAAAGATGACCGCGCCGCGCTATCAGGATGTTCAGGCCAAGGACATTCCAGAAGTGATCGATGACGATGGAACCCGCGTCCGGGTCATTGTTGGCGATTTCTGGGGCAAACGCGGCCCCGTCGACGGGATTGCGGCTGATCCGCAGTATCTGGATGTGTCGGTCCCACCAGGTGTCAAAAAGACATTCCGCATCGACACATACCGACGCGCCTTTGCTTATGTGTTTGCAGGTCAGGGCGCCTTTGTCGACGCGGCACCGCCACAGGGCATCCTGCTGGAAAAGGAAGTCGCAGGCGAGGAGCTGCATATTCGCGACATGTCCGGAGACCGCACTCTCATCCGCTTTGGAACAGGCGATGAGATCACCGTTCAAGCAGGTCCGGAAGGCGTGCGTTTTCTGCTGATATCAGGTGCCCCAATCGAAGAGCCCGTGGCGTGGCATGGCCCGATTGTGATGAACACCCGCGAAGAGCTCAATCAGGCGTTTCGCGATCTGCGCAACGGCACGTTCATCAGACCGCAGCACTAACCACCGAAACCGCGCAGTCCGCATTCGTCGGGCTGCGCCCGCCCACTGGTCCAGCTATAGCGGATTTCTCCCCCGGCTCCGTCGCTGTCGCGCTGAAATCCCGCTTTCTCCAGCACACGAGCCGAGGCATGGTTGTCCGGTTCAACGCCGCCACACACTTTCACCGTTGGGCCAACGGCAAGATGGCGTTGCAGGGCCGAAATCAGCTCTGATGCAAGCCCCGCGCCCCAGGCAGATTTTGCAAAAAGATAGCCCAGGTGGCAGGTGTTTTCCCCAGTGTCCGCCGCAGCCGCCGCATGCGACAGGATCAAGAGCCCGACACAAGGCCGCCGAGGCAGATCACGCCGCGCAAGCGCGACCACTTCCGCCTCTCGCGACAGTCCCGCAAGACGTGAGCGGCGCTCTGCATCGTCCTGCGCTGCGTGAAAAACCGGTGGCAGGTGACAAACAACCTCCGGATCAAACAGGGCCGCGAGCTCCACGACAGAACAGTCCTGCCAGGGCCGAACGGTCAGGCGGGGGCTTTGCAGATCCAACAGGCTCACACCTGCATCGATTTCTTCACCATGTCCCAATAAATCCCCTCGACCTCTTCCAGCGACAGGCGGCCACCGCTGCGATACCAGGTCATCACACCGTTGAGCATCGCAATCACCGCAAGCGTCGCGATCTTGGGATCCGGCACGTGCAGAACGCCGAGCCGCACGCCCTCCTTCAGGATGGCCTGAAGCGCGTTTTCATATTCCCGCCGAAGGGATTCGATGGCCGTGAAATTGTCCTCTGAGAGGTTGCGCAATTCCATGTAGGCGATGAAAACCGCGTCCGGCCGTTCCAGGTGAAAGCGGATGTGAAAGCGGGTGAAGGCCTCAAGCCGGGCCAGCACCTTTGCCTTTGGATCGCTGGCCTCTGCCGTATAGGCCGCCTCCTGCTCATGCCAGGCTGCCAGCAGTTCGGTCATGTGGCCTTCCATCAGGCTGAACAGCAGGCTTTGCTTGTCGGGCGTGTAATTATAAAGCGCACCAGCCTGCACGCCAACCGCAGACGCGATCTGGCGCATGGAAACGGCCGCATAGCCATGCTGAGCGAACAGGCGCAATGCCTCTGTCCGGATGCGCGGACCGGTGATATCAGAATGTGAACCTTGCGTACGTGCCATAGCCTCAGCCTAACTGAACGAATGTTCATATAAAAGACCCAGCTGCGCGTTTTCGCCAAGCTTGTGCCATGCTGCCAATATGTGCATCAAGGACGCAGCCAACAAGGACGGTTTTTATGCAGCCCACACATCAGTTCCGCCGATTGATTGCCACTGTGCCCCTATCCTGCGCCGTGATCGGGTTGGCTGTGGCAACGGCCTGTGTGCGGGTGCCCGAGTTGGAAGACCGCCTGACCCCGGATCTGCGCGGCACCGCCTACCCGGATCTGATCCCGCTGGACAGTGCACTGGCAACCTCCCCTGCCCCGGCCAAGGAAAGTCAGGCAATCGAGCAGTCACTGGAAGCCCGCGCAGCGAGGCTTCAGGCGCGCGCCGACGCACTGCGCAACGCCCAACCCTGACGTTTGCACCTGAAGAGCGCCGTTTTCTGCGCTGTTTCTGCCCCCCAAAGCCACCTCTCCCGGTTTTGTCCTCCTCCGGCCTCCGCTGGCGTTGCACCCCTGCGCCGAACCCGCTAAGGCGGTGAGGTATTTTTTGGGAATAAGGGATCTCCAGCTATGACAGAGCCGCTTCGCCTTGGTATTGCAGGTTTGGGCACGGTTGGCACCGGCGTGATCAAGATCATCCGCCGCCAGGCAGCCCTGCTGGAGGCCCGCACCGGCCGCACGATCCAGATCTCAGCAGTCTCTGCACGTGACGCGAGCAAAGACCGTGGCGTGCCCCTGGGCGATTATGCTTGGGAAACCGATCCGGTCGCGCTTGCAACCCGCGATGATGTCGATGTCTTCGTGGAGCTGATGGGCGGCCATGAAGGCGCCGCCAAAGGCGCCACCGAGGCCGCGCTGGCCGCGGGCAAAGATGTCGTTACAGCCAACAAGGCACTGCTCGCCATTCACGGTCAGGCCCTCGCAGAGCAGGCCGAGGCCGCAGGGCGCGTGATCCGGTTCGAAGCTGCTGTTGCCGGGGGTATTCCTGTCATCAAATCCCTGACCGAAGGGCTCGCAGGCAACGACGTGACCCGCGTGATGGGCGTGATGAACGGCACCTGCAACTACATCCTGACCCAGATGGAAGCGACCGGTCAGGGCTATAACGCCCTGTTTGAGGAATGCGACCGGCTCGGCTATCTGGAAGCGGACCCGAACCTTGATGTCGGTGGCATTGATGCCGGTCACAAGCTTGCGCTGCTCGCCTCTATCGCGTTTGGCACCAAACCCGCCTTTGACAATGTTCAGCTCGAAGGCATTCAGCGCATCAGCCTTGATGACATCCGCCACGCCGCAGACATGGGTTACCGGATCAAACTCCTTGGTGTTGCACAGCGCACCGCGCGCGGCCTGGAACAGCGCATGTCGCCCTGCCTGGTGCCTGCGAACTCGCCGCTTGGCCAGCTGGAAGGTGGCACCAACATGGTCGTCATCGAAGGCGACGCGGTTGAGCAGATCGTGCTGCGGGGTCCAGGCGCGGGTGAAGGCCCCACAGCAAGCGCTGTCATGGGCGATATCTGCGACATTGCCCGCGGGTTCCGCATTGCAACCTTTGGCCAGCCTGCCACCTCGCTGGAAGAGGCCGCACCGGCCCAAACCAGCCTGCCCGCCCCGCATTACCTGCGCATGTCGCTTCAGGACAAACCCGGCGCCCTTGCCAAGGTCGCAGCCGCGCTTGGCAATGCCGGTGTGTCCATCGACCGGATGCGCCAATATGGCCATTCCGAGCCGACCGCACCGGTGCTGATCGTGACCCATAAATGCACCTCGCAGATTCTGCAGACGGCGCTTGAAGATCTGGCAAAGACCGGTGTGGTAGAGGGCGAACCTGTCGCCCTGCGCATCGAAGAACTGTAAACCGCCAGCCACCACAGGTGGCGGCACAGCCGCAACAGACCACGGTCAGGGGCCGCCCGATGCCCCTGTTACCGCCATCAGGCCTTGCCCGCGCGCCAAAATGCAGGGTATGCGGCCTCACCGACCCGCGATTGAGATAGGACATTGGCTATGACTTCTGACACCAACGACGCCGCATTTAACGACCGCATGCTGTCGCTCGGCCTGGCCCGCGTGGCCGAACAGGCCGCACTGGCATCTGCACCGTTGATCGGGCGCGGCGACGAAAAGGCGGCAGACCAGGCCGCTGTGAACGCCATGCGCGAACAGCTGAACCTGCTCGACATCGCGGGTGTTGTTGTGATCGGCGAAGGCGAACGCGACGAAGCGCCGATGCTGTTCATCGGCGAAGAGGTCGGCACCGGCAATGGCCCCGGCGTGGATATCGCGCTTGACCCGCTGGAAGGCACCACGCTGACCGCAAAAGACATGCCGAATGCACTGACCGTGATCGCGATGGGGCCGCGTGGCTCCATGCTGCACGCACCCGACACCTATATGGACAAGCTGGCGGTTGGCCCGGGCTATCCCGAAGGCGTCGTCTCTCTGGACATGTCCCCGCGTGAACGTGTGGAAGCACTGGCAAAAGCCAAGGGCTGTGCCAGCTCTGACATCACCGTTTGCATTCTGGAACGCCCCCGCCACGAAGCGATGATCGCCGAAGTCCGCGAAACCGGCGCCTCCATCCGCCTCATCACCGATGGTGACGTTGCGGGCGTGATGCATTGTGCCGAAAGCGAAATCACTGGCATCGACATGTACATGGGCCAGGGTGGCGCGCCCGAAGGCGTGCTGGCTGCTGCGGCGCTAAAATGCATGGGTGGTCAGATCTTTGGCCGCCTGCTGTTCCGCAACGACGACGAAAAAGGCCGCGCCGCCAAGGCAGGCATCACCGATCTGGATCGCGTCTACTCTCGCGACGAGATGGTCACGCAGGAGGTGATCTTTGCCGCAACCGGCGTGACCGGCGGTTCGCTACTGCCCTCGATCAAGCGTACACCGGGCTGGGTGGAAACCACCACGCTGCTGATGCGCTCCAAAACCGGCTCCGTGCGTCGCATGAACTATCGCACGCCGCTCAGCTCTCACCAGTGATCGGACCGCGGCGCTTGCAGCCGCCCCCGAACATTCGGTATCTGAACATCAAAGGCCGGGTCCATGCGACTCCGGCCTTTGTTTCATGACAGCCCCAACTGACGGAGGCAGGACTAGTGAGCTTTCTGGGTGTTGAGACCTCATTGACCGGACGCCGATGGATCGGCCCCGATCTGGATACCGCCCGCGCGGCAGAGATGATGGAACAGCAGATCGGCCTGCCCCCAGCCGTATGTCAGGTGCTGGCCCGGCGCGGCGTCCCCGCGCATGAGGCACAGGGGTTTCTGACACCGCAGCTCAAGGAGCTGCTGCCAGATCCGCGCCGCATGAAGGACATGGAGATCGCCGCCGCCCGCTTTCTGCAAGCGGTGGAGAAACGCCAGCGCATTGCGGTCTTTGCCGACTACGATGTGGATGGAGGCTCTTCTGCAGCGCTGCTTCTGGTGTGGCTTCAACAGGCAGGGCTGGGGGCCACTCTCTATGTGCCGGACCGGATCGACGAGGGCTATGGCCCCAATGACGAGGCGATGGCAGCGCTTGCCCGCGACCATGATCTGATCGTCTGCGTGGACTGCGGCACCCTTTCGCACGGGCCTATCGCGGCCGCCATGGGGGCCGATGTGATCGTGCTGGATCACCACCTTGGCGGTGAGACCCTGCCCGACTGCGTTGCCGTGGTGAACCCCAACCGGCAGGACGAAGATGGCGATCTGGGGTATTTCTGCGCCGCCGGCGTGGTGTTTCTGATGCTGGTCGAAGTGCGCCGGCAGATGCGCGACAAGGGGCTGGGCACCGGCCCTGATCTGATGGCGCTTCTGGATCTGGTCGCCCTCGCAACTGTCGCCGATGTTGCGCCGCTGGTTGACGCAAATCGCGCGTTGGTTCGACAGGGGCTGAAGGTCATGGCCGCACGCCAGCGTCCGGGTCTCGTGGCCCTGGCTGATGTATCGCGCATGGATTCGGCGCCATCGACCTATCATCTGGGGTTTCTGCTTGGGCCGCGCGTCAATGCCGGTGGTCGCATCGGCAAGGCCGACCTTGGCGCCCGGCTCCTTGCCACGACAAACCCCGCCGAAGCCGAAGCGATTGCTGCCCGTCTTGACGAACTCAACACCGAGCGGCGCGAAATTGAAAATGCCGTGCGAGCCGCCGCTCTGGAGCAGGCCGAAGCGCGCGGGTTTGATGCCCCCCTGGTCTGGGCCGCAGGAGAAGGCTGGCACCCCGGCGTGGTCGGCATTGTCGCCTCTCGCCTGAAAGAGGCCACAGGCCGCCCTGCGGTGGTCATTGGTCTGGATGGCGACGAAGGCAAGGGATCCGGTCGCTCGGTCAGCGGCATTGACCTTGGCGCCTCCATCCAGCGAGTTGCGGCAGAAGGCCTGTTTGTCAAAGGCGGGGGCCACAAGATGGCTGCCGGGTTGACCGTGTCCCGTGACAAACTGGAACCGGCAATGGAGCGGTTGGCCGAGCTGCTCGCAAAGCAGGGCGCAGGGGATCTTGGTCCTGCGGATCTGAAGCTGGACGGAATGCTGATGCCCGGTGCGGCCACAGTGCCGCTGATCGAACAGATCGACCAGGCAGGCCCGTTTGGCGCGGGGGCCCCCGCCCCGCGCTACGGCTTTCCTGATTTGCAGGTCCGTTTTGCCAAGCGGATTGGCGAAAGCCATCTGAAACTGTCACTGAGCGACGGGCTGAGCAGCGGCATCGACGCAATCTGTTTTGGCGCGTTTGACACCGCTCTGGGGCCGAGACTGCTCGATCACGGTGGCGCCCGCTTTCATTTTGCAGGGCGGCTGGAGATCAACACCTGGGGCGGCCGCCAGTCCGTTCAACTGCGCCTGGAAGATGCCGCAGAAGCCTAAGAGCAATTCGAGGTTCCGCCCCCACCGGGACCTCGTAACCCCATGAAAAAAGACATCTTTCAGCGCCCTCCAAAATAAATTCCCATCAACTGCATTTTTCTCTTGCGGGTTTCGGCGCTAGCCACTAAATACCCGCTCACACCAAGTGGCCCGTTCGTCTATCGGTTAGGACGCCAGGTTTTCAACCTGGAAAGAGGGGTTCGATTCCCCTACGGGCTGCCACTTTTCCTCCTTCAAATCGTCAGCCTCGCGCATCCTTGATGACTTGCTTTTGGCCGTTCACGACCTTCATTTCCGAGGTTCAAGGCAGGCAGACAACCCTTCGCAGAACGCCTTGGGCTTGGTGCATTCACAGACCATGATCTCCTGCACGCAGGCTGGAACTTATCCACAGGCCTGCCCCTGACGCATGCCATTTTCCCGCATTGGATCAATGATTTGCGCGATTTTTGAATTTCTCTCAAAAAATCGCATTTTCCTGCAAAATGCCTCTTGCGCCCGGCCAGCGGACTAAGTAAACACCCCCTCACAGACAGCGTGGCCCGTTCGTCTATCGGTTAGGACGCCAGGTTTTCAACCTGGAAAGAGGGGTTCGATTCCCCTACGGGCTGCCACTTCTGTTTCTCCCCAAAAAACAAAATACTGCAGCGACACTACGCTGATTGCGTCTGCGCGCGACAGTTCCATCTGTCCCAGACCACCCTGCCCTGCCACGGGCCAGCAAACGCACGAAAAAAGGGGCCATTGGCCCCCTTCGTGTCGTTCCACTGCTGTCTTCCCCGCGGGCCTGCGCCACGGACGAAAGTGTGGCCCTCAGGAGGCCTCTGCCCCCTCCATGCCCGGCTGATAGAAGAAATGGCGCGCACGGCCTGCGTTCTTGGCGGCGTAGAGCGCAACATCCGCCTGATGCAGCAACAGGGCACCATCCTCGACCGCAGCAAAGGCCGAAGACAGCGCCGTTCCGGCACTGGCAGAGATATTGCAGGAGCGATCCCCAAAGGGAATCGGCTCTTCGATGCTGCTGATCAGGCGACGGGCGATGCCAGACAGTTGGATACGATCCACAAGACCTTCGAAAATCAACACAAACTCATCGCCACCAACACGGGCGACCGTATCGTTCTGCCGGGTGCATTGCACCATCAGCTTCGCGACATGCTGCAACACCGTGTCACCGGCAGCATGGCCCAGGGTATCGTTGACCTCCTTGAAGAAGTCGAGATCCACATGCATCAGGGCAAAATCCCGCCCCGAGGCAATCAGGCGATTGAGAATGTGATCCATCGCCCGGCGGTTTTTCAACCCGGTGAGCGTGTCAGTAAAGGCCTGTTCCTCTGCCGCGATCTTGGCCCCCTGCAGACGCAGGTTCAGCTGACGAGATGCCTCCATCGCGGCTGATTTCGCCTCAACCAGGTAAAGCATCTCGATCGTCAGATCGGTTGGCGAGAAATCGGCGCTGGTCAGGTCATAGTCGCGCACGGCCTCCAGAACAGAGATGCCAAACGACATGTTGATAAAGGCCCCCTGACCGCTTGGCAGCGGCGCCAGTACGCCCTTCAACCCGGTCTGCGGCGCCTCGCGAAAATTGAGGTGCAGCTTGGAGCCTGCGGTTTTGATCAGGTCAGCCGTCGATTGCACCCAACGCGGGCGAGACAGATCAAAAATATCAAAGAAGGAACTGCCAACCCATTCCGTTTCCGGGCGCAGCTTCTTGAGCGTGGGACCGGCTGCAAGGATTTTGCCCTCGGCATCGATAACCACATGCATCGGGCAGATCTGATCGCTGATGCCCAGGAAATCAAGGATGTCGATCTTCATAGCGAATGCGCTCCCAGATCAAAGGCGCGGCCTTCGGAAAACTCTGTTTCCACAAGGGTAATCGCGATCACCTCTGCCCCGTCATGCGTGCCGGAGTGATCGAGGAAAACCAGATCGCCGTAATCATCCGCCATTGCCCGCAGCACCCCCATCAGGACGTTGGCATAGCCTGGCAGGCCGGGCTGACAGTGCAATTCAAACTGGCCTGGCGCCTGCTCGATCAGCTCCAGCCCCGGCAGGTTCAGATCCGCAACGGCAAGGCGCGCGCGATCTGGCAGATCGTCAAGCGAGTGCAGGAATTCGACGTAGTTCACCCCACCAAACCGCAACAGCCGCCGCAGCGCTTCGACCTGGGGGTTGGAGACGAGGAAGGTTCCCATATCCTCCAGCATTTCTGGCAGCGGACGATTCAGCACCTCTTCGGCAGACCGCAGCATGATCATGGATTGCTCATCCGTATAGGTCAGCATGGCTTCGAACTCGCTAAAGCCGAGCTCTGCCCTATCCATGATCGTCAGCCAGCTTTCCACGCCGAAGGTGGTGCTGACAAACCCCTGGAATGCCCTATTGATCAGACCGTGCATTGCTGGCCCCTTGTTGCGTCTCGTTACTCTTGACCCAAGCTGGTTAAGAAAGGGCCAACATTTAAAATTGCGGATGATTTCGACCGCATTTTGTCAGGGCTGTGACAGGACTTCCATCTCACCCAGTTTCAGCGTCATCTGACGGCTTGGCGAAACCTCATACAGACCATCCTGTACTGTACCAAGCAGTTCAGCAGCCCCTGCGGCAGAATGCGCGGAATTCCCCAAAGTGATCGAATACCCGGCCTCTGTCTTCCCGTTGCGCCGGGTCAGCGGGACAAATTCAAGCCGGGTCAAATCATGAGGGGGGACCAGCACCAAAAGGGTTGTATCACCGCCGACCTGTTCCCCAACGCCAAGCGGGCCAAGAGGTTCCACGATTGCCGCGCATCCCCGCCGACCGTTTTGCAGGACCAGCTCACAGCTGCTGATCCAACGGTTGAGGTTGAAGGCTTCGATCTCAGAGAAGTAATCAGCATCAATGACTTGTCCGGCAGGCTGCACAGGCAAGAGCGCCGACAGACGCGCGGCCAGATCCGCTGTATTGGGTTCTCGCGCGGCCAGCGCTTCCCACCGGGTGTCCGCGGCTTTGGCAATTTCCAGGCGCTCCAGCAGGTCGCCATCCCCTTGCGCCTGTGCTGCTACCTCAAGCGTTGCAAGGGCGGCCTGACCCGCGCGCCCCCAATCATGCGCCATCTCCCACAGGGGCAATTCGTGGACTGGGATCTCTCCCGCGTTGAACCGCGCAATCTGACTGGCGGCCGAAATGCGCCCGGCATCCGCAAGCGGGCTCAGAAGAATCGCCAGCCAGGCGGCCGTCACAAGACCAAGAGCAACCACCGCCCGCCGCAACTTGGCCGCCCAGTTCACGCCCCCCGTCACCGCAACGACTGCGTAGGTGACGCCATGCAGCAACACGAGCGCAGCAAGGGCCGCCGCATAGACCCGATCAGGGGTCCAGCCGTATTGGAAAATCCGCATCATCACAGCCCAGATGCACAGGACTGCAACCAGCCCAAGCGCCACGGCAAGGGCGCGGGTTGTCAGCCCAGTCAGCCCCCGTGGCTGGCGAAACCGGTAAAGCACGACGCAAATCAGCGTCCCGATCACTCCCGCCATCGCCATCAGCGTCGCAGCAGAGGACAGATGGCCAAAGGCATTCGACAATCCCTGAAACGGGATCGCCAGCAGGAACAGCCCAACAACGACAAACACCGGCACAAGAAGCAGACTGATGAGCCGGAACAACAGCTCCGGCGCATGGCCATCACCCAGCTCCTGCACCACAGCCAGCCCCAGCCCGAACGCCGCGCCGCTTAATGTCAGAGCCAGCCAATCGGTATCCGCAATGTCTTCGAGAAAGGTGATGTTCACCAAACCCAACAACGCATTGGACAGCAGTCCAAGCCCCCAGAGGACAAAGACAAATGCAATCCCACAGCCCAGCCGAAAGGCAATGCCCCAACTGGCAGCAGAAAGCGCATCATAGCTCAGCCAATCCTGCGCCCCACGCAGCCACATCAGCAGAAAGGAACAGGATACCCCGCCAAGAGCGATGGCCATCAGCACCAGGGCCGGGCCGTCCAGAAGGTCGGTCGCCACCGAAAACCTGAGAGAAGCCAACAGCAAAAGGCCCGTCATCGGCACCGCAAGAAGCCCCCCACCCTTCAGCGCCCGATGGATCGGCAAGGGACCGATCATCGCCAGCGCACCACAGCACAGGCTACCGACAAAGGCAAAAGCCGCCAGCCACAGGCTGGGAGACAGCACATCCTGCTGCAGCGCTTCGGCCAGCAACCAGACAGCAAAACCGCTGCCCGCTCCAAGGCCAATCACGGGGAGTCTCGCTTTCGCCACCGTCGCCGCGGTCATGTCGCTCATAAGCCCGATTCCTTCGTTGGTTGAAACGGCTTATACACTTGCATGGAACTTGAGCAGAGGTGAGAGGCGGCGAAACTTCCCCTCAACCGGTGTTAGAAATCGGTCGGCGCGCCTCCCTCTGCCTTGCGGCGTTCGACAAATGCGGCCAGTTCCTCTCGGATCGCATCATCCATCGCTGGGGCCTCGAAACTGCCAACGATCTCCTTGTAGACGTGATGCGCCCGCTCTGCTGTCCAGACACCGCCTGCTGCCTCCCAGGCCTCGTAATTTCGCCAATCGCTGAGAAACGGCTGATAAAACGCGGTGCTATAGCGATCCTGAGTATGCTGGGTACCAAAAAAATGGCCGTCATGGCCCACTTCGCGAATTGCTTCCAACGCGATATCTTCCCCACGGGTTGCGGTGATCTGTGGTTGCAGATAGCGCTGGATGTGCTGGATGACTTCGCAGTCCATCACGAACTTCTCCGGGCTTGCAATCAACCCGCCCTCCAGCCAGCCCGCAGAGTGGTAGACCATGTTGGTGCCTGACTGCACCGCCGCCCATAGCGAATTGGACGTCTCCCACATCGCCTGCCCGTCCGGGACATTGGCCGCACAGACCCCGGATGACCGCATCGGCAGGTCATAAAACCGGGCCATCTGCCCCGTCATCTGGGTGGATCGCATATATTCCGGGGTGCCAAACGCCGGCGCGCCCGATTTCATGTCCACGTTGGACGTAAACGTCCCGATCATGCAGGGGATGCCCGGCCGGACATATTGGAACAACGCAATGGCAGAGAGGGACTCTGCGATGGATTGCGCCACCGCGCCCGCCATCGTCACCGGCGCCATCGCGCCCGCCAAGGTGAAGGGTGTCACCACAATTGCCTGCCCCCGACGCGCCAGACGCAGACAACCGTCAATCATCGGCTCATCATGCTTCAGCGGAGAGGTCGAGTTGATATTGGTGTACATATGCGGCTTGGCTTCGAACTCTTCGTCGCTCAGACCTCCTGCGACGCGCACCATCTCCATCACGTCCTCGACGCGTTCCTTACCCAGCGAATAGGCATGCATCACCTTGTCGGTGAGGGTGAGCTTGTCAAACAGCACATCCAGATGCCGCACAGAGGCATGGATATCGACCGGCTCCACCGGGTAGCCGCCTGCGAAATGGATGCAGTTGAAATACTGCGTCAGCTTCAGCAGGTCACGCATCTGTTCACGGTTGCCCGGCACCTTGGCATTCAGGGACAGATCCCAATAGTTGGGCGGAGAGGACACGTTGCCAAACAGAATGTTGCGCCCGCCAAAGGGCAACACACGCTCCGGATTGCGCGGCGTGATGGTGAATTCCGACGGGGCCTTGGCCACCATCTCCATCACAAAATCCCGATCAAGATAGACAATATTGCCGTCCACCTTGCAGCCCGCCTCCTTGAAGATTGCCAGCGCCTCATCGTTCAGAAAAACGATGCCGATTTCTTCCAGGATGCGCATGGCACCATCATGGATGGCCGCAACACCTTCGGGGGGGAGAGGTTCGATGGGCGGGTCAATCACCTGCGGGATCGACCAGGGCAACTGTTCGATTACGGCATCGCCGCGCCGCTGCGCTGCACCTGCACGTCCGCCCCCGCGCCGTCTGCTGCGTGTTTGTATCGTCATGGCCGCCCTCCGCTATTTCGGGCGCCCACCAGACAAGGAGCCGGCGCCCACCTCATCAGCAGGCCCCGGTCCGGTCATCAAGAATTGCCTGTTACCGACAGGTCTCGTCGCTTTTCAACCAAGACCGGCCCATCGCGGCGAATTTCTGTACATTTCTGTACAGTGCGACAAGTTTCAGGCGTCGAGCCACGCCGGAATATGACCGATATTCGGCAACACGACATCCGCGTGGTCCTGCAGATCAGCAGCCGTTGCCATGCCCGTCAGCACACCAATGCGTCGCATTCCGGCCGCAGCCCCCGCGATCAGGTCGTGCAGACTGTCACCGACCATCGCCGTCCGCTCCGGAGCGACGCCTGCAGCCTTGCAAAACGCCAGCAGTGGATCGGGGTCCGGCTTTGCGCCGTGGCCACTGTCACAGCCCGCCACAAAGGCAAAGCGATCCAACACCCCAGCGCGCTCCAGTTGGCTCTTGGCTGAGATCTCGGAATCGTTGGTCATCACCCCCAGCACCTTTCCCCGCGCCAGCAGGTCATCAAGGAACGCAGCCAGCGGCACCGCCGGAGACAGATCCGCAGTGGCCGCGCTTTGGGCGAGAAAGGCCGTCAGTTCCGGCAGATCCATATGGGCCACGAAAGGGGATAGCACCTCTGCCACCTCGTCGTTGGATCCTGCGATGACCAGGCTGTCGGCATTAAAGGCGGAGCGATCAAGATCATAGCTGATCACCCGCGCCATTCCCACCTTGGCGGCGTGATCACCGCGCGACAGCGTGTTCAGCACCTCTGCCGCCCAAGTGTTCCAGGTCTGCGCAAAATCGAAAAGTGTTCCGTCCTTGTCAAACAGCAGGGCATCAACGGGCATGGGCAGTCCTTCGGTCGGGGCCCGTCCTATCCGGCGGGCCAAGTTTCAAGGCCGGGGCGAATTTGCCCCGTTTGCCAATTGATAGGCGATCCGCCCCGTTGTCGCCAGCCGTTTGGAACAGCCAGCAAGTGACAACCTGTCAGTGCTTGTCTGTGGCTCGTCTCAGCGGCTCAGGTCCAGTGGACCTGCGCGCCGCCCGGCAGCGCCATCCGCGCCTGCATCGGGATCTCATAGGCGATGCCCAAGCTGTCGCAGAATGCCATCACCCAGGCATCATCCATTGTCAGGAAATCCAGCACCGAGCCAAGGAACGCAGGATCGGCCGCCTGCTCCCGCAGATCCGACTCGCTTGCCCCGGTGGACCCGAGAAACACAGGCAGCAACTCGTCATTGCCGGCCAGCCAACCCAGCGCCTTGAGGGCCAGGGTCTCGGCTGAATCGGCGGAAAAAGGCATATGTGAACACATTCCTGACACTTCACCGTCAATTTGATGGAAATCCGAAAGGGTTTATTAACCATCCTCATTAAGACTTCAGGGATAGTTGGAATGCAAGAGGCGAAAGGGCTTCGCGTGCAGGGTACGATCCTCATCATCGACGGAGTGGCGACAAACCGCATCATGCTAAAGGTGCAGCTGTCCGCAGCCTATTACCGTGTGGTGCAGGCCGAGGGCACAGAGGGCATCGTGAAAACTGCCCTGCGCTGCCGCCCCGACCTGATCCTCACTGCCATGTCCCTGCCTGATGGATCTGCCGCCGACGTCAAGGCGCTGCTGGCAGAGGATGACCAGCTCGCTGATATCCCGGTGATTGCAATTGATCAGGAGGCCGACAGCGACCGTCGGCTGTCTGCCCTGCGTGCCGGCATCGATGATGTGCTGATCCAGCCCCTTGATGACACGATGCTACAGGCGCGCATCCGCAGCCTGCTGCGCGCCTCCAGCCACAAGGAAGATCTGCATCTGCAAGGCGGCGGCACCCACCGGTTCGGTCCGGTTCTGTCCGACGCCCATCTGAATGCGGGGATCAGTGGCGCCATGGTTGCCCTGGTCACCGAAGCACGCGCAACAGCCATTTACTGGCAGGCCCAGCTTGCCTCGCGCGTGCCCTACCGTCTCGAAAGCCACCAGCTGGATGCGGTGCACCCCCTGATGCGCGAGCCGGTGCCTGATGTGATCGTCATTGAACTGAGCCCGACCAACGCGGGCCCCGGCCTGCGCCTTATTGCGGATTTGCGGGCACGCGCCTCTACCCGGCGCACGGTTGTGATCGCAGTTGTGCACCCTGCCGACCCGGCCATCGCCGCAGAGGCGCTGGATCGCGGGGCCCACGACGTTCTGCAGGCCGGTTTCAACGTCGCAGAGCTGAGCCTGCGCATCGAAAACCAGCTGCGCCAGCGCGCCCGCATGGACCATCTGCGCGACAACGTCCGCAACAGCCTGCGGGCTGCGGTCGAAGACCCGATGACCGGCCTGTTCAACCGCCGCTATGCCAAGCCCTTCCTCGATCAGGTTGCAGGCAGCGCAGCCAAGTCGGGCGATCCCTTTGCGGTGATGCTTGCCGATCTGGACCACTTCAAACAGATCAACGACATCTACGGCCACCCGGTAGGCGATGCGGTGCTGATCGAGGCCGCGAAACGGCTGCAGTCCGCGCTGCGCCCTGTTGATCTTGTCGCCCGCGTCGGTGGTGAAGAATTCATGATCGTGCTGCCCGGCCTCGGCGAAGCCATGACAGCCGCCGTTGCCAGCGACTTGTGCAACCGGATCAACAGCAAACCATTTCACATCGCAGGCGTTGACCGCCCCATTCATGTCACCATCAGCATCGGTGCCGTGATTGGCGGCGGCACCCAGCACAGCGAGATCCTGAGAAACCCGCAGGCCCGCGAGGCCTGTGTAAATGACCTGATCACCAACGCCGACCGCGCGCTTTACAGCGCCAAACATGCAGGCCGCAACCGCGTCTCATTGGCAGAGCTGGCAGCCTGACCAACCCCATTCGCCCCATCCAACGGGGCGCAACGACCAAGGACAGTGAACGACGGGCTCGACCGCCAAAAGACCGGCACACCCGGCATGGCGTCGCGCACTACAGGCAGGACCAGACAAGAGCAGCAGATGGTCCATCAACAGCAAACAGGGCAGTGCTCTCGCCACTGCCCTGTTCCGATCTTGCCCCGCGCTCAGCGATGTTTCCTGTCGTGGCGCGCCAAACGCTCTTCCAGCTCGGCAGCATAAGACGCCCGCTCTTGGGCTGTCATCTCGCGAACCTGGCTCATCCAGGCAACCTGCACCGACTGGTGGAAAGAACTGCGCCGCGCCGCATGGTCCTGCAAAGCCCCCTCCAAAGCGGCCGGATCAAAAGGGTCAGCCCGCAACAGCGTTACAACCGTGACAACCTCGGCCATGCGGCGGGCGCGGAAACTTTCGTGGTCGCCCTCAACCGCACTCCGCAATGCCTTGCGCGTGTCGCGATCCAGATCACGATAAAGAAGCGCCCCGATCGGCGGCGGTGCCTTGCCGCCGTCTCGTCCGTGTCCGGCAAACCGCCAGGCCGCCCCGGCAACAACCCCAACCACGATCAGGTTCAGGGCAAGCGACCCGATCAGCAGCCAGCGCACCCACCGGCGGGGAGATTTTGTCGGCTCTTGTGTCATTCTGTTTCCTCGCTCAGCACCAGCGCCAAGTCATAGCTGTCATCCGGCAAATCCGACGCGCTCAGGTCGATCCCGGCCAAGGCCACCGGATCAGGGATAAAGGACGGCGGCGCCAGTCCAATCCACAAACCAGCCGCACTCGCCGTGGCCAGCCCCCCAACCGCAGGCCAGCCACCAATGGCGGCAATCACGCCGCGCAGCTGCGCCATCAGACCCGTGCGGCCCCTCTCGGTCCTGCCCTTGGCCCAGTCCGCGCCCTGAGACTGCACCGCAGCAGCCCGCGCAGCCTGAATGGCAACAGCCTCTCGGATGATGGACTGCTCCAAATGAACCGGCACCTCGGCAGGACGGCAGTCGCGGGCTTCGGCAAAAAGATCATCCACCAGCGCGTCCGCAAACAGATCATCCTCGCCGCGGGACTGCTCTGCATCCGCTTGTCCGCCCGGCTGTCCGGGCGCATGTCTATCTGTCTTGTCAACCATCGCTATACCCCAATTCAGCCCGGCGTCCGGCCAGGATGGCGGCCAACGCCCGTTTGCCCCGCGCGGTCAGACTTTCGACCGCCTCGACGCTGATGTCCATGATCCCTGCGATCTCCGGGTTTGGCAGGTCTTCGATGTGGCGCAGAACCACGGCCTGACGCTGGCGTTCTGGCAGTTGCATCAACGCGCTCTGCAAGGCGTCCTGCCGGGCCCCATCCTGAAGGCGCTCTGCCGCGCTCTGGGCCGTGTCTTCCGGTTCGGGGATGGCGTCCAGATCCAGATGCCCGCCCCGCTGCCGTCGCTTGTGATCGATGCAAAGATTCATCACCACGCGATAGAGCCAGGTCGAGACCCGCGCGCGCCCCGGCTCCCAATGTTCGGCCTGACGCCACAGGCGCACCATCGCCTCCTGGGTGATGTCCTCTGCTTCGGCCCGGTTGCCCAGAACCCGCATCGCAACACCAAGCGCGCGCGGCGCAAGCCGTCGTGTCAGCTCTGCCGCGACATGCGGATCCCCCTGAGCAAATCGCAAAAGCAATGCGCCCTCCGGATCCTCGACCGGTCGTTCGTCACAGGCCTGCCCCTGCCCCGCCTGCGTCGGCGGTGGCTGCGACATCAACGGGCCCCTCGCCGGGGCCCGCCCTGCATATTTTGCAGATATCGACACATCTGGTCCCGGTTCAGTTCTGCTCCGTTGCGCCGCCCTGACCGCCGTGGCGGCGATCTCCACCATGGCGCGCCTGGTGCTTCATGCGGGCGGATTCATATTCGTCCTTGCTGATGGCACCATCACCATTGGCGTCGACCCGGTCAAACATCTTTCCGGCGCGGCGGGGTTTGGGCAGCTCGTCCAGCGTCACCGCCCCATCCGAATTCGCGTCCATCCGCTCCATCATCTTGGCCGCATGATCCTTGGCGCGCGCCTGTGCGGCGGCTTCGATCTCGGCCAGTGTCAGCTTGCCATCACCGTCAGCATCAGCCGCGGCAAAGCGCGCCTCGCGCAGACCTTCCATTTCCTGCTTGCTGATCTGACCGTTGCCGTCCGCATCAATCTGCTCAAACGTCATGCCCGGCCCAAAGCCCCCTTTGCCACCGTGGCCCGGTTTGGCAATGGCGCCTGTGGCTCCGACAACGGCACCGGCGACGATCACGGCTGCGATGAACTTCGTATGTTTCATGGTCTGCGGTCCTTTTGCAGATCGGCAGCCCCTTGCCGCCGATGACGTGAGCTAAACGGCCGCCCATGATACTTCCGTCGGTTTTTCTCGAAAAAAAAATCCACGCGCGCCCGCAGAGCCTTCAATTCGCATAATTTTCTCTTATTGCGCCTTCAGCCAAAGCCGCCCAATCTTGCGGCATCCCGACGCAGACCCAATGACGCCCCCTTTATTCCGGGACGCAATGAGACCAAATATGAGCTCAAAAGATAGGATTTGTTATGACCGAGTCATCTGCGGCGCTTTCGGCCGACATCAAAACTGATAGCCAAGAAGACCGTCCAACCTGGCCCGCGGTTCTGCGGGGCTGGCGGTGCAAATGCCCCAACTGCGGCGAGGGCAAAGTCCTTCATTCGTACCTCAAGGTGAATGATGAATGCGCCAATTGCGGTCTGAACCTCAGCAATGCGCGTGCCGACGATGGCCCTGCATATCTGACCATTCTTCTGGTGGGCCACATTATGGCACCGCTGATGCATGTGGTCTATTTCGCCTGGCGGCCAGAGCCGCTGGTGACCTTTACGGTGTTCTCACTGGGGTGCCTGCTGTCCTCGCTGTTCCTGCTGCCCCGGATGAAGGGGATTGTCGTCGCCTACCAATGGGCGCGCCGGATGCACGGTTTCGGCAAGGAAGACTAAGCAGACAAGATCAGACAAAAGGCCCTGCCACCGGCACGGGCCTTTTTCTTTACCGCAGGTTTCGCCGCAGCGGCACAGGCGGTGCCCCTTGCATCACTGCCCGATCCCGGTCAGATCTAAGGGGCAGTCTCTGATGCTGCGCACCTCTCTTATTGCCATCAAAAGGTTGCCCATGATCCCCGAAAGCGCCCAAGCCCGGACCACCACAGACAAGACAGCGATCCGCAACGCGGCAACCGTGATTGTGGTGCGGGACCGGATGGGTGCGGATCCGCAGGTCTTGATGGGCCAGCGTGGCGCCAAGGCCGCTTTCATGCCCAACAAGGTGGTGTTCCCCGGCGGTGCGGTAGACCTTGGCGACGGTGACGTTCCATTGGCCACGCCGCTGCCGGATGTCTGCCGCGATCGCCTGCAGGAACAATCCGCAGGCGATCTTCACCATGCGCTGGCCGTGGCCGCAATCCGCGAGCTGTGGGAAGAAACCGGTCTGATCCTGGGCACCCCCGGCACATGGCCCACACCGCCGGAAACTGACTGGGAGGGGTTTGCCGCCACCGGTCACTTGCCCGCTGCCGCTGGTTTGCAGTTTGTCTTCCGCGCCATTACCCCGCCGGGCCGCCCCCGCCGGTTTGACGCACGGTTCTTTCTGATCGATGCAGAGCATATCGTCGGCGATCTCGACGATTTCTCCCGCGCCAGCGAAGAGCTGTCCCACCTCCAGTGGATCCCGCTCAGCCGGGTGCGGACCTATGATCTGCCCTTCATCACCGAAGTGGTCCTCGCCGAAGTCACACAGCGCATCCGTAACAGCGAACCACCGGTCAGTGTGCCGTTCTTTCGCAATGACGATGAATCGAGCCATTTCCTGCGGCTCAAGGGCTATCCGATGCCAAGCGACGGCTGAGCCTGCCAGCTCAGATTGCCAGCAACAGCACCAGGATCGACAGGATCAGCAACCCCATGCCAAGGATCTCGCGCCGGGTGATGACCTCCTTGAAGAACAGCACCGACGCCAGCAGCGACAACAGCAATTCGATCTGACCCAGCGCCTTGACGTAGGCGGCATTCTGCAGGGTAAAGGCCCAGAACCAGCAGAATGACCCAAGAAGGCTGGTCATGCCGACCCAGACCGCAACCCGCCTTGCGGCCCAGACACGGGCAATTTCACCCTTTTCGCGCAGGCTCAGCCAGACCAGCATGAACAGGGTCTGAAGACTGACGACAACGGCCAGCGTGACCCCGGCGCGAAATGCGGCCTCCAGCTCGGCCAGTTGCAACGATGCCCCCCGGTAGCTCACGGCGGAAAAGGCAAACAGAACCCCCGAACCAAGCCCCAGAAGCGACGCCCGATTGGTCAGATGCCGCCACCACGGTCCAGTGCTTTCCGGTGTCTTCGACAAGACCAGAACCGCGCAAAGCCCAATGACGATCGCCCCCCAGCCAAGGGCAGAGATCCCGTCTCCCAGAACGATCAGCCCGACAATGGCGGTCTGGATGACCTCGGTTTTCTTGAAGGTGATGCCGACTGCGAAATTGCGTTGGCGGAACAGGGCGACAACGCACACCGTGGCAAGGATTTGCGCCGTACCGCCAATTGTTGCGAAGACCCAGAATGTCGCGCTCAGATCAGGAAAGGCGCGCCCCGACACCGCAAGATAGCCAAAAAGCCCCGCCCAGATCAGTGGCGCGGAATAAACAAACCGGGCAAATGTCGCACCGGCAGACGACAGGGTCACACTGCTCAGGACCTTTTGCAGCATGAAGCGAACTGTCTGAAAACTGGCAGCCGCAATGGCGATGGGGATCCACAAACTCATGCAAAGGGTTATGGCCCCTTACGTGCGGTCTGACCAGATCGGATGTGCAACGGGATCCTTGCGCCGCAGCGCATAGCGACGAAAGATCCGGGCATATGACGGGTAACTGTAGCCCTGATTGCGATCGTGAAAGCCCTGCCTCTGCGCTGCGTACAGCGCAGGCAGGTCATACCACGGCACACCCGGGTGACAGTGGTGCACCGCATGGAGATGGTTGTTGAGAAACAAAAACCCAAGGAACCCGCCACGCTCGACGATCACGGTGCGCGCCTTGGGGTCGTCGTGGGCACGATGCTCCAAAAAGGTGCGGATCTTGAGGATCGCAAGGCCAAGATAGGCAGCCACAAGATAGCTCATCAACGACAGCGGACTGACCCAGACCAGCCCGACAACCAGACCAGCCCCAAGACAATGCAGCAGCCAGTCCCGCAACACGGCCTCATCGCCACCGCGGATCAGGCGCCACTCCTGCGCCATAAAGCGGCCCTGCCCCAGCAGTGGCCCAATCACCACCCGCCCCAACAGCGTGTTGTTCACACGAAACAGCAGACGCGCAGCCCAGCCCAACCGCAGCCAGACGGCTGGGTCCAGGAAGTTGCTCTCCGGATCATCATAAGGGTCTGTCAGCCGCTCATCACGGTGATGGGCAAGATGGGTGTCACGAAACCGGCCATATGGAATGGCGAGGTTCAAAGGCAGGAACATCAGCGCCTCGTTCAGCACGCGCAGTCGGAAAGGATGGCCATGCAGCGCCTCATGGCACAGCGACGCGTGCAGCGTGATCAGCACCGCCAGGATCGGGACGGCAACAACAGGCGGCAACAGGCCCGCTGCGAACAGGACGGCGGCCCAACTCCCATAGCAGCCAAGGATCAAGAACAGCGTGCGCCATTCCACCCGACCCACCGCGATGATCGGAGCCTCAGCCGCAAGCGGGCCATCTCGCTGCGTATCAGACATCAGCCACCTTTATCTGATGGCCAGCTGTCTGATCCCGGTGCGCCCCCGTCCAAATGTGCATCTCTCTGTTTTATCCCGCTGAAATCTATGGCTCTGTCAGGGATAGCCAGTGGATCGGTGATGCAGAATTCCAAATATGATTAACAAAATCCATCAACGGTGATATTTATCACCACATGATCGAAATTATCGACAAACGACTGCGCGCTGCGCAGTTTCGGCTCCGGCTCAACAGGGCGCTGGCGGATAGCGGTCTCAGCCAGAGCGCCCTTGCCCGCGCCATCGGCGTCGACCGCTCCACCATATCGCAACTTTTGACCGACGAGGGCGCGCGCCTGCCAAACGCTCATGTGGTTGGCGCCTGTGCAGCGGCGCTTGGTGTGTCGGCCGATTGGCTGCTGAGCCTGTCAGAGCGGCCCGAGAACGCCGCCGATCTGGTTGCAGCAAGCCTGACGATGAGCGCGGCCCCCCGTGCGCTGGTGGATGAGCGGATATTCGGCTGGCATCAAGAGGCCGAGGGCTACAAGATCCGCCATGTCCCTGCGGCCTTGCCTGACATGCTCAAGACCCGCGCGCTTCTGGAATGGGAATATGCCCCGCATCTGGGGCGCACAGCCGATCAGGCCATCGGCGCCTCGCAGGACCGTCTGGACTGGATGCGCCGCTCTCCGTCGGATTATGAAATCGCCATGCCGATCTACGAGCTGGACAGCTTTGCCAAGGGCACCGGCTATTACGAGGGGCTACCGCGCGACATCCGCGAGGAGCAGCTGAGCCACTTCGAACACCTCAGCACCCAGCTTTATCCGCGCCTTCGGATTTATCTGTTTGATGCCAAGCGGCTTTACTCTGCGCCGCTCACGGTGTTTGGGCCGCTACTCTGCGTGCTTTATGCAGGCAGTCACTACCTCGCCTTTCGCGACAAGGAGCGGGTCGCAACGCTCACCACCCATTTCGACAATCTGGTGCGCGAGGCCGATATCACCGCCCGGCAGGTACCCGACCGGCTCAGGGATCTCAGGGCGGCGATTTCCTGAACGCTGCAGCCGGGCCGCCTGTGCAGCTCGGCTCACACCTTGGGATCCGGGTTCTCCGTATGGCCGTCCACCGCAATCACCTGCCCCGACACCAGCCGGGCAGCATCAGAGCCTAGGAACACCGCCATATTGGCAATGTCGCGTGCCTCAACAAAGGACCGCATCGACGTCCCCGACGCATAGCCTTCATAGACCTGATCGCGGCTCATGCCCTTGGCTGCGGCCTCACGTTCCAGAACGCCCTCCATCCGCGGCCCTTCAACGGCACCGGGGCAGATCGCGTTGGCACGGACACCATATGGGCCCAGCTCCATTGCCAAGGTCTTCATAAGCCCGATCACCGCCCATTTCGCCGAAGCATAAGGCGCCCGGTTCGGATAGCCGTACTGCCCTGCGGTGGAGGATGTCACGATGATCGATCCAGCCCGGGCGGCCTTCATCAAAGGTGCTGCGTATTTGGCCGCCAGAAAGCAGCCCTCCAGATTGACGCTCACGCATTTGCGCCAGTCCTCCAGCGCGATATCCTCGATCAGCGCAGTCGGACCGGCGATGCCTGCATTGGCACATAGCACATCCAGCCCGCCCCATTGCTCGCGCACCTCGGCAAACAGTGCTGCAACACTGTCCTCGTCAGCCGCATCAACCACGCTGGCCTGCCAGCCCGCCGGAAGATCCGACAGGCTGTCTGCATTCACATCCGTGACCCAGACCTGATGACCGGCAGCGGCAAAGCCCTCTGCCATCGCACGCCCGATCCCGGAACCACCTGCGGTAATCAAAACCCGCGCGGCACGTGCCCCGCTCATCTTGGGGCACCGATCGCGCGGCCCAGTCCCTCTGGTGCGTCCAAAGCCGCATGCGCCTCTGCCAGCTTCACGAGGTTCGCCTCGATATGGGCTGCGGGCGGGGCGGACCGGCGGGTCTCAAGATTCACGTGCAACAGCATGTGTTCGCCTGTCGCCAGCAACCGGTCACCGGAATACATCTCGTGCCAGACATGCATCTTCTTGCCCTGCCCCATGATGACCCGGGTCCGCACCTGCATGGGATCACCTGCATGCACCTCGTCGATGTGGCGGATATGGGTTTCAGCGGTAAAATAGCTGCCACCACTTGCGATATACTCTGCATCACAGCCGATGATCATCATCAGCCGGTCAGTGGACTGCGCAAAGGCGTCGAGATAGCGGCTCTCGGTCATGTGGCCGTTGTAGTCGGTCCAGTCCAGCGGCACGATCCGGCTTTGGGTGAGGATGGGTTGGCCGAGGTCCGCAATCTCCTCGATCGAGCGCACGAGCCCCACATCCG
Source organism: Phaeobacter italicus (assembly GCF_001258055.1). Lineage (GTDB taxonomy): Bacteria > Pseudomonadota > Alphaproteobacteria > Rhodobacterales > Rhodobacteraceae > Phaeobacter > Phaeobacter italicus. Next base: position 35,812 of record NZ_CVRM01000003.1, on the reverse strand, counting down.
CCTCCCGGCCCGCATCATGGGCGTTCTGCAAAGCACCGGCACCCCAGTCATTGGCCCCCAGAGCCCGCATCATGCCCACAAGGTTGTCATCGCGGATACGTTCCAACTCGCGGATCGAATGATGCCCCGATTGCGCGTCCGACTGGCCTGCGATCAGATCAACCAGCTCATCGGTGAACTCCGGCACATCCATCAGCTTCGTCCAGGGCCATTTCAGCGCCGGGCCGAACTGCGCCATGAAGTGCTTCATGCCCGCCTCACCGCCTGCGACGCGGTAGGTTTCAAACAGGCCCATCTGCGCCCAGCGAATGCCAAAGCCGTAGCGGATCGCATTGTCGATCTCTTCGGTGGTGGCGATGCCGTCCTTGACCAGCCACAGCGCCTCGCGCCAGACGGCCTCCAGGAACCGGTCCGCCACATGGGCGTCGATCTCCTTTTTCAGATGCAGGGGATACATGCCGATCTCGGTGATGATCGCCTTGGCGCTGTCGATCACGCTTGCCGGGTTCACCTCGGTCGTGACCAGCTCCACCAGCGGCATCAGGTAGACCGGGTTGAACGGATGCGCGACCACGATCTGGCCTGCGTTGTCGAACCCCTCCTGCAACTGCGAAGGTCGGTAGCCCGAGGTCGAAGAGCCGATGACTGCATCCTTGCCCGCATGCGCCTGCAACTCGCCATAGACCTTTTGCTTCAGCTCCAGCCGTTCGGGGACGCTTTCCTGAATCCACTCCGCACCTTCCACGGCCTCTGCGATGGTCGCGTGATAGGTCAGCGTGCCCTCGGCAGGAAGCGCCACATTGCCCAGACCAGGCAGCGAGCGGCGGGCGTTGGCCAGCACTTCACCGATCTTGCGCTCCGCTTCCGGGTCCGGGTCGAACACCCGCACGTTCCAGCCATTGAGCAGGAACCGCGCGGCCCATCCCCCGCCGATAACCCCACCACCGATGATTGCTGCTGTTTTTGTCATGTCACTTTCCCGCATGTTTCGGGTCGCCTGGCCGGGCTGCACAAAGGCACATTCCCACAGAAAGGAGACCATTCATGAAACTTCAATTTTCCGGATTGCCCAGCGCGGCAGTCGAAGCGATCCACCACACCGGGCTTGATAGCTATGGCGACCCGGTTGAGCGCCATCCCAGCGCCGAAGAGGGCGGCATGCCCTGTCGCCACTGTTTGCAGAACGTCCCTGCAGGCAAGCCATTTCTGGCGCTGGCCCATCGCCCCTTTACCGGGCGCAACCCCTTTACCGAGACCGGACCGATCTACCTTTGCGATCCGTTCTGTGCGCCAGCCACGGCGTCGCCCGACGTGCCCACGTTTCTTTCCGCACCTCAATATATCCTGCGAGGTTACGGGCCGGACGAGCGGATCGTCTACGGCACGGGTGCGGTGACACCGCGCGCCGAACTCAAGGCCTATGCCGAAACGCTGCTGTCGCGCGATGACATCGCCTTTGTCGATCTGCGCAGCGCCAGCAACAACTGCTTCCTCTGCCGCATTCACCGCGCAGAGTAATCCGATGGGCCGCGTGATAGTCAGTCGCGCGGCCATCTTCATCCTGCCCACATCACAGACATTACTTCGCCACCGGCGCGCGTTTCACCAGCCCCAGCTGGGCGCGCACCTCATCCGGTCCCATCAGCTTGGCGCCCATGTTCTCGATGATGGTGCCAGCGCGTTCGACCAACTGCCAGTTCTCCGCCAGCTGCCCTTTGCCAAGCCAGAGGTTGTCCTCCAGACCAACCCGCACGTTGCCGCCTGCCAGAACAGAGGCCGCGACATAGGCCATCTGATCGCGCCCCAGCGAGAACGCAGACCAGTCCCAATCAGTCGGCACATTGTTGACCATCGCCATGAAGGTATTCAAATCATTGGGCGCGCCCCAGGGCACCCCCATGCACAGCTGGACCAAAGCAGGGCTGGCCAACACGCCTTCCTTCACCAGTTCCTTGGCAAACCACAGATGCCCGGTGTCAAAGGCTTCGATCTCGGGCTTTACCCCCAGATCCGTCATCATCTGCCCCATTGCCCGCAACATGCCCGGCGTGTTGGTCATCACGTAATCGGCTTCGGCAAAATTCATGGTGCCGCAGTCCAGCGTGCAGATCTCCGGCAGGCATTCTGCGATATGAGCCATCCGCTCGGTCGCACCGACCATATCGGTTCCCGCCTCATTCACCGGAAAGGGGTTTTCGGTATCGCCAAAAACGATATCTCCGCCCATGCCCGCAGTCAGGTTCAGCACCACATCTGTGTCGCTCTCACGGATCCGGTCTGTCACTTCACGATAAAGCGCCAGATCGCGCGAGGGCGTGCCGGTCTCGGGATCGCGGACATGGCAGTGGACAATGGCGGCCCCCGCCTTGGCAGCCGCAATGGCACTATCGGCGATTTCCTTGGGCGAACGCGGCACATGCGGGCTGCGATCCTGGGTGCTGCCAGAGCCGGTCACAGCACAGGTGATAAAGACGTTTCGGTTCATATTCAGAGGCATTTTCGTTCTCCCCTCGATGTACAGGGTTGTGCCAAGAGTTATCCCCAAGGCTGCCCCCAGATTCCTGTTTGTGTTGTGCTCGATGCTGCCGCAGCCTTGATGCACCAACTAGTCAACATGCGAATCGAACTTGATGAAATCCGCAAAAAACATCCTCCAGCCCGAGAATCAGCCGCTGAAAACGGCTGTTTTGGTGCTTGATGAGAGCAACACGCTGTCCTTTGCCGCTGCCGTGGACCCGATGCGCGCAGCCAACCGGCTGGCAGGTCGCGGTGCGTTTGATTGGGATTATATCACCGCAACCAGCGAACCTGCGATGCTGACCAGCGGCCTGTCCGTGCCGGGCATTCCGCTGGCCCGCCTTCAGGGCTGCGAGCTGCTGATCGTGATCGCAGGCTTCCAGCTTGCGCGCCATGCCACCCCCAGCCTGCTGGCCGGGCTGCGCCGCATCGCGGCAGGCGGCGCGACGATTGCCGGCATTGATGGTGGTCCCTGGCTGATGGCCGAGGCGGGGCTTCTTGATGGTCATCCCGCAACCACCCATTGGGAAGATCTGGACAACTTCGCCAGCCGCTTCCCCGGCGTTCAATGCCGCAATGATCGGTTCACCCTCTCCGAGGGCCGCATGACATCCGGCGGTGCAACACCTGCGATCGAGATGATGCTGCATATCATCGGCAGTCGGCATGGCGCGGGCTTTGCCTCTCGTGTAGCGGGCCTGTTCCTCTACGACGGGCCCGGCTCTGCCGAACGCCCGCAAAGCCGCCTTGGCAGCTCCAAGCATTCGTCTCTGACAGCGCGGGCCAATGCGCTGATGGAGGCCGCCCTTGATGATCCCAAACCTCTCAGCGAAATCGCCGAAGAACTGGGCACCAGCACCCGCAGCCTGCAGCAGCAGTTTCGTCTGCGCCTGAACACCACGCCGCAGGACCACTATCTGCAGCTGCGCATGGCCGAGGCCCGCCGACTGGTGACAGATACCGATCTGCCCCTGATGGAGGTGGCAATGGCCACCGGCTTCAACTCGCAGTCCAGCTTTGCCCGCGCCTTCCGCACTGCGCATGGCACCACCGCACGCGAATTGCGCCAGGCCAGCCTTGGGGCCACTGCCCCAACCCGTCTGGCGGCCAGCAAGCCCCTGTTCAGCCAGGCCCCTCTCTCGCAGGGTCAAAGCACTCTGCGCCAGAGCGGCCCGCTGCCGCGTCATTCAACCGGGTCATACTGAGCCCCGACGCAGAACGACCACATAGAAACGGGCGGCCACATCGGGCCGCCCGTTTCGCTTTCCCGGCTGTCCGAGTAATCAATAGGGCATCGGATGCGCGCGGTGCGCCGCGTCGATGTCCTCCAGCACCTCCTGCGACAGGGTCAGATCGGCCCCGGCAAGCACATGTTCCAGCTGCGCCAGATTGGTCGCACCGAAGATGGCCGACGCCATGAAGGGCCGGGTATGACACCAGGCCAGCGCCATATGCACCGGGTCCAGCCCATGACGCTTGGCGATCTCCAGATAGGCCGCGACCGCCGGATACACCCGATCCGTATGACGCCCGCCCAGTTCCGGATTTAGCGTCTTGCGCGAGGCATCAGGCACAGCGCCGTCCTGATATTTGCCAGTGAGCAACCCCGTCGCCAGTGGCGAAAACGCCAGCAAGCCCACATCCTCATAGACGCTCAGCTCTGCCAGATCCGTGTCGTAAAGACGGCACAGGAGCGAATATTCATTCTGGATTGAGGCCACCCGCGGCCCACCCGTTTCTTCTGCCAGCCGCAGCCATTGCGCCGTGCCCCAGGCGCTTTCGTTGGACAGGCCAAAGGCGCGGATATTGCCCTTGTCCACCTGCGCCTTCAGCGCCTCGAGACAGCCCGCCATATTGTCCAGCACCTCCGCCCGGTCATTGCCGCCGGGATCATACTGCCAGTTCTTGCGGAACATGTAGCTGCCGCGATTGGGCCAGTGGAACTGGTAGAGATCAATGCAATCCGTCTTGAGACGTCGCAGTGATCCTTCGATGGTGGCCGGAATGGTCTCTGCCGTGATCGGCGCCCCATCCCGCACGGCCTGCATCCCCTCGCCGGAATGTTTGGTGGCAAGGATGTAGTCCCCGCGCCGTCCCGTGCGTGCGTTCCAGTTGCCGATGATCGCCTCGCTATCGCCAACCGTTTCGGCGCTGATCGGGTTCACCGGATACATTTCTGCCGTATCAAGGAAGTTCACCCCAGCTGCCAGCGCGGCATCAATCTGGGCATGGGCGTCGGCCTCATCCGTCTGGGTGCCAAAGGTCATCGTGCCAAGACAGAGTTGCGACACCTCCATGCCGGTGCGGCCGAGCGGGTTCTTTTTCATGATCGGGATCCTGTTTGCTGCAACGTTGCGGGCCGCCCCGCGGCCCATCATGTCAGCGCAAACACTAGCGCAGCCCGGCCCCGATGCAACCGCCTGCCCCATCAACTGGCCGACACTGCCCCGATACTGCGCCGATACTGCGCCGATACTGCCCGGATACTGCGCAGGAAAGTGATCGCTGACGCACTCGCCATCCGCCCTCTCCCCTTGCCAAGCGCAGGCGCCTCCCCCAGCTTGAAGCACAGGACAGGACCAATTCGCCCACCTACAGACAGAAAGGCATTACATGGCCCAGACAATCACCAAAGGCGTCAAGGCGCTCCTCGACGAGGCAAACGCCGTCGTCGAAACGATGCCGGTCGAGACCGCGAAAGACGCCATCCACGATGACGCCTATGTGTTCATCGATCTGCGCGATATCCGCGAGTTGCAGGCCAACGGCATGATCCCGCGGGCCTTTTCCTGCCCGCGCGGGATGCTGGAATTCTGGATCGACCCCGACAGCCCCTATCACAAGCCTGTGTTCAATCAGGACAAGACCTATGTGTTCTACTGCGCCAGCGCCTGGCGCTCTGCACTGGCGGCCAAGGCCGCGATGGAGATGGGGCTTGGCCCGGTCATGCACCTTGAAGGCGGCTTTACCGCCTGGACCAAGGCAGCCGGCGAGATCGCCCAGCGCGACGACTAACCGGACGACGCCACACCGGCGCTGCGCGGCAAAACCGCTGCGCAGCTGCCCAATGCGACACGGGGTTGGCAAAAATGTCGGATTTCCCCGTGCATTTGCGCCGCTCAGCCGTCATGACTTGGCATTATGCGCCTGTTGATTTCCTTCGCCGCCCTGTTTCTTTCTGTGATCCTGCTGCAGCTCTCCACCGGAGGTGTGGGCCCGCTGGATGCAATCTCCGGCCTGACGCTCGGGTTTGACAAAGAGCAGATCGGCTTTCTGGGCTCGGCCCATTTTGTCGGCTTTTTCATCGGCTGCTGGTGGGTGCCACGCCTGATGGGCAATGTCGGTCACAGCCGGGCCTTTGCGGTCTGTACCGCGCTGGGGGCAATGGGGCTGATTGGCCACACGCTGACCGAAGACCCGCTCGCCTGGGCGGCAATGCGGATCGCCTCGGGCCTGTGCATGGCGGGCTGTTACACGGTGATCGAAGCCTGGCTGAATGCGAAGGTCACAAACGAAAACCGGGGGCGTGCGATGGGCACCTACCGGATCGCCGATCTCTCGGCCTCGCTGGCCGCGCAGTTGCTGATCGCGGTTTTGCCTCCGGCGGCTTATGTGTCCTACAACCTGCTGGCAATCCTGTGCTGCGCAGCCCTGTTGCCGTTGACCATGACGAAGGCCAGCCAACCGGAAATCCCTGACGCCCCCCGCCTGCGCCCAAGGCTTGCCTGGAACTGCTCTCCACTGGCGGTGGCAGGTGTGATCGTGGCCGCGCTCAGCTCTGCGTCCTTTCGGATGGTCGGGCCGATCTATGGCCAGGAGGTCGGGCTCCAAGTCGGGCAGATCGCCTTTTTCCTCGCCTCCTTCGTGCTGGGGGGCGCACTGGCGCAATATCCGCTTGGCTGGCTTGCCGACAAATACGACCGGCGCTGGGTGCTGATCTGGCTGTCGGCCATCGCAATCGTCAGCTGCGCAATCACCATGGCCGCAAGCGGCACCGGCACCATCGGCGTGATGCTGGCAGCGGCCTTCTTTGGCTTTACCACCTTCCCGATCTTTTCGGTGTCAGCCGCCCACGCCAATGACTTTGCCACCTCAGAACAGCGGGTCGAGCTCTCTGCGGCGCTGATGTTCTGGTACGCGCTGGGGGCCATCGCCTCACCCTATATTTCCTCTGCCCTGATCGACAGCTTCGGCCCGCCTGCGCTCTTTGCCTATGTGGCCGCAGGGCATGTGCTGCTGATCGTCTTTGGCCTCAGCCGGATGCGCGCGCGCCCCGCCCCCGAGGACCGGACCCGCTATGTCTATGCGCCGCGCACCTCCTTTACGATTGGCCGTCTCCTCAAACGTGCACGAGAGCGCCGATAGCATGGGAATTTAACCGCAAAGCGCAGCTCGGGGTTTCCGCCGCCTGCGCCATGCGCTAGACGGGCCTGCAAAGATTTATGTGGATGGACGATATGGCGCGCTTTCTCATTACTTCGGCGATCCCCTACATCAACGGGATCAAACACCTGGGCAACCTGGTGGGCAGCCAGCTGCCCGCCGATCTCTATGCCCGCTACCAGCGGGCGCGCGGCAATGAGGTGATGTTCCTCTGCGCCACCGACGAACACGGCACCCCCGCCGAACTGGCCGCCGCCAAGGCAGGCAAGCCGGTCGCGGAATACTGCGCCGAAATGCACGAGGTTCAGGCAGGAATCGCCAAGGGTTTCGGCCTCAGCTTCGATCACTTCGGCCGCTCCTCCAGCCCTCAGAACCACGCGCTGACCCAGCATTTCGCAGGCAAGCTGGCCGAGGCGGGCCTGATCCGCGAAGTCGAAGATCGCCAGGTCTATTCCCACGCCGACAAACGCTTTTTGCCGGACCGCTACGTGGAAGGCACCTGCCCCAACTGCGGCTACGACAAGGCCCGTGGCGACCAGTGCGAAAACTGCACCAAGCAGCTGGACCCCACCGACCTGATCGAGCCGCGCTCTGCCATCTCCGGCTCCACCGATCTCGAGGTGCGCGCAACCAAGCATCTCTATCTCTGCCAGTCCCAGCTCAAGGACGAGCTGGACGCCTGGATCGACAGCAAAACCGACTGGCCGGTGCTGACCACCTCGATTGCCAAGAAGTGGCTGCATGACGGCGATGGTCTTCAGGACCGTGGCATCACCCGTGATCTTGACTGGGGCATCCCCGTCAAGAAAGGCGACCAGGACTGGCCCGGCATGGAGGGCAAGGTCTTCTACGTCTGGTTTGACGCGCCCATCGAATACATCGCCGCCGCAGGCGAATGGGCCGAAGCCAATGGCAAGTCCGACGCCGAGTGGGAGCGCTGGTGGCGCACCGACAAAGGGGCCGAAGACGTCAAATACGTCCAGTTCATGGGCAAGGATAACGTCCCGTTCCACACCCTGTCCTTCCCGGCCACCATTCTCGGCTCGGGGGAGCCGTGGAAGATGGTCGACCACCTGAAGTCCTTCAACTACCTGAACTACGACGGTGGCCAGTTCTCCACCTCGCAGGGACGTGGCGTGTTCATGGATCAGGCGCTGGAAATCCTGCCCGCTGACTACTGGCGCTGGTGGCTCCTGTCCCACGCACCCGAAAGCAGCGATTCCGAATTCACCTGGGAGAACTTCCAGCAGTCGGTGAACAAGGACCTGGCGGATGTTCTGGGCAACTTTGTCAGCCGGATCACCAAATTCTGCCGTTCGAAATACGGCGAAGAGGTTCCGGCAGGCGGCTCTTATGGCGAGGCAGAACAGACCCTGATCAAAGAGCTGACCACCCGCATCCGCGCCTACGAAGACCACATGGCCGCGATGGAAGTCCGCAAATCCGCCCAAGAGCTGCGCGCAATCTGGGTTGCGGGCAATGAATACCTGCAATCCGTCGCCCCCTGGTCGACCTTCAAGACCGATCCCGAACAGGCAGCCGCGCAGGTGCGCCTTGGCCTGAACCTGATCCGTCTCTACGCGGTTTTGTCCTCCCCCTTCATCCCGACGGCAAAGGACACTCTGCTGGCCGCGATGCAGACCGAAGACGACAGCTGGCCCACCGATGTGGCCGCCGCGCTGGACGCGCTGCCCGTTGGCCACGCCTTCACCGTGCCAGAGGTTCTGTTCGCCAAGATCTCTGATGAACAGCGCGAAGACTGGCAAAGCCGCTTCTCCGGCATCCGCGAAAGCTGACGCCCGGTTTCAGACCATCCGGGGAAATCCCCGATCAGACAGAAAGGCCGCTCCTCAGGGGGCGGCCTTTTTCGTTGGCAGTCTGGCGACCCAAGGCCCCCATAATGCTTTGCTCTGCCGCCTCGGCGCGACAGGCCCATGTCGGGCCTCTGTCGAAAAAATTATAACCTGAGTAAAAAAGTCAGGTTGACGATTCTGATTAAATCAGTCAGGTATAGCCACAGTTCAGCCAAGCGCCCCGGCGCCAGCCCAAAGCTCAGTGCAAACCAACCGAGATCCTCCAGTGTCCACATCACACCAGCCCCAACAGCCATCCCCCCAGCACAGCCCGGCAGAGGACCTGCCCGGCTTTATCGGCTGGCTCTTTGATGGCGTTGCCAATGGCGACAGCGGGGTTGTGCTGGAATAGTATCTGGATCGCTCCGAGGACAGAAACGGGTGACAGACATGAACCAGATGAATTTTGACCACGCAGCCACCACCACCGCTGCAACCGAAGTTTTCCCGACCTATCACGCCGAAGATCTGGCGCGCGGCGGCAATCAGGCCCGTATTCTGTTGAACGGGCAGATCTACAGCCTCCGCATCACCCGCGCAGGCAAGCTGATCCTGACCAAATGACCCTCACTGCATCATCGACGGCCCCTGCGGCCTCTCGGGGTGGGGCGACCGTCGGCCTTCTGAGCGACCTCCCCCCGCTAGAGGCCGCCGCGGTGCGCGCCATGCGCCATTGGTTTGCCGGAACCGAGGCCCGCATGAGCCTGCGCGCCGACTGCGTCGCGGCGCTTGGCCCAACGCTGGGCCGGCAAGCCTATGAAACACTTGGCCGCTTTCTGAACTTCTGCGCCGCAGAGGGACGCCGCCCGCTGGTCCGCCACGGGCTCTCCTGCAACTGCCTTGGCGCGGACGAAAACTGCCTCGCCAATCTCGTAGCTACAGCAAATGATGCCGCTTTTGACGATGCCCAGATGCTGGCCAGCCTCGTGGTCTCTCCCCGTCAGGCCCCCCGCGCCGCCACAATGGCCGCCAAGGCCGCGTTGGTTCTGGATCAAATGGCGCGGGATCAAAACAGCCAGGATGCGCCCGCGGCCACCCACACAACAGCCGACGCCAAACAGCCCGCCAACTCCCCCGCGTTTCCCCGGCAGATCCTGTCGGCCCGTCTTCACTGACGCAGATTGTCTGCGCTCACGAACATCTCTCAACTGATTTCAAGGACCAAATCATGACATCGCATTTCCTCAAAGGCACCGCTGTGGCGGCACTGACCGCAGCTGCGGCACCCAGCTTTGCCGCTGACAAGGCAGAGGTTCTGACGACCTACGCCAATATCGCGCAGGCAAAATACGAGGACAGCCTGATCACGGCGAAGACCCTGCAATCTGCGGTCGACGCGCTGATCGCAGCCCCCTCTGCCGAGGCGCTGGAAGCGGCGCGCAAAGCCTGGCTTGCCGCCCGTGTGCCCTACCAGCAGTCCGAAGTCTTCCGCTTCGGCAACGCCATCGTCGACGACTGGGAAGGCAAGGTGAACGCATGGCCGCTGGATGAGGGGCTGATCGACTATGTGGATGCCTCCTACGGTGGGCCAAGCGACGAAAATACCCTCGCCGCATTGAACGTGATCGCGAACCCGCAGTTCGAACTCTCCGGCAAGGCCATCGATGCAAGCGCCATCACTCCGGCGCTGCTGGAAAACACCCTGCACGAAGCAGATGGCGTCGAGGCCAATGTGGCAACCGGCTACCATGCAATCGAATTTCTGCTCTGGGGTCAGGATCTGAACGGCACCGATCACGGTGCGGGCGATCGCCCCTGGACCGACTTTGCCGCTGGCGAGACCTGCACCGGTGGCCATTGTGACCGCCGCGGTGAATACCTGAAGGCCGCGACCGATCTCCTGGTGTCCGATCTGGAATGGATGGCCGCACAATGGGGCGACGCAGGCGAGGCGCGCAGCACCCTGATGGCAGATGAGGACGCAGGCATCACCGCCATGCTGACCGGCATGGGGTCTCTGTCCTACGGCGAGCAGGCAGGCGAACGCATGCGCCTTGGCCTGATGCTGAACGATCCCGAGGAAGAGCACGACTGCTTCTCCGACAACACCCACAACAGCCACTACTATGACGGTCTGGGCGTGCAGAACGTCTATCTGGGCGAATATGTTCGGGTAAACGGTGAACTGGTGTCCGGCGCCTCTCTCTCTGATCTGGTGGCAGAACAGGACAGCGCGCTCGACAGCGAGTTGCGCGGTAAACTTGCGCAGACCATGCAGGCCCTTGGCCGCATTAAAACCGCAGCAGAGGCGGGTTTCTCCTACGATCAGATGCTGGAAGCTGGCAATGAAGCTGGCGAAGCCCTGGTCATGGGCGGTGTGAACGGTCTGATCGACCAGACCCGCTCCATCGAGCGCGTGGTGAGCCTGTTGAACGTGGATGGCGTCGCCATCGAGGGGTCCGACAGTCTCGACAACCCCACCGCGGTTTTCCAGTAAACCGCCCCGGCTGCCGCCGCGCAGCCCGTGATTTCTGCAGGGGCGGCACCGTGCTGCCCCTGCTGTTCTGCGTTGCGCTGGCCTGCTGCAGCTGCGCAACCTGTTGCCAGGCACTGACCGACAGCCCACACCGGGCTGACCGGCCCGCTGCCCCGCCAGATAAAAGTGATAGACCATGATGCGTGATGTCCCGCTCCGCCGTTCCGCCACCGCCCTTGGGGCACTGTCCCTGCTTGCCGCGGCCACCCTCTCTGCTCAGCCTCTGCTGGCCGCAGAGCCCGCTGGAACCACCACACCTGCAATCGCGCTGCCTCCGCTCGGCGATCCGCATCTGACCGTTGTCCCGCGAACCGCCGAAGAAACCGCCCGCATTCAGGCAATCACCGCCCCTACGACGGAATTTGACGCCCCCGAACCGTTTGAGGCCCGCCCGGCAGGCGCAGCCACGGTCCGCGCCCGCAAGGATGACGAAGCCTACTCCCAACACAGCGCCGGCCTCACCTTTGAAGAAGAGCTGGAGTTCAAACTGGGCAATGGCCTGTTCAAGAAGGTCTGGGTGCCCTCCCCGGCCTCGACCCGCGCCTCTGACGGGCTCGGGCCGCTTTACAACGCACGCTCCTGCCAGCGCTGCCACCTCAAGGACGGGCGCGGCCACGTGCCGGAGGGGCCGGATTATGCCGCAGCCACCATGTTCCTGCGGGTGTCCGTTCCCGGCCCGGTGCCAGAGCAGCTGCAGGCGGTCCACGACTATATCGGCACCGCGCCGGAACCCACCTATGGGGGCCAGCTGCAGGATATTTCGGCCCCCGGCGTGCCAGCTGAATATCGGCTGGGGGTGACCTACAGCGCTGAAACCATCTCTCTCAACGGTGGGGAAACCGTCACCCTCCAACGCCCCAGCTACAGCGCCGACAGCCTTGGGTATGGCCCGTTGCAGGCAGACGCGATGCTGTCGCCCCGCGTGGCGCCCACGATGATCGGGCTTGGCCTGCTGGAGGCGATCCCCGCAGCCGACATCCTTGCGCTGGCAGATCCCGAAGACCGTGACGGAGATGGCATTTCTGGCCGCCCCAGTCTGGTCTGGTCCAAGGAACACCAGCAGATCATGCTCGGCCGGTTCGGCTACAAGGGCGGCATGCCGACAATCCACGAACAATCCGCGGGTGCCTTTGCAGGCGACATCGGGATTTCCACCCCGCTCAACCCGGCCCATTGGGGCGACTGCACCGAGGCCCAGACCGCCTGCCGCGCAGCACCGCATGGCGGCGAGGATGCCCGCGAGACAGAAATCGACCAGCCCAACATGGATCTGGTGACCTTCTACAGCCAGAACCTCGCGGTGCCTGCCCGCCGCGCCATCGAGGATCCGGCGGTCCTGCGCGGCAAGGAACAGTTCTACAACGCAGGGTGCACCAGCTGCCACACACCCAAGTTCGTCACCCACCGCATGGACGGGCGCGACGCGCAGAGCTTTCAGCTGATCTGGCCCTACAGCGATCTGTTGCTGCATGACATGGGCGACGGGCTTGCCGACAACCGCCCGGCCGGCCGCGCCAATGGCCGCGAATGGCGCACGGCCCCCCTGTGGGGGATCGGCCTGACCCAGCAGGTCAACCCGCGCGCAGGCTTTCTGCATGATGGGCGTGCCCGCACCTTGCTGGAGGCTGTCCTGTGGCACGGCGGAGAAGCCGCCGCAGCCCGCGACACCGTCGTGAACCTGCCGCCCGAAGATCGCGCCGACCTGATCCGTTTTCTGGAGTCGCTGTAATGCCCCGCTGCCTCACACATCTGCACACTCTGGCTGGCGCCCTTGGCATTGCCCTGGCGCTCTCTTCTACGCCCCTGCCTGCACAGACATCCCCGGCGGAATTGCCAGAACAGATGCAAACCTCCGCGCCAGATCTTCATCCGGATCAGCAGGTGGAATGGATCCTGTCAGGTCACATCCTGCCCGGCTTTGACGCGCTCGCAGGTCGCAGCGCGGATCTGGCCGAGGTGGCAAAAACCCACTGCGCCCCCACCGACGCCCGCCTGCGCAGCGCATTTGGCAGCGCCTTTGATGCCTGGGTCGCCGTAAGCCATCTTCGCTTTGGCCCCAGTGAAACCGCCAACCGCGCCTTTGCGCTGGCGTTCTGGCCGGACAGCCGCAACAAGATCCCCGGCACCCTGCGCCGCGCGCTGCTCGCGGATGGGGACACCACGGCCAACTGGGCCAACGCCGAGGAATTTGCCAAACAGTCCATCGCCCTGCGCGGGTTCTATGCGCTCGAACAGCTGCTTTATGATCCCGAGCTGATGAGCCTTGCCACACCACCGCAGACCTGCGCACTTGTGCAGGCGATCACCACCGACATGGCCCGCACCACTGCCGCCATCAGCACCGACTGGCACGCCAGCTACGCAGACGAGCTGCGCACGCCTTCCGACCGCTATCGCACCACAGCCGAGGTCCGCCAGGAGCTGTTCAAATCGCTGACAACCGGCTTGCAGATCCTCGGCGACATGCGCCTTGGCCGCCCCCTCGGCAGTTTCGACGCCCCACGTCCCGAACGCGCAGAGGCCCGCCGCTCAGCCCGCAGCCTGCGCCATATCCGCCTGACACTGGCCGCGATGGAGCCGCTGGCGCAGGCGCTCGCCGCCGGTGACACAGACCTTGCTCGCGCGGTCACTGCCGCCTTTGACAAGGCCCGCAGCCGCGCAGATCAGCTTGACGATCCCGCTTTGGCAGGTGTTGGTGATCCCGCACGCCGCTTCCGGCTGGAAACACTGCAGCAGGATGTGACCAACATCCGCGATCTGGTCACAAGCCAGCTTGGCCCGCGCCTTGGGGTAACGGCAGGCTTCAACTCGCTTGACGGGGACTGATGTCATGACCACCGCCTCTCGCCGCAGCTTTCTCGCGGGGCTCCTGGCAGCGGGCATGGCGCCTCAGGCCAGCTGGGCCGATACCGGCAACCCCGCCTTTCTCGCCGCAGGCAAGACAGCGGATGACCGTTTTTTCTTGGCCGGGTTGGACACTGCGGGCGACATCCTGTTTCGCCACCCGCTGCCCGCACGCGGCCACGCCGCAACAGCCCATCCCAGCCGCCCCGAAGCCGTTGCCTTTGCCCGCCGCCCCGGCACGTTTGCAGACGTGATCGACTGCCGCAGTGGCGCACCGCTTGCCCGCCTCACCCCGCCCGTAGGTCATCACTTCTATGGCCACGGCACCTTCTCGGAAGACGGCAGCCGGCTTTTCACCACCGAAAACGCCTATGACACGGGCGACGGCCTGATCGGGATCTGGGATGCCGCGGACAGCTATCGCCGCATCGGGCATATCTCCTCTGGCGGGATCGGTCCCCATGACATGCGCCTGCGTCGCGACGCGGCGGGGCTTGTGGTGGCAAACGGCGGCATCCAGACACACCCGGACAGTGGACGGGCCAAATTGAACCTGCCGGTGATGCAGCCCAATCTGACCTATATCGGCGCCGATGGGCAGATCACCGACCAGCTGGAACTGCCTCAGGAGCTGCGCCTCAACTCCATCCGCCACCTTGCAATCCGCAACGACGGAACCGTCGGCTTTGCGATGCAGTGGCAGGGCGATCTGGGCGCGGATCTGCCCATCATCGGCCTGCACCGCCCCGGCCAACCCGCCCGCCTGATGGCAGAGGATGACCCCCGCCTGCGCAACCTCAACGGCTATGGTGGCTCTGTCGCCTTTTCCCGCGATGGCCGCCACGTCGCTGTCACCTCCCCCCGCGGTGGCGTGCTGCAGATCGCGGACTGTGACACAGGCGCATTGGTGCAGGAAATCCGGCTGAGCGATGTCTGCGGTCTTGCCAGTGATGACACGGGGTTTGTCATCACCAGCGGCCAGGGGATTGTCGCAGCGATCGACGCCGACAGGGTCATCCCCCGGCGCCAACATGATCTCGCCTGGGACAATCACCTGATCCCGCTCAGCTGAGCCAAGCCGCCCGGCCGACCCGATATCCACCGCTGCCCCCCAGTCAGCCGCCTTTTCAACGAAAGGGCGGCTTTCCTTTTGCGCCCTCTGAACACTGAAACGAAAGTTTCACATGACAAAACGCCCAAGCTGACCTATATCAATCCATGAAAAGGAAAGCCAATGGACGCAAACGACCGTCAAAACGAAATCATGAACCTGTTGACCACGCAGGATCGGGTCGAGGTCGAAGACCTCGCGCGCCGCTTTGGCGTGTCACTTCAGACGGTCCGCACCGACCTGCGCGACCTCTCTGCACGGGGCCAGTTGAGCCGCGTCCACGGGGGCGCTGTGCGCATTGCCTCTGCCGCCAACCGTGGCTACGCCGAACGCCGCAGCCTGAACGCAGACAGCAAACGCGCGATGGCAGCGCTCGCCGCAGAAGTGATCCCTGAAAACTGCTCCATTGCGCTCAATATCGGCACCTCGACCGAGATGGTGGCCCGCGCGCTCTCCAGTCACCGCGGCCTGACCGTCCTGTCCAACAATATCAACATTATCAACATGATGATGGAAGATGACAGCAAGGATCTGATCCTGGCGGGCGGCGCGATCCGCAAAAGCGACGGCGCAATTGTGGGCGAAGATGCGGTGGAATTCTTTGCCCGTTACAAGGTCGACTTTGCCATCATCGGCGCCTCGGCCCTCGATGCTGACGGTGCCATCCTCGACCACGACGCCCGCGAAGTCTCGGTCGCCCGCGCCATTCTCAAAAACGCCCGCAGCCGCATTCTGGTCTGCGACGGCACCAAGTTCGAGCGCGCCGCTCCGGTGCGCATCTGCGATGTGGCGGATCTGGATGTGGTCATCACCGACCGACCCGTCCCCGCCGAATTCTCCCGCGCGGCAGAGGCCGCAGACACGCGAATCCTCTGGACGCGCGAAAACGAAAGCGACGAAAATGTCTGATACACACGCTCAAGATCACATCACCGATCTCTTTGTCATCGGCGGCGGCATCAATGGCTGCGGCATCGCCCGCGACGCTGTCGGTCGGGGCCTCTCTGTCTCGCTGGCAGAAATGAAAGACCTCGCCTGGGCCACCTCCTCGGCCTCCACCAAACTGTTCCACGGCGGTCTGCGCTATCTGGAGTATTTCGAGTTCCGCCTGGTCCGCGAAGCGCTGATCGAACGCGAAGTCCTGCTAAAAGCCATGCCGCATATTTCCTGGCCGATGCGGTTCGTGCTGCCCTTTCACAAGGACATGCGTTTTGACAGCGAAACGCCGACCTCGCGCCTTCTGACCACCGTCATGCCCTGGATGAAGGGCCGCCGTCCCGCCTGGCTCATTCGTCTCGGTCTGTTCCTCTATGACAGCCTCGGCAAACGCGGCATCCTGCCGGGCACCGCGAAGCTCGACCTGGCGGCAGATCCCGCAGGCCGCCCGCTGGACCCGAAATTCAAAACCGCCTTCGAATATTCCGACTGCTGGGTCGAAGACGCCCGCCTGGTGGTGCTGAACGCCCGCGACGCCGAGGCCCGCGGCGCCGAAATCATGACCCGCACGCAGGTCACCGGCGCGCAACGCCTCGATGATCACTGGGTCATCTCGCTCAAGGATCTCTCAACCGGGGAGACCTTTGAACGTCGGGCCCGTATGCTGGTCAATGCAGGCGGCCCCTGGGTGGCCGATGTGCTGCGTCAGAAGCTCGGCCAGAACAGCCGCGAAAGCGTCCGGCTGGTGCGCGGCAGCCATATCGTTGTGCCCAAGCTCTTTGACCACGGGCGCTGTTATTTCTTCCAGGGCACCGACGGGCGCATCATCTTTGCGATCCCCTACGAGGAAGACTACACGCTGATCGGCACCACCGACGCCGATCACCCGGACCCCGAAACGGCACCGACCTGCACCCCGGAAGAGCAGGAATATCTGGTCAAATTCGCCTCGCAGTATTTCGCAAGCCCCATCAGCCGCGACGACATCGTCTGGACCTACTCTGGGGTGCGCCCGCTTTATGATGACGGCGCGAGCTCTGCGACGGCAGCGACACGGGAATACGTGCTGACGCTGGATGACAGCGCTGCGCCGCTGCTCAATGTGTTTGGCGGCAAGATCACAACCTACCGCAAACTGGCCGAGGCCGCGCTCGAAAAAATCGGCACCGTCTTTCCAGACATCAAAGATGACTGGACGGCAGGCGTGGCCCTTCCGGGCGGAGACTTTGCCGTGGGTGACGTGGCCAAGCTGACGGCAAAGCTGGCGCAGGACTACCCGTTCCTCAGCCCATATGCGACCCGCCGCCTGATCCGGGCCTATGGCACCGAAGCCTGGGACGTGCTGGGCGATGCCACCTCTGCTGCGGATCTGGGGCAGGATTTCGGCGCGACTATCACGGCGCGGGAACTGGACTGGACCATCGCGCATGAATGGGTGCGCGCGGGCGAAGACTTCCTGTGGCGGCGCACCAAACTCGGCCTGCGCCTGAGCGAAGATCAACGCGCCGCGGTCGACAGCTATATCCGCGCCCAACTGGCAAGCCCTGCTGCATAAGCGCCGCCTGGCGCGCGCGGCGGCTTAACGCTGCCGCAACACACCCAACCCCTATGCGTTCGCACCCCACGCAACGCCCACAAAAAGTATCAGCCCCCCTGCCCGATTGTTTCGCACGCGAAACATTTGGTCAGAGGGGCTGACGTGGTTCAGACGCAACTATGACGCGCAATTCTGGGCGTTGACCTGTACCTCACAGACTGCTGTGGTCACAACCGAGCCTTTTTCCAGCTCCCTCTTTTCCGATCAATCGAGAGATTTCATTTTGCACAAACGTATTCTCATCATCGGCGGCACATCCGGGGTCGGTGCAGAACTTACCAAGCACTACGTCAACGCAGGCCACGACGTCTGGATCACTGGCCGTAGGCGACCTGAGAAGACAGAAGCCACCTTCCTGCCGCTCAACATTTCGGCTGACCCAAAGCAACTGGCGCAAGACCTCGACCTCCTTCTGGCAGACATCGGGAAGTTGCACACTTTGATCTTTGCCGCCGGATATTTGCAACGCGGACATATCGACGATCTGACAGACGATGACCTTGCCACAATGGTCAACACGGGTCTGCTGGCCCCCATGCTCCTGGTTAAGAGACTGAAAAGAGAGGCCATCGGACCGCTGAAAGTCATCTTGATTTCATCGAGTTCCCAATACACGCCACGAGAGCGAGAGCCAGCCTACTCAGCAACCAAAGCAGCGATGGGCATGTTGGGAGCCTCTCTCGCCCGCGATCCAGACCTGGGCAAGGTTCTTGTAGTGGCTCCTTCCGGGATTGCCACAGCCTTCTGGGATGGATCAGGTGAAGACACGAGCACGATGCTGGATCCTCACTGGGTTTCCAATCAGATCGTGGACCTCTCCAGCGGTCCTTTCAAATACAAATACGCCAAAATTCTTCGGCACCCTGCCCGCGTTGAGGTCGTAGAGTGCCTCAACAATCAGATGGAGCCAGCAACTCCCTAACAAAAAGCCCCCACAAATTCTTGCGGGGGCTTTTCTGTCTGCTCCGTATCTGGCGGATCAGAATTCGACGCCTTTCTGGGCTTTGATGCCCTGGCGGAACGGGTGTTTGATCTGGCCCATTTCTGTCACCAGATCGGCGATTTCGATCAGCTCTTCCTTCGCGTTGCGGCCGGTCAGGACAACGTGGGTCATCGGCGGCTTTTCGGTTTCGAGGAAGTCCACCACATCAGCAATGTCGATATAGTCATAGCGCAGGGCGATGTTGATCTCGTCCAGCAAGACCATCGTGTTGCGCTCGTCGCGGATCATCTCCTTGGCCTTTTCCCAGCCCTTCTGGGCGGCGGCGATGTCGCGGGCCTTGTCCTGGGTCTCCCAGGTAAAGCCTTCGCCCATCGCATAGAACTGGCACAGATCCGAGAAATTCTCTTCGATCAGGGTGCGCTCGCCGGTCTGCCAGGCCCCCTTGATGAACTGCACCACGGCCGAGGGCATGCCATGGGCGATGCAGCGCATGATCATGCCAAAACCAGAGCTGGATTTGCCCTTGCCGGGACCGGTGTGCACGATGATCAGACCCTTCTCGCCGTCCTTGTTCTGCATCATGCGATCACGGGCGGCTTTCTTCTTGGCCATCTTGGCGGCGTGACGTGCCGCTTCTTCCTCGGAAATGTCGGTATCAGACTTGTCGCTCACGGGGCTCTCCTAACTGTTGGCCCCATGTCTTGACAAAGACGGGGGCGATGGCGCAAGGGGGTTTTGTTGGTTCCTGCCATATGGCAGGCGAAGAGGGAATGTGACAGCCATTTGGGCGCATGACAAGCGTCCGTTCGGTCAAGCACAGCCGCCCCCGCGACCGTGACCGGAGAGGTCTCCGACGCCACTGAGAACGCTTGTGTCACAAGCGCTCGGGAAGGCGGGATGACCGTCAGGGCCTGCCCTGGCATCCGCAAGCCGGGAGACCTGCCAGCAGACGAAACGCAACGGGCGGACGGGGTGTTCCGCGACCGGCTGGGACTGGCGCGCAGGACGTGCCCCCGCTGGCACGAGCCCCCTGATGCGACAACCAAAAAGGGCGCATATGGCCGAGGTAACACTGACGATCTGCACCACCTGCCGTCGTGGCGAAGTCACCGACCCGGAGGCCCCGCGCCCCGGTGCGCGCATGTTTGCCGCCCTGCAGGAGGCCGAGTTGCCAGAGGGCATCAATGTGCGCGGCGTCGAATGCCTGTCGGCCTGCACCCGTGGCTGTTCCATGGTGCTGAGCGGCGGCGACGCCCGCTGGAGCTATATCTACGGCGATCTTGATCCCGACACCCATGTCGAAGAGATCATTGCAGGCGCCAGCGCCTATGCCGCCACCACCGACGGGCTGGTGCCCTGGCGCGAACGCCCGGTGGTGTTTCGCAAGCAATCGATTGCGCGCATCCCCCCTGCCCCGGTACCGGCCTCGACGGATGCAGACGCAGCCCCCACTCCTCCCTCCTTGTCCAAGGATTGATCCATGAGCACTCTGAACAAGATCCCCGTCACCGTCATCACCGGCTTTCTTGGTGCGGGCAAAACCACCCTGATCCGCCATCTGATGCAAAACCCGCAGGGCAAGCGTCTGGCGGTGGTGGTCAATGAATTCGGCACCGCCGGCGTGGACGGCGAGATCCTGAAATCCTGCGCAGATGAAAACTGCCCGGCGGAAAACATCATGGAACTGGCCAATGGCTGCATCTGCTGCACCGTGGCCGACGACTTCATTCCGACCATCGAACAGCTGATGGACCTGCCGGAAAAGCCCGACCACATCGTGATCGAAACCTCTGGCCTGGCCCTGCCCAAGCCGCTCTTGAAGGCGTTTGACTGGCCCGCAATCCGTTCGCGGATCACTGTTGATGGCGTGGTTGCGCTGGCAGATGCCGAAGCGGTTGCCAGAGGTCAGTTCGCAACCGACCTGGATGCGGTGCAGGCCCAGCGAGAAGCAGACGAAGGCATCGACCACGAAACCCCGCTGTCGGAGCTGTTCAAGGATCAGATCTCCTGTGCGGACATCATCCTGCTGTCCAAGGCCGATCTCGCCGGTGAGGATGGTCTGGACAAGGCCCGCGCCGTGATCGAGGCCGAAGCCCCCCGCAAGCTGCCGATCCTGTCGATGTCCGAAGGCGTGATCGACCCACGCGTCATTCTGGGTCTTGAGGCTGCCGCAGAGGATGATCTGGATGCGCGTCCTTCCCATCACGAGGACCACCATCACCACCACGACGACGATCACGACCACGATCATCACCACCACCATGACCACAGCCATGACGATTTTGATACAATCGTGGTCGACCTCGGCGAAGTTTCCGATCCGCAAGCATTGCAAGATGCCATCGTGAAACTGGCCCGCGAGCGCAACATCCTGCGCGTCAAAGGCTATGTGGCGGTGGAAGGAAAACCGATGCGGATGCTGGTTCAGGCCGTCGGCGAACGGTTGCGCGCGCAGTATGATCAGCCCTGGGGCGACATGCCCCGGCGCACCCAGCTGGTGGTGATTGCCGAGCACGACAATATCGACGAAGCGGCCATCCGCGCGGCCTTGGGGGCGTAAGCCGAAATGATGACAGAGAAGCGTAAATTGGGATGCTTCGCCCGGCCGGCAGGCCGGGCAGCGCCCGTCCCGCCCACCACGGGGCGGGCGCTTCTCGCCCTCCCCGCCGGGACGGGCGCCGCCCTTCGTGGCGATCCCAACAGGAACTAAGCCCATGCACGTCGTCTTCCGCGAAAGCCACGGCCTTGACGAGACCGATACACCACAGGATCTGGGGCAGACGCCTGCGGACCTTGTGGTGCTGTCCTTTTCCGACAGCGATCTCGGCGCCTTTGCGGCTGGATGGCATCGTGGCAAGGATCGGCTGCCGTCGTTGCGGCTGGCCAATCTGGTTGCGCTGAAACACCCCCTGTCGGTGGATGTTTATGCCGAACAGACGCTGGAGGGTGCCAAGGGCATTCTGGTGCGGTTGATCGGTGGCGAAAGCTATTGGTCCTATGGGCTTGCCACATTGCAGGATATGGCCCGCCGCAAGGGGCTGGCGCTGGCGGTGCTGCCAGCAGATGGGCGCGAAGATCCGCGTCTGGATGAGCTGTCGACCCTGCCGGTCTCCACGCTGCGCCGCCTGCAGGCGCTTTGTGATGCGGGCGGCGCGGTCGCTGCACAGGCCGCCTTGGCGCAGCTGTCGCTTGCCGCGGGGCTTTATGCGGGGCCTGTCATCGGCACAAAATCCATGCCGCAGCATGGTTGGTATGACCCGGAAAAGGGCGTGATCCCTGCTCTGCCCGCAGCAGAGCTGAACCACCCCGACAAACCCCTGCTGCTTGTCAGTTTCTACCGGTCCTATCTGACCTCGGCGGATACGGCCCCGATCGACGCGCTGATTGGCGAGCTGCGTCAGCGGGGCTATGCCGCCTATGGCGTGTTTGCCGCCAGCCTCAAGGCACCCGAGGCCGCAGACTGGCTGCGCAGCACCCTGCCCGAGATCGCTCCGGCCGCGATCATCAACGCCACCGCCTTTTCCGCACAGGGCATGGACGGGCGCGCCTCGCCCCTGTCCACCACCGGCTGCCCCGTGTTTCAGGTCGCGCTTTCCACCGCGCGCAGGAAAGACTGGGCCGAGGCGGACCGGGGCCTGTCGCCTGCCGATCTGGCGATGCATGTGGTTCTGCCCGAAGTGGACGGACGGATCTTTGCGGGGCTGGTGAGCTTCAAGGCACCCGGCAAGAAAGACCCGGACCTGCAATATTCCCGCTTTGGCCACCGTGCCGATGCCGGCCGGATCAGCGCCGCCATCGACCGGGTTGAAGGCTGGCTGCGTCTGGCCAGACTGCGCAACAGCGACAAGCGGCTGGCGCTGGTGCTGTCGACCTATCCGGGGCGCGATCACAACCTTGCCCATGCGGTCGGACTGGATGCGCTGGCCTCCTGCGATGTGATCCTGCAAGAGCTCGCAGATCAAGGCTATCGTGTGGACGCGCTCGAGAACACGGGCCTGCGTCTGATGGAGGAAACCCTGCAGCTGCCGCTTGCGACCTACAAGAGCGCGCTTGCCGCGCTGCCGCAGGATCTGCAGGCCACGCTGAGCGAGGCATGGGGCACCCCGGAGGAAGACAAGGACTGCCGCGATGGCGCCTTCCACTTCAAGGCCCTGCGCGCTGGCAACGCGCTGGTCGCGCTGCAACCTGAACGGGGCGAGGTGAAAACCCGCGTCGATGATTACCACGATCTCGACCGCACCCCGCGCCATGCCTATGTGGCGTTTTATCTGTGGCTGCAAAGCCAGGCCGACGCCCTTGTGCATATCGGGGCCCACGGCACGCTGGAATGGCTGCCCGGCAAGGCCGTTGCCCTGTCAGAGCAATGCTGGCCCGAGGTGCTGACCGGCCCGCTGCCGGTTGCCTATCCGTTCATCGTGAACGACCCCGGCGAGGCCGCCCAGGCCAAGCGCCGCATCGGCGCCATCACCCTTGGCCACCTGCCGCCACCGCTGGCGCAGACCAACCTGCCCGAGGGGATGACCCGGCTCGAAAGCCTGCTGGATGAATATTCCACCGCCGACGGGCTGGACCCCGCCCGCCGCGACCGGCTGATCGATGACATCCGCGCCGAGGCGCAGGGCACCGGGGTCGAGGCCGATCTGGGGCTCACGCCGGACAGCTGTGCTGCCGAGGCGATCACGCGGATCGACGCCTTTGTCTGCGACATCAAGGAAAGCCAATATGGCGAGGGCTTGCACATCTTTGGCACCGGTCAGTGCGGGGCAGAGGAACGCGCCGGGCTGATTGCTGCGCTCAATGGCCAGATGGTCTCTCCCGGCCCGTCCGGCTCTCCCTTCCGGGGCCGCGCTGACGTGATGCCCACGGGGCGCAACCTCTTTACCACGGACCCCCGCGCGGTGCCGTCGCGCGCGGCGCATACCCAAGGTGTCAAACTGGCCGAAGAGCTGCTGCGCCGCCATCTTCAGGATCACGGAGACTGGCCCAAGGGGTTGGTGATCGACCTCTGGGGCTCTGCCACCATGCGCACCGCAGGCGAAGAATTCGCCATGGCGCTGCACCTCGCGGGACTTGCGCCAAAGTGGGACGAAAATTCCGAACGGGTCTCTGGCTTCGAGGTGCTGCCGCTCTCCATGCTGAACCGCCCGCGCATTGATGTCACCCTGCGGGTGTCCGGCCTCTTCCGCGATGTCTTTCCCGGTCTTGCCCAGATGTTCGAGGCCGCCGCCGCGGCACTGGCGGCGCGCGAGGAAAGCACGGGCGACAATCCCTACCTGACCCAGACCCCGCGCGTCTTTGGCCCCAAGCCCGGCCAATACGGCCTGTCGATGAATCCGCATCTGGATGAGTATTCCGATGAAGCCCGTCGCGCAGCAGGCGAGGCATGGATCAATGCCTCGTCCCACGCGATTGATGCCAAGGGTGAAATCCACGACGCCCGCGACGCGCTGGAGGCACGTCTGCAGGGCGCAGACAGTTTTGTGCACCTTCAGGATCTGCCGGAAACCGATCTGCTGGTGGCCTCCGACTATGCCGCCCATGAGGCGGGTTTTGCCGCAGCCATGGCCCGTCTGGGACAGTCCGCGCCCGCGCTTTATCATATGGACGCCACCCGGCCCGACCGGCCGCAGGCGCGTTCCCTGGGCGAGGAGATCGCCCGCGTGACCCGCGCCCGTGCCGCCAATCCGGACTGGGCCACGTCGATGATGAACCACGGGTTCCGTGGCGCGGCGGAAATCGCCGCCACGCTCGATCACATGGCGGCCTTTGCCCATCTGGCACAGGTGGTGCAGCCGCATCTCTTTGATCTCTATTTCGAGGCCACCCTTGGCCGTGACGATCTGGTGGAGTTCATGGAGCGCGAAAACCCCGAGGCGCTCGCCGCGATGCGCGATCGGTTCCGCGCTCTGTTTGAGGCGGGCCTGTGGAGCACAAGGCGCAATTCGATCATGGCCGAGCTGGAGGGCGCCGCGTGAGCACCGCCGCCACACCCAAGGTCTATGGCTGGTGCCCCGGCGCGCTGCGCCCGATGATGTCGGGCGACGGTCTGGTGGTGCGGGTGCGTGCGCCTCTGGGACGGCTCAGCCCTGAACAGGCGCGTGGTCTGGCGGATCTGTCTCAGGCGCATGGTTCCGGTCTGGTGGATATCTCGGCGCGCGCAAACCTGCAGCTGCGCGGCATTCGCGAAGACGCCCACGCAGCACTGATCGACGGGCTGCGCGCTTTGGGGCTGGTGGATGAGGACGCAGGCGCAGAGGCGCGCCGCAACATCACGCTCACCCCGTTCTGGCGTGCGGGCGACGACAGCCATCAGATCGCAGAGGATCTGGCGCAGGCCCTGCGCCGGGCCGAAGATCTGGACCTGCCGGGCAAGTTCGGATTTGCCATCGACTGTGGCGAAACGCCCGTCCTGCAGGATACCGCTGCCGATGTCCGCATCGAACGTTCTGGCAGCACCCTGATCCTGCGGGCTGATGGTGCCGACAGCGGCCTGCCCGTCACGGCAAGGAATGCCGCTGGCGAGGCGCTTGCCCTTGCCCGCTGGTTCCTTGATCAGGGCGGCGCGCCAGAGGGCCGTGGCAGAATGCACCAGCTCCTTGCGCGCCGGGCACGACCGACAGCGCATGTAGCCCCCGCCCCAATTGCTCCCCAAGGGGAGACACAGCATCCCGGCCAGACCGCATCTGGCCTGTTGGTGGCGCTGGAGTTCGGCCAGATGCCTGCAACAACACTGGCTGCGCTGGCCGATCACGGCGCGCTGCGGCTGACCCCCTGGCGGATGCTGCTGGTCGAAGGCACGCGCAACCTTCCGCCCCTGCCCGGCCTGATCCTTGATGCAACAGATCCCCGCCTGCGCGTGAGCGCCTGCACCGGAGCCCCCGGGTGCCCGCAGGCGCGCGCGGTGACGCGCGATCTGGCCCGCGATCTGGCCCCATCGGTGCCAATGGGCCAGCATCTGCACCTGTCAGGCTGCGCCAAGGGCTGCGCCCATCCCCGCCCCGCCGATCTGGTCCTGACGGCCACCGACGAGGACACATTCGATCTGATCCGCAATGGCACTGCCGCCGATCACCCGCTAAACACCTCCCTGAGCGCCGACGCGTTGCGCGCCGCTCCCGACCTACTGACAGAGGGCAGCTGACATGCTCCACACCTATGAAACCAATGGCGCCGCGATCTACGCCGAAAGCTTTGCCACCATCCGCCGCGAGGCCGATCTGGCGCGCTTTAACAAGGACGAGGAAAGCGTCGTCGTGCGCATGATCCATGCTGCCGGCATGGTGGGGCTGGAAGAGCACGTGCGCTTTTCCGAGGGCATGGCCGAGACCGCCCGCGCAGCACTCGCCAACGGCGCACCGATCCTGTGTGATGCCTACATGGTCAGCGAGGGCATCACCCGCCCGCGCCTGCCTGCGGATAACGAGGTAATCTGCACCCTACGCGACCCGAAGGTGCCGGAGATGGCCAAGGAGATGTCCAACACCCGCTCTGCCGCAGCACTTGAACTGTGGCGCCCGAAACTGGAAGGCTCTGTCGTGGCGATCGGCAACGCCCCCACCGCGCTGTTCCACCTGCTGAACATGCTGAAGGATCCGTCCTGCCCGCGCCCTGCCGCCATCATCGGCTGCCCTGTGGGCTTTGTCGGTGCAATGGAATCCAAGGACGCGCTGATGGAAGACCTCCCCGTGCCGTCGATGATCGTGAAAGGCCGCCTTGGCGGCTCTGCCATCACCGTTGCGGCGGTGAACGCGCTGGCGAGCTGGAAAGAGTAAGAGATGACCATGTCCAAGGGCAAAGTGATCTGCGCGGGGCTTGGGCCCGGTGATCCCGATCTGATGAGCGTCCGCTCGCACCGGATGATTTCCGGCGCGCGTCACATCGCCTATTTCCGCAAGGCCGGCCGCAAGGGTCAGGCCCGTGCCATTGTCGAGGGCATGCTGGCCGAGGGCGTCACCGAACACGCGATGGAATATCCGGTCACCACCGAAATCCACTTCTCCGACCCCGAATACAACCGGGTGCTGGCGGCGTTCTATGACCAATGGGCCGACACGCTGGCCGAGATCGCGCAGACAGAGGACGTGGTGGTGCTGTGTGAGGGCGACCCGTTCCTTTATGGGTCTTACATGCATCTCTACACCCGCCTGCAGGGCCGTGCCGAACAAGAGATCATTCCCGGCATCACCGGCATGTCCGGCTGCTGGACCGCCTCTGGCCAGCCGATCACTTGGGGCGATGATGTGCTGACCGTGGCGATGGCGACCCTCAGCGAGGATGAGCTGGCCAAGCGCGCCGCCGAAACCGATGCGCTGGTGGTCATGAAGATCGGCCGCAACCTGCCCAAGCTGCGCCGCGCGCTGGAGCGGGCGGGCCGCGCCGATGACGCCTGGCTCGTGGAACGCGGCACCATGCCCGGCCAGACCGTGCAGAAACTGTCGGAGATCGAAGGCGAGGTGCCTTACTTCTCCATCGTATTGGTTCACGGACAGGGGCGCCGGCCATGAGCAACACAGGAAACGGCTGGGTCGTGATCGCGGGCCTTGGCCCCGGCAACGAGGCGCTGGTCACACAGGAAGTGCGCGACGCCATCGCCGACGCCACCGATATCGTTGGCTATATTCCCTATGTCAAACGCATCGCGCCCCGCGACGGCCTGACCCTGCATGCCACAGACAACCGGGTTGAGGTCGACCGCGCCACCCATGCACTGGAAATGGCGGCTGAAGGCAAACGGGTTGTTGTGGTGTCCTCCGGTGATCCGGGGGTGTTCGCAATGGCCTCTGCCGTGTTCGAGGCGTTGGAAAACAATGCGGAAAGCCACCCGGACTGGCTGAATCTCGACATCAAGGTGCTGCCCGGCATCACCGCCATGCTGGCCGCTGCCGCCGCCATCGGCGCGCCCTTGGGGCATGACTTTGCTGCTATCAACCTCAGCGACAACCTGAAGCCCTGGAGCCTGATCGAAAAGCGCCTGCAGCTGGTTGGTGAGGCCGGTCTGGCGATGGCGTTCTACAACCCGCGCTCCAAGTCGCGCCCGCATCAGTTTGCCCGCGCATTGGACATCCTGCGCGAGGCCTGTGGCGCGGACACGCTGATCACCTTTGCCCGCGACGTGACCAAACCGGGGCAGGAACTGTTGACGGTGCCCCTAAATGACGCAACGCCCGAGATGGCGGACATGCGCACCGTGGTGATTGTCGGCAACCGTGACACGCGGCGGGTGGGCAACTACGTCTATACGCCCCGCTACGCAGCCGAGGATTAATCTGCGGGATGCGACAGCCAGGCCATCACCTCTGCCACGCTGCCCTTGATGGGGCGCTGCCCTGCTGGGGCGGGCACCTCGGGTCTGCCGATCATGATGACCGGCAGGTTCAGGCTGCGCGCGGCTGTGAGCTTGGCCGCGGCCCCCGCGCCGCCTGCGTTCTTGGCCACGACATGGGTGACGGCGTGGCGCTGCATCAGCGCGCTGTCGCCCGCAACGTCAAACGGGCCACGGGCAATCTCGACCGTTGTGTGCGGCAACGGCAGGGGCGCGTCTGGTTCATCCACCAGCCGCAGCAGGTAATGGTGCTGGGGTTTGGCGGCGAATTGGGTGAGGTTCTGTTTGCCGATGGCCAGAAACACCCGTGCGGGCGCATCTGGCAACGCGTCAACGGCAGCGTCGATACTGTCCACATGCAGCCAGTGGTCGCCTTCACCCGCCTGCCAGGCCGGACGTTCAAAGGCACAAAGCGCCACCCCCGCCGCCGCGCAGGCCTGCACTGCGTTGGTGCTCATCTGTGCTGCAAAGGGATGGGTGGCGTCGACCACATGGGTGATGCTTTCGGTCTTCAGGTAAGCTGCGAGCCCTTCCACGCCACCAAAGCCGCCGATGCGCGTCGGCAGCGGCTGGCTGACGGGCTTGGCCGTGCGGCCCGCGTAGGAAAACACCGCATCCAGACCCGCCTCGGCCAAGGTCTTGGCCAGCGTCGAGGCTTCGGTTGTGCCGCCCAGCAGGAGGATGCGTGTCATGTCTGATGGCCTTTCCAAACACTGGCTTACGATCGTTGGTCTGGCGGAAGATGGACTGGAAGGCTTGGGCGATGCAAGCCGGAAGGCGCTCGCTGAGGCGGAGGTGATTTTCGGCGGTCCGCGGCATCTGGAGTTGGTGGATGCCGGCAGCAAGGGCCAACCCTGGCCGGTGCCGTTTTCCATTGAACCTGTGCTGGCTGCGCGCGGTCGCCGCGTCGTTGTTCTGGCCTCGGGCGACCCGTTCTGGCATGGCGCGGGCGGATCGTTGGCGCGGCATCTGGAGGATGGCGAGTGGCTGTCCCATCCGGTGCCGTCGACCTTTGCGCTGGCGGCCAACCATCTGGCCTGGAAGCTGGAAGAGGTGCTGTGCCTTGGCCTGCACGCGGCGCCTTATGCGCGGCTGCGCGCGCTGCTTGGCAACGGGACACGGGTGATTTGCACCATGCGTGACGGTGACGCGCCTGCGGAGCTGGCGGCGTGGCTGACCGCCGAGGGGTTTGGTGCCTCAACGCTGACCGTGATGGAGTGCCTCGGCGGGCCACGCCAGCGGGTGCGTTTCGCCACTGCCGAGGGGTTTGATTTGCAGAGCATTCAGGCGCCTGTTGCCGTCGCAGTTGAGGCGGCGGGCAGCAAGGGCCTGCCGCAGGCGTCCGGGCTGGCGGATGATCTCTTTGCCAGCGACGGGCAGATCACCAAACGCCCCATTCGGGCGCTGACCTTGTCGGCACTGGCGCCGCGCGCGGGCGAGCTGCTGTGGGACATTGGCGGCGGCTCTGGCTCGGTCTCGGTCGAGTGGTGTCTGGCGGCACGCGGCGCACGGGCCATCACCTTTGAGCCGCGCGAAAGCCGGTTGGAAAACATCCGCGCCAATGCGGCGGCCTTTGGTCTGGATCACCGGATGCAGGCCGTGCTGGGCAAGGCGCCGGATGTGCTGCAGGGCCAGCCCCTGCCTGACTGTGTGTTCATCGGCGGCGGCGGCTCGCAGGCGTTGCTGGATCATCTGTGGGACATCCTGCCCGCAGGCACGCGGCTGGTGGCCAATGGCGTCACGCTGGAAACCGAAACACTGCTGATGCAGGCCCATGCGGCGCGCGGCGGGCATCTGCTGAAGGCCGAGATTGCCGAAGCAGGCCCGCTGGGGTCGATGCGCGACTGGCGACGGGCGCGGCCTGTCATTCAGTGGAGCGTCACGCGATGAAAGTGGCGGGCATCGGATTTCGCGAGGCGGCCACAGCAGCCGATATCGCAGCGGCGCTGGCGTTGTGCGATCAGGGCGTGGATGCCGTCGCCTCCATCGCGGCCAAGGCCGATGCACCTGCCATGCAGGAATTCGCCCGCCTCAGCGGTTTGCGGGTGATTGCCTTGCAGGAAACAGATATTGCCGGGGAGCAGACATTGACGTGCTCACCCAGGATCAAGGCGCGGTTCGGCACCGGGTCGCTGGCGGAAGCCGCGGCGCTGGCGGGTGCGCGCCATGGGGCAACGGGCGCACGTGCGCGCCTTCTTGCCCCCAGAGTTGTCACCGCGGATGGGCTTGCCACCGCGGCCATAGCAGAAAGACTTGAGCCATGACCGTTCACTTCATTGGCGCCGGACCGGGCGCTGCCGACCTTCTGACCCTGCGCGGGCGCGACATCATCGCGTCCTGCCCGGTGTGCCTCTATGCGGGCTCTCTGGTGCCGGAGGAAATCCTGAGCCACTGCCCGGCAGACGCCAAAATCGTGAACACCGCGGCGATGGATCTGGATGCCATCGTGGCCGAGATCAAGACAGCGCATGAGGCAGGTCAGGACGTGGCGCGGCTGCATTCCGGCGACCTGTCGGTGTGGTCCGCGATGGGCGAGCAGCTGCGCCGCCTGAAGGCCGAGGGCATCCCGGTCAGCGTCACCCCCGGTGTGCCGTCCTTTGCTGCGGCAGCTGCGGCGCTGGGGACCGAGCTGACCCTACCGGGTCTGGGCCAGTCGGTGGTGCTGACCCGCACGCCGGGGCGCGCATCCTCGATGCCGGAAGGTGAATCGCTGGAGAACTTCGCGCGCACGGGCGCCACGCTGGCGATCCACTTGTCGATCGGCAATCTGGACCATGTGGTCGAGAGCCTGACGCCGCATTATGGCGCGGACTGCCCGGTGGCGGTGGTTTACCGCGCCAGCTGGCCGGATCAACAGATCCACCGCGCCACCCTGGAGACACTTAAGGACACGCTGGACGAGAAAATCTCCCGCACGGCCCTCATTCTGGTGGGGCCGGTGTTGAAGGGCGAGGGTTTTGACGAAAGCTGTCTCTATTCCACCGACTACGACCGCCGCTACCGGCCGCAGACTGCGGACAGCCCCTGGTCGAGCTGGAGCCACGGCGATGACTGAGGCCATGACCGACCTGAACCCTCCTGGCCTGATGATCTCGGCGCCCTCTTCGGGCACCGGCAAGACCACCGTGATGCTGGGCCTGTTGCGGGCGCTGGCAGAGGACGGGCTGACCGTACAACCCTACAAGAGCGGGCCGGATTACATCGACCCGGCGTTTCATTTGGCGGCCGCGAAGCGCCCCAGCTTCAACCTTGATACCTGGGCGATGGATGGCGGGTTGCTGGATGCGGTCACGGCCCAGTCGGCGGGCGCAGAAATCTGCGTCGGCGAAGGCTCCATGGGGCTTTATGACGGTGTGGCAACGCGCGGGCAGTCGGGCTTTGGCTCTTCTGCCGAGACGGCCAAGCGGATGGGCTGGCCCGTTGTGCTGGTTGTCGATGTGGGCGGTCAGGCGCAGTCGGCTGCGGCCACCGCGCTGGGGTTCAAGAATTACGATCCCGAACTGCCCTTTGCGGGTGTCATCCTGAACCGGGTTGCCAGCCCGCGTCACGAGCGGCTGACGCGCCTTGGCATGGAAAAAGCCGGCATCAAGGTGCTGGGCTCCCTGCCCCGGCGTGGCGATCTGGCCCTGCCGGAGCGGCATCTGGGCCTTATTCAGGCGGTGGAACATCCCGACCTTGAGGCGGCCATTGCAGGCTATGCCGAATTCCTGCGCGCGCATGTGGATCTGGAGGCGATCAAGGCCGCAGCGCTGGCGGGTCAGGCGCCCGCCCCGGCCAGCCTGCCCAAACCGCCCGCGCAGCGGATTGCGCTGGCGCGCGATGCGGCGTTTTCCTTTACCTACCCGCATCTGCTGAGCGGCTGGCGCGCGGCGGGGGCAGAGATCCTGCCGTTCTCGCCGCTCGCAGACGAGGCCCCGGCGGCGGACGCCGATCTGGTCTGGCTGCCCGGTGGCTACCCGGAACTGCATGGCGGGACACTGGCGGCGGCAGAGACCTTCCGCGCCGGTGTGCGCAAACACGCCGAGACCAAGCCCGTGCATGGCGAATGCGGCGGCTACATGGCCCTCGGCGAGGCGCTGATCGACAAGGAGGGCAACCGCCACCAGATGCTGGGCCTTCTGGGGCTGGTCACGTCCTATGAAAAGCGCAAGTTCCACCTTGGCTACCGCCGCGCCATTCTTCAGGCGGGGATGCCGGGCTTTGAGGCCGGCACCGCCCTGCGCGGCCATGAGTTCCATTATTCCACCATCCTGGAAGAACCCGACGCGCCCCTGGCCAATGTCATGGACGCCGACGGCAACCCGGTGCCCGAGACCGGCTCTATCAAGGGCCATGTCACTGGCACGTTCTTCCACCTGATCACCGGAGAGCGCGCATGAGCGGTTTTGTCTCCTTTGTGTCCTCTGGTCCCGGCGATCCGGAACTGCTGACCGTGAAGGCCGTGAAACGCCTGGAGGCGGCGGATGCGGTGCTGTTTGACGATTTGTCTGCCGGCCCGATCCTGAGCCACGCGCGCGCGGATGCGGATCTGGTGGGCGTCGGCAAGCGGGCCGGCCGCCCCTCTCCCAAACAGGACCACGTGAGCCAGCTCCTGGTGGATTATGCCCAAAGCGGCCTGCATGTGGTGCGGCTGAAATCCGGCGATTCCGGTGTCTTTGGCCGGTTGGAAGAAGAAATCACCGCCCTGCGCAAGGCGGGCATCCCGTTTGAGATCGTACCCGGTGTGACGGCGGCCTCTGCTGCGGCG
This sequence comes from Phaeobacter italicus, assembly GCF_001258055.1. GTDB lineage: Bacteria > Pseudomonadota > Alphaproteobacteria > Rhodobacterales > Rhodobacteraceae > Phaeobacter > Phaeobacter italicus. Next base: position 3,083 of record NZ_CVRM01000003.1, on the reverse strand, counting down.
GCGGCGGCGAATATCCCGCTGACCCGCCGTCTGACGGCGCGGCGCCTGCAGTTCATCACCGGCCACGATGTCACCGGCGGTCTGCCCGATCAGCTGAACCTCGCTGCGCTGGCCGATCCGGATGCGACCACCGTGGTCTATATGGGCAAACGCACCTTTGCGTCGCTGGCGGAAAAACTGCTGGAGGCGGGTTTGCCCCCACAGACCCATGCGCTGGTAGCGCTTGGGGTGTCGACGCCCGAACAGTCGCTGCATTGCCATACCGTGGGCGAGCTGCCCACCGTCCTGCGCAAGATGGAGACCACGGCCCCTGTGCTGATCCTATATGGTCCGCTGGCAGATCAGGATCTGCCGCACGGCTGATCCGGCCATCGCGCCCCACCTGCGGACCACCGGCCCGACCCAAGTTACAAGAAAGACCCGCCATGATTGACCTCACCCTGATCGGTATCGGCACCGGCAACCCGCAGCATCTGACGCTGCAGGCGGTGCAGGCCCTGGCGGCGCAGGATCTGATCCTGATCCCCAACAAGGGCGCGGGCAAGGACGATCTGGCGGGGCTGCGCCATGACATTTGCGCGCGCGCATTGGACGGCTGTGCCACCCCGCCCCGGATTGTCGAGTTCGACCTGCCGGTGCGAGATGAAGCAACGCAGGATTATCGCCAGCGGGTCGATGACTGGCATGACGCAATTGCCGCGATCTGGTGGCAGGCCATCTGTGCCAACCTGCCAGAGGGCGGGCGCGTGGGTTTTCTCGTCTGGGGGGATCCATCGCTTTATGACAGCACCATGCGCATCGCAGAGCGCCTGAAGGCGCGCGCTGATATCCGGCTGAACGTCATCCCCGGCATCACCTCTATCCAGGCGCTGACAGCCGCACATGCGATTCCGATCAATGAAATCAACGGCCCCTTCACCATCACCACCGGCAGGCAGCTGCGCGATGGTGGCTGGCCTGCCAGTGCCGATACCGTCGTGGTCATGCTGGATGGGGCCTGTTCGTTCCAGTCCCTTGCCCCCGAGGGCATCACGATCTGGTGGACGGCCTATGCGGGCATGGAGAACGAGATCTCGATCGCTGGCCCCCTTGGCGAGGTCGGCGCGCAGATCATCGAGACCCGAGCCAAGGCGCGGGCAGAGCATGGCTGGCTGATGGACATCTACCTCATGCGCCGGAGCTGAGCCCCAAACGGACAGTGCCCCTGTTTACGAAAGGTTGACCAAGGCTCGTGTATTAAAGCAAAGTTCAAGCGTTCACGCTTGTTGTGACATGGCTGCCCAACGACCCGTACAAGTGACGCTCGGACACCGGCGCAAGAAAATGGGGCCTATAGTGAGTAAGCAAGACGATACCGATCCGTTTCCGGTTCCACAGCCCGGTTCTGTTTTTGAAGATGGGTTTTCAAGCGAGTCAGAGCTTCTGTCGAGTACGGTCGGCCCTGAGTTTCTGAGGGCCTTTGTCGTCACTCTCAAAGATGCGGTCGATGTCGATATGGTCGCCATCAGCGAATTGCGCATCATGGAAGAGGAACGCATTCACGTTCTGGCAGGCCAGATGGATGAAACCGATCTGGCTGATTTCGAATATGATGCCTGCGTCACCCCCTGTTTCGAAGTCATCAAAGGGGCAAATCCTGTTGTCGTTCACGGAAACGCGCAAAGCGCCTACCCCAAGGACGACTTTTTTCAGGAGCAAGGCATCCGCAGCTATGCAGGCGTCCCGCTCCTGAGCCAGCACGGCGAAATCGCAGGGCTTGTTCAACTTGCCTGGCGTCATGAAACCACTGACGCAGAAACCCAGCCAATCCTTGATGTCATCGCCGATTATTCCAAACGGCTGGCGAGCGAGTTGGAGAACCTGCATGCCACGCGTATTCTGGCGGCTTTGGCGCGTGGTAGCGAAGAGCCGGGCTCAACCGGTATTTTCCGGCTCATTGCCCAACAGATGCAGCAGGCGTTCAAAGCCCGCACGGTGTTTGTTGCGGAATGCTCGCCCGTCAGTGACCAGCATTTCAACATTCTGGCCTACTGCAATGGCGGGACACTCGTCTCTGAACTGGAAGGCCAAGCCGTCCCCTATGAGGGCACGCCCTGCGAACACCTTGCCTCCGCACAGGAGTTCCGGCTTCAGACGGGCCTGGCGGATGCTTTTCCCATGCAGCCGCATTTCAGGGCAGAAGGGTTGGATTCATATCTTGGCGTGCGAATTGACGACCATTCCGGCAAGGCCATCGGGCATTTTGCGATCCAGCACGACCACCCGATTTCGACCCGGAAATTCGAAACAGATCTGTTGCGGATCTTTACCGACAGGTTCGGATCAGAGCTGCGCCGACGCAAGACCGACCAGTAAGACCTCGCACGGACGCCAAACCCCGCTCGCCCCAGCACGGCAGCCCTACAGGCCAGACACAGGCGGCCCAGGCACAGATCAGGCGGCAGTTCATCACGTTTGAAAGTTGAGTGGCGGGGAGACAGTGATTCGAACCCTGGGAACACTCTCACGTTCAACGGTTTTCAAGGCGCGCGAAAACTGAATAATTCCAGCCACCTGACTTGAGAATTTCCCAGGACAAATCATGAACATAAATGGAACGTGCGAAACCCAAATTTCAGCTAGATTGTCGAAATTGGTTCAGCCTTCTTTTGTAATGTTGCTGACAGCATGAGTTTTCAACCTTCGCCCCGGCGAGGACCTTTGGAGGCATCCCATATCACACTGTGAACATGCCTGATCCACCAAGCAAGGCGTGACGTGCTCCCCTGAAAAGTCCGCGATTTGAAGTTAGCCTGTTCTCCAAGCGAGGAGACAGACGATGCGGAAAAGCCGTTTCAGCGAAGAGCCGATCATTGGCATCCTGAAGGAACACCAAGCCGGAATGGGGGCGAAGGAACTGTGCCGGAAGCACGGCATCCACCGCCCGGCAGGGCATTGCACAGCAATGTCCCGAGAGGGGGCGATGGCACTTTCTACAAATGGCGTTCGAAGTATGGCGGCATGGAAGTGTCTGAGGCCAAGAGGCTGAAGTGTTGATTGTCACTGAGAACTGACCCGGTAGCCCTATAAATTGTCACTGAGAA
>NZ_CVRM01000002.1 GCF_001258055.1 Phaeobacter italicus | reverse complement strand
GCTACCCCACTGGATTCAAACAGTGAATCCATCTCACCATTTGTGCAACAAAGCCAGTTCAAGGGACAAAGCATGGTCGTTTCCGTTTTTGAAGCCCTTCAATCCGACCCAAAGCGCTTGCTACCGACAGACACGTTCAAAAAGTATGAAGCAGAAGGCGATGGCCTGAGGGTGATATGTGACTTTGTAGCAGGCATGACCGACGCCTATTTGTTGAAAACTTATGAGCGATTGTTCGCTCCTCGGCTTGGATCGGTGTTTGATAAACTCTGAAGCAACGCTTCAACTATCTGAGTTTAGCTGAGCCTTGCGAGGCTACGAAGACTTGATGTGAAGCCACTCAACTCATCACGACACATCCCAAAAAATAGAGAGCCACCGCCCCTTTGAGGGCGGTGGCAAACTTTTAGTGGTCAAAATTGCAGTTTAAGCTGGTCAAATTTCAAACTGATGCGAGCTTTCACACGACAGTGCACCTGATTGTCCCGAAGGATCAGCCGCATTTGGAGTGGCCGCAGCTGCGGCAGGTCATGCAGCCTTCGACCATTTGCATGTCGAACTGACCACAGCTCGGGCAGGGTTTGCCGCGCGGTGTGTTCAGGGAGACAACGGCTGCTTTGGGGTCCGATTTCAGACCCATCCCTTCGCCTTCAAGGAAGCCCGTCGCCACCATGTGGGTTTCGATCACGCCACCAATCGCGGCCAGGATGGAGGGGATGTATTTACCCTGCACCCAAGCACCACCACGGGGATCAAAGACCGCTTTCAGCTCTTCGACCACGAAGGAGACATCGCCACCGCGGCGGAACACGGCGGAAATCATCCGTGTGAGGGCCAGCGTCCAAGCGTAGTGCTCCATGTTCTTGGAGTTGATGAACACCTCGAAGGGACGACGATGACCATTGATGATGATGTCGTTGATGGTGAGGTAAATCGCGTGTTCGCTGTCGGGCCACTTCAGTTTGTAGGTATGACCTTCCAGCGACTGGGGACGATCCAGCGGCTCTGACATGTACACGACCTCGGCCGCACCGGTTTCGCTGACATCTGCCTCATGCGGGGCATCGGCGGTTTCACCAGGTGCAGTGTCCGCGCTTTCGCTCACGGAAAGGACAGATCCGGTCACGTCGTTCGGGCGGTAGGTGGTGCAGCCTTTGCAGCCAAGATCCCAGGCCTGCATGTAGACATCCTTGAAGCTGTCAAAGGAAATGTCTTCGGGGCAGTTGATGGTCTTGGAGATCGACGAGTCGATCCATTTCTGTGCGGCTGCCTGCATTTTGACATGCTCTGCCGGGGTCAGCGTCTGCGCGTTCACGAAGTAGTCGGGCAGCTCAGCATCCGCGCCGAATTTCTCGCGGTACATCTGCACTGCGTAGTCGACGACTTCTTCCTCGGTGCGGCTGCCGTCTTTTTGCAGGACCTTGCGGGTGTAGGCGTAGGCAAAGACCGGTTCGATGCCGGACGACACGTTGCCTGCATACAGGGAAATCGTGCCGGTGGGTGCGATGGAGGTCAGCAGCGCGTTGCGGATCCCGTGTTCGCGGATGGCGTCGCGCACGTCCTCGTCCATGTTCATCATGTTGCCGGACGCCAGATAGGCTTCGGCATCAAACAATGGGAACGCCCCTTTTTCCTTGGCGAGCTCCACCGACGCCAGATAGGCCGCGCGGGCGATCGCGTGCAGCCACTCCTCGGTCTGACGCGCGGCTTCGTCCGAACCATAACGCAGGCCAAGCATCAGCAGCGCATCCGCCAGACCCGTCACCCCAAGACCGATACGGCGCTTGTTCTGCGCTTCCTGCGCTTGGGCTTCGAGTGGGAATTTGGACACGTCAACAACATTGTCCATCATCCGCACGGCGGTGGCGACCAGCTCTTTCAGGCCTTCCGGGTCCAGCTCGGACTCTTTCTCGAACGGGTTCTTGACCAGACGCGCCAGGTTGATGGAGCCCAGAAGACACGCGCCATACGGGGGCAGGGGCTGTTCGCCACAAGGGTTGGTGGCTGCGATCTGTTCCACGTAGGACAGGTTGTTGGCCTTGTTGATGCGATCGATAAAGATCACGCCCGGTTCGGCATAATCATAGGTCGCCTGCATGATCTTGTTCCACAGGTCACGCGCCTGCACGGTCTGATAGACCTTGCCGTCAAAGATCAGCTCCCAGGAGCCATCCGCCTTCACGGCTTCCATGAAGGGGTCGGTGACCAGAACAGACATGTTGAACATGCGCAGGCGGGCGGGATCGGATTTTGCGGTGATGAAGGCTTCGATATCGGGGTGATCGCAGCGCATTGTCGCCATCATCGCACCGCGGCGGGAGCCTGCGGACATGATGGTGCGGCACATGGCGTCCCAGACATCCATAAAGGACAAGGGGCCGGAGGCGTCAGCGGCGACGCCCTTCACATCTGCGCCACGCGGGCGGATGGTAGAGAAGTCATAGCCGATTCCGCCGCCTTGCTGCATGGTCAGCGCGGCCTCTTTCAGCATGTCGAAGATGCCCGACATGCTGTCCGGCACTGTGCCCATGACGAAACAGTTGAACAGCGTGACCTGACGCGCGGTTCCGGCACCTGCGGTAATGCGGCCTGCGGGCAGATATTTGAAGTCTTCCAACGCGTTGAAGAACGTCTCTTCCCAGGCGTCCTGGTCTTTTTCAGCCCGTGCCAGATCGCGCGCGATACGGCGCCAGCTGTCCTCGACCGTCTGGTCGATGGGGGTTCCGTCCGCCTGCTTGAAGCGGTATTTCATGTCCCAGATCTGTTCGGCAATCGGGGCGGCAAAACGGCTCATCTGTCGAATCCCTCGTGTCTTGAGTGGCGGCCTGACTACACCAGGGCCGACCGGATCCTCAACGCGTTTTCCGCGCCGAGATCGAATTTTTTCGTCACTCTACCACAAGACCTTGTCGTCGGGCTAGTTCGACCTACAATATAAGGTTGAAGATCTGGACGACTCTGTGGATGCATTGTGGATAAGTATATCAACCTCGTGAAGCTTTCTGTTGGCACAGAAACAGTTGAAGGGCTGGAGGCCTGGCAGGCGGAGTACCGCAAGCAACTGCCCGAAGGTCTGCCGCGCCACGTGACACGCATGTGGCCCAAGCGTGAGGCCGAGATTTTGAATGGTGGGTCGATCTATTGGGTGATCAAGGGGCAAATCCAGTGCCGCCAGCGGATTTTGCGTCTTGATGAGGTGATCGGTGGTGACGGTGTGCGTCGCTGCGCCATTGTTCTGGAGCCTGAAATCATCCGCACTCAGGTCGCGCTGCGCCGTCCGTTTCAGGGCTGGCGCTATCTCAAAGTCGAGGACACTCCGCCAGATCTGCCAAAGGGAAGAGAGGCCGAAAAGCCACTGCCGCCAGAGCTCTCGCAGGCCCTGGCCGAGATCGGGGTAATCTGAACGCAACAGGTGCAGGCTGGAGCTGCGCGTTTTGCGCAATGAAATCTGCTAACCTGACGCGGACAAGAAAGGCGCCGTCTGATCCTCAGATCGGCGCCTCTGTTTTTTGTGGGGCTATTGGTCAGCCGTTTTGCTTGCCCACGTTTTCCTCAAAGGCGACCTGGAAAGCGGCTTGTTTCTCGGCGGAGGCCTCGGTCTGATAATTCGCCTTCCACTCGTCCATGGTCATTCCGTAAAAGATCTCGCGTGCTTCGGCTTTGCCCATGTCGATGCCGCGTTCGTTTGCGGCTTCCTGATACCAGCGAGACAGGCAGTTCCGGCAAAAGCCCGTGAGGTTCATCATGTCGATGTTCTGCACATCGGTGCGGTCTTCCATCAGATGCTTGCGCAGGCGGCGAAAAGCGGCGGCTTCGAGTTCGATTTGGGTCTGGCTGTCCATGTGTTCTGCTCCCTGACTAATGTTGTGCCATGCCTAGCAGGCCGGCCATCCGGCAGCAATTGTGCCGCCCCGGTCACCCCTGCGACTGCAGGCTGCTGCGACCTTTGTGATCTGAGGTGGGGCTAGAGCCCCGAATTTTCCAGTGCGCGCGGCAGGATGTCTGCCAATCGTTCGGCCCAGGCCTCTTGCTGGTGGGCGTCCTCGATCAGATCATTGCGCAACTCGATCAACGTGTTCGGATAGCCATTGGTGGTTGCATGTTTGTCGATGCTGTCACCCGGCAGATAGCCAGTGTAGGGTTCATTGATCCCGACGCAGAGGTCGCGGTCCTGTTGCAGCTCTTGGATGATATGGGGCGACAGGGGTTCGTCCTCCGGCGCGAGAATGCCGATTTGCCAGGGGCGGGGCGCACGACCACGCAGCTGCGGCGTAAAGGAATGGACTGACACCAATATGGGGTCAGGGCGGTTCAGCAATCCGGCCAGCGCAGTGTGGTAAGGGGTGTAACATGCCTCCATCCGGGCCGCACGCTCGGCTGCATCGGCGTGGCGGTTTGCCGGAATGATCGAACCGTCGTACAGTTTCATAAGGAGGGTCGGATCATCCGCACCACGGTTGGGGTCGATCACCAGTCGCGAGAAATTGGAGGCAACCACTGGTGCATTCAGCAGCCGCGCCAGATGGCGTGCTACGCCGTATGCTCCGATGTCATAGGCAATGTGACGGTTCATGTCCTCCGACGGCAGGCCCAGATCTCCGCCGTTCACGAAAGGGGGCACGAAATTGGTGGCATGGTCGCAGCTGATCACCCAGCGCGCAGGGCGCTCAGCGCCTTCCAAGAAAAAGGGTAAATATGTCATCAGTCCGTCGCGTTTTGGTGATGAATGTTTAGGGGAGTTGCGGTGAAATGGGAATTAGGCGATAAGCGCCGCAGCAAATGTTTGCGATAACAGTTTCTGACGACGAAGAGGATGACCCCCATGAGAAGAACGCGCAATGTTAAGATCGTTGCCACCTTGGGGCCGGCATCGGAGACATACGAGACCATTCGTGCCCTGCACGAGGCAGGCGCCGATGTGTTCCGTTTGAACATGTCGCACGGCAGCCATGAGGAAATCGCGGAAAAGCACCGGATTATCCGCAAGGTCGAAGCCGATCTCGACAGCTCCATTGCAATCCTCGCGGATCTTCAGGGTCCGAAACTGCGCGTTGGAGTTTTTGCCAACGGGTTCGAAGAGCTGGTGGAAGGCGCGAAATTCCGTCTCGACCTCGACACGGCAGAGGGTGATCTGAACCGCGTCTGTCTGCCCCATCCTGAGATTTTTGAGGCGCTGGAACCCGGCGCGCATCTTCTGGTCAACGACGGCAAGATCCGCCTTCGCGTGGAAACCTGCGGTGAGGATTTTGCAAATTGCGTCGTGACCACTGGTGGCACCATTTCCAACCGCAAGGGCGTGAATGTCCCCGATGTGGTCCTGCCGCTCGCCGCGCTGTCCGACAAGGATCGCAAAGATCTGGAATTCGTCTGCGGCTTGGGCGTCGACTGGCTGGCACTGTCGTTTGTGCAGCGCGCCAAAGACGTGTTTGAGGCCCGTGGCCTGGCGGATGGTCGTGCGGCTGTTCTGTCCAAGATCGAAAAACCGGCAGCGGTCGACAACTTCGAAGAGATCCTGGACGCATCCGACGGGATCATGGTTGCCCGCGGCGACTTGGGTGTCGAGCTGCCCGTATCGGCAGTTCCACCAATCCAGAAGCGGCTGGTGCGTCGTTGCCGGGCTGCAGCAAAACCTGTGATCGTGGCCACCCAGATGTTGGAAAGCATGATCGAAAGCCCGATGCCGACCCGCGCGGAAGTGTCGGATGTGGCGACTGCGATCTATGAAGGTGCGGACGCCATCATGCTGTCGGCGGAATCTGCCGCGGGCCAATACCCGATCGAAGCGGTCCAGACGATGGACAATGTTGCGACCGAGGTTGAGGTCGATCCGACCTACGTGCAGATCATCGCAGCATCGCGTTCTGCCAAAGGGGATACGGTTGCCGATGCCATTGTGGCGGCTGCTCGCGAGATCGCTGAAAAGACCGAGATCAAGGCGATTTGCTGCTACACCCAAAGCGGCACCACTGCGCTTTTGACCGCGCGCGAACGTCCTGGTGTGCCTATCATTGCGCTCACTCCGCTGGCGCGTACTGCTCGACGTCTCGCACTGAGCTGGGGGTGCAACTGTGTCGTGACCACCGATCAGGATCGCTTTAAGGGGGCTGTTGTCGGTGCGGCCCGCGCCGCCCGTTCCGGTGGCTTTGCGGGAGAGACTGACCAGATCGTCGTGACCGCGGGCGTGCCGTTCAACGTACCCGGAACCACCAACATTCTGCGGGTGGCTCCCTGTGACGAACGTTTGATCTACAGCACCGATCCGGAGTAAGCTGCCCTAAGGCTTTCTGATGAAAGGGGGCAGGTGATGGATACGGATCTGGCATTGGTTCTTGGACTTGTGCTCGGGTTTCTTGCGATCCCCTCTCTTGTCTCTGCAGCAAGTGACCGCCGCACCCCACGGGTGTCGGCGGTTTTTCTTTTGCTTGCCCTTGGGCTTGTGATTTATGCGTTTAGTGCCAAGCCTGGCGGCTATCAGCTGGATGATATCCCCCAAGCCATTTTCAGGGTTATTGGGCGGTTTACCTGAATTGGACCTGCCATTCGCAAGTTGACAGCCCGAAACAGGGCGTCTTGCGGCATTTCCGGACAGAATCTGCTTGCCCTTGGTGGCGGGCTTGCGTAAACGGCAGCCCTGTTCGCGTGGCCGGCCCGATGTGGCATGCCGAGTCGCGCATACACCGAACCCGCATTGAAGGAGACGGAAATGCCCAAAATGAAGACAAAGTCGAGCGCCAAGAAGCGCTTCAAAGTGACCGCGACCGGTAAGGTTCTCGCAGGTCAGGCCGGCAAGCGCCACGGCATGATCAAGCGTCACAAGAAGTTCATCCGCGACGCTCGCGGCACCACCACCCTGTCCGCACCGGACGCAAAGATCGTCAAGGGCTTCATGCCCTACGACCGCTAAGAGGAGATCTGAGATATGTCCCGCGTAAAAGGTGGTACCACAACTCACGCCCGCCACAAGAAGGTCATCAAGGCAGCTAAAGGTTACTACGGCCGCCGCAAGAACACCTTCAAGGTTGCCCGTCAGGCCGTCGACAAGGCGAACCAGTACGCAACCCGTGACCGTAAGAACCGTAAGCGCAATTTCCGCGCGCTGTGGATCCAGCGTATCAACGCTGCTGTCCGTGCGCACGACGAAGCGCTGACATACTCCCGCTTCATCAACGGCCTGAACCTGGCCGGTATCGAAGTGGACCGTAAGGTTCTGGCCGACCTGGCCGTGCACGAGCCCGAAGCATTCGGTGCAATCGTGAAGCAGGCACAGGACGCTCTGGCTGCATAAGCCCAGCATCGCCAAAGTTTCCGGACGGGCCGCTCAATCGAGCGGCCCGTTTTCGTTTGCCAGTTTCGTCTGCCAGAGGGATCACCGTGCCAAATGCCTGCCATCTGCCTGGTCGTACGCGCGCGGCGCGGGGGACGCGGTTGGTGCCGGAATGTCACGCAGGTGCGGCAAACGCTTGCTTTCAGATGCTGCTGTGGTAGCAGAGCCTAAGCTCAAATTCAGGGGACCGTCATGGACGATCTTAAAGCAAAATATCTGGGTCAGATTGCAGACGCCGCCGACGAATCCGCGCTGGAGACCATCCGGGTCGCCGCAGTGGGCAAGAAGGGCGAGGTCGCGCTGAAAATGCGTGAGCTTGGCAAGATGACACCGGAAGAGCGTCAGGTTGCAGGCCCGGCGCTGAATGCGTTGAAAGATGAAATCAACTCTGCACTTGCGGCCAAGAAGGCAGCGCTTGCAGATGCCGCGCTGGATGCGCGTCTGCGGACCGAATGGCTGGATGTGACCCTGCCGTCGCGTCCGACCCGCACGGGGACGCTGCACCCGATCAGCCAGGCCAGCGAAGAGCTGACGGCGATCTTTGCCGAAATGGGGTTCTCGGTCGCGGAAGGCCCGCGCATCGATACCGATTGGTACAACTTCGATGCCCTGAACATCCCCGGCCACCACCCGGCTCGCGCCGAAATGGATACGTTCTATATGCACCGAGCCGAGGGTGACAATCGCCCGCCGCATGTGTTGCGCACGCATACCTCGCCGGTCCAGATCCGCTCTATGGAAAAGATGGGCGCACCGCTGCGCATCATCTGCCCGGGCGGTGTGTATCGCGCGGACTACGACCAGACCCATACGCCGATGTTCCATCAGGTGGAGGGCCTCGCGCTCGACAAGAACATTTCCATGGCGAACCTGAAGTGGGTGCTGGAAGAGTTTGTGAAGTCCTTCTTTGAGGTCGACGAGGTCGAACTGCGGTTCCGCGCTTCGCATTTCCCCTTCACCGAACCCTCGGCAGAGGTGGATATTCGCTGCTCCTGGAAAGATGGTACGCTGAAGATCGGCGAAGGCGACGACTGGCTTGAAATCCTCGGGTCCGGCATGGTCCATCCAAAGGTGATTGCGGCTGGCGGGATCGATCCGGAGGTCTATCAGGGTTTTGCCTTTGGCATTGGTATCGACCGTCTGGCGATGCTGAAATATGGCATCCCCGATCTGCGGGCGTTCTTTGACAGCGACCTGCGCTGGCTGCGCCACTACGGTTTCCAGTGCCTCGACGTGCCCACGCTGCATGGCGGTTTGAGCCGCTAAGCCAAAGGCATAGTCAAAAACACCAGCGCCCGCCTGTTTCAGGTGGGCGTTTTGCATTTTGGTCCAGCGGCGACGTGCGCTGGATCACCACTTGGCCCACAAACATGTGACGTGACAGGGCGGAGGGCTTGGCTAGTGTCAGGGGCATGATGCGTTTTGTACTGACTGTTGCCGTGGCTCTGGCGGCCACATCTGGGCTGGCGATGGGGCCGTGGAAAGGCAATGCCGCCCCGTGTGAGGGGGATGTCGCCTGCGAACTGGGGGAGCGTTCTTACCACGTGATGACGCCTGATGGCTGGGATGGCGAAACACTGTTGCCGGTGCTTTTGCATTTTCATGGCTGGTCCCGCACCGGTGTCCATGCCCAGCGGTCTGAGCGCGTCGGCGCCTCGGCTCGGCGGCGTGGTGTTTTGCTGGTGACGCCAAACGGCCGCGGCAAAAGCTGGAACTTCTGGAATGACAGCACAGAGGATGTCCCCTTTACCGATGCGGTCCTTGCGGATGTCGCGCAGCGGTTTCCTGTTGATCCGGAGCGAATTTATGTGTCGGGCTATTCCTATGGATCCGCGATGGCCTGGCGCTATGTCTGCCAAAGCGGGAGCGACGTCGCCGCGTTGCTGGCAGTCGCGGGCAGCATCGACCAGCGCGAAGCCTGCCCTGAGGCCCCGCAAGAGGTGCGTCATGTGCATGGGTTGGCGGATACAGTCATGGATTTTCCGATGGGGCCGGGGGGTGATGTGACTTACCCGGTTGCGCTCTGGCGGCGGGCATTTGACTGCAATGGCGAGGGCAGGGCAGAAGGTGAGTGGCAGGCCCGCAGTTTTCTGACCTTTTCCCGCACTGGCTGGAGTTGCGCGGGGAAGGACGTGATACTTGACCTGCATCCGGGCGGGCATTTCATTCCACATGGTTGGATTGGTCGGCAGCTGGATGAGCTTTTGGGTCTCACCCCGAGTTATCCTTAGGCCCGGAGGGGTGGCAAGGCTTGCACATGGGGGCAATCTTTGTCATTGCCTGCTGCAACATGCATGGCTTGCCATAGGAAACCGGACCGATGAAATTCACTCTTTCTTGGCTGAAAGATCACCTCGAGACCGACGCATCGGTCGAGGAAATCACTGAAACCCTGACCGACCTCGGCCTTGAGGTTGAGGGCGTGTCCAATCCCGCCGACCGGCTCAAGGAGTTTACTCTGGGCTATGTGAAGCACGCGGAAAAACACCCTGACGCGGACAAGCTGCGCGTCTGTAAGGTGGACACCGACGAAGGTGAAATGCAGATCATCTGTGGCGCACCCAATGCGCGCGAAGGCATCACCGTCGTCGTGTGTAAGCCGGGGATGTACGTGCCCGGGCTGGACATCACGATCGGTGTCGGCAAGATCCGCGGCGTCGAGAGCTTTGGCATGATGGCATCCGAGCGCGAGCTGGAGCTGTCGGACGAGCACGATGGGATCATCGAACTGCCGTCGGGCGAGGTTGGTGACCGTTTTGTGGATTGGCTGGCGGCAAACGACCCCTCCAAGGTCGATCCGATGATTGAAATCGCAATCACGCCGAACCGGCCTGATGCCCTGGGCGTGCGTGGCATTGCGCGCGACCTCGCGGCACGCGGTCTTGGCACGCTCAAGCCGCTGACGGTTGATCCTGTCGAGGGCGGCTACGAGAGCCCGATCAAGGTCGAGATTGCAGAGGATACGCTGGATGGCTGCCCGCTGTTCACCGGTCGCCTGATCCGTGGCGTGAAAAACGGGCAGAGCCCGAAATGGCTGCAGGATCGACTGACCGCGATTGGTCTGCGTCCGATCTCTGCTTTGGTGGATATTACCAACTACTTCACCTTTGACCTGAACCGCCCGTTGCACGTGTTCGATGCAGCCAAGGTGGCAGGCAACCTGCGTGTCCATCGTGCTGCTGGCGGCGAGACCCTGGTCGCACTGGACGAGAAGGAATACACGCTCTCTGCAGGTCAGATGGTGATTTCCGATGACAACGGTGCAGAGAGCATCGCAGGTATCATGGGCGGCGCCGAGACCGGCTGCACCGATGAGACTGTCGATGTCTTCCTCGAAAGCGCGTTCTGGGACCATGTTCAGATCGCGACCACGGGCCGGGCGCTGAAAATCAACTCGGACGCGCGCTACCGCTTTGAGCGCGGCGTGGACCCGGAGTTCACCCGTGATGGTCTTGACCTAGCGACCCGCATGATCCTGGATCTCTGTGGTGGTGAGCCATCGAACGTCGTGGTTGCCGGGGCGGTGCCTGATCATTCGCGCGCTTACAAGCTGAACCCGGAGCGGGTGCAGTCCCTGGTTGGCATGGAAATCCCCGAGGCCGAGCAGCGCCAGACGCTGACCCGCCTTGGCTTCCGTCTTGAAGGCAACATGGCCCATGTTCCGAGTTGGCGTCCCGACGTGCTTGGCGAAGCGGATCTGGTCGAAGAAGTCGCGCGGATTGCCTCGTTGACCAAACTGCAGGGCAAACCACTGCCGCGTCTCACGGATGGGATTCCCGCGCCGGTGATGACACCGCAGCAGCGCCGCCAGCAGATCGCGCGCCGCACCTGCGCAAGCCTCGGCTACAATGAAATCGTCAGCTACACCTTCATCGATCAGGCCTCTGCGGCACTGTTTGGTGGTGGCGATGACGCAACCATGCTTGCCAACCCGATTTCATCGGAAATGTCGCATATGCGTCCGGCCTTGTTGCCGGGTCTCTTGCAGGCGGCAGCGCGCAACCAGGCGCGTGGTTTTGCCGACATGGCGCTGTTTGAGGTGGGACCTGCGTTCCACGGCGGTGAGCCGGGGGAACAGCACAACCTGATTTCCGGTCTTCTGGTGGGGCGTACCGGCCCGAAAGACGTGCATGGTGCAAGCCGCGCTGTGGACACTTTTGATGCCAAAGCCGATATCGAAGCGGTGCTTGCGGCCATCGGTGCGCCTGCCAAAGTCCAGATCCTGCGCGGCGCAGAGCCCTGGTGGCATCCGGGTCGCCACGGCAAGATCTGCCTCGGCCCGAAGAAGGTGTTGGGCGTCTTTGGCGAACTGCACCCCAAGGTTCTGAGCGAAATGGGGATCAAAGGGGCTGCCGTCGCCTTCACCATCTGGCCGGACGAAGTGCCAATGCCGCGCAAGTCAGGTGCAAGCCGTGGCGCGCTGGTTCAGAGCGACCTGCAGGCCGTCGAGCGCGACTTTGCTTTTGTTGTCGATGACACCGTAGAGGCGCTCACTCTCGTGAATGCGGCTGCTGGGGCGGATAAAGCGCTCATCGAAGATGTCCGCGTCTTTGACGAGTTCATCGGCGGTAGCCTTGGCGAAGGCAAAAAATCCCTTGCGATCACAGCGCGGCTTCAGCCGACGGACAAGACGCTCACCGAAAAGGATATCGAAGCGGTGAGCGACAAGATCGTGGCCAAGGTCACCAAAGCGACCGGCGGCACCCTTCGCGGCTAATCGCATCTGCCAGCTGGCGGTGGACAAACGAAGAAACGCGCCCCCGGTCGGGAGGCGCGTTTTTGCTATTTCGCGGCAAAGAACTCTGCCAGCATGTCATAGACCAACCTGATGCGTCTGCTGGTATGCAGCTCTCTGTGGGTGGTCAGCCAAATGGGAAACGTGATCGGTCCGGCATCCTGAAGCACGCGCTCGACCTCCGGGCACTTTGCGGCAACATCATCTGACATCGGCGTAATGCCAAAGCCCTGTTTCACCAGCTCCCACGCGACAAGCCCGCTGCTGGATCCGATGCGAAACTGCTCAGCCGTGACCGGAATGCCCATGGGAACGAGATATTCAATCATTCTGTCTGTATCGCCAAAGCTGACAAAGTCGTGGTCGGCGAGATCGCTGTAACGCTCTGGTCGGCCCCGTTTGTCGAGATAGCCGCGGGAGGCGTAGAAATGGCCAGAGGCCTCTTGCACCAGACGGGCGATCAGATCTGGTTGGTCAGGTCGAACATGGCGGATGGCGATGTCGGCCTCTCGGCGCATCAAGTCACGGATGTCATTGGTGGCGACCACATCGATGGTCAGCCGCGGGGCGCGACGCTGCAGCTGTTGCAGCACCTCGGGCAGTACGTACGCCGACATCATATCGCTCGCCGTGATCCGGATCGTCCCGTCGATAGACTGGGCTTGGCCGGTTGCGGAAAGGGACAGGGCCTGTGCTGCCTGCCCCATGGTCCGGCTGTGATCGAGCAATTCGCGTCCGGCCTGTGTCAGCTCCAGTGACCGGCCGACACGTTCAAACAACAGCAGCCCCAGCTCTGTCTCGAGCGCGGCGACCTGGCGCGACAAGGTCGGTTGCGTCAGGCCGAGTTTGCGCGCGGCCGCCGATAGCGACCCGGAGTCGGCTGTAGCAAGAAACGCGCGGATATGGTTCCAGTCAGGGCTATTCATGCAGATATGTATATCAACCCTGCGAATTTGGGCAATTTCCCATTGGTTTGCGCATGGCTAATCTCGGGCCAGTTAGGAGAGTTGAGATGACAAGTGACGCCCGCTTTTGGAACAAGATAGCCGCGAAATACGCCAAGTCGCCGATCCGCGACGAAGCTGCCTATCGCTATACGTTGGAGCGGACACGCTCTTATCTGAAGGACGGGGACACCGTCGCGGAACTGGGCTGTGGGACAGGGTCGACTGCGATTGAACTTGCTCCGGCTGTGTCCCGGATGGTGGCCACTGATCTGTCCAGCGCGATGTTGGATGTCGGAAAGGAGCGGGCCTGGGATGCGGGGGTAAGCAACATAGAGTTCCACTGTGCCCCAGCCGAACAGATCCCGGATGGCCCTTATGATGCGATCCTTGCTCATAACCTGCTCCATCTGTTGCCCAATACGGACGAGGTTTTGCAATCTGTCGCCGCTGCATTGCGCCCCGGTGGCTTGTTCATCTCCAAGACGCCCTGCCTGGGAGAGGCGCGTGGGAGCCTGAAATACTATCTCTTCAAGATTGCGATCCCTCTGATGCAACTTGTTGGCAAAGCCCCCAGCAATGTTGAGTTCACCCGGATTGCCGACCTTGAGGCCGCGATCCAGAAGGCGGGGTTTGAGATCATCGAGACCGGGAATTATCCGGTGGATGTGCCCAGCCGTTATCTGGTTGCGCGCAAGCGGGCCTGAAGGGCGCGATCATGTGGTGGACGGCAGAGGCTGGCTGGTGAATACTCTGCCCAACTCCATCTGATGAAGCCCTGCAGACACTGATCTGCGAAGCGGCTGGAAAGGACACGACATGACATTCAAGGTTTATCTCTCTGGCGAAATCCACACCGACTGGCGCGAGCAGATCCGCGATGGCGCGGCAGGGCTTGATGTGGAATTTGACAGCCCGGTAACCGATCACGATGCGAGCGACGACTGCGGTGTGGCCATTCTTGGGGCTGAGCCGAATAAATTCTGGCATGACCACAAAGGTGCGAAAATCAACGCGATCCGGACCCGTAAGGGCATCGAAGAGGCCGATGTCGTCGTGGTGCGCTTTGGCGAGAAGTACAAGCAGTGGAATGCCGCCTTTGACGCGGGCTATGCTGCCGCTTTGGGGAAATCCCTCATTGTGCTGTCCCAGGACGAGCATCAACACGCCCTGAAAGAGGTCCACGCCGCCGCACTGGCCGTCGCGCAAGAGCCCGGTCAGGTCGTGGACATTCTGCGGTACGTTCTGACTGGTCACCTGCCAAAGTGAGGGAGACACAGCATCGGGACGCCCCGCGGCTTGAAACAGCCAGATTGATCCTGCGCGCGCATGTTGTCGATGATTTCGAGGATGTGGCAGCGATGTGGGGCGATCCGGAGGTGGTTCGCCATATCACCGGCACGGCCGCTGATCGAGAGGCCAGTTGGGCGCGTTTGCTGCGTTATATCGGGCATTGGAACGCGCTGGGATTTGGGTACTGGGCTGTCGAGCGCAAGGAGGACGGGCGTTACCTCGGCTCTGTTGGTTTTGCAGACTACCAGCGCAGCCTGGAGCCTGTCATTGAGCCCGTTCCAGAGGCTGGCTGGGGTTTTGTGACCGATGCCCAAGGTCAGGGATATGGGCTCGAAGCCGTTCAGCGAATGCACGATTGGGCCAGCTGCGAGACGAACTGGAGTGCCACGGTTTGCATCATGGCGCCGGATCACGACGCCTCTCGCAGATTGGCAGAAAAAGTTGGCTATCGCCCTCATGGGCAGACCACCTACAAGGGTGATCCTACCTTTGTTATGTGGCGCGACGTCAACCGATAGTCGACCTTTTTTTGTGGGCGGGACACGACTTGCAGCGCGCGCCCGCAAGCGACTGTTAACTTCTTCTCCGGTATTCTTGGCGGTGTTGAATTGCGACCATTTCCGCTTTGCTTGGTCGGGACCAGAGAGACCAATGACAAATCGGCGCAGACCACCTTCAGAAATCACACCTCTGATCGAGGATACCGGGCTGTTCAAGCGCGAGGTGCGCGATGTTGTGGTCGAGCTCATTCCGGTCACGAACCGCAGTAGTCGCGGTGACCTGATTGTTCAGGGCATTGTGCGCCCGGAAGCCGAGATTGAGGTCGTCTTTGCCGGTCGTCGCCTGAACGAGGCGGTTGCGCTGGTCGAGAGGATGAAAGTGCTGCGAGCCCAAGCCGTGCGGACCGCAACGAACGGGCATGAAGCGATGGCCAACATCCGGCGTATGCGTTTGCCTGTGCAGGTCCGTGGCGCATGGCGGTTGCGGTTTGAGCGTGATGATTCCGGTTGGGAAGTGAAGAGCTATCAGCTCCTTGCGGCGCAATGGGCATTCACCGATCTTGATGGCTACAAACGAACATGTGGTTGGCCACCGGTCGAGGTTGAAGATCGCGGATTGGAGCGCGAGCGACTGGCCCGCGCCCGGCTCGCGAGCAATCGCACCAGCCAATCCGCTCGTCCTGATTAGCGGGCTGGTTAGCGGGCTGGTGCCCGAGTTGCAGAAATGACAAACGCCCCGCATGACCTGCGGAGCGCCTGAGTGTTTTTGGGACGTATGCGTTTGCTGCGCGCCCTGTGATCAGCCGGCTTTCTTGATTTCCACGCTGTGCGGGTAGGGGATGGAAATGCCTTCTTTGTCGAACGCTTCTTTCACCGCCTGCGTCATGGCGAATTTCAGTTCCCAGTAATCCGCAGCGTTGCACCACAGGCGCGTGGTGATGTCGACGGAACTGTCACCCAGGTTGGTGACACGCACCCACGGGGCCGGATCCGGCAGTACCCGCTCGTCGGCCTCGGCCAGACGCAGGATCACGGCCTTGGCGGTTTCGATGTCGTCGCCATAGTCGATGCCGAACACGATATCCACGCGACGGGTGCTGTGGGCGGAGAAGTTGGTGATGATCGCGCCCCAGGCCTGACCGTTGGGAACGATGATCTGTACGTTGTCGGCAGTGACCAGTTCGGTGAAAAACAGGTTCAGATCCTTGACCGTGCCGGATGTGCCGCCGATGTCGACAAACTGGCCAAGCTTGTAAGGACGAAAGAGCACCAGCATGAAACCCGCTGCCAGGTCGCTTAGCGTACCCTGCAGAGCGAGGCCGATAGCCAGGGTCGCAGCGCCAAGCATCGCGACAAGGCTGGTTGCCTGGATGCCAAAGATGCCCAGTACAGCAACCAGTACAATCGCCAGCAGAACCCAGCGTACGGCGCTGGCGGCGAAGTTACCCAGGGTTTGATCCAGTTGCGGGGTTGCATTGATCCGACGACGAACGGCGCCGCTGATAACGCCGGTGGCAATCCAGCCGATTACCAGAACAACCAGTGCCTTTGTTGCCGTGATGGCAAGCGGCCAGAGCAGGCCGGCCTGTGCGATCAAATCTTCCATGATCCGTAAATTTCCTTGTCAGTGTCGTTTTGCTGGCCTTGCGAGACAAACAGGCCTGTGATCCCCGCGGCTTAGTCCGACTGGCCGCGAGGGAAAAGGGCTCTTCCGAAGAGCGTCAATCAACGGCGCAAAGAGTCACGGATTTCCAACAGCACATCCAGTTCCGTCGGACCTGCGGGTTTTTCTTCGGCGGGCAGCTCTGCCTCCTTTTTGACCGCAGCGTCTTTGATGTTGTTGACGGCCTTGACCAGCATGAACACCACAAAGGCGATGATGAGAAAGTTGATGACGGCCATGATGAAGGCACCGTGGGCAAACACGGCAGCGCCGGCCTCGCGGGCGGCTTCGAGGCTGGCGCCTGCGGGCACTTCACCTGCGAGGACGAGATATGAGTTGGTGAAATCTACCCCACCGGTAAAGAGACCGATGATGGGGTTGATCAGATCGCTCACCATGCTTTTGACAATGGCCGTGAAGGCTGCACCGATAATGATGCCGACAGCCATATCCATGACGTTGCCCTTGGCGATGAAATTCTTGAATTCCTGAATCATGTTTTCTGTCCCTGTTGGTGTGTTGGGTGCGCACAGGAATGCCCGGTCGCAGCCAGTCCAGTTTAGCCGCAGGTCTTGTGCACAGGTCACGGTTTTTTTGCGCTGACTTGACGCATTTTCGCGAACTGCGCAGGACTGGCCTGCGCAGGACTGGCCGGTGGCGCAGTAAGGCAAGCGATTGAATGTCCGGGGGATGGGCCCGCTGCGGGAATGCGCGATTTCGCGTGACTGGGCAGGCGGGGTCTCCCGGCGGCAATGACCGCCAGGAGATGTTTTTTTATTGGAACTTCTGGATTTCGCCCGATTTCAGGCGCGCCAGGTAGCTGTTCAACTCTGCCTTCACGATTGGCATCAGGAAGTAGAGCGCGACGATGTTGACCACCGCCATCGCAAAGATGGCCGCGTCAGAAAAGTCGATCACAGGGCCCAGGCTTGCTGCGGCGCCGACGACCACAAAGAAGCAGAAGATGAGCTTGAAGATCAGCTCAGTCGTCTTGCCTTCGCCAAAGAGGAACGTCCATGCCTTCAGCCCGTAGTAGGACCAGGAGATCATGGTGGAAAAGGCGAACAAGATCACCGCGACAGCCAGCACGTAGCGGAACCAGCCAAAGGCAGAGGAGAAGGCCGCAGACGTCAGCGCAACGCCGGAGTTGCCGTCAACAGTCTGGATTGCACTGCCGGATTCGTTCAGCAGATACAGGCCGGTTTCCGGATCGGCGATCAGCTGGCCGGTGATGATAATCACCAATGCGGTCATCGTGCAGATAACGACGGTGTCGATGAACGGCTCCAGCAAGGACACAAAGCCCTCTGTGATCGGCTCTTTGGTACGCACCGCAGAGTGTGCAATCGCTGCAGAGCCAACGCCGGCCTCGTTTGAGAACGCTGCCCGTTTGAAGCCCTGGATCAGGGCACCTACCATGCCGCCTGCGACGCCCAGCCCGGTGAAGGCCCCGTCAAAGATCTGACCAAAGGCCCAGCCGATCTTGTCAGCGTTCATCGCAAGAATGACAAGCGCAGTCAGCACATAGAGGACACCCATGAAAGGCACGACCTTTTCGGTGACGCGCGCGATGGATTTCAGGCCGCCCACAATCACGGCAAACACGATGGTTGCAAAGATGATACCCGTGATCCAGCCCGGATAGTCACCCAGAACATTGGTCAGCTGCGCATGTGCCTGGTTGGCCTGGAACATGTTGCCGCCGCCAAATGCGCCGAGGATGCAGAAAATCGCGAACATAACCGCAAGGAACTTGCCACCGGGCAGGCCGCGCGCGGCAAAGCCCTTGGTCATATAGTACATCGGACCACCGGAGACGGTGCCGTCGTCGTATTCGTTGCGATATTTTACGCCAAGCGTACATTCCGTGAATTTCGATGCCATGCCCATCAGGCCGGCAAGGATCATCCAGAAGGTTGCCCCAGGACCACCGATGCTGACGGCAACCGCCACACCCGCAATATTCCCAAGGCCGACAGTGCCAGAGAGCGCCGTTGCCAGGGCCTGAAAATGGCTGACTTCGCCCGCGTCATTGGGATCGGAATAGTCCCCTTTGACCAGCGCAATCGAATGCGGGAAGGCGCGGAACTGGATCAGCCCGAAGTACAGCGTGAAAATGGTTGCCGCAATCACCAGCCAGGCGACGATCCAGGGAAAGCTGGTGCCGGGGAAGGGGCTGAAGATGAAGTTGACGAACCAGCCGGTGGAGCTGGCAAACAGCTCGTTCACTTGTTGGTCGATGGACTGGGCCATCAGCGGGCCGGATGCTGCAAGCAAACCCGGCACGGCCAATGTGGCCGATTTGGTAAAAGTACCCATGTTGAACCCTGACAATGTTATGGAACGATGGTGACGGGAACCGGAGCCGCTTGCGCCAGCGTCCCCGCAACCGAACCGAACAGCCGCGATGAAAGTGCGGAGTGGCCTGTGCGGCCGATCACAATCAGATCGGCGTTTTCGGATTTGGCGATTTTCACCAGCACCTCTGCGATGTTGCCGTATTTTACCTCGGCGGTCACATCGACACCGCTTGTTTCCATGTCTTTCAACAGCGGTTTGATGAGTGCCTGCTCTGCGCGCTCAAGTTCTTCGCTGCGCCGCTTGTGGCGTTCAGCCAGCTCTTCAGCAGACAGAAACGAATAAGGCGACCATTCCAGAACATGCGCAACGACAATGCTGCCGCCCTGTGCCCGTGCCACATTCAGCGCAAAGTCCAGCGCAGAGCGCGCACTTGTGCTGCCGTCGTAGCCAACTACGATTTTTGAGGCCATGTGCCCCTCCCATTGTTGCGTCACCCCTGTGACGAAGTGTCCCAGAAGTATATCACAGCGGGTAAGGAGGCATCCCGAAAGGCTTATGTTTCCGAAGAATTAACCATGCACAAATCGCATAATTTGCGGGTCAGGACGGAAAATTACCCGTCTCCTGCAGGCTGGCGACAGGATATTTCGCGCGATTCGGGGAACCTCCGAATCGATTCGGAGGTGATGTTGGATGATTCGTCGGTTGCGGATCCGATGCGGGGCCGCGGCCTAGCTGCCGCGCCCGGCGGGTACGATCTCGTACCCTGGCTCTTCCGGTTCATCATCTGTCATCTCGGCCGGGAAACCGGGCGCACGAATGTCGAGGCCGGTTGCCTCCTCCAGACGTTTGATGATGTTGGGAGACAGTTCCCGACTACCAAACCGGGCTTCACCGTCTTTGAAAATGTCGATCATCAACGGGTTCATCTCAAGCGGGACGTTGTGGCGATCGGCCACTGCCTGAAACAGGCCGATATCCTTGGACACGAGGTCCATGGTGAAAGAGATGTCGCGCGAGCCATTCAAAATCACCTGGCTTTCCGTCTCATGAACAAAGGATGTCCCGGATGAAATCTTGATCGCCTCATATGTGGTGTTGAGATCCATGCCCGCGGCTTTTGCCGTGACCAAGGCCTCGCAGCACGTGATCAGATTTGCGGTTGCCAAGTAGTTGGTGATCACTTTCAGAACCGAAGCAGAGCCCATCTCTCCTGTGTGCAGGATACGGCGGCCCATTTTGGTCAAGAGGGGCAGGATGCGTTCGAAGGTGGGGCGATCACAGCCTGCAAAGATTGAGATGTTGCCGGTGTCGGCACGGTGGCAGCCGCCGGACACCGGGCAGTCCACCGCTGCGCCGCCAGCGGCCAGAACCAACGCTCCAAGTCGCTTGATCTCGGCCTCATCCGTGGTCGACATCTCCATCCAGATCTTGCCCTCGCGCACCTCTGGCAGCATCATCTGCATGACCTGATCAGAGGCGGCAGGTGAGGGCAGGCAGGTGATGACAGCATCACAGTCGCGCATCAATTCAGCAGGACTGCTGGCTGCCGTGGCGCCCCGCTCTGCAAAGCTGGCAACCAAGTCCGGATTGAGGTCATAGACACTCAGCTCCACTCCATTGCGCAAGAGACTGCCGCTCAGCTTGCCGCCGACATTGCCCAGGCCGATAAATCCAACTTTCATGCCGCTCTCCCTGCTGGCTGTTTTTGAAAGGCTTTCCAAGATCGCCTTGGAAGGCAAAGGAAATCGACGCTGATGCACGGAAGAATCTGGTTACACGTGTGACAGGGCAGGCGGCGAAACTTGTTGCGCTGCAGCAAAAGCGTACAAGCGACAGGAAAGGTGGGATTGTCGCCAAGGCATGCTGTCTGTTTCTTGTGTCCTTGCAGTGCGGGGCAGGGCGAACCAGCTGAGTCGCGCAGTCGATCAACCTCTCAGGCGGTCTTGATCAGACCCTGACAGGCGCGCCTGTTTCCAGCGATTTTGCCGCCGCATCCGCGAGGACCTGTGCCCGCAACCCGTCATCGATGCTGGGAGAGAGCGGGGTTCCTGATGTCACGGCCTGCGCGAAGGTTGCCATTTCGATACGGTAAGCGGCCTCGTACCGTTCGAGAAAGAAATGCTGCGCCGGGGCTGTGGTAAAGCCGCTGCTGCCTGCGCTTTCCACGGTGTTTTCCAGCAGGTTCGCTGCCCGCAGCATCCCTTTGGAGCCGTGAACCTCGATCCGCTGGTCGTAGCCATATGTGGCTCTGCGGGAGTTTGAAATCTGACAAATCTTGCCGCTGGCCGTGGTGAGAGTGACCGCTGCGGTGTCCACGTCCCCGGCTGCGCCAATCGCAGGGTCAACCAATGCCGCACCTACCGCAAACACCAGTACGGGCTCTTCATCCAGCAGAAACCGCGCCATATCAAGGTCATGGATCATCATGTCGCGAAACAGGCCGCCTGATGTCTTGATATAGCTGATCGGTGGCGGGGCAGGGTCGCGCGACAGGATCGAGACGATCTCGACATCTCCGATTTCGCCTGCTCGTAGGCGTTTCTGCAAGTTGGAGAAGCTGGGATCAAAACGACGGTTGAGCGCGGTCAGAAAGGGCACGCCTGCCTTGGCAACCGCCTTTTGGCAATCGCGAATGCGGTCGGCGGACATGTCCACGGGTTTCTCGCAAAAGATCGCCTTGCCGGCTGCCGCTGCCTTGTGGATCAGGTCATAGTGGGTATCCGTTGGCGTCCCGATTACAATTGCATCGACATCCTCGCTCGCAATCACGGCGTCGCTGCTGCGCACCTCGGCTCCGGTCTTGAGCGCGAGCGCCTGTGCCGCTTCGGGGTTGGCATCGCTCAGGGCTGTGATGCGCACGTCATCCAGCTGTCCAACCGAGCGGGCATGAACCTGCCCGATCCGCCCGCAGCCAAGAAGTCCAATCTTCAGCATGGTGTTTCTCCCTTGAAGGCCTTCAGAACCTTGCGGGTCGCAGAGACGAGGGGGGCATGCGTTTCAGACAGGATACTGACCCTGTCAAACCGCGCGGGATCTTTGTTCACGGCCTGCCGCAGAGCGGCGCCAAATGCCATGCGCAGCTCGGTCCCGATGTTGAACTTACAGATCTTTGAGTGTTGAGCCAGCATCATACGCTGCGCGATCGGAACGCCGGACCCGCCGTGAATGACCAGTGGTGTATCCGTCACGGCCTCGATGGCGCGGATGCGGTCAATGTCCAGCCCGCCTTCCTTGTCCTGTTGCAGATGGACATTGCCAACCGAAATCGCCATCGCATCGACGCCTGTTTCTGCTGCAAACCTGCGGGCTTCCTCTGGATCGGTGCCCGCTGATCCTTCACCACCAGAATAGCCGACAAATCCGATTTCTCCCTCGCAGGACACGCCAGCGGCCTTCGCCATTTCGACGATTGCAGCGGTTTCGTCGATGTTTTCAGCCAGCGGTTTGCGCGAGCCGTCATACATAACCGAGGTAAAGCCGCTGTCGATTGCGATGCGGCAGTCCTCGACGGTGTAGCCGTGGTCGAGGTGGGCGACCACCGGAACGGATGCGGCCTCTGCCAGATGTGTGAACATCTTGCCAAGGATCGGAAGGGGCGTGTGGAGACGACAGGAGGGGCCTGCCTGCAGGATCACCGGAACGTTCTCTTCCTCCGCGGCGGTGACATAGGCGCGCATGTCCTCCCAGCCAAGGGTGACGAGACCTGCCACCGCATAGCCGCCCTTCAAGGCGGGCTGGAGGACATCCGAAAGCGTCGCGAGGGTCATTTGAACTTTGCCACCATGTCCTTGATGCCGGGAATAGTCTCCACCTGATAGGCGTGGGTGGGCTGGAAAAACTGGACAAGGCTGCGCTGGCTCAGCCCACCAAGAATGGTAAAATAGTACATCTCATAGCCGGGCATGACCACGCAGGGGTGATAGCCTTTGTCGATCACCATGGTTGAGCCATCCATGAGCTGATAGGCATCGCCGGGTTTGCCTTCTTCTCTTTGCAAGACCTGCACCGCAGAGCCATGGTTGGGGCGAAAGCGAAAGTTGTAGGTTTCGTCATGGCGGGTTTCGATAATCGTGCCATCGGGATCTGTCCGGTCGGTGTCGTGCTTGTGGGGGGGGAAACCAGACCAGCCCCCCTGACCGACTGTAAACAGTTCCGACACCAGAAGACGCCCCACCTTGTCGTGCTGCTTCTGGCCAAGGATATGTTTGATCTTTCGGTGGGTTTTGGTGTCGTCAGAACCGTATTGTACCAGATCAATACCGTCGGCCCGCACCTCAAACGGTGTCAGTACCTTGTCATAGCGCGCGCCGGCCACAAAGGTCTCTGTGCTGTCTGAGAGGCAGGTGATGGTCACCTTTGCACCGACGGGAATGTAGACGCCTTCTGGCTCGCCGTCCCAGACGTCTGCGCCGCGGTTGCCAAGATTGGCGTAAGTCAGGCCTTCGACCTCAACCGTGACCGTGCCGGTTGCGGGCACGATGCATGTTTCATAGCCCGGCACCTGATATTCAAAACTCTGGTCCTTTGTCAGTTTGACGATGTTGAAATAATTGAGCGGGACCCGAGCGTCATCCGCATCAACAATGGGTTTGTTCAGATTGTCATGGGGAGCGATGTGCATTGCGGTCCTCTTAGGTTTCTGTGGGCCCCGGGTGCGTTTTGAGAAACGCCTCCAAGGTGGCGGTGTCTGGCATCGCTGGGGCGCAACCCGGTTTTGAAACAACAATCGAGGCGCAGGCGGAGCCGCGCAGGATCGCGTCCTTCATGTCTCGCCCCTCTGCCAGCCCGGCGAGAAATCCCGCCATGAAACTGTCGCCTGCGCCGGTTGGCTTCAGCGCCTCAACTGGGAAGATGCCGGTCGAGATCTCGGCCTCTCCCGCAAAGGTGACCGCGCCCTTGTGGCCCATTTTGTAGACAACAATGGCTGCGCTCTCGTGTGCGAGTGCGCGGGCTTTGCCCAATCCCCGATCGTAGGCGCCAGCCATGAAGCCGAACTCTTCGTCGTTGCCCACGATGATGTCTGCCATTGCGCCTGCGCGCGACAACACATCGGCAGCGACCTCTGCGGAGGGCCAACTATAGGGGCGGTAATCGACATCGAAGATCACTGGCATCCCTGCGTCGCGTGCGCGTTCAAACGCCCGGAAGGCCGCGCCGCGTGACGGCTCTGCGGCAAATACCGTGCCAGCGGTGACCAGGGCGTCGAATGGGGAAAGATCAATTGCGTCGATGTCTTCCACCGTCATCTGAAAATCGGCGGCATTGTTGCGGTAGATGACGCTTTGGTGGTTCTCTACGCGGGTTTCATAGACCGCAAGGGATGTCCGGTGCTCGCCTGTGATGCGTTTCACGTGGCGGCGGTCAACGCCGTAGCGATCCAGCTGAGTCAGGCAGTACCAGCCAACTGCATCGTCAGAAACGCTTGTGACCAACGCTGTGCGACACCCCAGCTTTACTAGACCGGCCGCGATATTTGCACTGCTGCCACCCATTGCGACCATCATCTCTGTGGCGTCTTCGGTCGCGGTTCCCGGCGGTGTCGGAGACAGATCCATCCCGACCCTGCCAATAACCAGAATATTACGTGCGTTCAGCATCAGGGAGCTATCAGCCATCACACCCCCCGCCGCTGACGGCTGCGACCTGCTTCCCAGTCCAGATGGGCAGCCTCCACGTTCTTATCGTCGGTGATATGCGGGGTGCCGACCTCCCACCAGGCGTGACCCTCGGTGGTCCAGCCTTCGTAGGCGTCAACCCGCATGACGATGACAGATGTCCGCTCGCACGCTTGCGCGCGCTGGAACGCTGCTGCCAGCTCTGTCGGGTTGGCAACCGTTTCCGTTTCTGCACCCATCGCTTGGGCGTGGGAGGCAAAATCGACACCAAAAGGATCCGGGATCGTGGGGCAGTCGGACAGCAAGTTGTTGAAGCTCGCATTGCCGGTGTTGTTCTGAAGCTTGTTGATGACGGCGAATCCGCCGTTATCCAGCACCAGAACGATCAGTTTCTTTTGGCTCAGAACGCTTGAGTAGATGTCGGAATTCATCAGCATGTAGGATCCGTCACCAACAAAAACGATGGTGTCATTCTCAGGCTCTTGTTCGCACTGCGCGATGCGGGCGCCCCAGGCCCCGGCAATTTCATAGCCCATACAGGAAAAACCGAATTCCACATCCACAGTGCCAGGGGACAGCGTGCGCCAGTTGGCCGTGACCTCAGCGGGCAGCCCGCCAGCGGCGGCGACGATCCGGTCGCGCGGATCGCACAAGGCATTCACGACCCCAATGGCCTGCGCATAGGAATTGGGGCGGTTGTCCCCATAGCTGACGTTTTCGGCAACATAGGCTGACCATTTGCGTCGCTCTTGCCGCGCGAGCTGTACCCAATTCTCTGGTGTGCGGTAGTCCCCCAGATTGGCTGCGAGGGCACGTATCGCGCATTTGGCGTCACCGACAACCGGCAAAGCGCGGTGCTTGCCCGCGTCATGACGTGCGGCATTCACCGAGATAAAGCGCGCGTCCTGAGCAAATGCAGTCCACGACCCGGTGGTGAAATCCTGCAGGCGTGTGCCGACGGCCAGGATGACATCCGCCTGCGCTGCGATCGCGTTGGCGCTGTCTGAACCGGTGACGCCGATGGGACCGATGTTGAGCGGGTGATCATTGGTGAGATTGGCGCGCCCCGCGATGGTTTCAACCACGGGGATCTGATGGTCTTCGGCAAACTTGGTCAGCTCTTGCACTGCGCGGCTGTATTGAACGCCTCCGCCGGCAATGATCATGGGGCGCTGGGCGGATCGCAGCAGGGCAACCGCGTCGTCTATCTCGGCTGCATCTGGTGTTGTGCGCCGGATGCGATGTACTTTCTTTTCAAAGAACACAGCCGGATAATCGTAGGTCCAGCCCTGTACGTCCTGCGGCAACCCCAGAAAGGCAGGGCCGCAGTCACCGGGATCCAGCATGGTCGCCACTGCTGCGGGCAGAGACTGTATGACCTGGGCAGGGTGCGTAATCCGGTCCCAGTAGCGTGAGACCGGTTTGAAGGCATCGTTGACGCCAAAGGTCGGGTCGCCGAAATTCTCCATCTGCTGCAGCACAGGATCCGGAAGCCGGGTCAGAAATGCATCCCCGCAGAGCATGAGCATCGGCAGACGGTTGGCATGGGCGAGGGCGGCCGAGGTCAACAGGTTCGATGTGCCCGGCCCGGCGCTGGCTGTGCAGAACATGAACCGTTGCCGCAACCACTGTTTGGCATATCCGGCAGCCGCAAATCCCATGCTCTGCTCGTTTTGGCCGCGATAGAGGGGCAGGGCATCTTGCGCCTGGTACAGCGCTTCGCCGAGGCAGGTCACATTGCCGTGGCCAAAGATGCCAAAGCCGCCACCACACAGGCGATATTCTTCGCCGTCGATGTCGATGAACTGGTTGGAAAGCCAGCGGATAATGGCCTGTGCGGTCGTCAATCTGAGTGTTTCGGGCGGCGGCGTCATTCGAAAGTGTCCCTGCAGGTGATCCGTGCTCGCGACGATTTCGTCTTGCGAGATTTCGAATCCCAAGATACAAGTTTTGCAACCGGTTGCAAATTGAATTTCAAACAGGGAGAGGCAAGGATGACCGAGATCGGCATCGGAATTCTTGGTGGCGGCTATATGGGCAAGGCCCATGCTGTGGCCATGTCGGCCGTTGGTGCCGTGTTCAACACGGCACTGCGCCCGCGGTTGGAAATGGTCTGTGCCTCCAGCCCTGAGAGCGCCGAGAAATACAGACTGGCCTATGGATTTTCTCGTGCAACTGACCGCTGGCAGGCATTGGTTGAGGATCCGAAGGTTGAGGCAATCGTGATTGCAACGCCGCAGGAAACCCATAGGCAGGTCGCCGAAGCGGCCTTTGCGCTTGGCAAGCCGGTGTTCTGCGAAAAACCGCTGGGGGCGTCGCTAGAGGACAGCCGCGCAATGGTGGCCGCCGCAACCGTATCTGGTTGCCCCAACATGGTTGGGTTCAACTATATCCGCACTCCCGCCAGCCAGTATGCCCGTTATCTGATCGCGCAGGGGGCGATCGGCGACATCACCTGGTTCAGGGGCGAGCATACCGAGGATTTCTATGCCGATCCGGACGCTCCGGCGACTTGGCGCACGCAAGGAGACGCCAACGGCACGATGGGCGATCTGGCGCCCCATATGATCAATGGTGCAATGGCGTTGATTGGGCCGATTGCTGAGGTGATCGCCGAAATCGAGACGGTTCACCACGAACGGCCCGGCGGGTCGGTCACAAATGACGACCAGGGACAGATGATGTGTCGTTTCGCCAATGGCGCAATGGGCCAGATGTTCTTCAGCCGGATCGCGACCGGTCGCAAGATGGGATATGCCTATGAGATCACCGGCACCAAGGGGGCCATTCGGTTCGATCAGGAAGATCAGAATGCGATTTGGCTCTATCTCGCCGAGGGCGATGAAGCGCAGCGCGGCTTTCGCAAGATTCTGACAGGCCCGTCGCATCCCGACTACCTGCCGTTTTGTCAGGGACCGGGGCATGGGACGGGTTATCAGGACCAGATCCTGATTGAAGCGCGGGATTTCCTCAGGGCGATTGAGACAAGACAACCGATTTGGCCGACCTTTGAAGATGGTATGGCGGTTAATCAGGTCATCACGGCGGCCATGACCGCATCCAGAACGCGCGCCTGGCAGGCCGTATCAGATTTCTGAAATTTCCGAGAAAGATCACCGAAATGACTATCAGAATTGGCAATGCGCCCTGTTCCTGGGGGGTGGAGTTTGCTCAGGATCCGCGCAATCCGTCTTGGCAAACCGTGCTGAAGCAATGTGCTGCGGCTGGCTACAAGGGAATTGAGCTTGGGCCTGTCGGCTTTATGCCCGAAGATCCCGCAGTGCTCTCAGAGGCGCTCGCGGAGAATGGTCTGGAGCTGATTGGCGGCGTGGTGTTTCGCCCGTTCCATGATCCTGCGAAATGGGACGAGGTTCTGGATGCGGCCCATCGGACGTGCGCCGCGCTTAGGGCGCACGGTGCAGAGCATCTGGTGCTGATCGACTCTATTTCAGAGCGGCGCGCGCCAACTGCTGGCCGCGCGTCTGAGGCTGAGCAGATGGACAATGCCGAATGGAGCGCCTTTCGTGATCGCCTGGCAACCATCGCCCGGATCGGATCAGGGGACTATGGGCTGACGGTTGGGATACATGCTCATGCTGCGGGCTTTATGGATTTCGAACCGGAGTTGGAGCGGTTGCTGGACGAGGTCGATGAAGACATCCTGAAGATCTGTTTTGACACGGGTCATCATTCCTATGCGGGGTTTGATCCGGTCGCCTTTATGAAACGGCATATCGGGCGGATCAGCTATATGCATTTCAAGGACATCGATCCCAAGGTGAAGGCCGATGTGATCGACAAGCGGACAGGGTTTTATGATGCCTGCGGGCAGGGGATATTCTGCAATCTCGGGCAGGGGGATGTTGATTTCGCTGCCGTTCGTGATGTGCTTGTCGGGGCGGAGTTCTCTGGCTGGTGTACGGTTGAACAGGATTGCGATCCAACGCTTGATCCTGATCCTTTGGGTGATGCGCGCCTGAACCGTGAATATCTTGAATCTATTGGCTTTAATTGAGGGAGGCGATCATGGCGAAACTGAAATGGGGCATGATCGGCGGCGGAGAGGGGAGCCAGATCGGCCCGGCTCATCGCCTGGGTGCTGGCTTGGATGGTGCGTTTGAATTCGCTGCGGCGGCCTTGGATCATCGCCCTGATGAAGGGCGCGCGTACGGCCAGCGGTTGGGACTGGCAGCGGATCGGGCCTATGGCAGCTGGCAAGAAATGCTCGCAGGAGAGCGCGGTCGCGAGGATCGTGTCGACCTCGTGACGGTGGCGACACCAAACGCCACCCATTTCGAAATAACCAAGGCCTTTCTCGAAGCGGGCTTTCACGTGCTGTGCGAAAAGCCGATGACGATGACCGTGGAAGAAGGCGAAGACATTGTTCGCATCGCGCAGGCCACGGGCAAGATTTGCGCAGTGAACTATGGCTATAGCGGCTACTCCCTTGTGCGGCACATGAAAGCGATGGTCGCGCGGGGAGATCTGGGAAAGATCCGCATGGTCAAGGCTGAATTCGCTCACGGCCACCATGCTGATGCGGAAGATGCAGACAATCCTCGTGTGCGCTGGCGGTATGATCCGGCTCAGGCTGGGGTGTCGGCACAGTTTGCCGATTGCGGAATACATTCCCTGCACATGGCGAGTTTTGTGATTGGTCAGGAGGCAGAGCGCCTGTCTGCCGATACCGTAAGCTGCATTGCCAGCCGTGAACTGGAAGACGACGCGATGGTCAATCTGCGTTTCGATGGTGGCGCGGTTGGCAGGCTCTGGACCTCTTCGATTGCGATTGGCCGTCAGCACGGCCTGACTTTGCAGGTCTTTGGAGAAAAGGGGGGGCTGCGGTGGGCGCAAGAGCAACCCAACCAGCTTTATTGGATGCCCCTTGGGGAGCGGTTGCAGGTGATCGAACGTGGAGAGGCCGGGCTGAGCCCCGAAGCCGACCGCACCACCCGCGTGACCATCGGCCATGCCGAGGGCATGCCGCTTGCCTTCGCCAATATCTATAGTGATCTGGCCGAGGCAATCCGCGCTGATAAAGAGGGGCGTGCGATGGATCCGGCTGCGGATCTCTATCCGCGTGCCGTTGACGGGCTACGGTCTATGGCTGCGGTATTTGCCGTTGCTGAAAGCGGCAAGGCAGATGGCGATTGGGTTGATGCCCGCCCACCGATGTTCCGCTGACCTGATCCGTGCCGGGGGTAGTGTTGAGCTGCCCCCACCCGGCATCTGGATCGGCTTTCCAGCTTAGCTAGAGGGCAACGGGCGCAGGGTGCTGCGCTCAACCACCCGGCAGGGAAAAATCCGCGCCTCGGGGTAGCGATCAGGTTCGTCGAGCATGGCTACGACCAGTTCGATGGATGAGTTGACGATCTGTTCAATCGGCTGGTGAATGGTGGTGAGGCTGTTGCTCTCCCAACGGGCCATTTCCATGTCATTTAGCCCGATGATGCCAATGTCTTCGGGCACCTTCAGGCCACGGTCTTTGATGGCGCTCAGCGCGCCAAGGGACAGAACATCGTCGCCGCAGAAATAGGCCTGGGCTGGCTTGTGTTCCAATAGGCGCAGCATTTCCTTGCGGCCGGCCTCAAACGAATAGGCATCCGCAAAGCTGTGGCTGTGTTTCAGATCCGGGTGTTTCGCCATCTCGGCGCAAAACCCTTCAAAACGGTCCTGGGTAGAGGTCGCATTTTGCGGCCCACCCATGAATGCAACCTCTATGTAGCCGCGCGCCACAAGCGTCTGCGCGGCCATCCGGCCGCTTTCGACGTTGTCGATGCCCACAACATGCACCTGCGGACTGGATGAAGCCCGGCCAAAGCTGTGCACAACAGGGACGCCGGCGTCGCGAAATGCCTTGGCAAAGCCCGTTGGCAGGGTTGACGAGGCAACGACCACGCCATCTACAGAATACTGCCGCAACATCCGAACGGAGTTTTCCGGGTCGGTTTCGTCGCTGAGATTGACCAGAAGCGGGCGCAGCCCCTTGTCCTGCAGGCGACGGGTGAACCGGTCAAAGACCTCCAGAAAAATTGGGTTGTGGAAGTTGTTGGAGACCAGCCCGATTAGTTTTGTCCGCCCGGTTGTTAGCGAGGATGCCAGAGCATTTGGGCTATAGCCCAGCTCCTGCGCGGCTTTCTCGACCTTGCGTCGCATTTTTTCAGAAACCGATGCCCCGTCTGTGAAGGTGCGCGAAACCGCTGACCGCGATACCTTGGCCCGTTCTGCAACATCTTTCAGCGTGACCGCCATTGCTCTGACTTCCTCTTGCTGCGGCCCGACGTCCCGGCGGGCCAGCGCCTTTTTGATCTTCTCAGATTCTGAGATCAGGTTGTTTATCGCGGATCTGCAGTGATTTCAGCAGGAAAATCTTGGCACATTTTGCAACCGGTTGCAAATTTTTGCGATTCGTGTTTTGGTTATCGCTGACGCGCGGGGAACGGCCCGATGCGATCGTGACGAAAAACTTTGGGAGGAAAGAATGACGTCCGTAATCAAGACATTTGTGATGGCCACCGCCGTTGCCGCAGCGCCGCTGATGGCCGCGACGGCTGCTTCTGCGGAGGGTGAGAAATACATCCTTGTGAGCCATGCGCCCGACAGTGACAGCTGGTGGAACACCATCAAGAACGGCATCGCGCTCGCCGGAGAGCAGATGAATGTTGAGGTGGAGTACCGCAATCCGCCGACGGGTGACCTTGCTGACATGGCCCGCATCATCGAACAGGCCGCAGCCTCTGGCCCGAATGGGATCATCACGACGCTGTCCGACTATGATGTCCTGTCCGGCCCGATCAAGGCGGCTGTCGACAGCGGCGTGGACGTGATCATCATGAACTCAGGCACCCCGGATCAGGCCCGTGAAGTTGGGGCGCTCATGTACGTGGGTCAGCCCGAATATGACGCGGGCTATGCCGCGGGTGTGCGTGCAAAGGGTGACGGAGTCGGCAGCTTTCTTTGTGTGAACCACTACATCAGCTCGCCCTCTTCGACAGAGCGGTGCCAGGGCTTTGCCGATGGGCTTGGCATCGAACTTGGCGATCAGATGATCGACAGCGGACAGGATCCGGCAGAGATCAAGAACCGCGTTTTGGCCTATCTCAACACCAATCCGGAAACTGACGCGATCCTGACGCTTGGCCCGACCTCGGCGGATCCGACCATGTTGGCGTTGGAAGAAAACGGTATGGCCGGTGACATTTACTTTGGCACCTTCGACCTGGGTGAAGAGATCGTCAAAGGACTGAAATCCGGTGTGATCAACTGGGGCATCGATCAGCAGCCGTTCCTGCAGGCCTATCTGCCGGTTGTGGTTTTGACCAACTACCACCGCTATGGCGTGCTGCCCGGCAACAACATCAACTCCGGCCCCGGTTTCGTGACAAAGGACGGCCTGGAAAAGGTTGAACAATTCGCGGGCGAATACCGCTGATCACCTGTCTTTTGTTTGGGCGGCCGATTCCGATTGGCCGCCTTTTTTCAGAGAGATTACCATGACTGACGTACAAACTCAGGTCGCGGGAGACGAGCGGATCAAACATCGTTCCCGCTTTCGCGAAGCCCTGATCCGCCCAGAGCTGGGCGGGATCATCGGCACCATCCTCGTCTTTGCCATGTTTCTGATTTTCGCTGGGGACAGCGGAATGTTCAACAGCCAGGGGGTGCTGAACTGGGGGCAGATTTCGGCACAATTCATGATTATCGCGGTGGGCGCCTGTCTGCTGATGATCGCCGGAGAGTTTGATCTGTCGGTCGGCTCCATGATCGGCTTTGCAGGTATGCTGATTGCGATCTTCAGCGTGACGCTTGGTTGGCCTGTCTGGATGGCCATCATCGTTACCTTTGTGATCGCACTCGCGATCGGGGCACTCAACGGTTACATCGTTGTGCGCACAGGTCTGCCCAGTTTTATCGTGACGCTTGCGTTTTTGTTCATCCTGCGGGGCTTTGCGATCTATCTGCCACAGACCATCGAACGCAAAACCATCATCGGTGGCGTGTCCGACGCAGCCCAAGGGGATTGGCTGGCGGCAGTGTTCGGCGGCAAGATCCTGACGGGGCTGTTTCAGTGGCTTGGTGACAACGGCTGGATCGCGGTCTTTGAGCGGGGAACACGCAAGGGGCAGCCTGTCGTCGACGGCCTGCCGATGCTGGTTGTCTGGGCAATTGTTCTGGTCATTGTCGGTCACGTGATCCTGACCAAAACCCGGTTCGGGAACTGGATTTTTGCGGCAGGCGGTGATGCAGAGGCGGCGCGCAATTCGGGTGTACCGGTCAACCGCGTCAAGATCCTCATGTTCATGTTCACAGCTTTCTGCGCCACGGTGTTTGCAGCCTGTCAGGTGATGGAGTTTGGCGGGGCCGGCTCTGATCGTGGGTTGTTGAAGGAATTCGAGGCGATCATCGCCGTGGTTATCGGGGGGGCCTTGCTGACAGGCGGCTATGGCTCTGTCATCGGAGCGGCCTTGGGGGCGCTGATTTTTGGCGTGGTGCAGCAGGGTCTGTTCTTTGCCGGTGTCGAAAGCTCGCTGTTTCGGGTCTTTCTTGGTCTGATCCTGCTGTTTGCCGTGATCCTGAACACCTACATCCGCCGCATCATCACGGGAGAGCGCTGATATGACGTCGTCTCAACCTTTGATCCGGATGCAGAACATCGAAAAACACTTCGGCAGCGTCATTGCGCTGGCGGGGGTCTCAGTCGATATCTATCCGGGGGAATGCCACTGTCTCTTGGGGGACAACGGGGCGGGGAAATCAACCTTCATCAAGACCATGTCCGGGGTTCACAAACCAACAAAAGGGGACATCCTTTTTGAAGGCCAGCCCATGTATTTTGCCGATCCGCGCGATGCAATTGCGGCAGGAATTGCAACAGTGCATCAGCACCTTGCGATGATCCCCCTGATGTCGGTGAGCCGGAACTTCTTTATGGGGAACGAACCCCTGCGCAAGATCGGCCCGTTTCGGTTCTTTGACCACGATTACGCAAATCGTGTGACGATGGAAGAAATGCGCAAGATGGGCATCAATCTGAGGGGGCCGGAACAGGCGGTCGGCACATTGTCTGGTGGTGAGCGTCAGACCGTTGCGATTGCGCGTGCGGTGCATTTTGGGGCCAAGGTTCTGATCCTGGATGAGCCGACATCTGCCCTTGGCGTGCGCCAAACGGCCAATGTCCTTGCCACTATCGACAAGGTGCGCAAGCAGGGGGTTGCGGTGGTTTTCATCACCCACAACGTCCGCCATGCGCTTGCTGTTGGGGATCGTTTCACTGTGTTGAATCGGGGTCAGACCCTCGGAACGGCAAAGCGCGGCGAAATCTCGGCTGAGGAGTTGCAGGACATGATGGCTGGCGGACAAGAGCTGGCCACGCTTGAAGGAAGCCTGGGCGGTACAGTCTGAGGCCAGACCATATTTATTGAAACAAGCCGCCAGAGCGCAGGCTCTGGCGGTTTTTGCGTTCAGCTTTTTCGCGGGCGTCTAAAGACCCCGGCAGGGGGCAGTGTGCCCACCTCGGTGTCAACCGGTTCCGCAAGATGATTGAACCAGAACTCTTCTGTAGCGGTCTGTCGACGCCGCACGCCCTCGGGCATCTTGCAAATCCCAAGACCCGCGCGTGCACAGAATGTCGCAACGAGATGATCAAGGCCGTCGCCATCAAGCCAACCCGCGCAATAGACTTGGTTGGCTGCGGCAACAGCGACGGGTTGACCTGCTGCGGTTTCAACCAGCACCTCTGCCGCGGTTTCCAGTGTTTCCAGATACCCGGTGACTGCCCCGTCTACGTTGGCAAGGGGCAGGGGCATATCAGGGCGTATGCTCTCTACGGCTGCGACAACAACCTCCAGCCCATCCAGTGCAGGGGGGAGGGGGCTGGTCGGGATCTTGAAATCTGCATCGCGCGCACCGGTGCGTGGACCGTAAAGCACCTGACCTTCGGCCTTGGCCAAGGCTTGGCGCAGACTGTCCGTCAGATGCATCAGCCCCGGCGCAAGGATCAGCGCATATCCGGAAAAATCGCTTTGGGTTGGCGCGACGATGTCCACCGACAAACCGGCGCGACGCAGAGCGCGGTAATGTTCTAGGACAAGATCGAAATAGCTAAGCCCGTGACCATGCGGTTGCACCTGCCAGGCCCATTCTGCATCGTAGTCAAAGACTAGCGCGACCGGGGCCTGCGATGGGGCAACGTCCCCCGCATTGGCCAGTTCCTCAGCAACCTGGCGGGCCTCGACGATAGCAGGTGCTTCGGCGCTGTCCGGGCGCAGCATCCCTGCGTGGAGTTGCTCCTGCGCAAACGGCGCTTGCCGCCAGCGGAAATAGCAGACTGCCTCTGCCCCGTGGGCAAAGGCCTCCCAAGTCCAGAAACGCACCATGCCGGGCAAGGGGGCAGGGTTGTAAGGGGCCCAATTTACCGGGCCGGGCTGTTGTTCCATCACCCACCAGCGACCGCGTCCGACCGCGCGATAGAGGTCGTGGTGAAAGGCCTGAAAATCTGGATCGCCCTGCCGCGCGTAGCGGCGCTGCTTCTCTGGGCTGGCCCCGACCCTGTCCTCTAGAAAGCCCAAGGGGTAGCTGTCCCAACTGGCGATTTCGAGATCCTCGCCAACCTTGTAGTGATCGAAATCAGTCACCCGCCCCATGTAGTTATGGGCAATTGGTGCATCAGAATGGGCGCGCAGGATCTCAACCTGATCGCGGTTGAAGCTCACGACCTGATCTGAGGAAAACCGCCGGAACGCCTGTACATGGGCCGGGTTCGGCTCTGTCACCGTGAGATTGGGCAGGCCGATCTGTTCGAAGCGATTGTAGTCCATCGACCAAAAGACATTGCCCCAAGCCGCGTTCAACGCGCCTATGTCGCCGCCGTACCGTGTTTCC
Organism: Phaeobacter italicus; assembly: GCF_001258055.1. Lineage (GTDB taxonomy): Bacteria > Pseudomonadota > Alphaproteobacteria > Rhodobacterales > Rhodobacteraceae > Phaeobacter > Phaeobacter italicus. The sequence continues at coordinate 59,933 of NZ_CVRM01000002.1, read as the reverse complement.
AACCACCGCACGAACGCTGCGCGGGCGGCATCGGAATAGCTGACCGTGGTGTCGTGGCAGCCATATTCGTTGTCGGTCTGCCAGGCGGCGATCCGATCGCCCGGTCCATAGCGTTCCGCCATAAGGGTGACGATGCGTCGGGCCTCCTTGCGGTAGCCCTGGTGACTGAAACAATAGTGGCGGCGGGATCCAAATCCCCGGGGTTTGCCGTCTTGATCAAGCGCAAACATATCCGGATGCCGGTCTACCATCCAGCGCGGCGGCGTTGCGGTTGGTGTGCCAAGCACCACTTTCAGCCCTGCTGAGACCAGGGTGTCGATAGCCCGATCCAGCCAGTCCCATTGCAGATCGCCGGGGGTTGGTTCGATCCGGGACCACGAAAATTCACCAATCCGCACCCAAGTGAGGCCAGCCGCAACCATGCGCGCGGCGTCTTGCTGCCAGATGTCTTCGGGCCAATGTTCGGGATAATAGCAGGTGCCAAGTGTGCGCTGCATAGATGTCCTCAGAGAATGACGCGATGTTCGCGTTGGCCTTTGGCCCGTGTTTCAATGCGATAGGTTTTTCCCGCAGCCGGATCATCCAGCCCGTCGGCAGCGGTGGTCACAAACAGATCCGACAGGTCTTTGCCCCCAAAGGCAGGGCAGGAGGCCTGCGCCGTCGGGAGGGGGTAGATCTCGGTCAAGTCACCTGAGGGCGTATAAACCGCGACGCGGCTTGCCCCCCATTGGGCGTTCCAGAACCGACCTGTGGCATCGACAACCGCGCCATCGGGGCCAAAGTCTTCGCTGCTGAGATCAAGAAAGACAGAGGGTGCGCCAATCGGCCATCCGTCGTCTTTCGCCAGCGGCTGGCGCATGATTTTGCCAGTGGCCGTATCCGTAAAATAGGCGCAGGACCCATCCGGAGAAAAGCAGATCGCGTTTGTGATGGTCTGGGAATGAACCAGTTTGCGCAGCTCGCCCCGGAAGTAGCGATATATGGCCCCAAGCCCGGTTTCGGCGTTGTAGCCCATGGTTCCAATCCAGAAACCGCCCCAAGGATCCGCGCGCCCGTCATTTGAACGGGTTAGAGGCTTGTCCGCCTCTAGGTCTATCAGATGCGACCGCACACCGGCTTCGATGTCAAAACGCCAAAGCGCGCTGGCGCTGGCCATGATGAGGGTATGGTCATCGACCCAACCGGCGGCTGAAACGCAGTCATCAAACTGCCAGCGGATCTCTTTACCATTTGCAACACTGAACAATTGCTGTCCGAGGATGTCGAACCAGAACAGCTGCTGGCGGGTTGGGTGCCACAGCGGACCTTCACCCAACGTGCAGCGGGTTTCGCTGAAAATCTCCGCCGTGGAGGGGTGAGTGGTCACGTCACTGGCCATCAAACGCCTCGTCGTAGGCTGCGACCGTCTCTGCGGCAAGGCGGGCAACCTCTTTGGCCGAATGACCGGGTTTATAAAGAGAAGAGCCCATGCCAAAACCGGTGATGCCCGCTTTCTGCCAGTCCGCGAAGTCCGCTGGTCCGACGCCGCCAACAGCATAGGTTTCTGCATCTTTTGGCAAAACGGCCTTCAGCGCTGAGAACCCGTCGAGCCCCAGCTTGAATGCGGGAAAAAACTTCAACCCGTCCGCGCCAGCGCGGAGTGCAGAGAAGCACTCTGACGCGGTGAAGACCCCCGGATAGGACAACATGCCAGCGGATTTTGTGGCACGGATCACATCCGGGTTGCAGTCGGGGGAGACGACCATCTGTGCCCTGATTGCAGATAGCTGAGCCACTGTCTCGGGGCTCAAAACGGTCCCCGCGCCGACTGTCGCGCGCCCTTGGGCCTGATCCAGCATCGTGGCAATACTGTCGAAGGGCTGTGGTGAGTTCAGCGGGACTTCGATCTTGGTGATGCCCGCATCAATCAGGGCATCGGTCATGTCACGCGCCTCTTCCGGGCGCAGACCACGCAGGATGGCAATGATGTTTCGGCTCATGGCGTTTGGCTCTTTTTCAATTGGTCATATGCGGCTGTGAGGCCTGCAAGCGTCAGGGTTTCGGCGTCAACGCGGCGGGCGGTGCACCCCTGTGTAGACAGGGCCGTTTCATAACGACGGGCAAGCTGGTCCGCGCCCAGCAGGGTGACGTGTTGCTCTGACCAGTCGTCTTGCGTCGCTGCGAGCTCAACCCCGATCAGAAGCCCTGACAGGCGAGCACGTCCGGTTTCGGGGCTTTGCCCAGACAAAAGCGCATCTGCACGCAGGCGAAACAGTTGGGCGGCGATCGCAGCTGGATTGGCAAGCGCCTCACAGACGGCCTGTTCAAATGCGGTCTCGTCCCAGCCCTCCTCTGACACGCAGTGCTGCAGGACGGATTGGCCCTGAAGAAGGGCGAACAGCTCTCCTGTCATGAAGGTCGAAAAGCTGGTGACTTCTCCCTGATCAAGTCTGGCCCATTTGCTGTGGGTGCCAGGCAAGCAGATGACTTGCGAGGCGGCAGGGTCTCTGTCTTGTGCGAGGTAGCCCGCAATCTGGGTCTCTTCCCCCCGCATGACATCTGCTGGATCCGTGGTTTTGATGCCGGGCAGCAGATAGACCGCGAGACGTGGATCTTTGGTCGCTGGCTGGGTGGCCTCTGCAATGCCTGGTGGCGGGCAGGGGGTGCTGGCATAGGGGGCCTCGGCCCAGCCCTGACGTGAGCCTGCCATTCCGCAGCAGATAACCGGAAGCGGGCTGTTTCCGCCCGTTGGGAGATGATCGCCCAAGAGGTCCAGAAGGGTGGGCTCATAGTCCTGCGGGCTCAGTCGGGACATGCCCCGATCCGAGGTTATCCGGTCGATCACGGTATCCTCGCGATCCATCACCCACAGGCGCAGTTGACTGGTGCCCCAGTCCGCCGCAATCCACGCAGGCACGGAGGCGCCGGGCATCGTGTCAGGGGAAAGATTGGGATGCGCCGTCATCCTGTCACCACAACCCCGCCATCCACAACCAGCGTTTGCCCAGTGATCATGCGGCTGGTCGCCGAGGCGAGAAAGAGCGTTGAGCCTACGATGTCCTGTGGCGCGAGATGGTCCTTCAGGCATTGCCGTTCCAGATGAGCCGCAAGCGCCTCCGGCGTTGCCCATTTGTCGAGTTGCTTATCCGTCAGTACCCACCCCGGCGCCAGCGCGTTGACCCGGATCCGATCTGCCCCGAACTCACGTGCGAGGCTTCGTGTCATGCCGTTGATGCCTGCATTTGCTGTCGTGTAGGCGGGATAGCCGCTGTTGCCCATCATGTAACTGATGGAGGTGAAGTTGACGATCGAACCACCACCGGCAGCCTGCATCCCCGGCAACACCGCCTGACAGGCAAAGAAATAGGCCTTGAGATTGATCGCCTGCGCCCAGTCCCAAAATTCCTCGTCCACATCCAATGTCGCGTGGCGCTGATCATTGGCAGCGTTGTTCACCAGCGTGGTGATTGGGCCATGCGCCTCTGCCGCCTGCTCAATCGCGGACTTCAGGGCAGGGATATCGGTGATGTCGCATTGGATGAACAAGGGACGGTTGCCTGTCTCAGCCTCCATGCGCGCAGCAAAAGCAGAGGCATCAGACCGTCCGACAAACGCGACCTTGGCGCCCTGACGCAGGAATCCCTCGCTCAGCGCGGCACCAATGCCGGAACCGCCGCCGGTGATGAAAACCGAAGCCCCCTTCAGGTCCGGAAAGATTGCAGTGTCGCTCATCAGTGGCTCTCCCGTGTTACGGGGCGGGTATCTTTGCCCACGAGGAAATCAAGATCAGCCCCTTTCTCTGCCTGAAGGACGCTGTCGACGTAGAGTTTGGCGTAGCCGCGTGTGTAATGCGGCGGCTCTGGCTGCCAGGCCTCACGACGTGCTGTCAGCTCTTCCTGTGAAACCAGCAGATCAAGGGTGCCGTTCTTTGCGCTGACCCGGATGCGGTCGCCGGTCTGGACCAGACCAAGGGGGCCACCGGCCTGGGATTCAGGTGAAACATGCAGGATCACGGTGCCAAAAGCCGTCCCGGACATGCGGCCATCAGAGATGCGGATCATATCTCGCACCCCTTCGCGGACCAGTTTGCGGGGGATCGGCATATTGCCGACCTCCGGCATGCCGGGATAGCCCTTGGGCCCAACACCCTTCAGCACCAGAATGGTGTCCTTCGTGACGGGCAGATCATCGCGATCGATATTGGCTTTCAGATCTTCAATCGTCTCAAAGACATGTGCAACGCCTTCGTGTTCCAGAAGATGGTCGGTCGCGGCCGATGGTTTGACGATGGCACCGTTGGGCGCAAGATTGCCGCGCAGAACACGCAGGCCGGCTGCAGGTTTTACCGGGTTATCAAAGCTCTTGATGACGTCATCGTTGAAACATTCCGCACCCTCGGCATAGGCCGTGATGTCACCGCCCAAAACAGTGGTGTTGCTGCGCAGGTGTCCATTGTCAGCAAGTCGCTTCAACACGACAGGCATACCGCCGGCATAGCAAAAATCTTCCATCAGGTATTTCCCTGAGGGCATGCAGTTGACCAGAAGCGGGATGTCACTGCCAAGGCCGAAATCATCCAGAGACAGGTCAACCCCGACACGCCCGGCGAGGGCCAGAAGGTGCACCACCGCATTGGTGGATCCCCCGACAGCTGCGTTGGCCATGATCGCATTGATGAAAGCGTCGCGGGTCAGAATGTCCGAGGGTTTGAGGTCTTCCTCAACCATCTCGACGATCCGCTTGCCGGTCAGATGCGCCAGAGCCATGCGGCGGGCATCCACTGCGGGCAGGGCGGCATTGGTTGGCAGGCTCATCCCCATCGCCTCAACGAGGGACGCCATAGTGGAGGCCGTGCCCATGGTCATGCACACGCCCTTGGACCGGCTCATGCCGGATTCAGCCGCCATGAAATCCTGCAGCGTCATCTCACCGGCGCGCACCGCTTCCGAGAACTTCCAGACGTCAGTACCTGAGCCGATATCCTTGCCCTGCCACTTGCCGTTCAGCATCGGGCCCGAGCTGACGACGATGGCCGGCAGATCAACAGAGGCAGCCCCCATCAACTGGCCCGGTGTGGTCTTGTCACAACCGCCAAGCAGGACAACGCCGTCAATTCCATAGGCCCGTATCGATTCCTCTACGTCCATCGCGAGGAGATTGCGAAACAGCATCGCCGTGGGCTTCATCTGGGTCTCACCCAGCGACATGACCGGGAATTCCACGGGAAATCCACCTGCCTCCCAGACGCCGCGCTTTACCCCCTCGGCGAGATCGCGCAGGCCAGAGTTGCAGGGCGTCAGCTCTGACCAGGTGTTGCAGATCCCGATGATTGGCCGACCGTCAAAGGCATGGTCCGGAAATCCCTGGTTTTTCATCCAGCTGCGGTGGATGAAGCCGTCTTTGTCCAATTTGCCATACCAGGCGCGATTTCGTCTGTCTTTGGTCATAGGCGTGTTCCTTCAATCACCCAGATCGACTGTGGGAATGTCCAGGGCAGGGTGATCCCTTGGTGCATCAGATATTGGCCGCTGAGTGTCGCGGTCCCGGTTTTCAAAAGAGGCGATCCGCGCGAAAGACCTGGGGCGTCCTCGCGGTTCAGCAAGCGGATTTCATAGTGGGCGTCAGGCTCCAGCCCAGCAAGGCGCAGGGGGCGCGGCAGGATTTGCGCGCTTGGCTCGCGCAGGCCGGAAAAGGCGACAAAGCGGCTGCCATCTTCTGCGCGCTGCAGCTCTGCGATGACGGCAGGGTCATCGCTGTCGAGCCGCAGAATATCCGCCCGCTCCGTCCAGTGGCGGTTGTCTTTCCACCAACGGGTAACCTGGCGCAGAATGTCTGCTTCTTCTTCTGTCAGCTCGCGCGGGTCCATTTCAAACCCCATGTGACGCTGGGCCGCGACCCAGGCACGCAGCCGGATATCTGTCACCCGACCAGAGGTGTGGCAGGTGCGCGGACCAACATGGCTGCCAGTGACAACCATCGGCAGGAAAAGCGCGGCTTCATGCTGGATCCGCAGCCGCTCTATCGGGTCATTGCTATCTGAAAGCCAGACCCGATGGGTGCGCGACAGGATGCCAAAGTCAATGCGCCCACCCCCAGAAGAACAGCTCTCGAATTCCACTTGCGGGAAATCTGCGCGCAGCCGGTCAAACAGCGAATAAACCGCCTCGGCCTGCGCGCTGTCCGGTTCCGGCAGCACGCGGTTATGGTCCCATTTGACATAGTCGATCGGATGATCTGACAGCACGGCTGCGATGTGATCGTAGAGATAGGCCTGAACCTCAGGCAGGGCGATATTCAGAACCATTTGCTGTCGGCCAAGCACCTGATCCCGATCGCCCAGCACCCAGTCTGGGTGGGCGCGAAACAGATCGCTGTCCGGGTTGATCATTTCCGGTTCAAACCAGATGCCGAATGTCATGCCTTCTGCATGAATATGGTTGATCAGCGGCATCAGCCCATCGGGATATTTGCGCGCGTCGATTGCCCAGTCGCCAAGGGAACTGGTGTCGTCATCCCGCCTGCCAAACCAACCATCGTCCAGCACGAACCGTTCGGCTCCCAGTGCTGCGGCCCGGCTTGCAATATCGCAGAGCGTGGCGTGGTCGTGATCGAAATAGACCGCCTCCCAACAGTTGTAGTGCACCGGTCGCGGGCGCGCGGGTGCAGGGGGGCGCAGGATCTCATCGCGCAGGTGGCGCTGGAAGGTGACAGCGCAGCCATTGGTTCCCTGATCCGAGAACACGGCGTAGAGCGGTGCAGTTTCAAATCTGGTGCCTGGATTGCGGCGGCTGCCGGTTGCATGGCCCCATTGGATTTGGCGACGCCCGTCTGGCAGCTCTTCCGCCAGCATTTTGTGGCCGCCTGACCAGCCGTAGTGAAAGGCGTAGGCGGAACCCTGGGTGTTTGTGGCGCCCGTACAGGGTAGGATCAAACCCGGGAAATACTCATGCCCGGTGCGTCCTGTGGGATTGTCCCTGAGACGCGCGCCAGCGCTCCACGGTGTGCGGCTGGTTTGAAACTCCCCGATCCAGCGGCCATGAAAGTCGATCATGTCCTGCCCGTTCTGAGGTGCGGGAAAGACCGGTGCAGACAGCCAGTTCACGCTGATCGGCCGCTCAGAAATGAGCGAGGCCTGCGCACGGATCATGCCGGTTTTGCGTGTCAGCTCGAATTGCGCCTGATAGCGAAGACCGTGTTCCGCATCGCGGTAGTGCAGGCTGAGCGCCTGATCGCTTTCCTCCACGCGATCAAAGGTAAAACGGGGCAGTAGCGCCTTGCCCGTAGCATCTGCAAGCGACAGACCGGGCTGTCCGGGAAAGGTGCGGCGGGCCTCGGGGCAGATCGACAGTGGCGGCACGGCATCCAGCATGCCCCCCGTGACGTCCATGCGCGAGGCTGCGGCGATCATCTCCAGGTCGCTCCCTTGCGGAAGCCGCGGGCCCCAGTAGACGATCTCGGCCAGATCATCCCCGTGGGCGGCAAGGATCAGGCTTTGGCTCTGACCCTCAAGTGCCCAGCAGCGGGTATCTTCGCGTCTGCTCACTTCACCGCCCCCAATGTCAGGCCGGCGATGAAATGGCGTTGCATCAGGAAGAACATGGCAACCGGCGGCAGTGCCGCGACAATGCTGCCTGCGCTCATCAGGTGGTAAGCCGCCCGGTATTGCGCGTTGAACGATGTGATGCCTGCTGTCACCGGTTGGCTCTCGGCGCCCTGTGTCAGGACCACGGCCCAGAAATAATCATTCCAGATGAAGGTGAAGATCAGCACGCTCAGCGCGGCAATCGCAGGTTTCATCAGCGGCAAAACCACGAACCAGAAAATCCGCCACTCCGCGACCCCTTCGACGCGGGCCGCTTCGATCAATTCAAAAGGTAGGGCGCGGATGAAGTTGCGCATGAACAGCGTGCAGAAGCCGGTCTGAAAGGCGATGTGAAACAGAACCAGGCCGGTTTTGGTGTTATAGAGCCCCATGTCCAATGTCAGATCGCGCACCGGGACCATCAGGATCTGGAACGGGACGAAGTTGCCTGCAACAAACATGAAGAACAGCAACAGGTTGCCGCGGAATTTATAAACGCCGAGCGCGAAGCCCGTCATGCAGGACAGCGCGACCGCGCCAATCACCGTGGGCACGGTAATCAGGACGGAGTTCAGCAGATAGCGCGGCATGTCCGAGCCGAAGAAGACCCGGCCGTAGTTGCTGAACCCTTCAAAGGATGACGGCACCCCCCAGTAGTTGCCCGTGGTGAAATCCGCCTCAGGTTTGATCGAGAAGATCGCCACCGCGATCAGTGGCAATAACCACATCACCAGCGCCGCCGGAACCAGTGCCTGATAGGTTGTCTGCCACGCACGCGAGCTGTTTTGGATAGGTTTGGGAAACATCAGCGGCCCCCTTTGTCGTCTTGGTACATGGACCACAGGAAATAGGCGATGAAGCACAGCATGATCAGGAATAGCACCACCGCGATAGCCGCGCCATAGCCCATGCGGAAGCCATATTCGGAAAGTGCCTTCTCAAACATGTAGAACGACAGCACCCGGCTTGAGCCGAACGGGCCGCCGTTGGTCATGATCGAGATGAGGTCAAAACTGCGCAGTGCGCCGATGATCGTCACCACAAAGGCCACAAAGGTCGCCGGGCGCAGCTGCGGGATGATGACATACCACAGCATCTTTGCCCCTTTCGCCCCATCCAGGCGCGCGGCCTCGACCTGTTCGGGGTCAACCGCGTTGAGACCTGTAAGATAGAGGATCATGCAATAAGCCGTCTGTGGCCAGAGGCCCGCAGCAATGATGCCGTATGTCACAAGGGTCGGATCCCCCAGCACATTCAATGGCCCAAGACCGACCCATCCAAGCACTTGGTTGAGAAGGCCGAAAGTCGGGTCGTAGAACCAGCTGAAAACCAGGCCGACGACGACCTGACTGATGACAAATGGGAAGAAGAACAGCGACTTGTAAAGGCGAATGCCAGTCACCGTCTGATTGAGAAACAGCGCGATGAACAAACCTGCCGGGATCGCCAGAAGATACAGCAGAAGCCATTTCAGGTTGTTCCAGAGCGAAACTTCAAACGCACGGTCATCCATCAGCTCTCGGTAGTTCTCCATCCCGATGAACTGCGGATCCCCCAAACCGTCCCAGCGATAGAACGACAGGTTAAAGCTCTGCAGGATCGGAAAGATCACGTAGAACAGGAAAAAGATGACACCGGGAGCAAGGAACAAGAGCGGCGCCAGCGTCTGCCTGTTGCGGCGCAACCAGCTGTCCTGACTGCTGCGCAGGGCGGTTGCGGATCCGGTTTCGGGCCCGTTTCCGGGGGCGAGTTTCATCTCAGCCACGACAGGTCTCCGTCTGTTTGTGCGATTGCGGGATCGCAAGGGCTATAAGGGGTCGGTCCGGCGGTTTTGACGGCACGCGGAACCAGAACCCAAAAGGCAATGCGCGGGGCCGGGCCGATTGGCCGACCCCGCGCAGTTCGTCAGACGCTTGGGGTCAGTAGACCCGCTCGCGTGTTTTTTCCAAACGGTTCAGGATGTCGTCCAGATTGTCCGGGAACACCATGAATTCCTGGAACCCTTCCATCGCAACAGAGGCCATTTCTGCCGGGGCGTCGCGATCAAAGAACTGCGCGATGCCGCCGGGCGCGTTCGAGGACAGCATCTCGAAACCCTGGTTGAGCATCTCGTCGTCATCCACGGAAGAGTTGGAGTTCACCGGCAACTGGCCCAAGGCCGCCCCGCTGTTGATTTTGGTCTGATTGTCAGCCGAAACGACAAAGCGCAGGAATTCGCGAGCGGCTTCCTTGTTCTGGGCGCCAGACGGAATGTGGAAGGTGTCTGTTGGCGCGTCTTCGGCCAGTTCAACATCGGGATTGATGGTCGGGAACTGATAGAAGTCCAGTTGGTCGGTGCCTAGACCTGCTTCACGCAGCGGTGCCACCGCGAAGTTGCCCATCAGATAGGCCGCGGCCTCACCTTTGACCATGAACGGCAGGGCCTCCTGCCAGCTGTAGGACTGGTGGTTGTCGATGAAAGCGCCCATGTCGATCAGTTCGCGCCAGTTGGCAAAGGTCTGCTTTACGCGGTCATCCGTCCAGGCGATTTCGCCATTGGTCAGCGCCATGTGGAAGTCATAACCATTCGTGCGCATGTTGAGGTAGTCAAACCAGCCACCTGCGGTCCACAGGAACTTGGTGCCGATGGTAAAGCACTTGCGGCCAGAATCGAGAATCTTCTGGCAGTTGGATTTGAAGGTTTCCCAGTCCTTGGGCTCTTCCAGGCCGAGTTCATTGTAGATGTCTTCCCGGTAGTAGACGCCCCACTGGTAGTAGGTATAGGGCACGCCCCACTGTTTGCCGTCGAGCGTCATGGCGCCCTTGGTCGAGGCCAGCGCGTCGGCGATTTCGGGCTCGGCCCACAGGTCGGAGATGTCTTCAAACAGACCTGCCGACACATAGGGCCGCATGCGATTGGCTGCATACCAGTTTGCCACGTCCGGGGCGTTGGCCGTCAGGAAGTTGCGGATCTGCGTCTTGTAGGCCTCACGGTCGATTACGGTCAGCTCGACAGTCAGGTTCGGGTGCATGGCGTCGAACTCGGCAGCCATTCCCTCCATCACTGCGCGCGGCGCAGGATTGGACATGTCCGAGAAAATCTTGAGCGTGCCGCTCAGCTCGGCCTGTGCTGCCGTTGCCAGCCCAAGGCTGAGAGCAAGGCTCGCAACTGTTCCTTTCAAAGTCTTCATGACGTCCTCCCTGTTGACGTGTGTCTTTTGGTTTCATATAGTGGAACCAAATTCCAACTATTGAAACTATGAACGCGCTCGGCTAAGGATGTCAACAGTTACGTCGGCCGGGTTCGGTCAGAGAAAGGACACTGATGACGAAACCTGCGCCCCAAACGCGAGACTCTGACGGGACAGTTGGCAAGGCGCTGGCAGTGCTGGATCAGATCGCGGAAGCAGGCCGCCCTGTGCGGTTCGGCGAAGTGCTGGCCGCGTCCAATCACCCCAAGGCGACGCTTTATCGGTTGGTGCAGACGCTGACCAATCAGGGGATGCTGTCTTATGACGAAACCCATCAGACCTATGCGCCTGGTCTGCGCCTTGTGCGCTTGGCGCATGCGGCCTGGCGGCAAAGTGCCTTGGCACCGGTTGCGCGCCCCTTTCTGGATCAGTTGTCGGCGGACGTGGGGGAGACCATTCACTTGGCGCAGCTTGACCGCGGACAAGTGCTTTATGTTGATAAACGCAATGCTGCCACCCCGATTGAAATGTTCAGTCAGGCCGGAAAAATTGGTCCCGGCTACTGCACGGGCGTCGGCAAGGCGATGATTGCCCACCTCTCGCAAGACGCGCAGGAGGATGCGATCCGCCGACAGGCGTTTTTTGCACACACACCGAACACGCTCGCCACACCTGAGGCGTTGTTGGCTGAGCTGGCAGAGATCCGGGCAGATGGCGTGGCATTTGACCGAGAAGAGCACGAGCCAGGGATCATCTGCATCGCCGTTCCGATTCTGTCGGAGGCGGGCAAGGTCATGGGGGGGCTGTCGATCACGTCATCCGTGCAGCGCCAGTCACTGGAGGAGCTGGATGCCCTGCGTCCGGCACTGTTGAAAACCGCCAAGGAGATCGCGGCAGCCGCCGAGACCTGGCAATTTCCGAGTTAATCTGAGGGAGAAGACGTATGACTGGGGTCACATTGGCCAAGGCCGTCAAGAAATATGGTGACGTGCAGGTGATCCACGATGTGGATCTCACCATCGAGGACGGCGAGTTCTGCGTCTTTGTTGGCCCGTCAGGCTGTGGCAAGTCCACGCTTTTGCGGATGATAGCAGGGCTCGAGGAAACCTCGGGCGGGCAAATTCATATCGGGGCGCGGGATGTCACCGATCTCGATGCTGCTGACCGCGGCGTGGCGATGGTGTTCCAATCCTATGCGCTCTACCCGCATATGACGGTTGAGGAAAACATGGGGTTCGGTCTCAAGATGAACGGCCATCCCAAGAGTGAGATCAAGGAAAAGGTGGCCGAGGCCAGCCGGATCCTGAAGCTGGACCAGTACCTCAAGCGCAAGCCCAAGGCGCTATCGGGCGGGCAGCGTCAGCGAGTTGCGATTGGTCGCGCAATTGTGCGGGGGCCGGAGGTGTTTTTGTTCGATGAACCGCTCTCCAACCTCGATGCGGAACTGCGGGTGGACATGCGGGTCGAAATCGCCCGGCTTCACAAGGAAATTGGGGCGACCATGATCTACGTCACCCACGATCAGGTCGAGGCGATGACCCTTGCCGACAAGATTGTGGTGCTGCGCGCCGGGCGGGTGGAGCAGGTCGGCAGTCCAATGGATCTCTATTCAGATCCGGACAACCGTTTTGTAGCTGGATTTATCGGCTCACCCAGCATGAACTTTCTTGAAGGTACAGTGCAGGGTGGCGGTGTGGTTGTGCCCGCCCTTGAAAATCGCCGTGTGGGGACATCCGTTTCCTTGCCTGCAGAGGGCAGCAAAGTGCTGGTGGGTTTGCGTCCCCAGCATCTGAGTGTCGTTGCGGCAGATAGCAGCCTGATCTTGGATCTACGAGAGCGCCTGGGCGGAGTGTCTTACGACTATCTGACCACACCTACCGGCGAAAAGCTGATCGTCGAAACCCGTGGCGATGAGGCGCTGCCCGAAGGTACCGCGGTTGCAATCAATTTCGATGATGCGGATGCGTATTTCTTTGACGGCGCAACCGAACAACGGCTGCGCTGATGGTGGCGCCGGAACGGTTGAGGTGACCTCCGTCTGTTCCTGTGCCCGGCCAAGTGGGCGGTTTTCCCGGCACGATGTCGGAACAGAGACGATGATGTCGGCGTTTGTCTCCTGTGGATTTGAGCGGCGTGCTATGCTGCTTGCTTAGAAGCAGGAGACAGATCATGGCCGGAGGATGGGCCCGAGACGGGGCAGTCAGCGAACAAATCGAAGCATCCATTGGCGATGAACTCGCCCGGATGAAAGCACGCCGGGCCCCTCAGGGAGAGAGCCGCACTCATTGCGCAGATTGCGACGAGCCGATCCCGGAACCCCGCCGCAAGGCTGTGCCCGGTGTGAAACTCTGCATTGAATGCCAACAAGATCGCGACAGCGCCTTTCAAGCGCGCGGTGGTATCAACCGCCGCGGCTCCAAGGATAGTCAGTTGAAATAATCGCCATCGGAGCTGTGCATATCACTGATGCAAAACATCTTCCCCGGTATCGGGGCGGGTGCTATACCGCTTGCGGGCACATGGGCGATGGCGTCGCCGTAGATAGATCTAACTGCCTCTGAACACGATCCTGTACGCCGGGACTTTCAATCGGGAGATTGAAGGCCCCGCCTTGGTCTCCCCCGACAAGAGGGTGCCAAGATGGCCTGGTCGCCGGAAAAAACTGAAGTCAAAAGCTGGAACGAATGGGACACGCTGCGCCACGTCATCGTGGGGCGTGCCGACGACTGTCACATTCCGCCCGAAGAACCTGCGCTGGACGCGAAGGTGCCGGAAGACAGCGATATGCGCGGCCAGTGGGGCCGCCGCCCGCAGGAAACCATCGACCGTGCGAATGAGCTGTTGGACAATTTCGCCGACCAGCTGCGGGGGCGCGGTATCCGGGTGGATCGTCCGGTCTCCATCGATCATTCGCAGCCCGTGACCACCCCGGATTTCCATACCGACAGCCAGTTCGGCTGCATGCCGCCGCGCGATGTGCTGTTGACCGTCGGCCATGAAATGCTCGAAGCCACCATGTCCTATCGTTGCCGGTGGTTTGAATATCTGAATTACCGCCCGTTGCTGAAGCAGTACTGGGAGGAAGATCCGAATTTCCGCCACGAGGCAGCGCCCAAACCGCGCCTGACGGATGCAGATTATCATCCCGATTATCTCAGCGACAAAATCGGCGAGGCCAAGCGGCTGGAATGGGCCGCAGAGAAGTTTTTCGTCACCACCGAGGAAGAGCCCCTGTTTGACGCAGCCGATGTGCTGCGTTTTGGCAAGGATCTGGTGGTGCAACACGGGTTTACCACCAATCTCAAAGGCATCGAATGGCTGCGCCGCCACTTCCCGGACCACCGTGTCCACACGGTGAATTTTCCGGGCGATCCCTATCCGATCCACATCGACGCCACGTTCACCCCACTGCGTCCGGGGCTGATCCTGAACAACCCGCAGCGCCGCCTGCCGGAGGAGCAGCGCAAGATGTTCAACAAAAACGGCTGGGAGATCGTGGACGCAGCCCAGCCCGCCCACAACACCCCGCCGCCGCTGTGCTATTCCTCGACCTGGCTGTCGATGAACGTACTGGTGTTGGATCCCAAAACCGTCTGCGTTGAGAAATCCGAGGTCTATCAGGCCGAGCAGATGGACAAACTGGGGATGGAAGTGGTCGAGGTCGAGCTGCGTGACGCCTATGCGTTCGGCGGCGGTCTGCACTGCTGCACTGCGGATGTGTACCGTGACGGCGACTGCGAGGATTATTTCCCCAAACAGTGAGCGCCATGCTCTGAGCCATGTGCAGAAAACAAAACGGCCGGGAAGGAAACTTCCCGGCCGTTTTTTGATGGATGTAAAGGAGTTAGCTTTCCATCGCCTCCAGTTCGTCGATCATGTCGGAGATCATGGAAAGGCCCTTGTCCCAGAATGTCGGGTCAGAGGCATCAAGCCCGAAGGGGGCCAGCAATTCCTTGTGGTGTTTGGATCCACCGGCCTTCAACATGTCAAAGTACTTGTCTTCAAAGCCTTCGGCCCCCTCGGCGTAGACCGAATAGAGGGCATTCACCAGCCCGTCGCCGAATGCGTAGGCGTAGACATAGAAGGGGGAGTGCACGAAGTGGGGGATATAGGCCCAGAAGGTTTCATAGCCTTCCATGAAGTCAAAGGCTTCGCCCAGTGACTCTGCCTGAACAGACATCCACAGCGCGTTGATGTCATCGGGGGTCAGCTCTCCCTCGGCGCGGGCAGCGTGCAGTTTGCACTCAAAGTCATAAAACGCGATCTGACGCACGACCGTGTTGATCATGTCTTCGACCTTGCCAGCCAGCAGGATCTTGCGCTCGTTCTGGTCTTTTGCCTTTTCCAGCATTTTCCGGAAGGTCAGCATTTCACCAAAGACAGATGCGGTTTCAGCAAGAGTGAGGGGTGTCGAGGACAGCATCTCGCCCTGTTCCGCCGCCAGTACCTGATGCACGCCGTGGCCAAGCTCGTGCGCGAGGGTCATGACGTCTCGCGGCTTGCCGAGGTAGTTCAGCATCACGTAGGGGTGCACGTCGGTCACCGTAGGGTGGGCAAAAGCACCTGGTGCCTTGCCGGGTTTCACGCCTGCATCAATCCAGCCTTTGTTGAAGAAGGGATCAGCGATCTCACCCATGCGCGGATCAAAGGCGTTGTAGGCCTCCATGACGATGTCGCGAGCTTCCGTCCAGTTGACCACCCGGCTGGTTTCCATCGGCAAGGGGGCATTTCGGTCCCAGACCTGCATGCGATCAAGGCCGAGCCATTTGCGCTTTAGCTCATAGTAGCGGTGCGACAGTTTGGGATAGGCCGCAACAACTGCTTCGCGGAGCGCCTCGACAACTTCGGGCTCGACATGGTTGGACAGATGGCGCCCCATCTGTGGTGACGGCATCCCGCGCCAGCGATCCAGGATCTCTTTTTCCTTGGCCTGGGTGTTGTGAACGCGGGCAAAGATCTTGATGTTGTCCGCAAATACATGCGCCAACTCGCGCGCTGCCGCCTCGCGTTTGCTGCGGTCCTGTTCGGTCAAGAGGTTCAGCGTGCCTTCGATGTTGAGCTCTTCGCCATCCACGGTGAAGGACAGGCCGGCGATGGTTTCATCAAACAGCCGTTCCCACGCATCTCCGACCACGCCGAGATCATGCAGAAATTTCTCCAACTCATCGGACAGCTGGTAAGGCTTCATCGCGCGAATGCGGTCAAAAACCGGCTTGTAGCGGGCCAGGTCACTGTTGGCGGCGAAATGCGCCTCCAGCTGGTTGTCTTCGATCCGGTTGATTTCAAGAGTGAAAAAGACAAGCGGCGTGGTGAAGATCGTGATCTTCTCCTGCATGTCAGACATGAATTTGGCCCGGCCCGCATCAGTGGTCAGCTGATAGTAGCGCAGGCCCGCGAACGACATGATCCGCCCGGCAATCGCGTTGATCTTTTCGTTGCGCAGCACACAGGACAGCAGACCGTCAGCGTCGAGCTCTGCCAGCTTGCCCTCGTAATCTGCTGCAAAGGCTGCGCATTCTTTTTCGAGCCACGCGAGATCGCGGACCAGCTCTGCCGCGTCTTCAGAGGTGTAGAGATCGCTCAGATCCCATTCAGGCAGGTTGCCCAGCCCATCCGGTCCGGCCCCGCCTGCGGCATTGGCGTTTGCGTCTCGCAGAAGGTCGCGGTCAAGGAAGGGGGCTTTGAACATCTGAGCACCTCGATTGTTTCTGTTTATGGCAGAACATCTAAGGCCCGTTCAGACGGATCACAAGCGAGCCACGGCGCGCGATGGCGGTTTTCTGGAATGAGAAAGGTCAGCCTGGGTATTGGTCAAACAGCCGAACCATCCTGTCAAAGACCTCTCTGCGGATGTCTGGGCCTTCCATCATCACCTCATGCTGTGCGGTATCCACCATCACCAGTTCGCCGCCAGGCCAGCGGGCCATGCGGTCGTGGATGGCGGCAGTGTTCACGATCTGCTCGTTGGTGCCGAGAAAGGTAACGCAGGGCAGGGCGGGCGAGGCATTGGCAGCCAGGCTTGCGCATTCGGCCATGCTTTCCGTGAGCCACTGAACGGTTGGCCCACCCAGCGACAGATCCGGCTGCGCCGCAAGCTGATCCTGCATCATGCGGTACATATCCGGATCATTGGTCAGCGTGTTGTCTTCAAAGGGGCTGGCTTGGACATAGGCCTCAACCGTCGTTGTCGGGGTGCGCAGCTTTGCCAGCCCGAACCGAGGACCTAGCGCGCCGAGAACCCGGGCAACGGGGCGCAACGCGGCGGGGATCTGAATGCCCCACATGGGGGCCGAAAAGGCGCAGGCATTGACCGGCAAACCGTTGATTGCCGCCCGCAGCCCGATAGCGCCGCCCATCGAATGACCAAGAAGATACCAGGGTTTGGGCAGGGCGAGCCGCTCAGCGAGGCGGACCGCGGCCTCCACATCTTTCTGAAAGTCGAGAAAGGCCTCGACGTGGCCGAGCAGTCGATCGGGCAGCATCCGATCCGCGAGCCCTTGGCCGCGCCAATCAACGCTAAGTGTGGCATAGCCGCGTTCGGCCAAGTCGGCGGCGGCGGGCCCGTATTTCTCTATGTATTCCGTGCGTCCGGGAAACAGCAGGACTGTGCCCTTTGTTGTCGCGTTAGAACGCCAATGGCCCACACGTATCCGCAGGCCATCGCTTGTTCTTACCCAATGGGCCGCTCCACCGGCCGGGCCCTGCGCGATGTCGGCAAAGAACGGGGCGGGGGTCGGCTCCATCAGGGGGGCGTCCATCAGGCCATCGCCGACGCCAGCTTCATCGCGGTGCCCATGTCACCGTCGATGGTAAGCTTGCCGCTCATGAAGGCGGCGGTCGGGTTCAGTTCGCCCTCGATGATGGCCTGAAAGGTTTCCGCATCCGCGGTCATGGTGACATCCGCGTCGTCATCGCCCACCCGCGCGCCGTTCTGGTCCAACACGATGGAACCCATTTCGGTGATCTCGAATTTGGCGGAGCCGTCAAAGCCGCCGTCCATCTTTGCATTCAGCGTTTCTGCTGCTTGTGTCAGCGTGTCGCTCATTGGTCGTCCTCAATTTTGGATCGCAGCCCGCAATTTTATGTGAGGGAAGGGCCCTCTGCTCTGGAAAACGCCGGCTGCGCGGTTACACTCAATGCATCATGGTTGCAAAACTCTCCAAGCTCAAAGCTATCGTGGCGGCAACGTGTTTGACAGCCCTCATTTCGCTTGCGCCGCAAGTTGAGGCCCAAGTCGCGAAAACCGAAACTGATCTGCTTGCCCAGTTGGCAGACGCTGACCCGAAGGACGCGGTTGCAATCGACCGCGCATTGCAGGCCATCTGGCGCAAAAGTGGATCGCCGGCGATGGATTTCCTGCTGCAGCGCGGGCTTGATGCGCTGGAGCGGGGAGAGCCTCAGATGGCGGTGGAGCATCTGACCGCACTAACGGACCACGCGCCGGATTTCGCCAAAGGCTGGTATGAACGCGCACGTGCCTATTTCTCTGTGGGGTTATTTGGTCCTGCAGTGGCGGATCTGGAGCGTGCGCTGACCCTCAACCCAGATGACTACAACGCCATCTTTGCCTTGGGGACGATGTTTGAACAGTTCAACGACCCCGACCGGGCCTATGAGGCCTATCAACGTGCGCAGGCTATACATCCGCACCACGAGCAGATAACCAGCGCCCTTGAGCGGTTGAAAGATACCGTCGAAGGCAAGGAACTTTGAGGCCGGACAGCGGTTCGGCCCGGGTGTGAGGATAAGACATGACAGGCGCGCAGATTTCCGGTGACCGCCGCATTGTTGCGGTGCTGGGGCCAACCAACACCGGCAAGACCCACTACGCGATCGAGCGCATGTTGGGTTATCGCACCGGGATTATGGGCTTTCCCCTGCGGCTCCTGGCGAGGGAGGTCTATGACAAGGTTGTCGCCGCACGGGGGCCTTCGGTTGTGGCGCTGGTCACCGGCGAAGAGCGGATCGTCCCGCCCCGCGCTCAGTACTGGATCTGTACCGTCGAAGCGATGCCTGAAGGCATGGGGTGCGATTTTCTGGCAATCGACGAAATTCAACTCTGCGCCGACCCAGAGCGCGGCCATGTGTTCACGGATCGCCTGCTGCGGGCGCGTGGCACCCGTGAGACGTTGTTCCTGGGCGCTGATACCATGCGCGGGCCGATCTCTGCGCTTGTGCCTGGCGTGCAGTTCATGCGCCGCGAACGGATGTCGGATCTGGTCTATTCGGGATCCAAGAAAATCAGCCGAATGCCGCCGCGCACCGCGATCGTTGGTTTCTCCATCGACAATGTCTACGCCATCGCGGAGCTGATCCGCCGCCAGAAAGGTGGGGCTGCGGTCGTGATGGGGGCGCTGAGCCCCAGAACGCGCAACGCGCAGGTCGCCATGTACCAGAATGGTGAGGTTGATTATCTGGTGGCGACAGATGCCATCGGAATGGGGCTGAACCTGGATATCGATCATGTGGCGTTCTCTTCGCTGAGCAAGTTCGATGGCCGCCGGATGCGTCAGCTCGCCCCCAATGAACTGGCGCAGATTGCCGGACGGGCCGGTCGTGGCATGAGCCATGGCAGTTTCGGGGTAACAGGTGACGCCCCGCCGCTTGATGATGGCGTGGCCCAAGCCATCATGGAGCATCGGTTTACCCCGCTCAAAAAACTCAACTGGCGCAACTCGGCGCTCCAGTTTGGCACCGTAGAGGCGCTGATCCGTTCGCTCGAATCACCGCCGCAGGACGAAACGCTGGTGCGCGCCCGTGAGGCGGATGATTTGATCGCTCTCAAATCCCTTTCTCAGCAGGATGAGATTCTGGCGCGCACAACCAACGCGCAGTCGGTCCGCTTGCTGTGGGATGTTTGCCGTGTTCCGGACTTTCGCGGCATTTCCCAGTCGGAACACTCTGGTCTTTTGGGTGTTCTATTCCAATATCTGCATGGGTCTGGGGTTGTTCCTGACGATTGGCTGGCCCGCCAGATCAAGCGGATTGACCGCGTTGATGGTGACATTGACGCATTGTCGAAACGTTTGGCCTTTATTCGAACTTGGACTTATGTTGCGCAACGCAACGGGTGGGTTCGTGATGAAAGTCATTGGCGTGGCGAAACCCGCGCTGTAGAAGACAGGTTGTCGGACGCCTTGCACGAACGTCTGACTCAGCGATTTGTGGACCGGCGCACATCCGTGCTTTTGCGCCGGCTCAAACAGAAGGAGGCCCTTTTGGCCGAAGTAAATGACAAGGGTGAAGTGACCGTCGAAGGTGAATTCGTTGGTCGTCTCGAAGGGTTCCGGTTCTCGCCGGACAAAGGCGCCCAAGGCGCCGAAGCCAAGGCGCTGAAGTCCGCGTCCATGCAGGCGCTCGCACCGCAATTCCATCTGCGCGCCGATCGTTTTTACAACGCTCCCGATACCGAAATCGACTTTACCGATCAGGGTGGCCTGATGTGGGGTGAACATGCGGTCGGCAAATTGGTTGCCGGCGCAGACCCGCTGAACCCGCAGATCGAAGTCTTCGTGGACGAGGCCGCAGGCCCTGACGTTGCCCAAAAGGTCGAACGCCGCCTTCAGCATTTTATTTCCCGCAAGGTCAATGCGCTGTTTGAGCCGCTTTTGAACCTGCAGCGCGATGAAGAACTGACCGGGCTTGCCCGTGGTTTCGCCTTCCGCATGGTCGAGGCACTGGGCATCCTGCCGCGCGCTGCCGTCGCGCAGGAAGTCAAGGATCTGGATCAGGACGCCCGTGGTGCGCTGCGCAAGCATGGCATTCGCTTTGGCCAGTTCACGATCTTCATGCCGCTTCTGCTCAAGCCCGCTCCAACGCGTCTGCGTCTGGTGCTTTGGGCGCTGTCGCAGGGCCTGAGCGAGTTCCCCGACTCGCCGCCCGCTGGTCTGGTGACAGTTCCCGTGAACGCCGATGCGCCCGAGGGCTATGATACCATGTGCGGGTATCGCAATGCTGGCGAACGGATGATCCGCATCGACATGCTGGAGCGCCTCGCAGACATGCTGCGCAATGAAGACAGCCGTGGCGGTTTCGAAGCGAAGCCCGACATGCTGTCGATCACTGGCATGACGCTGGAGCAGTTCGCAGACCTGATGCAGGGGCTGGGTTATAACGCTGACAAAGGTGAGCGGATCAAAGCCAAGCCCGTTGATGCGGTTGTCACCGAAACGGGTACCCCTGCTGCAGATGTTCCGGTCATGGACGCCGCGCAGCAGGCGGAAAACACACCCGCAGCGGCTCCTGATGAAACCGATACTGCAGCAGTCACGGAAGATAACGCTGTTGCAGGTGTGACCCCGGCCGATGTTCCGGCAGAGGTCGCCAACATCGCTGATGCTGGCGCTGCTCCGGTTGCGGAAACACTTGCCGATGCTGCCGCCTCAGATCCGATCCCGGAAACTGCGGAAATCGAAACCCCTGTGGGTGACGCGGCAGACGCCAAGGTCGAAGAGCAGGAGATGGAAGTCTTCTACACCTTCACCTGGGGCCGTGCTCGCAATGCCAAAGGTGGCCAGCGTGGCGCAGGTCGTCGCGGTCAGCAGGCAGGCGACGGCGAAGGCCGCGGTGGCGCAAAGCGTGGCGGTGACGGCCCTCGTGGCAAAGGTGGAAAACCGCGCGGCGGCAAGCCTGGCAAGAAGGGCGGTCCGCGTCAGGATCAGGGAAGCAAGACCTATTCGGCCCGTCCGCCGAAGAAGGAAAAGCAGATCGATCCGGACAACCCCTTTGCAGCGGCTCTCATGGGGCTGAAGCAAGGCGACTGATCGCTCATGACGCCGCCGTCTGAAAAGATCAGGATCGACAAATGGCTGTGGCAGGCCCGGTTCTTCAAGACCCGGAGCCTGTCCTCGAAACTGGTCAGCGGCGGCCATTTGCGTCTGAATGGCGCGAAGATCTCAAAACCGGCTCAGAACGTCACCATCGGTGATGTTCTGACCTTTCCGCAGGGCAACATCATCCGTACCGTCCGCGTTGAGGCCTTGGGAACACGTCGTGGGCCCGCCCCAGAGGCCCAGGGGCTGTACTTTGATTTGACTGAAAAGCAGGATCCTGTGCCGCGAAATCCGCGATACGAGGGAAAAGGTCGCCCAGACAAGAAAGAGCGCAGGGCGCTTGATCTTAGTCGCAAAGATACAGCGTTTTGACACCTTGAAGCCGGGCGACTTGTGAATTAGCTATTCGCGAAACAGCTACGGGACTCGCCCACCATGACCTACGTCGTTACGGACAACTGCATCGCCTGCAAATACACAGACTGTGTCGAAGTCTGCCCGGTGGATTGTTTCTACGAGGGTGAGAACACGCTGGTCATCCATCCGGATGAATGCATCGACTGTGGCGTCTGTGAGCCAGAATGCCCGGCAGATGCGATCCGTCCTGACACAGAGCCGGATATGGACAAGTGGGTTGAATTCAACCGCAAATATTCCGAGATGTGGCCTGTCATCGTGTCCAAGAAAGACCCGCTTCCCGACGCAGAAGAGCGTGATGGCGAAGAAGGTAAACTGGAGAAATACTTCTCCGAGGCACCTGGCGAAGGCGGATAATCAAAAAATGTTCCGGACCACCCAATCGGGTGGTCTTTGCCATTCCGGCACCGTGTTCGGTGGCTGATCGCTGTGATCAGCCGAGTCGTTTGCGGTGCTGTCTGTCGCTCAGATATCGCGCAATTGGGCAGAAACCTGCCCGATCTGCCCTAAAAACAGGAATTTGCTCCTTGGTTTCGGGGCTGCGTGGCTGGTGTTGGCCGGGCACTGTCTTTTTTCAGGGCGAAAAATGTGATATGGTGATTTCATAATTGAGCAATCAACGGATGCCCGCCTCGGCTGTGCGCGCTGTGCTGCACGGTCTTGTTGGCGGCTTTTCTGCGACATCTCGAACGACGCGGATCGCGTGATCTACGCGCCGTGAGAGCTGTTGTGGCCTTGTCGGCAGGAGAGCCGACACATAGCGAGGAAAGACCTGTATGACCAAATCGAAGAAGCCAGAGTTTCGGCCTGACGACTATGTTGTGTATCCGGCCCACGGTGTTGGCCAGATCATTTCGATCGAAGAACAGGAAGTGGCCGGTTTCAAGCTGGAGCTTTTCGTAATCACCTTCGAAAAGGACAAGATGACCCTGCGGGTGCCGACGCACAAGGCAACCGAAATCGGGATGCGTTCGCTCAGCTCGCCTGACGTGATCGCCAAAGCCATGACGACCCTCAAGGGGAAAGCCAAGGTCAAGCGCGCCATGTGGTCCCGTCGTGCGCAGGAATATGAGCAGAAGATCAACTCTGGTGATCTGATCTCGATTGCTGAGGTGGTGCGCGATTTGCACCGCACGGATGACCAGCGTGAGCAAAGCTACTCTGAGCGCCAGCTGTATGAAGCCGCGTTGGAGCGTCTGACCCGCGAAGTGGCAGCCGTGTCCGGTGGTGACGAGATTTCGGCAGCCAAGCAGGTGGATGAGGTTCTGACCTCCCGCGCTGCCTGATTTCCGTATCAGCCAACGAAAAAGGGTCGCGCCAGACGGTGCGACCCTTTTTTCATGCGCGAGATGTGTCTTGCGTCAGGAGCATATGGCAACCAGGGCAAGCAGCCCTGCAATCTCGCTGATCTGTTGCGTCGCCCCCAGGACATCACCAGTTTGCCCGCCGATCTTCCGCTTTGCGAGGGCGACAATGCCCCAGGTCGCAACAGCCATGACCAGCAGCACCAGCCACGTCGCCCAGCCTGCAACAAACAGTCCGACGAACAGGGCGCTCAGGACGCCGATCACAGCGGGCGCCTTTTGTGGGCGACCGACAGATTGCGACAGGCCATGTCCGCGCGCATTGGGCAGCGCTGTCATCACAACTGGCATCATTGATCGGCTCAACATGGCCAGGGGGACAAGCACCCAGATGCCCGGGCCAGCAATCAGCGTGCCTAGCGCGGTCCAACGCAGTCCAATGCCAAGGATAAGCGCAAGAACGCCGTAAGTGCCGATCTGGCTGTCCTTCATGATCTCAAGTCTGCGCGCCCGCTCAAATCCGCCCCAGAACCCATCAGCGGTATCGGCAAGCCCGTCCTCATGCATCGCGCCAGTCAGGAGGATCTGCACACCGATGGCAATTCCCGCTGAAATCGCGGGGCTTAGCCCCGCCCAGACGGCCACTGACACTGCGAGACAAGCCGCCAGCGCAACCGCAAAACCGGCAATAGGGAAGGCCCATACAGCCTTGGATTGTCTGGCAAAGTCGGTTTTGTTCAAGTGCGGCAGGGGAAGCCGGGTCAACAAAACCAGTGAGAGCAGGATATCTGTAATCAGGATGTCGTTTTTTCGCATAAGCAGGGCTCTGGCAGGACTTGCGGTATGAGGGGTTCCGGGTACATACGGTTAAACCGCTTTACCTGCGACGACCCCTTCGATGCAATGAGGCTTTGCAATGCTGTCACCGCTCTTTTCACTTGATCAATTTCGGGCCCAGTTGGCCGAGACACCTGGCGTTGACGCGCAGGCTGAAACTGCTGCCGCCGAACGCAACGGTCAGCTGACCAAACCACCGGGTTCTTTGGGCCGCCTTGAAGATCTGGCGATCTGGTACAGCAGTTGGCGTGGCAATCCCCGTCCAACGATCAGCGCGCCGCAGGTTATCATCTTTGCTGGCAATCATGGTGTTGTGGCCCAGGGGGTTTCGGCCTTTCCGGGTGAGGTGACGGCGCAGATGGTTGGGAACTTCCAGAACGGTGGCGCTGCGATCAACCAGCTGTCCAAGCTGGCAGGCGCGCGTTTGGATGTGCACAGCCTGGATCTGGATCGCCCGACCAAGGATTTCACCAAAGACGCAGCCATGTCTGAGGAGGAGCTTTTGGCCGCGCTGCAGACCGGCTGGAACGCGGTTGACCCGCAAGCCGATCTGCTGGTCGTTGGTGAGATGGGCATCGGCAATACCACTCCGGCGGCGGCACTGGCCTGCGCGCTGTTTGGCGGAGAGGCAGCCGATTGGACGGGCCGTGGAACCGGCGTGGACGATGCGGGCCTGGCAATCAAGACGCGGGTTGTTGCCGAGGGGGTGGCCCTTCATGACGACCATATCACGGATGGGATCGAGGCGCTGCGCCGTTTGGGCGGGCGTGAGATCGCGGCGATGGCTGGCGCGATGGTTGCGGCGCGGATGCTGCGCATTCCTGTTATTCTGGATGGCTTCATCTGCTGTGCTGCCGCGGCCTGCCTGATGAAAACCCACCCTGATGCGCTTGATCATGCTGTCGCGGGACACCAGAGCGCTGAAGGTGCACATGCGGCCCTTCTGAAAGAACTGGGCAAACCGCCGTTCCTGTCCCTTGATCTGCGCTTGGGCGAAGGCTCTGGCGCGGCTCTGGCAATCCAGATCGTTCGTGGTGCAATTGCGTGCCACAGCGGCATGGCGACATTTGCCGAAGCAGGTGTTGCAGACGGCTGATCTGCCGATCTGAATACGTATGATCCAAACCAAAAAGGGCAGCTTCGGGCTGCCCTTTTTTGTGTTTTCTGAGTACTGCCTTTACGCCGATTTGTCCTTCGCGGTGCGCGCCTCGATCATTTCAAGGACCGCAGTTTCGAGGTCTTTTTCAAGATTGCGAGCCTTGGCAATGTATTCGGGATTGTCAGCTGTCGGCACACCCGGTTTCCAGACGCCTGCCAGCTCGCGCACAGCCTGACGGTCGTGGGCATAGAAAGTCTGTTCCGCTTCTGCCGCCTCGTATTCGCTGAGCCCTATGTTCTCCAGCACATAGCGTCCGGCACGCAGCGAGGCATCAAAGACCTCGCGGACGATATCATTGGCCCCAGCCTGATAAAGCGCATAGACATGATTGCGGTCATAGGCACGCGCGACGATATGAAGGTCTGGATGGCCGCGGCGGGCGTGCGCCACCAGCCTCAGCGCGGCCTCTTTGTCATCAAGGGCGACAACCAGAACACGGGCCTTGGAGATGCCCGCCGCCTTTAGCAGTTCGGGGCGGGTGGGATCGCCCAGGAAACTCTTCACGCCGAAGCGGCGCATCAGCTGGACGGATTCCATGTTGCTGTCCAGAACAACCGTATTGAACCCGCTTGCGCGCACCAGCCGGTTGACGATCTGCCCAAAGCGGCCAATGCCTGCGATGATAACGGGGCCTTCCTCGTCGATCTCGTCTGCCTCATGCTCCTTCGGGGCGTCTTTGCTGTATTTCGACAGGAGATCATAGAGGATGAACAGAAGCGGCGTGATCAGCATCGACAGGGCGATGATCAGCAGAAGTTTTTCCGACAGGGCAGGCGGGACGACATTCAGCTGGCGGGAGAAGGCCAGCAGGACAAATCCAAACTCACCGGCCTGCGCGAGCCCAAACGTGAACAGCCAGTGATCGCGTTTCTTGAGGCCAAAGGATTTCCCAACAAAGTAAAGCACGACCCCCTTTGCCACGATCACAAGAAGGGCAAGACCGATCAGATCACCGGGTTCTGCAAGAAAGAGCCGATAGTTGATACCAGCGCCGACGGTGATGAAGAACAGGCCAAGCAGGAGCCCCTTGAAGGGATTGAGGTCGCTTTCCAGCTCGTGCCGGAATTCGCTGTTGGCAAGCACAACACCGGCAAGGAACGCCCCCAGTGCGGGGGAGAGCCCAACCAGCGTCATCAGAAAGGAAATCCCGACAACGATCATCAGCGCCAGCGCAGTGTACATTTCCCGCAGATTTGAGGCGTGAATGAAGCGGAAGACGGGGCGGGTCAGGTAAACACCGGCCAGAATGATCGCGCCGACGGCCGCGATGGTCACCAACGTAACCCCCCACCCTGGCAGGCCTTCGACCAGTGACAGGGTGGCGTGGCCGTGGGCGCCATGACCGTCTTCGGCAGCGCGGGTGATTGACCCGTCGCCATTGAACTGCGCCGCATTTTTGACGGCCAGAAGGGGCAAAAGCGCAAGTATCGGGATCACCGCGATATCCTGGGTCAGCAACACCGAAAAGGTCGCCCGCCCGCCTCCTGTTCGCATCAATCCCTTTTCAGATAGGGTTTGAAGCACGATCGCTGTCGAAGACAGAGAGAGGGCCAGACCGATGGCCAGACCGACCTGCCAGGTCTCACCTGCCAGCATCGCGGCGCCCATCAGGGCAATTGTACTGAGAAGGATTTGAAGTCCGCCAAGCCCGATGAGCTTGTGCCGCATGGCCCATAGCGCGCGTGGTTCCAGCTCCAGGCCGATCAGGAAAAGCATCATCACCACGCCGAATTCGGCGAAGTGGCGAAGGTCTTCTGTTTCGCTTCCGACCAGCCCCAGAACCGGGCCAATGATGATGCCAGCGGCCAGATACCCAAGAACAGAACCCAGCCCCAAGCGCGCGGCAATGGGGACGGCGATTACAGCGGCGGCGAGGTAAATTGTCGCCTGATAGAGAAAAGCATCCATGGTGCCATGATATCGCAAGCAGATTGCGGGATGGCAACTTTTAACATCTTAAACTGGCAGTGGTTACAGGTCTTGCGAGATGGCGAGCCCTGCATTTGTCATATGCCCGAAAAAGTTGCGCCGCCCGACCACAGGTTTGATCCGGCGGATGGCGGCGCAGCTGTTCTAGTGTTCCAGAGCCCGGATTTCAGTGCTCAGCTTGGCGATCTTTTCCAGGCGATGTGAAATACGTTCCTGGAAGACACCAAGCTGGTCGATGATATCGGCCAGTGTATCCCCAGATTCCGGCAGACGGGCGCTCTCGATCTTGCACAGGACGCGGGTGGAGCTGAGGCCGAGGAAATGACGGTGCATGACCTGACAGGCATTTGTGATGCGCATCGCTTCCCGTTCCACTTGGTCCAGGCCTTTGCGCGCACCGTCGAGCTGTTGCTTGACCAGATCAGCGAGCACCTGGCGCTCTGATTCCATGTCGATCTCGCCAAGGCCACGGCGTTCCTTTTGAAGCTGGATATCGCATTCCTTGAGAATGCGCGCCATGCAGTCAACAAAGAGAGAGTTGTTTACCGCGGCTTCGATAACGGCAAAGTTGCTGTCCTTGCCCATCACATGGGCCTCAAACCAGTCGGACATTGCCCGTGACATGGAGCCGTAGTTCTGGGAGAGAACCGTGACAGGGCCACCTGCCGGTTCAATGCGCGACGCAATCACACGCAAGTTGTGCGGGATGGTGTGCATGGCGTCAAAGTCGCGGATCAGACCTTCGGTTTCTTTGACAAGGGTCTTTGCGTTTTCCTGCATCTTGCGCAGGCCTGCAATTTTCCGGTCGGGTTCGTTTTTCAGACCGATGTCGCGCGACAGGAGTTCCTCGCTCAACGCGTGGGTTGAAAACTGCGTGTAGTCGTCAAATCCCAGATCCTGGATCATCTGGGTGAGCCGCTCGGCGCTCTCTTCGGGAGAGAGATCTTCATTCTGCTCGGCGGATAGAAGGTCGGCGTAGACCTTGCGTACCGTGTCAAAAACGGCGCTTGTCGGTTTGATGCGGGCCGACAGGTAGCCATCACCGCAAGGGACAACGACCGCATAAACCCAATAATACAGACCGTCCTTGGACTTGTTCTTGACGTAGGCGCCGATGGTTTTGCCGCTTTTGATGGTGTCCCAGAATACCTGAAATACACCTTTCGGCATATCCTGGTGCCTTATAATTTTATGTGGTGCGCCAAGCAGCTCGTCCCATTCGTAATGGGCAACCCGGCGGAACACATAGTTCCCGGTCACGATCACGCCGCGGCTGTCTGTCCGCGAAAAGAATACTTCATTCAGCGCAAACGGTGCCTCCCCCCGGGAAGGGCGGCTTTCAATTCGGCGATCTACAAAGGACACGGTTTTATCCTATTTCAAAGTCAGTGCCCTCTGAAACTACAGGATGTTCCTTCACGGACTCTTAAGTCGGAAGCGGCGCGTCGCTTTTTAATTGATCCATGACAATCTGGCTCTGAACCCGCGCGACGGTCGGATGGGGGAGGAGAACCTCGTGGAGGAGGCGGTTTAACTCCCCCAAATCGCTGCAGAAAACCCGCAGCAGATAGTCAGCTTCGCCAGTCATCGTCCAGGCGGAAGTGATCTCGGGTCGGGTGCGGACAAGTCGTGAAAATTGTTCTGATTGTTCAGGTCCGTGGCTACCAAGGTGGACCTGGACGAATCCTTGCACGCTCAACCCCAACTTGTTTGGGTCCAGTCGTGCGGCATAGCCTTTGATATAGCCTTCAGTCTCAAGCCGTTGTCTGCGTCGTCCTGCTTGGCTGGGGGAAAGGTTGAGCAAGTCCCCCAGCTGTTGCGCGGTGAGATGCGCGTCCTTTTGCAGGGCAGAGAGCAGCATTTGATCCGTTGCATCCAGCATATGCGTGATTTTCCCCAAAATTACGCCCAATGCGCGTGAACTGCGCGGGGTTTCGTTATTATGCACTGTAGTATGCGCAAAACAAGCATGGGATATGCGGTATTTTGGATGCAGCTAAACAGTCATCCAATTGGAGGAAGCCAGATGGGTCCTTTCCCGCATAACGCACCAAAGTCCGTGATCAGCGCTGAAAATCCGGCCGGAACCGATGGGTTCGAATTCGTGGAATTTGCCCATCCGGAGCCGCAGGAGCTGCGCGATCTCTTCACCCGCATGGGTTACGAGATGGTTGCACGCCACAAGGCAAAACCAGGGATCGAACTGTGGCAGCAGGGCGATATCACCTATATTCTGAACGCTGAGGCGGGCAGCTTTGCCGAGAAGTTCGTCGCCGAACACGGCCCCTGTGCCCCGTCGATGGGCTGGCGGGTTGTCGATGCGCAAAAGGCTTACGAGCATGCGATTGCGAAAGGTGCCGAAGCCTATGATGGCGATGACAAGACGATGGATGTGCCCGCCATCAAGGGGATCGGTGGCTCGCTCATCTACTTCATCGACCAGTATTATGACACCTCGCCCTATAACGAGGAGTTCGAGTGGCTGAAGCAGTCCAAGCCGCGCGGTGTGGGCTTTTACTATCTCGATCACCTCACCCACAATGTCTACAAAGGCAACATGGACAAGTGGTTCAAGTTCTATGGTGAGCTGTTCAACTTCAAGGAAATCCGCTTCTTCGACATCGAGGGCAAGTTCACAGGTCTGCTCAGCCGCGCGCTGACCTCGCCCTGCGGTCGCATCCGGATCCCGATCAACGAAGATCGTGGTGAGACCGGGCAGATTGTGTCCTACCTCAAGAAGTACAAGGGCGAGGGCATTCAGCATATCGCGGTTGGCACCGAAGATATTTATGATTCCACCGACGAGATTTCTGATCGCGGCATCAAGTTCATGCCGGCGCCTCCGGCCGCGTACTACGAGATGAGCCACGAGCGCGTTGTTGGCCACGAAGAACCCCTGGAGCGCATGCAGAAGCATGGGATTCTGATTGATGGCGAGGGCGTTGTGGATGGCGGAGAAACCAAGATCCTGCTGCAGATCTTCTCTAAAACCGTGATCGGGCCGATCTTTTTTGAGTTCATCCAGCGCAAAGGTGACGACGGCTTTGGCGAAGGAAACTTCAAAGCCCTGTTCGAATCCATCGAGCGTGAGCAGATCGCAAACGGAGAGATCCAGGCGGCTGAGTAATGCCATCAAACGGACAAAACAAAAAACCGGGCCACTTGGCCCGGTTTTTTTATGTCACGAAGCGTTTGCAAATCACCCGCTTGGGATCTTAAGCGTGTGATTGCGATTGCCCTTTTGATATTGCAGCTGGCTGTCTCCGATCGCAACGACGCGGCCGCCATCGATACGATCACCGACCTTCACCTTTTTGTAGCGGCCATTTGGCATCAGGACCAAGGCACGGCGGTTCGAAGGAGTGCCATAGACCCCGATCAGGTTCATGCGGCGCAGGTTGATGGCGTTATCAAGCGTGGCCTGTCGTGCAACTGAAGCGCTGGAGGGGATGTTGGGCGTAACGGTGCGGGGGGCAACCGTGGCGACGGCTTCGGAAATGCTTGCTGTGGCGTTGCGCTGGCTGTTGCGTTTCGCGCGGTCTACGATGTTGGCGAAATTTGCTGGTCTGGCCCGCGGCATGACCGATAGCGCGACCGCTTGGGCGGTGGCAGGCAGGCTGTTTTCTTCAGCGGGCTTCAGGCCTGCGGGGCGCAGCTTGGGTCGAAGGGCACCCAATTCAGCACGGCTCAGCCCACCAAGTTGCGCGCGTTCGTTCTGTTCGACCAGATCTGTGGGGCGGTTGCGGGGGCGCAATTCGGACAGGGCAGCAAGGCGCGCTGCCTCTGCCGCGATTTCAGCCTGATCGGGGCGGTTTGGTGTCGGCGGCGGAACCTTGTCTGGACGGCCCAGGAACACCATCACCCCCTCAGGGCTGAGCGTTCCTTCGGGTGTGGCGCGGACAAGTCCCCGCTCATCAAGGTCAAATTGCTGACCTGCAGCGGTCGGGTTGCTGACCACATCCAGTTCGAGGTCGGTGCGAAATCGATCGGCATCGGGCAGGGCGATCGCGTCTTCTGACAGATCTGTGGAATCGATCGAGGCCACATAGAGATCATCAAGCGCATTTGCGAATGGTGTTTCAGGCACGGCCGGGGCGTCCTGCCAGATTCCGGTTGCAGCATATTGGGCGGCGCGTGCCAGCGGGTCATCAGCTGGTGGCTCTGCGGCCAAGTCCTCCGGCCCTTCGTCCGAGAGTTCGGCGGCATCAGGGCCATTTGCAGCGTCCGCTGTCTCTGGCTCGGCCAAGGTGTCATCGGATGTCTCTTGCGTGTCGCGCAGGGCATCAAGAACAGCGGTGTCGGTGCTGGACAGCGTATCCGTGAGCGGTTCTGAGGGGTCTTCGGTTGGCAGAATATCACCATCAGCGAGCTGTGGGATCACGCTGACCTGCGGCGCGATCTCGACCGCATCGTCTGCTGCTGGTGCCTGTTCTGTTCCATCTTCAAGGAGGGCAACAGCCTCCTGCGGCTGGTCTTCGGCCGTGGGCTGCGCGGTGTTATCAGCGTCTTCGATCCCGGACACCGCCATGGCCCAGACGGCGACGATGGCCATGAAGAGCAGCAGTGCCCCCATCAGCATCAAGCCAAGAAAGCGGGGTTTGCCACCTACTTTGCCTTGAGAAACGCCAGCCAGAAGCTTGGCTTTGCCTGCTTCGTGGAGGGATTTCTTGTCCTTCGGTGCGTCGCTCAGGTCCAGAGCATCGCCTTCGTCCCGTGGCAGGACCGGCGTCGGAGCGGGGGCTTGCGGTGCACGGGGGATCTTGATGGGTGCGGGGCTGGAAGGCGAAGGGGCCTTTTGGGGGCTAGCCGCTTTTGCGTCTGCGCTTGTGCTCTCAGACAATGGGATCGCGCCAAAGGCCGCATGTGGGACAACAGGCGCGCTGGTCGCGGCCTTCGCAGGCTCTGGCGGGGCAATCTTCTGCGCTTTCGCCGCCTTTCCCTTGTCACCTGCTGCGCCGAGCTTTGGTGCAAGGCCCTCTGCCGGTGGGGTCGGTGTCAGGCTCGCGGATGCGCCAGTATCCTTGCGCCGACGGGTGGAGAAACCGGCGCTGGCTGTGAGTTTCGGCTCGGCTGAGGCGTCGCCCTTTGCCTCGGTCTCCGCTGGTTCTGCGTCTGGAAGCGCTTTGTCAGGGGCGTCGCCATCACCGGCATCAGGCTTGTCCTTGGCCGTGACGGCGGTGGTCTGCGTTGCCGCTTCTGCTGTAGGCTCGGAGAGATCCTTAGCTTCCTCAGCCGTCGGCAAATCCGGCACTGATGTCTCGTTGCTCGCGGCTTCGCTTATGCTCGCGTCGGGCTTTCGATCCGGGGCTTCGCTTTGGGGGGCTGCGGCTGGGCCGATGTTCACGACAGCAATGCCATCCGGCTCCACCGTGTCCTCACCAGATGAGACAAGCGTCTGTGAGGGGCCGAAAAACGGTTCTCCCAAAAAGGGCATGTCATCCGGGACTGCAACGAAACTGACAGGCAGGAAGCCGTGCATGACAGCAAAATCTTCAGCTTCCTGCAGGGTTTCGCGGGCAACGGCCGCTACATGCGTGCGCTCAGCCTCATCGCTCAGATCAAAGACCAGCTCATCCACGCGGTAAGGGGTTGCGCCATCCAGTGCGATTTCAGCTGCAGCACGTCTGTCGGCCTCTGATCCCGAGGCATCGAGCGACAGATATCTTATCTGATCATTGGGGATGACGACCTTGCAGGCAATCGGGCCGTTGGCGTGCCGCTCACCGGTTTCACGAAGCTCTGTCAAGGCTGCCGCGAGATCGTCGACATCCAAAGAGACAAACCCAACCTCGTGCCATCCGCCCGCTGCCCGCTGCAGCAGGGTAACGCCAAGGGAGGAAAGTGAGAGTGCAAACCCCGGTTTCATGATGCAAACGCGCCTTCAACTCGATTTTGCCTGCGCCTGTTCCCTGCGCTGAGGCTTTGGTGCAGACCATACGGCAGACAGTTGCCGAGTGAAAGGAAAAGACGGTTATTCCCCCTTGCAGGCAGGGTTTTGCCATCCCCATGTTGCCATTTAGAAAAGGAGCATTTCGATGAAAGCAAAACATTTCCTTGCGGCGGTCATGGCAATGGCTGTGTCCGCAGGTGTTGCACGAGCGGATGAAACCCGGATTGATCGTCAGATTTCTGTTTCTGGGCAGGCCCAGATCTCGGTGGCGCCAACCCTTGCGACCATCGTTTTGGGGGTGAGCGAAGAGGCCGAGGAGGCCAGCCTTGCGATGCGGGCAGTTTCGACCAAGATGGTTGAGGTGATCGATGCTTTGCGTGCGGCTGGCATTGCGGCTGAGGACATGCAGACGCAGCAGGTCTCGCTGAACCCGGTTTGGTCTCAGAACCGGAACTACGAGGACGGGCGCAGCCGCATCACCGGTTTTGCGGCCTCCAACACGCTGTCCTTGCGCATTCGCGATCTGGACCGCGTCGGCGAGGTGCTGGATCAGGTGCTGAAGGTGGGCGCCAACGAATTCCGTGGTCTCAGCTTTGGGGTCGAAAACCCCTCTGAGGTGCAGGACCAGATCCGTGGCGCGGCCGTCAAGGATGCACGGCGCAAGGCGGAACAGCTGGCAGAGGCGGCAGGCGTGGTGCTTGGCCCGGTGCGGGTCATCAGCGACCGAGATGGCGGGGGCGGATATCCCAAGATGGCGATGGAGATGGCGCGCGCGGATGTCGCGATGCCGATTGAGGCGGGCGAGCTGAGCTTTAGCCACAGCGTCTCGGTTGTTTACGATATCGTTTTGCCAGACGCTGACTAAGTCTCTGGGGGCAAATAAAAAAGGCCGGGAACATCCCGGCCTTTTTGTTCACGCTTATTCGTTTCAGGCCGTGGCCTTGCTCAGCGCCTGATCCAAATCCGCGATCAGATCTTCGGCGTTCTCGATGCCGATGGAGACGCGCACGACATTTGCACCGGCGCCTGCGGCTTCCTGTTGCTCTGGTGTCAGCTGGCGGTGGGTGGTCGATGCAGAGTGGATGATGAGAGAGCGCGTGTCGCCAAGGTTGGCGACATGGCTGAAGATTTCCAGCGCGTTTACCAGTTTGACGCAGGCGTCGTAGCCACCCTTGACGGCAAAAGTGAACAGACCGCCCGTGCCCTTGGGGTATTGCGCCTCTGCGCGATCAAAATAGGGCGAGGACGGCAGGCCGGCGTAGGTGACATAGTCCACGCGCTCGTCCTGCTCCAGCCAGGCCGCAACCTTTTTGGCGTTCTCGCAATGACGCTCCATCCGCAGGGACAGGGTTTCGATCCCCATCAGCGTGTAATGCGCTGCCTGCGGGTTCATCGTCATGCCGAGGTCGCGCAGACCGATCGCAATACCGTGGAAGGTGAAGGCCAGGGCGCCAAAGGTCTCGTGGAACTTGAGGCCGTGATAGGCGGGTTCGGGTTGGGATAGGGACGGGAACTTGTCATTGGCCGACCAGTCGAACTTGCCGGAATCGACAATCACGCCACCGGTCACGGTGCCATTGCCGGTCAGGTATTTGGTGGTCGAGTGGACAACCAACGTCGCCCCATGGGCGATTGGATTGCAAAGATAGGGCGTGGCCGAGGTATTATCGATGATCAGCGGCACACCTGCTGCGTCCGCAACATCCGCAATCGAGCGGATGTCGGTCACATAGCCGCCGGGGTTTGCGACCGACTCGCCAAATACGGCACGGGTGTTTTCATCAATGGCAGCTGCAACCGCCTCGGGGTCGTCAAAATCGACAAATTTTGCGGACCAGCCAAAGCGCTTGATGGTCTGGCTGAATTGCGTGACCGTCCCGCCGTAAAGACGGGTCGATGCAACCACATTGCAACCCGGTCCCATCAGCGGAAACAACGCCATGATTTGAGCCGCGTGACCAGAGGAGCAGCACACGGCGCCAACACCCCCTTCGAGCGTCGCGATGCGCTCTTGCAGGACGGCAACTGTCGGGTTGGTCAGGCGCGAGTAGATGAACCCAACTTCCTGCAGGTTGAACAGCGCAGCGGCGTGATCTGCATCGCGGAATACATATGCCGTTGTCTGATAAATGGGGGTCTGGCGAGCGCCGGTTGCCGGGTCTGGCTTGGCGCCAGCATGGATTTGGAGGGTGTCGAACCCGTAGTTTGCCGCTTCAGACATGGTGATGCTCCCTGAGTGGTCTAAATTCGTCGCCAGACAGAACACTCTGCCACGGCACGTAAGGCAAGGCGCAATTTGTCCATCCTTGTCTTTCCTGCTTGTCTTCTGCGTCGGCAGGCGTGCGGCGCTTAGCGCATCCAGAAACCGGCTGACTTGATCTTGTTGCGCAATGCCTGTTCGCGCCTTGGCAGGTTGTCACGATCAAACAGGGCCCGGACCTTTGCGCCACGGCCCTGATAGATCATCCGCTTCATTGGCTCGTACTGTTTCAGGACCTTCTTGATCTTGTTTGGCGCGGTGACCTCCTCAAGTGCGGCGACTACGGCGTCGCTTTCACGGGCGTAAAGCAGAGGGAAGCTGCGGTAGTGGCAGCTGATATCCCCGTCCAGCTGCCCCTCGGGCAATACATCCCGCGCACCGCCAAAGCTGTGAATGACGAGAGGCAAGGCAATCTGATCCAGCCATGGATCAAGGCTCTGGCCAATCAGGGCAGGGGGCAGATCATCGCGGATCGATACGGCATATTCCAGGAAACGCTGTCCAAATGCCCGGGGACAAGCCCCAAAAAAGAAACCCGCGTTGAAATAGAGGTATCGCTTCCAGTAGTTTTCCGGCTGGGTCGTGTCCTGGCTTGTCTCGAAATCAAGCCCGAAGCGATCGTAAAGCGCGCGCCAGATGCCTGCCATGTCCGGCCCATACAGCGTCGGCTTGGGCCAGGTGCCCTCGCGCCGAAGAGAGGCAGAGGGGCGGTGAAATTCAAACGGCACCTGATCAATCGGGCCGGTGATCAGTGTGTCGGTGTCGAAAAAGACAAATCGCTCTCCCTCTGGCATCGCCAGCAAGGCTTCGATCTTGTTGCCATAGGGGTAGCTTTGCCCAAAAGCCCGGGATTCAAACGGCAGGATCTCTGCGTCAAGATCGCTCAGCGCTTGTAAAACAGACTGGTTGCGAAGGCTGGGATCTTTGTCCCAGTTCGTGCCGGGTTGGGGGGTTGCAACAAACAGGCGCCCCGAAAAATCCGGGGCGAACCGGCGCAGAGAGGCTGCGAACAGAACCGCCTCATATTGCAGGCGCCCGGACTGGCCGACGATCATGATGTTGAAGGGCTGGTGGGCCATGCGCGGGTCTCCCCTCTTGCGTCGGAAACCTGAGATCAGAGAGACAGCAGGGTCACGCCATCCATCTGCGAAATACGGGCGACGTCCTGATCGTACATTTCGGTGGCTTGTTCCAGCATCTCTTCGGTCCAGCCAGGCATGTCTACTTCCTCGACCAGTTCGTCCTCCAAGGCGTATTTGTCGAGAAAGGCAACAAAGATGCGCTGCCTGTGGGCTTCGCTCAGTTCATCGTATTGTGCCAGATACTGACGCAGTCGACGCATGCCCTCACTGGACATGATAGAGGCCAGAAGATCCATGCCGCCACTGATCCGTGCGCCATCTTCCAGACCGGCCATGCTGCGCAGGATTCGGCCCCATAGAATCGGCATGTCCTCATAGCACCAGGTGGTGATCGCAACCTCCGGGGCTGCCTGTCTCAGCCGTTCGAACAGGTCGGACCAACGCAGACATTGCGGAGAGATTTCGGTCGCAATGGTATTGATGCGGTCGGGGCCTGCGTTTTCCAACAGGCCGGGCACGAACCCGCCCGGATCGCGGATCGCGATATGCAGCTCCAGTTGATCGGCGGGAAACAAGGCCTGCAACGCCCGCACACGGGCCTCGGCCTCTGGGTACAATATATGCCCGTCGAGCGCGCGGCGCTGCGAGCCAAAGAAATGTGGGTTGGACAGAATCACACGCTCTGCGGCACGATCATCCAGGATCTGATCCCACAGAGCCGCCGCCGAAATTGGGGTGCCAGGCTGTTCCAGCAGCCGCGCCATGCCATCTTTCAGCAGGTTTCGGTACTGGCTGGGGCCGGGAACTGCGACCCCCTCGTCCCCAAAGCGGTCGACGTTGCGCAGCAAGGTCTTCAGCAATCGGTCCTCCTCGGTGGAGTGCGCGCCGCAATGAAGGATAACCTGCATGACACTTGTGTCCCTGAATAACCTGCAACCTCCTGAAATGTTTAAAGGGCCAGAGTGAAGAGGTCAAATGACCGACCGGGAGAAACAGTCGCGGAAACGTGGCAGGACCACGCATTCGAACATTCTGCAAAACATGTTGCCCAAGAACGCATTTTTCGTCTTGCACCCAAATATCAGAGCGGCTATCTCCACCTCCAGTGCCCCTATAGCTCAGCTGGTAGAGCAACTGATTTGTAATCAGTAGGTCCGCGGTTCGAGTCCGTGTGGGGGCACCACTTCACCAATCAAAAACATTTTGCTCCAGTCTTTTGCATGCGCATAAAGCTGTGGGCCATGTCGTTTGCTTTCATTTTCTGGACGGCAGTTCTCTTTGGTTCCGGCTGCATCCCTGGTGACGTGGCGGAGGATCCTGCGATTTTGCGGGTTCTGATTTTCCATTGTTTTCCTGAGACTTGCGATGGCTTTGATAGGGCGGTCGATGTGGCGGCATCTCTACAGGCTTGACTGAAATCACGAATCGCATACCGTAGAGCGCACACGTGTTCGGTAATTTTGCAGCACGGATTGTCACGGAAATGTTGCGTTATTTCCCTGGATCCGATTCTGCACGGGGCAGGCGTCAAATGATCTGCGCACACGTGTTCTGTGGTCTGACGAATAGGGAGACTTTGCATGACCAAGAAGTTTACTGGCGCACTTGCCGCCTTGATGATGTCGGTTGCTGCCGTTCCGGCGGTTGCTGAGGATGTGACCATCACGGTCTGGGCTGGAGGGTCCAATGACAGCGACGCCTATCGCATCGACGCGATCGCGATGGCGGCCGATATGCTGGAGCGCGAGGCTGCAATCCGCGGCGAGGACCTGAACATCACCGTCGAGGGCAAGCGTGATTTCGGCGGCTGGGAGGAGTTCAAACAGGGGGTGACCCTGGCAGCCGAAGCGGGCACGGCCCCCAATATCGTGGTGACCTCGCATCTCGACATCGCGCCGTGGAGCCAGGCAGGTTACATCGTGCCCGTTGAGGACTATCTCGATTTTGATGCCTGGCCGCTCAATGACATCTACCCCAACCTGCTGGAAATTGCGGCCTACAATGACGTGCAATGGGGCCTGCCGCAGGATGCGGAAAGCCGTCCGTTCTTTTTCTGGAAGGACACCATGCGCGCCATCGGATATTCGGATGAGGAGATCGCAGCCCTGCCGGGGCGGGTCGCCTCTGGTGACTATACGCTGCAGAACGTTCTTGAGGACGGCAAGAAAGCTGTCGACATGGGGATCGTAGAGAAGGGATATGGCTTTTATCCGCGCCCCTCAAACGGTCCGGATTGGGGGCAATTCTATCAATCCTTCGGGGGTGTCCTGCAAGATCCCGAGACGGGCAAACTGGTGCTCGACAAAGCTGCGATGCAGGCGTTCTATCAGTTTTTTGCCGACGCGGTTGAGGCAGGTCTGACCCGCAAGAACCATATCGGCACCGATTGGGGGCAGTGGTATTCCGAGGTGGCCAACGGCAAAGCTGCCTTGTGGCACGGCGGCACCTGGCACTACGGACGCTACACCAAGAAAGAAGGCAACCAGGACTTCTTTGGGACGATCGAATTCTCTCTGATCCCGGCGGGTGGCGAAAATGGCCGCCCCAATACAATCACGCACCCGCTGGTCTATCTGGTGACTGATCAGGCCAATGACGACCATGAAGAGATCGCAGCTCAGTTGATCAAAATCGCCTCCGAGCCGCGCCTGAACTCGCTGCATGCGATCAAGTCCGCGCATCTGGGGATCTCTGCTCAGCAATCCAACATCGAGCTTTACGCCGATGACCGCTGGGCGTCTGAGGCGACTGAGCGGCTTTTGGGGGAGGCTAACGCACAGCCTAACCATCTGAGCTATGGTGTCTTTTCGGAGGCAATGTGGTCCGGGCTCGAAGCGACCTGGACAGGTGTTAAGTCGGCGGAAGATGCCGTTGCCGAGCTGGAGGCAGAGCTCACTGCCAAGCTGGGTGATGAGCTGATCATTCGCTGACTGACCAGCCGGGAGGGTGCTCCCATACTCTCCCGGCTCCCAATACTGACTGGACCAAACTCATGAACAGACGAACCGCATTGGGCTTCGGCTTCCTTGCGCCTGCGCTGCTGGTGGTGATCCTCTTCTTTCTGGCCCCGGTTGTTCTGACGGTTTTCTTCGCCTTCACGAATATGTCGACCTCGACCGGGATCCGGGGGGGGGAGTATCTGCTGAACCAATCCATCTTGCGCAGCATCCCTGAGGATGCAATTTCCACGGAAACCCGCAACACCTTGGAAAACGCAGGCTATCAGGTGAACGACCAGGGCCTTGCCAAGCTTGCAGAAACTGTGAGCCCGGCAACCGCCGATGAGCTGCGCAGCCTGCATGGCGGGGCGCGTTTTGACAGCCGTCGCGACATGGAACGCGCGCTCAAAGATCTGCGCGAAAACCGCATCCGCTCCACCCGCGACCGCAAGGCAGCGGCGGATCTGTTCAACACCAGCATCCTGAACACCCGGTACAATACAGAAGACGCCTTTCGTGCGGCTTTGGCAGGGACAAATGTCCCGGTTGGGGATCATGACGCGCTAACCAGCTTTGCCTACACCGGATGGAGCTGGACAACCGAGAACATGAAACTTCTGTTCTCGCTGGATTCTTCCTATCGCTACGCTGCGAACACCGCGCTTTATGTTGCGCTGACCCTTGCCTTCAATGTCGGCTTTGGCCTGTTTCTCGCGATTTCGACATTCTATCTGCCACCTGTCCTGGCCTCTACATTTCGCACGATCTGGTTTCTCCCCCGGATCCTGCCTCCGGTTCTTTATGTGCTGATGTGGAAGTGGTTCACTTGGGATACCGGTTTCCTTGCAACGATGACGGGATACCTTGGTATCGCGCCCCGCAACTGGATGCTGGATACTGCGACCAATGCGTGGGTGTTTGTTGTACTCATCAATGGCTGCGTCGGTGCCTCGCTTGGCATGATCCTGTTTTCGTCTGCGATCAAGGCGATCCCGACGTCGATGCTTTATGCATCAGAGGTGGATGGCGCCAGCCGCTGGCAGCAGGTCCGCTATATCATCTTGCCGCAACTGCGCTGGCCTATTCTCTTTACGACGTCCTACCAGACGCTTTCGTTGCTCACCTCGTTTGAATACATTCTGCTGTCGACAGAAGGCGGACCTGGGCGGGCCACAGAGGTTTGGGCGTTGGCCGCTTATCATACCGCGCTCAGCAACTACGGCGGCAACCTGCAATATGGTCTTGGTGCGGCCTATGCGCTGATCCTTGTGGTGATCGGCATTATCGCAAGCCTGCTCTACCTGCGGTTCTTCAACTTCAAAGAGCTCGTCTCCAAACCCCGGATCGAGCAGTAAGAGGCGCCAATCATGAAGTCTAATTTCAAATCCTGGCCCGTGATTGTCGTGCTGACGCTGGTGTCCTTGCCACTGCTGATCATGTTCACGTTCCAGTTGGTCGATACGTTCACCAATCCGATTCCGGGCAGCATCTGGCCCGAGAGCTTTACCGTCGAGCACTGGCGCTTTCTTTGGGAAGAGCCGGAGCTGGGGCGCTCCAGCATCTGGGTTGTCACGTGGAACACCTTTGTCTTTGCGGCAACAACGGCAGTCGCCGTGACCACGATTTCGCTGACTGCGGCTTATGCGCTGTCGCGGTTGAACTTTCCTGCACGGCGCTTCTTTCTGGGCGGATTGATCATTCTGCACGCCTTTCCCACAATCACACTGATCATCGCGATCTTCCTGATCCTTCAGTTTCTCGGGCTGTACAACTCGCTCATTGGTGTGATCCTTGTGAAATCCGCGCTTGAATTGCCATTTGGCATCTGGATCATGAAGGGGTTCTACGACACCGTTCCCTGGGAAATCGAAATGGCCGGGGTGCAGGATGGAGCAAGCCGCTTTACCGTATGGTGGAAGTTGGTCCTGCCGCAGGTCCAGCCTGGTCTCTCGGCGCTGCTGATTTTCTCGTTCCTATCGGGGTGGAGCGAATTTGTGCTGCCGCTGGTTTTGGCCCCCGGCAACGAGGCGCAGGTTCTGTCGACTTATCTTTCGGCGCTGATCCTTGATGACACGAAACCCGACTTCAACCTCTTCAAGTCGGTTGGCATGTTCTACGCCATCCCCGTTATCGCGATCTATCTGATCTTCCAGAAGAAACTCATGAACATCTATGGCGGAGGCTCAAAGGGCTAATGCGTATCGAACTCAAAAACTTCACCAAGACCTTTGGCGAGCTGACGGTTATCGACCGGCTGAACCTGACCGTGGAAAGCGGTGAGATGATCGCGCTCCTCGGCCCGTCCGGTTGCGGTAAGTCGACAACCTTGTTCACGATCTGCGGCATTCATCGGATGAACGGTGGCAGCCTGCATTTCGGGGATCGTGATGTCTCTGATCTGCCGTCACAAAAGCGCAATGTGGGGGTGGTTTTCCAGAACTATGCTCTCTATCCGCACATGAGCATTCGCGACAATATTGCCTTCCCTTTGAAGGTGCAGAAAGAAGACGCCGCAACGATTGCGCGCAAAGTCGACGAGATTGCCGAGCTGGTGCACATCCCGGAATTGCTGGAGCGCAAGCCAGCCCAATTGTCGGGTGGCCAGCAGCAAAGGGTCGCCCTGGCACGGGCACTGGTGCGCAAGCCCGACGTGCTTTTGCTGGATGAGCCGCTGGCGAACCTTGATGCGAAACTGCGCCTGGAGATGCGTTCGGAAATTCGTCGAATTCAGTTGGAAACTGGCATTACGGCCATCCTGGTGACACACGACCAAATCGAAGCCATGTCCATGTGCGACCGGATCGCGCTAATGAAGGGCGGCAAGATCGTTCAGCTGGACAAGCCCGATGAGATGTATGCAAACCCCGCCGACCAATTTGTGGCAGGGTTTCTGGGCAATCCGCCGATCTCGTTTGTTGATGCTTCCGTGGTGGGGGACACGTTCGTTTTGGGCGCCGGTGAGATCGCAGTGTCTGCGAACCTCATGGGGCGGGTGCCGTCGCAGCTTCAGCTTGGCGTCAGGCCCGAGTATTTCGGACCTCAATTCGGATCAGGCGTTGCTGGCAAGATCACCTTTGTTGAAACACAGGGCCGCGAGAACCTCTATGATGTGACATTGCAGAACGGAACGGTCATTCGGTCCATCCAACCCAGTGGCCAATCCTTTGCGCTGGGCGATCAGGTTTCTTGGGGGATTGATACGGACAATGTGTTGGCCTTCAGCGCCAATGGAGACCGAATTTGAACACCTGGCTCAATCCTGAGCGTCCGCTGTCCATCGCGCATCGCGGTGCGAGCGCCTATGCCGCGCCAAATAGCCTGCAGGCATTTGAATTTGCGGCGGCGCTTGGGGCGGACATGATCGAGGTGGATCTGCACCTGACGCGCGATGGACATGTCGTCGTGACCCATGATGCAACACTGTCAGGGGGGGAGGCGATTGCAGACCTTACCCTGGTAGAGCTGCACAACAGGGTATCGCCGCGCGATGTACCGACCCTTGCATCGGTGCTGGACCTCGCGCAGGTCCATGATCTTGGGATCTATGCCGACATAAAAGCAGCGAATGCGGCCAACCCGACCTGTGAACTGCTGCAGCAGTATGGCGTGCAGCGCGCCATATTGGGGGCGTTTGAT
This sequence comes from Phaeobacter italicus, assembly GCF_001258055.1. Lineage (GTDB taxonomy): Bacteria > Pseudomonadota > Alphaproteobacteria > Rhodobacterales > Rhodobacteraceae > Phaeobacter > Phaeobacter italicus. The sequence continues at coordinate 16,977 of NZ_CVRM01000002.1, read as the reverse complement.
CCTGCGATCATTTCGGTTCTTGAGCAGGCCAATCCTGGATATCCCAGGGCTCAATTGGTTCCGATGGGGGTTGATCCGTTTGAGATCGCCGCGACCGCGGAGATCATTCACCTGTGCTGGGAGGCAATGGAAGATCCTGTTGCGCCGCTGAATGACGCATTTTTTGCCCGCTGTCAGCGAGAGGGCAAGCAAGTTGTCCTTTGGCATGAGGAGGACAAAGAGCGAATGGCGCGCCTTCGGGTTTTGCCAGTCCTCGGCATCTGTTCGGACATGCCGGAATTGGTCAACCCGGTTGAGCCACCGTCCGATTGGCCTGTTCAGATCGTGTGCCATCGCGGGGCCAACGCAGTCGCGCCGGAAAACACGCTCGCTGCGGCCCGGGCCTGCTATGCGGCCGGCTTCAGCCATGTCGAGATCGATGTCCATGCCACATCGGACGGTGAATTGGTGGTGCTGCACGATCCAACACTCGAGCGCACGACGGACGGTGTTGGGCGCGTCAATGACGCTGCGCTTGCCGATTTGCGCGGGCTAAGCGCCGGTGCTTGGTTTTCAGATCACCATGCAGCTGAGAAAGTCCCGACGCTGGATGACGTGCTGGCTTTGGCAAAACTCTGGCACGGTAAACTTTATGTTGAACTAAAGACAGCACCCGCCGCCCAAGTCTGGGAGCGGGTCTGTGCCTTTGGGCTGCAAGAGGTCTGTTTCTTCTGGTCGTTCGACCATAGCCTCCTTGAGGACATGCGCGCCGTCAGTGATAAGGCCCACTTGATGATGCGGCGCCAGGATTTCGCGAGCCTTGAGGAAACCCTGGGCAGCCTTGACCCGTCACTGGTCGAATTTACGACACAGGATGATCTCTCAGGCGTCGCGCAGCTGAAAGGGTCTGGGGTTTGTTCCATGATTGCCTACAATGGCAACAACCCCGAAGTGTTCCGGCAGATCGCGCAATTGCGTCCTGATCTGGTGAACCTTCATCAGCCCTTTGAATTTGTACGAGTGATACAGGCAGGAGACAGTGTGAATGGCGCATAAGGGCCGCAAAGCAGTCACGTCATTTGATGTCGCTGAACGGGCAGGGGTGTCACGATCGATGGTATCGCGTGCCTTTTCGAACAGTCCCGAGATTTCAAAGGAATCCCGCGACAAGGTCATCGCCGCTGCCAAGGAACTGGGCTACCGGGTGAATTATCTTGCCCGTGGATTGCAAACCAAACAGTCTGATTTGGTGGGCATTGTTGTATCAGCCTTGGACACGCCCTACCGGTCGCGCCAGGTCAAAGTGACTGCCAGCGAATGTATCAAGCTTGGCTATCGCCCGATCCTGCTGACAGCTGAAACACAGGGTGAGGTGGAAACCCTGGTGGCCATGCTGTTCAACTATAATGTCGCAGGCATGATCATTACCTCCGCGGCGCCCTCGTCAGAGATCATCAACGAAGCCAGAAGTCTCTCCGTGCCTGTTGTGCTCATCAACCGCGATAGCAGCGAGGCGGGCGCGGACACCGTGCAGACCGATCTGGAACAGATTGGCCGCCTTGCGTTTGACATGTTGTCCCGCTCTGGTGGCAAACGGTTTGCCGTGATCGAGCCAGAGACGCCGTCGTATTCCGTGACCGGGAGGGCGGCATCCTTTCGGGATGTGTGCGCTGCGGCTGGCCAGCCAGCCCAGACCTTTGTCGCGCCTTCGCAGTCATATGATGCAGGCTACGACATCGGCGGCACCATTGGTCTGTCGCTTGCGGATCTGGACGGCATCTTCTGCTCAACCGATCTTCTTGCGCTTGGGGTCATGGACCGTCTGCGTCATGACTGGAACGCACGCATTCCCGAAGATCTCGAGGTGGTGGGCTTTGACGACATCGAACAGGCCGCCTGGAAAAGCTATGATCTGACGACGATCCGCCAGGACGCCGATGAACAGGCCAGGCTGGCGGTGAGGGTCATGAGTGAGCGGATCACCGACCCCGATCGTGAACCCAGTCACGTCAGCCAGATCGTGACGCCGATTTTCAGAAATACAACGAGACGAAATCAATGACAGATACCATTGCGCCGCGGTTGGCGCTTGCCAAGGAACTTGCGCAGGAGGCCGGGCAGCTTGCACAGCGCATGAGGGCGCAACAAGACGGCAGCTTCTCTCGCGAAAAAGGCCATCAGGATTTTGTCACCGAGGCGGATGTAGCCGTTGAAACGCTGATCCGCCAGCGCATTGCTGCAACCTTTGCAGACGATGGGCTGCTTGGCGAAGAGGAGGGGCACTCCGGTTCCGGTAATGCGCTGTGGGTTGTGGACCCGATCGATGGCACCACAAACTACATGCGGGGCCTTGCGGATTGGGGGGTTTCCATCGCGTTCTGCCGCGATGGGCGGGTGGAGCTGGGGGTGATCTATGCACCAGATCTCGACCTGTTGGTCTGGGCGCGGCGGGAGCAGGGGGCCTACATTGGGGAGAACCCCGCCAGAACGGCCGAAGGAACACCGTTGGATCAAGCCGTGTTGCTGCTAGGCCGGTCTGCCCGTACGTCAGTTGACGACTACCTTTCGCTGTTGAAGCGCCTGATTGAAAGCGGGCTGGAGTATCGCCGCAACGGCTCTGCCGCGATCAGCCTTGCGGCGGTGGCGCTTGGTCAGGTCGACGGGTTTTACGAGGCCCACCTGAACGCCTGGGATGCGGCCGCGGGTCTGTTGATCGTGGAAGAAGCGGGCGGGCGTTCCGATTGTGGGGACCTGGACGCGTTTCTGTCAGGTGGCGGGCCGGTCTTTGCCAGCGCGGCAGGTCTGCATCACGAGATCGGAGCACTGCTGTCGGTCGGTGCAGAGGCTGATTAGACGTCGCCATATCTTGATGCAGAAAACGGCGCGGGTTTCCGCGCCGTTTTCTTGTTGGAATGTTGCGGGATCCTAGAAATCTTCCCAACCGACAGCTGCGCTGCTGGGTTCGGCGTCGAAGAAGTCATCGCCATGTGCAGAAGGTGCCGGGCTTGCCGCGACGGCGCGCGCCGGTGCCGGGGCTGCGGACATGGAGACCACGTTGCCAGCCGATTTTCTGGTCCGGAAGACCGAGACCTGCTGCGCCAGTTCATTGGCATCATTGCGCAGGATCTGGCTCGCGGCGGTGGATTCCTCGACCATAGCGGCGTTGTGCTGTGTCACCTGGTCAAGCTGGGTGACGCCCGTGTTGATTTCGGCAAGGGTTGTTGACTGCTCTTGCGCGCCGGTTGCGATGCCGGACACATGGCCAGAAATCGTCGCGACCCGCTCAATGATCTGTTGCAGTTCCTGACCGGCGCGACCAACCAGATCCACACCATCGCCGACGTGGCTGGTGCTTTCGGTGATCAACTGCTTGATCTCCTGAGCCGCGTCAGACGAGCGCTGCGCCAGCGCACGCACCTCGGAGGCCACAACCGCGAACCCGCGGCCAGCCTCGCCCGCGCGCGCGGCCTCGACCCCGGCGTTCAACGCCAAGAGGTTGGTCTGGAACGAAATGTCGTCAATGACAGAGATGATCTGCGAGATTTTCTCGGACGACTTCTCGATCTTGGACATCGCATCGACCGCACGTGTGACAACCTCTCCGCTGTTGATCGCGGTGTCCTTGGCTTCGGACACGATGCCTTCGACCTCACGCGCGCCATCAGCTGCAGAGCGCACGCTGACAGTCAGTTCTTCCATCGCGGCCGCTGTTTCCTCGAGCGTGGCCGCCTGGCTTTCCGTCCGGCTGGACAGATCGCCGGAGGACTGGCTGATTTCTTCGGAACTTGCGCGGATGCGATCGGTGCTTTCGATCACGGCGTCGATGATGCCGACCATCTTTTCAACGGTGTTGTTGAAGTTCTGGCGCAGGCTTTCGTAGTCCTCTGAGAAGGCCTCATCGATTGTGCGCGACAGATCCCCATCAGCCAGCTGGGCCAGCCCCTGATTGAGGCGTTCGACCACTTTCTTCTGCACTTCCTGTGCAAGCTGACGTTCTGCCTCAACCGCGCGAGCGGCGGCAAGCTGGGTTTTCAGCGCCTCGGTCTGGCGGGCAATCTGACCAATTTCATCCCCCCGGTTCTGATAGCCGGTCGGGTGGTCATAGTCGCCTTCGGCAAGATGATTGATGGCCTGACCCACATCGCTCAGTGGGCGCGACATCATCGAACGAAGCGCAAAAACAGACAAGGTGAGCATCACGATGAATGCGCCAGCTGCCAGGATAAACGCGCGGATCTGGCTGGGTGCGACCTCTGCCAGTGCCACGTCGGGTGACCAAGACATGCCAACCGCACCCACGATAACGGTGCCTGCCGCCCCTGCCGCAGCGGGTGCGGCAACGAAATAGCCATTCTCGCTGAACTCCATCTGCCCGGATTCCATCGCCTTCTGGGCGACGGCGGTCAGCTCTGTGATTTCACTTTCGGTGCCGGTGCCTGTTGATGCAACGGTCTTGCCCTTGGAGTTGATTGCAAGGCCGTGAACAGCACGACCATTTGACATCTCAATCAGTGAGTTCAGATCCGTTTCCAGCCGCTCAGCATCGCCAAAACGGATGGCACCGCCGCTTCGTGCGGCAACGGTTGCTGTCACGCCCTCGGCCAGGGTGTTGACGCCACTGTTGACAGCTTCCCCCAGAATTTTCTGATTTTCCCAGGTCAGGAACACGGTCACAACCAGCGTTGATACGGCGATCAACAGACTGCACTTTGCAAAGACAGACAGCCGGTTCAATACCGCCTTGAATGGATTTCGGAGTTTCATTTCAGCACCTTTCAGTCACCAGTCCGCCAGTTTGGAAGACGGTCGATCAATATGTCGGCTGGGCAGCCAACGTCCCCCAGGGGCGCAGAGGCATAAATGTTCTGCGCCATCGTTTGTGTTGTCCCCGAAGCGCGAGGCGGGGGCCCCGACCATGGAATAATTTCCGTTCCGCCCCAGGCGGACGCGGGGAGACGCAGACGATGGAACTCGTGCCACTGGGGTGATTTGAACGGGGCTGGGCGTGACGCAGCTGAGGTGGGCCGCGAAAAGACGATCCATCCGACGGATCAGATCGCTCGCAGCACCGAGTGCCGTGTTAAGTGTTCGCCTTGCTTCCAATTCACACACCTTCTCTGGGAATGCTCGTCTGCAAACATTCGCCAGCTAGAATAGGAATCAGGGCTTACTGCACTCTTAACACTGCGCAGGCAGGTCTAACTGTATGCTTTCAATTGCAACTATCGGTCTCGCGCTGTCGCCGTATCCTAAAGGTCAAGCTCGCGCAGTCGGTTTTGCGATTCTTTTACGTTGGCGGGGTAGGGGGATCATGCACGGCAGAGGGAAATCTGGGCCTGGGGGAACGTCAACTTTAACTATGATGACATGCTTTATCTATTAAGTGTTGCCACCATGTGTTATTTAAAGGTTGAGTTGATTTTTATTTTTCCCTTATTGTACAATGCCTTGGTCGAGATATGTCGGAAATGGACTGAAAATTGGTGCACGGACGGGTTGAAAGATATCTGTGCATAATTACTAAGAGGGGAGAGGTGTGGGGAGTTTTTAGGAAACAGACCGAGTGGTCCTCCGTTTTGACGAAGAGCGGCGGCCCGCAACGGACTAAGGAGAATTCTGTGGACACATTTTCTGGTTCTTCACATTCGAAAGCGCCTGAAGACCTGGGTAAGCGACAAGGCGTGGAAGAAGATTTGAGTGACTTCGAATTTGCCCTGATGCGGACCTTTGAAGGTTTCGCGCGCTGGCAGTCGGAGTGTTTTGGCCTGGTTTCCAATCTGTCGGCCTCGGGACCTGAGATCACGCTATTGAACGTGATCCGCATGAATGACCGGCCCAAGACCATCAAGGAACTGGCCCGCGTGACCAATCGCGATGACGTGCCCAATATCCAGTATTCTTTGCGCAAGCTCGCGTCTGCGGGGCTGATCCGCAAGATGGGGTCCGGTCGCGGCGGGGTGACGTATTCTGTCACCGACGAAGGCCTGAAGGTTACAGCCGATTTTGATGCTGAACGCCGTCAGTTGCTGCTGGATGCGATGGCACAGGTACCCGGTCTGGCAGAGCGTGTCGCAGAGGCCAATCGCGTGATGGACGTGATGACAGGGATCTATGATGGGATTTCCCGCTCCGCGACAGCACGCCGCCAGATCTGAGCTGATACATTAAGGCAGTGCCGCCCACGGGCGGGTCTGTCTGCTCGGTCGGCCCTCGACACCTCCGTTTGATCTGTGCAGATTGGCACGGCTGCGCTGATGTTTGGTGCCCGACCGGGTAGGAAGCGGAACCGACGTGGCGTGACCTGCTTAATGGAGCCATCGGCCGTGATCGAACTCAAGGATCTCAAGCTACTCAGCGCGCTTGCGCGGCACCGCCATTTTGCGAAGGCCGCGCAGGAAAGCGGCATGTCCCAGCCTGCGTTTTCCATGCGTATTCGTAATCTGGAAGACCGGCTTGGCGTCTCTATCGTGCGTCGCGGCAACCGGTTTCAGGGCCTCACGGAAGAGGGGCTCATGATCGTGCGCCGGGCGCGCGGCATCCTCGACGACGCCAAAGCGCTGGAGCAAGAGGTTGCAGCCGCTCGGGGAGAGGTGACGGGCACATTGGTGCTGGGGGTGGTCCCGACGGCGACAGCCTATGCAGCCCAAATGGTGGACCGGTTGCACCTGACCCACAAACGGGTGCTGGCCCGCATTGAGGTGCTCAGTTCGCTCATGATCCAGCAGCGCCTGTTTGACGGCACAATTGATGCGGGCGTGACCTATCATGACAGTATGGGCGCCGATCAGGTCATCATCCAGCCGCTTTATGAGGAAAGCTATGTTCTGGTCGCGCCGGATGCGATGCTGGCAGAGCGGCTGGGCGAGGGGAGCGAAAGCATCACATGGGCCGAGGCCGCAGAGCTGCCGTTGAGTCTGTTGGAGCCGCAGATGCAGAACCGCCGCATTCTGGACCGTATTTTCGAAGAGCAGGGCCTGCGCCCTGTTGTTCGATCTGATTCCGGGGGCTTCATGGCTGCGATGGTCATGGCGCGGGCTGGATCGGTGGCGACGATCCTTCCGCAGGCGCTTGTTGACGCGCTGGGACCGCTGGAAGGCACCACGGTGCTGCCGCTGGTAGACCCCGCGCCAAGCAAACCAATTTCGATGGTGACTCTTGATCGCCAGCCCGCGCTGACGACTGTGCAGGCCCTTCGCGAGGTGGTTGCCGATTTCGTGCAATAAGCGTTCGTTATCGTACCTTCGAAAATTACGATTTGACGATAGGCTTCTTCAATGGAATGCCGCCATTTGTGGCAGCACGAAGTGGAGGTCATCGTGGCACCGTTGGACAATAGCAAAGGCGTTTGGAAATCCGGCAAGGGCAAGGGGCGCAAAACCCCCAAAGGCCGTCAGCTGGAAGATCAGGCGCATAGCGAGGTTCTGGAACTTCTCGGCGACCGGCCCCGCAATCGGGACTTGTTGATCGAATTCCTGCATCTCATTCAGGATAAATTCGGTCATCTGAGCGCTGCGCATATTCGCGCGCTTGCCGAAGAACTGCGCACAGGTCAGGCAGAGATCTATGAAGTTGCGAGCTTTTACGCCCACTTTGATGTGGTGCGCGAAGGCGAGACACCGCCGCCTGCTCTGACCATCCGGGTCTGCGACTCGCTGTCTTGCGAACTCGCAGGAGCTCAGCAGCTGCAAAAGGCGCTGGAAGACGGTCTGGATGCCTCTCAGGTTCGTGTGCTGCGCGCGCCCTGCATGGGCCGCTGCGACACCGCGCCAGTGCTGGAAATCGGCCACAATCACATCGACCACGCGACCGTCGAGAAGGTCGAAGCGGCGATTGCAGCAGATGACACCCACGCCCATGTGCCGGACTATGAAACCTTCGCCGCCTATGAAGCGGACGGTGGCTATGCCACGCTGAAGGACCTGCGCGCAAATGGCGACTGGGAAGCGGTTCAGGCAAAAGTCAAAGAAGCCGGCCTTCGCGGCCTGGGTGGCGCTGGCTTCCCTTCCGGCACCAAATGGGGTTTCGTGCGCGCCAATGAAGGGCCGCGTTACCTCGCCGTGAATGGCGATGAAGGCGAGCCTGGCACCTTCAAGGACCGCTATTACCTGGAGCGCACCCCGCATGTCTTCCTTGAGGGGATGCTGATCGCGGCATGGGCGGTCGAAGCGGAGAAAGCTTTCATCTACATGCGCGACGAATATCCGGCAGTGCTGGAAATCCTGCGCCGCGAGATCAAGGCGCTGGAAGACGCCGGCATCGTCGAGGCAGGCTACATCGACCTGCGCCGCGGGGCAGGGGCCTATATCTGCGGTGAAGAAAGCGCCATGATTGAATCGATCGAGGGCAAACGCGGCGAGCCGCGCCACCGTCCGCCATTTGTGGCGCAGGTGGGGATCTTTGGCCGTCCGACCCTCGTCCACAATGTCGAAACCCTTTACTGGGTCTGCAAAATCAATCGCGAAGGGCCGGAATGCCTGAACTCGGTTGAGAAGAACGGCCGCAAGGGACTGCGTAGCTATTCGGTGTCCGGCCGGGTGAAGAACCCGGGCGTGCATCTGCTGCCCGCCGGCTCCACCATCACCGATATTATCGAAGCCTGCGGCGGAATGCTGGAAGGTCACACTTTCAAGGCGTATCAGCCGGGCGGTCCGTCCTCGGGCCTGTTGCCTGCGTCGATGCATGACGTTCCGCTCGACTTCGACACGCTGCAGCCGCATGGCACCTTTATCGGGTCCGCTGCGGTGGTGGTCCTGTCCGATCAGGACTCTGCTCGCGACGCGGCGCTGAACATGCTGCGCTTCTTTGAAGATGAAAGCTGCGGCCAGTGCACCCCCTGCCGGGTCGGCTGTGAGAAAGCCGTCAAGCTGATGAGCGAAAAGAAGTGGGATCAGGGCCTGCTGGAAGAGCTGAGCACCGCAATGGTCGACGCCTCGATCTGCGGCCTTGGCCAAGCTGCGCCGAACCCGATCCGTCTGACCATGAAACACTTCCCCGAGGAGGTCTGAGCCATGAGCGATAAAGTTACATTCACACTCGATGGCGAACAGGTCACGGCCGAGAAGGGCCTGACCATCTGGGAAGTCGCCAATGGCCGCGGGCTGAAAATCCCGCACCTGTGCCACAAGCCGCAGCCGGGCTACCGCCCGGACGGCAACTGCCGCGCCTGCATGGTGGAGATCGAGGGCGAGCGCACGCTGGCTGCCTCCTGTATCCGTGAACCCGCCGAGGGCATGGTTGTGACCACCAACAATGCGCGCGCCGAGAACGCCCGCAAGATGGTGATGGAACTGCTGGTGGCTGACCAGCCCAAGCGGGAAGAGGCACGCGATAAGTCCTCTCATCTGTGGGATATGGCGGAGCTGAACGGGGTTTCAGAGTCACGTTTTCCCAAGCTGGAAAAGGACCGCATCCCGCTGCTGGATGACAGCCATGTGGCGATGAAGGTCAATCTGGACGCCTGTATTTCCTGCAATCTCTGTGTTCGCGCATGTCGCGAAGTGCAGGTCAACGACGTGATCGGTATGGCCGGGCGCGGCCACGATGCCTATCCGGTGTTTGATATCGCGGACCCGATGGGTCAGTCCTCTTGTGTGGCCTGTGGCGAATGCGTGCAGGCCTGCCCGACCGGCGCCCTGATGCCCGCCACGGTGATGGATGACAATCAGGTTGGTGACAGCAAGGACTACGACAGCGAGACCGAAAGCGTCTGCCCGTTCTGCGGTGTCGGCTGTAAGGTGTCGCTGAAGGTCAAGGACGGCAAGGTCAAGCACGTCGAGGGCATCAATGGCCCGGCGAACGAAGGTCGCCTGTGTGTCAAGGGCCGCTTCGGCTTTGACTACATCCACCACCCGCACCGCCTGACCAAGCCGCTGATCCGCCGCGACGACGCGCCTGCAAAAGGCCTGAACGTCGATCCGGGCAACCTGTCGACCCACTTCCGCGAGGCGACTTGGGAAGAGGCGATGGATCTGGCCGCCAAGGGCCTGATGAAGCTGCGCGATGAGAACCCGAAATCGGTGGCGGGCTTCGGCTCGGCGAAATGCACCAACGAAGAGGCCTATCTCTTCCAGAAGTTCATCCGTCAGGGTTTCAAGCACAACAACGTCGACCACTGCACCCGTCTGTGCCACGCCTCATCTGTTGCGGCCCTGATCGAAAACGTGGGTTCCGGCGCTGTGACCGCGACCTTCAACGAGATCGAAAACGCGGATGTGGCGATCGTCATCGGCTCCAACCCGATCGAGAACCACCCGGTGGCTGCGACCTATTTCAAACAGTTCACCAAGCGCGGCGGCAAGCTGATCGTGATGGATCCGCGCGGCGTCGGCCTGCGCCGGTTTGCCACTGAAATGGTCCAGTTCCGCCCCGGCGCAGACGTGTCGATGCTGAACGCGATCATGAGCGTGATTGTCGAGGAAGGCCTGTACGATCAGGAATACATCGACAAATACACCGAGAACTGGGAAGCGGAAAAACAGCATCTGGCGCAATTCACGCCTGAGAAGATGTCGGAAATCTGTGGTGTCAGCCCTGAGCAGCTGCGAAGCGTTGCGCGCATCTTTGCGGGCGGCAAGGCAGGCCTGATTTTCTGGGGCATGGGCGTGTCCCAGCACATCCACGGCACTGACAACTCGCGCTGCCTGATCTCGCTGGCTCTGATGACCGGCAACGTGGGCAAACCCGGTGCTGGCCTGCATCCGCTGCGCGGCCAGAACAACGTGCAGGGCGCGTCTGACGCGGGCCTCATCCCGATGTTCCTGCCGGACTATCAGACCGTGACCTCGGATGATGTCCGCAAGAGCTTTACCGATGTTTGGGGCGGCGGCGACTTCTCGAACGAGAAGGGCCTGACCGTGACCGAGATCGTGGACGAGGCTTACGCAGGCAACATCAAGGGCATGTATATCCAGGGTGAAAACCCGGCGATGTCCGACCCGGATGCCGACCACGCGCGCGATGCCTTTGCCAAGCTGGAACTGATGATCGTTCAGGACATCTTCCTGACCGAGACGGCGAACTATGCCGACATCATCCTGCCGGCTTCGGCGCTTTATGAAAAGAACGGTACCGTGTCGAACACCAACCGCCAGGTGCAGCGGGTGCGCCCCGCGGTGGCTCCTCCGGGTGAAGCGCGTGAGGATTGGCAGGTCACTGTCGAACTGGCGCAGCGCATCGGCCTGCCGTGGGACTACAAGGATGTCAGCGAAGTCTTTGCCGAGATGAAGCTGAACATGAAGTCGCTGAACAACATCACCTGGGAGCGGCTGGAAACCGAGACCATCACCTACCCGTCGCTGCATGAGACCGATCCCGGTCAGGCGATTGTGTTCGGTGACGGCTTCCCGCGTGCTGATGGCCGGGCCCGCTTTACCCCGGCTTCCGTCATCCCGCCGGATGAGGCGCCGGATGCAGAGTATCCGATGATCATGACCACCGGCCGCCAGCTGGAACACTGGCACACCGGCTCGATGACCCGCCGCTCCAAGGTTCTGGATGCGGTGGAGCCGGAGGCGAACTGCTCGCTCAACCCCAAGACGCTGCGTGCGATGGGTGTAGAGCCGGGTGACATGGTTCGCCTGACGACCCGGCGTGGTTCGATCGAAATCATGGCGCGGGCCGACCGGGCCATTGCCGAGGATATGGTGTTTGTGCCCTTTGCCTATGTGGAAGCTGCCGCAAACATTCTGACCAACCCCGCGATTGACCCTTATGGCAAGATTCCGGAGTTCAAATTCTCTGCTGTTCGGGTGGAAAAGGTCGAAAGCCAGATCGCGGCAGAATAAGCCGGGACAAGTAACATCAAGGAGAGCGCGGCGCCCATGGCGTCGCGCTTTTTTGTTTGCCGTCAGGCGAGCAGTGTAATTGCACAGTCGCCGGCAGCGCGGCGCAGCGCGTGGGTGGCAGCAAGTTCAGGATCTGAGATCCATGCCTGCGCGGCGTCGACAGTTGGAAATTCCAGGATGACACCAATTCCCGTTTCGTCCCGCTGGCCTTCGATGACAGTCTGCTGAGGGCTGGAAACCAGCGGCTTGGCACCATGTTTGGCAAGGGCGGCCCCGGCCTTTTGGCGGTAGGCGGCCATTTTTTCGGCATCTTTCAGGACGAGGTTTACGTAGACATAGGCCATTTCGGCGCTCCTCTTTCGTTTGGTTTTTCGATGCTTCTGAGATGGCTTGGCGCGGCCCAAGAGAAAACACATGCTTTTGCCTGATTGATGTGCGAAAACGCATGTATGCAGATCAACTGGGATGACATGCGCACGATCCTTGCCCTTGTAAGGGCCGGGTCGCTGGCTGGGGCGGCAGAGATTTTGGCCGTCAGCTACACGACAGTGGCCCGAAGGGTGCAGCGGGCGGAGGAAATGCTGGGCCAAACCCTGTTCGAGCGGCGCCCGGAAGGATACTCGCCGACGACAGAGGCCCGAAACCTGGCTGCGGCAGCAGAGCGGATGGAGGCGGTAGAGCAGGATGCGCTGAGGCAGATTGCCGGCAACGACCGGGACATGACTGGTCCATTTGTTCTGACCGCGCCTCAATTGTTGATCGACACGCATCTTGCGCCGTTCCTCAAGACGTTTTGTGATGACTACCCGCAGATCGACCTCACGGTGCGGGCTACCAACACCATTCTCGATCTCACCCGGAGAGAGGCGGATGTTGCGATCCGCATTTCTTCTTTGCCGGGGGATAATCTGGTCGGACTACGGCTTGCAGATCAAAAGACCGCCTGTTTTGGTCATCCAGACCTGATCAGCGCAGCAGAGGCGGACCCGTCGGCGCGTCTGGATTGGGTGATCTATTCTGGCTACGACGCGCCACCAAAGATTGCCCTGGCAAAATATCCCAACTACCGCATAAGGGCGCGGTTTGATGAAATGACATCACTGATTGCGGCTGCGCGGGCGGGGATGGGCGTGGTCAGGATGCCGGTCTATCTGGGGCAATACTCGCCGGATTTCGTCGCGCTGCCCGGGGTGCCCGCGCAGGACTATGCCCCGATCTGGGTTCTGAGCCATCCTGATCTTCAGCGTTCGAGCAAGATCGCTGTTTTCAAATCGGCGCTAAAGGGGTTCTTTCGCGACCGGCAGGCCGACTTTACCCGACTTTTGCCTTAGGCCACTGCTGAGGATCCGGCAGGCGCCAGGCGTGGCGGGTCATGAAGCGATCGATGTCTCTCTGGGTCGGGTGCACGCCGCTGAAAATATGGATATACGTGGGCATCTGCGCGATCCTGCGGTCGTCCTGTTCGCATACCTGCATGGAGAGATAGCCGATCTGGGTATAGATCACGGTTCTCGCACGAATGCGCGCATCGTCAGGCGAAAATCCGTGACGGACAAACATATCCGCAATGGCTTGTTCGCGGCGCTCGTCAGCAAGGTCAAGGCGGTCCTGCAACCCGGCGTCGGTGCGGGCCCAATTGCGGATCGCCAGATCCAGTCGGCCATCAAACAACTCCGGATCAAGCCAGCAGTCGAACAGATTGAACAATGCCTCTGCGATGCCCTCCGCGTAGGCTTCGGTCCGGGTCACGAGATTGCCGGTGTTGCGCTCTTCCCAGCGTCTGACCATCGCTTCCAAGAGTTCGTCCCGGTCCTTGAAGTGCCAGTAAAACCCGGTGCGCGCGACGCCGAGACGTTTGGCCAACGGCATGACCTTGACCGCATCGACACCGCTGTCCGTGAGGACGTCATAGGCAGTGTCCAGCCAGGCCTCGGCGGATGGGGTCGGGCGGGAGAGTGGGGCATCTGTCATATGTGTGGCCTATCAATCGCGTCGCTCGGCAGCAAGATTCTTGACAGATTTGGCGATTTACTTGACACATATGTCAAGTGGGGTGATGCACCAACAGTCGCGCCGTCGCCTCGCGTTGCCCAGAGACCAGACCGCACGGTCACTTCAGGAGACTACCATGTCCAAAGATCCGCTGCTGCAACCCTACCAGCTGAAACATCTCACCCTGCGCAACCGGATCATGACAACCAGTCACGAACCAGCTTATCCCGAGGACGGTATGCCCAAAGAGCGCTATGCCGCCTATCACGCGGAACGGGCCAAGGCGGGGGTGGCGCTGGCGATGACGGCAGGCTCTGCGGCGGTTTCCCGTGACAGCCCGCCCGTCTTCAACAACATCCTTGCTTACAAGGACGAGGTTGTGCCGTGGATCCGCAACCTGACGGATCAACTTCATGAACACGGCTGTGCGGCGATGATCCAACTCACCCATCTTGGTCGACGCACCGCCTGGAACAAAGGCGACTGGCTCCCATCGCTCAGCTCATCCCGTCACCGCGAGCCGGCCCATCGTGCGTTTCCGAAGCTGGCGGAGGACTGGGATATTGCGCGTATCATTTCCGACTTTGCCGACGCGGCCGAGCGGATGAAAGAGGGGGGGATGGATGGGATCGAACTGCAGGTCTACGGCCACCTGTTGGATCAGTTCTGGTCCCCTCTGACCAACGATCTGGATGGCCCTTATGGTGGCCAGACCCTCGACAGTCGCATGAAGCTGCCGATGGATGTCTTGCGCGCCGTCCGCGAGAGGGTGGGAGAGGCGTTTATCGTCGGCCTGCGCTACACGGCTGATGAGGCAGAGGCAGGCGGTATTTCCCCCGACGAAGGAATTGAGATCTCCAAACGGCTGGCGGCCAGCGGCATGGTGGATTTCCTCAATGTGATCCGCGGGCGGATCCATACGGACCCGGCCATGACAGATGTGATCCCGGTGCAAGGCATGCCTTCTGCCCCGCATCTTGATTTCGCGGGCGAGGTCAAGCGGGCAACGGGATTGCCAACTTTCCACGCGGCGCGCATTCCGGATGTTGCGACTGCGCGCCATGCAATTGCCGAGGGGCATCTGGACATGGTCGGCATGACGCGGGTCCATATGGCGGACCCGCATATCGTGCAAAAGATCCTGACCGGGCGTGAAGAGGATATTCGCCCCTGTGTGGGCGCCACCTATTGTCTGGACCGGATCTATCAGGCGGGGGATGCACTGTGCATTCACAACGCGGCAACGGGTCGGGAACTGACCATGCCCCATACCATCAGTCGCGCACAGCACGCCAAGCGGGTGGTGGTGGTCGGCGCAGGACCTGCGGGCCTGGAGGCGGCACGGGTCGCCGCAGAACGCGGCCATGAGGTGACGGTAATTGAAGCTGCACCGGATCCAGGCGGGCAGGTCCGCCTCACGGCGCAGTCCGCACGGCGGCGCGAGATGATCGGCATCATCGACTGGCGAATGGCACAATGTGCGGCGATGGATGTGCGTTTCAACTTCAACACCTGGGCAGAGCCTGAGGACGTCACTTCCCTCGACCCAGATGTTGTCATCATCGCAACGGGCGGCCTGCCAAACCTCCATCTCTTTGAAACAAAGAGCGAAGCGGCGCATGTGGTTTCGAGCTGGGACATCATCTCTGGCGATGTGACACCGGCGGGTTCAATTTTGATCTACGACGAAAGCGGCGACCATCCTGCCCTGCAGGCCGCAGAAGTCGCGGTTCAGGCCGGGGCACAGGTTGAAGTCATGACACCGGACAGGATGGTGTCACCAGAGATCATGGCGATGAACCTCGTCCCCTATATGCGCAGCCTGCAAGACAAGGACGTTACATTCACCGTGGCCCGCCGCTTGCTCGGAGTGGAGCGGGAGGGAAACCGGCTCAGCGCGGAGATCGGAACCGACTACAGCGCCCATCGACAGCGCAAGAGCTACGATCAGGTCGTGGTGAACTACGGAACCCTTCCATTGGATGATCTGTATTTCGACCTGAAACCGTTGAGCATCAACAAAGGCGCAGTCGATCAGTCCGCATTGATTGCCGGGCGTCCCCAGCCAACGACCGCTGGCGCGCATTCGGGGGCGGCCCCCACGGGCGGTTTTCAGCTGTTTCGCATTGGCGATGCGGTCTCTGCCCGCAATACGCATGCGGCCATCTATGATGCGTTGCGTTTGATGAAGGATATCTGACATGCGCCTTGGCTTTCTTGGATGTGGCACGATTGCCGCGGCGGTTGTGCACGGGCTTGCGGGCAGGGGACACGACATAACCGTGTCAGAGCGCAGCGAGGCGACATCGACGACCCTGGTGTCTCTCTATCCGGAGGTCAGCAGAGCCCCCAATCGACAGGTGATCGACCAAAGTGATGTCATCTTTCTGGGTCTGATGGCCGAAGGGGCCGGGCAAACCCTGCAGCAACTGCGCTTTCGCGAAGGTCAGCAGGTTGTGTCCTTCATGGCGGGCATGGGCCTTGAGGATCTCACGGATCTCGTCCGCCCCGCAGCAGCGCAGGCTGTCATGATGCCTTTTCCCGGTATCGCGCAGGGGGGCTCTCCCATCATGGCGCTCGGTGATATTGCGCTCCTGTCGGCGATCTTTGAACCGCAGAACCGGATCTTTCCCCTTTCTGATCAGGCCGAGCTGGAGGCCTATCTGGCTGCTCAGGCCGTTTTGTCCCCTGTTGCGCGTCTGATTGCAGATGCGGCCTCCTGGCTGGCCCCGCAGGTCGACGATCCACAGGCGGCAGAGGCGTTCTTGCGGATGTTGGTGTCAACCAGCCTGGAGGCCTCCTCCGCAGAGACGCTCATCGAGGCTCTCAATACTCCGGGTGGCTATAACCAGCGCCTGCGTCTTCATATGGAAGGCTGCGGATTGCGCTCTGATCTCGAAACCGGCCTGTCTTCCCTCCACCCAGGTCATTGAGTGGCTGGTTTTTGGTGGTTTGGGGGCTGTGATTTGGGTGACTCGGGTGATTTGGCTGTGGGTAAGTTGGGGTGTGCTGTGGGTAAGTAGTCGGGCGGCGGCCTTTGGGGGGATTTTGGCGGAAAACCGGGTCAGGTTTGCTGACTTTGTTGCCGTGTAACCAATTGTTTTTATTGCATTTTGCATTTTTCTTGACGGAAGGCCGCATTTTCCTACATTTTCGGGTTGCGGGTGTTTGTTGTTTTACTTAGAACCCCCTTCACCGGCGGCGCTGAGGCGCTTGACGGTGT
>NZ_CVRM01000001.1 GCF_001258055.1 Phaeobacter italicus | reverse complement strand
ATTCTCAGTGACAATTTATAGGGCTACCGGGTCAGTTCTCAGTGACAATCAACACCGCTGCCTAACACTGCCTGCCATTTGTCCCGCTGCTGACGGGCCTCTGAAAGCGAAACGTCGGCGAGCGTTCCAAGGCCCATGTCGCGGCGGCGCCCGGAAATCGAATAGCGATAGATCCACTTTCCTGCCGTTTCCGTCTTCTTCAAGGACAGCCCGCCGCCGTCCTGATAGGTGCCAGGACCGGCCTTCTTGATCTGCATAGCTGTCAGCTTGTTTCTCGCCCTAGACATTCCGGCCCCCTCTCAGCCCCACAATTAGCCCCACAATTGAGACGCGATTTCAGGCTTTCGCGTGCGACAGCCTGCAACAGATATCCCGTTAAGTGTCTGGCACCATTGCCCGAAAGGAGATCAATGGCAACAGCCTGCAACGGGTGCATGGTTCCTCTCGACCGCACCATTTTCTCTTTTTCCTGAGATGATGTTCAGCCCAAGCGGGCCATTCGACCCTGAGGTGGCTACCTCAGAGGTCTTTTGCGTTTCAGCTGAGCCGTTTGCGCAGCAGTGACAGGGATCCGTCGAAGATAGCGATGTCCTCGCCGGCGCGGGCGGCGAGATGGGCGCCTTCCAACAATGCGAGGGTGGCGCGGGCCTCTTCCTTGGGGGCGTCGGCCGCGCGGATTGTGCCGTCGTCTTGGGACTGCGCAAAGATCGCAGTGAGATGGCCCAGGACCATGGCGCGGAATTGGCCGACCTTGTCCATTACATCTGCGGGCAGGCTTTCCTTGCTGATGGTGAAGGCGATGCACAAGCACAGCTGGCGGCCACCGGCAAGAGCGTCGCGGTAGAGGTCAATCATGGCAGACAGCTGTTTGGCGGCGGTTGCATGGGTTGCGCGGATCGTCGAGCAGGCCGCGTCAAAGCGGCTGTGGTAGCGGTCGATCAGCGCCGAGGACAGGGCGGATTTTGTTGGAAAGTGATAGTGGATGGAGGCCTTTCGAATGCCTACATCCTCGGCGAGGTCGGCATAGCTGAACCCATCATACCCACGGGCGCGCACGGCACGCTCGGCGCTGTCCAGCAGCGTGGTCCGTGTGTTCTGTTCCATCATTCAGCCCCTTCGGTGGCAGGGATCTGGGTCAGTGCCGCCTCTGCCGCAACAAGAGCCCCTTCGAGGTAGCCGCCGAATTCATTGGCAACTTCTGTGCCTGCAAACACCAGACGACCGTCCCACAACCCTAGCAGAGCCCGCGGCATCCCGTAATGGGGGTGATAGGACAGGGGTTGGTGGTCACGGGACGTAGCCGTCAGCGGGTCGCGCGTCCAGTCCTTGATGGACAGGGTTTGGGGGGCGGCAGCCTCGGGGCCGAAAATCCGCACCAGCTGGTCGAGAATGGCCTGTTTCAGAGCGGCCTGATCCAGCCGTGCAGCGGGAGGAAGCCCAACAAAGCCGAACAGGGCATATGGGCCATCCGCGGCGGAGGCATCGTGAATTTCCGCCAATGGTCCCTTACGGCTCATGGCGTCACCCGAGAGCCCAGCGTCGCGCCAGAACG
Organism: Phaeobacter italicus; assembly: GCF_001258055.1. GTDB lineage: Bacteria > Pseudomonadota > Alphaproteobacteria > Rhodobacterales > Rhodobacteraceae > Phaeobacter > Phaeobacter italicus. Next base: position 129,181 of record NZ_CVRM01000001.1, on the reverse strand, counting down.
GACGGTCGTAGATGGCAAAGGCCTTGGCATGACCGGCCATCCATGTCGCAACTTGCGCCATTTCCGTCATGGTGTCGGAGGGCAGGGCAGGGGTAAAGGCGAATTGAGCGGCCAGCCTTGGCGGCAGGGCAAGAACAACACGGCGGGCGTGAATGTCGTCTCCTGTTTCCGAACGCGCGGTGATCCCGCTTTCGGTCTTTTCCAGTGCCGTGATCTTGGTGGACAAACAGATGTTGTCTTGAGGCAGCGCAGCCGCCATCGCGGAGGTCATGGCGCCGAAGCCGCCATCGATCCGCCAGGAGCCCTCCATAGAGGCAAATCCGCGTCCCCGCTGGACCGAGCCATCAACCTCCTCATAGCTCAGCGCGCCGTCGGCGTATTGATCGAACCGCGTCAGACCCAGCGCATCGACAAGGGCCGCAATGCGGGGCTGGCCTGGCCAGAACCACGACGGGCCAAGATCAAAGGCGCCGCCTGCGTGGGTTTCGCTGAATATGCGGCCACCCCAGCGGCTCCACCAGCAAAAAACGATCGCCGCGGGCTGAAAGGTGGCGCGCAAGCGACAGGCCCGAAAGCCCGCCGCCGATGATCAGGGTTTCAGTGTCCATGTCACACTCCTTCTGTGGCTGGTCGCAGGTCACATCCCTTTGCCCAGGCTCATGTGCTGCTCTGTGGCGCGCGGGTGATGCGCGCCAGAACAGGCCGGGTCAGACTGACGGCGCTTTTGCGTGGGGAAGGTGGCCGGTTTTCATCCAGACCTTTGCTCCGTCCGCTCCGGCAACCGCAGAAAGGGGTGCACCTTCGGGCAGGCGCAACCAGCTGTTGCGGGTCAGGGTATCGCCACCTTCCGTGAGGCTTCCGCCAATGATCAGCAGTTCATGCCCGCCGGGCGCGTCTGAGGTAAACGCCGCTCCGGGTTCAATATCGCTGTAGGTCACAACTTCGCGCTGGTCTGAATGCAGGGTCGCGGTTGCAACGCCATCGCTGGCCGGGGGCAGCTCTGCCGACATGTCCTTGCGAAACTGGGTCCGGTCATCGAGGTCGAACTGCCAGAGTTTGACAAAGATGGTGCAGCCCTCCGCCGAACCGGGGGTGTGCTGGCTGGTTGGAGGATTGCGAACATAAGTGCCTGCGGGGAAATCGCCGTGTTCGTCCTGAAATACACCGTCCAGGACGATGAACTCTTCGCCACCAGTGTGGGTGTGTGCCGAGAAGTGGCTGCCGGGGGCGTAGCGGACGATCGTGGTGGCGCGGGCGACTTCGCCACCGATACGATCCAACATCCGCCTGTCGACGCCCTTCATCGGGGAGGCCTGCCAATCCAGTTGATCTGCATGGACCACAACCCGGCTGGTGAAGTCGGTATTCAGTTCCATCGCCTGTTCCTTTCGGTGCGCATTATCTACCTACCAGTAGGTAGGCAATCATGACAACCCGAACAAGGGCAGGAGAGAGCGCTCACGCGGACGTGAGCCAACCCCCTTGCAGGTCGGCTGGCGCAAGGGGGCGGGATAGATCAGGTGCGTGCAGCCTCGAAGGAGGCCCAGGCCGCTTCAAAAGCGTCAAAGTCGAACCCCTCTGCCCGAGCCGGGCCGAGGATCAGTTTCTCGGTATCAAGAAGCTTGTGGATCGCAGCCTCCAGCTGGTCAACGACCTCGTAGGGGATCACCAGCGCCCCGTGACGGTCCGCGTGGACCAGATCACCGTCGCGGACCTGAAGGCCAAAGATGCTCACAGCTGTGCCAATCTCCTTGACGTGCACAAACCCATGCGATGGCCCGACCGAGCCTGCGACAACAGGAAATCCGTCCGGCAGGTCGCCGAGGTCCCGCATCACCCCATTGGTAAGCGCCCCGCTGATGCCAAATCCCTTGTGCACCGTCGTGTTGATCTCGCCCCAATAGGCCCCGATGCAATTTGGGTAATCAACATCTTCAACAACCGTCACGGCGGGCCTGGGGCCTTCTGCCATGTGGCGATAGTACTCCATCCGTCGCGCCTTGATGATCTCTGGCGCTTCAGTTGGTGGGGCGAGTGCTGAAATCTTGGCCGTCCGGGCATAGCCGACCATCGCGCCTGCCTCTGGCGCTGAACAGAGCATGGTGCCGCGGGTGAAGGCGTTGAAGCCACGCTTGCCTTGGGCGACTTCGATCGCGTTGCAGACTGTTGGCGTGTCGACCCGGCGCAGCAGATCAAGAAGGGAAGGGGTCATATGGCCTCCAGCCAGCGGGCCAGTGCCGCTGTGGTCTTGGTGGGTTGTTCCAGTGTCGGCAGATGACCGGCACCATCGATGATCTTCAGTGTGCTGTTGGGCAGCAGATCATGCATCAATTCGTGGCGTGACACGGGGCACAGGGCATCATCACGCCCGCAAAGGACGAGAGCGGGGCCATCGAAGCTGCGCAACGTTTCACACTGGTCCGGTCGATCACGCAGGGCGCGAGACTGGTTGACGAACACCTCGGGGCCAAGATCCAGCGCCATCGCCATGCACAGGTCAAGAATGGCAGCCCTGTCTGGCCCTTCGGTGAGATAATTGGGTTTCATCTCATCCCGCATCACTTCTGCCAAGTGGCCGGATTGAACCGCCTCGATCTGAGGCCCCCGTCGCGCCTGTATGTCCGGTTTCTCCGCGAGCGGATTGGTGTCCATCAGGGCCACAGCCGCCACCCGGTCAGGGGCCTGACGGATGATCTCCATCGCCAGGATCCCGCCCATCGAAAGGCCAGCCACCGCAAAGCGGGGTGGCGCTGCATTCAGCACCGTCCGGGCCAGGGCGGTCATCGTATCGGCGCCGCCAATTGGGGCGGTGATCAATATGTGGCGACCCGATAGCGCCGCGATCTGAGGTTGGAACAGGCGGGCATCGCACATCATGCCCGGCAGCAGCAGCAGCGGTGTCATGCGCGCCCTTTTGCCAACGCAGCACCGTCAGCCAGCGATCGCAGCTTGGCGTAGGCGATATCGGGATCAACAGCGCCAAATCCTGCAAAGGTGCCAAAGCCGCAATCAGACCCTGCGATAACGCGGTCAGCACCGACGATGCCGGTGAAACGCTCGATGCGCTGGGCGACGACTTCGGGGTGTTCGACAAAGTTCGTTGTGCTGTCAATCACGCCCGGCACCAGAACCTTGTCATCGGGGATTTCCGCCTTCCGGTCCCGGAAGACCGTCCATTCATGGGCATGGCGGGGGTTGGACGTTTCAAAAAGCACATAGCGCGCCTTGGCCGCCATCAGCGGCGCAAACACCGTATCCATCGCGATATCACAGCAATGCGGACCCTCGTAGTTGCCCCAGCAAATGTGGATCCGAACCTTTTCGGCTGGGACATCCGACAGCGCGCGGTTGAGCGCCTCGACATGCATCTGGGCGATCTTGATGAACTCCGCGTCGCTCAGGTCGTTGAACAGCATGTGGCGGGACAGCGCGAGATCGGGGCAATCCAGCTGCAGGTCGAGACCGGAGCCCACGATCGTTTCATATTCCTCCTTCATCGCATCAGCGAGTGCTGCGAGATAGCCCTCTCGGGTTGGGTAGAAATCATTTTGCAAAAACAATGAGATCACACCGGGGGAGGCTGCATTCATGAAACCGCGCTCTGCACCATGCTCTGCCATTGCGGTCTTGAGGTTCACGATGTCTTTTTGCAGTTCGCCCTGGCCTTTGGAACGCACCTCTCCGGTGCACATGGGACGGGCATATTGCGGCGTGCCGCCATCATTGGCGAGACGTTCCAGAAACCCCGGAAACATCTTCAGATCAGCAGGCGCGTTGCGGGGGCTGTCGCCGGAAAACCCCGTGTAGCGGTCCTTGACGTAGGTCGCGTATGAGATCTTGGAGGTTTCACCGTCGCTCACAATATCGATGCCGGCCTCCAGCTGTTTCTTGACGGTCGCGCTGACGGCTTGGGTCATGCAGCTGTCAAAAGCGCCTTGATCAAAGGGCTTTTCCTGTTCGCGGGCAAAGATGAAATCCACCACGTCCTGCGTGCGCGGCAGCGAGCCTACATGGGTTGTCTTGACCATTTGGGCATCTCCTTGCTTGGCATGGCGTCGATGTTGGCGCCCGCTGACACGCGGGCGCATGGGGCGTTGTGTGGCCCCGCCCCGCATTGGGCGGGGCAGGGACAACGGCGGGTTTATGCGCCGGTCCAGGTGGCGCCGGCGGGATCGTCGGTTGCTGTGATGCGGTAAAGCCCGGCCTGACCCGTCATGGAGGGTTGAACGCTGTAGCTTTCGCCCGGCAGGACAAGGGCGGTGTCCCCTGCAGACAGTGTCACATCGACGTCATTGATCGAGATCGCCCAATGGCCGCTTGCGGGCATGAGGACGACGGGTTTTTCCGCAGTGATCTTGTCCGTGATGGCAGAGCCACGACCAAGGAAGTCGACATCAAAACCGGGCTTGTCCTTGATGATGGCATCTTCGCCGATCACCCTGGCAGGTTTCTTGGCGGACAGGGCCATCAGATCCCAGTAGCGGGCGACGTATTTGCCGACCACATCCTCGACCGGTACTTCGGGATAGGCCTTCAGCTCGTCCTCGTTCAGCACGGGCATGGGGCGCACGTTATGGGGCAGCTCTTCGCCCTTTTTGCTGTCATACAGAACGCCGTTGTCGCCCAACATCAGCCCGTGGGCCTGTGCGTCCTCGATCACCTGCGGGGCCCAGGTGACACCGCCGCCCGCATCGTCACCGCCCAGGATCGACATGATCATCCCGTAATCCTGGCCGACGTTTTCGAACCCACGGAAGATGCCCGTCGGAATGTTGAAGATATCGCCTTCCTCGGCAATGAATTCGCCCGCGGTGCCATAGCGGCCCCAAAAGAACCGCCAGCGTCCCTTGGCAACAAAGAACACTTCGGCCGTGGTGTGCGAATGCAGGCTGTTGCGGCACTTCGGAGGCTGGCCAGCTGCGCCAATGTTAAACCCGATTTTGTCGGTGATATGGACATGCTGGTCCGGGCTTTCGCTGACGCCGCCACCGATGATGGTAAAGTTTTCTTTCTGGTCAGAGCCGGGGGTGTGGGCATCAATAAAGGCGGTCTTGCAGGGGCGCAGCTCACCGTAACGGACGATGCGGGATTGGATGGTGCTCATGGTTTTTCTTTCAAATCTGAATGCTGTGAGGGTGGAAACGGACTAGCCCAAGCCGCCGGGGGGCGGTTGTTCAGTCGTTTCGCCCGCAACGAGGCGCGGTGGCAGTGAAACCGCCGGGTGCGCTCTGATGCGTCCAGATATGATGCGACCGGCGCCATGTCAGAGATCGCCGGTATGTAGCAGGATCTGCTTCCAGACGGCGGTTTCATCAAACAGCGTCCATTCGCGGCGCAACTTGATGTCGCCGCCGATCAGTTCGCCCCATTCAGCGTGGCTGATCCCCAGTACGTAGAGATCCGCACCACTTGGCGCACCAAGTGCCCCCCAGCCGTCGTGTTTGCCCTGCAGGCTCCAGCGGATGGCAGAACGCGGTGGCATGTTGGGATCGTCCCGGCCGATCTGGTGATGAATGGTGAATGTGGCAGAGGGCAGGGACGCGCGCAGCGACATCCAGAACCGATCAACCGGATCAAAGCTGTGGCCGGTGCGCCCGCCCGGGTATTCCGTCTGAACGGCACGGTCATACTCGGCCTCGATCGCGGCCATATCGGCGCCCATCATGCGGGTCAGAAGGTCCGCATGGCGTTGCCCCCAAGGATTGTCATTGCCCGATCCCTTGTAGGGTCCGGCCAGATCATTGGCCGGTGTCAGCGGTTTCACGCAAGCATCCGGCCCCCCTTCGCGCGCAATCAGGTCGCGGGCAAAGGCTTCGGGCTCCCAGCCTATCTGGCGCACAACGGCGCCGTTATCCCGGATCAGCCATTCATCGTCGATGGCATTGTTTCTGGCGTGGCAGTCCGCAAGGATCCTGTAGGTCAGCTTTGCCCCGGTTGCCTTGCCGAACAGGCCGTCGCCCAGATGGGTCGCGGTCGACAGGATTCGGTGGCTCGACAGCATGCCGTCCTCGGGTGTTCCTGACCAGATCACATCCTCGCCCAGAAGGGTTCGGTCGGGAAATTCGGCAAGGGTTGCCATGGTCGCGCCGATAACGCCCTGGTTGCCGGTCGACACGGAACCGGGCATCCGCACCACAATGTCGGGCGAATAATAGTCATGCAGCGTTGCGATGCCGCGGTCTTCCCAGATCTCCTTGGTAATACCGACGATATAGTCAGGAAAGTCGCGGAATTTTGGGTCAAAGCCCTTCATTTTTGGTCCATCCTTCAGGAACGCGGGCCGAGCCGCGAGTAATGAGAGGTCCGTCAATCTCCACTCTGCGCGCGCCTTGTGGGCCGCCTTCGATTTCTTCGAGCAGAATATCAACGGTCGAGGCCACCATGCGGTTGGCGGGCTGACGGACGGTGGTGAGGGAATAAGCGGGCCATGCGGCGGTTGGCACGTCGTCATAGCCGACAACTGATACATCACCCGGTACGGACAGCCCCAGTTCCGAACGCAGAACGTCCATCACGGCAAAGGCCATGTGGTCGTTGGCCACGAACACCGCGTCAGGCGGGTCGTTTGCAAACATGGCACGGGCGGCGGCGGCGGCTGTGTCCATCTGAAAATTGCCAACACCGCGGGCATGGAGGCTCAGGCCGTCCTCGGCCAGACGCTCGCAGAAGCCCGTTTCGCGGTCGCGCTGGGTCGATGCCCCTTCCCAACCTGCAATATAGCCGATCTTGCGATGCCCTCCGGCCAACAGAAAGTCGGCCACCTTGCGCCCGCCAGAGTGATTGTCAGAGGTCACGGCAGACATGTCCGGGTCATCTTGCGAACGGTTGAACAGGACCATGGGCACACCGGCTGCACGGCAGCGCGCCGACAGTTCCGAAGACATGGCAACCGATGCCGCGATGATGCCATCCACCTGATAATCAAGGATTTCTTCGATGACCTCATCAATGCTGTCGGTGGTGTTGGGCGCCATGAACATCAGGACGTGATAGCCGCGTGCCTGCAACGCATTGGACAGCTTTTCCAGGGCCTCGGGGTAGAAGTGGTTTTCAAGATAGGCAACGACCAGCCCGATGATACGTGAGCGTCCGGACACCATTGCGCGCGCCAGAGAATTCGGCCGGTAGCCCAGCTGGTCGGCCGCTGCGCGCACCTTCTCGACGGTTTTCTTGGACGCGGATGCACCGGGGGTGAACACCCGGCTGACGGCGGATTGCGAAACACCGGCAAGGCGGGCGACGTCGGCAGATGTTACCTTGGCTGCGGTCATTCTGCGGTCCACCCTCCGTCAATCATCAAGGCCGACCCGGTGACGAGCGCGGAGGCATCCGAGGCCAGAAACACAACACCGCCCATCATGTCCTCGACTTCGCCTACACGGCCCAGTTTGATCTTGTCTTCGATCCAGGCGCGGCGGTCGGGGTTGTCGAATGTGGATTGGGTCAGCGGTGTCAGAATGAAGGTCGGACAGATCGTGTTTATGCGGATGCCGGCTTTGCCCCATTCAATGGCCATCGACTTGGTAAAGCCTTCTACCGCGTGTTTGGTTGCAGAGTAGACGGCGCGATCAATGCCGCCGACCTTGGCCATCTGGCTGCTGATATTGATCAATGAGCCGGGTTTGCCCGCATCCATAAGCGCCTTGGCTACGGCCTGTGTCAGGAAATAGGCCCCCTTGAGGTTCAGCGATACGACCGCATCGAAATCCGCAGCTGTTGTTTCAATCGCAGCGCTATGACGGGCAAGCCCGGCTGAGTTCACCAGGACATCAAACGGGCCGTCGCTGGCCGTCCTGGCGGCGATGGACGCCTGCATGGCTTCGGTGTCGGCGACATCCAGAACCATCGTATCTGCCGCCAATCCGGCTGCCTGCATTTCGTCCATCAACTGCTGCAGCGGCTCTGGTCGCCGGGCAGCCAAAGTAACTTGCGCTCCGGCTTCGGCCAGTGCGACGGCGCAGGCGCGCCCGATGCCAGAGCTGGCCCCCGTGACCAGCGCGCGTTTGCCATCAAGACGAAAGGAAGGGGTGCGGGGTAATGTCACGAGGGGTCTCCGGTCAGTGAAATGGGGCCAAGGTGTCGGGCTTTGTTGAATTCACGCAGCCGCGCAAACACGTCAACGCCAAGCTGCGCGTAGACATCCAGAAGGTCAACCAGCACCCAGTTCTCGCGGATGAGACCATTTTCCATGCGCCAGAAATCAAGGCTGCGCAGATCGATTTGCGTTCCGCTCGGTGCGATCCCAAGCCAGCCGCCTGCGGTGATGCTCTGGCGCATGTTGGGCCAGCCGGTGACAGCAGCATAGGGCCCATCTCCGAAGAAGTGGAAATCCAGCGCCTCGTCCTTGGCGCCCCGGTCCGGCATGGCGCTGAGGAACGGGATCTGGTGCCAGTTGCGAAAGCCAAAGACGCCGCGGGCGGAGCCGATGCCTGCGGGTCCGTACCAGTTGAAACGGGGATGCCAAAACCGTTCCAGTTCCATCACTTCCGGCCCGCCCTGCGCCGGGTGGCGGGTGAGATGGGCAAGCATATCGACAACATGCGCACAGGCGGCCTGTGCCTGCTCCCGGTCCCATGGCCCCGGCACGAACCCGTCTTGCGTGGCGGGGCCGGGCACGAACATCTCTCGTCCCAGCGACGGGGCGAGCGGCCAGGCACCTGCCTGCATCATCAGCTCGGGAATGTCCCAGATCGCCTGCATCTCGACGATCAGACCGTCTACCAGCCGGTAGAATTCGTGATATCGCATATGCGCCAGATGACCCGTCGCAGGAATGTCGAGCCAAGGCGCAGCAAAACTGCCGACATAATGCCCACCAGTTCCCAGCCATTGATGCCCCGCCTCGGTTTCGCCCGCCATCACGATCCAGTCGCGGCGCTCCAGATCAGGAAAGGCTGCAAGCAATGGCGCATAGGCGACTTGAAACAGAGCCTCTGGCCCGGTCAAATCCCCAAGGGGGTGGCACAGGTGAATGGCGGCATCCGGCGCGAAACTTTCTGCCAGGGCTGCGCGAACCGGCGCCTCGGCGAAATCGCGCATCGCGCTGAACAGGGGCGCGAGACGGGCCTTGTGGGCCGAGGGCAGATCCGGGTGCTGTGTCATGTCGTCTTTTCTTGTTCTGGTGCCCCCGCCAGATAGGCGAGGGCAGGGGCCCTGGCATCAGGGGAGATTTGACGCCTGGGCCGGTCGTTCATTGCGGCTTACTCTGCCGCGTCGCGGTAGGCTGCACCCTCGCCATAGGGGACATTGATGCCGCCATAGCGACGCACGCGAATGTTGCATTGCTCGGCGTGGCCAACGAACCCTTCGAGCATGCACAGACGCGAACCGTACTCACCAATCAGCGTTGCCGCTTCGTCGGTTGTGACCTTTTGATAGGAATGGGTCTTGAGGAACTTGCCAACCCAGAGACCACCGGTGTAGCGCCCCGCCTTTTTGGTGGGCAGCGTGTGGTTGGTGCCGATGACCTTGTCGCCATTTGCCACATTGGTACGCGGTCCGAGGAACAGCGCGCCATAGCAGGTCATGTTGTCAAGGAACCAGTCATCGCGATCGGTCATGACCTGCACATGTTCAGAGGCGATATCATCCGCCACCTGCAGCATTTCCTCGTAGGTGTCGCAGACGATGACTTCACCATAGTCCTGCCAGCTGACCCGCGCGGTGTCGGCGGTGGGCAGGATATCGAGAATGCGGTCGATTTCCGTCAGCGTGTCTTCGGCCAGTTTGCGCGAGTTGGTCAGCAGCACGCAGGGGCTGTTGTAGCCATGTTCGGCCTGCCCAAGAAGATCAGTCGCGCAGAGTTCGGCGTCCGCCGCAGTTTCATCTGCGATCACCATGGTTTCGGTGGGGCCTGCAAACAGGTCGATCCCGACGCGGCCGAACAGCTGGCGTTTGGCTTCTGCGACAAAGGCGTTGCCGGGGCCAACCAGCAGATGCACAGGCGCGATGCTCTCGGTGCCGATGGCCATTGCGCCGACTGCCTGAATACCACCCAGAACGTAAATCTCATCTGCGCCACCCAGGTGCATTGCCGCGATCACGGCCGGGTTCGGCTCTCCGTTGAAGGGCGGGGTGCAGGCCACAATACGCGGAACACCAGCAACCTTGGCCGTTGCGACGGACATATGCGCAGAGGCCACCATCGGGAATTTGCCCCCTGGCACATAGCACCCAACCGACTGAACGGGGATGTTCTTGTGCCCCAGGATAACCCCCGGCATGGTTTCGACCTCGATATCCAGCATCGAATCTCGCTGGGCCTGCGCAAATTTGGTGACCTGCTCCTGGGCGAATTTGATATCCGCCATCTCGCGCGGGGAAACCTTGGCAATAATGGCTTCGATCTCCGCATCACTCAGCCGGTAGCTGTCGCGGTCATAGTTGTCGAATTTGCACGCCAGTTCCCGCACGGCAGCGTCACCGCGGGACTCGATATCTTTCAGCGTTGTCGCGACGACAGCTGCGGTTTTGGCGTCATCTTCGGCCCGATCTGCTTCGGGCTTGCCGCGTTTGAGATAAGCAATCGCCATAGTCTTTATCCTTTGTTGTCGGGTCGCGGCGGTTCTTTGTCGCCACGATCAAATGCTTCCCAGCCTTCGCCGTTGAACAGGTCAACGCCGAGCTGGGCGGCCACATGGGCGAAATCGACATTCACCCAGTTGTCCACGATTTTGCCATCGACGACCTTCCAGAAGTCCATGTAGCGGATCTCGACCCGCTTGCCGGTGGGCGCGATACCAAGGAACGTGCCGCTATGGGTTGCTTCCTGGCGGCCAAAGGCGGCGGCCCATTCACCCATGTAAAGCCGGGCCTCGTCGATGCAGACCTTGTCGGAAAACGCGGCCTGAAATGGGCGTTGCCAGTTGTCCTGGAATTCCTTCAACCCGGTCTTGGTGCCGCAACCCTGGTTGCCCTTCCAACGAAACCCCTCGGCGAAAAACTCGCCGATGTCGTTGATGCGGTGGTCGTTCAAACCGTCCACCATGCCTTCGATGACGGCACGGGTCTCTTCGGTTTTGCTCATGTCCGTGTCTCGGCTGAGAACGGCCTGTTCGGGGCGGGAACCTTTCATGTGTCTGGTCCTTTCAGTTTGCCAAGGGTCTATCTGCGAAGGGGAGAGGACGCCCCGTGCAGCAGATAGTCCCGTGGCATTCTGTTGAGCGCCGGATGTCGGGACATGGCGCCGGATCTGAAATTCGCGCTCATCCCTTTACCGCGCCTGCGGTCAGGCCGCTTACAATCTGACGCTGGAAAAACATCACCAGCACGAACAGTGGCGCAGTCGCAGAGACAACAGCGGCGACGGCAAACATCACATTGCCCTCTTCCAGGGTAGAGCCGAGAAAGCCTGCAATGGCTGGCACCATCGTACGGTTCTCTTCACTCAGCAGCATCGAGGTCACGGCAAAATCGTTGTAGGCCAGCAGGAAGGAGAACAGCCCTGTGGTGATGACGCCCGGCCACATCACCGGAATGATCACGTGTCGAAATGCCTGGAACTGGGTGCAGCCATCCACCTTGGCGCTTTCGTCAAGATCCTTGGGGATGTTCAGGAAGAATGAGTGCAGCATCCAAAGCGTGAAGGGCTGGTTGATCGCGACCAATACGATGATCGAGGTCGGAAGATGGCCCCACAGGTTCCATTCAAAGAACGGCAGCAGGTAACCCGACACCAGCGTGATATGCGGCATCGCGCGAAAGATCAGGGCAATCATCAGCAGCCAGAAGGCGTATTTGTGCCCCGAGCGCGCCAGCGCATAGCCGCCCAACGTGCCAAGTGTGAGGGAGATCACGACAGTAAAGAAGACCACGATCATCGTGTTGATTGCGGCCCTCCAGAACTCTTCCTGGATCCAGGCGCCTTCGTAACCTGCCCCGGTAAAGGTGCCGCCGGTTTCGATCAGCGTGCGGGTGCCCCACAGGGCATATCGCCAATCTGCTTTGGAAAAGAAATCGGCCTGAACCTTGAACGAGCCCCAAAGCGTCCAGATGAAGGGGAAGGAAGCGATCACAACCCAAACCAGCACAAAGGCGGAGGAGATCAGAACGACCGAGCGGGACGAGCGGTTGGCGGGAGAAGACATCAGGCAGCCTTTCCTTTGAAGTCGCGCCAGGTGCGCAGCAGCACCGGTGCAAGAAGGATTGCAACGCCGATGACCGTCAGTACCGAGGTCGCGGCAGCAGAATTGAAGCGGGTGATATCGCTGCGCATGTCAGCAAAGATGATGTAGGAGAGCGAGGTGGCATTGGCCTGTGCCGAGAAGCCGACGATTGGTTCAAAGACCCGAAAATTGTCCATCAGCTGGATCAGGGAAATGAACACCACCAGCGGCATCAGATGTGGGATCACCACATAGCGGATCTGTTGCCAGCGGGTTGCCCCGTCAATCATCGCCGCCTCAAGAGAGTCGGTGTTCACGGTCTGAAGCCCGGCGTAAAACACCACAAAGGCAAAGGGCGCAGAGCTCCAGACGCCATAGATCATCAACGTGATCCAGGTCAGCGTGGGAGAGGCCTTGAGCGATAGCTCTGGGTCGTCAAACAGCCATTGCAGGGTCTTGCCGATCACACCCTGGGCGTCGATCATCCAGAACAGGATCAAGGAACCGATCAGCGGTGTGATGATCATTGGCAGCAGCGAGACAAAGATTGTCGGCCCCTTCAACACCGGTTTGAGCCGGTTCACGCCAAGTGCGATCAACAGCCCCAGGACAATGACCAATGGGGTGACGAGGAACGTATAGGTCAGCGTAAAGGCAAGCGCCTTGTAAAATGGCAGGTTGTAAAGTTCGGACAGGAAACCGCCGAAACTGTCCTGGGTGCGCCAGGCTTCGGCGACCTCTGCTGTCGCCAGATGGCCACGGTCGAAATAGGTGCTGAGACCTGCAAAGCGCCCCAGCGGCTGCTCCGCCCGCAATTGGGCGGTGGCTTCTGTATCGACGGAACTTTCCTCTGTGCAGCCAAACGGACCACAGTTTTCTGTCGTCACGATCACCTGCTCGTGTTCGATATGGAGAGATTGGACAACAACCGACACAAGCGGCAGTGCAATGAAAAGGATCATCGCTGCCAGGCTGGGCAGAATAAACCAAAAGAACGTTTTATGGCGCATCTCGGATCGTCCCGTTCGCTTTCATGAGGGGCAGAGCCAGCCGGAACCGGCCCTGCCCAGACTGGGGCTTCGCTTAGTTCAGGAAGCCTTTTTCCTTGGCTGCTGAGATATAGGCCGCTTCGGTGTCTGCCAGCGCCTGCTCTGCGCTCTCGGAGCCTTGCAGGAACTCGGTCAGCTCTGCGCCCAGTGCGGTGTGCATCAGGCCCATGAACGGGATCATCGGATAGGGCTTGGTCTTGCCCGCTGCCGTTGCGAACACGCCAGCAGATGCAGGGGAGGGTTCATAGCCTTCCACCAGCCAGACAGCCGCGTCATTATTGGCCTTCACAACCGCGGGGCTGATGCCGTTCAGCATCGCAAGAAAGCTGGCCTCGGCGTCTTCGTCGCTGATGTTGCTGGCAATGGCAAAGCCGTCCCACCACAGGGTCGATGCCGGAATGTCACCGCCGCCGACAGTGGGCGAGGACACGAGGAGCGTGTTGCTGACGATCTCTTCGGTGGAGCCTTCATTGTCCAAAAGGCCGGTCCCGCGAGACCCCCACAGATGCGCCATGGCGATTTCGCCTGCCTCCCAAGAGGCCTGAACCGCATTGGAATCAAAGGTCAGATAGTCGGGATTGGACAGTTCCGTCAGCGATTTCAGCGTATTGAGCGCTGCAATACCGGCTTCGTTGTTGATGTTGGGTTCAGCTGTGCCGGGTTTGAAGAACTCCCCGCCAAAGCCCAGATACATGTTCACGAACTCTTCGCCCAGGTTCCAACCGGTCTTGCTGGTGGTGGCAAAGGGGTGCTCCATCAGGCCAGCGTCCTTGATCGCTTTGCCGGCTGCGATCACCTCTTCGTAGGTTGTTGGCACGTCCACGCCTGCGGCTTCCAGAACGTCCTTGCGGACAAACAGGTGCTGGGCATTGGCCATGAAGGCAACCGCCATCACCTTGCCGTCAACGGTGATCATCTGGTTCTTGCTGAGGTTCTGGCCGTGCTTTGCGATCAGATCGTCCAACGGGCGGATCAGGTCATCACCCAGCAGCGGCACGATCGCGGCGTTGGTGGTGGTGACTGCGGTGTATTGGGCGGGGTTCGCCGTCAGGGCGGCAACCTGCAATTCGCGGTAGTCCTTGTTCAGGTTGCTTTCAACGGTCACACCATCGCCTGCGCATTGCTTGGCGCCCTCGGCAACGGCCTGAATGGCGGCAAACTCGTTGCCCAGAATGCTGACGTTCCCGCTGGAGATGCCGCAACCGGCATAAGCAGTTGTTCCCATGAAGACAGCGGTCGCGCTGATCATGGACAGTTTCGTGATAGACATTTTTGTCTCCCTGTTTTGGGTCGCTGATGCTGCACATGACCCGGTTGGCCCCGCTGCGGACGGGGCAATTGGCTGGGTTAGTCCCCCAGGCGCGCGCCATCTTTTGCGTTGAAAAGGTGGCAGATTTCATTGGGAATGCTGAAGGACACCATGTCCCCGATTTCCGCGCGGTAGCTCTTGTCGGCTTTTACGGAAACGAGGGCATCGCCAACGCGCACAGAGATCATCGTCGCGTCGCCAAGCAGTTCCAGAGTGTATATCGGAGCGGTGATCTGGCCACTGCCCTGCGGGGCGAGGGCTGCATCCTCTGCCCGAAAGCCCAGGGTGAGAGGGCCATCAGGGGCATTCAGTCCGCGGATTTCAACATGTGCCGCGCTGAAGACACCTCCGCTGACCTGCCCCTCCATCAGGTTCATGGCCGGAGAGCCAATGAAGCTCGCAACAAAGGCATTGGCAGGGCGATCATAGATTTCTGTGGGGCTGCCGACCTGCTGGACAACACCGCCTTTCATCACGACCACCCGATCGGCAAGGGTCATCGCCTCGATCTGGTCATGGGTCACATAAATCGTCGTAACGGCCAGCTCATGACTGAGGTTCTTGATCTGCGCGCGGGTGGAGACCCGCAGCTTGGCGTCAAGGTTTGACAGCGGCTCGTCCATCAGGAACACGTTTGGTTCGCGCACGATGGCGCGGGCCAGGGCCACCCGTTGACGTTGCCCGCCAGAGAGCTCTGCCGGTTTGCGGTGAAGGAAGTCATCCAACTCCACCATGCGGCTGGCCCGACGTACCTTTTCGTCATGGGTTTTGGGGTCGATCCCGCGCACCTTCAGCGGGAAGCGGATGTTCTCGTAGACGTTCATATTTGGGTAGAGCGCGTAGCTCTGGAACACCATCGAGACATCGCGATCCTTTGGCTCCAGATCATTGACCCGTTTGCCATCCACCAGGATGTCTCCGTCGGTCACATCCTCAAGGCCCGCGATCATCCGCATCGTCGTTGTCTTGCCACAGCCAGAAGGGCCCAGAAGGACAAGGAACTCCTTGTCGGCAATCGTCAGGTTGAAATCATCAACCCCGACAAAGCTGCCCCAACGCTTGCTGACATTTCGCAGCTCAATCTGTGCCATGCGGGTCCGCCTCCCAGCGAAAAACTATTTTTGCATACGATTGCAAAAAGGTTAGTCATTGCTACCTTTATTTGGCAAGCTATTTTTGCAATCGTATGCAAGCGGGCGGACGAAGCCGTCCAAATAGGGAAAAACCATGGACAAAATTCAGGCAGCAAAATCCGCCGTGCGTGATTTTTACGCCAAGCTGGACGCCGGTGACGCGAATCTCTCCGCTGTTCTGGAGCAGCACACAGACCCGAATTACCTCTGGCGGGGGTTTCACCCGTTTGGGGAAATCACCTCTGCGTCCGAGGTTGCGGCACGGTTCTGGGTACCGCTGCGCCAGAGCCTCACTTCACTGCAGCGCCGTCAGGACGTGTTCTTTGCCGCTGAAAACTCCCTCGATGCAGAGCGCGCGGTCTGGGTGGTTTCAATGGGGCATCTGATGGGCCTGTTCGATCTGCCGTGGCTGGGAATCCGCCCCACCGGCAAGATGGCTTTTCTACGCTATTGCGAGTTCAACAAGGTGGTGGATGGGCAGATCACTGAAACGGCGATGTATTTCGACATCCCTCATCTGATGGTTCAGGCAGGTCAAAATCCGTTTCCCCCCCAGACCGGTGCCCATCTGGTGCAACCCGGCGGTCAGCCGCACAATGGGCTGCTGTTTGACCCCCAGCCTGGCGAGGAAGGCGACAAGACGCTGGCCACCATCAACGCGATGATCTCTGATCTGGGGCAGTGGGACAGTGGTCTCAGCCTCGAAGATGAGCTGCGCCGCACCTGGCACGAAGACATGATCTGGTGGGGGCCAGAGGGGATCGGCGCGACCTACACCATCCCACGCTATGCGGCGCAACATTCCGGTCCGTTCCGTGCAGGCTTTGCCGATCGCAGCAAGACCGGCCATATCTGTCGCCTGGCCGAAGGGCACTATGGGGGGTTCTTTGGCTGGCCCAATTTCACGGCGCGCCCGGTCGGTGGTTTCATGGGGATGCCGGCGACCGGTCAACCCGGCGAATTCCGCGTCATCGACATCTACCGCCGCGAGGGTGACAAGCTGGCCGAGAACTGGATTTTCATCGACCTTCTGCATTTCTGGAAGCAGCAGGGGGTCGACATTCTGGCGCGCACCACAGGAATAGAGACGCCATGATCGACGCCCATCACCACCTGTGGGATCTGTCCGCGGTGCATTACCCCTGGCTTGCGGCCAAGGGCGCCACCCGGTTCTTTGGCGATCCCACGCCAATCCAGCGCAACTATCTTCTGTCCGAGTTCCGCAAAGATGCGGCGCCCCATGGAATTTCGGGGTCGGTTCATATTCAGGTCGGCGCGCAGGACGCGCTGGCCGAGGCCATATGGGTTCAGGGTGTATCAGACGCCGCAGCTGACTGGCCGATGGCACAGGTGGTGTTCTGTGACCTCACGGCGCCAGATCTCGCTCGCCAGTTGGATCAGCTCCAAGCGCTGTCAACGGTGCGGGGGGTGCGCCAGATCGTGGGGCGCGCGCCGGGTGAAGATGCCCGGACCGGGACCAATGCCCTCTTGGATGATCCGGCCTTTCTTGCGGGGTTGCGCGAAGTTGGTGCGCGGGGCCTGTCCTTTGATCTGCAGTTGATCCCTGAGCTGATGGAGAAAACAGCGCAGGTCTTGGCCAAAGCTGAGGAAACGCCCGTCGCGCTCTGTCATGCAGGCAGCCCACATGACCGCAGCCCCGATGGGCTGCGCTCTTGGTCGGGGCAACTGCACGCCCTGGCGGACCTGCCCCAGGTGGTCTGCAAGCTCTCCGGCCTGGGCATGTTTCTGCACAACTGGCGCGAGGCAGATTTTCGTCCCATCATAGAGACCTGTCTTGATCAGTTCGGTGCAAGCCGCTGCATGTTCGGGTCAAATTTCCCGGTCGACAGTCTCTACTCCGATTACTCAACCCTTTTTGCGGCGCACCGCAATCTGGTGCCAGAGCCGGACAGGGGTGACGTGTTTGGCGCCACCGCCCAACGGTTCTATCAGCTGTAGGCGCGTGCCGTGGCGTATCACGGGGCGGCGTTACTGCGCTGCAGCTTGCAGCTGCGGCCGCCCCTCCAATGAGACGATCTCGACAAAGGCGCCCAGCATTTCCATCGCCGCCTTGACCGTGTCATAGGCGTTTTCCTTGATGATATAGCCTGCAATCTTCTGCTCGTAGGCCTTGGCGATATCCGATGGGGCATCTGAGGTCGTCAAGACAAAGATGACGGAATTTGCCAGTTCCTCGTCCTCGCGCACCTCTGCCAAAAACTCCAACCCGCCCATGCGCGGCATGTTGAGATCAAGGAGGATGATGTAAGGTTTGGCCAGCGCCTCGGAGTTGACCCCTCGCAGCAGATCAAGCGCCTCCTGCCCATCGCCTACCACCTCGACCGGGTTCACGAAACGCATCTTGTTGAGCGCGCGACGAATGGCCATGACAGCGACCTCATCGTCGTCCACGATAAGGAAGGTCACGGTTTCTTTGTCCATCATGCGGCTACTCCTTTCTTCTGGTCTTTGATATTCACCGGGTGGGGGACGGGGGCAGATGCCACCGCCTGATTGGGCAGGCGGACAGTGAAGACCGCACCGCGGGCGATGTCCGGATTGGACCTGAGCGACACACTGCCACCAAGGGAATTGGCAAGCTTCTGCACCAAGGCCAGCCCAAGGCCTGATCCCTCCACCTCGTCGCGGGATTTAAGGGTCTGAAACAGAACAAAGATCTGTTCCTGATATCTGCGCGCAATACCGGGGCCATCATCGGCCACCGTGATTTCGATGAAATTTTGATATCTCTCACAGCTTACGTGAATGGTGCCGCTGTCGCGGTCATGATGTTTGGCCGCATTGCTGAGAAGGTTGATCAGAATGGTCTGCAATGGGGTGAGATAGGCACCAAATGGCCCGCAATCCTGATCAATCTTGATGGTAAAGTTATCGTTCGCGTTGAAGTGATGGCGCACGTCGTCGACAAATTCAGTCAGGCTGAAGCTGCCGAACTCTCCTTCGATCTGCCCGGCGCGTGCGTAATCAAGAAGCGCGCTGAGATGATGGGCAAGGCGATTGGTGCGGCTGCGGATCAGTGTGAGATTGCGACTGGCTTCTTCGGGCAGCTCTTCGGTGAAATCTTCGATTGTCCATTCCACCAGGTTGGAAATCGCTCGTAGTGGGGCGCGCAGGTCGTGGGCAGCGACGTAGGAAAAGCGCGCCAATTCCTCGTTCGAGCGCCGCAGATCGGCGTCAATCTGGCGAGATTTTTCAACCGCGTCAAAGATTTCGCCTATTTCGTCTGTTCCGGATTTGGGCAGCCGTTTTGACAGGTTCCCGGATGCCATCTGCTGGATATGTCGGGTCAAGGTTCGCAACCGCGACATGATGCGCAGCTCGATCATGAACCATAACGGGCCGAGCGCAATGAGAAGGACCAGCCCGTTGACCAGGATTTCCGTCAATCTGATCCGCTCTGCGAGATGGGCTGTTTCTGCGGCATCTGCCCGGATCGTCAGGGTCGCATCGCGGATGCTGCGCAAATCATCCAGCAAGCTGGTCGCACCGGGTATGATACCCTGATCCGAGGATGCGCCGACCGTGAGACCGGCAACCCGATCCTGTTGAATTTCAGCGACAGAGCGCATGCTCGCCAGAACGGGCACCGTCAGGTCCGACAGCCTTTGGGTCTTTTCTTCTATTCGGTTGAGATAGGTCCATTGCAGCAGCATCGCCGTGCATATGGCGACCAGGCAGAAGATCAGACAGACTCTGAGGCGAAATGTAAGAGACACTGGAATCTCCTTTCGCCAACAACTTTAAGGGGAAACTGTTATCGGGTGTTAACTTCTGGAACTCAAAATCGCGTCGGTGCTATTTTTTGCGGCGGCTTCATGGTTGTCGATATTTATCGGTAGTTTAACGTGTCTGTGAAGGTTCAGGTAACATCCGTTTGGGATCATCCATTCACGCGCGACACAGGCGATGAAAGGGAGCGGGAGAGGTCAATGGCTGAGCCTGACACAACCAGAGGTGATGTTCCGTCCGAGCTGGCCGAGGTCATTTACAAGATCGTCCATGATGTGCGCGGCTCTGTTCGTGCCATCGGAGAGCTGCCGACCTGGATTGATGAGGATCTCGCTGATGAAGGGGTTCGTCTGCCAGATGGTCCACGCCATTCCTTTGAACTCTTGCGCTGGCACGCAGGCAAGCTGAACCTGATGTTGGATCAGCTGATGCAGTTTGTTCGCGCCGGTGACACGGGGCCAGATGGGGTGGAGGAAGGCAAGCAAAGCGATCCCAGGAAGTGCCTGCGCCGTGCGGTGCGGATGCTGGCCTTGCCGGATCGGGTCCGTATCCGGGCGCGGTTTGGCAGCAATGGGGCCGGTTTGGCCCCCATCGATGAAAACGTTCTGACCTCGATCCTTATGATCGCAGTTGGCAATGCGGCTTCGCATAATTCCGAGGCGATCCGGATTGCGCTTTGCGGGGGAGACAACGGGCAGGAGTGGGTTTTGCGGATTCGTGATAGCGGCGAGGGGTTCCCCCCGGGAAAGCTGTTTCAGATCTTTGAACCCATGCGCAGTTACTCGCGTCATGACAGCGGCGGCTGCGGGATGGGGCTTGCGATCTTGCAACGCCTGATCGAAACCCGTGGAGGCCGGGTAACTGCACATCACCCGGCGCCGCCGCGAGCGGGGGCAGAGTTGCGGATTTCTCTACCATGTGAAGCCCAAAACCATGTGACGCCAAGACCAGCATGTGACGCAAGACCGGACTGACCTGACGCCAGTGCACGGCTACGCAGTGGGCGCGGTTTGCCGTGGTTCCCCCGGCGCTGGTTTGCGGTGGTTCCCACCCCGGCGCTAGGGCAAGCCGTCGACAAGGTTTTGAATGGTCAAACCCCGCGCAGGCCTGGCCTGAGCGGGGATACTACTGCCCCATGTGCGGGTGGGGTGCCTATTTGTGGCTGTGTTGCCTAGTGGCGGGTTTCGCCAAAGCTGGCGCTATAGGCCTCGACCTCGTCAAAGAAGCGCCAGATGTTCAGGCAGTGGTCTTCGATCTCATCCAGGGCCTCTGGCGAGGGCAAGACACCTTGCGCATGGCATCCACGGATGAACGAGATCTGGCGGTACATACGGCGCAGTCTTGGTTGCAGTTCACTGATGCAGCCCTGTGCCAGACCGGAGATGACATCGCGCGCAGCCTTGTTGACCTGTTCCTCGAGTTCAGGGTCGGAAAATGTCTCAGCGATGGAGGTGAAGATCACATCATGCAGCTTCTGGGCGGTCAGGCTTTCCTTGCCGACATAGTTCACGCAACCGGCCCGCATGGAGCTGACGATGCTTTCGGTGTCTTCAAAACCGGATACCATGACCACGGGCACATCCGCGCATCCGCTCTGGTCCTTGAGGGCGGCGATGGCGTCCAAACCGCTGGCGTCGCGCAGCTGGTGATCCACCAGACAAAGATCAACGGGATACTGTTCCAGAGCGACCTTGAAATCAGCGATGTTGTCGCATGTCACGACTTTCACGCCTGCGCTGGTCTGGGTGATCATGCGGCGCATGCGACTGCGATCAAATTCACTGTCATCAAGGACAACAATGCAAAGCTGGGGCGCGGCAGAAACTGCGCGGTTCGCAGTGGATGTGAGTACAGGTCCAGTCATCGGAAATCACCCTTTACCAGTTGACCCTAGGATGCTCACAGTCTGGGCTTAAGGAAGGATGAATTGTAACCCTTATAGTTGATTGAAGTTTACTGAAACGCCTCTTGATTGTGTCGTCATTTTACTATGTCTTTGCGATATTGGGCGGTGCGCTAGGGTGTCCCATCCTGATTATGCGAGCTTTGCGCAAGGGGGCGACCGCCGACGATCTGCTGGATCTGATCCCACTGCGTCCGGCTCAGCGCGTCTTGCCCGGCGATCAGCCAGTAGGTCGCGTGATGGGGCAGGCTGGTCTCCTCCAGCCGGATCAGGGCCCCGCTGCGCAGGTCTGCCTCTGCCAGTGGCAGCGATCCCAATACCACCCCCGCTCCGGCGCGCGCAGCGCCGAGCGCGGACAGATGCGTGTCAAATCGCAGCTGCGGTACCGGTGTGCTGCTGCCGCCTTGGCGGGCCAGCCAGTCGCTCCATCCGGGGCGCGCGCCGGAACACGCAATGCGGGGCAGATGGGCCCAGTCGCGCCCCCTTGCCTCCAGCAGTGACGGCGCCGCAAGCGGGGCGAGGGCCTCTCCATATAGCGGCAGCTTGTAGGGATGCGGCCAGTCGCCGGTGCCATAGCGGATCCGGATGACATCATCCTCTGGCGCGTCATGGGCCCCCGTCACCATTGTTTGCACAGAAATCTCGCCATGGGCGACCTCGGCCAGCTGGCCGAGACGGGGCATCAGCCAGAGGTCAATAATCGTTTGACTGGCCGAGATAACCAACCGGCGCCGGCCAGATCCAAAAATCGCCTCGGAACTGTCGCGCATACCTTCAAGAGCAGATTGCACATGGGGCAGCCAGGCTTCTCCTTCGACGCTGAGGGTGATGGCGCGGGGGTGGCGGTGAAACAAAGCGGTGCCAAGGCGCTGCTCCAACTGGGCGATCCGCTGGCTCACGGCTGATTGGGTGATCCCGGTTTCCGCCGCCGCGGCGGTAAAGCTGCCGGTGCGGGCT
This sequence comes from Phaeobacter italicus, assembly GCF_001258055.1. Classification (GTDB taxonomy): domain Bacteria; phylum Pseudomonadota; class Alphaproteobacteria; order Rhodobacterales; family Rhodobacteraceae; genus Phaeobacter; species Phaeobacter italicus. The sequence continues at coordinate 106,976 of NZ_CVRM01000001.1, read as the reverse complement.
GCAGCCTCAAACACCCGGATCCATTCCAGCGGGGGCAAAGTGGGACGCGGGTTATGCATTAGCTGACCTTGGTCTAAGTGAGATAATTCGTAATTTGAGATTATGTATCGCGAATGTCACTTTGGTCCCAAGCGTTTTGACACTCACACCAGACATTTTATGGGAGACACCATGCCGTCTGTTACCGTTTCCGCCGAAGGCGATTTTCTGACTCTCACTTTGGGTACACATTGCCTGCGGTTTCACGCCATCTGGTTGCGTGACAATTCCAGTGATCCAGAGACGCGTGCGCCATCAAACGGGCAGCGCCTGATTGCGTTGCGCGACATTCCGGCAGACACCAAGATTGCCGAAGCTGGTCTTGAGGGGGGCGCGTTGGAAGTGCGCTTCCTGCCCGAAGACAAAACCATCAGCTACGATCTCGCTTGGCTGGAAGCCCACGCCTATGACCGCGCGCAGGACGCAGCGGCGGGCTGGCTGCCGGCAGGGGTTGAACCCTGGGACGCTGGCCTGATGGCGGCTGTCCCCACCGGTGATTTTGCGGCGTTGGAGGCCGGCGGCCCGGCACTGGATGACTGGCTGGGCGCGGTTGTGCGTTATGGGTTTGCAAAGATCGTGAACGCCCCTGTCGAAGAGGGCGCGTTGTTCCGGGTGGTGGACCTGTTCGGTCATGTGCGTGAAACCAATTATGGCCGCCACTTTGAAGTCCGCACAGAGGTAAACCCAACCAATCTCGCCTTCACGGGGCTGGGCTTGCAGGCCCATACGGACAATCCCTACCGCGATCCGGTTCCGACCATTCAGGTGCTGTACTGCCTCGAGAGCTCTGCCGCGGGTGGTGAGAACATGGTGGTTGACGGCTTTGCGGCGGCGCTGCGTCTGCGAGAGGAAAACGAAGCCTATTTCAATGTACTGGCAGCCCATTGCGCCCGTTTTGAATACGCGGGCGAAGAAGGCGTCTGTCTTACGTCCCGCCGCCCAATGATTGAATTGGCCCCCGATGGAGAGTTGATCGCTGTCCGCTTCAACAATCGCTCCTGTGCGGCGATCACCGATGTGCCCTTTGACCAGATGGCGCTTTATTACGCGGCCTATCGACGCCTGGGCGAGATCATCGACGACACCGCGATGGAGGTGACCTTCCGCCTGAACCCCGGCGAAGCCTTTGTGGTCGACAACACCCGCGTGCTCCATGCCCGCAAGGGATATTCCGGCGAGGGCACACGTTGGCTTCAGGGCTGCTATGCCGACAAGGATGGCCTGCGCTCTGCCTATGATGCGCGCCGTCGTCAAAAGCTGGCGGAGGCTGCAGAATGAGTGGTCCAGATCAAGACAACGCCGCAACACATCTGCCGCCAGAGGACCTGTCGGCAGAGACGATCGTTGCCTTCATCGGTTCGATCTTCGACCGCCGGGGGGGCGAGGAATATCTCGGCGAACCGGTCACCATGGGCGAGCACATGCTGCAAGGCGCCACGATCGCCGAACAGAACGGCCAGCCAGAAGAGATCATCGTGGGGGCGCTGCTTCATGACATCGGTCATTTCACGTCGGAGTTTGGCACCTACCATCCCGATGATACCAAAGACCGTCATCACGAAGACGCAGGCGCCGCCGTGCTGGAGCGGTTCTTTCCATCCGTCATCACCGATTGCTGCCGCTACCACGTGGCCGCCAAACGCTATCTCTGCGCGACAAAGCCAGAGTATTTCAAACGGTTGTCACCGGCCTCGGTTCACACCCTCGAACTGCAGGGTGGTCCGATGACCGCAGACGAGGTGACCGCGTTCGAGGCCAACCCCAATCTCAAAGAAATCATCGCCGTCCGCTATCTCGATGAGGCAGGCAAACGTGAGGGGATGGAGACGCCTGATTTCTGGCATTTTGCCCCGATGGTCCAGCGGATGGTCGATCGGCACTGCAACAAGGCCAGCTGATCTGACAGGCCGCAGTAGAGCCTAGGCAACAATACCGGCAGGGGCGGATGCGAATTGCATTCGCCCTTTTGCCTGCATAGCTTTGCCTCATGTGCAATCTTTACGCTTCTACCCGCCCACCGCAGGCCATTGTGCAGGCCGCAGATGCGATGGTTGTTGATCCGGCCATTGGCAACCTGCAGCCGCAAGAGGGGATCTATCCCGATTACACTGCCCCGATCGTACGTCACGGAGACCAGGGGCGGACTCTTGCGATGGCTCGTTGGGGGCTGCCCAAACCGGCTTTTGCGCTCAAAGGTAAGAAGGTCGACAGCGGTGTCACCAATGTGCGCAACACCGATAGTGCGCATTGGCGCCGCTGGCTGGGTGTGCCGCATCGCTGCCTGGTGCCCTGGACCCGCTTCAGTGAACCGGGGCGCACGGCCGAAGGGAAATACGAGCCTGTCTGGTTCGAGATGGCAGACCCGGATGTCGTGCCGTTCTTTGCAGGGCTGTGCATTGCCCAATGGACATCCGTGCGAAAGCTGAAAGAGGGCGCGGTGACGGCGGATCTTTTTGCCTTTCTCACCACCGAAGCCAACGCAGAGGTGGGGGCTGTCCACCCCAAGGCGATGCCAGTGATCCTGACAACAGCTGCAGATATCGAAACCTGGCTCATGGCCGACTGGGCAGCAGCCCGCCACCTGCAAAAGCCGCTCGCCGATGGTTGCCTTAGGCGGTTGGCCCCCGGTTAAGGCGCCAAGGCTCAAGGCATGAAAACGCCCCCAACCCAGATCCGGGAAGGGGGCGCTGGAACCCATCTGCGTTCGGTTTTGATTTACATTGCGTTTTTGAAGAGCTGGGTGAGGTTTTCCTCGGTCAGTTCGACAGGGTTTCCGCCGCAGGACGGGTCGATGAGGGCGCCTTTGACGAGCTGGGGGATGGAGTCTTCGGTGACGCCGAGCTGGGCCAGTCCGCGGGGGATGCCGAGTGAGTCGTTGAGCTCCTGCACATAGCTTTTGAAGCCCGCAAAGCCGCCATCGATGCCAAGGTAGGCCGCTGCCATGTCAAAGCGCTCGGCGATTGCGTCGGCATTGAACTCCAGCACGGCGGGCATGCAGACCGCATTGGTGGTGCCGTGGTGGGTGTTGAAGACGGCGCCGATCGGGTGGCTCATGGCGTGGATGGCGCCCAGACCTTTCTGGAAGGCGGTGGCGCCCATGGCGGCGGCTGACATCATCTGCGCGCGGGCTTCGATATCGCTGCCATCGGCATAGGCGCGCGGCAGGTAGTCCTTGACCAGGCGCATGCCTTCCAGCGCGATGCCCTGGGACATCGGGTGGTAATGGGGGCTGGAGAACGCCTCGACACAATGGGCAAAGGCGTCCAAACCGGTGCCTGCGGTGATGAACTTGGGCATGCCGACGGTCAGTTCGGGGTCGCAGATCACCACCGTGGGCAGCACCTTGGGGTGGAAGATGATCTTTTTCTGATGGGTCACACTGTCGGTGATCACAGAGGCGCGGCCCACTTCGGAACCGGTGCCAGCCGTGGTCGGCACCGCGATGATCGGCGCGATGGCATCGGCATCGGCGCGGGTCCACCAGTCGCCGATGTCTTCAAAATCCCACACCGGACGGCTCTGGCCGCACATGAAGGCGACCATCTTGCCCAGATCGAGACCCGAGCCGCCGCCAAAGGCAATCACCCCGTCATGATCGCCTGCCTTGTAGGCGGCCACACCTGCGTCGAGGTTTTTCTCGTTCGGGTTGGGGTCAACATCCGAGAACATCGCCCGGCCAAGGCCCGCGGCCTCCAGAATGTCGAGCGTGGATTGGGTGACCGGCAGATCTGCCAGGCCTTTGTCGGTGACCAGAAGCGGTTTTTTCATGCCCGCCGCCGCGCAGGCCTCGGCCAGCTCCTTGATCCGGCCAGCGCCAAACTTGATTGCGGTCGGATAGGACCAGTTTCCAACAAGTGTCATAGGTGTGTTCCTGTGATGAAGCCGGGGAGGGGGCGCTGCCCCCGCTTGCCCTGCGGCAAGCCCCCCGGAGTATTTTTCGGAAAGATGACGGGGCTCAGCCCGTGACCTTTTTCAGGTGATAGGATTTCGGGCGGGTGAGGTTGTGGAAGCCGATGACCGACAGGCCGCCCCCACGCCCGGTGTTCTTGCAGCCGGTCCAGCACAGGCCGGGGTCCAGGTAATCGGCGCGGTTCATGAAGACGGTGCCGGTTTCGATCTGATCGCCAACCCGCGCCGCGCGCTCGACATCGCGCGTCCACAGCGAGGCGGTGAGACCAAATTCGCTGTCATTCATCAACTGGATGGCCTCCTCGTCGGAGGTGACTTTCATGATGCCCACCACCGGGCCAAAGCTCTCGTCGCGCATCACCCGCATGTCATGGCTCACATTGGTCAGGATCTGCGGGGTGAGATAGGCGCCGCCATCATCCTCGGCGAAGGGCGCGATATGGGCCACGGCACCGGCCTCGAGCGCCTCGGCGATCTGGGCGCGCACCTCCTGTGCAAAGCGCACATTGGCCATCGGGCCAATGGTGGTGTCGGCCTCCAGCGGATTGCCCAGCTTGTAGCTGTTGACGATCGCCACGGCCTTTTCGACAAAGGCATCGTAAAGGCTTTCATGGACATAGATCCGCTCGATGCCGCAGCAGCACTGGCCTGCGTTGAACATGGCGCCATCGATCAGCGTGTCCACCGCCGCGTCCAGATCGGCGTCTTCCATCACATAGCCCGGATCCTTGCCGCCCAGCTCGGTGCCGACGCCGGTAAAAGTGCCCGCTGCGGCGCGTTCCATCGCCTGACCGCCACCGACGGAGCCGGTGAAGTTCACGAAGTCAAACGCGCGGTCTGCGATCAGCGCGGAAGTGGTGTCGTGATCCAGGAAGACATTCTGGAACACATCCGCCGGAACCCCCGCCGACTGGAAGGCCCGCGCCATGCGCTCGCCCACCAGGAGCGTCTGGGTGGCGTGTTTCAGAACCACCGTATTGCCCGCAATCAGGGCAGGGGCCACGGTGTTGATCGCGGTCATATAGGGGTAGTTCCAGGGCGCGACCACCAGCACGACACCGTGGGGCACGCGCTTGATGTAGCGTTTGAATGTGGCGTCTTCGCCCACCTCGATGTCCGCCAGCGACTCTGCAGCGATCTTCGCCATATGGCTTGCGCGCTCATTGAAGCCGCCGAACTCGCCGCCATAGCGCACCGGTCGGCCCATCATATGGGCCAGCTCGGGCACGATCTCGTCGTTCATCGCCCCAACAGCAGCCACACCGGCCATCACCAGGTCGATGCGCTCCTGCAGGGGGCGCGCGGCCCAGGCGGCCTGGGCGCTGCGCGCTGCTGCGGCGCGCTCTGCTGCGGCCTCGGGCGACAGCGTTTCACGCTCGGCATAGACCGATCCGTCGATCGGAGAGATACATTTCAGGGTCTGGCCCATGGTCTTCCTCATGTGGTTTGACAGGGGCGGCGCCCCCATCGTCATCTTTCCAAAAATACTCTCGCCGAAGGCTCTGCGCGCCTCAGGCGCGCTCGAACCCGCGGGCAATTTCGTAGTCGGTCACGATCCGCTCGAAATCCTCGATTTCCACCTCTGCCGCGCGCACGTAGTGATCCACCACGTCATCGCCCATTGCGGCGCGCAACATGGCAGAGCCCTTGAGCGCCGCCGCCGCGTCGCGCAGGGTGCCGGGGATCATGCCGGTGTCGCCCTGATAGACATCGCCCTTGGTGGGCGCCTGCAGCTCCAGACCCTCCTCGATGCCCGCAATACCCGCAGCCAGCATGCCTGCGATGGCCAGATAGGGGTTCATGTCCGAACCCGGAATGCGGCATTCGACGCGGATGGCCTTGCTGCCGACGCCACACAGGCGATAGCCCGCGGTGCGGTTGTCCACCGACCAGATGATCCGGGTGGGGGCAAAGGTGCCCTTCATGAAGCGTTTGTAGCTGTTGATGTAGGGCGCCATGAAGGCGGTGTAGTCGGGCGCGTATTTCAGCAATCCCGCCATGTAATTCTTCATCAGGGGTGACATGCCCAGCTCGTCGCTGTCGTCAAAGAACGCAGGCTTGCCGTCCTGCCACAGCGACTGATGCACATGAGAGGACGAGCCGACCTTGTCGTTATGCCATTTCGGCAGGAAGGTCACCGCATGGCCCTGTTGCTGGGCAATCTCCTTCACCGCATGTTTGGCGATGGTGTGGAATTCCGCCGTGTCCATCGCCGCGGCGTATTTGATGTTCAGCTCTTCCTGACCGGTCTCTGCCTCGCCCTTGGAGTTCTCGATCGGCAGGCCCGCGTCCCACAGGTGGTTGCGGATCGGACGCAGCACGTGCTCTTCGCGGCTGGTCTGCAGGATGCTGTAGTCTTCATTGTAGCCCGAGATCGGCTCCAGATCGCGAAAGCCCGACTTGCGGATCGCATCAAAGCTCTTTTCAAAGAGAAAGAACTCCAGCTCGGTTGCGCACATCGCGTCAAACCCCATCTCCTTGAGACGGTTGACCTGGCGCTTCAGGATCGCGCGCGGCGAATGCGGCACCTCTTCGTGACTGTGATGATCCAGCACATCACACAGCACCATCACCGTGCCCTCAAGCCAGGGCACCGGGCGCAAGGTCGCCAGATCCGGCTTCATGACATAATCGCCATAGCCGTTTTCCCAGCTGGTCGACGCATAGCCATCCGGCGTCGCCATCGCCAGATCCGTGGCCAGAAGATAGTTGCAGCAATGGGTCTCTTCCCAGGCGCCATTCACGAAATGCTTGGCGTGAAAACGCTTGCCCATAAGGCGACCCTGCATGTCAACAAGGCAGACAAGAACCGTATCAACCGCACCAGTGCTAACCTGGTCTTTGAGTGTGTCGAAGGAGAGCATGAGCAGCCCTTTGCATCTGAGGCCGCAACTTTTCAGGAAGTTGGGCAAATTCGTTGTGAAGGGGTTTGGCCCGTAGGGACCGGGCCAAACCCATGATTTGAGAGCGGGCCTTAACCGTAACGGTAGGGGCGGCCAGCTTTTTGCATGTCTGCGTTGTACTTCTTGATGATTTCGACAACACGCGCCTTGGTCGGGCTTTCGGCTGCGATCTCATCCCAGAACTTGTAGGCGGCTTCCTCGACCGTTGCCCATTCGGCATCGGGGATCGAGGTCAGCTCCATTTTCGGACCGTTGACGCGCAGGTCTGCCTCGCCACCCCAGTACCACCACTGACGGTAGTAATGCGACTGGTCACAGCAGACGCGGAACAGGGTCTGCAGATCTTCCGGCAGTTCGTTCCAGCGGCCCTGGTTGGCAAAGAAGGAGCCCGCCCAGGCGCCGGAGATGTTGTTGGTCAGGAAGTAGTTGGTCACATCTGCCCAGCCAACGGTGTAGTCTTCGGTGATGCCGGACCATGCGATGCCGTCCAATTCGCCCGTTTGCATCGCGACTTCGATGTCTTCCCACGGCAGGGTGACGGGGACGACGCCGAACTGGCTCAGGAAGCGGCCAGCGGTCGGGAAGGTGAAGACGCGCTTGCCCTTCAGGTCCGCGAGGCTGCGGATCGGGTCTTTGGTGGCAAAGTGGCAGGGATCCCAGGCACCGGCCGAGATATGTTTGACGCCGACCTTGGAATATTCCTCGTCCCAGATTTCGTTCAGACCGTATTTGTTGAACAGCACCGGCACGTCAAGGGAATAGCGGGACGCAAAGGGGAAGTAGCCGCCAAAAACGGTGACTTCGGTGGGTGAGGCCATGGAGTCATCATCGGACTGCACCGCATCGATGGTGCCACGCTGCATGGCGCGGAACAATTCGCCGGTCGGCACCAGCTGGTCGGCAAAATAGAGTTCGATCTGCATGCGGTCGCCTGCGATCTTGTTGAACATGTCGATGGCGGGTTTCACCACATGCTCGGCCAGCGCCGCACCCGCATAGGTCTGCATCCGCCATTTGATGGTGGACTGCGCCAGAGCAGGGGTTGCCAGCGGTGCCGCCATGGCGCCAACACCGGCGGTTTGCAGAAACTTACGTCTTGTTGTCATCAGTTCTCTCCGTGTTGAAATTCCGGCCCCCTTGCGGGGCTCTTCTGGGGGTTATTTTCCGTAAACAAATTCTGGCAGCCAAAGAGCGATCTGCGGGAAGATCATCACCAGGGCCAAGGCCACGACCATGACGGCAGCAAAGGGGATGATCGAGACATAGATGTCCTTGAGCCCGATCTCGGGCGGGGCCATCGCGCGCATCAGGAACAGGTTGTAGCCGAAAGGCGGGGTCATGTAAGCGATCTGGGTGGTGATGGTATAAAGGACGCCATACCAGATCAGATCGAACCCCAGCGCGCCCACCAGCGGCACATAAAGGGGGGCCACGATCACCAGCATAGCGGTGTCATCCAGGAATGTGCCCATCACGATAAAGCTGAGCTGCATCAGGATCAGGATCATCCAGGGCGACAGGCCCAGCTGCGTGGTAAACAGATCCTCGATCGCCTTCACCGCGCCAAGCCCGTCAAAGATCGCGCCAAAGCCGAGGGCTGCGAGGATGATCCACATGAACATGCAGGAAATCCCAAGCGTCGAGCGCACGGAGGTTTCAAACACCTCCTTGTTCATCCGGCCCTTCAGGATGGCCGCGATAAAGGCGGTCATGGCTCCGATGGCCGAACTTTCCACCAGCGAGGTCCATCCGTTGACGAAGGGCACCATCATGGTGGCAAAGATCGCCAGCGGCAGCACGCCAGAGAACAGCAACCGGTATTTTTCCGCCATGAACACGTCGTGATAACATGCAGGGATCTTGCGGGTCACAAACCCAACAGCCAAGAGCGCCAGCGCAAGACCCGCGGCCGGTTTGGCCTCCAGCAGGCCCATCATGGCGGCCAGTGGCACCAGGATCAGCGTGCCCAGAACAATGTAATTCAGGCGCAGCGGGTGGTCGCTGATGCGGTCATATTCGGCCAGGTCCTCGGGGCTCATGGCGGGGCCAAGCTCAGGCTGCATCCGGGCGCGCAGGTAGATGTAGACAATGAACATCGTCGCCATCAACAGGCCCGGCACAACGCCTGCAAGCCACAGCTGGCCAACCGGCTGGCGGGCGATCATCGCATAAAGGACCAGCACAACAGAGGGCGGCACCAGAATGCCCAATGATGATCCGGCCTGAATGGTCCCTGTCACCAGCGTCTTGTCATAGCCCCGGCGCAGCAGTTCGGGCAGGGCGATGGTGGCGCCGATGGCCATACCGGCAACAGACAGACCGTTCATCGCTGAAATCAGGACCATCAGGCCGATTGTGCCAATCGCAAGCCCGCCTTTGACCGGCCCCATCCACACGTGGAACATCCGATAGAGATCGTCCGCGATCTTGGATTCCGACAGAACGTAACCCATGAAGATGAACATCGGCAGCGTCAGCAGCGGATACCATTTCATCAGCTTCATGGCCGCAGAGAAGGGAATTTCACTCCCGCCTGTACCCCAAAGCAGCAGTCCAGCCAAAGCGCCGACAAATCCGATGGCACCAAACACGCGCTGGCCGGTCATCAGCATCAGCATCATGCCGGCAAACATCACGATGGCGATGAGTTCATAAGGCATTAGAATTCGTCTCCGCGAAGGCGTCCGAGATCACGGAACAGTTCGGCAAGGCATTGCAGCAGCATCAAGAAGACACCGAGGCACAGGATGGTTTTGACCGGCCACAGGAAGGGGCGCCAGGCGGTAGAGCTGCGCTCCAGATAGCCCAGCTTGGCGCTGGCCGCATCAAGGCCTTCGGTCATGAGGGTTTTCAGCAGATCTCCAAAGAACTGGAACGGCTCAAGCCCGAAATACCCCAGTGAATAGGCCGTGGAGCTGACCGCGCCGTAAAACAGCACCCCGAGGTAGAACATCAGGAACAGTACGGTAAAGGCATCGACCCAGGCTTTGGTCTTCAGCGACCAGGCACCGTAAAACAGGTCCATCCGCACATTTGATCCCATCTGGATCGAATAGGGGCCACCCAGAATGTAGTAGGCGACCATCACGAATTGTGCAGTCTCCAGCGTCCAGAGGGACGGGTTGAAAAACGTCTTCGAGATCGACGACCACAACAGAACCCCAACCAGGGCAAAGATCAGGTACATCGCAATGCGCCCGATAAAGCGGTTCATGGCATCGATTGCGCGAACGTAGCCTTTGATCACACTAGGCATTGTCGGCTCCTTCCGTTGCCGGGGCCGCAGCTGCCAGATGCGCAAGGGCCGGGCGCAGCAGCACCAGCAGCTCTTCGGTCATCTGGGCTTCCTCGGCACTGTCGCGCACGAGGTCGTTGCGGATTTCAATCATCACATTGGCAAGCCCGTTGTTCACCCCATGCAACACCAGGCTGTGGGTGACACCATCTTCGGGGCCATAGGGGCTGTTGCGCTCGACCAGCCGGTCTGGCAGGGCCGAGGCGGCCTCCAGCATCAGATCGGCAAGCCGTGTGTCCGTGTCGTGCAGGATGCCGATCTCAACCGCGCGCGGCTTGCCGTAATAGACAGGGGTAAAGCTGTGGACGGTGATCAAAACCGGTGGGCGCCCCTCAAGGGTGCGTTTCTCGATCAGCTCGCTCACCGCGGCACAGAAGGGCCGGTAGACGGCATCGGTGCGTTCGGCACGAGCGGCGTCATCCAGATCGCGATTGCCCGGCACCTCAATCAGCTCTGACTTGGCAGGCATCGCGCTTGGGGCTTCGGGCGGGCGGTTGCAGTCATAGACCAGGCGGGACACCCGGCTTGCCACCATCGGGGCATTAAGCGCCTGCGCCAGCCCCAAGGCAACCGCGCGTGCGCCCGGATCCCAGGCTGCATGGCTTTCACTGTCAGCGTGCGACAGACCAAGGCCGTCATAGCGCGCGGGGATGTGGTTGCTGGCGTGTTCGCACAGCACCAGCACATCGCCAGAGCCATCGGCATTCCAGACCTCGACCGGCACGTCGAGATCGTCTGGCAGGCCGGAGGTAGGAGCGTTGGAATCGCTCAGCGGCATTGGGGTCTCCCTGTATTTTGGAAAAATGTTTTCATGCAGATCGGTTTGTGTCAATATATTTTCAGAAAGAGTTTCACCGCCCGCCCCATGCTGGTTTTTGGACGCCAGACGTGCTTAATTGACGGGCAAAGTTGATGAGGTAGCCTGCCTGTGACCAAACCGCCCAGCACCGTCAGAGAGCTGATCCGGGATCAATATTCGGCGTTGACGCAATCGGAGAAGAAATTCGCCAATGCGCTTCTTGCGAATTATCCGGCTGCGGGGCTGGCATCGATCACGATCGTCGCCTCCAATGCCGAGGTGTCGACGCCAACCGTGGCGCGGATGGTGCAAAAGCTGGGCTTCAAAGGGTATCCGCAGTTTCATCAGGCCCTGCTGAAAGAGCTGGAGGCAAAGGGTTCAGGCCCCACGCAGCGGCGCGCCAACTGGGCGTCCGAAGCACCCGAAGGCCACCTGCTGAACAGATTTGCACAGGCAGTTACCGAGAACCTCAGTCAGACATTTTCGAATGTGGATTCAGAGCAGTTCGACGCGGCCGTGCGCCAGCTCGCAAATACCGAAGGGCGGCTTTACGTGGTGGGGGGGCGCATCACGCGGGCGCTTGCTGACTATGCCTTCACCCACTTTCAGGCGATCCGCCAACGTGTCACGCATATGACATCGTCATCGGCCACCTGGCCGCATTACGTGCTGGATATGGTCGAAGGCGACACGCTGCTGATGTTTGATGTGCGGCGGTATGAAACCAACCTCCAGCGCCTTGCCGAACTGGCGGCCGAGCGTGGGGTTTCTGTCATCTTGATCACCGATCAATGGTCAAGCCCGATCAACAGCGTTGCTGCGCATACGTTCAACTGCTGGGTTGAGATCCCATCCGCCTGGGATTCCAATATTTCAACCATGATGCTGCTTGAGGCGATGATCTCTGCGGCTCAGGAAGAGCGCTGGGACGAGACCCGGGCGCGGTATGAAAAGCTCGATACCATCTTCGATACGACCCGGCTTTTCAGAAAATTTACATAGGTTTGTGGTTCTGAGGGGGCGACAGTTCGCGCCTATCCGTGACGAAAAAAGGCAGGTGGCTAGCTGCCTCCTGCCTGTTTCTCATCATTTGTAATATTTCGATATTACGCGGCGCGCTTGTGTCCCAGCGCCAACCCCAGAAGCACGCCCAGGCCAACCGCGCCAGCCAGTGCAACACCGGGGTTTTCTTCAACGAATTTGGACCCGGATTTGGCCAGATCTGCAGCGGCGTCGGTGGTGGACTTCAGCGTGGCATCCGCAGCAGCGCGAACCTCTTCGGCCTTTTGCGAGGCCGCTTCCTTCAGCGCTGCGACATTGCTGTCTGCGTCCGCCTCCGGCTTGCTGGTCTTGCTTGCGGTCGTGTTGTTCTTTTCAGCGATCGTGGCCATCGTAAATCTCCTTTCGTCACCTCAAGTGTCACCATCTCAACGAGCTGCCGGGCCATCTGGTTCCATCCTGTTTTTCGGGAACCGGATCAGCCCGCGCTGCGTTTTGCCGGTATCCACGAAACGACAACCAAGGAGGCTCCGATGCTATATTGGGCTCTTATCTTTCTGGTCGTCGCATTGATCGCAGGTCTGTTCGGCTTTGGTGGCGTTGCGTCGGCTTCTGTTGGGATTGCACAGATCCTGTTTGTCCTGTTCCTCATTCTGGCCGCCGTGGCCTTTGTGGTTCAGCTGGTCAGGGGGCGCTGATCTGACATGGTTGATATCTGAGACGGGCAGACCTCTGGTTTGCCCGTTTTTGTTTGGACCACGGCGGCTGTTGCGGGTGGTGCGACAAAAGAATCAGGAACAACCACCGGGGCGTTGCGTTGGGTCGGTGAACGTAAACGAGAATGAGAGGAAAACGATATGAGCGAAGTTCTATCCGTAGTGCCCAGCAAAGATTCTGTGTCCACCGGCGTGCGTGATACCTCGGCCCTCGCCGAAGGTCTGGCAGATGTACTGGCGGATACCTATCGTCTCGTCTTCAAAACCCACGCCTATCACTGGAATGTCGAAGGCCCGGCCTTCTACTCGGTCCACAAGCTGACCGAAGAGCAATACGAAAACATGTTTGCGGCCACCGATGAGCTGGCAGAACGGATCCGTGCCCTTGGCCATCTGGCGCCAGCAAGCCTAGCTGACATCGTGAGCCGCTCCAAACTGCAGGACAGTGCTGGCGGCCTGAGCGCGGCAGAGATGATCGAAGATCTGGCCACCAGCCACGAACGCGTCGCGCACCGCTTGCACGCGCTGGCCGAAATGAGCGGGGACCGCAAAGATATCGTGACCGAAGATCTGGCAACGGCCCGCTCCGCCTTTCACGAACAAGCGGCCTGGATGCTGCGCGCAATTGGCAAATCCTGATCAGGTTGCTCTTGCCTGTCGCCCAGCTTCAGGCAAGAGCGGTCACCGGACCGGAAAAACAGGTTCAATGAAAAAAGCCGCCACATTGCTGTGGCGGCTTTTCAGTTTCTGCTGAGTGAGCCCGGTTCAGACCTTCAAAGTCTCGGTCGAGCTGAAGAACATGGCCTGGCTCACGGCAGAGCGGACCTGTTCCTCGGTGTAAGGTTTGGAGATCAGGAATGCGGGTTCCGGCCCTTCACCTGTCAAAAGGCGCTCGGGGAAGGCCGTGATAAAGATCACCGGGCAATCTTCCTGTTCCTGCAGGATTTTGTTCACGGCATCGATCCCGCTGGAATTGTCGGCCAACTGAATATCCGACAGAATCAGGTCCGGCCGCTCTTCCTGTGCGAGTTTGACCGCCGCCGTCTCTGTGCGTGCGATACCGGTGACACGGTGGCCCATCTCGGCAACGATGCTTTCCAAATCCATCGAGATGATTGCCTCATCTTCGATGATCATCACCTTGCCCGAGGTCGATTTGGACATTTCCTGATAGGCAATATTGATCAGCTCCTGGGCTTCGGCAGCGCCGACACCCATGACTTGGCCGACTTCTTCGGTCGAAAACTCCTCGATTGTGTGCAGCAAAAGGGCTTCACGGGTGTTCGGTGTCAGCGCGCTCAGGTGCTTCTGCGCTTTGCTCTCAAGCCCCGATGCGGGGGCCTCAACCTCCAGTGGAGCGCCAGAGGTGGTCCAGATTGCGTGAAAAGCGCGGAACAAAGCAACTTTTGCCTTGAGTGCTGTGTCAAACCGGTCAGGCTCGGACAGGATAGCCTCTAGTGTGGCTAGGGCATAAGTGTCACCGCTTGTCTGGCTTCCAGTCAGCGCGCGCGCATACCGGCGCAGGAAAGGCAGGTTCGCCCCGATTTGGTTGGCAAGAACTTCTCCTGGCTCAGCGGTCATCGGCTATGTCCTTTTTTTGGAATACATATGGAACCATACGCCGGATTAATGCGTTTGGTTCCGGAAAGCGCAAAAAAAATGTGTGAAAAATTTGGATGAGAGAGCACGAGATGCCCAAGAAGCGCAGTGATAGGGTCGAGCGAGAGATCGACCAAAACCTGAAGCGTGCCTTTGACGCACTGGCCTCGGAGCCTCTGCCGGACCGCTTCACCAGCCTGCTGGATCAGCTCAAGGCCAAAGAGACGTCAGATAACGCGTCGGCCTCTGATGACCAGGAGGGGCGGAATGACTGACCCTCGCGATGAGCTTGTCGAACATCTGGGCGCCATGCGCGCCTTTGCCATCAGTCTGACCAGAAACACGGCAACAGCCGATGATCTTGTGCAGGACACGTTGGTTAAAGCCTGGACAAACTTTGACAAATTCGAGCAGGGTTCGAATATGCGAGCCTGGTTGTTCACAATTCTCCGCAATACGTATTACTCCCTGCGACGCAAACGGCGCCGCGAGGTAGAGGACGCGGATGGGATCATGGCGGAAAGCCTGTCCCAAAAACCGGATCATGACGGCCGGTTGAACATGCGCGATTTCAATGTTGCGTTTGAACAGCTCAACGACGAGCAGCGCGAGGCATTGATCCTGGTGGGCGCCGGTGGTTTTTCCTACGAGGAAGCCGCAGAAACCTGTGGCGTCAAAGTCGGGACAATCAAAAGCCGCGTTAATCGTGGTCGTGCGCGGCTTGCGGAACTGATGAACATGGACGAGGACGAGCCGATTGAGATCACTGACGTGGTAACCGCGGGCATCGTCGCACAGCAGAGTCACGCCTGATTGATGTTTGAACGCTACCTGTCCCGAGGGCTGTTTTTCCGGCTGGCCATTTTGATGAGCTTTGCCCTGCTGCCCTTGGGTCTGATTGCATTGTATCAAACCTACACCGTGGTGGATGAGGCCGCCCGCCTGTCGCGGGTGGCCATTCTCGCACGGACAGAGCGCGCGGCGATTGGCGAGCGCGAGCTGCTGCAGCGAAGCCAGGGCGCGGCCAATACCTTGGCCTCAATCGGCGGGACCCTGATGCGCGAGCGCGGGGCCTGCGCCGATGTGATGAGGGGCTTTGTCTCCGACCATCCGGAATATAGTTTTGCGGGTCTGACTGACGCAGACGGCAATTTGATCTGTGCATCGGACAACACCGGAAAAGACGTGTCCGAGGAGGCGTTTTTTATCAAGGCCAGCAACAAAGGGGCGCCTGTCTTCAGCGTCGACCGCTCCCTTGCGGATCGGGAACGGCTCCAGCTGTCCTTGACGTATCCCATCCGTGACGGTGACGCGGTGGTGGGATTTGCAACCCTTGCCATCCCAAAGTCGCTCACCAGTGTCTTCTTTACTGAGAAATGGCAGCTGGAAGGTATCAAGTTTGCCACGATCGATGCGGATGGCGACATTCTTTCGTCCTCTGATGTCTTTCCGCAGGCGGGGCTCTTGCTGCCCGCATCCATCGAACGGGACAAGCTGCTCGGCTATAGTGGGCAGACGTTTTTCGCCCAGTCCACGGCAGGTAACGATCGGTTTTTCGCCATTAGCGAAGTCATACCGGGGCAGGTGGCTGTGGTGGGCAGTTGGCCTGCGGATATCTCTGATCTGGCATCTGGTCCCGGGCGTTGGTTGTTGACGCTCGCCTTCCCGGTTCTGATGTGGGTCGCCGGGATCGGGGTTGCCGTGTTCGGCCTGCACCAGCTGGTGATCCGGCACCTCAGTGATCTGCGCACCGCGATGCGGCGCTACGCTTTGGGGGAACGGGAACATGCGCAGCTGCAGTTGATCAATCCACCGCGCGAGTTTTCAGAGGCACAGCAGTCCTTTAACCGGATGGTTATGATCCTGAGCAACGCCGAGTCCCGGCGTGAGATCGATCTGCAGGAAAAGACGGTTCTGCTGAGAGAAGTCCATCACCGGGTCAAAAATAACCTGCAGCTCATTGCATCGATCATGAACATGCAGGCCCGTGGCACCAAGTCCGAAGAGGTGCGTGGCGTGCTCTCGCAGCTCCAACGCCGGGTCCGGGGGTTGGCTGCGATCCATCGCTCGCTCAACACCAACCCCGACAGCACGGCCGTGGATTCACGTGAACTGATCGAAACGCTGGTGGGCGAGGCGCGAATGCAGTCGGGCGCAGCGGCAGAAATCCGAACAGAGGTGCAGCCCGTGCCTCTTGATCAGGATACTGCTGTCAACCTGTCGATGCTGCTGGCCGAGGCCTTGAGCAACGCGATCAAATTCGCCTCTCTCTGCCCGGAGGGACAGAGAACGGTGGATGTGCAGTTTTTCCTTCTGGACGATGACCGCTGCCATCTGGTGATCCGCAACAGCCGTACAGCGGGCGCAGGTGATGATGCAGCAGACACCGCAGGATCGGCCGGCCTTGGCGCGCGTCTGATGAAGGCCTTTGCCTCGCAGTTGGGTGGAGAGCAGAATATCAGAACAACCGAGACAACCTTTACCTATGACATCGTATTTTCACTGGATACGCCATAAGGTCAGGTAGCAGGGGCCAGAGACGGGGCCCCATTCGCAGTCAATTTGCATTCACGACAGGGATCTGCCGACATGGAGCGCAGAGACACAACCGCCGACGCCCCCGACAGGCAAGACATGTTTGAGGTTCTGGTCACGGCGCAGGAAGCCTGGCCTGCCTTCGAGCGGGCTGTCCTGAGGGCAGAGACCGTTGTCCGGGCCAGCTTTCGGATCTTTGACTTTGCCACGTTTTTGCACAGTGACGAGGCCAAGGAGCTGGGCCCGACATGGGCGGATCTAGTCGAACATATTCTGCGCAAAGGTGTGGATTTTGATCTGGTGGTCAGTGACTTCGATGCGCTGATGGCAGAGGATCTGCACGGCAAATCGCAAGCAACCTTGAAACAGGCCCGCGACATTCAGGCAAAGCTTAGGGTCGATCCGCCAACCAAGTGTGGCAAACTGACCGTCCGCGCGGCCCTGCATCCGGCGCGGGCGGGGCTGGTGCCCCGGCTTGCCTTTGGCCCGTTTGTCAAACGGCGCAAGAAAAAGGTGATCCGCGGGCGCAAATCCCGTGACCAAAGCAGTTGGTTGCCGGAACTGAGCCCAGTCACCCACCACCAGAAGCTCGCCGTGATCGACGGCACCACGCTTTATGTTGGTGGGCTTGATCTCAACAATCGCCGTTACGACACGCCCGATCATGACCAGGTGGCAGAACAGACCTGGGCAGATGTGCAGCTGATCCTGAAGGGGCCGGAAGCCGCCGAAGCCGACGCCTATCTGCAGGAGTTCGAAACGCTTGTCGCGGGCAAGGAGACGCCCAAAGAGGGTATCCATCTGCGCCGGACCCTCTCTGCCCCCCGCAAGCTGGGGTTCTGGGCGGTGTCGCCCCAGACGGTCGCGCGAGAGATCGAGGAGGACTTTCTCAACGCCTTCGAGCGTGCGCGGCACATGATCTACATGGAAACCCAGTTCCTTCGCTCCAGCGTGCTTGCAAACGGGCTGGCAGAGGCGGCACAGCGCAACCCGGATCTGTCGGTTATCCTGGTTTTGCCCGCGCTTCCCGATGATGTCGCGTTCGACGGCAACCGTGAACTGGACGCGCGCTATGGCATGGCGCTTCAGGCCAGCGCCCTTGAGCGGGTTGTGGGAGCCTATGGTTCACGCGCCTGCATCGCAAGCCCAGTGCGGCCCATGCTGGCAGACAGAGACTCTCCGCGCGCCCTGGCAGGGTCACCGATGATCTATGTGCACAGCAAGGTGCTGCTGGTGGACGACAGCTTTGCGATGGTGGGATCGGCCAATATGAACGGTCGCTCCATGCGCTGGGACACCGAAGCCGCACTGCGCACCGATGATCCCGCGCGCGTTGCCAAGGTCTGGAAGGCCATGTGCGAGCACTGGTGGCGTGGCTCTCACTCCTTGCCGGACGAGGCGCGCAGCCCCGAAACCGCCGTGGACTGGTGGCGCCGCGAGGTCGCCCGAAACGGTGTGCGTCTGCCGCAGAAACGAACCGGTTTTCTGGTGCCGCATGACCCGTCGAATATGAAAGATCTTCAGCAACCTTTGCCAGGGGCAACCGAAGATATCGTATAGGATCAATGGGTTAAAATATGTACCCAAAATCCACATTTACCGCGGGTAAAAAAAAGCTAGAATGAAAGGGAACCATCCTGTGTTTGCGCGCGTTCAGGTTGCACAAATGTTCAGATGAAGGCAAATGTCCAGCTGATCATCTGTACGACAGGCAACCTGAATAGGATCCAGAGAGAGTTAATCACGTGGATTTTAGCCCAGACATGATGAAACGCGCCGCACAGCAGTTGTGGCACCAATTAGAAAACCGCCGTTCCTCCATGTTGATGATCGAGGCGGCGAAACCAGCCCTGCAACCGGTCAGTCATTTTGCCGATCCTGAACGCGGTCTTGTGTGGTTTATCTGTTCACGAGACAGCGCGCTGGTTTCCGCTTTCAAGGACGTCGCGCCGGCTCGGCTGAACTTCGTCAGCAACAGCGAAGACTATTTCGCCAGCCTCAGCGGCGAGATTGAGATCGCTGACGATCCCAAGCAGCTGGACCATTTCTGGAGCTATGCGGCGGATGCTTGGTTTGAACAGGGGCGCAATGATCCCAGTGTTGTTCTGCTCAAGATGACGCCTCAAAAGGCCACCGCATGGGTGGCACAGGGGCAGCAGCTCTTGGTGGCGCCCAAGTCCATGTGCATTCAGTTCGGGGTTGAACCGGTCAAATCCAGCCAACGCAGCAACACCCGCTGATCGCGGGTGCTGTTTGCTCTCGGCGCCAGTGTTCTTCGAAAAAAACGGCCCAAGGGGCCGTTTTTTGCTGAACAGTGTGTCGCTGCCTCAGGCCTTGGCGCCGCGCGGACCAAACAGAAGCCAGCAGATAAAGCCGATGATCGGCAGGATCAGGACGAACAGGATCCAAAAGACCTTTTTGCCGGTGCTCGCGCCAGAGCTGACGGTGCCGACGATGGCCCAGATTGTCAGGGCCAGCACAATCAGCCCGCCAATGCCTACATAATCATTCATTCCAATACCTCTTTCGCTGATCCGCTTCCGGCCCTTGCCCGGTCAATGCCGGGCAGGGCGGGGGCGTGTTACTGCGCCTTTTGGGACTCTTCAGTGATCGTATTGCCCAGCGAAGACACATCGCGGCCAAAGCCTTCGGTGGTTTCACAGGCCGCGAGGCCAACAAGGGCAAGCGCTGCAAGCATGATACGCATAATCTGTCCTTTCATCATCTCTGATTGCGGGCGGGTCGCCACGCGGGAGGAGGGGCGAGAGGCAGGAAGGCCTGCAATCATCGTAACGCCCGAACGGTCCTGACTGATCTCAGGTTTGCAGTGCCTCAACGCGCCTTCCTGCAAGTGGTTCCATGCGCTGCGGTTTTCTTTTTCGGGAACCCGGCCCGCAAGCCTTGCGTTTTTCAGGCAGACAATGCCCGTCCCGTCCTGATGCCAAGCGCAGACAGAACAGGGGGCGCGGCCCCCCTGCCGCGCCAGCGTACCGACAAGGAGACCCCGATGTCAGCAGATCAGCAACCGGTCGAACATATGATCGAAACCACAAGCGAGCTGCTGGACGAGGACTGCATTCATGTCGATGACGTGGTGGATGATCTGGGCCGCAGCTCGATGTCTGCCACGCTGCTGTTTCCGGCAATGATTGTGGTGTCCCCCCTCAGCGGGGTGCCGGGGCTTTCCACGGTCTGTGGTCTGCTGATCTTTCTTGTGGCCGGTCAGATGGTGCTGGGCCGGGACGAGCTGTGGTTGCCCCAGTGGCTGCGCCGTCGCAGTCTTGCCTCTGATAGGGCGCGCAGGGTGCTGGGACCGCTGCGCCGCATGGCGCGGTTTTTGGATCGCCACACCGATGCCCGGCTCACCGTTCTGACGCGTCGGCCGTTCGTCACCGTCCCGCGTGCCATCTGCGCGCTTTGCGGGGCGATGATGCCGTTTCTGGAGCTGGTGCCCTTTACCTCTTCTGCCTTGGGGGCAGTGGTGGCAGGCCTGTCCGTTGCGATGCTGACCCGTGATGGCGTGGTGATGCTGGTTGCGCTTTGTCTGGTCTGCGTTCTTGCAGTGGGGCTGCCGATCTTTGTGACCGGCGTCGTCGCCTGAGAAGCCCGCTCTTAGGGCAGGGCATGACGGCGACGAACCTGACCAGGACGGCCAGGCAGCGACAAGGTCGCATCACCGCGTGCACTGCGTGAAATGATCTTGCCTTTTGCCACAACCGCCAGCCGCGCCGGTCGCAGGCGCACGGCCTCGGTCGGGGTGGCGGCATCCAAAACCACAAGAGAGGCCTTGGCGCCCTTTTTCAGCCCATACCCCTCCAGCCCGATGATCTGGGCGTTGGTCTCTGTCACCATGGTAAAACAGCGCGCCATTTCCTCCGGGTGGGTCATCTGGGCGACATGCAGCCCCATGAAGGCCACATCCAGCATGTCGCCTGTGCCGAGGCTGTACCAGGGATCCAACACGCAATCCTGCCCCCAACCCACCGCAATGCCGTGGGCCTGCATTTCTTTCACGCGGGTCAGGCCCCGTCTCTTGGGGAAACTGTCATGGCGGCCCTGCAGCACGATATTGATGAGCGGATTGGGAATTGCGCTCACGCCTGCCTCTGCAATCAACGGCAAGAGCTTGGAGACATAGTAGTTGTCCATCGAATGCATCGACGTCAGATGACTGCCAGCAACGCGGCCACCCAGGCCGTGGCGCAGGGTCTCTCGTGCCAGTGTTTCGATATGGCGCGACAGGGGATCGTCTGTCTCATCGCAATGGATGTCCACCATCAGGCCACGCTCGGCAGCGATGCGACACAGATCGACGAGCGTGTCCGCACCTTCCTGCATCGTGCGCTCAAAGTGAGGGATGCCGCCGACCACATCGACACCCATATCCAGCGCGCGCAGCAGGTTCGCGCGCCCGGTTTCCGTTCGGTACAACCCATCCTGCGGGAAGGCGACAAGCTGCAGGTCGATGTAGTCCTTGACTGCCTCGCGCAGCTCCAGCATGGCAGTGACCCCGCGCAGGTGATCCGGGGTGGTGTCCACATGGGTGCGGATCGCCAAAAGCCCCATGCTGGCGGCCCAGTCGCAATAGGTCAGCGCGCGCTCGACCATATCCTCTACGCTTGCTTCCTCGCGCAGTTCTCCCCACAGGTTGATGCCTTCCAGCAGGGTGCCCGAGGCATTCACGCGGGGCTGGCCATAAGACAAGGTGGCATCCATGTGAAAATGCGGATCGACAAATGGCGGCGAAACCAGATCGCCGGTCGCGTCGATCGTCTCCTTCGCGGTGGCCTCCAGTGCGGGGGCGATCTCTGCGATGGTGTCTCCGGTAATGCCGATATCCGCAACAGAACCATCCGGCAGCGTGCCGCCTTTGATGAGCAGATCAAACATCATCTCTCTCCCTTGTTGAACGGCACCATCAGCGCCGCAGGAACCTCTGCGCGTCGTGACATCACGACCAGCGCCAAAATCGACAGAATATAGGGAAGCATCAGAAACAGCTGATACGGGACCAACGCCCCGATCGCCGTCTGCTGAAGCCGGATCTGCAGCGCATCAAAGGCCGCAAAAAGGATTGCGCCCAACACGGCCTTCCCGGGACGCCAGGCCCCGAACACCACCAGCGCAATACAGATCCAGCCGCGCCCGTTCACCATGTCAAAGAAAAAGCTGTCAAAGGCCGACAGGGTCAGAAACGCCCCGCCGACCGCCATGAAACCACTGCCCGTGATGACCGCGCCCATGCGGATCGCTGTCACGGACAGACCTTGCGCTGCGACAGCCGAAGGGTTCTCTCCTGCGGCCCTGACCGCAAGACCCACAGGGGTGCGATACAGCGTGTAGGCACAGATCGCGGCCAACAGAAATGCAGCATAGGTCAGCGGCGTCTGCGAAAACAGCGCAGGCCCAATCAGCGGCAGATCGGCAAGGAGAGGTATCTCATAGGGTTGAAAGGCCTCGATCTTGGGCGGAGAGGAGACCTCGGGCAGAACCACGCGATAGGTGTAAAACGTCAGCGAGGTCGCCAGCAACGTCAGGCCAATCCCGACCACATGCTGCGAGAGACCAAAGGGCACGCTGAGTGTTGCATGCAGCAGACCAAAGGCCATGCCGGTCAGCATTGCCACCGCAACGCCCCCCCAAAGCGGCAGCCCGGCCCAGACTGCGATCCAGCCGGAGAATGCGCCCGCAACCATGATCCCCTCGATCCCGAGGTTCAGCACACCGGCCCGTTCGCAGATCAGCTCTCCCAGCGTGGCAAAGATCAGCGGCGAGGCGATCCGGATGGCAGCGGCCCAGAAACTTGCCGACAAAAGGATGTCCAGAATATCCATCTCAATCCCTCCGCAGGCGGAATTTGCTCAGCAGGATGGCAAGCACCATCAACAACAGCGCCGACGCCAGCATGATATCGGCAAGATAGCTCGGCACCCCTGCGGCCCGGCTCATGCTGTCGGCGCCGACAAAGATGGCCGCCACAAACAACGCCGCAAAAACCACGCCAATGGGGTGCAGAAGGGCCAGCATCGCAACAACGATGCCGGTGTAGCCAAAGCCGGGGCTCAGATCGAGCGTCAGCGCCCCCTTGAGACCCGCCACCTCGGAATACCCTGCCAGCCCCGCCAACCCACCGGACAGCAGCGCGGTCTTGAGGATCACTTTGGTGACAGGAATGCCCGCAAACTGCGCAGCCTCAGCATTCTGCCCCACCGCCCGCATTTCATAGCCAAGCGTGGTGCGCGTGTTGATGAGCCAGATCGCGACGGCCGAAATCAGCGCCAGAGCAAACCCCCAGTGCAGTCGCAACCCGTCTACCACCCGTGGCAGCCGCGCCTCTGGATTCAGGCGTGGTGATTTCGGCCAGCCCATCCCCATCGGATCTTTCAGCGGCCCCTCCAGCAGGTAGGAAACAAACAGAAGAAAGATGAAGTTGAACAACAGCGTGGTGACAACCTCATCCACGCCGAGCCGGGTTTTCAGCAGCGCAGGCCCAAGTAGCAGCCCCGCCCCGGCGACCATCGCCGCCAAGGCCAGCAGCGGCAAAAGCAGCGGCGCAGGCAGGGCCAGCGCGCCCGTGCCCAGAACAACCGTTACAACCGCCCCAGCATACAGCTGGGCTTCGGCGCCGATGTTCCACAGCTTCGCACGAAAGGCGACAGCAACCGCAAGCCCTGTAAAGATCAGCGGCGTCGCCCTGTTCAGGGTCTCAAGGATCGCAAATTTCGACCCAAGCGCCCCTGACAGGATCAGCCCGAAAATCGAAAACGGGTTGCCCCCGGCAATCTGTGCAAGAAGCGCGGCAATCACAAATGTTGCAAGAATGGCGGCGGCAGGCGGGATCAGCCGACGCTGCCAGCTGGGCGCCGCGATGGGTTCAAGGCGCATGGGGACCCTCCGCTGTCATCGTGTCAAACCCGTGTCCGGCCATCCAAGCGCCGAGATCTTCGGGCTGTTGGCTGCCGCGCGGAAAACCGGGGCTGAGCCTGCCTTCGCTGATCACATGGATCACATCGGAAAGCTGCATGATCTCGTCGAGATCCTCTGAAATCAGCAAGACCGCTGCGCCCCGCGCCCGCGCTTTGGCCAGTTGTTCATGGACATAGGTGACCGCGCCGATGTCCAGCCCGCGTACCGGTTGGTTGGCGAGAATTATGTCGGGCGCCAACTCCAGCACGCGGCCCAGGATCAGCTTTTGCATATTGCCGCCAGACAACAACCGGATGCGGGTGTCCGGCCCCGGACAGCGCACGTCGTAGGTCGCGATCAGATCCTTGGCAAACTGCCGGGCAGCCCGCCAGTCCAACCATCCCCTGCGCGCAAACCGGGTCGAATAGGTTTCCAGTATGGCGTTCTCGGTCAGATCGAAATCTGCGATGGTGCCGGTCTTGTGGCGGTCCTCGGGGATGCGTGCAATGCCTGCATCGACCGCCTTGCGCGGTGACCATGCGCCGATCTCGCGCCCGTGGATGCGGATCTGGCCGGACTGGGTGGTGATCAGCCCCGAAATCAGATCAGACAGCGCCGCCTGTCCGTTTCCTGATACGCCGGCAAGCCCGGTGATCTGGCCCGCTGCCAGATCCAGCGTAACGTTGCGCAGCCGCGGCGCAGCCCCATTGTCTGGGGTTGATACGCCTTGCAGCTGCAACAGCGCAGGCCCCGCGGCATTCGGTGCAAACCTTGCAGGCTTCACGTCGGCCCCGACCATCAGTGACGCCAGTTCATCGCGGCTGGTCTGAGCGGTGCGCCGCTCTGCCACCAGTCGGCCATGACGCAGCACCAGAACGCGATCTGAAATCGCCATCACCTCATGCAGTTTGTGCGAAATGAAGATGACCGAAAGCCCCTGACCGATGGCCTCTCTCAGCGTCGCAAAAAGCGCATCGGACTCCTGTGGTGTCAGAACGGCCGTGGGTTCATCCAGGATGAGGATCCGCGCGTCGCGATAAAGCGCCTTCAGGATTTCAACACGCTGGCGCTCTCCCACGGTGAGGCGGCCCACTTTGGCGTTGGGGTCGACCTTCAGGTGAAAGCGCTCGGAAAGACTGCGAATGCGCGCCCTGGCGGCGCTGGAATTCAGTCGCATCTGAAATAGCGGCTCGACGCCCAGGGTGATATTTTCCCAGACCGTCAGATTGTCTGCGAGGGTGAAATGCTGGTGCACCATGCCCACACCACCATCCAGCGCCGCTCGGGGCGCACCGGGTGGCAGGGTTGCGCCAAACAGCTCAACCTCTCCCGCGTCGGCCGTATACTGGCCAAAGAGGATGTTCATCAGCGTGGTCTTGCCCGCGCCGTTTTCACCAAGAAGCGCGATGACCTCGCCGGGAAAGAGGTCAAAGCTCACGTCTTCATTGGCCGTCACCGGACCAAACCGCTTGGTTATCTCTTTAAGGCGCAGCACCGGGCCATTGGCCGCGCGCTGCGCCATGCTGGGTGTTGTCATGCCTTGGCTCGGATCACGACGAGGTGGGTTCTGCGTCGTTGATCTCTACCACATAGGATCCATCCTTGATGGCCGCTGTGCGGCTGGCGATCAGGTCCAGTGCGGCTTGGGGGATCTTGCCTTCAAAGGTGCCAAACGGGGCAAGCGAGGCGCCGCCTTCCTTCATGAAAGAATAGGTGCCATAGTCCGCGGCCACAAAGCTGCCGTCGCGCACCTTGGCGATGGCCGCATCCAATGTCGGCTCGAAATGCCACAGTGCCGATGCCACCACGGTATCGGGATAATCCCCTTGGGTGTCGATTACGTTGCCAATCGCCAGAATGCCTTTTTCCTTGGCCGCGTCAGACACGCCAAAACGTTCGGCATAGAGCATATCCGCGCCATTCTCGATCATGGCAAAGGCGGTTTCCTTGGCTTTGGGCGGGTCAAACCAGCTGCCGATAAAGGAAACCTGAAAGGTGATATCCGGGTTCATTTCGCGCGCACCGGCCATGAAGGCATGCATCAGGCGGTTCACCTCCGGGATCGGGAAGCCACCGACCATGCCGATATTGCCACTCTCGGACATGGCGCCCGCAACGATCCCAGACAGATAAGAGGCGTCCTGAATGTAGTTGTCGAACACCGCAAGGTTGGGCAGGCTCGGATCCTCCTTGAAGGAAGAGCCCATCAGAAACGCCACGTCGGGATAGTCTGCGGCGACTTCCCGCGCTTCGGCCTCGACCCCAAAGATTTCGCCAATGATCAGCTTGTGGCCCTGCTCGGCATATTCCCGCATGACGCGCGGGTAATCGGTGTTGGAGGTGTTTTCGGAAAACGTATAGGTAATGTCGCCGCGCTCCTGCGCGGCAAGCGCGGCCACATGGATGCGGCTGACCCACTGCTGTTCCACGGGGACGGTGTAGATGCCTGCGACCTTGATCGGGTCGGCGGCCAGAACGGGATCTGGCAGAACCCCGGCAAGCGCAACAGCCAGCGCGCCCGCGGCAGTGCTGGTCAGGAATTGGCGGCGCGACAGCCGCGCTGCGGTCTTGATCTTGGTCATTCTCACTTCCCCCTGTGGATTGGCCTGCTTGGGCAGGCTTGGTCTGGAATGGCACCGCAGCTGCGGTGCGTGCAGTCACGCTAAGGGCCCCGAATGCGGGCCGCCAAGGGATCCGCTGCATTCACAACGAAAACTATAGAGGCGTGCCTCTTATCTGGGCAAGAACCAATTCATACATCCTAATTTGTGCGTTATTTGAACGGCTTGCGGCGCGTGCTGGCCCATTTTGTGCGGGGTGCGCACTGGCGGTGATCACCGGCCAGAAATGGGCACCGGGCTGTGCCAAACCGGATCGTCCCACCGGCCCTTGGGGCAGGTTTCTGCCGCGACAGGGGCCATCATGGTCGCGCTGACGTTGCGCGCGGGCGCGGCTCTGGCTATCGAGTTGGCAAGGCCACTTCGGCCGAACTCAGGTTTTTTGGAAACAGGACATTCAGATGAGCGACATCGAACGCAGCCACACCGGCACCCGCATGAGCCAGATCGTCAAGCACGGCGATACCATCTACCTCGCAGGCCAGGTCGGCACTGCCGGGGCCAGCGTTGCCCAGCAGACGCAGGATTGTCTGGACAAGATCGACGCCCTCCTGGCCGAAGCAGGCAGCGACAACACCCGCATCCTGCAGTGTGTCATCTGGCTCGCGGATATGGCGGATTTCGAAGAAATGAACGGTGTCTGGGATGCCTGGGTTCCCGAAGGCCATGCACCCGCGCGTGCCTGCGGCGAGGCAAAACTGGCCCGCCCCGATCTGCTGGTCGAATTGATCGTGACCGCAGCGGCAAAATAAGGCAGCCGCCTGACAGCTGTCGTGTCAGTCCGCAGTCCCGGCCAGATCGCCGTTGGTGGCAAGGGTCGGGCGCGGCAACGCCTCCAGCAGCTCTGCCACCCGACGGCGGCAGGGCTCTCCGCGCCAATCGTCCGGATGCAGCGACAGCGGCAGATCCGGATGGCGCAAAACCACCCGCCGCCAGCGGTGCACGATCAGCGTGCGCAGCGTGGCGATCTGCGCTGCGGATAGCTGTTCATCAATGGCCAGCCCGCTGCGCGCGCTGTTCAGTTCGGCCAGCGTCACGTCCAGATCCGAACAGGTGACGCGCAGATCCTCGGGAAACAACCGCCTCTGCAGCCACTCTGGAACCGCCAAGTCAGGGTTGTGCACCACCAGCAGATCACGGGCCAGCGATGCAGCTTTGCCAAGACCCAGCGCCGTGCAACGGTTGACGCTGACGTAATCTGCCTGCTCCAGCAATCCATCCAGCATGGCGGACTGACCGTCTTCTGCAATGGCCAGATGCCACTCAGTGGGCGGGGCAATTTCGCGGGCATAAATCCGAGGCGTCACCGCCGCAGACTGGCTGCGCCCGCTTTCGGTCAGGAAATGCACAGACGCCCGGCCCGAGCGTGTGCTGTCGATCCAGCCATCCTTGCGCAGGCGGTGCAGCGCGACGCGGATCGCTTCGGGCTTGATGCCCATTGGCGTGATGATCTGCGTCAGGGTCTGCCCGTTGATAGAGGCCCCTTTTTGCTGCGCCAGATCCCCGAATAGGGACACGATCACCGACCAGACCCGCTGGTTCTGCGGGTCACTCAGCTTGGAAACGGCGGTATCAAACCAGAGATCTTGGGCATCAGTCATACCCTTATGTCTAAGCCCCCGAAACGCGATAGGCCAGTCCATACGGACTGGCCCAGGGCAGGTGCGGTGCTACGGCAATGGATCAGTAGGCGTTCATCGTCAGCAGTTCATACTCTGCAGCGATTTCATCGTCCTGATTGGTCAGCGTCACATGCCAGCGCACTTCACCGTATTCATCGTTGCGCGGGGTCTTTTTCTTGACGCTCAGGCGCACCTTGATGCTGTCACCGGCCGCAACCGGCTTCATGAAGCGCAGGTTATCAAGGCCGGTGTTGGCCAGAACCGGGCCTTCGTCGGGTTGCACGAACATGCCCGCAGCAAAGGACAACAGCAGGTAGCCATGCGCCACACGGCCCGGGAAGAACGGGTTCCGCTTGGCGGCTTCGTCATCCATATGGGCATAGAAGGTGTCGCCGGTGAAATGGGCAAAGGTCTCGATATCCTCCAACGTCACGGTGCGCGGCGCGGTGTGCAGCGTCTCGCCGACCGCCAGTTCGCCGAACTTGCGGGTAAAGGGGTGTGCGGGGCCTTCGATCTCGGTGCCACCCGGAACCCATTTCTCGCCAATTGCCGACAGGATGTCGGGTGAACCCTGAATGGCGGTGCGCTGCATGTAGTGTTTGACGCCGCGCACGCCG
Organism: Phaeobacter italicus; assembly: GCF_001258055.1. Lineage (GTDB taxonomy): Bacteria > Pseudomonadota > Alphaproteobacteria > Rhodobacterales > Rhodobacteraceae > Phaeobacter > Phaeobacter italicus. The sequence goes on along the minus strand of NZ_CVRM01000001.1, from coordinate 78,419 downwards.
CCCATTTCCTCGCCGCCGCCTGCACGGCCAGGGCCGCCATGCACCATGTGGGGCAGGGGAGAGCCGTGGCCGGTCGATTCCTTCATCGAGTCGCGGTTGTTGAAATAAAGTCGGCCATGATAGGCGCCGGCGCCGATCGCAACCTCACGGGCGACGGCAGGGTCATGGGTGATAACGGACGCCACCAGCGAGCCCTGACCGCGGTTGGCCAACGCGATGGCGTGGTCCAGATCGCGATAGCCCATAATGGTCGAAACGGGGCCAAAGGCCTCTGTGTCGTGCACGCGCTCTGCCGTGTCAGGCGCTTCGCAGTGATACAGCATGGGCGGCACAAACGCGCCCTTGGCCGCGTCCGCACCCGTCACGTCAAAACGCTCCGGATCGCCAAAGACGCGGGTGGCCTCCTGACCGATGATGGCGGCCTTTTCCATCACGTCGCGTTTCTGCGCATTCGACACCAGCGCCCCCATCCGGGTCCCTTCAAGGCGGGGATCTCCGATCTGGGTCTTCGCCAGACGCTCTGACAGGGCTGCAATGACGGCCTCGATCTGGCTTTCCGGCGCGATGATGCGGCGAATGGCAGTGCATTTCTGGCCCGCTTTCGTGGTCATCTCGCGGCTGACTTCCTTGACGAACAGGTCAAATTCCGGCGTGCCGGGCTGGGCGTCGGGGCCAAGGATGGAGGCGTTGAGACTGTCCTGCTCCGCAACGAATCGCACCGAGTTCCGCAGGATCACAGGGTTTGCGCGCAGTTTCAGCGCAGTTTCGGCAGAGCCGGTAAAGCTGACAACATCCTGCATGCCAAGGTGGTCGAGCATGTCACCAAGCCCACCGGACACCAGCTGCAGCGCCCCGTCCGGCAGGATGCCCGACTCCAGCATCAGCCGCACCGCCAGTTCGGTGACATAGCAGGTGGCGGTCGCGGGTTTCACGATCGCGGGGACACCGGCCAGCAGGGTCGGGGCCAGTTTCTCAAGCATGCCCCAGACCGGGAAGTTGAAGGCGTTGATATGCACTGCAACCCCTTGCAACGGCGTGCAGATGTGCTGGCCCAGAAAGGTGCCGTTGCGCGACAGCTGTTCGACATCCCCGTCCAGGTAGACATGGCCGTCCGGCATTTCGCGCCGACCCTTGGAGGCAAAGACGAACATGGTGCCGATGCCGCCATCAATGTCGATCATGTGGTCGGACTGGGTGGCGCCGGTGTTGAACGACAGATCATAAAGCGCCTGCTTGTGCTGGTTCAGATGACCTGCCAGCGCCTTCAGCATCCGGGCGCGGTCGTGGAACGTCATCTTGCGCAAGGAGGGGCCGCCGACAGAGCGAGCATAGTCCAGCATGCCCTGTACATTCAGCGTATCATTGCCCGCTTGGGCAATCACTTCGCCTGTGATCGCGCTTGCAATGTTGCGCGCACCTGCACCCGGTGCAATCCACTGACCAGCGGCAAAGCTGGAAACATCAAGAAGGCTCATCGTGAGATCCTTTGCATCTGTTGCTGGCCGACCACCCAAGGGCGCAATCGGCGGGGTTGCAAATATATTGACCGTCCGGTCGGTTTATGCAAGATCTTTATCCATGACGTCAGAGGGAGGGCGCGGCAATGTCGGATACGCTGCTGGTGCAGGGGCATGGAAACTGGGTGGAAATCACCCTGAACCGGCCTGATCGGCTGAACAGTTTCAACGAGGAAATGCACTACGCCCTGCGCGCCGCACTCGAGGCCGCGCGCGACGGTGGCGCCCGCGCTGTGCTGCTGACTGGCGCGGGCCGCGGCTTTTGCGCGGGGCAGGATCTGGGCGACCGCGATCCGCGCAAGATGGATGGCCCCCCGGACCTCGGGAACACGGTGCGCACATTCTATGCCCCACTTGTGAACCTCATCCGCTCCCTGAATTTCCCGGTGATCTGTGCGGTCAATGGCGTGGCGGCCGGGGCAGGGGCCAATCTGGCGCTGGCCTGCGATGTGGTGCTGGCCGCCGAAAGCGCCAAGTTCATCCAGTCGTTTTCCAAGGTTGGCCTGATCCCGGACACCGGCGGCAGCTGGCATCTTCCGCGCCTTCTGGGCGAGGCGCGCGCCAAGGGGCTGGCGCTGACCGCTGAACCACTGCCTGCCAAGAAGGCCGAGGACTGGGGCCTGATCTGGAAGGCGCTGCCTGATGACGACCTGATGGCCGAGGCCCGCACGATGGCAGAGAAATTCGCCAACGGCCCGACGCTGGGTCTGGGTCTGACCAAACAGACAATCCAGGCCGCAGCGGTCAATACGCTGTCCGACCAGCTGGAAATCGAGGCCGACGCGATGAAGACCTGCGGCGAAAGCGCGGATTACGCAGAGGGCGTGGCCAGCTTCCTGGAAAAACGCGCACCCGCGTTCAAGGGCAAATGACCATGACCCCCAAGGAACGCGCCGAGAAATCTGCCGCCGCCATGTGGGCGGATGACCATGCCTCCAAATGGGCGGGCATGGAAATCACCCATGTGGATGAGGGCGCCGCCACGCTGGAGCTGACCGTCACCCAGCACCACTGCAACGGCCACGGTATCTGCCACGGCGGTGTCACCTTCATGCTGGCCGACAGCGCCTTTGCCTTTGCCTGCAACAGCCGCAATCAGGCCACCGTCGCGCAGCACAACGTGATCAGCTACACCGCGCCCGGACGGTTGGGCGACCGGCTGATTGCCACCGCAACAGAGCTGTCACTGACCGGGCGCAGCGGCATCTATGATGTCACTGTCACCAATCAGGACGGCACCAAAATAGCCGAGTTCCGCGGGTTTTCGCGGGCGATCAAAGGCCAATTGTTTGACGAGAAACAGGGCGACTGACTGAGCCGCCAATTGAGACGACCAAACGGTGTGGAGGACGCCAATGAGAGACCTGACCCCCAACAAGGCTGATCTGGACCCGATCGAGATTGCCTCAATCGACGAAATCCGCGCCCTTCAGCTGGACCGGCTGAAATGGTCGGTGCGCCACGCCTATGAAAACGTGCCCATGTATCGCGAGCGGTTCGACGCGGCAGGCGTGCATCCGGACGATCTGCAACAGTTGTCCGATCTGGCGAAGTTCCCGTTTACCTACAAGAACGACCTGCGCGACAACTACCCGTTCGGCCTGTTCGCGGTGCCGCGCAGTGAAATCATCCGTCTCCATGCCTCCTCTGGCACCACCGGCAAGCCGACGGTTGTGGGCTATACCAAGGGCGACATCGACAACTGGGCGGATCTGGTGGCGCGCAGCTTGCGGGCGTCTGGCCTGCGCAAGGGCGATATGGTGCACAACGCCTACGGCTATGGCCTGTTCACCGGCGGGCTTGGCGCGCACTACGGGATCGAACGTCTGGGCGCCACTGTGGTGCCGATGTCGGGCGGGCAGACCGAAAAACAGGTCGGCCTGATCACCGATTTCAAACCCGACGGCATCATGGTGACGCCCTCCTACATGCTCAACATTCTGGAGCAGTACCACAAGGTCGGCATGGACCCGCGCGAATGCTCGCTCAAGGTGGGCGTGTTTGGCGCCGAACCCTGGACCGACGCTATGCGCAAGGAGGTCGAGGACGCCTTTGACATGCATGCGGTCGATATCTACGGCCTGTCCGAGATCATGGGACCGGGTGTCGCCAACGAATGCGTCGAGACCAAGGATGGCCCGGTGATCTGGGAAGATCACTTCCTGCCGGAAATCATCGACCCGCAAACGGGCGAGGTGCTGCCGGATGGCGAGCTGGGCGAGCTGGTGTTCACCACGCTCACCAAGGAAGGCCTGCCAATGATCCGCTACCGCACCCGCGATCTGACGCGCCTCCTGCCGGGCACCGCACGCTCGATGCGGCGGATGGAAAAGATCACTGGCCGCAGCGACGACATGATCATCCTGCGCGGCGTCAACGTCTTCCCCAGCCAGGTGGAAGAGCAGCTGCTGGCGACCGGCGGCCTCGCGCCTTACTACCAGATCGAGCTCTACAAATCCGGCCGCATGGACGCGATGCGGGTCTTTGTAGAGGCCAATCCCGATGCCACCGACGAACTCAGCAAGACCGCGGCTGCGCGGATGCTGACCAAGCGCATCAAGGATATGGTTGGCGTCTCGACCGAGATCATTGTAGGCGAGCCGGGTTCGGTGGAGCGCAGCCAGGGCAAGGCCAAGCGCGTCGTCGACAACCGCAGCAAGGAGTAACCCCGCTTGGCCCGCACGATCGCAAAAGACCACGACGAGAAACGCGCCCAGATTCTGAAATCTGCGGCCAAGGTGTTTGCCGAGGCAGGGTTCGACCGCGCCTCGATGACCCAACTCGCGCGAGAGTGCGGGATCTCCAAGGCCAATATCTATCACTACTACGACAGCAAGGATGCCGTCCTGTTCGGCGTCCTTGACACCTACCTGAGCGAGCTGCGCGACCGGGTCTGCGGCGTCGATGTCAGCGCGCTGTCCCCCGATCAGCGGTTGCGCCGTATCGTGTCGGAAATCCTGCTGGCTTATCAGGGCGCGGACCACGAACATCAGGTTCAGATCAGTGCAATGGGCGCGTTGCCGGAAGACCAGCAAAAGCTGCTTCGCGCCTATCAACGGGAACTGGTCCAGGTGGTCAGCGACGCGCTCGCAGCCGTCGCACCCACCACACTGGCCCAAGACAGCGAAAAACTGCGCTCTGCCACGATGTCGGTCTTTGGCATGTTGAACTGGTATTACATGTGGAACTCCGGCGCGGGCTCCGACGCGCGTGAAGCCTACGCCGATGTGGTCGCAAACCTGACCCTCGGCGGGGTTGGCAGGCTTTAGGGGCGGCGACCAAACAGCAGGTCGCCATGCGCCCCGGCTTGCGCCAGACAGTGAATGTGCACCATAGTCAGGCCGGATTTATTGGGCCTGACCGGCCGGGACGTGATTTCGATGAAACTGATTTGGATGTCAGATCTGCATTTCCAGCACAGCGGAGAGATCCTGGGTCATGACCCGCAACTGCGCCTTGATGCGGCCATCGACTATATCAACCAGCACCATTCCGACGCCTCTTACTGCGTGATTTCCGGCGACATGGCAGAGACCGCCACCGCCCGCAACTATGCCGATCTGGCTGACCGCCTCGACCAACTGGCGATCCCCTGTCTGCCGATGGTGGGCAATCATGATGACCGGGATCTGCTGCGCGCGCAGTTTCAGGTACCGGACAGCTGCATGGACGGTTTTCTGCAATATTCCGTGGACACCCCGGCTGGGCTCATCCTGTGTCTGGACACTCTCAAACCGGGTGCATCGGAGGGCGAATTCTGCGCCGAGCGCGCCCGCTGGCTGACCAGCACATTGGACGCAGCACAAGACAGGGCGGTTCTTCTGTTTCTCCACCATCCGCCAATGCCGCTGGGTCTGCCCGTGCAGGACAGCGCGCGGCTGGAACATGGCGCGCGCTTTCTTGAGATCATCGAAGGTCGGGCAAACCTCCGCCATCTCTGCGTTGGCCATGTGCACCGATCCGTGACCGGCACCATCCGGGGCATCCCCTTCACGGCCCTGCGTTCTGTGCTCTATCAGGCGCCGCCACCGCAGCCAGAATGGGACTGGAACAGCTTCACCCCAAGCGCCGAAGCGCCCGAACTTGCTGTTGTGTCGTTTGAGCAGGACAGCGTGACCATACAGCCGCTCCAATTCTGCCCCTATCACGTTGGCACATCAGGCCGGGGTCAGTCATAACGCTCCGGCGCCATGCACGGAACGCAAAACCCCCGCCGCCTTTCAAGGCGCCGGGGTGGTGTGTCTGTCTGTTGATACGAACAGATCGGGCGATTACTGCGCGCCACTCAGCAGTTGGGTGATGCGGCGGACGGCCACGCGGCGGTTCGCGCGCTCGGCCGTAAGGGTGCGCACAGCCAGATCACTCTCACCATAGCCCTGCACCACCATGTTCTCCGGGGGCACGTCGAAATACTCGGTCAGCGCCAGCGCCACGGTTTCCGCGCGACGGTCCGATAGCGCAAGGTTGAAGGTCGCAGCCCCGACCGCATCGGTGTGGCCTTCGATCAGGAACACCTCGGCGGGGTTGCGGTCGATCAGCTCACGCAGGGCATTGCCAAGGGCCGCCAGCTCCTCCGCTTCCTGCGGGCGGATCACCGACGATCCGGTGTCGAAATTCACCGAATCCACGTTGATGACCGGCGTCAGGCGACGCACCGCATCAATGTTGCGGATCTGCGCCAGCGAGAAACGGCGCTCTACCGACTTGGCATCTTGTGCGGCAAGCGCAGCCGCAAGATCCTCGGCAGAAACGGCCCTGCTGCTGGAGACGGCACTGCGGTCCTCTTGAACCTGTGGCAGCTCGTTGACCACCACGCGCTCTGCTTTCTGGGTGTCATCAAACAGCACGACGCTGCGCCCATCCGGCAGCAGTTTGGTGCGGCGCAATACCCGCCCTTCGGCAGAGCGGATGGTTTCCACCTCAACCCCGTTTTCGCGCACAACCACAGTGCGTGTCGAGCCATCGGCGAAGCGGTAGGTGGTCACATTCGACCCCGGCTGACGCAGCAGTGCGTCATCATCCTTCAGCACCCGGTATTGGCCGTTTTGCTCGACAATGGCGCGGTCGCCCGAATTGGCGACAACCTTGCTGCCGTTGTTCAACAGCGTGCCGATCGCCAAGGCTCCCAGCCCCAGCAGGACGTTGCGCTCGCGGGTGGACAGACCGCTGTCATCCTCAGGTGCCGCTGCGTTCTGTTGCGGGGCCGGGGCCGCGTCGCCAACAGCGGTTTCGAACTCCTCGTCAGAGCTGCGGGCGGTCTCCTCGGTGACGACTTCCTCAATCACTTCGGGCTCTGCCTCTCCTGTGCTCGGATCGCTCGCGCTGGCAGCCGCCGCGCTGGCTGCATTGCCGTCCCCGTCCAGCGCATCAGCCAGAGCATCGGCCTGGGCCTGGCTGTCGATTTCGGCCAGTTCGGGATTGTCGGTGCCTTCGTCCGCTTCCTCCGGCGATTGGGCCAGATCTGCGGCAATGGCCTCCGCCGTCGCTTCGGACCCATCAGCAGCCTCTGTTACATCGTCTGCAGCGGGCGTCCCTGCGGGCGCGTCGGTTTGGGGCGCGGGCGCACTCTCGGTGTCAGCTTCAGCACTGGTATCAGTGCCAGCCGTCTCTGCGGCGTCCGCCTGCGGCTGGGTGTCCGCGGCTTCGGTCGGCGGGGCGTCCGTGGGTTCCGATGCCTGCACCTCGGCGTCGGCCTCCACGTCTGCGTCTGCAGTCAGCTCCGCGACGCTGGCCAGAACGCTGGCGGATTGCAGCTCACCGGGCAAATCCGCGTCAAAGGCACCAGTGCCATAGGCCTTGCAGAACTTGGCGATCTTGCCGGTCTTTTCTTCGACCTCCTGACCTGCGGCCAGTTTCTTCTGGGTGCGTTCCGCCCGCTTGCGGCATCGATCCACCAGATCGCTGATTTCACCTACAGACATCTGGCTGAGATCAATCTGCTTGCCGCCCTTGTTTTGCGACAGGGCAGGAAGAGGGGCTGCCAGCGAGATCATAACCGCGAGCGCCGTGGATGATTTGAAAATACCCGGTTTCATGTCGGTTCCTTTCTGTTCCGGCACATGGCCACAGAAAGACAACGGATGACTCACAGGAAAGTTGCGCAGCAGCGGCGCAAAAGAAAACCGCCCCAATGCGGGGCGGTCAAAAAGTCATGTCAGTGCCTGGGCTTGACCGGTCTTAGACCTCGACAGGGCGCACCATGCCGATGATGTCGTAGGTCTGGCTCAGGATGGGCGCGGTGATCGCGCGGGCGCGCTCCGAGCCACGGGCGAGGATCTTGTCGATCTCGTCCTGGTTTTCCATCAGCCGGGCCATCTCTGTGGTGATCGGAGACATCTTGGCGACAGCCAGATCCGCAAGCATCGGTTTGAACTCCGAGAACTGCTTGCCGCCCACCTCTGCCAGCACCTGGTCGACGCTCATCTCTGCCATCGCGGCATAGATATTGACGAGGTTGCGTGCTTCGGGGCGCTCTTCCAGGCCCTTGGCCTCGGACGGCAGCGCCTCCGGGTCGGTCTTGGCCTTGCGGATCTTCTTGGCGATGGCGTCCGCATCATCGGTCAGGTTGATGCGGCTGGCATCCGAGGGATCGGACTTCGACATCTTCTTGGAACCATCGCGCAGGCTCATGACGCGGGTTGCCGCGCCTTCAATCACCGGCTCGGTTTCGGGGAAGAAGTTCACGCCATAGTCATGGTTGAACTTGATCGCGATGTCCCGTGTCAGCTCAAGATGCTGTTTCTGATCCTCACCCACCGGTACATGGGTCGCGTGATAGACCAGAATGTCAGCCGCCATCAGCGCAGGATAGGCAAAAAGACCAAGCGACGCGTTCTGCGCGTTTTTGCCGGCCTTGTCCTTCCATTGGGTCATGCGCTGCATCCAGCCCATGCGCGCGACGCAGTTGAACACCCAGGCCAGCTGCGCATGTTCGGGCACCTGACTCTGGTTGATGAGAATGGACTTCTCCGGATCAAGCCCTGCCGCGATGAAACCCGCACACAGCTCGCGCGTGGATTTCTTCAGATCCGCCGGATCCTGCCAGACGGTGATCGCGTGAAGATCCACCATGCAGTAGATGCTTTCCACGTCCTTGGCCTGCCAGTCGACGAACCGCTTGAGCGCGCCAAGATAGTTGCCCAGGTGCAGATTGCCCGAGGGCTGGATGCCGGAAAACACGCGAGGCGTGAATGTGGTCTCGGTCATCGAGAAACTCCCGTCTGGAATTAGGATGCTCAGTGGCTTAACCATGGCAGGAACCGTCGTCAACCGCGCGCGGATCCGCTGTGCGGGCCAGGGCGAGGCGATAAAGCAGGCGAGCAGGAGAAAGCCCCAAGATGGACCACGTCAGAGAACCGTCCCCCGTGAACCCATTGCCCCCCGGTGTGATCGCGCTGGTGCTGATCATCATGGGCATCGAGGCGGCGTTTTCGCTGGGCGCCCGTGGCATTGTCGGCGGGCCAGAGGCCATTGGCTGGCGGCTTGATGCGGTCCAAAGCTATGCCTTCTCCGCCGAGATTTTTGCCTGGATGTGGGAAACCGGGCAGTGGCCGGCCGAGCATCTGATCCGCTTTGTGTCCTACCCCTTTGTGCATGTGGCCTTTACCCAGACGCTGTTTGTCTGCGTTTTTGTGCTGGCCATGGGCAAAATGGTGGGAGAGCTGTTTGGCGATGCCGCGATGGTGCTGATCTTTGTGATGTCCGGGATCGGCGGGGCCTTGGGATATGCGCTGCTGACCCAATCCCCGGTGCCGCTGGTCGGGGGCTTTCCCGCCGTCTACGGCCTGATCGGGGCCTTTACCTATATTCTGTGGCGCCAGCTGTCGCTGGTCGGCGCCCAGCAAAGCCGCGCCTTCACGCTGATTGCGTTCTTGATGGGGATCCAGCTGCTGTTCGGCCTGTTGTTCGGCGGCACATTGGACTGGGTCGCGGACCTCTGCGGTTTTGCCACCGGCTTTGGCCTGTCCTTCTTTCTCGCCCCCGGCGGCTGGGCCCGCATCCGCAACCGCATCCGCCGGGAGTAGGACAGGCACAGATGCTCAGCGCCGGAAACAGCAGCGCCGGTGCTGGGGCCGTGTCCGGCGCGTGAGGTGTCTATGCTTTGCCGCCCCTGCGGACGGAACGTTTCAAATCCCCCAGCCGTACCGCGCCGATGATCTGGCCAACTCCGAAATAGACGGCTGCGCCCAGAACGATCAGGCCCAAAAGCGCGAGATAGCGCCAGCTGGGCAGGTAGAACAGCCAGCCAAACTGCTGCACCACCCCAAAGAGCACGGCTCCCATGATGGCAGAGGCGGCCAGAATGCGCAGGCTCCGGTCGTAGAACCGCTGGTCGAACCGCGCGACCTCTCCCATGCGGCGGGCGCCCAGCCACAGGCAGGCCACCATTGCCCAGCCCGCCACTGTGGCGGCAATGGCGGGGGCGATCCAGCCAAGATAGGGTTTTAGGCCAAAGGCCAGCGCCGCGTTGATGACCATTGCCACCAGCGCATAATGAAACGGCGAACGGGTATCTTCGCGGGCAAAATACAGCGGCTGCAGCACCTTTTGCAGCACGAATGCCGGCAGGCCCGCGCCATAGATCGCCACTGCCAGCGCGATGGCGGCCACGTCATCGGCCCCGGTTGCGCCGCGTTCATAAAGAACCGAAACCAGCACCATAGGCACCGCCAGAAACGCGGCGGTCGAGGGCAGGGTCAGCAGCAAGGAAAACTCCCCCGCGCGGGAAAAGGCATCGCGCGCGCCCGCATCATCGCCCGCCCGCAGGCGGCGCGACAGATCCGGCAGCAGCACGATCCCGATGGCAATCCCCACAACGCCGAGCGGCAGCTGATACAGCCGGTCCGACACAAACAGCCAGCTCACGGCGTTTTCAATGTCAGAGGCAACCTGCTGGCCGACCACCAGATTGATCTGCGTCACCCCCATCGCCAGCGCCGCAGGCAGGGCCACACGCACCAGCGTTTTCATCTGCGGCGTCCAACGCGGCAGGCCGGGGCGCAGGTGAATGCCAGCCTTGCTGGTGGCGCGCCAGACCAGCGCCAGCTGCGCGACGCCTGCCACCGGAATGGTCCAGATCAGCCAGCTGATGACCTCGCCGCCAAGAACGGCGCCAGCCACCATTGCGGCACAGGCAAAGATGTTCAGCAACACAGGCGCCGCCGCCGCTGCAGCAAAACGGCCAGTGGCATTCAGAACGCCGGAAAACAGTGCCGCAAGGGACATGAACAGAATGTAGGGAAAGACGATCTGACCATAGCCGACAGCCAGATCAAACCGCGCATCGCCAACAAAACCGCCCGCCGTGGCCCAGACCAGCGCAGGCATGAACACCATGCCAAGCCCGACCAGCAGCAAAACCGTCGCGGCCAGCAGATTGAACGCCTCCTGGGCAAACCCCTGCGGGTCGTCGCCGCTTTCGACACGTTTGGCAAACATCGGCACAAAGGCCGCGTTAAAGGCCCCTTCGGCAAAGAACCGACGGAACATGTTGGGCAGTCGAAAGGCCGCAACAAACGCGTCCATCAACGGACCCGGCCCGATGTAGGCAGTGATCAGGATTTCACGCAGAAACCCCAGAATGCGGCTCGCCAGGGTCCAGAACCCAACGGTGAGAAACCCCGACAGCAGTTTGATCGGCTTCATGATCCGGCCCGTTTTGCCCCTTCGGCGATGGCACTGCGCAGCTTGGCTTCCAGCGATTTCTGCTTGGCCTCGGAGTAATATTTCAACCCGAACATATCCTTCACGTAAAACGCATCGACAACCTGCTCGCCATAGGTCGCGATGACCGCATTGGCGATATAGATATTGGCTCCGGCAAGGGTGCGGGCCAGATCATACAGCAGCCCGGGGCGGTCGCGGGTGTCCACCTCGATGATCGTGTAGATCTCCGAGCCGTCGTTGTCGAAGGTGATATGCGTGGGCACGTTGAAGGCGCGTTCGCGCTTCTTGATCTTGTCGCGTGACTTCAGCGCCTCGCCTGCGATCACTTCGCCCTTGAGCGTTTTGTGGATCATCTGGCTGAGACGTGGCAGGCGGTCTGCCTCATAAGGGTGGCCCTCGGTGTCCTGGATCCAGAAGGCATCGGTGACGTAGCCGTCTTTGGTTGTATAGGATCGCGCATCGACCACATTGGCCCCAACCAGCGCCAGCGCACCGGCGATGCGGGCAAAGATGCCGGGGTGGTCGGCCATGCAGAAACAGGCCCGCGTTGCATCCCGGTCTTCATCTGGATGCAGGCGGATGATGACCTCTGCGGGGTTGTCCCGCTCTGTCAGCTCTCGCAGCATTTCGGCAAAGTCGATATGCGCGGTGACATCCAGACCCTGCCAGTAGGGATCATAATGCCGCCCGGTTTCGATCTTCAGATCGGCTTTGGGCCAGCCGGGCAGGGCGGCGCGCAGGGCTTTCTTGGCCTCGGTGCCGCGATGGGCCCGGTTCAACGCCTCCATGCCGTTTTCCAGCGCCTCGCGCGTCTGGTTGTACAGCGCCCGCAACAGCGCCGCTTTCCAGTTGTTCCAGGTGTCAGGCCCGACGCCGCGAATGTCACAGACCGTGAGCAGCAGCAAAAGGTCCAGCCGCTTGATCGTCTTCACCGCCTTGGCAAAGTCGCGCACGGTGCGCGGGTCGGCAATGTCGCGTTTCTGCGCCATGTCCGACATCAGCAGGTGATAACGCACCAGCCATTCGACCGTTTCGGTCTCGCTTTTGTTGAGCCCAAGCCGAGGCGCGACGCGTCGGGCAATCTGCGCACCAAGGATCGAATGATCCTGTTCGCGCCCCTTGCCGATGTCATGCAACAGCATGGCAACAAGCAGCACCTTGCGGCTCAATCCTTTGCGCAGGATCTCCGACGACAGCGGCAGCTCATCTTCCAGCTCGCCCCGTTCGATGGCGGCAAAGTTGGCGATCACCTGAATGGTGTGTTCGTCCACGGTGTAGGAATGATACATGTTGAACTGCATCATCGCCACGATCGGTTCGAACTCGGGGACAAAGGCGCTCAGTACGCCCAGCTCGTTCATCCGCCGCAGCGCACGTTCCGGGTTGCCGTGTTTCAGCAGCAGATCAAGAAAGATCCGCTGGGCTTCCTTGTCGTTGCGCATCTCCTCATCAACGAGATGCAGATTGGCCGTTACCAGACGCATTGCATCCGGGTGGATCAACATGCCTGTGCGCAGGGCTTCCTCGAAGATGCGCAGCAGGTTCAGCTTGTCCTCGCAGAATGCGTCGGGATCAGCCACGTCCAGCCGGTTGCGCACCACCTTGTAGCCGGATTTCACCCGCGGGCGACGGCGGAAAATGCGCTCCAGCAGGGGTTCGTTCTTCAGATGGCTTTCTTCCAGCTTGGTCAGAAAGATCCGGGTTACATCCCCCACAGTCGTGGCGTGGCGGAAATACTCCTGCATGAAGACCTCGACGCCGCGTCGGCCCGATCGGTCCTCATATCCCATGCGGTCAGCCACCTCGACCTGCATGTCGAAACTCAGCTGTTCAGTTGCGCGATTGGCGATCAGATGCAGATGGGCCCGTGCAGCCCAGAGGAAATTCTCTGCCTTGGCAAATGAATCGAGCTCTTCAGGGCTGAACAGCCCCATCGGCACCAGTTCGGCGACGTCCTCGACCTGATAAAGGTATTTTGCAATCCAGTAGAGCGATTGCAGATCGCGCAAGCCGCCCTTGCCCTCTTTGACGTTGGGTTCCACGACATAGCGCTGGCCCTGTTTCAGGTGGCGGGCATCGCGTTCGGCCAGTTTGGCCTCGACAAAATCCTTGGGGTCTTTGGAAAACAGCTCGCCACGCAGCCGTTCCCCCAGCTCCTGCGCCAGGGCCTCGTCGCCATCCAGAAACCGCTGCTCCAACAGGGCGGTGCGGATGGTGAAATCCTCACCGCCGAGGCGAATGCAGTCGCGGATCGTCCGGCTGGAATGGCCCACTTTCAGGCGCAGATCCCACAGGATGTAGAGCATCGATTCAATGACGCTCTCGGCCCAGGCGGTGATCTTGTAAGGGGTCAGGAACAGCAGATCGACATCGGAATGCGGCGCCATTTCCCCACGGCCATATCCCCCAACCGCGATCACGGCGATACGTTCGCCCTGCGTGGGGTTGGCAATGGGATGCAAAAGCTGCGTCGCGGTGAAATGCGCGGCCGTGACCAGACCGTCGGTCAGATAGACATAGGATCGCGTCAGCGCGCGCGCTGCAAAGGGCTCTTCGCCAAAGGCCTCGGCAATGGCCGCGCGCCCGGCTTTGTTGGCGTCACGCAGGATCTTGACGACCCCCGCGCGCAAATCCGCCCCGTTGCAGTCCTCGGACAGGGCCGTGATCTGCTGGCGGATCGCGCGGGCATCAAAGATCTTGCCGGGATCGCAGATCAGCGGTCCCGGCAAGGGCGGTAGGTGCAGGGTGTCGGGCAGTGCCGGATCAGAATCCGGCACCGGCGAAGCTGGAGGGAGCTGGCTCAATAACCACGACCTTCTGTTCTTGGATGGTTGCAACCGCAAGGCCGCGTTCATTGGTGCCGTCCGGACGCAGACGGAAGATGCCGCCAGTGCCCTGGAAACCACTGCCCTGGGTCAGGGCCGCGCCGGTGAGCGCATCGGATTTGCCTGCGCCAACCAGCGCCCCGATTGCAGCAATGCCGTCATAGGCCAGACCGCCGATCGGATGCGGCGCAGCGCCATAAGTCCCCTGATAGCGGGCGCGGAACTGCGAGGTTTTGTTCGGATCGGGCAGCGCAAACCAGCCGCCTTGGACGCCGGGCAGCGACAGGGTCTGGGACGGGATATCCCAGCGGGTCAGACCGATATACTGTGTCACGGCCGGATCAACGCCTGCTTCGGGCATCAACTGGGTCAGCAGGGGCAGGGCGCCTGCCGTGTTTGCGGTCAGGAAAACCGACTGCGCGCCGCTGCTGCCGACAGAAGAGCGGATGGTCGGGATCGCATTGATCACGCCTTGCTGGGACAGCTCGTAGCTGACAGCGCCAGCCACATTGGCCCCCGTCACCGCAGCGGCCCGTTCAATCGCGACGCGCCCTGCCTGACCGGCGGGGTCGCTGCCGCTGACAATCACCATATTGCCCTTGCCCTGACGGGCGGCATAGCCGGCCAGCCGGCGGGCGGTGTTGTCAAAGGTCGGACCCAGAATAAAGACGTTGCCACCCGCGATGGCGGTGTTGTTGGAAAACGCCAGAACGTTCACGTTGCGCTGCGCCGCTGCCAGACCGGCGGCGTTTGCAGCCTCTGCATAAACCGGGCCCAAAATGACACGGGCGCCATCGTTGATCGCTGTGGTCGCTGCCGTTGCGGCCTGCTGTGGGTTGCCCGCAGTGTCATAGATGCGCAGGTCAATCTGCACCCCGTTCAGATCTGCAATCGCCAGACGCGCCGCATTCTCAAGGCTCTGGGCAAGCAAAGCATCGCCCGCCTGAGCCGAGCCACGCGGCACCAACAGTGCAACAGGAACGGGTTTTGATGTGTTGATGGTGGGCCCACTGCCGGTCGGCAGGGTGTCGCAGGCTACCAACGCAAGCGTCGATACTGCCGTCACTGCGGCCAAAGCCGCCTTGCGGGCGTGTTTAAAAACAGCAAACATAATGGACTTGAAACTCCCTTGTCCGGCGGCGTACGCCGTGGTGGTACCTCAGGGATCATAAACGACCAACAAGGCGGGTCCAGCGTGAATCACAAGATCGTCCATTTGCCTAGCGGCCTTTACTTTGTTGCAACGCCCATTGGCACTGCACGTGACATCACTTTGCGCGCGTTGGATGTGCTTGCATCCGCTGATGTCATCGCGGCAGAAGACACGCGGTCCCTGCGTAAGTTGATGGAAATCCACGGAGTTCCGCTGAACAACCGTCACATTGTGGCCTATCACGACCACAGTGGTGCAGGCGCGAGGGCCAAGCTTCTCGCCGCGCTGGACGACGGGCAATCGGTTGCCTACGCATCCGAGGCGGGCATGCCGCTGATTGCCGATCCGGGCTATGATCTCAGCCGCGCCGCAGCCGAAGCCGGCCATCTCGTGACGGTTGCGCCAGGCCCATCCGCGGCGCTTGCGGCCCTCACTCTGGCGGGGCTGCCCACGGATGCGTTCTTTTTTGCGGGGTTTTTGCCCAACGCCAGCGGCGCGCGTCGCAAGCGGCTGGAAGAGCTGGCAGCCGTGCCCGGCACGCTGATCTTCTATGAATCGCCCAAACGCGTCGCCGCCTCTTTGCGCGACATGGCCGAGGTCCTGGGCGACCGCCCCGCCGCGCTCTGCCGTGAACTGACCAAGAAATTCGAAGAAATCCGCCGCGACAGCCTGGCCACCCTGGCCACCGGGCTGGAGGACGCCCCCGTCAAGGGCGAGATCGTGGTTCTGGTTGACCGCCATCGCGGCGACAGCGTCAGCGACGGTGATCTGGACACCGACCTGCGCGCGGCCCTGCAGGGGAACTCGGTCAAGGACGCCGCCGCGATTGTCGCAGAGATGCACAACATGCCACGCCGCAAGATCTATCAACTGGCGCTCGAAATCGCCAAGGGAGAGGGGTGATCATGCAGGGTGGTGCAGGCTCTGACAAAGGGGCGAGAACCACCCGGCAGCGTCGTGGCGCACAGTCCCATCACGCAGGCCACGCGGCAGAGGAACTGGTCGCGCGCCACTATGAACGCATCGGCTGCACGGTCGCGGCCCGACGCTGGCGCAAGGGCGGCAGCGAGATTGATCTGATCCTGCGGCAGGGCGCAATGGTGATCTTTGTCGAGGTCAAGCACAGCCGCAGCCGTGACAGCGCCGTGTCCCGCATCAGCGAAACCCAGATGCAGCGCATGATGCTCAGCGCCGCACGGTTTCTGGAGGGCGAACCAAAGGGCAGCCTCACCGACTGCCGCATCGACGTGGCACTGGTGGATGGCACAGGCCATGTCGAGGTGCTGGAAAATGCCTATGGTCAGGGCTGACGAACACCGCCGCTGTCGCCGCCATTGCCCTCACGTAGCCCCCGCAACAGGATTGGGGGCGCAGAGCATACGCCCCGCACCCCCAACCTGTGCCCAATGGACAGAATGGCGTGATTACTTCTCGTATTCAGGCAGCTGCTCCATCTCTGCCTTGCTCATGGAGACATAGACACGCAGGTTGTCCCCATCGTCAGAGCGCAGGATGTCCATCTCACCCAGCTTCAGCGCAACCGGCTTTTCACCAAGACCAAGGAAGCCACCGATGTCAGCCACGATCGTGTCCACCTTGCCCTGTTCCGTCAGGTTGATCTGCGACACTTCACCGATCCATTCGTCTTTGCTGTCATAAAGCGGTGCACCGGTCAGCTCTTCGCTGGTCAGCGCTTCGGCAGATGCCTC
Source organism: Phaeobacter italicus (assembly GCF_001258055.1). Classification (GTDB taxonomy): domain Bacteria; phylum Pseudomonadota; class Alphaproteobacteria; order Rhodobacterales; family Rhodobacteraceae; genus Phaeobacter; species Phaeobacter italicus. Next base: position 61,549 of record NZ_CVRM01000001.1, on the reverse strand, counting down.
AACATAGCCGTCCTTCACGAAGGGGTCTTTCAGACTGTCGGCTGCGTTCTCGGCGGTCTGCTCGGCATCTTTCGCCAGCGCATCCGCGTCATCCTTCAGCTCACCCGCCGCCGCAGCTGTTTCCTGCTTCAGCTCTTCTGCCTCTGCTTCGACCTGGCGGGTCCAGTCGTAGGTCGGCGCGTCCTTCAGCGCATCAACCGGAGCATCCATCACGAGGAAAAAGTCATCCAGATCTTCGGCAGTGGAGCTGTCGGCGACAAATTTCACCGATTTCATGTCAACCGCCACCTGGTTTTCACCGATGCCGAGGAAGCCGCCGATATCCACCAGAATGGAGTCAACGGTGCCATCGCGGTTCAGAACAACGTCGTTGATTTCGCCAATGTCATCCCAGTCCTGCTGCACGCCAGCGTATTCATCGGCGGCGGTTTCCACATCAGAGCGGTACACCCGCATGCCAATAAACTCGGAGGCGTGGATCGCCATCGGGTCCGCTTCGGCGCGGAACATGTCCCCGTGATCAGCCGCCATAACAGCGCTTGCAGGGGTCAGGGCGATTGCAGTCGAGAGAAGCAGATTCTTCATTGTTTCCATCCTCTTAGTTGTCAGTGTAATGTCGTTCATTACTGGCAGGACAACTCAGCCGTGCAGCAATTGGTTCCGCACACGCCTCACTTTTTTGTGAAAACGGGGGGGTTTCCCATCCCTTCGCCTTGGGCCATGCGGCAGCGCACCATTGAACATAAGGCCCGGCTGGGCCATGTATTCCGGGCAGCGGTTCGCGCCGGGTTCTGGCCCATTGTCGACCAACCTGCCCAAACGCCCTGCAACCTGCCCATGTCATGAGGGACTGACATCATGAAAATCGCCTTTCAAATGGACCCGATCTCTGCGGTCGATATCAACGCCGACAGCAGCTTCCGTCTCGCCGAAGAGGCACAGGCGCGCGGCCATGAGCTGTTTTTCTACGGCCCGGATCAGCTCGCCTATCAGGAAGGGCGCATCACCGCCCGTGGTCAGGACATGACGGTCCAGCGGGTGCCGGGAACCCCCGCAGTGCTCGGCCCCGAGCGCGAGGTCGATCTGGCTGATTTCGACGTGGTCTGGCTGCGTCAGGATCCGCCCTTTGACATGCATTACATCACCTCCACCCATCTTCTCGACCGGCTCAAGGGCACGACGCTGGTGGTGAATGATCCCTTCTGGGTCCGCAACTACCCGGAAAAACTGCTGGTTCTCGACTTTCCGGATCTGACCCCGCCGACAACGATTGCCCGTGATCTGCAGACCATCAAGGCATTCAAGGAAAAACACGGCGACATCATTCTCAAGCCGCTCTATGGCAATGGCGGCGCGGGTGTGTTCCGTCTGGATGCCAACGACCGCAATCTGACCTCTCTGCACGAGCTGTTCACCGGCTTCAGCCGCGAGCCCCTGATTGTGCAGAAATTCCTGCCCGATGTCTCAAACGGCGACAAGCGGGTGATCCTGGTCGACGGCGAGCCGGTCGGGGCCATCAACCGCGTTCCCGCCGCGGGCGAGACACGCTCGAACATGCATGTGGGCGGTCGCCCGGAGAAAATCGGACTGAGCGAACGCGATCTGGAAATCTGCGCCGCCATTGGTCCGCTGCTGCGCGAAAAAGGCCAGATCTTTGTCGGCATCGACGTCATCGGCGACTATCTCACCGAAATCAACGTGACCTCGCCCACCGGCATTCAAGAGCTGGAGCGCTTTGACGGTGTGAACATCGCCGAAAAAATCTGGCAGGCGATCGAGGCCAAGGTCTGATCCTGCCCGATTGATCCAGCCAGACGCCTGCCCACCGGGGCGGGCGTCTTTTTTTTGCGCTCAGGCCGGAATGCGGAAACTCAGCGCCTCGGCGACATGGGGGCGGCGCATCAATGGCTCACCGGCAAGATCGGCAATCGTGCGCGCCACGCGCAACACACGGTGATAGCCCCGCGCGGTCAGGCCAAAGCGTTCAGCAGCCTGCAGCAGCAACGCGCGCCCCTCGCTGTCTGGCGCGGCCACCTCTTCCAGCAGCTTGCCTTCTGCGTCCGCATTCTGGCGCAATCCGGCGTAGCCATCATAGCGCGACGTCTGAATTTCCCTTGCGATGGCAACACGTTGCGCCACCTCGCCAGAGCCCTCACCGCAGGCGGGCTGATCGAGATCGGAAAACGCAACCGCCGGAACGTCCACCCGCAGATCAAACCGGTCCATCAGCGGGCCAGAGATGCGGCCCATGTAGTCCTGCGCACATTGCGGTGCCCGCGCGCAGGCCCGGCCCGGATCGCTCAGCGCGCCGCATTTGCAGGGGTTCGCCGCCGCAATCAGCATGAACCGGCTGGGATAGCTGACATGGGCATTGGCCCGCGCCACATTGACGGATCCGGTCTCCAGCGGCTGACGCAGGGTTTCCAGAACCGGACGGCTGAATTCCGGCAGTTCATCAAGAAACAGCACGCCATTATGGGCGAGGCTGATCTCACCGGGCTGCGCGCGCCTGCCGCCTCCGACGATTGCGGCCATCGACGCCGTGTGATGGGGCGCGCGAAACGGCCGACTGCGACAGATGCCACCGCTGTCGATCAGGCCGCACAGTGACTGGATCATCGACGTCTCAAGCGCTTCAGCCGCGCTCAGCATTGGCAGGATGCCGGGCAGGCGCGCGGCCAGCATTGATTTGCCGGAACCGGGCGCGCCGACAAACAGCAGGTGATGACGTCCCGCGGCAGCAATCTCCAGCGCCCGCTTTGCACGGTCCTGTCCCTTAACATCGCGCAGATCCTTGCAGCCTGTGTCTTCAACCACCTCACCGGGGCGGGCGGGGGAGATGACGCCCTGACCGGTAAAATGGCGCAGCACATCCCCCAGGGTCGCCGCCCCAATCACGGTGGCATCGCGGACCCATGCGGCCTCTGCACCCGATGCCTCCGGACACAGCAGTCGCCGCCCCTCGCTCGCGGCCGCCATTGCCGCAGGCAGGGCACCCGCAACCGGCATCAGGCAGCCATCCAGCGACAACTCACCAAGTGCGATGCTCTCTGATGCGGCCTCGGGCGGGATGATTTCTATCGCCGCTAGCAGGGCAAGCGCGATCGGCAGGTCGAAATGGCTGCCCTCCTTGGGCAGGTCGGCAGGGGACAGGTTCACGGTGATGCGGCGGGCGGGCAGGGCGATGGACAGGGCGGCAAAGGCGGCGCGCACCCGTTCGCGGGCCTCGCTCACCGCTTTGTCTGGCAGCCCGACGATGGAAAACGCAGGCAGGCCGGGCGCCACGGCGCATTGCACCTCCACCGGGCGGGCCTCTACCCCCTGAAAGGCAACGGTATAGGCGCGTGAAATCATCTCTCCCCTTTCTGCAGGCCTCAGGTGGGTCTGCAGAAAGGCTTGGCAATCGTGGTTTCGGAGTCGTTAACGGCGTGCCGTATTTACGATCTATTCACCACGATTACGTGTCCCGCTAGGCCAGCACCCAAGGGCGGTAGGGCAGGTCGACGGGATAGGGGTTGGTGTCATAGACCGTTTCATCAATGCGGGCCTGCCATTGCAGCAAAACCGGGTCCGACAGGGTCAGCCGACAATAGGCCCGCATCCGCTCTGACACTGGCAGGTCATAGCCAACAATCCGCGCCGCAACCGGCGCATAAAAGGCATCCGCCAGAGAATAATCACCAAACAGCCAGCCCTCCGCAGCACCAGAGAACTCGCGGGCATGGTCAAACAGCGTCTCGATCCGTGCAAGATCCGCAAGAACGGCGTCTGACGGCTCAAATCCCTGATAGATATAGGCAAGTTGCATCGGACAGGCGCTGCGCAGCGCCCCAAAGCCCGACGCCATCTCTGCCACCAGCCAGCGCGCCGTGGCGCGTGCGGCCGGGTCAGCGGGCCATAGTCCGGCCTCTGGGTGGCGCTCTGCCAGCGTTTCGGCAATGGCGACGGTTTCCCCCACCACAGTGCCCTCCGGCAGAACCAGCGTCGGCAACAGACGCGCCGGTGCAAGGGGCGCCATCTGCGCTGCCATCGTGCCCGAAAACATCTCGACCAAAGTGGTCGAGTGGGGCAGGTTGAATTTTTCCAGCATCAGCCAGCCGCGCAATGACCAGCTGGAATACTTGCGATCACCGATATAAAGTTGATAAGCCATAGAGACAGGCTAGACGCAGCGAAACCATTCTCAAATCGAATATTTGTGCGCCCATACATCACGGAATGTGATTGATCCGCCCGCTGCTCCAGCCCCGATCCCAGTCCAGCCCCTGATGGCTCAGCTCCGTGACCGACAGATTGTCGATGCGGTGGGAAAACGCCTCTTCTGCTGTCAGCCGCGCGGCCCGCTGGATCTGTGTCAGGATCTGACCGAAATGCCCCACCACGATCAGGTTGCGGCCCCGATGCTGCGCAATCAGCGCATTGATGGCGCGATCGACACGGGCGCAAACCTCGTTCCAGCTCTCGCCGCCGGGGGGCCGCACATCGCCGGGCGTTTCCCAATAGGCGCGGATATGGTCGGGGGATTCGGCGTCAATCTCGGCCCAGCTGCGCAGCTCCCAGGCGCCAAAGTGGATCTCGCGCAGGTCGCGATGATCCGCCAGCCGCTCGCGGGTGCCGCCGATGGCCGAGGCGGTGTCACGGGCGCGCGACAGATCCGAGGACACCACCACCGCCTCCTGCGGCAGGTAATCATGCAACCGTGCAAGCGCCGCGGTGTCAGACAGATCCGCTGGCAGATCCGACCAGCCGACCATAGTTTTGGCATGGGTCGGCCCGTGACGGATCAGAAACAACCGCGTCAGATCGCTCTCGCTCATAGCGCACCTTTCAGCACATGTGGCAGGCCGACAGTGACCTGCACAACGGTATCTGCCACCTTGGCCAGTTCGATGTTCAGCCGCCCCTGTGCCTCGCGGAACCGCCGCGCCAGCGCGTTTTCAGGGACGATGCCCTGTCCGGTTTCATTGGACACAACCACAACATCAGCCGCACAGCGCGCCAGCGCATCCAAAAGATCCCTCTGCGCGGACACCAGATCACCGTCCTCTGCCAGCATATGATTGCTCAGCCACATGGTCGCGCAATCCAGCAGGCAGATCTGATCCCCACCAAGCGAGTCGAGGACCGGCGCCACATCCATTGGCGCCTCATGGGTGGTCCAGCCCTCTCCCCGCTGTTGCAGGTGGCGGTCCACTTTTGCGCGCATTTCACGATCAAACACTTGTGACGTGGCCAGATAAACCCTGTCTTTTCCGGACTTTACGCAGATTTCTTCGGCAAAAGCCGATTTTCCAGAGGCCGCGCCCCCAAGAATGAAAGTGACTTTCGACGGCAATTTTATTACCCTGTTTCTGTCCTAAGGTGCGATACTGGGTATCGACGGGTGCAGTGCAGCACAAGATGCGCAGCCCCCTTGCCTGCGTCAACCTGCGCTGCGGATCCTTGTGGATCGCTGCGGGCCAACGACAGGTACCGCCAAATAGGGCACATCGCCAAACCGGGCCTTAGCAGGGCTCATGTGGCGCATTGGGTGCGGCAATCGCTCTGCCGCCCCGCTGACAGACCCGCGATGACCATGAATTTTGCATCATCCGGGAACCAAGGTGGATTTCGCGCGTTAGCGTACCGCAATTCCAATGCAGACTGCCAAGACCCGAGACATCACCGACGCCGGACATAGGCCTTTCGCCTGAACCATTTTCGGCCCGGATCACAGCCTCAAACTGGCCTCCGCGCAGCGGTCCGATCAGGCGCTTTGGATTTTTGCCAATTTAGAATTGATCCAATGTGCCTGCCGCCACGTAACAGGGTCAAACTCATCAACGGGGAAGAAAAATGGCACTTGATACCATGATCGAAAACCCACTGCCCAAGCGGGCGATGAAGGCCGAGTTGCTTGATGCCGAGACCGAGCTCAAGCTGGCCTACGCCTGGCGGGATGAGCGGGATGTCCAGGCGCTCCATCGATTGATCAACGCATATATGCGGCTGGCGATCTCCATGGCCTCGAAATTCCGACGCTACGGCGCGCCGATGAATGACCTCATTCAAGAGGCGGGTCTGGGGCTGATGAAAGCCGCTGACAAATTCGACCCGGATCGCGGCGTGCGCTTTTCGACCTATGCGGTCTGGTGGATCAAGGCCTCCATTCAGGATTACGTGATGCGCAACTGGTCGATGGTGCGCACCGGTTCTACCTCCTCCCAGAAATCCCTGTTCTTCAACATGCGCCGCGTCCAGGCCCAGCTGGAGCGCGAAGCCGCCGCCAGCGGAGAGCAGCTGGACCAGCATCAGCTGCACCAGAAAATCGCCACCGAAATCGGCGTGCCGCTGCGCGACGTGCAGATGATGGACGGCCGCCTGTCGGGGGCGGATTTCTCACTGAACGCGGTACAGTCGGCCGAGGATGAGGGCCGCGAGTGGATCGAGGCGCTGGAAGATGACAGCGCACAAGCCGCCGAACTGGTCGAGGAAAGCCACGACACCAGGCAGCTGCGCACCTGGCTGGTAGAGGCGATGCAGGCGCTCAACGATCGCGAGCGGTTCATCATCACCGAACGCAAACTGCGCGACAAACCCCGCACTCTCGAAAGCCTCGGGGATGAGCTGGGCCTGTCCAAGGAACGCGTCCGCCAACTAGAGGCCGCAGCTTTCCAGAAAATGCGCAAGTCGCTCGAAACCTGTTCGCGTGAGGTGCAGAATTTCCTGATGTAAGCGGGGCGCAGATCGCAGCCGCGATAGATCAAAGACCAGACCGGCGCGTCCGAAACGGGCGCGCCTTTCTTGTCGGCAACACAGCGCGGCCGGCAGGGTGAAAACCGTTTCCCTCTCGCGCGCAGGCGCAGTACTGTTTGGCGGACTTTGCGGCAAGGACGGATAAATGCTGGCCAACAAACGTATTCTTCTGATCATCGGCGGCGGCATCGCGGCATATAAATCGCTGGAGCTGATCCGCCGCTTGCAGGATCAGGGCGCCGAGGTGGTGCCGGTTCTGACCAAGGCGGGAGAGGAATTTGTGACCCCGCTGTCGGTCTCCGCACTTGCGGGGCAGGCGGTGCACCGCGATCTGTTTGATCTCACCGCCGAGGCAGAGATGGGCCATATCCAGCTGTCGCGCAGTGCGGATCTTCTGGTGGTGGCCCCGGCGACGGCGGATCTGATGGCGAAAATGGCCAATGGCCATGCCAATGATCTGGCGTCTACCCTGCTGCTGGCAACGGATACGCCGGTGCTCTTGGCGCCTGCGATGAACGTGCGCATGTGGCAGCACCCCGCAACCCAGCGCAATCTGGCCACGCTGCTGGCCGATGGTGTCGCTTGTGTTGGCCCGGATGAGGGCGGCATGGCCTGCGGCGAATTTGGCCCCGGTCGTCTGGCCGAACCAGAGGCGATTGTTGCCGCCATCACCGCCAAACTGTCGGATGGCCCCCTGAAGGGGCGGCGCATTGTCGTCACCTCCGGCCCCACCCATGAACCGATCGACCCGGTCCGCTATATCGCCAACCGCTCCTCCGGTGCGCAGGGAACAGCGCTGGCCCGTGCTCTGCGCGATCTGGGCGCTGAAGTGGTCTTTATCACGGGCCCTGCCAGCGTCGCGCCACCCGAGGGGGTAGAGGTGGTGCCGGTCGAGACCGCCCAACAGATGGCAGATGCGGTTTTTGCGGCGCTTCCTGCGGATGCCGGTGTCTTTGCCGCTGCGGTGGCCGATTGGCGCGTCACCAGCGCCTCGGACCGCAAGCTGAAGAAGTCAAAGGACGGCCTGCCGGTCATGGAGTTTGCCGAAAACCCCGATATCCTCAAGACCGTCGCGCATCTGGACGAGGGGCGACCGGGGCTGGTTGTGGGGTTTGCGGCCGAAACCAACGACGTGGTGGACAACGCCACCGCCAAACGCCTGCGCAAGGGCTGCGACTGGATCGTGGCCAATGATGTCTCTCCGGCGACGGGCATCATGGGGGGCAGCGAAAACGCGGTGATCCTGATTTCCGATGCAGGTGCCGAAAGCTGGCCGCGCATGGACAAGACAGCCGTCGCGCGCCAACTGGCCGAACGCATCGCCGCCGCGCTGACAGACAAGGGCTGAGCCGCCCGAACGGGAACAAACGAGCAAGGACACGCCACAGCAATGGTCGAGATCCGTATCACATATGACGAGGGCGCAGACAGGGATGTGCCACTGCCTGCCTATCAGACAGCGGAAGCCGCAGGCGCGGACCTGCGCGCCAACCTGCCGGACCGCCAATCTCTGACGCTGGCACCGGGAGAGCGCAGACTGGTGCCGACAGGGCTGCGGTTGGAAATCCCGCAAGGCTACGAGGTGCAGATCCGCCCCCGTTCGGGCCTTGCGCTGAAGCACGGCATCACCCTGCCCAACGCGCCGGGCACCATCGACAGCGATTACCGTGGCCCGCTGGGGGTGATCGTGATGAACGCGGGCGATGCACCGTTTGAGATCGCCCATGGCGACCGTATCGCGCAGATGGTGGTGGCCCCCGTGCTGCAGGCCCGGTTCCACCTTGTCGACAGCCTCAGCGACAGCGCGCGCGGCAGCGGCGGGTTTGGCTCTACGGGGCAGCGCTGATGCTGTCGATCTTCCTTCTTGCAGCGTTGATCTGGTGGGGGGGCGGCTTTGCCGGTCTGGACCGCCGCCTGCGCCTGTCCCTTCTGGCGCTGATCTTTCTCGCGGTGCTGGCAATCCAGTTGACCCTGCCCGAAGGCGCGCCGCTGCGTGCCGCAACTGGCGGATCTGCGGCCCCCTGGCTGATGCTGGCAGGCGCTGTCGTACTGGTGATGGCCTATCGCCACCTGTTGCGTCGGCTGCGCAGCCGCGCCCAGCCCGACACTGCGGAGGAGACCGCCACCAAACCCCGCGCGGACAAATTCTCTGACAGCGAGTTGGACCGCTATGCCCGCCACATCGTGTTGCGCGAACTGGGCGGACCGGGCCAGAAAAAGCTGCGCAAGGCGCGCGTGCTGGTGATCGGGGCAGGGGGGCTTGGCGCGCCTGCGCTGCAATATCTTGCAGCCGCCGGGGTCGGCACCATCGGGGTGATCGACGACGATGTGGTGGAAAACGCCAACCTGCAGCGTCAGGTCATCCACCGTGATCAGGACATCGGGATGCCCAAAGTGTTCTCGGCCCAGGCCGCGATGGAGGCCCAGAACCCCCATATCACCGTGCGCCCCTATCATCGACGGCTGAGCGAAGACATCGCCGCCGATCTGTTTGCGGATTACGATCTCATCCTTGATGGCACCGATAATTTCGACACGCGCTATCTGGCAAATCGCACGGCTGTGGCCCTGGGCAGGCCGCTGATTTCAGGCGCGCTGTCGCAGTGGGAGGGGCAGATTTCCCTGTTTCACCCCACCGCAGGCGGCCCCTGTTATCAGTGCATCTTTCCCGAAGCACCGGCAGCCGGCCTTGCGCCCAGCTGTTCCGAGGCGGGCGTTGTGGGCCCATTGCCCGGCGTGGTTGGCGCGATGATGGCGCTAGAGGCGATCAAGGCCATCACCGGCGCAGGTCAGACCCTGCAGGGCGAGATGCTGATATACGACGGGCTTTATTCCGAAAGCCGCAAGATCAGCCTCAGCCAGCGCAGCGATTGCCCGGTTTGTGCGACGGGGGCCGCCGTCTCTGCCGGGTAAGGCTGTATGTAAAAATGACCCGGCCCGATTGGGGCCGATCCACCCAACCCGGATCCTGAGATGCCGGGATAGACCAACGAAGGGGACAGACTATGACAGCGAAACACACCGCAACATCGGCGGCAAAACTGGCGGCAGCGGCTCTTGGCCTTGCCACGCTTGCAGGGGGCGCGCTGGCGGCTGACCTGCCCAACCTCGAGGGCCGCGAAGTCGTCGTTTCGGTGGAAAACGCCTATCCGCCGCTGCAGTTTGTCGACCCCGCCAGCGGCGCGGCAATCGGCTGGGAGTACGATGCAATGGCAGAGATCGCCGAACGCATCAACATCACCGTGGTTTACGAAACAACCAGCTGGGACGCGATGATCCCTGCCGTCAGCGATGGCCAGTACGACATGGGCATGACCGGCATCACCATCCGCGATGATCGCAAGGAAAAGGTTGATTTTTCGGACAAATACCTGACCTCGCAAATGCGCATGATCGTGGCCGGGGATGAAACGCGGTTTGACGACGCAGCAGGCTTTGCCGCTGATGCGGATCTGCTGGCAGGCGCGCAACCGGGCACCACGCCGTTTTACGTGACCGTCTACGACATCCTTGACGGTGACGAGGCAAACCCGCGCATCAAGCTGTTTGAAACCTTTGGTGCGGCCATTCAGGCGTTGCGCACGGGCGATGTGGATCTGGCATTGTCGGACAGCACCGCCGCAAATGGCTATGTCGCGGCCTCTGAGGGTGCGCTGAAAATCGTGGGCGAACCGCTGGGCACCGAAGACTTTGGCTTCATCTTCCCCAAGGGCAGCGACCTGGTGGCGCCGATCAACGCAGCGATTGCCTCGATGGAGGCAGATGGCACGTTGGATGCGCTGAACACGAAGTGGTTTCTGGAATATAAGCTCGGCGGCTGATAGATCCGGCCAAACCTGACCCCGTCCCCGGTGCCTGGCGCCGGGGATTTTTTGGGGCCTTCAACATGGGCCTTCAACAACGCGGAGCAAAGATGAGCGATCAGCCCCCCAAACCGGTCAAAGGGACGGACAAGAAAGAGGACTTTCCGTGGTGGCTTGCGGCTGTTGCGCTGATTGGCGTCTATCTCGGCTGGCAGGTGGTGGCGGATGATCTCTATCTCAACATCCTGAAAACCCTGTCAAAAGGCGTTCAGCTGACGATCTTTGTGACGCTGGTGAGCTTCTTTCTCGCGTCTCTTCTGGGGCTTGGGCTGGCGCTTGCGGCTGGCTCGCGCTGGCTGGTGATCCGCCAAAGCGCGCGGTTCTACATCGAAGTGGTGCGCGGCATTCCGATCATCGTTCTGTTGCTTTACGTCGCTTTTGTGCTGGCGCCTGCATTGGTGGAGTTGCGCAACTGGATCGGCGCGCAATTTGGACTTGATCCGATCCGCACGCGCAATTTTCCATTGCTGTGGCGCGCGATCATTGCGCTGATGATTGCCTACTCTGCCTTTATCTCCGAGGTGTTTCGCGCGGGTCTGCAATCGGTGGATGAGGGCCAGATCGAGGCGGCCAAGGCGCTGGGCCTGAACCGCTGGCAGCGCTTTCGTTTCATCGTCTTTCCGCAGGCCATCCGCACCATCCTGCCGCCGCTTGGCAATGATTTCGTGGCGCTGGTCAAGGACAGCTCGCTGGTGTCCGTGCTGGGGGTTGCTGACGTCACGCAGCTGGGCAAGATCACCGCGGTGGGTAATTTCCGCTATTTTGAAACCTACAATGTCGTGGCGCTGATTTACCTGACGCTGACCATCGGTCTGTCGCTGGCGCTGCGGCGTCTGGAAAAGCACCTGCGCAGCCGACAAGAACACCGCTAGCCCACAGCTTGAGCGAAGAGCCCCCCCGATTTGACCGAAGCCCACTACATTGCGCTTTTATGTGCCAGTCTTTTTGGCGGCGAGGCAGAGCGCACCCATACCTTTGACTACCCCGGCGGAGAGGCCGCAATCCGGGTGGATTGCGAAAACGACCGGCGGGTGGTTGAGGTGGGGCTGGATAAACGCAGCAGTCTCGACAGTTTGCAGCAGGTGCTTTTTGCTGCCGAAATCACCGGCAAGGAACCGGTGGTGGTGCTGATCGACACCGACGGCATTTTTGGCCGCTTTGAATGGCGCATTGCGCGCGCGGCCAACATCGCGGGCGTCTCTATCATCATCCTGCCTGCAGAACTGGTGGATGACACGACCGGCTAGGCGGGGGCAGGCTGGCGGGCCGGGGCGAATAACAGGATAAATTTCCACGGTCCTCTGGACGGCGGGCAGGGGCGGACATAGCTTCCTCACAAAGGAGATTTGCCATGACCAATCCGCTGCTGTCCACCTGGGACACGCCATTTGAAATTGCCCCTTTCGACCAGATCAAGGACAGCGATTTTGCCCCCGCATTGGAGGAGGCGCTGGCTGCCCATCAGGCGCAGATCGACGCGATTGCGACCTCGCAGGAGGCACCGACTTTTGCCAATGTGATCGAGGCGCTGGAAACCCCCTGCCGCGAGCTGGAGCAGGTTCTGTCGGTGTTTTACAGCGTGGCCGGGGCCGACAGTAACCCCGAGCGCGAGGCGTTGCAGCGGGCGTTTTCGCCCAAGCTGGCGGCACATTTTTCCGCCATCACCGCCAACAAGGCGCTTTATGCCCGTGTCAAAGCGGTGTGGGACCAGCGCGATACGCTGGATCTGAGCGAGGAACAGGCGCGTGTTCTGATGCTGACCCATCGTGGATTTGTGCGCGGCGGTGCGGCGCTGGAAGGGGCAGATGACACCCGCATGCAGGAGATCAAATCCCGCCTTGCGACCCTTGGGACCGAGTTCACCCAGAACCTGCTGGCTGATGAACGCAGCTGGTATATGGAGCTGAGCGAGGAGGATCTGACCGGCCTGCCACAATTCGTTGTTGATGCCGCGCGTGCGGCGGGCAAGGACAAGGGGCTGGATGGCCCGGCAGTCACGTTGTCGCGCTCTCTCATCACGCCGTTTTTGCAGTTTTCCCCCCGCCGCGACCTGCGCAAGACAGCGTTCGAGGCCTGGGCTGCGCGCGGTGCCAATGGCGGCGACAGCGACAACCGCGAGATTGCCGCCGAGATCCTGAAGCTGCGCGAAGAGCGCGCGCAATTGCTCGGCTACAAGAATTTCGCGGCCTACAAGCTGGAAACAGAGATGGCCAAGACCCCGGCTGCGGTGCGCGATCTGCTGATGCAGGTCTGGGAGCCGGCCAAGGCGCAGGCCGAAGCGGATGCCTGGGTGCTGACCAAGATGATGCAGGACGATGGCATCAACGGCGAGCTGGAGCCCTGGGACTGGCGCTATTACGCAGAGAAACGGCGCAAGGCAGAGCATGATCTCGATGAGGCGGAGCTGAAGCCCTATTTCCAGCTGGATCGCATGATCGAGGCGTCTTTTGACTGTGCCACCCGTCTGTTCGGGCTGGAGTTCACGCCGCTTGATGTGCCGCTTTATCATGAGGATTGCCGCGCCTGGGAGGTGACCCGCAATGGCGATCATGTGGCGGTGTTTATCGGCGACTATTTCGCCCGCTCCTCCAAACGGTCGGGCGCGTGGTGTTCGGCCATGCGCAGCCAGGCCAAATTCCCCGATGTGCAGACGCCCATCGTGATCAACGTCTGCAACTTCGCCAAGGGGGATCCGGCGCTGCTGTCTTATGATGATGCGCGCACCCTGTTCCACGAGTTCGGCCATGCGCTGCACCAGATGCTGTCGAATGTGACCTACGAGAGCATCTCTGGCACATCGGTGGCGCGCGATTTCGTGGAGCTGCCCTCGCAGCTATATGAACACTGGCTGGATGTGCCGGAGGTTCTGGGCAAATTCGCCACCCACGCCGAGACCGGCCAGCCGATGCCTGTGGAGATGCGCGACCGGGTTCTGGCGGCGTCGACCTTTGATATGGGGTTTCAGACGGTGGAATATGTGGCCTCTGCGCTGGTGGATCTGGCGTTTCACGACGGGCCCGCGCCGAAGGATCCGATGGCCAAACAGGCCGAGGTTCTGGCAGAGATCGGCATGCCGTCTGCCATCATCATGCGCCATGCCACGCCGCATTTTGCGCATGTGTTTTCGGGTGATGGCTATTCCTCGGGCTATTACAGCTACATGTGGTCAGAGGTGATGGATGCCGATGCTTTTGCCGCCTTTGAAGAGGCGGGCGGCGCCTTTGATCCCGAGCGCGCCACAGCGTTGGAGGCCAACATTCTGTCTACCGGTGGTTCGCGCGATCCGGCTGAGCTCTACACTGCGTTCCGCGGGCGTCTGCCCGGTGTCGACGCGCTGCTGAAGGGGCGGGGGTTGGCGGCGTCGTAGGCTGTTGCCGAACCAGAGTGATGTAAAGGGCAGGCGTGATGCGCCTGCCCTTTTTTGTTGGGGCTGGTGCACAGGTTTGGCCCGATCCGGCGGGGCCGTTCGGGGAGGGCGGGCTGTTGGTTGTCTGTTGTGTGCATTTCTTTGCGATCTGCACATGTGGGATGTGTCCGCAGCGGGACAAGGCGATAAGTGGACGGCGCCGCCACGGGGGCGGAGGAGGACGGGCATCTGCCCGAGTGCTCAGGTCTTTGCACAGCCCCGGTGATCGGGGTCCGTTTCCTGGTCGGAGCCGGGGTGCCAAACCCGGATCCTGCAATCGCGATTGCCCCCACATTAGCGCAGCGATCTAAAGCAAAGCTGAGCAGGGCGAGCGGGGTGGTAACGACCTGTTAACCATCCCCGCTCGCGGTGGGCGGGCGCGGTTCAATAGCCGAGGCTACGGTCGACCAGATGTAACAGCGGCTCGCCTGCTTCGCCCCGGCGGATGTTTTCCGCGATGACACGCGCGGCTGTAATGGCGCGGGTTTCGGCTGCGATATGGGGGGTGACGGTCACATTGGGATGGGCCCAATAGGGATGGTCCAGCGGCAGTGGCTCCACCCGAAAGACATCAAGCGTTGCGTGACCCACCTGACCGCTGTCGAGTGCGGCGAGCAGGGCGTTATCGTCAATCAAAGGACCACGACCCGGATTGATGAGGCGCGCGCCCTTGGGCAGCAGGGCAAGGGTTTCATCGTTCAGTGTGTTTTCCGTGGCCGGGGTATCCGGCAGCAGCAGAACCACGATTTCGGCCCCCGTCAGGGCCGTGCGCAGCCCGGCTTCACCGTGATGACAGGTGATCCCGTCGATGGATTTTTCGGATCGTGACCAGCCGGTTACCGGGAAGCCCAGTGTCGCCAGCATCTGTCCACAGGCCTGCCCCAGCGCACCAAGGCCCAGAACCGTGACCGGGCGTTCCTCTGCGAGGGGCGGGACTTTGGGCTCCCATCTGTCCTGGGTGTGGATCGTGTTGTCGATGTCGAGATGATAGCGCAGCACATGGCCCGTGACCCATTCCACCATGCCCGCAGTCAGGCCCGGATCCACCATCCGGCAGAGCGGCATTGTCAGGGTCTGGTTGCCGACGATTTTCTCGACCCCGGCCCAGAGGCTCAGCACCGCTTTGCAGCGGGTATAGGGCGTGAAATCCTGCAGGTCGGAGTTGGGGGCATAGACCACATAGTCGACATCAGCCGGGTCATGGTCGGGCCGCAGATCGGCGTTTAGCCCGGCCTGTGCAAAGGCGGCACGCAAAGGCGCCTCTTGGGTGGCCCAGCGTTCGGGCCGGGCGGCGAATTGGACGTTGATCATGTGGCGAACACTCCGGCCATATCGGCAAAGCCTTTGACTTCGATCGGATTGCCTGCGGGATCATGGAAGAACATGGTGCTTTGCTCTCCCGGCTCGCCTGCAAAGCGGGTGGTGGGGGGGATGGTGAACTCGATGCCCGCAGCCTCTAGCCGGTCGGCCAGCGCGCGCCAGTCTGCCTGTGGCAGGATCACCCCCAGATGGGGCATCGGCACCATGTGCTCGCCCACTTTGCCGGTGTTGGCTGTTGCGAAAACCGGGCCAAGGTGAAGCGAGATCTGATGGCCGAAGAAGTTGAAATCCACCCATGTGTCGGTGCTGCGCCCCTCAGCGCAGCCCAGAAGCCCGCCATAAAAATCGCGCGCCTTATCGAGATCATCCACGTGATAGGCGAGGTGAAATATGCTCATCAATCTGCTCCCTGAACTCTGTTGTCCTAGGGATAGGGGGCAGGGCGCGATATGAATAGGCGTTTTGTCGTGCACGGCCTGAAAAAAGATCGTGCGCGCCTATGTTTGCCTTGGGTGGGGCGGTCTGACCCTAGCGGGGGCGGTGGATGTTTGCGCTTTGCACAAGGCCAAAGGCCCCCATCAGCACCAGCATCACGGACCCGCCGTAGGACACCATCGGCAAGGGGACGCCCACCACAGGGGCGAGCCCCATGACCATCGACATGTTCACGGCAAAGAACAGGAAGAAGGTGATCGCAATCCCCAATGTCACCAGCGAGGCAAAGCGGTCCTTGGTGGCGAGTGCGGTGGCGATGCAGAAGACGATCACCAGCAGATAGATGAACAACAGCGTGATGCCGCCAATAAAGCCGAACTCCTCGGCCAGGGTGGTAAAGATGAAGTCGGTGTGTTTTTCCGGCAGGAAGTTGAGGCGCGACTGGGTGCCCTGCATAAAGCCGCGTCCGGACCAGCCCCCAGAACCGAGGGCGATTTTGGATTGGGTGATATGATAGCCGGCCCCAAGCGGATCCTGCGAAGGGTCAAGAAAGGTGTCGATGCGGCGGAACTGGTAGTCTTTCAGCAGCTGCCATTCGGTGCCGCGGCTTTTGAAGACGGCGGCGACCAGCCCAACGGCGGCGCCAATGACGGCGGCGAAATAGGCCCAGTGCACACCAGCCAGAAACATGACACCGCCCCCCGCAGCCATCAGCAGGATGGAGGTGCCCAGATCAGGCTGGCGCAGGACCAGAAGCGTGGGCACGATGATGATAATGACCGGCAAGATAACCCACTGCAGACGCGAGCATTTTTCGGCCGGCAGCCAATCGTAATAGGCGGCAAGCAGCATCACCAGCGTGATCTTCATCAACTCGGAGGGTTGCAGCCGCATAAACCCAAGGTCGATCCAGCGCTGCGCGCCCATGCCGACGGTGCCAAAGAACTCTACCGCCAAAAGCAGCACCATCGAGGCGAGATAGGCAAGCACCGAGATATTGCGCCAGAACCAAATCGGCACCATCGCCACCACCAGCATGACTGCAAGCCCGAGGATGAAGCGTTTGACCTGCGGCTCGACCCAGGGGCTGAAGCTGCCGCCCGCGACGGAATAGAGCATCAGAAAGCCAACCGCCGCGACGCTGGCCAACAGAAGGGTCAGCGGCCAGTTCAGATAGAGGATCTTGCGCAGGCCGGTGGGGACCGTCTGGGCATTGTTGGCAAGATAGCTCATCTTTGTGCTTTCGTTTGTGGCCTGATCAGAGCGTTCTCTGCGGGGCCGGTCTGGTGGTCGTCACTGGGGTCGTCACTGGTGGTCGGTCTGTGGCTTATGCCTGTTCGCTGTCGTCGCCGCGGTCGCGTTTGAGGCGCTCGCGCTCCAGCCGTTCCTGCTGGGCCTGGATGCGGCTGCGGTCCTTGGTGGGATAGGCCTCTAGCGGGGGCGTGCCGCCATAGAGCGCCTGAAGCAGCACGTCGCGGGCGATGGGGGCTGCGGCCTTGGAGCCGCCGCCGCCGTGTTCGACCACGACGGCTGTGGCGTATTTCGGCTTGTCATAGGGCGCATAGGCCACGAACAGCGCATGGTCCCGGCGTTCCCAGGGCAGGTCTTCGTTGCGGATCACCCCGGCGGCGCGTTCTGCGGCGGTGATGTTGCGCACCTGGCTTGTGCCGCTTTTTCCCGCCATGCGCATGCCCTCGGCGATGATGCGCGATCCATAGCCCGTGCCACGGCGTTCGTTGCTGACGGAGTACATGCCCTTGCGCACGGTGCGCAGGTTGTTGGGGTTGATATCCATCGCTTCGCCTGCGCCGCCGGGTTGTTCGACACCGTCGATGGATTTCACCAGCCGCGGCTCAACAGAGCGGCCGGTGGCCAGCCGCGCGGTCATCACCGCAAGCTGCAATGGCGAGGCGAGCATATAGCCCTGACCGATCGAGGCGTTGACCGTATCCCCCACCAGCCAGTCCTGGCCGTAGGTTTCCGATTTCCACGCCCTGTTCGGGGCCAGCCCCTTGGCAACGGCAGACATGGGCAGATCGTGGCGCACGCCAAGGCCAAAGCGTTTCGCCATCGCCGAGATCTTGTCGATGCCCACCTTGATCGCGAGATCGTAGTAGTAGACGTCGCAGGAGCTTTTGAGCGAGGTGTTGAGGTCGACATGCCCGTGGCCTGCGCGTTTCCAGCAGTGAAAGCGGCGGCCCGAGACCTCCATGTGGCCGGGGCACCAGACGGTTTCTTCGGTGCCGATCAGCCCTTCCTCAAGTGCGGCGAGGGCTGTGATCATCTTGAAGGTTGAGCCGGGTGGATAGACCCCCTGCACCGTTTTGTTGGCCAGAGGGCGATACTTGTCCTCTGTCAGCATCCGGTAGTCAGCAACCGAGATCCCGCGCACGAACAGGTTCGGGTCAAAACTGGGGGCCGAGGCAATGGCCTGCACATCGCCGCTTTCGCAATCGATCAGAACAGCGCTGGCGCTTTCGCTGCCGAGACGGGCCTGGGTGTAGCTTTGCAGCTCGGCGTCGATGGTCAGCTGCATGTCTGCGCCCGCTTCGCCCTCGCGGCGGTCCAGCTCGCGCATGACCCGACCGGTGGCGTTGACCTCGACCCGCTTGGCGCCCGCTTTGCCGCGCAGGCTGGTTTCGACCTTGGCCTCAAATCCGACCTTGCCGATCTGAAAGCGGGGAATGCGCAGGATGGGTTCGGGATCTGTCAGCTTGCTGAGATCATAATCTGACACCGGCCCGACATAGCCGACCACATGGGCGAAATCCTCGCGCTGGGGATAGACGCGGGTCAGGCCCACCTCTGGCGTGATGCCGGGCAGGGCGGGGGCGTTGACGGCGACCTTGGAGATATCGTCCCAGCTGATCTGATCTGCCAGTGTGATCGGCAGAAAGGGCGGAGAGCGGCGCATCTCTGTTTTGGCGCGCTCAATGTCTTCGGGATCAAGCGGCAGCAGGCGCGACAGCCGTTCGATCACCGCATCCACATCGCCTGCGTCTTCGGGCACGATGGTGATGCGGTAGGATTGAGAGTTCTGCGCCAGGATCATGCCGTTGCGGTCATAGATCTGGCCACGGGCCGGGGGGATCAGGCGA
This sequence comes from Phaeobacter italicus, assembly GCF_001258055.1. Lineage (GTDB taxonomy): Bacteria > Pseudomonadota > Alphaproteobacteria > Rhodobacterales > Rhodobacteraceae > Phaeobacter > Phaeobacter italicus. The sequence continues at coordinate 42,692 of NZ_CVRM01000001.1, read as the reverse complement.
ATGTTGATCCGGTTTTCCTCGGCCAGCAGGCGGAACTGATCGGCCTGATCGACCTGCAGGTGACGCATCCGCATGGCAAGACCACCGGCAAAGGCCAGTTGCAGCCCGCCGAGAAACAGCGCGCGGCGGCTCATCTTGCGGTGCGAGGCTTCGACGTCCTTGGTGTTGCGTTTCATCAGCGGCTTCCCAGAGCTTCTGCTTCGGCAGGCGAGAGTTTCTGAACGCCCAAGAGGCTTTCGCTGATCAGGACGATCAGCGGATAGACGGCCAATGTTGCCACCATCTGGATCAGAATCAAACCCAAGGATGGCTGTTCGACACTGAGCACGGCAAGGATCAGCCGGTTGCTGAGGGTGATGGCGACGATCACAATTCCGACACTGACCCATTCCCCGAGAAAGGCGGTTTCCCGGTGGGGGTGGACCTGCGATTTCAGAAAGCTCGCGCCGAGCACCACCAAGAGCGCAATCAGCCCCGGTGGGCGCTGAAACAGCAGATCGGCCATCAGGAAGGTGAAGGCGATGCTGAGGGTCGGGACAAAATCGGGGCGACGCACGGCCCAGGCCATCACCAGCGCCATCATCACGTCGGGCGGCGCCCAGCGAGAGGGCAGGGTGGACAGCGGCAGAAGGTGCAGAAAGATCACCAGAAGCGAGAGGGCCGGAAAGGCGGCCCGCATGACCCAGATCCGCGCCGGGGAGGTGTTAGCCATCCTCGGTCTCCGCAGGCTCTGTCCCGTCGCCGGTGTCTGCCCCCAGTCCTTCGGGGCGCGGGCGGGGGATGGTGCCGGTGCCGGGCGCCGGCACGATCAACCCGCCGGGGTCGCGGATCACCTCAGAGCCGTGATGGCGCAGCACCCGCAGAAATTCCAGCCGTTCGTAATCGGCCGACAGGCGCACCCGCAGGCGGCCAAAACGGTCTTGTGTCACCTGACCGATCAGCAGACCCGCCGGAAAGACCTGCCCATCGCCAGAGGTGACAACGCGGTCGCCAGGGCGCACCAGATCGGGGTTTTCAAGAAAGTCGATCACCGGGGCGGGGCTATTGTCGCCCGCGACCAGCGTGCTTTGGCCGGAGGGTTGGATCATCGCGGGCACGGCGCTGGAGGCATCTGTCAGCAGGATCACGCGGGAGGTGTTCTGCCCGGTGCCCGAAATCCGGCCCACAAGGCCGATGCCGTCCATCGCGGCCCAGCCATCCCGCACCCCATCGCGGGCGCCAACGTTGAGGATCACCGACTGGCGAAACGGCGAGCCGCTGTCGGCCATGACCACACCGGTCACATAGGTGAGACGCGGATCAAGGCGGACGTTGTTGAGATCAAGCAGACGGGCGTTTTCCTGTTCCAGCTGCAGTGCGGCCTCTTTCCAGGCGCTCATCTGGCGCAATTCGCTGCGCAGCTCGCGGTTCTGTTCGGCAAGGCGCTGATAGCTTTGGAAGTCGCGGAACAGGTTGATTGCCCCTTCGACCGGGATCATGGCCCAGTCCATGCTGGGCACCACCGCGTCGATCACCTGCGCGCGGAACCGTTCGACGCGCGGGCTGTCGATCCGCCAGATCAGAAAGAGGGCGAGCAGGCACAGGCAGACAACCCCGGTCAGCAAACGACGCAGCGGGGCCGCATAATCATCGCGCTGGGACCGATCTTTGGCCAAGGGTTCCCTTTCAGGTCATGCAGAGCCCGCGCGGGGCGCGGTTCTGCGTGTGCCCATCAGCTGTCGTAGTCGATGGCGTGTGCCAGCTGTTTTTCGTATTCCAGCGCCTTGCCGGTGCCAAGGGCCACGCAGTTGAGGCTTTCGTCGGCGATCGACACGGCCAGGCCGGTCTGTTCGCGCAGCGCCAGATCCAGATCACCCAGCAGTGCGCCGCCGCCGGTCAGCATCACGCCGCGGTCAACGATGTCAGCGGCCAGATCCGGCGGCGTGGTTTCCAGCGCGGTCATCACCGCTTCGCAGATCTGCTGCACCGGTTCTGCCAGCGCTTCGGCCACCTGGGCCTGCGAGATTTCGATTTCCTTTGGCACGCCATTCAGAAGGTCACGGCCGCGGATCTGCATCGACTGACCACGGCCGTCGTCGGGCATCCGGGCGGTGCCGATCGAGGTTTTGATGCGCTCTGCCGTTGCTTCACCCACCAGAAGGTTCTGCTGGCGGCGCAGGTAGGAAATGATCGCCTCATCCATGCGGTCGCCACCGACGCGGACGGAGCGGGCGTAAACGATGTCACCCAGCGACAGAACCGCGACTTCGGTCGTCCCGCCGCCGATGTCGACAACCATGTTGCCGGTCGGGTCGGTGATGGGCATGCCTGCGCCGATGGCGGCGGCAATCGGTTCTGCGATCAGACCGGCGCGACGGGCACCAGCCGAGAGCACGGACTGACGGATCGCGCGTTTTTCCACGGGGGTGGCACCGTGGGGGACGCAGACGATGATCTTGGGCTTGGAAAAGGTGGAGCGTTTGTGGACCTTGCGGATGAAGTGTTTGATCATCTCTTCGGCGGTGTCGAAGTCAGCGATCACACCTTCGCGCATCGGGCGGATGGCCTCGATCGAGCCGGGGGTCCGGCCCAGCATCAGCTTGGCGTCTTCGCCAACCGCCAGAACCTTTTTGACGCCGTCTTTCACGTGATAGGCCACCACGGAGGGCTCTGACAGGATGACACCGCGACCCTTGACGTAAACCAGCGTGTTCGCCGTGCCGAGGTCAATTGCCATATCAGACGTGAACAACCCGCCAAGACTTCCGAAGATCGACATATAGTAGGACCCTGTAAATACTGCCACCAATCCCGCGACTCTGATGAGAGCGGGCTTTTGTTCTTATAAGCAGGGGTTGCACGTCGCGAAAGGGCGGATTCGGGACAAATGGCACCTTTCCGCCGCTTGCAAGGGGGCCCGTGGAGGGCATTGATGGGTGTGCCCCATCATCGGGCTGTTGCGGAACATGGTGGTGGGGGCGATGTTCGCGGCGCAGCGGAGGCAGGCGCGTGTGTGCTTCACGTTGCGTCAGGGACTTTCGCGGTGGCGGTTTTGGCGTTAGAGGGCAGGGATGCTGTCATATCAACATATCTATCACGCCGGAAATCTGGCGGACGTTCAGAAACACGCGCTGTTGGCGCGGATGCTGGCCTATCTCACCCAAAAGGATAAGCCGCTCAGCTATCTGGAGACCCACGCAGGGCGCGGGCTCTATCAGCTGGACGCGGCGGAGGCGGTCAAGACGGGAGAGGCCGAGGCAGGCATCAGCCGCCTTCTGAATGACGCTTTGCTGGCGCAGGATCATCCGTTGGCAGAGGCGATTGCCAGGACTCGGGCCGCCCACGGGGCAGCCGCCTATCCCGGCTCGCCGATGATTGCGGCGCATCTTTTGCGCGAGGGCGACAGTCTCAACTTTGCCGAGCTGCACCCGCAGGAAAACGCGGCGCTGCGCCAGGCGATGCGGCCTCATGCCAAAGGCGGGCGCGTCAGGGTGCATCAGCAGGACGGATTTGAACTGGCGTTGTCATTGGCGCCACCGACACCGCGACGCGGCATGCTGTTGATTGACCCGAGTTACGAGATCAAGCGTGACTATGCCCAGATCCCCGGCCATATCGCCAAGCTGCACCGCAAATGGAATGTTGGCGTGATTGCCCTGTGGTACCCGATCCTGACCGATGGGGCGCATAAGCCGATGCTGAACGCGCTGGAGGCGCAGGACCTGCCGGGCGTGTTGCGTCACGAAGTCCGCTTTCCCCCGGCGCGAGAGGGGCACCGGATGGTGGGTTCTGGCATGTTCATCGTGAACGCGCCCTACGGCACCGAGGATGAGGCAAAGCGGCTGACCAAGCTGTTCAGTCAACTGGGCTGAGCAGGACCGACCCAGCGACGCCACTGTGACCCCACTGTGACGACCCAGCTACGACACGGAAAAGGCCACCCGATGGGTGGCCTTTGTTGTTGGGATATGCGTTTCAGATCAAAAGGTTGATCAGGTGATGTCCTTATAGGAGATCTCGCGCGTGTCGGCGCCTTCGCCCATTTTGCTGCGGCGCACGATCAGGCGGTTGAGGGCGCTGATATAGGCCGCGGCAGAGGCGACAACCGTGTCGGTGTTCGCGCTTTCGCCCGTGGCGATCACGCCGTCTTCTTCCAGACGGACAGACACCGTGGCCTGCGCGTCGGTGCCTTCGGTCACGGCGTGCACCTGATAGAGCTGCAGATGCGCGGCGTTCGGGTGGATCTTGCGGATTGCCTTGAAGGTTGCATCAACCGGGCCGTCGCCCTCTGCGGCCTCGGTCACGTCCTTGCCGTCGACTTCCATCTCGATGGTGGATTCCGCCGGGCCGCCGGTGCCGCAGACCACTTTCATCGAAACCAGCTTGAGGTGATCGTCGTCATCCCCGCCGGTGCGCATCAGCGCGATGATGTCGTCGTCAAAGACCTCTTTCTTGCGGTCAGCCAGCTCCTTGAAGCGGACAAAGAGATCCTTCAGCTGGTTGTCGCCCACCTCAAAGCCGAGCTGGCTCAGCTTGTCGCGCAGGGCTGCGCGGCCGGAGTGTTTGCCCAAGGGCAGGGAGGTGCCGGCGATGCCCACATCTTCGGGGCGCATGATTTCAAAGGTTTCTTTGTTCTTCAGCATGCCATCCTGATGGATGCCGCTTTCATGGGCAAAGGCGTTCTTGCCCACGATGGCCTTGTTCGGCTGCACCACGAAGCCGGACACGGTCGAGACGCGGCGCGAGATGTGCATGATTTTCTTGGTGTCGATGCCAGTGTGGAACGGCATGATGTCATTGCGCACCTTCAGCGCCATGACGACCTCTTCCAGCGCGGTGTTGCCCGCGCGTTCGCCCAGACCGTTGATGGTGCATTCGATCTGACGCGCGCCACCGGCCACAGCGGCCAGCGCGTTGGCGGTCGCCATGCCGAGGTCGTTGTGGCAATGGGTGGCAAAGATCACGTCATCGGCACCCGGAACGGTCTCGATCAGGCGCTTGATCAGATCGGCGCTTTCGACCGGGGCGGTGTAACCCACGGTGTCGGGGATGTTGATGGTGGTCGCGCCTGCCTTGATGGCGATCTCGATCACCCGGCAGAGATAGTCCCATTCGGTGCGCGTCGCATCCATCGGGGACCACTGTACGTTGTCCACCAGGTTGCGGGCATGGGTGACCGTTTCGTGGATCTTCTCTGCCATCTCATCCATGGTGAGGTTGGGGATGGCGCGATGCAGGGGCGAGGTGCCGATAAAGGTGTGGATGCGCGGCTGAGCGGATTTGCGCACCGCTTCGGCGCAGCGGTCGATATCCTTGAAGTTGGCGCGCGCCAGACCACAGATCACGGAGTTCTTGGAGCGTTCGGCAATTTCGCTTACCGCTTTGAAGTCACCTTCGGAGGCGATGGGAAAGCCCGCCTCGATGATGTCGACGCCCATATCGTCCAGCAGCTCTGCGATCTCGAGCTTTTCGTCATGGGTCATGGTTGCGCCGGGGCTCTGCTCGCCATCGCGCAAGGTGGTGTCGAAGATCAAGACGCGATCTTTGTCAGCTGCAGTCGTCATGTCGGTATCTTTCTTGTCTGTCCTAAAAACCAATCCTGATGGCGCGCATGCCTTCCCCTCTGAGCGGGCGCGCCGGATGGCACGCTCAGAGGCGGATTAGGATCAGTAGGGCGCGCAGATCTGCACCGCGAAACGCGGTGGCGGAGCGAAGGATATCTGCACGCATGGTCATGACGCAGAGTTATACAGAGCAGGATGCGAATGGAAAGACAGAATTTCACGCAAAACGCGCAACATGTCACAAGGGTGGGGCAGGCGCCACGCAATGACCACGCCTGCCTGCCACGATCCGGCGTGGATCAGTTGCCGTCGCTGGCGGTTGCGGGGGCAGGGTCGGTTGCGGGTGTATCGGCGCTGTCTGCCTCGCTGGCACCATCCTGTGATGCGGGTGCCGTGCTGTCCTGGATCTTGAGCGCGCCGTTTTCCCAGGTGCCTTCTGCCTCCTGACCGCTGGCATAGCGCATCACGCCGGGGCCCTGGCGTTTGGAGTTCAGGAAACTGCCCTCGTAGACATCGCCATTGGCATAGGTGGCCACGCCCTGGCCGCTGATCTTGCCCTCTTTCCAGTCCCCTTCATAAGAGAAGCCGTCCGCCATCACGATCTTGCCGGTGCCGTGCCGCTGGCTGTTGGCAAAGCTGCCGGTGTAGACGGAGCCGTCGGGGTAGGTCACAACCGCCTCGCCGTGGCGTTCGCCGTCTTTCCAGCCACCTTCGTAGCGATACCCGTCAGGGTAGGTCATCACGCCCTGGCCTTCGTTCTTGGCGTTCTTGAATTCGCCTGTGTAGACCAGACCGTTGGGATAGGTTGTGGTGCCGGTGCCTTCGATCACGCCAGCGACCCAGTCCCCTTCATAGGTAGAGCCATCAGGGTAGGTGATCTTGCCCACACCATCGGCAAGATCGTCGCGGAACTGGCCTTCGTATACAGAGCCATCAGGGTAAGTGACCTTGCCCTGACCTTCGATCTGGCCTGCCAGCCATTCACCTGTGTAGACGTAGCCATCCGTCTTGGTGAAGGTGCCTTCGCCGTGACGCAGGTCATCTTCGAAGTTGCCGATATAGACATCGCCATTGGCGTGGATCTGCTTGCCTTCACCCTGACGGCGCCCTGCGACCAGCGGGCCTTCGTAGATGTCACCATTGGGCTGGGTCAGCTTGCCGGTGCCGTTCATCTGGTTCTGGGCCCATTCGCCTTCGTAGATCAGACCGTCCGGCATGGTAAGCGTGCCGGTGCCTTGCAGCTGGCCATCGCTGACCTCGCCCTCGTAGGTGGCCCCATCGGGGTAGGTGATTTTGGCGGTGCCGTTCTTGCGCCCGTCAACCCAGTCGCCGTCATAGATATAGCCGCCGGGGTTCTGCATCACGCCCTTGCCGTGGTGTTTGGCGTCGCGAAAGCCCCCTTCGTAGCGGGCGCCATTGGCATAGACCGCAACGCCCTGGCCGCTGATCACACCGTCTGACCATTCACCTTCATAGGTGCCGCCATCGGCAAAGGTGATCTTGCCTGCGCCTTCGGGTTTGCCCTTGGCGAATTCACCTTCGTAGACTGACCCATTGGGGAAGCGGGCAACGCCGCGGCCGCGGACCTCTCCGTCGACCCACTCGCCGCTGTACTGATAGCCATTGGGCAGGGTGTAGGTGCCGGTGCCGTGCTGCAGGCCGCCCCGGAATGTGCCCTCGTAGATACCGCCGATCTCGTCCTGGGTGGTGAGGATCTTGCCCTCGTCCTGGGCGCGGGCGGGCAGGGTCGGTGCAAAGACGCCGAGCGCAAGCGCAGAGGTCAGGAGTGCGGAGGGGAAAAGACGGGTCATGAATTCTCTGCTTGCCATGGAGGGAGCCGGTTTGGTGGTCTTATTATGGGGTTTGTCTGGAAACTATGCCACAGCCGCTGCTGCCGCAATGTCTTTTGGCGCTGTGGTCTTTCCCTCGCGGCGCTATCTGTTTATGGGCATTGGGCAGGATTATCGAAGGACGCAAGCAGGATGGCCGATCGTTTCCGCGTGACACTGGCGCAGCTCAATCCCACTGTCGGGGATATCGCAGGCAATGCAGACAAGGCCCGCGCGGCCTGGGCCGCAGGCAAGGAGGCGGGTGCCGATCTGGTTGCTTTGCCGGAGATGTTCATCACCGGTTACAACACCCAGGACCTGATCCAGAAGCCCATTTTCCACCAAAGCGCCATCGCCGAGGTTGAGCGGTTGGCCGCCGATTGCGCCGATGGACCGGCGCTGGCGATCGGCAGCCCCTGGGTTCGGGATGGCAATCTCTACAACGCTTACCTGATCCTGCAGGGCGGCAAGATCAGCGCGCAGGTGCTGAAACACCATCTGCCCAATGCGACCGTCTTCGACGAGGTGCGCCTGTTCCAATCCGGTCCGCTTGGCGGCCCCTACGCCGTCGGCGGCGTGCGCATCGGCAGCCCGATCTGTGAAGATGGCTGGTACGAGGATGTGGCCGAGACCCTGGCGGAAACAGGGGCAGAGTTCCTGCTGATCCCGAACGGCTCGCCCTATTATCGCAACAAGATGGAGGTGCGGCAGAACCTGATGGTGGCGCGCACCGTCGAAACCGGTCTGCCGGTGATCTACCTCAATATGGTGGGCGGTCAGGACGATCAGGTCTTTGATGGGGGGTCTTTTGTATTGAACCCCGGTGGCGCGCTGGCGCTGCAGATGCCGGTTTTTGACGAGGCGATCCAGCACCTTGATCTGGAGCGCACCCCCGACGGGTGGCGTGCGGTTGAGGGAGAAAAGGCCAGCCTGCCCGACGCATGGGAGCAGGACTATCAGGTTATGACCTATGCGCTGCGGGACTACATGCGCAAAACCGGCTTCAAGAAGGTGCTTTTGGGGCTTTCGGGCGGGGTCGATTCCGCGCTGGTGGCGGCGATTGCCGTGGACGCCCTTGGGGCCGAGAATGTCCGTTGTGTGATGCTGCCGTCTGAATATACCTCGCAGGGCTCGCTTGATGATGCCGAGGCGGTGGCCAAGGCGCTGGGCGTGCATTACGACTATGTGCCGATTTCAGAGGGGCGCGCGGCCATCACCAACACGCTGGCCCCGCTGTTTGCCGGTCTGGAAGAGGGGCTGACGGAAGAGAACATCCAGTCCCGCCTGCGCGGCCTGCTGTTGATGGCAATGTCGAACAAATTTGGCGAGATGCTGCTGACCACCGGCAATAAATCCGAGGTCGCGGTGGGCTATGCCACGATCTATGGCGACATGAACGGCGGCTATAACCCGATCAAGGATCTCTACAAGACCCGCGTCTTTGAGACCTGCCGCTGGCGCAATGCCAACCACCGACCCTGGATGATGGGCCCGGAGGGGGAAGTGATCCGCCCCAGCGTTATCGACAAGCCGCCCTCCGCCGAGCTGCGGGAGGATCAGAAGGACAGCGACAGCCTGCCGGATTATCCTGAACTGGACGCGCTTTTGGAGATGCTGGTGGATCAGGAGGCTTCGATTGCCGATTGTGTTGCGGCGGGGTTTGATCGTGAGGTCGCCAAACGCGTGGAGCACCTGATTTACATCAGTGAATACAAACGCTTCCAGTCGGCGCCGGGGGCACGGCTGACACCGCGGGCGTTCTGGCTGGATCGCCGCTATCCGATCGCCAATCGCTGGCGCGACCCCAGCGGCGCCTGATGGTCCGCTGAAGGGTCTGAAGGACGGGCCGAGACAGAACATGATGAAAAGGCGCGGACCCGATTGGCCGCGCCTTTTTTGTGTTCAGGTTGGTGGTCAGGTCGGGTGTCTGGCGCTGCGAGCGTCGCAGCTGCCTTGCCCGTCTTTTGGCGCGTTAGCCCATCATCTGATAGCTGACCGGCACAAAGCGGAACCCTTCCCCCCGGGTTTCGACAAATCCGGCAGCGGGGAAAGGCATGTGATAGCCGATCATCGGGATCCGGTCGCCTGCCAGCATCTCCATCACCTTGCGGCGTGAGGCCGTGGCCGCCGCCTTGTCCATGTCAAATCGCACTTCCCATTCCGGGTGGGCAAAGGACCAGACGTAGTGGTTCGCCAGATCCGCAGTCAGCACCAGCTGCTGGCCGCCACTGTCGAGCATATAGGTCATGTGGCCGGGCGTATGACCAAAGGCGGCCATGGCAGTGATGCCGGAGGCCACGGAACCACCGTCTTCGATGAAGGACATTTTCTCTGCCATCGGCGTGACCTTTTGCGCGACCAGATCACCAACGCGATTGCCGGCCTCCATCTTGGACCAGAAGTCATATTCGGCGCTCGCCGTGACATAGCGGGCATTGGCAAAGGTTGCGGCGCCCTCTGTTGTCATTCCGCCGATGTGATCGGGGTGCATATGGGTCAGAACCACCACGTCGATCTCTTCGGGGCTGACACCAGCCTCGGCCAGTGCCTTCTGGATGCCCCCCTGGCCGAGACCTGTGTCAAACAACACCTTTTCAGAGCCGGTATCCACCAGCGTCGGTGTGAAATAGAACTGGGCCATGTCGGCGGGGATGAAGTTTTCCGCCGAGACCTTGGCAAATTCCTCGTCTGTTGCGCCACCGCCAAAGATCTCCTTGGCTCCATCGCGCGGCAAGCTGCCATCCAGCAATGTGGTGACGGTGAAGTCGCCCAGCTTGAAACTGCGGCTGTGGGCAGCGGGTGCCTTGGCGGCGTGTCCATCCGCAAGCACCGGGGTCACGGTGGCGGCAAGGGGCAGGGCGGCAGCTCCGCTGAGCGCAGCGCGACGGGTGATCTTCAGGGACATGGCGGGATCCTCACTGTTGCTGTTTCGGTCTTTGGTCTTGGGAAAGAGTTAGGTCGCGTACGAAGATTTCAAACCACCCGCGCAGGCCCGTCACGCCAACGTGAGATCGCAACGCGGCGCCAATCGCCACAGACAGGTGGGCAGAGCTGTCGATCTGCGGGGAAAACTGGACAAAACGCTGCCCGTGTGACATGGGCAGGGCAACAGGAGACATCTGATGACCACCACCCGTTTTGCCCCGTCGCCAACCGGCTATATCCACGTTGGCAACCTGCGCACCGCGCTGATGAACTATCTGATCGCCCGCAAGGCTGGCGGCACCTTCATCCTGCGCATCGACGACACCGACCCGGAGCGGTCCAAGGAAGAATACGTCGATGCCATCAAGCAGGATCTGGAGTGGCTGGGCCTGACCTGGGACAAGGTCGAGCGCCAGTCCGAGCGTCTGGACCGCTATGTCGCCGCCGCCGATCGCCTGCGCGAAATCGGCCGGTTCTACGAGGCGTTCGAGACCCCGACCGAATTGGACCTGAAGCGCAAGAAGCAGCTGAACATGGGCAAGCCGCCGGTCTATGACCGCGCCGCGCTGAACCTGTCCGATGATGAGAAAGCTGCGCTCCGCGCCGAGCGCGGCGATGGTGTTTGGCGTTTCAAGCTGGATCATCAGCGCATTGAATGGACCGATGGCATCCTGGGCGACATCTCCATCGACGCGGCTTCGGTTTCTGATCCGGTGCTGATCCGTGGTGACGGCCAGTTCCTTTACACACTGGCCTCGGTTGTGGACGACACTGAAATGGGCGTCACCCATGTGGTGCGCGGCTCTGACCACGTGACCAACACAGCGACCCAGATCCAGATCATCGAAGCACTGGGCGGCTCTGTGCCCTCCTTTGCGCACCACTCGCTGCTGACTGGCCCACAGGGCGAGGCGCTGTCCAAGCGTCTGGGCACCCTGGCGCTGCGCGACCTGCGCGAGGCGGGCGTGCAGCCGATGGCGCTGCTGAGCCTGATGGCGCGTCTTGGCTCCTCTGATCCGGTGGAATTGCGTTCGGAACTGGCTGAGCTGGTTGACGGCTTTGACATCAACCGCTTTGGCGCAGCACCGACCAAGTTTGATGTGCAGGATCTTTACCCGCTGACCGCGCGCCACCTGCAGTCGCTGCCGCTGGAGGCCGTGCAGGCCCATGTGGACGCGCTGGGGGTTCCGGCAGAGAAACAGGCCGCCTTCTGGGATATGGCCAAGGAAAACATCACCACCCTCAAGGATCTTGCCGGCTGGTGGGATCTATGCCGCGACGGCGCCGAGCCGCTGGTGGCGGATGAGGACAAGGACTTTATCGCCGAGGCGATGGCGCTCTTGCCTGAAGGCCCCTACGACAGCGACAGCTGGGGCAAGTGGACCGCTGCCGTCAAGGACGCGACGGGCCGCAAGGGCAAGGGCCTGTTCATGCCGCTGCGCAAAGCCGTGACCGGCATGGAACGCGGCCCTGACATGTCTGCCCTGCTGGCGCTGATGGAAACCGTCCGCGCCCGCGGCTGACAACAGCCCGGCCCAGAAGCCTGATCCAAATCACCAAAAGGCGGCGCCCGCAAAGCGCCGCCTTTTTTGTTGGCAGGCTTAGTCGGCTAGTCGGTCTGTGTGGGAAACAGGTGATCGGCCAGTGATTGCGCCGCTTTGGCCATGTCGCTGTTGGGGTGATCGGACAGCGCGGTCAGCCCCTTCTGCATCCAATCCATCACCGACGGGTCATCCTTGCCGCAATGGGCGATGGGGGGAAAGGCGCAGTCGAGCAGGTAACGCGCGGTGACAGGCGGCATTTCGACATGGGGAAAGGACACATCCTCGCGGGCGTCGGGGATGTCGTCTGGGGTGCTCTCCCACAGAAGGCGTTCGAGGCGGCCCATCACCTCCATCGCGGTGCCGGGGTCGTTGATCCCGGGGGAGAGGGCGCGTTGGGCGGTTTCGGCCAGCAGCGTCAGGCCAAAGGAGGGATCCTGATCGAAACTGCGCACATCGCCGATTTCAATATGCCCGCTTGCCGTGTCAGCCAGATCCTCGTCTGCCGTGAACAGCCAGGCCACGGGTTGGCCGCGCAGCACGAATTCGCCGGGGCTGCGGGCAATGCGGACGCGGGTGTCGCCCTCTTTGGCCAGGGTGTTGAGGGCAGTCATGTCGATAAAGCGGACAAAGCCGCTTTCGGCGGCGGGGATGGCGATACTGTCTGCGGGGCGGGCATCGCTGTTGTCGTCTGTGATGGCGCATCCCCCCAGGCATGGCCGTTCGGCGCGCTGGCGCAGGCTGGTGCGGCTGCGGGTTTCGATCAAGCGCAGGGTGTGGTCCATGCTGCCGAGCCCGGAGAGATGGTCGATCCAGCGCAGGATCGAGCCGACAATCAGTGCGACAATCACCACGGTGGTGGCAAACACCACCACGGCGGCGTCCTCGGTGTAAAAGCCCGAGCGGAACAGGATCACCGCGCTGAGGCTGAAGACGAAGCCGCCGACAAATGTGGCCAGCACGCTTTGGGTGATCGTATCCTCCAGCAGCAGGCGATAGACCCTTGGTGTGGCCGTGGCCGCAGCGGTGCGATAGGCCGACACCATGATATTGAGCGAAAAGGTGGTAACGGCCAGCATGCCCGAGGCGAGAATGGTCAGAACCGGCAGCGCCGCGTCCCGGCCAAACCGATCGCCAAGATCTTCGGGAATGAACCCGGTTAGCCAGGGCGCCACGGCCAGCGCCAGAAGCGAGCAGGCCGACAGCAGGACAACCCGAAACCACAGCTGCCGGGTGATGCGGCGCACATATAAAAGGGTGCGGGAAATCACGCTGTGCTGCCCGGATGTGTGGTGCCTGCGCCTGCGCCTGCGGTCGGGGCGGTGTCGATCATGCTGTCGACCACATTTTCGACAACTGTGGCGTTCACATCAGCAAGGGTCCGGTCGACCAGCGCGGTTTCCTGTGGGCTCAGCGCTTGATGCCGGGGATATTGCGGGGCCGTGCGATCATTCAGGATCGGTGCGTCCCAGCCGTCGGTTGTGGTGACAAAATCCGCCACCCCCTCGCGGCCAAAGATCTGATGATAGCCCTGAACCACGACATCCAGATAGCTGAGCAGAATGGGGTGCCGGTGGCTCGCGGCCTGCTGGCTGTGGGCGGGGACTGCGTAGACTGCGATGTCTGTCTGGGTGGGCAGATCATGGTCTACCGCGCCCTGGGCGGGCAGGCGGTCATAGGCAAATTCACGTTCGTCCAGTGCGGCCCAATCCGCGCCCGGCACCTCGGCAATCAGACCGTCGATGGCGCTGTGTTCACAGGGAACCGCGCTCAGGAAGGCGACCGGGCGCAGGTCGGTGTGCACCCAGGCCCGCCGCCAGCCCCGCAACCGCGCGGGCCGGGCCTGGCGGTAGTCATGGGTGCGCGTGTTGACGAGGCTGCCATAGCCAAAGAAGTAGGGGGCAGGCATTGCGGTCTCCTGTGAAATCCGGGTCAGGGTGGCGGCGTTCCTCTAACAGATAGGGCGACTTAGCACTGTTGTCGCCCCTGCAATGCGGTCTTTTGATGCATGTCAAAGAGCCCTTTGCCCCCACATGCAAAGATGTGCGTCATGGGACGCATCGGAAGGGGCACACATGCGTATTACGAAACGGACAAATATCGCTGTGAGGCTCTTGATGTATTGCGCGGCCAACTCGGACCGGCTGGTCACGAAGTCGGAGATCGCGGAGCGGTGCAATATCTCTGAAAACCATCTGGCGCAGGTGATTAATCAGCTTGCCCAGCTTGGCTATCTGCGAACCCAACGTGGGCGCAACGGTGGGATGAGTTTGGGCAGACCTGCTGGCAAGATCGGGATTGGCGATGTGTTTCGCGACGTCGAGGGCACGGTTCCGATGGTGGAGTGTTTTGCCGATGCCGACAACACCTGCCCGCTAGTCTCGGCCTGTCGGCTGCGGGTTGCCCTCGCGGATGCGGCGCAGGCCTTTTATCGCTCTTTGGACGGGATCACGCTGGAGGCGCTTGTCTGTGACAATGACGAGCTGTTTGCCTTGTTTCAGGCCGCCCCCTGTCCGCAATACGGCCGCTGACAGTCTTGCCATCTGGCAAGGGGGGCCTGTCGGTGATGCCGTTGGCTGTTCCCCAACCGGGGTGGGGAACAGCCCATAAATCAGAAAGGGGAGAGGCATCTGGCCTCTCCCCTTTTTTCGTGTTTTCGCGCGGCTTGCGCCTGCGCGTGATCGGGGGTCTGACGTTAGTCGCGGGCCCGCAGGATCCGGGCAGGGCGAACGCGCAGGGGGCGCCAGGCAAAGGCCAGACCGGCCAGCAGGGTGGTTAGAATGCCGCCGCTGATAATTGCCAGTGCGTTGCTCCAGATCACGACGAAATCGCTTTCGAAGACATAGACATTGATGGCCCAGGCCCCTGTCATGCCGGCGATGAGGGCGACCAGCCCGGCGCCTGCCCCCAAGAGAGCGGAGCGGGTGGCAAAGCTGAGCAGGATCTGCCTGCGCGGGGCGCCAAGTGTCTTGAGGATCGCGGCCTCGTAGCGGCGGGCGGGTTCGCCTGCGGCGGCGGTTCCGATCAGCACCATGAAGCCCGTGAGCAGGGTCGCCGCCGCCCCGTATGCGGTGGCAGAGGCCAGCTGACGCAGCAGGTCAGAGACCCGATCAAGCGCGTCGCGCACGCGGATTGCCGTGATGTTGGGCATCGCCTTGGCCAGATCCCGCAGGATCTGCGCTTCGGCGTCCTGCTCGGCATAGACAGTGGCGATATAGCTGTGGGGCGCCCCGGCCAATGCGGCCTCGTTCAGAACCATGACAAAGCCCATTCCCGCGGTCGAAAAATCCACTTCGCGCAGACTGGTGATGGTGGCGGTGATATCGCGGCCCAGCACATTCAGGGTGAGTGTATCGCCAAGGCCGAGCCCCAGTTCCTCGGCCTCTTCGCGGGCAAAGCTGACTTGTGGTGCGCCGCTGTAGTCTTCGGGCCACCACTGCCCTGCAACCAGAGTGGTGGTTTCGGGTTGGGCCGCGGCATAGGTGATGCCCCGATCACCCGTGACCACCCAGTGATCGCCTGCCACTTCGGTTGCGGGGGTGCCGTTGATGGTGGTGAGGATCCCGCGCAGCATCGGTGCGCTTTCCACCCGGCTGACGGCGGGATCACCTTCGACCCGGCCGAGGAAGTCGGGCATCTGATCGCGCTGGATGTCCACAAAGAAATAGGAGGGGGCAAGATCCGGCAGGTTGCCCTCGATCGAGCGGCGCATATTGCCATCGACCTGGCCAATGGCGGCGAGAACGGTCAGCCCAAGCCCAAGCGCAAGCACGGTGGGCACCGCCGCATCGCGGGAGGTGCCGATTGCGGCCAGTGCCCAGCGGATCGCGGGAACCCCGCGCGCCAAGGGGGCAAGGCGACGGGCCATCCAGCTGAGGACAACCGCCGCAAGCAACAGTACGATCAACGCTCCGATCAGGCCGGCGGCGGTCCAAAGCGTCAGTGCAATTGCACCACTGAAGACCGCAGCAGAGCCCACCAGCACCGCAACAGCCAGTGCCGTTGCCACGATGTAGCGCGGCGCAGGCAGCCGTGTGCGGCTGTCTTGGGCGTCGCGAAACAGGGCGGCGGCGCGGATCCGTTCGGCCCGTGCCAGCGGCCAGAGCGCAAAGACGAATGCGGTGAGCAGGCCATATAGCGCAGCCTCGCCCAAGGCCGCCGGGGCCAGGCCAAAGACGGCCGGAAAGGGCAGCTGCGCCGCAATCCAGGGGCCAAGGATCACAGGCGTCATGCCACCGATCACCAAGCCGATTGCCACCCCCAGAAGTGCCAGCGCGCCGATCTGCAGGAAATAGGTCAGAAACAGTGTCGCGCGATCCGCGCCCAAAGTGCGCAGGGTGGCAATCGTGGTGGTCTTGCCCGCGAGATAGGCGCGCACGGCGGCAGAAACACCGATCCCGCCCACAGCCAGCCCGGACAGGCCAACCAGCACCAGAAACCCTGCCAGCCGTTCGACAAAGGTTGCGATGCCCGGGGCGCCATTGCGCGCATCGCTCCAGCGCATTCCTGCGGCCTCAAACTCTGCTTCGGCGCGGGTCTGCATGGCGGCAAGATCCTGACCTTCTGGCAGGATCAGGCGGTATTTGCTGGAAAACAGGGTTCCCGGCTGCAAGAGGCCCGAGGAGGCGAGATCATCCGTTTGCACGATGGTGCGCGGCCCAAGGGTAAAACCCGCGCTGGCAGCATCTGGTTCGTTTTCCAGGATGGCGGTCAGGGCAAACTCCTGTGTGCCAAGGGCAAAGCGATCCCCGACCGCCAGGCCCAGCCGGTCGGCCAGCACCCGCTGCATCACCCCGCCCGGCAGACTGTCAGTTCCGGCCAGCGCCTGATCCAGCGGCATGTCCGGTGACAGACGGACAGTGCCGACAAGCGGATAAGCGGTATCCACGGCCTTGACCTGCGTCAGCGCGCGCTCGTCTCCGACGACAGCCATAGACCGGAAGTCGATCACCTCGGAGCGGCGCAGGGCGTTGGCGTCCATCCAGGCTTGCTCTTGCGGGGAGGCACGGCGATAGGTGAAGCCCAGCTCTGCGTCGCCGCCCAGCAGGACGGCGCCTTCCTCGCTCAGACCGGTTTCGATGGCCGTCCGCAGCGAGCCGATCCCCGCAATCACCGCAACGCCCAAGGCAAGGCAGATCAGAAAAACACGAAAGCCGCGCAGACCACCACGCAGCTCTCTCATTGCAAAACGGGTCGCAAGCGACAGGCGTGAGGCGCTCATTCTGCCGCCTCACGGGCCGCGTCCTGATCCAGCCGACCGTCGCGCAGACGGATCACCCGGTCACAGCGGGCGGCCAGTTCGGGCGCGTGGGTGACCATGATCAGAGTTGCGCCATAGCGATCGCGCAGGTCAAACAGCAGATCCATGATCGCAGCGCCGTTGGTGGCGTCCAGATTGCCTGTAGGCTCATCCGCGAGAAGGATGCGTGGCCGCGTGACAAGGGCGCGGGCCAGGGCCACGCGCTGTTGCTCGCCGCCGGACATCTGTGCCGGGAAATGATCTGCCCGATGGCCAAGGCCGACAGCCTCCAGTTCTGCGCGGGCGCGCTCGAACGCATCCTTTTGCCCGGCCAGCTCAAGCGGGGTGGCGACGTTTTCCAGCGCGGTCATCGTCGGGATCAGGTGAAAGCTCTGGAAGACCACGCCCATGTTGTCGCGGCGAAACCGCGCGAGCGCATCTTCGTCCATCGCCGTGAGATCCTGACCCAGCGCATGCACCCGCCCGCCGCTCGCCTGTTCCAGCCCGCCCATGACCATAAGGAGCGAGGACTTGCCCGACCCCGACGGCCCGATCAGGCCCAGTGTCTCACCCGCGGTGACATCCAGTGTGATGCCGTGCAGGATGTCCACAGGGCCGGTGTTGCCGATCAGCGAAAGTGATGCATCTTGCAGGGACAGGATGGGTTCGGGTTGAGCGGACGGATTGGAATGCATAGATCATGAGCCTGTTTTGTAACTTCTCTCGATATGGAGCCTTTGAGCCGATGCGCAAGGTGATGGCAGGATTGATTTTTGTACTGGCGGCAGCAGGGGCACAGGCGGATCCGGTCCGTATCACGGCCTTTGGGGACAGCTTGGTTCAGGGCTATGGCTTGCCGCAGGGGCAGGGCTGGGTGCCGCAACTGCAGGGCTGGCTGGATGCGCAGGGGGAAGAGGTTGAACTGATCAATGCGGGCGTCTCTGGGGACACGACGGCAGGGGGCGCTGCGCGCATTGACTGGACGCTGGCAGATGCGCCTGATGCGCTGATCGTGGCGTTGGGGGGCAATGACCTGCTGCGCGGGCTCGCCCCCGAGGAAAGCCGCCGCAATCTCACCGCCATCATGGAAGCGGCAGAGGCCAAGGCCCTGCCAGTGCTGCTGGTGGGCATTCAGGCGCCGGGGAATTACGGCGCGGACTTCAAAGAGAGCTTTGACGGCATCTATCCAGATCTCGCGGCGCGATTTGACGCCTTGCTGCATCCCGACAGTCTGGCGGGCATCCGCGCGGCGACCGGCAATGATATTCAGGCGGCTGGCGCATATCTGCAGGATGACGGGATCCACCCCAACGCCGAAGGCGTGGCGTTGAATGTGGCGGCGATCGGTCCCAAGGTGCAACAGCTGATTGAGCAGGTTGCGCAGTGATGGGCCAAAGGGGTGATCCGATCACGCCTGCCCAACAGAATGAAGCCTCAGCCCGGACGCCCACCCAGTGACACACACCCTGTGACGCCCATCCCGGCACAGACCCTGACCGGTGGCACAGATCCCGCAAATGCAAAACGGCCCCGAAATCCGGGGCCGTTCGTCTATCATGAGGGGGTTGGCCCCTCTGAACTGGTCTGGTCTCAGACCAGTTCCAGGTTCACCGCGGACTCGCGGCCGTCGCGGCCGGGCTGCAGTTCGTAGTTAACCTTCTGGTTGTCGGCCAGGCCGGTCAGGCCGGAACGCTCAACTGCGGAAATGTGCACGAAAACATCGCTGCCGCCCGAATCGGGTGCGATAAAGCCGTAGCCTTTGGTGGTGTTGAACCATTTGACGGTGCCTGTGGCCATCGTCTGTACTCCTGAGTCTTCTTGTTCTGCCCGCAACATGCGACAGACTGGCAATGCCATTGCGTATTTCATGACCGAGCCTGCCGTAGGACAGCGATGACTTCTGCGTAACCTTGCGGCCTTTAGTGTGCAGGCATTACTGACTCGGCGCAAGGAGAATGAGCATAGCTTCTTTGATCCGGGGCGAAACCACCCCGATTCTGCCGAATAAGGCCCGCAAATTGGCGGGTTTTGTCACAGAACAGTTACAACCGTGCCGATCGGCACCCGGTCGTATAGATCGACGATATGCTCATTCGTCATCCGGATACAGCCATTTGATACAGAAGAGCCGATTGTTTCCGGCTTATTCGTCCCGTGGATGCGGAAATACGTATCGACACCGTTCTGAAACAGGTAGAGCGCGCGCGCCCCAAGCGGATTGCTCTTGCCGCCGGGCTGGATGTAGTCGTTGTCGACAAACCGCGCATAGGCCCGCGGGTCACGCTGGATCATCTCTGGCGTCGGGCGCCAGCTGGGCCATTCCCGCTTGGCCTCGATTGTGGCGGTGCCGGTGAATTCCAGCCCGGCCTTGCCTACGCCAACACCATACCGGCGCGCGCGGCGGCGTTCGGTGACGAAATACAGATAGTAAGAGCGGGGCAGCACGAGGATCTGACCGGGCTCGAACTGTTTCTTGATGCGGACATCCTGCGGTGTCGGGTCAAAGACGGTTTCGGCAGGGCTTGTCTGCGGCCAAAGGGCGGCGGCAGAGGTACAGGCCATAAAGGCGCGACGTGTGAACATGCTTGGCTCTATTGGTTTTGGAACGGATAGGACCAGTTTGTCGCGGCAGATGGGCAGAGGTCAACCGTGCGCGCCAGGATCTGTCGGTGCGCCGTGGCGGCGTGGCCAGCCCGCGACAGATGCCGGATTTGACCGCAGGCTTCGCGATTTCACATTTTCGTGATAGTCTGACGTTCGGGCCATTGTGCGGCCCGCCGTCGCCACCGTCTGGCACGGATCTGCTGGCGCAGCCGGGGGGGCATAAGCGCGCAGATCATCTTGCGACCAGATGTTTCGGGGCCAGCCCATGTTGGGCGCAGGTCCAAGGCGCGCGGCTTGTCGGGGGTTATTTGGAGTAACGATTGTGACTGTTTCCATTTTCAAAGGCGCGGCGCAGGCCGCGCTGGCTGTGATGCTGTGCGCAGGATTGGCCGGGCAAAGCCTGGCCCAGGGGGCAGGCGTCACCGAGAGCGCAGGGCAGAGCCGGGCGTCTTGGCATGGCGGCCTGCTGGCCACCTCTCTTGCCTATTCCGAAACCATGCTGGATCGCCAATCTCATGTGACGGACAAGATCGCTGTTGCGCTGCGCGCGCGCCAGTCCGGTTTGTTGGGGATCAATCAGCTGACGTTCGGTGGGCGGGTGTTAGGCACGGTAATCCACGAGAGCACGAACACGCCGGGGAAATTCCCGATCCTGTCCCGCCTGCCACCCACCCACACCAGCGGCATCTCGGACAGTTATGGGGTCATCAACGACATCACGTTGAATGTGACCGCAACGACGCCCCTGCTGACGGCGTTTGTGCAGGGCGAATACACCGAGGTGGAATACCCCGGTCAAAATGAGATCCAGCTCCGCAAGGCCTGGCTCGCGATTGGGGATCTGGACCGCGCGCCTTTCTATCTGGCGGTGGGGCGCAAGACGGTGAACTTTGGCAATTTTGAGAGCTACGCCCCTTTTTCGCATACCCATAACGCGCATTATTTCTGGGCCCAGACCAAGGATCCCCTGATCGAAATCGGCTATCTGAGCGAGCGGACCGATGTCGCCCTGTCCATCATCCGCAATCACCGCGGCAACAGGGTGATTTCCAGCCCCTCGAACGATGGCTCTTTTACCAACTATGCGGTGAATGCCGCCCACCGCATGTCGCTGGGCAATGGCATGCAGCTGCGCCTGGGGGCGGGGTATCTGCGTGGAACGATCTATGACAGCCGCATCGCCCATCATCCGCCGGGAATTGGGGTGGATCGCGGCTGGAACGGGGCATGGGATGTGAATGCAACGCTCAGCGGGGCGCGGTTTGATCTGATGGCAGAGTTCACCCAGACCACCGACCGCTGGCCTGCCACCGACCACAAGGTGAGCGCGCTGACCCTACAGGGGCGTTATCGGGGCGCCTTTCTTGGGCGGCCTGCGACCTATTCGCTTTCGACCAGCCACGGCAATCAGGGGGGCTCTGGCACCGAATGGGAGAGCATGACCCAAGTGATCCTCGGGCTTGAGGTGGATGTGGCCCCCAATGTGACACTGGGGGCAGAGTATATGTTCAACGACGGATTTGTGCCCCTGATCATGCCGACGGTGACGGGGGATGCCAGCGTGCAGTCCCACAGTGTGATCCTGGGCGCGCGGCTTACGTTCTGAGGGGCTGATCACGCTGTTGTGCAGGGCGCGCGACGGGGGTGTTCCTGCGTGGTCTGGCCGTGTATCCGGTCGGGGTCTGATGCGTTCTGCACCAAGAAACAGGAGAAACCACAATGGGCAGCAAGACCCTGACCTGCCTCAGCTGTGCACAGCTGAACCGTGTGCCCTATGACCGGCTGGCGGCGAATCCCAAATGCGGCAGCTGCGGGGCTGCGCTTGTGCCTGCCGGGCCAGTGGATGTGGATCCTGCGATCCTGCAAAAGGCCGCGGCGCAGGATGACCTGCCGCTGGTGGTGGATTTCTGGGCGCCATGGTGTGGTCCCTGCAAGATGATGGGGCCGGAATTTGCCAAGGCCGCCAAGGCCCTGAAGGGCGAGGTGCGTCTGGTCAAGCTGAACACCCAAAGCCATCAATCCACTGGCGCGCGCTACCGGATCCGGGGGATACCGACGATGGTGCGTTTCATGCGTGGCAAGGAACACAAACGCCAGTCAGGCGCGCTGCGTGCGGGGCAGATCATTTCCTGGGCCAAGGGATAGCCCCCAAGAGGCGACCGGTTTGGCCTGATGGGGCGATGGTGACTTGCGCAGTCGCCGGGGCTGCTTGGTGGCGAAACGCGGCGCAGGCTGCGACGTCAGCCTGGCCCGTCAGCGATGACGCGACACAGGGATGGGTTGTGCGGGGCCGGGGCGCAGCTGTAGCAGGATCAGGATCGTCAGGACCGCACCAAAGGTGCCCACCAGCGGATACAGCATGATGGCAGCCCACACGGGCAGACCATACACCGCGGGAGCCACAAAAACGCAGATCAGGCCAAGAATGGTGCCAACGATGATACCGAGCCAGGCCATATCTTCCCTTCCGTCAGAACCAGATCAGGGCGCACCGACATGCGGGCGCGCCCGGTTGCGGTGATCAAGGCAGCAAAGCCTGCATCACACAAGGAGAGGGTAGGTCGAATTGTCTTGAAAACAGGTAAACGCGCCACAGGTTTTGCGCGGCGTTGTCCTGTGCTGATGCGGACGGCTGCCGGCTATTTCCGACGGGGGCTGCGGCTGGGGTTACAGACAGCCATGACTACGCAGGTGCAGATGGTGCCGAGGAATGCGCCCAATCCGCAATAAAGCAGGAACAATCCCCAGATCGACAGGCCGTAGACGGCATGAGCCAGCGCGACGACCATCATCGCCACGCCGGAACTGAATATCATTGCCAACCACGCCATACCGGCTCCTCGTACACATGTTACCGAGTTGAGCCGAAATAGACCTTTTGATCAAGTCTTTAAGGGGTCGGAAATACCGCCACTGTTGCAGTTTTTGCCGCTTTTGCCGAAGCTTGCGGCACTCTGCGCGCGGGCTGCCGCACCGCCGGGCGGATCTTGACCCGCGCGGTGTCTTGCCGGGGCGTGCCCGGCTGGATTTGATCAGCCATCCGGCTTTGAGATGAGGCAAAGCGCAAAAGCGCAGCGCGGGTCTTGCGATGGGCCCACAAGAGAACGATGGCCAGTATCGCAGAGGGCACGCCAATCAGCGGGTAAAGAAGCAGGCTCATCCCGAAAGACAGGCCAATCAGAGTATAGCCGATCACCGCCGCATTCAGCCCGCCGATCACACCCACAAGAATACCGATTGCTGCCATGCCATGCCCTTTCTGTGGCTTGCCGCTGGGCAGAAGGCCCCGGCAAGATCTTAGGATAAGGTTAATTTTGGCCAAATTATGCCGAACCCGTGGCAGCGCCGGGATAGGGGCAGGGTGCGTGCGGCAGCGGCACGGCCCGCGCCTGACCTTCCCCCCGGGAAGGCGCATTCGCACCTCCCCAAGGTCAGGTGCGGGCCTTGTGTTGAGGCAACCTCAAAGCATGTCGCTATTAGGGCTAACGTAAGTCCTGACGCATGGCAGCTTTCAATGCATCAGTAGTTTGCTTGCGTTCCATTGAGCCTGGTACTGTTTCTTGCCACATCTTCAGAAGTGAAAACACTTTTGCAGATGCAACGAGTTCTGCACGAAGCACCCAGTGGCCAACGTCGAAAAGCGATGTTTCAGAGAAGTTGTCGTTTTCTTGTCTTACCCAAGATTCAAGAAGGCCAATGTAGGCCTCCTTTCGCTCTTGAAATGAGCGGTTTTTGTCTGGGCACGCAGAGACAACCAGCTTTGCACGACTGCTGTCACCACGGAACCCAGACCAAAGGCTCCCAAAAGTGGGAACCAATCCGTCACCGCACAAACTTCTTGTGCTTCAGCCGCTTGGGCTCAAGTGCGTCGGGACCCAGGCGGCGTTTCTTGTCTTCCTCATAGTCCTCGAAGTTGCCCTCGAACCACTCCACATGGGCGTCGCCTTCAAAGGCGAGGATGTGGGTACAGATCCGGTCGAGGAAGAAACGATCGTGCGAGATCACCACGGCGCAGCCTGCGAAATCGACCAGCGCGTCTTCCAGTGCACGCAGGGTTTCCACGTCCAGGTCGTTGGTCGGTTCGTCAAGCAGGAGAACGTTGCCGCCCTCTTTCAGCAGGCGCGCCATGTGGACGCGGTTGCGTTCACCGCCGGACAGCAGCGACAGTTTCTTCTGCTGGTCGCCGCCCTTGAAGTTGAACGACGAGCAATAGGCGCGGGAATTGACCTGCGCGTCGCCCAGCTGGATGATCTCGGCTCCGCCAGAGATGGCCTCCCAAACGGTGTCGTTGTCATTCAGGTCGTCGCGCGACTGATCCACGTAGGACAGTTTGACGGTGTCGCCATATTCAACCGAGCCGCTGTCGGGCTGTTCCTGGCCGGTCAGCATTTTGAACAGGGTCGATTTACCGGCGCCGTTGGGGCCGATCACGCCGACGATGCCGCCGGGGGGCAGATCAAAGGACAGGCCTTCGACCAGCTGTTTGTCGCCATAGTGCTTGGAGAGGTTTTCGACCGCGATCACCTTGGAGCCCAGACGCGGGCCGTTGGGAATGACGATCTGGGCGCGACCGACCTTTTCGCGTTCGGACTGGCTGGCCATTTCGTTGTAGGCGGCGATACGGGCCTTGGATTTCGCCTGACGGGCCTTTTGACCCTGGCGCATCCATTCCAGTTCGCGCTCCAGCGTTTTCTGCTTGGCTTTGTCTTCGCGCGCTTCCTGCTCCAGACGTTTGGCTTTCTGCTCCAGCCAGCTGGAATAGTTGCCCTCGTAAGGAATGCCACGGCCGCGGTCCAGTTCCAGAATCCAGCCGGTGATGTCATCGAGGAAATAGCGGTCGTGGGTCACGCAGAGGATGGTGCCCTTGTAGTCGATCAGGTGCTGCTGCAGCCAGGCGATGGTCTCGGCGTCCAGGTGGTTGGTCGGTTCGTCAAGGAGCAGCATGTCAGGGGCTTCGAGAAGCAGCTTGCACAGCGCCACGCGGCGCTTTTCCCCGCCCGAGAGATCGGCGATCTTGGCGTCATCCGGCGGGCAGCGCAGCGCCTCCATCGAGACATCCACCTGGCTGTCCAGATCCCACAGGTTGTCCGCGTCGATGGCGTCCTGCAGGGCGGTCATCTCTTCCATCAGCTCGTCGGTGTAGTTTTCGGCCATTTCAACCGCGATCTGGTTGAACCGGTCGACCTTGTCCTTCTTTTCCTTGACGCCAAGCATGACGTTTTCACGCACGCTCAGGCTCTCGTCGAGCTGGGGCTCCTGCGGCAGATAGCCAACTTTGGCGCCTTCCGCGGCCCAGGCTTCACCGGTGAAGTCCTTGTCGAGACCGGCCATGATCTTCATCAGCGTCGATTTACCGGCGCCGTTGACGCCGACGACACCGATTTTCACACCGGGGAGAAAGGACAGGTGGATGTTTTCAAAGCATTTCTTGCCACCGGGATAGGTCTTGGAGACCCCCTGCATGTGGTAGACGTACTGATAGGCGGCCATGTGACTGCTCCGTGATGGGGGAATTTCGCTGGCGGGAGTGATAGCGGATGGGGCGGGCCGGGGCAATGCGGGATGAAAGGCCTGCGCGAGGGGGCATCCGTTCACCGGCTGTGCAGCCTTGGTGCGTCGACGGCTGCACCGGGTGGTGCCGTTCGCGTGTTTTCAGAACGGACGCTGCCACCGCATTGGGGCGTGGCGCCCAGCGGCACGCCCCGCGCCTGACCTTCCCCCCGGGAAGGCGCTTCACGCCTCCCCAAGGTCAGGCGGCGGCATGTGGTCCGAGCTGTTTCGGGCGTGTATGTAATTTCAGAATTTAAGTTTCAGAAATATCAAAAGCTTCGACATACGCATTTATAAGGGAGCGAGGAGTCGCGCGATGGTAAGACGATGCAATCATATTGAAATCTTTGGAATAGTATTGCTGCAAATGCCTGTGATGGTCTTTCTGGAAAAAGCAGAGCAGCCATGCTATCGAGTGCGGCTCATTGCTAGTGAATGCTTCGGCGCCTGTTTCTAGGCAAAGGGCGCTGAATATTTCCTGGGGATCTTCGGTTTCGTCTTTAATCGTGTTAAAGACTTTGGGACGCAGCGCGTTGAGCACAAGCAGGCCAGATACTAGTGATCTATCAATCTTTCCGTCGATAGAGTTTTCTACAGTCCAATCTGGCGTCGTTGCTACCAAAGTGCAGAGCTTATTTAGACCTCTCAGGGAAATTTCATAGTGGTCCTCAATTCTCTCAATATATGCGATAACGTCTTTTGAAAAGAAAGCTTGGCTAAGCTCCAAGAGGTCTAACTGGGTCTTTAGATAGAATGATTTCTGGGCAGCGCTGTTTTCCCAGCTTCGGAGTGGAAACCGCTGAACAATTGAGATAAACTTCTGCAGGTACATTGCTGCGTCGATCCCGCTCCCATACCGCGCCCGGACGGAGTTCTGTAGCTCCTTCAAATTTACCCCCAGCACGAAATGCACGCCGGGGACGTTGAAGAAGTGCTTGATGATTTCCAGCAGTGACAGGGCATAGTCGGGGCGACACCGGTCCAGCTCATCTATGACGACAACCAATTTGCGGGTGGGGGTCCCCTCCTGCAGCTCAGGATCGTCTTCCGCCTGTTCTTTTGTGGCAGGTTCCGTCAGTTCGGTCAGCACCTCGCGGAACGCCGACATGGCAACGATCTTGGCCCGCTGCTCTCTCCAGAAGACTTCAGACGCTTCATTGCCTATGCCGCTGTCTATCAACGTTTTGACCTCATCTTCGGCGGTGGCGACGCCTTTCTGAGAGGCTTCTTCGAGGTCCTTACCGAACTCTTCCAGACATTCCTCGCCAACCAGCTTCTTTGCGTAGTGCCCCGCCACAGAAACGCCGATCTTGGCGGAGGATTTACCCAGCACCCAGCCAAACTTCTTTAGCTTTTGAACGCGGCTTTCACGCTCGGCGGACGGCAGCTTTTTATCTCTTTCGAAACGTTCGGCAATCGCGCCGGTCAGCGCAATCAGCGGGTCGTCCAGAAAATCATGCTCGAAGGCATCGAAATAGACGGTCTGGGTGGTGTTCTCCTTCCGCTTCAGGTGCTCACCCACCCAGCATTTCAGAAAGAACGACTTGCCCGACCCCCAGGCGCCATCCAGCGCGATGACCATTGGATCGTCGATGCGCTCCACCAGATCCGAGAGTTTGTCGCCGGTGGCTTTGCGGTCAAGCTGGTCGTGATCGGCAAAGCCATCGTTGTAGAGGTTAATCTTCGGTTCGGGCACAGTCAGGCGCATGAGGTGGTCCAATTTAATCAATCAATGCGTGTACTGAACTCCTTACGCTGTGGAATGACAAGTGGGAGCGCCTTGCGTTCAACAGCTGATTGATCTTGCCGGGAAACTGTGCACATCAATGCTGCCATGATGATGGGGTTGCCACATATTCGCGCGGGTATGACCGTGGGGCTGTTGGGCGGGTCGTTTGATCCGCCGCATCAGGGCCATCGCGCCATCAGCCTTGCGGCGCTGCGCCGGTTTGGGCTGGATCATCTGGTCTGGCTGGTGTCGCCCGGCAACCCGCTGAAGCCGCGCCCGCCTGCGCCGCTCCGGCGTCGGATTGCAGCGGCTGAGGCGCTGATGGACCATCCCAAAGTGTCGATCAGCGGGATCGAGGCAGAGTGGGGGACGCGCTACACTGCTGAAACCCTGCGAAAGCTGCGCCACCGCCATCCGGGGGTGCGTTTTGTCTGGCTGATGGGGGCTGACAATCTGGCCGATTTTCACCGCTGGAAGGATTGGCAGCAGATCCTTGATACCGTGCCCGTGGGGGTGCTGGCGCGGCCTGGCGACAGGATTTCGGCGCGCCTGTCTCCGGCGGCGCGGCTTTATGCACCCTATCGGTTGAAGGGCGGGCAAAGCCGTCTGCTCGCTCAGGCTACGGCCCCGGCATGGTGTTTCGTGAATGTCCCGATGGTCAATGTCAGCTCTACCGAGATCCGCGCGCGGGGAGAGTGGGGAGAGGCCTGAACGATCTGGCTAGCGGCGCAGACGCGCAGAGGTCAGGCCGGCACCAATCACCACCGCAAGGCCAACCCAGGTGAGCGCATCAGGCCATTGATCAAAGACCAGCCACCCCAGCGAGACGGCGGCAATCAGCTGGAAGTAGACCAGAGGCGCCAGACGCGAGGCCGGTGCCCGGGCGTAGGCAAACAGCAGCAGCAGGTTGCCCAGCATCGAAAACCCGGCGCTGCCAAAGGTGAGGGCCGCGGCCTCGGCAGAGGGCATCGGCAATGAGGCAAGCCCCAGGGGCAGGGTAAGAAGCGCGCTGATCGACAGTTGCGTCAGGCTCAGCTCCAGCGGGCTGCCCAGATGCGACAGCCAGCGCGACGTGGTGAGGAAGCCGCCATAAAACACCCCGGCCATGACCGCCCAGATCAGATTGGACGAGCCGCCAAACCCCGGTCGGACCACCAATAAAACACCGCAAAATCCAAGCGCCATCAACAGGCTGCGCGCCAGTGTGGCGGGCTCTCGCAGCAGGAAAACCGACAGGACATAGCTGACGATCGGCCCCACGAAAAAGGCTGCGAACACATTGGCCAGGGGTTCGGTGCGTAGGGCCATCTGGATCGAAACGATCCCGCCACTCAACAGCGCGGCGCGCAACCACAGCCGGCGGTCCAGCAACAAGGGATAGGCCCGGCGCGGCACAAAGGGCGCCACCAGAAGGGTGCCGATTGCAAAGCGCGACCATGCCACGAAGCCGGGGGTGGCTGCCCCGCTGGAAGTGAGAAGCTTGCCACAAAGGTCCCCGGCAGGGATCATTGACATGGCGACAAACATGATCATCACTGCTCTCACCATTGCGCCAGCGGTAGCAGGCGGGTGCGGGGTTGAACAGGGGCTCTTTGGTCTTGTGCCGCCACGCTGGGCCAGTGTCATCCCGTCGGCCCAGTGTGATCCTTTCACCGGGGGAGTGCATGGGCCTGTTGCCAGCCGGGTCAAACCGTATTTTGATATTTGCAGAACCGTAAGACGTTCATGAGACAGTTGCAGACATGATTTCACGCCGCCTTTTTCTTCAATCCGGACTTGCCGCGCTCGCGGGCAGCTCGGCGCTGGCCAACGCGCCTGCGGTATCGTTGCGCCCGGTTGCACGTGATCCGGCCAGCCTGATCACGGCAGGCGGTGGGCTCAAGGGGGTTCTGGCCCGCGCTGGTCTGAGCGGAGAGGTCGCCTGTGCGGTTGCGGATGCAAAGACGGGGCTTAGGCTGGAAGCAGAGGGCGCGCAGACGCCGCTGCCACCGGCCAGTGTCGCCAAGGCGCTGACCGCGCTTTATGCGCTCGACACGCTTGGTCGCGATCATCGGTTTGTGACGCAGCTGGTGGCCACCGGCAGTCTGAGCGGGGGGGTGCTGAACGGCGATCTGGTTCTGGTGGGCGGCGGGGATCCGATGCTCAATACCGATGATCTGGCGCGTCTGGCGAAATCGCTGAAATCGGCGGGTGTGCGCGAGGTGCGAGGCAGCTTTCGCTATTTTGAGGGCGCGCTGCCACAGATCCGCAGCATCGATCCCGATCAGCCCGATCATGTCGGCTACAGCCCGGCCATTTCCGGCCTCGCGCTGAACTACAATCGGGTGCATTTCGAATGGAAACGCGCGGGGCAGGGCTGGTCAGTCACGATGGATGCGCGCACGGACAAATATCGCCCCGAGGTGGCGATGGCGCAGATGAAGGTCGCGCAGCGCAGCCTGCCAGTCTACTCCTACGCGGATCGCAAGGGCGCCGATCAGTGGACCGTTGCAAGTGGGGCATTGGGCAAGGGCGGCTCGCGGTGGTTGCCGGTGCGCAAGCCCGGTGCCTATGCGGCGGATGTGCTGCGCACCATGCTGCGGGCCAATGGCGTTGCGGTCAGTGCGCCGAAAGCGGCAAAATCCAGCCCGGGCGGCAAGGTTCTGGCCCATCACAGCAGCCCGCCACTGGATGTGATGCTGAAGGCGACGCTGAAATACTCCAACAACCTGATGGCCGAGATGATCGGTCTTGCGGCGACGCAGGCACGGGGCGGGCGCCCCAATAGCCTGCGGGCCTCGGCGGCAGAGATGAACCGCTGGGCGGCGGCGACCTACGGGCTGAAACAGGCCCAGCTGGTGGATCATTCCGGCCTGGGAGAGGACTCGCGCATTACCCCCAACGACATGGTGACGGCACTGGTCACGGCCCACCGCAAGGGACAGCTGAAGCCGTTGCTGAAGGGGTTTCCCTTGCGCGACAGCAACGGCAAGGTGTTGAAAAACCACCCGATCAAGGTCACGGCCAAGACCGGCACGCTGAATTTTGTCTCTGGGTTGGGGGGCTTCATGACGGCGGCTGACGGAACCGAGCTGGTCTTTGCGATCTTCACCGCCGACAAACGCGCGCGCGCCGCCATCTCGCGGGCAGAGCGGGAACGCCCCAAGGGCGCCAAAAGCTGGAACCGCCGCGCCAAACAGCTACAGCAGTCGTTGATCGAACGGTGGAGCCGGGTTTACGGCAGCTGATCCCGTGCAAGAACACAGGCGCGGCCGAGGCTACGGCCTGTAGGTCAACCGTCTGCCATGGCGTGGACCCATATCTCTGCCTGCGGCTCATGCGGGGCGCGGGTGCCGTCGGTGACAGCCCCCAGCCGCCTTGCCACGGCCTGCGAGCGCAGATTGTCGTGATCAATATAGCTGTAGAGCTGGTCCAGCCCCAGATCCCTGGAGGCCCATGTCCTCACGGCCATGGCGGCTTCGGTGGCAAATCCCTGTCCCTCGGACCCTTCAAACAGATGCCAGGCCAGCTCGACCTCGGGCCAGTTGGAGTGTTTGATCAGACCGACACGGCCGACAGGTTCGCCGCTCTCCCGCAGTGTCACGGTGAAAAAGCCAAACCCATGCCATTGCCAGTGACCGACGCCGGTCAGGAACCCGAACCAGGCCTGATCTGCGGTAACTGTCTCACCCTGCGCAACCATTGACGGGGCGCTGGTCATGAACCGGGTAAAGGCGGGCAGGTCGCCGCGCTCAGGCCCGCGCAGGACCAGCCGCGATGTTGTCAGCCTGGGGGCGGTGGTGAGCGCTGTCATACCAGCCTGTCCCGGTCGGTCCGCCCCCCTGTCACATCAGACCATGTGACGTGCGCGGGCGCCGCGTTCGATGGCGGCGGCGTGCAGGCGGTCGATGTTCAGCTCATAGCGGATCTCTTCCAGCAGGCGCAGCTCTGATTCGGTGAGGCTGCCATCTGCTGCGGCGACGTCACAGGCCAGCGCATAAGCGGTTTCAAACAGGCGCTCCGGCAGATCCTCGCGGATCAGACCAAACAGGGCATCCAGGCCGTCTTCCTGCTCGAACAGATCAAACACCATCTGCGAGGTCCGGTTGACGCGGTCGATGTCATAGTCGGCAAAGACCGGCAGCATATTCACGGCGGACTGGATTTTGACCAATTCGGCGGTGCGGATATCCTCATCCGACGCCGAGACTGCGACCATCAGCGCAACGAGGCAGTCCTGCGGGGTGAGCGGATGGGCGGTTTGGGCGTTCATGGTTTTGTCCAGTATCTTCAAGGGCTACGCATCAGAGAATAGGCATCGCTCTGGCCCCGATCAACGGGCAATGCGGAATTGCGCCGACAGCGACCTGTGGTCTGGCGCGGCTGGCGCCTTTGGGATCCGGCGAAATCCCTGCAGAAAAGCGTGTAAAACAGGCGCCAAGTGGCAACATCAGAGCTGCTGTTTCTTGACAGTTGGCAGGCCCTCACCATAGGTACGGCCGACCGGGCACATGGGGTGCCCGGCCAATGTTTGACACCTGACCCACATGACTGCCACGGATGGCGTCACAGGTAGAAACACCACGGCCGGTGCGCACTCCGGCCGCCGATGGAGAGAAAAATGTCTGATCTGCGCGAAGAAGCTCTGAAGAGCAAAGCCTGGCCGTTTGAAGAAGCCCGCCGGGTTCTCAAACGTTATGCCAAGGGCGCGCCGGAGAAGGGCTATGTTCTGTTTGAAACCGGCTATGGCCCGTCGGGCCTGCCGCATATCGGCACCTTTGGCGAGGTGGCCCGCACCACCATGATCAAGAAGGCCTTTGAGGTCATCTCGGATATCCCGACCAAGCTGATCTGTTTTTCGGACGATCTGGATGGCATGCGCAAGGTGCCGGGCAATGTGCCCAACCCAGAGAGCCTGCATGAGCACCTGCAAAAGCCGTTGACCTCGGTGCCGGATCCGTTTGGCGAATACGAGAGCTTTGGCCATCACAACAACGCCATGCTGCGCCGCTTCCTCGATACCTTTGGCTTTGAGTATGAATTCTACTCGGCAAAGGAGTTCTATGAATCCGGCCAGTTCGACGAGGTGCTGAAACGCGCGGTCGATAAATACGATGACGTCATGGCGATCATGCTGAAGTCTCTGCGCGAAGAGCGCCGCCAGACCTATTCGATCTTCCTGCCGATCCACCCGGAAACCGGCCGCGTTCTTTACGTGCCGATGAAGAAGGTCTGCGCCGAAACCTACACCGTCACCTTCGACGATGAGGACGGCCGCGAATGGACCCTGCCGGTCACTGGTGGCAATGTGAAGCTGCAGTGGAAGCCGGATTTCGGTGCCCGTTGGGCCGCGCTGGGCGTCGATTTTGAGATGTACGGCAAGGACCACTCCACCAACACGCCGATCTATGACGGCATCTGCCGGGTGCTGGGCCACCGCGCGCCGGAGCATTTCACCTATGAATTGTTTCTGGATGCCAACGGCCAGAAGATCTCCAAGACCTCCGGTAACGGCATCTCGATCGACGAATGGCTGACCTATGCCTCGACCGAGAGCCTGGCGTATTTCATGTACCAAAAGCCCAAGACCGCAAAGCGGATGCATTTCGATGTGATCCCCAAAGCGGTGGATGAATACCACCAGCAGCTGCGTGCCTATCACGGGCAGGATCTGAAGGCGCAGCTGAACAACCCGGTCTGGCACATCCACGCTGGTGACGTGCCGCAGTCGGATATGGTGGTGCCGTTCTCGATGCTGTTGAACCTCGCCTCTGCCTCCAGCGCTGAGGACAAGGAAACCATGTGGGGCTTCATCAACAAATATGCCCCCGACGCGACACCGGAAACCCATCCGGGCATGGATCAGGCGGCTGGCTTTGCGGTTGCCTATTTCAACGACTTCGTGAAACCGGCCAAGGAATACCGTCTGCCCACCGATCAGGAGCGCGCGGCGCTGAGCGATCTGGCAGATGCGTTGAAATCGGCGGACGCGGCGCTGGCAGCGATTGCCAAGAAGAACGAGATTGCAGGCAACGACGACCCGCTGCCCGAAGCCGATTTCGCGGACGAGGAATTCCTGCAGTCCGTCGTCTTTGCCATCGGCAAGATCCACGGGTTCGAGCCGCTGCGCGCCTGGTTCTCGGCCATCTATGAGGTGCTGTTGGGCGCGTCCCAAGGCCCGCGTTTCGGCGGTTTCATTGCGCTTTACGGTGTTGAGGATACCATCAAGCTGATTGATCAGGCTCTGGCGGGTGAACTGGTCTGAGGATCCGTTTGCAGCTGGTGAATATCTGGAAAGGGCGCCCTGTCAGGTGCCCTTTTTTCATGTGGTTTCGGGGCGTTAAATTGGCGTGAATTGACGGCTATCCTTGCTGGCCTAGCTGATTTCCCATCAAGGGAGATCTGAGATGCGCAAGTTGATGTTGACGAGTATCTGTGTCGCGGTGCTGGCCTTTCCTGCCGTCGGCCGCAGTCAGGAGACAAGCGGGCAGGGGGCAATCACAGGCGTGATAGCCAGCCAGATCGACGCCTTTCTGAGACAGGATGTCGACGCGGCCTTTGAATTTGCCTCTCCCAATATCCGGGGGCTTTTTGGTTCATCCGAGCGGTTTGGCGCGATGGTGCAGTCTGGCTATCCAATGGTTTGGCAGCCACAGGAGGTGCGATATCTGGCCTTGCGCAACGTTGCGGGGCGGCTTTGGCAGCGGGTGATGATCACGGATGCAGAGGGGCGCGTGCACCTCCTTGACTATCAGATGGTTGAGACCGGAAAAGGCTGGAAGATCAACGCTGTGCAGCTCCTGACCGGAGATGCGGAAGCCGCGTGATGCATACCCTGCGAACGCTATGCTGAGAGTGCGTTAAAATCGCTCTGATACACCATTTCGTCGAACCGGGCTTTTGGCCCCCCGTGCCGATATCGGCGGTTTTTCGAAAGGGTGAGAGATGAACAAAGCGATTACCGACGGCGTGCAGCTGATGCCCCCGCAATTTGCACTGGGCCTGTCCAACTGGTCGAGCGGCAACGGCACGCCCGGATCAGACAGCTATCAGGGTGCGGCCAATGCGGCGTTTGTTGCCGCCGACAGCGATTTTGGCGGCTGTCTTGAGCTGCAGAAAACCACAAGCCTGCAAAAGTTGCGCAGCATGATCCAGACGCCTCTGATCCCCGGTTGCTATTTGCAGGTGCGCGCGCGGATCAAGGTGCTGAGCGGGGCGTTGCCGAGCGTCCGGATCGCAGCCTGGGCCGGGGCCAGCGGTGGTGGCCATCTCGGCGGCGTTGTGGAAACGGGGGCTGCAACCAGTCTCTCCACCTATGGCGAGGTTGTTGAAATCAGCGCTATCATCGGCACCGGGCTGCGGGGCGGGGTGGATATGGCCTGGGGGCGCGAGGCGGGGTTTGCGCATGTCGGGCTTGATCTTACGGGGCCAAACGGTGGGGTTGTGCGGATCGACGATATCGTGGTCGAGGACGTGACGGGCGTTTTTCTGCGCGACATGATCAGT
The DNA here is from genome assembly GCF_001258055.1 of Phaeobacter italicus. Classification (GTDB taxonomy): domain Bacteria; phylum Pseudomonadota; class Alphaproteobacteria; order Rhodobacterales; family Rhodobacteraceae; genus Phaeobacter; species Phaeobacter italicus. The sequence continues at coordinate 8,247 of NZ_CVRM01000001.1, read as the reverse complement.
CTGGTGGATGTAACAGATTTTGGCGCGGTGGGCGATGGCAGCACCGACAATACCGCCGCGTTTGAGGCCGCAGATGCAGCGGCGGCGGGGCGGCGCATTCTGATCCCCGCGGGAGAGTTCTATCTCGCGGACACCGTGACGCTGACCCATCCGGTTGAGGTGCAGGGCACGGTGCGCATGCCGACCAATCGTATGCTTTTGCTGACCCGCAGCTTTGATTTCCCGACCTACGCCGCAATTTTCGGAGAGGAAGAGCTGGGGTTCAAGAAGGCGTTTCAGGCCCTGCTGAACAACGCGGATCATGAATCGCTCGATCTTTGTGGCCGAAAGGTCCGGCTGAGCGGGCCAGTGGACATGCAGGCGGCGGTTCCCAACAAGACCAGCTATGCCACGCGGCGTGTGATCCGCAATGGCCAGCTGGAGGCGGCGAGCTCTGCCGCGTGGGACACGGACGTGATGAGCGCGCAGGCCAGCTATAGTGCCAGCAATAGCCGCAAACTGACCAACGTGGCCAATATCGCCAATATTCCGGTAGGCGCGCTGGTCGAGGGGGCCGGGGTTGGCCGCGAGATCTATGTGCGGGACAAGAATATTGGCGCGCAGGAGCTGACATTGACGGCACCGCTGTTTGATGCAGAGGGCACACAGGTATTCACCTTCCGTGATTTCAAATACATGCTGGATTTCAGCGGGTTCAGCGCGCTGAGCAAATTTGGCATGACAGAGGTCGAATTGCAGTGCGAAGGGCGGTGCAGTGCGCTTCGGCTTGCGCCTGCGGGGACGGTGTTCAGCCTGGATCACTGCTTTATCTCACGGCCCAAGGACCGGGGTATCACCTCGATCGGGTCGGGGTGTCAGGGGATGTTGGTGGACAATTGCCAGTTCCTCTCTGACGAAGAGCCGCTTGATGTGGCAGACCGCACCTCTATCGCGCTGAATGTAAACGCAAATGACGCCAAATTGCGCAACAACCGGGCGACAAAGTTCCGCCATTTTGCGCTGCTTGGCGGGCAGAACCAGACCGTGACGGGCAATCATTTCTTTCAGGGCGATACCATTGCCGATGGCATCCGGACTGCCGGGTTGATCCTGACCAGCACCAACTGCGCGTCTACTGTGTCGGACAACTACATCGACAACTGTTTTGTGGAGTGGACCAACGAACGCGATGCGCGGCCTGACTTCAGCTCTGGCTTTTCCTTCAGCGCCTTGTCGATCACGGACAATGTGTTCCTGAGCGGCGATGTCGCGCCCTGGTTCAGCTATATCGTCGTGAAACCCTTTGGTAGCGGGCATTTCCTGAACGGGATGACGGTGTCAGGCAACAAATTCCGCTCTATCAACGGCAGTATCGAGCGGGCGGAGCGGGTGGACACCAGCTTTGCCGATCTGGATTTCAGCCGTACCCGTGACGTGTTTTATGAGGGTAACACCTACCACAATGTCTCTGCCGCGGTGGCCAATCCGCTGCGGGTTGAACATGTGCAGGGCAGTGTTGCCCGTGACTGGACGGTTGACACCGAGGATCTGCTGCCGTTTCGCGGACAGGCCCGCGGGGTGGACGCGATCATCGCACTTGGCCCGATCGAAGTCAGCGGCGGAGCTGATCGTCATGCCCTGCCTCATGCGACGCTTCGGGTTGGCAGCCGCCGCGATCAGGTTCGTCTGACCTGGCCAGAGGCGGTGCGCGGCACCGTGCAGTTGACGGTGCGGGTGGACCGCTGAGCCGGGTGATCGGGCTAGAACCTGTGCCACAGCGCCAGCTTCACCCCAAGCGAGCGCGCCCCACCGGCGCGCTTGTGCTCTATGCCAAGAAGCAGTTCCTGGCTGGCCGAGAACTTATCTGGTCCAAGAGGGATGCGGAGGCTGGGGGTGATGCTGGTGGCGGATCCGGCGCTGCCCTTGCTGGTTTCGATCTGCAACAGCGGTGCCAGCTGGCCGGGACGGTTGAGCCCGAGGGTCGCGTCCAGTTTCCATGTCGTTTCAAGGCCCATGCTGCGCCATTCATGGGCCAGATCAAGCGCCATCCATCCAGACAGGTCACGACCCGCCAGATCGGCCTGAAACCCGCGCCCAAACGACAGGGTGAGCCGCTGCATCGCAAGCCAACGCCCCTCGCGTTGGTTGGTGCCCAGGGCCAGCTCTGCTGCCACATGGGTTTTGCCCAGCTGGGGCAGGGGGGAGCGCAGGAACAGCAGGGCATGCGCATCACCGCCGCGCAGGACATTCAGGTCCACCCCAAGGGTCCAGCGGGCATTCAGCCCGTATTCGCCGTAATATCCCAGCTCTACCGGCAGGTCGCGACCGGTACCAAGCCCCTGAAGCGCAATCAGATCCTTGCGATAGACGATATGGGTTGCGGCAAATCCCTTTCCCTCCTGCTGCATCCACGCCCCGGCCATCGCAGGCCCCGGCCCAAGGGTCAGCGCCAGCAGGACGATCAGCAATCGGGTCAGACAGGTCAGCCTACGGTGTTGCATTAAATACACCTAGGGTTGAGTAAAATTTAGTCAAATCTCGAAATGAATGTGTCCGCAAAGCGGACTCCCTGACGCCAAAGCGCGAAAAATCCTGCGGGATTTGGAAAACCGGCGTAGGCTGAAAAGACACAAAAGGGAGAACGCCATGCCGACGATCACCACCAACAGCGAAACCCAGACTGTGATCACCACTTTTGAAATGACACCGGGCACCTGTCAGGATCTTCTGGATGCGCTGACAGAGGCCTACGCGGAGTTCATCTCGCATCAGCCGGGGTTCATTGCAGCGGGGCTGCATGTGAATGACGCACAGACCCGGATTGCCAATTATTCCCAGTGGCGCAGGCGTGAGGATTTCATGGCGATGTTGCGCAGCGAGGAGATGCGCAAACGCAACCGCAAGATCAACGAACTGTGCCGGAGTTTTGAGCCGGTCATGTATGAGGTCGCTGCAACCTTTTGATCCGTACAGCGTTTCCCGTTTAGGGCCCATGATCTCGATCAAGGCATCCTGCGTCTTGTGGGCGCAGGATGTGGGGGAGGGCAAAACCGCCAGAGGAGACCCGCGATGTACAAGAATATCCTGATCCCGATTTCGTTTGATCCCGACCGCGACGTCAGCGCGCCGATGAAGCTCGCCGGGTTGCTGTCTGCTCCGGATGCAAAGGTCACGCTGTTGCATGTGATCGAACAGATCCCCGCCTATGCGATTTCCTATGTTCCTGCAGACTACCTGTCTGGTGCGCGCACTGCGGTTCAGGCGGAACTGGACGGGCTGGCCAAAACGCTGCCCAATGCCGAAGGCGTGCTGATCGAGGGCCATTCAGGTCGCTCCATTCTGGATTGGGCGGATAGCCACAATCCGGATCTGATCATTATCGCCTCGCACCGACCGGGCATGCAGGATCTGCTTTTGGGCTCGACCGCATCGCAGGTGGTGCGCCACGCCAACTGCGCGGTGCATGTGGTGCGCTGACACCGCAGATTGGTCCTTGGTGGCGGGATTGTGCCGATGCACGGCAAGGTGCGGCACGTCCTGCCCTTGCGTCAGCGGTCCCGCGTTCCCAAATCCTCAGCACAGCGTGTTTTGAGGAGAGAGATATGCAATGTCCAATTGATGGAACCCAGCTGGTAATGACCGACCGCGCCGGGGTGGAAATTGACTACTGCCCCAAGTGCCGGGGTGTCTGGCTGGATCGGGGCGAATTGGACAAGATCATCGAACGCTCTGCCGTGCCTGCCGCACCACAACCCGCCCGCGCCGAGCCGCGCCAGCAGGATTACCGCGAAGACAGCCACGGCGGATATCGCGACTATTCCGAGAAACGGTACAAAAAGAAAAAGCGCGGTGGTTTTTTGGAAGACCTGTTTGATTTTTGAATTCCCGGACGAAATTCTGGGTGGGCGATTGGGAAAGCAAAAAAACGGCCTCGCAATATGATATTGCGAGGCCGTTTTGTTGTTTAGAGCATTTTTTGCTGATTAGATCCGCGCGGCGCCTCCGCGGGGACCTGCGACCAGCCAGGCGATGAGGCCGATCACCGGCAGCAGGAGAATAACCAAGGTCCAGATCAGCTTAGCGGCAGTGGATGCGCCGGATGTCAGGACCTGATAAATCGCATAAATATCTGCAATCAGGATGATAAGTCCAAGAATACTATAACCCATTTCTACTCTCCATTTCTGCGTGTCTGACAGATAAACGGAAATGTGCGGCAAATTGTTCCGGAGAAAAAATTGGGAACAAATCCGCTTGACAGGCCGTTTCCTTTTCGACGCACCGAGCTGGTGTCTGCTGATTGAAAGGAGCCACGTCATGAAAACGACTTCTGCTGTTATTCTTGGTATTGTTGCCGTAATCGCCCTGGGTTTTGCCATGTACATGGTCGATGTCGACCAGACCGAAGAGGCAAGCCTGCCTGATGTTGATGTCACCGTTGAGGGGGGCAATCTCCCCGAATTTGACGCAGAGGTCGGTTCTGTGACCGTGACCGAAGAAACCGCCACCGTGCCGGTCCCGGATGTGGATGTGACCATGGAAGAGGCAGAGGTTTCTGTGCCGGGTCTGGAAATCACTCCGCCGGAAGACGCTGATGACGAGAAGGTTGCTGAATCCAACTAATCCCAGGGATTTGGCGCGAAAAAGCCCCCTCCGACCGGAGGGGGCTTTTTTATGCGATACTACGTGATGGAGCCCTGGGAGAGGGCCGCTGGGTGGCAGGGCCGGTCTATTGCCGGGGGAATTCCCCTGCCTCAGGAGAATTTCTTCTGCGACTTGCCCCGATAGGCCCGTGTCCCGGCCTTGCCTGCGGTCGAACGGCCGCGGGATTTGACGGCGTCTGCGGCGGCGGCTTCGACGGCAGACTGGCGTGCCAGCGGATCATCCGAGACCGCCAGATCCACCGCTTCAAGGCGCTTGACCTCATCCCGCAGACGGGCGGCTTCCTCGAACTCCAGGTTTTCGGCGGCCTTGCGCATCTGCTCACGCAGACCGGCAAGATGCGCCTCCAGGTTGGCGCCATGCATTGGCTTGTCGATGGTGGCGGTGACGCGGTTCATGTCCACATCGCCCTCGTAGAGCCCGGCAAGCACATCCTCCACGTTCTTTTTGACGGTGGCGGGGGTGATGCCGTGTTCTTCGTTATAGGCGATCTGTTTTTCCCGGCGGCGGTTGGTTTCGTTCAACGCCCGTTCCATCGAACCGGTGATCCGGTCAGCGTACATGATCACACGGCCGTCGGCGTTGCGGGCGGCGCGACCGATGGTCTGGATCAAAGAGGTCTCAGACCGCAGGAAGCCTTCCTTGTCGGCGTCCAGAATGGCCACCAGTCCGCATTCGGGAATATCCAGACCTTCGCGCAGGAGGTTGATGCCGATAAGCACGTCAAAGGCGCCAAGGCGCAGGTCGCGCAGGATTTCGATCCGCTCCAGCGTGTCGATGTCAGAGTGCATGTAACGGACCTTGATGCCCTGTTCATGCATGTATTCGGTCAGATCCTCGGCCATGCGTTTGGTCAGGGTCGTGACCAATGTCCGGAAGCCGTTTTCTGTGACCTTGCGCACCTCATCAAGCAGGTCATCGACCTGCATGTCGACCGGGCGGATCTCGACCTCCGGGTCCAGAAGACCAGTGGGGCGAATGACCTGTTCCGCAAAGACGCCGCCGGATTGTTCCATCTCCCAGGCTGCGGGCGTGGCGGAGACAAAAACCGACTGCGGGCGCATCGCGTCCCATTCCTCGAATTTCAGCGGGCGGTTGTCCATGCACGACGGCAGGCGGAAGCCATGTTCCGCCAGCGTGAATTTGCGCCGGTGGTCGCCGCGGTACATGCCGCCGATCTGCGGAACGGAGACGTGGCTTTCGTCGGCAAAGACAATCGCGTTGTCGGGGATGAATTCAAACAGGGTCGGGGGCGGCTCGCCGGGGGCGCGGCCCGTCAGATAACGCGAATAGTTTTCGATCCCGTTGCAGTGGCCTGTGGCCTCCAGCATTTCGATGTCAAAGTTGGTGCGCTGCTCAAGGCGTTGCGCCTCAAGGAGTTTTCCCTCTCCAACCAGGTGGTCGAGCCGCATCCTCAGCTCTTCCTTGATAGAAATCACCGCCTGTTTCAGTGTCGGTTTCGGCGTCACATAGTGAGAGTTCGCATAGACGCGGATCTGGTCAAATGTGCCGGTCCGCTCGCCTGTCAGGGGGTCGAATTCGGTGATGCCTTCCAGCTCTTCTCCAAAGAAGGACAGCCGCCAGGCACGGTCTTCGAGGTGAGCGGGGAAGATTTCAAGCGAGTCGCCGCGCACCCGGAAAGAGCCGCGTTGGAACGCCTGATCGTTGCGCTTGTACTGCTGGGCGACCAGGTCGGCCATGACCTGCCGCTGGTCGTATTCCTCGCCCACCTTCAGATCCTGCGTCATCGCCGAATAGGTCTCGACCGAGCCGATGCCGTAGATGCAGCTGACGGACGCGATGATGATCACGTCATCGCGTTCAAGCAGGGCGCGGGTCGCCGAGTGGCGCATCCGGTCGATCTGCTCGTTGATCTGGCTTTCCTTCTCGATATAGGTGTCCGAGCGCAGCACATAGGCCTCTGGCTGGTAGTAGTCGTAGAAGGAGACGAAGTATTCGACGGAGTTCTCCGGAAAGAAGCCTTTGAACTCGCCATAAAGCTGGGCCGCCAGTGTCTTGTTCGGGGCAAGGATGATGGCCGGGCGCTGGGTTTCCTCGATCACCTTGGCCATGGTGAAGGTCTTGCCGGTGCCGGTGGCGCCCAACAGAACCTGATCGCGCTCGCCGTCCTGAATGCCGCCTGCGAGTTCCTTGATTGCCGCTGGCTGATCACCTGCCGGGGCAAATTCGGTGTGCATCACGAATTTCTTGCCACCTTCCAGCTTGGGGCGCTGCTGGGGCGCGCGCTCTGCCATGGTGGGGGTGGACTTGTCAGAATGGGCATAGGGCATTCGGGGTCTCCTGCTAGGGGCAGTAGATGGTCTGTTTTTGTTCTTATTCAAGTGCGATTTGCTTCACAACCGCTGATGCCGCGGTGTGGTTGCCAGCATGAGGCGCAAAACAGGGGCAAAGTGGCGGATTTCCTGCCGAACCTGCGCAATCTGCGGCATTTGCCACCTTGCCCGGACCCGCTGTTCAGCGCATATAGTTGCCAAAGATTCACGAGGAGACTGCGATGCGAGCGCGGATTTATCGGCCAGCCAAGAACGCCATGACCTCTGGCATGGCAAAGACCCGGAAATGGGTTCTTGATTTCGTTCCTTCCAGCGCGCGGGAAGTAGATCCGCTGATGGGCTGGACGTCCTCCTCTGACACGCAGAGCCAGGTGCGCCTGCGCTTTGACACCAAGGAAGCGGCGCTGGAATACGCAGAGGCCCACGGGATCGACGCCGTGGTCAGCGAACCCAAAGTGCGCAAGGCCAATGTCCGCGCAGGCGGCTACGGCGAAAATTTCGCCACCAACCGCCGCGGTCCCTGGACCCACTGATCATGAGCGGGGCAGCCAAGACCGGGTTCGACATTCAGCGCGCCAGCGCCAGTGATCCCGAAGCCGCTGCCCTGATCCGCCGCCACCTTGACCAGATGGCGGCCCAGTCCCCCGAAGAGAGCTGCCATGCGCTGGACGGCAGCGGGCTTGATGCGCCGGATGTGGCGTTTTTCCTGCTGCGCAAGGATGGCAAGGCGATTGCCATGGGGGCGCTCAAAACCCTGCAGAATGATGGCTGCGAGCTGAAATCAATGCACACCGCCTCAGAAGCCCGCGGCACCGGGGCGGGCAAGGCCATGCTTGAGTTCCTGCTGGACCACGCCAGAGCAGAGGGCGCGCGCGCGATCTATCTGGAAACCGGCTCAACCTCCGATTTTGACCCAGCCCGAAAACTCTATGAGGGGTATGGGTTTGTCGAATGCGATCCGTTCGAAGGATACACATTCGACCCTTGGTCGCTCTTTATGCGCCTGGACCTTGATAGGGCGGCTTGACCCTCTCGCCGGTCCTGTCATAACTGGCGCCAGCGGTCCCTTAGCTCAACTGGATAGAGCAGCTGACTTCTAATCAGCAGGTTGAGGGTTCGAGTCCTTCAGGGATCGCCACTAACAGAAAAGACGTTTGGAAAATCAGTCACTTAGATGCGGATTTGGAACTCTGGCTCGCCGGAGTTGGAAATTCTGTTCCGGAAATGACCCGCCGCATGTCCGCTGATTTGCTATAATGTTGATTGTCACTGAGAACTGACCCGGTAGCCCTATAAATTGTCACTGAGAATT